>NZ_JADMJO010000016.1 GCF_018780385.1 Hydrogenophaga sp. | reverse complement strand
TCAAGAGCAGCGTGCTCACGCAGGACTTCGTGCACGGCGCCGACTACGCCGCGCTGGCCACCGCCGCCGAAACCTTCCGCGGCCTGCTCGGCGACGGCGCCAAGGTCATGCGCGGTGAAGGCGAGAAGCAGAAGGAAGAAAAAGTGGCCGACTTCCGCGTGGCCATGCGCTGGCTCATCAGCGAAGCCGAGCGCACCACCGCGCGCCAGCGCTACAAAGGCCTGGGCGAGATGAACCCCGCCCAGCTGTGGGAAACCACCATGGACCCCACCGTGCGCCGCCTGCTGCGCGTGCAGATCGACGACGCGATCGAAGCCGACCGTGTGTTCACGATGCTGATGGGCGATGAGGTTGAGCCGCGCCGGGACTTCATCGAGGCCAATGCGCTGCGGGCAGGGAATATCGACGTTTGAGCGTGTAGGTCCGTAGGGCGCCACATTAAATGGAACTGACGCCAAAGTGCTGCGACTGGAGGTCGCAAGTTGTTGCGACTGCCCTATTTCGCCAAAGTTTTTGACAACTGACGGTGGCAATTGGTTTTGGCTGCAGGCTTCCCACAGCGCATAGAACTGCATGCCAGTACGAAGGCGATGGCTTCGTTCATCACATAACCCGCCAACGCGTTCGTTTCGAACACAGCATCTTCGGAGAGTCCCGAGTAGCCCACCTAGTGCTGCACGCTGAACCCGCCCCGCGTTTAGTGGAAGCCTGTTGGTTTATGTCAGGCAGCGGTCGCTAGTCCTCTTCGCGTACCCGATACTGGCCCATCAGCGTCTGCTGAACGGCCGGCGGCACGGCTTCGTAGTGTGACAACGCGATGGTGTATCGGCCCTGGCCGCTGGTCATCGCATGGAGCCGCGACTGGTAGTTGGCCAGTTCGACCTCGGGCACCTGCCCACCGATGGACACCGTGCCGCCTCCCTGGGCCGACGTACCGGTGACCAGGCCGCGCCGCGACGACAGGTCGCTCGTGACGTCGCCAACGGAATGCTCGGGCACGGCGATCTCGATCTGGACGATCGGCTCGAGCACGGCTGCCCGGGCCTCGCGGATCGCGGCCATGAAGGCTTTGCGACCGGCGGTCGCAAAGGCGATGTCCTTGCTGTCAACGCTGTGGTGCTTGCCGTCATACACCACGACGCGCACGTCGACCACGGGGTAGCCGGCGATCGCGCCGTACGCCAACACTTCGCGCACGCCCTTCTCGACCGCGGGGATGAACTGGCCCGGGATCGCACCGCCCCTGACTTCGTCGGCGAATTCAAAACCCGCACCACGCGCCAGCGGCTCGATGCGCAGGAAGACTTCGGCGAACTGGCCGGCTCCGCCGGTCTGCTTCTTGTGGCGGTGGTGGCCCTCGGCCGGCGCGGTCACGGTCTCGCGGTAGGCGATGCGCGGCGGCCGCGTCTGGACCTCGAAGCGGTACACCTCGCGCAGGCGTTCGAGCACGATGCGCAGGTGCAGCTCGCCGAGCCCGTGGAGCACCGTCTCGTTGGTCGCGGCCACGCGATCGATGCGCAGGCACGGATCCTCGGCTGCGAGCTTGCCGAGGATCTCCCAGGCGCGCTGCTCGTCGCCATGGCGCTTGGGCTCCACGGCCAGGCCGTACACCGGTACGGGGAACGACAGCGGCGCAAGATGCACGTGGCTGTCTTCGGCCGCATCGTGCAGCACGGCATCGAAATGGATCTCCTCGACCTTGGCCACCGCCACGATGTCGCCGGGCAGCGCGCGCGACACCTCGACATGGTCCTTGCCCTGGAGCATGAGCAGGTGCCCCACCTTGAAGGGCTTGCGGCCGTCGCCGATGTAGAGCTGGCTGTCGCGCGTGACTGTGCCCTGATGCACGCGGAAGACGCCCATCTTGCCGACATAGGGGTCGATGGTGACCTTGAACACGTGCGCCAGCACGTGCAGCGACGGATCGGGCAGGGCCTTCATGGGCTGAGCTTGCGCACCTTCGCCAACGATGAATTCCGGCGGGTTGCCCTCGGTCGGGTCGGGCAGGAGCTTGACGATCACATCCAGCAACTCGGCCACGCCGGCGCCGCTGCGCGACGAGACGAAGCACACCGGGATCAGGTGGCCTTCGCGCAGCGCCTGCTCGAGCGGCGCGTGCAGCTCCGCCGAGTCCACGTCGCCTTCCTCGAGGTAGCGGTCGACGAAGGCCGCGTCGACCTCGACCACCTGCTCGACCAGTGCGCGGTGTGCCGCTTCGACGGGACCGAAGTCGGAGCGCCCGAACCGGTTGAAGAAGCAGTCGATCACCTGCCTGCCGACGCCGTCGGGCAGGTTCAGCGGCAGGCATTCGCGGCCGAAGGTGGCCTGGATGTCGGCCAGCAGGCCCGCCAGCGAGACGCCTTGCGCGTCGATCTTGGTGACGATGATCATGCGGGCAAGGTGGCGCGAGGCCGCGTACTCCATCATGCGCACCGTCATTGGCTCGATGCCGGTGGCGGCATTGATGACCACCGCCGCCGTCTCGACCGCCGCCAGCGCCGGCAGGCTCTGGCCGAGGAAGTCGGGGCCGCCGGGCGTGTCGATGAAGTGGATGCGCGTGCCGGCATGCGTGAGGTGCATCACCGATGCGTTGAGCGAGTGCTGCATGCGGCGCTCCAGCGGGTCGTGGTCGCTGACGGTGCTGCCGCGCTCGATGCTGCCGCACGCTCCGATGGCCCCCGCCTTGTACAACAAAGCCTCGGCGAGGGAACTCTTGCCGGCGGCCGCGGCGCCCACCAGCGCCAGCGTTCGCACTGCTTTCATTTCGGCCGCGAGGCCGTTCGATCGGCTTGGCATGGCTGGGTCTCCTTTGCGCGTCCCCGGAAGGCCGGCCCGGCGGCCCGCAGGGGCTCGGGTGTTGCGCGTGGACGTCGGGCCAGCGTACGGGATTGACCGTACTGATGCAAGTTGATTGCGCCACCGGCGGCAATCGCTGCACAGCAGTGAACCGCCCCGCGTTTCGTGGAGGCCGGTTGGTGTAAGTCAGGCAGCGGTCGCAGCCTGATTGTCGAGATGAACGGAAGAGGCTACACGCCGGAAGTACAGTCGCAAGAACTTTGGCAGCGAAGTAGGCCAGTCGCACCAACTTTGACCCGAACCGGACCGGCCCTATGGCACGAGGTCTTGTAAGTCCTTGATTTCTAAAATGCACCAGAGCAATTCATGCACCAGTGGCATCTCGGACCCAGTGGCCGGTTTCAGAGTACTGCTGAAGTTGCCAGCCAGCCGGTACGTCCACGACGACTGCACGTCTGCTGACCTCGGCCAATTCGGCGTGAACGTGCTTGCTGCTCAATGAACCCGCAGCACCTCAAACTGCTGTCGGATTGGAGCGACCTGTATCGACACCTCATCACCCTCGCATTTTCCCAGCAAGGCCCTGCCCAAAGGGGCTTCGCTGCTGATGACCTGCACGAACTGAGCGCCGCTGACCAGCCTCATGCTGCCCCCATCCGGACCGAGAAAGAGCTGTTGCTGCTTGTCGTCGGAATCGACCAGGCAGACCAGCGCGCCGAGCTGTAT
This sequence comes from Hydrogenophaga sp., assembly GCF_018780385.1. Lineage (GTDB taxonomy): Bacteria > Pseudomonadota > Gammaproteobacteria > Burkholderiales > Burkholderiaceae_C > Hydrogenophaga. The sequence goes on along the minus strand of NZ_JADMJO010000016.1, from coordinate 128,545 downwards.
ACCTTTGCTGGCGTCGTAGGGGCGCGGGCGGAATTGGCGCCAATTGGCCATCGCCTGGCGGATGGCTTCGGCGCGACGAGCTTGGCCGGTGGCCAGGTAGGCGGCTTCGAGTCCCAATGTGTCGTATTTGTTTTCGGCGATGTTTTCTTCGTGAGTCGCCGTTTCATAGGCCGCCCGCACTGCCTGTTCGGTTTGCAGCAGGTCTTCGGCGAGCCGTTCCAGCACCTGCTTCTGCAGCAAGAATTTATCCATGATCAAAGGTCGGCATCTCGAACAAGCGGCGGGGGGCAGGTTTTGATTATGAAGGGCTCCACCCCTTCGACGCTTCTGTTGGCTGGAGGTCAACTTCAGCGATGGTCTCCATCAACAGCCTTTCGCCGCTTGGTGTCGAACGGCAGCAGACCGTCTCTTGCAGCCATCAGGGCAGCAAAGGCTGACCGACGCATACTGCGTGGATCGGTGTTCAGGCTTGGGCGATGACAATATCCGTCATTGGCCGGGCCACGCAGGGCAGGCAATAGCCCTCCTCCTTTTCATCCGAGCTCAGGCCGGGCCAGGGAATTTCGTAGCGCACTTGCCCCTGCAGCAAGCGAGCAATGCAGGTGCGGCAGGTTCCGTTGCGACAGGACACCGGCCATGCAATTCCCGCGCGTGTCATCGCTGTGAACACGCTGGTCTCGCTGTCGGCCACGACGTCAACCCCTTGGCCGTCAATCTGGATACGGAACGTTTTCATGCGCGTCGAAGTGGGAGGGAGTGGGCTTGCACGTTCCCCATGACTCTGGAATATCGGAAGTATGACGCGGGCACCGACACCGTCGTCTTGCTGGTGATTCCCTTGGCACTGGGCCGCGAGCGCACGTTCGACCTCGACCGAACTGCGGCGGATGGAGAACACATCGGGCATCGCCACGCACCAGGCGTGTTCGCCACATCCCCCGGTGGTGAAACTTCCTCAACCGTCGGCGAGGCATCAACCGCCTGCACGCTGCCATCGCCTTCGAGCAGCGCGCGTGGCAGAGGCACGCGCAGCACCAACCCGCGCCAGGCCAGGCGCCCATCCTGTCCGAGTTGGTCGGCCACACGCTTGACCAGGTTTTCATGAGGATGCCGTGCGGCCTGGAACCCGGCATGGGCCTGGGCCAGCGCTTGTATGCCGGCCTCCGTCAATCGAAGCGTTACGTGACCCTGCGCTGCCGAAGCACCGCTCAAGCAGGCCGGCGGCGAGCAGCTCCACTTCCAGCATGTCGGCACATGGCCAACCCGCAGAGCGGTAGATGTCGCGCAAGCGGCGCATGTGCGCCCGCTTGATGGGTGTTGCCGGCGTGGAGTCTGAGCTCGGCATGGCCGATGGGCGGAGTGAGGCCTTAGGAGCCCGATCACTTCCTCGTCACCGCCAGCAGCTGCACCTGAAACTCCAGGACGCTGTTGCCCGGGATCACGCCGGGAATGCCCCTCTCGCCGTAAGCAGTGGCCGGTGGACAGGTCACGTCAGCGGTGTCGCCCACTTTCATTTCCTGCAAAGCTTGCGTCCAGCAGGGCACGACGCGGTTGAGCGGGAAGGTGGCGGGTTCGCCGCGTTTGAACGAGCTGTCGAACTCTTTCCCGTCGGTCAATCGGCCGCGGTAGTGCACCTGCACGGTATCGGTGGCCAACGGTTTTTCACCCGTTCCAGCTGCGGTCCATTTCAGGGCAACGCCGGACGGGAGCGTTTTGTTGGCGGGCAGGGCGCCAGGCGTTTGCGCATGAACGGAAGAGATGGCGCAGTCACTCGTGCGTGAAGTGGTCCGACTTTAACTGCCGAGTTCTGTGTGGCTGCCATGAACATCCGCGCCGCGAAGCTGGCACCCACGCTTGGAAAAAGTGAGCCTCGGGGTCTGCCCCTCAACGCGCAGGCGTTACTCGCCAGACCGTGTTGGACAGATCGTCGGCCACGATCAATGCCCCCTTGGGGTCCACGGTCACGCCGACCGGGCGGCCCATGGTCTTGCCGTCGACCTGGAAGCCGGTGACGAAGTCAACCGGCGGCCCGCTGGGGCGGCCGTTGGCGAAGGGCACGAAGATCACCTTGTAGCCGACAGGCACCTCCCGGTTCCAGCTGCCGTGCAAACCGATGAAAGCGCCTTCTGCAAACGGCGCTGCGAACCCCGGCTGCACAAAGGACAGTCCCAGAGGCGCCGAGTGCGAGGGCAGGGCGAAGTCCGGGCGCACTGTTGCCTGTACTTGTTTGTCGTCCTGGGGCTGCACGCGGCGGTCGACGTTGGGGCCCCAGTAGGCGTAGGGCCAGCCATAGAACGCACCTTCTCGCACCGAAGTGAGGTAGTCCGGCACGAGGTCGGGGCCGAGTTCGTCGCGCTCGTTCACCACAGCCCACAGTTGACGGCTGGCGGGCTCGAACGCCAGCGCCGTGGGATTGCGCAGGCCGGTGGCGAACGTCCGTGTTGCGCCACTGCTGGCGTCGACCTGCCAGACCACGGCTCGGTTCTCCTCCAACGCCATGCCGCGCTCTCCGATGTTGCTGTTGGAGCCGATGCCGACGTAGAGATAGCGGCCGTCGGCATCGGCCGCGAGGGACTTCGTCCAGTGGTGGTTGATCGCTGAAGGCAGCTTGGTCACCGTCACGGGCGCTGCCGTGGCCTGGGTCTGCCCGACCACGTACTCGAAGCGCACCAGCGCATCCTGGTTGGCGACATACAGCTTGTTCCCAACCAGTGCCAGGCCGTACGGTGCATCGAGGTCTTTCGCGTAGACCCATCTGCCTTCGTAGGTGCCATCGCCATCGGCATCCCGCAACAAGGTCAGCTGGTTGCCGCCTTTGACGGACGTGTTGCCCTTGGACTTGATGAAGCCAGCGATGTAATCCTTGGGCTTCAGGACGGGGGCGCCCCCGCCCTTGCCCTCGGCCACCAGGATGTCGCCATTGGGCAGCACCAGCGTCTGCCGCGGGACTTTCAGGTCGGTGGCGATGGACTTGATCGTCCAGCCTTGCGGCACTGCGGGACGGCGGTCGCCCCACGCTGCGGGTTCTGCGATGCGCATGCTCGGCAGCAGGCCCCGCTGGGGAGGCGGGAGGTCCGGATGGGCGGGCTGTGCGCCGCTCGCGCCGGCCTCCGCCAAGACTGCAAAGGCCAACGTGGTGCCCAGCCACCGGGCCCGCGTCGTCATGCCGTCCTCCGCAAATAGCCTGCGAGCCCGATCGCGCTGGCCGTCGCGGCGAGCACCACCACCACGGCCGACAGGATCAATCCGGTCGGCATTGCTGCCCAGCCATCCTTGCCGTGGACCAAGGCATTGATGAAGCCGACAACAAAGGTCGCCAGCAGCAGCGTCAGATAGATCAGGCCTGGACGATGGCGGTTGGCCGACGAGCGCAGCACATCCACTCCACCCCACAGCAGCGCCGGGCCCGCAATCAGCAAGCCTCCTGCGATCAACCACGCGGCAAAGTTGACCCACTGGATCTCGTGGCTGCTGAAGTAGGCCCAGTCGCTGAGCAACGCGCCCAGGAACAGCGGCACGGAGGTCAAGGCGAAGATGGCATGCATTCGGGTGTTCACACACAGCTGGGGAACAGCCATGATCGCCATTGCAAAAGAGGCGTCTGTTCGCCACCGAACAGTGCGCGTTTGTCTCTCCGTGATGTGATGCCAATGGGAGTCGCCGCCCTGGACCGGGCGTGCGCCCAACGTGGAGAAACATGCCATGGACGAACTGAGGAGGTGGGTCCCGTACTGCGGCGAGGCGCCCGGCCCGGAGATCTGGCTGAGCCGGTGGAATGTCGATCCGGTGCTCGGGGCAGTCCTGTTGCTGCTTGCGCTGGCGCTGTGGCGCGTGTCGGTGGGTCAAGACGTCACGCCCAGGCGGCTCCTGAGCCTGCGTTGCGCGTGGGCCCTCACGGTCGTTCTCTATGTGTCACCGCTGTGTGCCCTGAGCTCGGCATTCTTCACGGTGCGCGTGATCCATCACCTCGCGCTCGTGCTGGTGATGGCGCCGTTGCTGGTATTCGGGTTGGAACCCTGGCTTCGGAGGCTGCCGACGCCGCTGTGGAGCGCCACGGCCATCGCCGCCATGGTGTTCTGGACCTGGCATGCGCCGGCCCCCTACGCGGCAGCCCTGTCGTCGGACCTGATCTACGCGCTGATGCAGTTCACGCTGCTGGCCAGCGCGATGGGTTTCTGGATCGCGGTGCGCAGATCGGGCCCGACTGCGGCCATGGGCGCCATCCTGGTCACGACGGTGTTGATGGGACTGCTGGGCGCGTTGATCACCTTCGCCGCGCGGCCGCTGTATGCCCCGCACTTCGCGTCCACCCTGAGCTGGGGTGTTTCGCCGCTGCAAGACCAGCAACTCGCCGGCATCACGATGTGGGCGCCGGGCAGCATCGCCTACCTGGCTGTGGCCATGTGGATCGGCTGGCGCTGGCTGGACGCTGAACGTGCGCGCGGCTTGCGCGCCGACCCCGCATGAACCTCATTGCCGCCATCGAATGGGCCGAGGGCTACCACCGGCGCGGCCTGTACTCGCCGATTGGCGTCACTTTCCACTGGGTGATGGCGGCGCTCATGATCTTCCAGCTGGCGCATGGGTGGTACCTGGGATGGCAACCGGTGGGAGGCGACAAGTACGTCGGTTATCAAACTCACACGCAGATCGGCCTCACGATCATGCTGCTGGGCACGTTGCGCATCTTCTGGCACAGCCAGCTCAGCGGACCCGACACCGTCGACGAGGCCTCGTTGGCAGGCAAGGCCAGCCGTCTGCTGCAAACCTGGTTCTATTTCAGCTTCTTCGCTTTGCCCATCAGCGGCTGGGTCATGTGGTCCACCTTGCCCAGTGATCTGCCGTTGTCGGTTGCAGGCGTGATCCCGTTTCCCAACCTGCCTTTCGATCAGTTGTCCGAGGGCCTGCAGCACCGCCTGATGCAGTGGGCCGCGACGACCCACTTCTACATCGTGTGGATCACGGCGCTCATCATTCCCGGCCATGCCGGGGCGGCCGTGCTGCACTACGTGGTCAAACGGGACCGCGTCCTGCCTTCGATGTTCGACCTCAACGGACCGGACTCGCCGGGCGTGGTGGGATCCCCGCCAGATAAAGGCTCAGTTGCCTGACCTCCTCGGGCTTGAGCTCCTGCGCCACCTTCAACATCACATGATTGCCGTCATTGCGCCTCTTCGACACCTGCCAGTCCTGCAATTGCTGGATCAGGTAGAAGGCCGGCTGGGCGTTCAGCGGCGGCCCGTTCGCGGTGCCCACACCGTCGACGCCATGGCACTGTTGGCACGCGCGGGCGTACAGCCTCGGCGTCGCCGCAGCGATGGTTTCGTCGGTGACGGGCGACAAGGCCTGCGGCGGCAGCGCAGCGTAGTGGTTGGCCACCCGCACGCGCTCATGGCTGTCGAGAAAGCGCGCCACGTCGCGCATCACCTCGTGCGGCCGCAAGCCTGTGGCGTAGTCTTCCATCTGCTTTTGCAGGTAACCCGCCGGCAGGCCAGCCAGCCGCGGCGCGTCGAACCCGTTGCCCTCGCCACGCACGCCGTGGCAAGTCCCGCAGGCGTAGCGTGCGCCACCTTCGCCGCCGCTCATCGCGATGAGCTCGCCGCTGCGACTGAAGCGGTCGTCACTGCTGTCCATGCGATCGGTGCACGCCGTCGTCAGACCCATGGCGCACAGGGCCAGCAACAGGCCGCCGAAGTTCGCGGGCCCGTGTTCGTGCAGCGACGGGTGTTTGCGCATGGAATCTAGATCATCGTTCATGCCGGGGCCCGGCAGTGCACCGAGGGGCCTTTCTGGCCGCTGGCTGGTGCTGGCCTGCTTCAGCCTCGTGGCCTGCGATGGCCCGCCCGACCGCACGCCGACGCTGCGCGACGCCGACGCCGCAAAAGGTCGGCTGCTCGTCACCGACAAGGGCTGCGTGGCCTGTCACACCTTCCCCGATGTGAAGTGGCCGCGCGGCGGGCTGGGGCCGTCTATGGAAGATTTCGCCCGACAGGGTCTGATTGCCGGGCGGCTGCCGAACCAGCCCGGCGTGTTGATGCAGTTCGTCAGAAACGCCCCCGGGCTGGTGCCCGGGACGGCCATGCCGGCCATCTCGATGACTGACCAGGAAGCCCGCGATGTCACAGCCTACCTCCTCACGCTCAAACCTCGCTGAGGCCTTGAGCGGCTGGCCCCCGCCCGTGCTCGATCCGCACGGCCCGTTCTCGAACACGGTCACTTCGCTCACCTGGGTGCTGATCGCACTCGTCACGCTGATCTTTGTGCTGGTCTGCGCGGCCATGTGGGTGGCGCTGTACGGCAGCGACGCGCTGCGCGCCAGGCTCGGCGGCGAGGGCGTCGTCAAATGGTTCGGGTTGATCGTGCCGGCCGGCGTGCTCTTCCTGCTGCTGGCCTGGGGCACGACGATGGTCGCCGGCATGACGACGATCCAGGGCGACGAGCTGCGCATGCGGGTGTCCGGCAACATCTACTGGTGGCGCGTGTCCTACCTCGATGCGGCGGGCAACGAGACCCATGCCGATGCCAATGAACTGCACATTCCGGTCGGCCGCCCTGTCGTCATCGACATGGTTTCCGAAGACGTGATCCACAGCTTCTGGGTGCCCAAGCTGGGCGGCAAGATGGACATGATCCCGGGCCGCACCAACCGGCTCAAGCTGCAGGCCGACAAGGTGGGCGTCTACGGCGGGCAATGTGCCGAATTCTGCGGCGGGGCACACGCGCTGATGGGTTTCGTGGTCGTGGCGCACGAGCCCGCCGACTGGCAGCGCTGGCACGATGCGCGGCTTGCGCGCCAGCGTCCACCGCCTGCCGCGGCTGCGGCACCTGAAAACGACGAAGTGGCGCGCGGCAGAAAGCTCTTCGGCGAGGCCGGCTGCGCTGCCTGCCACCGCATCGCTGGCACCTCCGCGCAGGGTCTGTCAGGCCCCGACCTGACGCACATCGGCTCGCGTCAGTCCTTGGGCGCCGGCATCTTGCCCAACACCCGCGGCACGCTGATCGGCTGGATCGGCGACAGCCAGTCGATCAAGCCCAACAACCGCATGCCTGCCTACCGCTCGCTGGAGGCCGCCGAACTCAACGCATTGGCCGCCTACATGGAGTCGTTGAAGTGACGCGCAGCGCCCCCCCGGGCGTGGCGGGTGCCGTCCGCGATGCAGCAACCCAGCCGTCGGAGACCGGCTTCGACACGACGCTCTACGAGCGATTCCCCACCCAAGGCAACAGGCCGCCAGGCGAATTCGAGGCCCTGAAGAAGGTCTGGGAAACGCCGACCGGGTGGCGAGCCTTCAGCGCCGTCAACAACAACTTCATCGGCTTCCTGTTCATCGTCACGGCCTTCGGTTTCTTCGTCGCCGCCGGCATCCTCTCGCTGGTGATGCGCGTGCAGCTGGCCGCGCCGCTGGCGGGCATCGTGCCGCAGGAGACCTACAACCAGCTGTTCACGATGCACGGCTCGGTGATGATGTTCCTGTTCGCCGTGCCGGCCGTCGAGGCCATTGCCGTGCTGCTGCTGCCGCAGATGATCGCGGCGCGCGACCTGCCGTTCCCGCGGCTGTCGGCCTACTCGTACTGGGCCTACCTGATCGGCGGTGTCGTCTTCTTCTGCTCGATCTTTTTCAGCCTGGCACCCAGCGGTGGCTGGTTCATGTACCCGCCGCTCAGCTCGGGGGTCTACGCCAAGGGCATCAACGCCGACTTCTGGCTGCTGGGCATCGGCTTCATCGAGATCAGCGCGATTGCCGGCGCCATCGAACTCATCGTGGGCGTGCTGCGCACACGCGCCCCCGGCATGACGCTGGCGAAGATGCCGATCTATGCGTGGGCGGTGCTGATCTTCGGCGTGATGATCATCCTGGCCTTCCCGGCGATGATCATGGTGACCTTCCTGCTGGAACTCGAGCGCGCCTTCAACTGGCCGCTGTTCGACGCCACGCGCGGCGGCGATCCGCTGCTGTACCAGCACCTGTTCTGGTTCTTCGGCCACCCCGACGTCTACATCATCTTCATCCCGGCCTCGGCAATGGTGTCGGCAATGATCGTCACGGTCGCGCAGAAGCCGCTGGTGGGCCACGAGATCGTCGTGCTGGCGTTGATCGCCACCGGTTTCATCAGCTTCGGGGTCTGGGCACACCACATGTTCACGGTGGGCCTGCCCGGGTTGTCGGCCGGCTACTTCTCCGCGGCGTCGATGGCGGTGGCCATTCCGGCGGGCGCCCAGGTGTTCGCCTGGATCGCCACGCTTGCTTCAGGCAAGGTCCAGCGCAACGTGCCGTCGCTTTTTCTGGTCGGCGGCATCCTCATCTTCGTGATGGGTGGCCTCACCGGCGTGATGGTGGGCATGGTCGCTTTCGACGGCCAGGCCCACGACACCTACTTCGTCGTCGCGCACTTTCATTACGTGCTGATCGGCAGCATGGTGTTCCCGCTGTTCGCCGGGTTCTATTACTGGACGCCGATGATCAACGGCCAGCAGCTGTCGGAGCGCGTGGGGCGCTGGGTCTTCTGGCTCAATTTCATCGGCGTGCATGTCTGCTTCCTGCCCATGCACCTGAGCGGGCTGATGGGCATGCCCAGGCGCGTCGACACCTACCTGCCAGGCCGGGCCATGGAGGTGCCGAACCTGATCTCGACCGTGGGCGCCTTCATCATGGCGGCCGGGGTGCTGCTGTTCCTGATCGACGCCATCCACTGCTACGGTCGCCAGGGCAATGTCGGGGGGGACGCCCGCAACGTGTACAAGGGCGGCACGCTGGAGTGGCTGGCCACCGGCAATTACGGGATACGTTCGATCCCTGTCGTCCATGACCTCGAGCCCTTGTGGGCCGATCCCCGGTTGCGCCAGGACGTCGAGGCCGGGCGCTACTTCCTGCCCGGCACCGCCACCGGCGCGCGTGAGACGCTGATCACGAGCAGCTCGCGCGCGGAGCCGCAGTACGTGCAGATCATGCCGGGGCCTTCCTGGTGGCCGCTGCTGGCGGCGCTCTTCACCGCGGGCTTCTTCCTGCTGCTGACGGTGAAGGCCATGACACTGAGCGCGATCTGCGGCGTGCTGACCGTCGTGTGCGTGATGCGGTGGGTCTGGAGCAACGACCGACACATCCCGCAGAAGCAGGTCGACGCGGGCGCTGGCATCATCCTGCCGACCTATGTGACCGGCCCGCCATCGCACGGCTGGTGGGCCGCGGTGCTGCTGGTCGTCGTCCTCGGGATGATCTTTCTGATGTCGATGTTTTCATACCTGTACCTGTTCGGTGCCCATCCCGACTGGTGGAAGGTCGCCGCGCCACGTGGCGCCTTGGTGCCCGGCACGCTGCTCCTGGGTGCATCGGCGGGCCTGGCCTTCGCGGCCCGGCCGTTGATGGCGAGGTTCAAGCGCGGCAGCGGGCTCAGCGCCGGGACGATGACGCTGAGCATGGTGTGCCTGGTGGCTGCGCTGGCGGTGGACGGTCTCGACTGGTGGAACGCCGGGCTGCGTGGGGATGCCAGCGGGCAGGGCGCGACGATCTTTGCCATGTTGGCGTGGCACGGAACCATCGTGCTCGCGGTCGTGTTGTCGGCTTTCTACTACCTGGCACGCTGGATGCGCGGTCTTGCGCCAGCCCCGGCCAACAAGACGCTGGAGGCGCTGCGCATCCTCTTCATCTACGCCGCGCTCGAGGGTGCCGCCGGCCTGCTGCTGCCGCGGTTGTTGCCATGGGGCGGCTTGTGAAAGCGCTGAAGCAAACGAGCTGGCGGCCGATGGTGACGGCTTTCGTGATCTGGTTCGTGCACTTCATGGTGATCTGGGGAGCGAGCGAGATCTGGCCGCACCATTGGACCGCCAACGCGGTGGCCTGGGGGGCCACCGCCATCGCGTTGCTTGCAGTGGGTGTGCACTTCGTGCGAGTGAAAGCCCAACACGCTGTTGGCGGACTCCCGGACTGGAACTACCACTTCGCGCTGGGCGCTATGGCCATTGCCACGGTTGCGGTGTTGTTCAGCGCCTTGCCTTCGTTCGTCTTTCTGCCTTGAGCGCAAAGCCTGGGTTCAGCGACAGCTGCGGCATGGACGAAAACAGAAGCCGGCGAGGAGCAGGGCACCACCGTCAAACAGCGGCTGCCACAGGCATCAACATGGGTGCCCGCGTCCGCTCCCACTGCCCCACATGCTCGCCGAGCTGGTGCGCCGTGATGGCCGACAGCGTCCAGCCCAAGTGGCCGTGGCCGGTGTTGTAGAACACGTTGGGCCGGCAGCCTGCACCCACGCGCGGCATCATGTTGGGCATCATGGGACGCAGGCCGGCCCAAGGCTCCACCCGCCGCGTGCTGACGCCAGGGAAGCACTGGTTCACCCAGTTCACCAAGGGTCGGATGCGGTCGGCACGGATGTCATGGTTGATGCCATTGAATTCGGCCGTGCCGGCCACGCGGAAGCGATCCACCCCAAGCCGGCTGGTGACCAGCTTGGTCTCGTCGTCCAGCAGGCTCACCTGCGGCGCGGCGGCCTGACTCTGTTCGTCGTTGAGCATCACGGTGATGGAGTAACCCTTGACCGGATACACGTTGAGCCGGTCGCCGAGCTGGGCGCCGAGTGCACGGCTGTGCACGCCCGCACTGATCACCACGGCGTCGGCGTTCACCACCTCCCCGTCGGCCAGCGTCACCTGCGCGCTGGTGCCGGTGCTGCGCACACGGGCAACCGTCTGGCCGGTCAGGAGCGTCACGCCCAGGCGAGCACAGGCCAGGCTCAGACCATGGGTGAATTTGTGGATGTCGCCGGTGCTGTCGCTCTCGGTGTAGTAGCCGCCGAAGTAGTTGCCCTGCAGGGTGGGTTCGATGTCGCGCATCTCCTCAGGCGTGACGGCGCGGCGCGGCAGACCGCCTTCGGCCAACAACTCGGAAACCTTCCCCGCATGCTCGAAACCGGCCCGGTCGCGGTAGATGTGCAGGATGCCCTGCTGCTTCAGATCAAAGTCGATACCCTCGGCCTGCGCCCAGCCGAACAGATGCTCGCGCGCCGCAATGGCCAGGCGCGTGGTGGCCACGGTGTTGCTGCGGTACTTCGGGATGGAGCCCACGAACTCGGCGAACCAGCTGAGCTTGTGCCAGCTGGGCGTGGGGTTGACCAGCAGCGGCGCGTCCGCCTTGAACATCCACTTCAGCCCTTTGAGAAGGGTGGAGGGATGGGTCCAGACCTCGGCGTTGGAGGCCGAGAGCTGACCGCCGTTGGCATGGCTGGTTTCCATGCCCGCGTAGCGGTGCTTTTCAATGAGGGTGACCTGGTGGCCCTGACGGGCCAGGGCGTAGGCGCTGGTGACGCCGGTGATGCCGCCGCCGATGACGATGAGGTGTGCCACGGGAATCTCGCTTTCGAAGTCGTCAAACAATGAAGGACACGACCCGCACACCGTGTGCGGATCATGACCCCCTCTGTTTGTGACCTGAGAGATTCACCGGCCCATGGGGCTGGCTTGCTCCTGCGGTGGGCCGGGGGACGAATCCCGACCACTCTTCAGAGTGTGTTGCGTGTCGACCGGTCCTTTTGCCTGAGAGTTTCCGGGGCGGTTGCTCCTTCGGCGCCGGCTTGTCTTGCAAGCCAGTCTCTCCCGGTCGACGTGTTGAGGCCCTTATTGTGCCTGCAGCTGGATGGACTTCGCGATGGCTCGGAACTGCTGGATGCCGTCGGCGTAAGCCTTGTCCACCGCTTTCAATGACAGTGGTTTGGCCAGCAGCTGGCTGTTGGCTTCCAGCGCCTGGTGCACCCCCGGATCGGCCAGCGTCTCGGTGATGGCCTTGTGCAGCGCGTTCACCACGGGCTCCGGGGTGTCCTTCTTCACGAAGTAACCGGTCCAGATGTTGAAGGTGAAGTCCTTGAGCTGCGTGCTCTCGGTGATGGCGGGGTAGTTCTTCACGCTCTCCAGCCGTTCGCTGTTGAGCATGGCCAGCACCTTGACGCGACCGCTCTTGTGCATGTCGTCGTACTTCTTGCCGTAGGGCGCCAGGAAAAAGTCGACCTGGCTGGCCAGCAGGTCCTGCTCGGCCGGTGCCGCGCCCTTGTACGGCACGTGGACCATGGGAATGCCGGTGACCTTGGACAGGTGCTCGCCGAGCAGGTGGTAGAACGAGCCCGGGCCTACGCTGGCGAAGGTCAGGGGCCGGCCCTGTTGAGCTGCCTTGCGGGCCTGGTCCAGGAACTCGTCCACGGTGTTTGCAGGGAAGTCCTTGCGGGCCAGAAAGGCGATCTGCGCGGTGGCGATCATCTGCACCAGGCGGAAGTCTTCGCTCTTGAACTTGATGGAGGCGATGGCCAGCGGGGCCAGGATGAGTTCGTTGGGCGAACCCTGGAACACCGTGTAGCCGTCGCTGGAACCGTTGAGCACTTTCTGCGCCGCGATGGACCCGCTGGCGCCACCCAGGTTTTCGATCACCACCGGCTGGCCCAGTTGTTTGCCCAGCGTGTTGTTGACCGAACGCGCGATCACGTCCGACAAGCCACCCGCCGGATAAGGAACCATCAGCGTCACCGGGCGCGTGGGGTAACTCTGCGCCTGCGCCAGGCTCGACAGGCTGGCCAGGGCGATGGCCGCAGCGGTCATCAAGGTCTTGAAGGGGCTGGTCATGGTTGTCTCCAATGGGGTTCAGGGGTGGGTGGGGGAAAGCAGTTCACCGACCAGCGCAATCCAGTAGGCGGAGCCGGTGGCGATGTTGTGATCGTTGAAGTCGTAGGCCGGGTTGTGCACCATGCAGGCGCCGGGCTCCTGGCCGGTGCCGTTGCCGATGAACAGGTAGCTGCCCGGCACGCGTTCGAGCATGAAGGCGAAGTCTTCGCTGCCGGTGAGCATGGGACCCTGGGCCACCACCTGTTCGGGCGGGAAGTGGGCCTGAGCCACTGCGAGTGCGAGCTCGGTCTGTCGCGCGTCGTTGACCAGCACCGCGTAACCCGGGCGCCAGTCCAGCTCTGCGCGAACACCGAAACTGTCGGCCTGCAGGCGGACCAGTTCGCGGATGCGCTGCTCGACGCTGCGACGCACCTGCGGGTCCAGCGCGCGCACGCTGAGCTCCAGCCGGGCCGAGGCCGGGATCACGTTGTTGGCCTGGCCCGCGTGCACGGCGCCCACGGTGACCACGGCCGGCTGCATCGGGTCCACATGGCGCGAGACGACGGTCTGCAATGCCATGACGATGGAGGCCGCCGCCACCACCACGTCGGTGGCTTTGTGGGGCATGGCGCCGTGGCCACCCACACCGTGCAGCGTCACCGTGGCGTAGTCGGACGATGCCATGGTCGGGCCACTGCGGAACACCAACTGGCCCTGCGCGAAGCCGGGCATGTTGTGCATGGCAAAGATGGCATCGCACGGGAAGCGCTCGAACAGGCCGTCCTCCATCATCTTCACGGCTCCGCCACCGCCTTCTTCGGCGGGCTGGAAGATCAGGTTGAGCGTGCCGTCGAAGGTGCCCCGGGTGGCCAGGTGCTGCGCGGCGGCCAGCAGCATGGCGGTGTGGCCGTCGTGACCGCAGGCGTGCATCACACCGTGGTGGCAACTGGTCCAGTCCGCGCCGCTGTCTTCGACGATGGGCAGCGCGTCCATGTCCGCGCGCAGGCCAATGGCGCGTCTCGAGTTGCCGCGGCGCAGTTGCCCCACCACCCCGGTGCCGCCCAGGCCGGTGGTGACCGCGTAACCCCAGGCCTGCAGCTTCTGAGCCACCAGGGCGCTGGTGCGGTGCTCGTCGAAGGCCAACTCGGGATGGCGATGGATGTCGCGCCGCAGTGCGACGAACTCCTGAACCGCGAAATCGCTGAGACGTTCCAAGGCAGACACTCCGGTGGGTTGTGCAAAGCGGCATTCAAGTGCCGCTGGCGACCAGTTTCATGAACTTTGTTGCATGCTAGAAAGCGTTGGAATTAAAGTCCAATGCATTGCAGATCAACGATCAATAACTTTCAGTGGAGATCCGACATGACGCTGGTGCAGCTGAGGCACTTTGTGGTTTTGGCCGACGTGGGCTCGTTCGTGCAGGCATCGGCGGTCCTGTTTCTGACCCAGCCCGCTCTCACCCGCAGCATTCACGCGCTGGAGGAGGAGCTGGGCGGCGCCTTGTTTGACCGCCTGGGGCGGCGCATTTCACTGACCCCGTTCGGCGACGAGGTGCTGGCGCGAGCACGACGACTGGTGAGCGACGCCGAGGCACTCAAACAAGCTGGCCAGGGGCTGCACGCGGGGCTCATCGGCCAACTCCGCGTGGGTCTGAGTTCAGCACCGGGCGCGCTCCTGAGCACACCACTGATGCTGCACATGGCGGAGCACCACCCCCGGCTTCAGGTTCACATCTCGCGTGGCAGAACCGCCGTGCTGCTCAATGCGTTGCGCGAACAGCATCTGGACGCTGCGATCGTGGACATCCGGGACATGCGCCCTTCAGCCGAACTGAAGGTGTCGCTGGCCTTTGAGCTGACCGCCGGTTTTCTGGTGCGACCGGACCACCCCATGGCACTACGCAGCGGTCCGGTCAGTATTGAGGACGTGATGGCCTATCCGGTGGCATCCACACCCTTGAGCGACGAAGTCGCGCGCATCCTGATTGCCCGCTACGGCCCGCAAGCCAACCCGGACGACATGGTCACCCTGCGCTGTGACGAGACGATGAGCATCGTTGAAGTGGCCCGGCGCAGCAACGCCGTCTTGCTCACCGTCCATGCTGTGGCGGCGGATCTGGTCCGCCTGGATGTGTCACCCGGCCTGGACGCCACGGCGCGCTTCGGGCTGGTCACCCTGGCCAAGCGTCAGGAGGCGCCGGCGATTCGCATCTTGCGTGAACACCTGCCGAACTGGACCGATGCGCTGACATTCACGCCGTGACGTGTTGCTTTCACAAGCGGATCTCTTTAAGATGCACTTCAAATGAATGTTTATCCCGCTCCTGGGATACGCACCGATCCGAAGCTTGTGCCTCCCATGACGACTCCCCTCGCAATGCTCACCGCCAACGCGCCAGCCCCCGCGCCCTCGCCCCACGGGTGGCCACTGCTGCGGCTCGGCTTCCGTCCGTTTTACCTGGGCGCCGCCGCCTACAGCATGCTGGCCATCCCGCTGTGGATCGCGCTTCTGCTGGGTCGGGTGTCTTTGGCTCTGACGGTCTCACCCGTGCTCTGGCACGCCCATGAAATGTTGTTCGGCTTCACCGGGGCCGTGATCGTGGGCTTTCTGCTGACGGCAGGCAAAGCATGGACCGGCCTGGACACGCCGCGCGGCGCCGTGCTGGCCGCACTCGCCGGGCTGTGGCTGGCCGCCCGGCTCGCGGCCGTGTTCGCGCCCTATGTGGTCTACGCGTTGCTGGACCTGCTGCTGTTGCCGCTGGTGGCGGCCGTCCTCATCCGCGTGCTCTTGCGCGCCGGCAACCGGCGCAACCTGCCACTCGGCGCCATCCTGTTGCTGCTGGCCCTGGCCAACGCGGCGTTTCACGCGGCCGTGAGCGGTGTCCTCGACATCGCACCGGTCCGTGCCCTGCACGCGGGGCTGGCGCTGGTCGTGATGATCGAGTGCGTGATCGCCGGGCGTGTGATCCCGGCGTTCACCCTGTCGGCGCTGCCCGGCGTGAGATTGCAGGTGCCCCCGCTGCTCGAGCAGGTCACGCTCGGCACCACGGCCCTGGCGCTGGCCCTGTGGGTGCTGGCACCGCCCAACGTGTTCACCGCCATTGTTCTCGGTGCCGCTGCCTTGCTGCATGCCCAGCGCCTGTGGCGCTGGAAGCCGGTTCGCACGCGCTCGCGCCCCATCCTGTGGGTGCTGCACCTCGCGTATGCCTGGCTGCCCGTCGGCCTGGTGCTGCTCGCGCTGTCGCAGCTCGGCCTGGTGGGCGTTTCGTCCGGCATCCACGCGCTGGCGGTGGGCGCCACCGGCGGGCTCATCATCGGCATGATCACCCGCACCGCACGCGGTCACACCGGGCGGGCGCTGCAGGTGTCGCGCCTTGAGGTGGCCGCCTACCTGCTGGTGGCCGGCGCGGCCGTGGCCCGGGTCCTGCTGCCGCTGCTGGCGCCGCAGCACCTCGTCATCTGGCTGGTGGCCGCTGCCTTGGCCTGGGGCCTGGCATTCGCGCTGTACCTGCTGGTCTTTGCGCCCTGGCTGGTCGCGCCCCGTCTCGACGGCAAGGACGGCTGAGCCGCCATGACCTTTGTTGTCACCGAAGCGTGCATACGCTGCAAGTACACCGACTGCGTTGACGTGTGCCCGGTCGACGCCTTTCGCGAAGGGCCGAACTTCCTCGTCATCGATCCCGACGACTGCATCGACTGCGCCGTGTGTGTCCCGGAGTGCCCCGTCAATGCCATCTATGCCGAGGAAGATGTGCCGGGCCATCAACTGCACTTCACGGCCCTGAATGCCGAGCTGGCGCGCGAATGGAAACCCATCGTCCGCACCAAGCTGCCACTGCCGGATGCCGACGAGTGGAGCCACATCGAATCGAAACTCGGCGAGCTGAAGCGATGAGGCACAGCGCCACTAAGTACGCTTCCGTACGGACCGAGCAAGGCGGACTCGTCAACATGCACCGTCTGCCTGCTTTTCTCGCTCTTGGGAAAACGCCGACGCAACCGTCGAGGTGCTGCCCATGACCGCGTACCGAAGTCTCAAGGTGTTCAGCCATGTCGTGCTCGGTTTGATGGTCGCCGGCATCGTGTACGCAGCCACCATCAGCGTCATTTACTGGACGGGCATCAGCGTCTGACGCCGGTGCACACCTATGAACAAGCGTCAGGCACGTTACTTCGCGATCGGCTCAACCCTGCTCGCCACGCTGATCTTTCTGGGTCTTACCGTCGACAGCCATCGCCAGTTTCCAAAACTGACGAACGCGCAGAACATCACGCCCGCGGTCACTCTGGGCAAGAACGTCTGGCACAAGAACAACTGCATCAACTGCCACACCCTGTTCGGTGAAGGTGCGTACTACGCACCCGACCTCACCAAGATCGCGCAACAGCGCGGCGCGCCCTACCTGCGAGCCTTCCTGAAAGATCCCTCGAAGTTCTACGACGAGCAACGCCATCGCAGGCTGATGCCCCAGCAGAATCTGAGCGATGCCGACATTGACGGTCTGATCGCGTTTCTGGACTGGGTGAGCAAGGTGGACAACCAGGGCTGGCCACCGCGGCCGATCATGGTCACCGGCCTGGGCGCAACGGCAGGGAACGCCCCGGTGCCCGCAGCCGCAGCGACATCCACCGCAGCGGTGTCCGACAAAGATCCGGTGATCCTCGGGGAGCGCGTGTTCCGGACCGCCGCACCCGCCTGCACCGCCTGCCATTCCCTCACGGCCGGCGCCGACATGGCGGGCCCATCGCTGGCCGGCATCGCCACACGCACGCAACAGACGTTGGCGTCTCCGGGCTACAAGGGCTCCGCCACCGATCTGGAGACCTTCATCCGGGAATCCATCACCCGACCCAGCGCGCACCTGGTCGCGGGCGCGATGTACTCGGCCAACGGGGTCTCGTTCATGCCGAACACCTACGAAAAGGACCTGACACCCGAGCAGGTCGGCCACCTCGCGGCCTACCTGGCGACCTTCAAGTAACGGGCTTCGAAGCCGTCCAGCCCACACAGGCAGCGGGCCACCGCCGCCACCCCTGAAGGAGTTTCGACATGCGCTACAGGTCTCAATCGGTTGCCTACTGGTATTTCGCCGTGGCCATGGTGTTGTTCGGGCTGCAGCTGGTGTTCGGGCTGCTGTCGGCCACCAAGTACCTCGGCCCCGATCCGCTGCTGAACATCCTGCCGTTCGATGTGACCAAGGTGATCCACACCAACCTGCTGATCGTGTGGGTGCTGACCGGCTTCATGGGCGCGACCTACTGGATGGTGCCCGACGAATCGCGCACCGAGCTCTACAGCACCAAGCTCGCCTACGTGCAACTGGTCCTGTGGACCTTGATGGGCGTGACCGCCGTGGTGGGCTATCTGTTTCGCTACGGCACCGGCAACAAGCTGCTGGAACAGCCCCTGCCGCACAAGATCGTGATCGTGATCTGCATGCTGATCTTTCTCTACAACATCGGCATGACGATCTGGCGCTCCAAGCGCTTCACCACCACCGAAGGCGTGCTGGTGCTCGGCCTCGGTCTGGCCGCGTTGCTGTACCTGCCCGCGCTGCTGGAGTACGAGAACTACACCGTGTCCATCTACTACCGCTGGTGGACGATCCACCTCTGGGTCGAGGGCGTGTGGGTGATGATCCAGGGCGGCTTCCTGGCCTACCTGCTGATCCGCCTGTCCGGCGCTGACCGGGAGGTCATGGAGAAGTGGCTGTACGTGATCGTGGGCCTGGTCTTCATCGCCGGCATTCTGGGCACGGCGCACCACTACTACTGGGTCGGCGTTCCTTCGTACTGGTTGCCCATCGGCGGCATCTTCAGCGCACTGGAGCCAGCGGCGCTCGTTGGCATGGCGATGTTCGCGTATTCGGCCATGCGCCGAGCGGGCTTTTCGCACCCCAACACGCTGGCCCTGCACTGGACCATCGGCAGCGCGCTGTTCACCTTGTTCGGCGCCGGTCTGCTGGGTCTGGCCCACACGTTCCCCGACGTCAACAAGTGGACCCACGGCACGCTGATCACCGCGATGCACGGACACGCGGCCTTCTACGGGGCCTACGCCATGATCGTGCTGGCGATGATCACCTATGCGCTGCCGGCGATGGCGCCGGGGCGCAGCGAGCAAGGCAGCAGCCTGGGTTACTGGGCGTTCTGGATGCAGATTGGCGGTATGTTCGGCATGACGTTGTCGTTCGCCACCGCCGGCATCGCGCAGGTCTACCTGGAGCGCATCATGGGCATGGGCTATCTCGACGCGCAGTTGAAGATACAGGTGCACTTCGTGATGTTGATCGCCACCGGGTCGCTGTTCGCGATCGGCGTGGGACTGTTCATCTACGACTTCTTCCGCCATGCGCCCCGCTTTGATGTCGTGGCGGACACCACTGCGCCACGCTCTGCCACCGAGCCGGTCTTGTCCACCTCGTGAGCAACCCCTTGGCTGCTGCGCTGCTCCACACCGTTGGCCCGCTGGACGGGCCCGAGCGGTTGCCCGCCAGCGAGCCGTATTACCTGTCCTCGGGTTCGGAAGTGGCCGTCTTCGAGCACTGCCACGCCCTGCGGCTGGCCGTGATGCTCAAAGGCCCCACCGGTTGCGGCAAGACGCGTTTTGTCGAGCACATGGCCTGGAAGCTGCGGCGCCCTCTGATCACGATCTCCTGCCACGACGACCTGAGCGCGAGTGATCTGATCGGCCGTTTTTTGATCCGGCACGACGGCACCGCCTGGCAGGACGGGCCACTCACCCGCGCCGTGCGCGAGGGCGCCATCTGCTACCTCGACGAAGTCGTCGAAGCCCGGCAAGACACCATGGTGGTCTTGCATTCATTGACCGACCACCGCCGCATCTTGCCGATCGACAAGACGGGCGAGACGCTGGTGGCAGCACCCGGTTTTCAGCTGGTCATCTCCTACAACCCGGGCTACCAGCGCATGCTCAAGGACCTCAAGCCCAGCACGCGGCAGCGCTTCGTGGCACTCGACTTCGACTTTCCACCGGCCTTGCGTGAGGCGGCGATCATCGAGAGCGAGGCCGGAGCCGACCATGGCACCGCCATGGCG
This sequence comes from Hydrogenophaga sp., assembly GCF_018780385.1. Taxonomy (GTDB): domain Bacteria; phylum Pseudomonadota; class Gammaproteobacteria; order Burkholderiales; family Burkholderiaceae_C; genus Hydrogenophaga. The sequence goes on along the minus strand of NZ_JADMJO010000016.1, from coordinate 108,907 downwards.
CTGGTGTCGCTCGGGCAACGCTTGCGCGCGCTGCGCGACCGCGGTCTGGCCGAGGTACCGAGCACCCGCCTGTTGATCGCGGCGGCCGCGCTGGTGGTCAGCGGCATACCGATACGGCAGGCTTGCCGGAGCGCCGTGGTGTCGCCGCTGTCGGACGACGAAGCGCTGGTGGGTGCGATGCACGATCTGGTCGACGCGACCTTTGTCTGATCGAGGCACTGCCCGATGGCCGAAGCCGAGGACGTGATCACCGACGTGGCCCGGCACGCGACGGTCTTCACACAGACCCTGTGGCAGCGGCACCGGGCCAAGGCGCCGTCCCGGCCGGTGACCCTGCTGTCGGATGTGGCGCCACGCCTGGACCTGCTGATCGAGGCGGTGTTCGGTACCTCCTACCGCTTGCGCACGGCGCAAGCGCCGGCACGCCCCACCTTGCTCGCCCACACGTTCCAGCGCCATGCGTTCCCGCAGGCGACCGTCGCGCTGCCCGCCACCGATGGCCAGTGCATCTGGTTACCGTCGGATACCGGCCTCGCCGATACCGAGTTGTCCATGGACCGCTTTCGCACCATGGCCCTGGTGCAGGCCATGCGAGCGAGCCGAGGCAGTGCCGCAGGCCTGGACCGCTGTGCCTCACCGCTGGTGCTCGACCTCTACCTGTTGATCGAGGCGGTGGCGGCCGACGCGGCGCTGGCGCGGCTGTTGCCCGGCATGGCGAGGGCCTTGAACAGCCTGCGCAGCGCCGCGCTCGCGGCCCGCCCTCCTTTGTCGCAGTTCACCGCGTCGCGCCGCCCGCTGGAAGCCTGGGTGCGCGAATTGATCGCGCAGCCTTGCGAGGGGCCGAATGTGCACGCACCCACCCATACGTCGCCGGAAGAATCGGCCTACATCGCACACCTCCTCGCGGCCGAAATGGTCCGCGACTTACCCAGCGCTGGGCGCCTGGGCCCATCGCCCCTGTTCCGCGACAGCTGGACCGGCGATCTGCGCCCGCCCGGCGCGGCCACGGGCTCAGCGCTGGCGGGCAATGACGCGGCCGACAACGCCACCACCTGCGCGCCGCGCAGCGCACGCCTGACGCGCCGCCCCGAGGTGCGCGAGGGCGCCGAGCAGGAAGACGAGAAGACGCAGGGCGCGTGGATGATCCCGCCCGACGTGCCCCACGAACAGGCCGAGGATCCGTTCGGGATGCAGCGGCCCACCGATCGCGACCAGTCTGCGGGTGCCGACGAGTTCGCCGACCTCGTCTCCGAGCTCGCACAGGCGCGGCTGGTCTGGACCCCGGGCCAGGCCCCCGAGGTGCTGCTGTCCGACGACCCGCCTGCAGTGCAGCCCAGACACACGAACGCCGCCGCTGCAGACGCACCGCAAGCGTTCTGCTACCCCGAGTGGGATGGCCGGATCGAGGCTTACCGCCACCCCGGCGCCACAGTTCGGCTGCTGGCGGCACCCATCGGCACCCAACAGTGGGTGGACGACACCCTGGCCGAACACCGCTCGTTGCTCGGCGCCATACGTCAGCGCTTCGCGGCACTGCGCCCTCGGCGCACGCTGCGACGCCGCCAGACAGACGGCGATGACATCGATCTGGAAGCCTGCGTTGAAGGCATGGTGAACATGCGCGCCGGCTGGCCCATGGCCGACGACCTGTATTGCTCGCAACAGCGCGCCCGCCGCGACATGGCCATCCTGATCCTCATCGACGTGAGTGGTTCAACCGATGGCTGGATCTCGAACAGCCGCCGCGTCATCGACGTCGAACGCGAAGCCTTGCTGCTGGTGTGCATTGCCCTGGGCGTGATGGGCGAACCTTTCGCGGTGCAGGCCTTCTCCGGCAATGGGCCCGCCGCGGTGAGCCTGTGGGACATCAAGCGCTTCGATGAGCCTTACAGCCCCACCGTGGCGCTGCGCATCGCGGCGCTCGAACCCGATCAGTACACGCGCACAGGCGCCGCCTTGCGCCATGCCAGCGCCACGCTCATGCGCGAAGACGCCACCCACAGGCTGCTGCTGCTGTTGTCCGACGGCAAACCCAACGACTGCGACGTCTATGAAGGCCGCTACGGCATCGAAGACACCCGCCAGGCCGTGACCGAAGCCAGATTGCAGGGCATCTCGCCGTTTTGCCTGGCGGTGGACCGGCAGGCCGCCAGCTACCTGCCCGCCGTGTTCGGTGCTCACCAACACGCCCTCCTGTCGACGCCGGGCGCGCTGCCGACCGTGTTGCTGGACTGGTTGCAGCGGCTGGTGAAGCGGTAGGTTTGCCTGAAAGCAGCCCACACGAACTCAGAAGCCCAGGGTGTAGCCCGTGAAGACCGTGAGCACGCTTTTGCCGATGGGTTGCTCCTGCCAGACCAGGTTCACGCCCAGGCGCTCGTTCTTCTTGAACCGGTAGTCCAGGCCGGCCGAGGCCGTGACCCGGGTCCGTTGTGCGTCCGGCATTGCAACGCTGAAATTGCTCAGGCCGGGGATCTCGCTGCTGCCCGCGTAGTGGCCCATCGAGCGGCTCAGGTCGTGTTGAACACCCACCGTGACGTTGCCAGTGAGCTGTTCGGCCATCTGTGCCCGCACACCCACGCCGACCAGGGCGACGACGGCACGCTGGCGCTGTGCGTCGAAGCTCAGGGGGCTGGCGACATCGTTGCTGGCGGCCTCGGTGTAGCCGCGGGTGTGGATGCGGGAATGGCGCACGCCGAGGTAGGGAGCGGCCGTCACGCGGTCTGCGAGTGCGTGCGTGTAACTCGCCATCAGCTGGTAAGCCTGCGCATTGACGCGCGTGCGGCCTTGTCCGGCTTCGCTGAAATCACCGCCGCTGCGGTCAATGGCCAGCGCGTTGTCGGAGAAGGCGGCCGATGCCCGCACGGCCCAGCCGCTGCTGTCGGCGTTGTGGTTCCACTGACCAAACAAGCCGACCATGGGGCGGGTGCCACGCAGACGGATCTGATCGGACAGTTTGGCGCTGACGGACCAGTCGGCGAATGCGCCCACCTGCAGGCCCGGGGCCGCGCGGTAAGCGACGACCACCTGGGCCGCCTGCACATGGCGCCCCTGGCTGCCATTGGTCTGGCTGCGGCGGCCACCGAGGCCCACGCAAATGCCGTGTCGGTCGTAGCTGCTGCAGTCGTACGACAGGCCGGCCTGCAGCGCCGCCCCTTGCAGGCTGTAGAGCGTGGCCATCTGGCGGGCGTTGTCCTGGATGTCCTGCAGCGTGTGGGCAGCGGAGGGCGCGAGGGTGAGGTACACGTCGTTGGCGCCGTAGCTCAGGAAATAGCCCAGCGGTGTGACCGAGCCCAGGTTGGTCGACAGCGTGGTGAAGCGGCCGCCCACGCCGTTGGCGGTGAGCAGGGTATAGCGACCCATCCGGTACGTGCCGGCGGTGGCGTTGAGCGTCAGGGTTCCGGCGAGCGTGGCCGTGCTGGCCACGTCGATCCGCTGGAAGCTGGTGGGCTCGGCGCGCACGACCAGGTTGCCGGTCGCGGACTGGACCAGGCTGCCGCCCAGGCTGACCGTCTGGCTGGCGGCGGATACGTTGAAAGTTCCGTTGTTGCTCACGGCCGATGTGGGGGTGATCGATCCTGCGCCCGCCAGCGCCAGCGTCGAGCCGACGTCGATGAGGGTTGGGCCGGTGTAGGTGTTGGCCGCGGTCAGCAACAGCGTGCCTCCGCCCGCGATCTCGATGTCGCCCGGCGTGGCACCGTCGGCAATGGGGCTGCTCACCGTCAGCGTCGTGCCGGGGGCCACGTTGAAGACCGGGTCACCGGCCACGGTGATGGCGTTGGTGATGGTCATCGTCTGCGTGGTGCCCAGGGCGGCGGGCACCGTGGCCGAACCGACCAGGGCCAGCGTGCCGGTGCCCAGTGCCGAGGGGGCCGAGATCACCAGCATCGCGCCGGCCTGCACCTCGATGCCGCCGGTGTGGGTGTTGATGCCGGACAGGGTGATCGAGCCCTGGCGCGCGGTGCCGCTGTTGCTGATGATCAGTTTGCCGGCCGCGCCCACGGAGGCATCGGAAAAATTCCCCGTGAAGGTCGAGTCCAGGGCCTGCTGGTCGATGGTGCCGTCGTTCGCGCTGATGGTGAAATTCTGGGTGACGGTGGAGGCGCTGGACATCTCCAGCGTGCCGCCATCGAAGCTGCTGTTCACCGACGTTCCCAGACCGGAGGAAGGGTAGGTCTGCCCCGGCAGGATGTCACTGGAAAGCGTGTAGGAGCAGGCCCCGCCGCCGAAGCACAGGTTCCAGATGTTGTCACTGCCCGAGGCCAGGCTCAGGTTCCAGGCGGTGCTGCCGTAGGTTCCCGAGGTGTTGGCCAGGTAGCTGCCCGTGACACCGCTCAGAACGGCGCCGTAGTAGTAGCCCGAGGTGACCGAGGAGCCCGTGTGGATGCCGAAGTTCATCGCGCCGTTGGCGCTGCGCACCGACAACTTGCCGTACGCCGTCGGTGACTGGATGACGATGGAATAGTTGGTGGGCTGGATGGTGATGCTCAGGGGCGAACCGCCCCCTTGCGCGTTCACCAGGTTGACCACGGTGTGGTCGATGGCCGCCGCCGAGCCGGCGCCAGAAATGCTGCCGTGGTTGATCAACGTGGTGATGCTGCCGCCGCCACCGATGGCGGCGAGGGGCACCCAGTGCCGGGACCACATGGAGCCGTGGTTGGTCAAGGTCGTGATCACGCCGTGGTTCTCCACCGCGTACAGCCCGCTGATCAGGCCGCTGGCGCCATTGGTGACCGAGACCAGCGTGCTGCCCGCCTGATTCGCAATCGCCGAGAAGCTCTGGGTGAAGGCATTGAGGTAGGCGTTGTTGGTGATGCTCGAACCGGTGGCGGTCGCGTAGACCGTGATGCCGCGGTCGGTGCCCAGGATGGCCCCGTTGTTGACGATCGATGCCGCCGAGCGCAGCTGGATGCCGCCCTTGCTGGTCAGCTGTCCGTTGTTGACGATGTTCGCCAGGCTGGCGGTGCTGTTGAAATACAGCCCCGTTCCACCACTCGTGCTGCTGAGCAGGTTGCCGTGGTTGGTCAGGTTGCCGACATCGACGCCGTCAACCACGATGGGCGTGACGACGCCAGAACCACTGCCCACGGTGACGCCGGCGTTGACCACGATGTCCCCGCCAGTGGCGGTGACGGTCGAGGTGGTGCTGGAAGAGATGGTCTGCTGGGCCTGCGCCAGTCCCGAACCGCACAGCATCACCGCGGCCGCAACGATGCTCAGACGGGGCGTGGCAGATACCGCCAACCGCTCCAGTTGCTTGAGGCGCCTGCTTCTTTTTGTGGGGGAGGTCATGGGGTTTGCGCCTGGGGGAGAAGCTTCACAGTGTGTGCTTCTGAAAACGCGCGGAAGACCCGAACTGCCACGCCATCCCCGGCCTTCTCGGGCCCTTCGTTTCTGCGCTGCATGCCATGCGGGAAGCGGCGGAGCACGCAGCGGCGATGATGCCGACCTGATCTCCTCTGCAATCCCCACCATGCCCACCTCCCACCGCCCCGCCGCCACCAGCGAGCGCATGCCCTTCATCGACGCGCTCAAAGCTGTCGGTTCACAGCTCATCGTGCTGCACCACCTGGCGTTCTACGGCCCCATGTCGGACTGGACGCACCAGCTCGCCCCGGGCCTGGTGGGCTGGTTCAGCCAGCACGCGCGCATCGCGGTGCAGATCTTCCTGGTGGTGGCGGGCTTCCTGGCCGCGCGCAGCCTGGCGCCTGGCGGGCGCTTGCGCACCGAGCGCCCGCTGGCCTTGCTGTGGCAACGCTTCTTGCGCGTGAGCCTGCCGCTGATGGCGGCCCTGCTGCTGGCCATGGTGTGCACCGAGATCGCACGGTACTGGATGACGCACGACTCGCTACCCGCTCCACCCACGCTGTGGCAGTTTGTGGCACACGCCCTGTTGATCCACAGCGTGCTCGGTGTGGACTCGCTGTCGGCGGGCGTCTGGTATGTGGCCATCGACGTGCAGCTCTATGCGCTGCTGCTCGGTCTGCTGTGGCTGGAACAACGGGCGACTCGGCGGTCGGGCGCGTTGGCGCCGCTGCTGGTGGTGGCCATGGTGCTGGCATCGCTCTTTCACTTCAACCGCGACAGCGACTGGGACAACTGGGCGATCTACTTTTTCGGCGCCTACGGCCTGGGGGCGCTGGCGTACTGGGTGAGCCGCGCAGATTCCGGGCGGCGCGCGCCGGCGTGGCTGGTGGGCATGGTGTTGCTCACCGCCCTGGCGCTCGCCCTGGACTGGCGCACCCGCATCGCGCTGGCGCTGTGCGTGGCGCTGGCCCTGGCCTGGGCGCACCGCAGCGGCTGGCTCTTCACCTGGCCACGCAGCCGCGCGCTGAGCTATCTGGGCCGCATCTCGTACGGGGTGTTCCTGTTGAACTTTCCGGTGGCGCTGGTGGTGAACGCCTGGTTCACGCGCTACGCCAGCCCCGACGCCTGGGTGCAAACGCTCGGGGTGCTGGTGGCCTGGCTGGCGTGCAACCTGGCCGGCGCGGCGTTCCACCATGGGGTGGAGCAACGCGTGGGCCAGCTGGGCCGGGCCGCGCCAGCCCGCTGAGCCGGCTCAGGCGGTGGTGTTGCCTTCTGCGCACCGCTCGCGCAGGTGGCGCAGCGAGGCCTCCACCTGGTCGATCAGCACCAGGCACAGGTCGCCGGGTTGCAGGCGCTCCAGCGCCGTGTCGATGGCCACGAACTCGCCCTGGATGGTGTCGATGCGGTGGGTGCGCGTGGCGCCTTCGAGTCCCTGGCGCAGCAGTCCCGTGACCTCGCCTTCGGTGCGGCCGCGCTGGCAGGCGTCCTCGTACAGGATCACTTCGTCGAAGGCCGCGCCCAATATCCGTGTCTGCTCGCGGATGTCCTCGTCGCGCCGGTCGCCCGCGCCACTGATCACCACGATGCGGCGCTGGGCCGGCATGGCCTCGGCGGCCGCGACCAGGGCGCGCATGGCGTCCGGGTTGTGACCGTAGTCGGCGATCACGGTGGCGCCGCGCAGGCTCATCAGGTTGAAGCGGCCAGGCACGCTGCCCGCGTCGCTCTGGAACGTGGCCAGTCCTTGCCGGATTCGGGCCCACGGAATGCCCAGGCCCCAGGCCGCGGCCAGGGCGGCCATGGCGTTGTCCACCTGGAAACCGATGCGACCGCCCATGGTCATGGGGATGTCGGCCAGGGCCACCTGGTGGCGGCGTTCGCCCTGGGTGGCGACGATGTGTTCTCCCTCCACCCAGACCGCGCGGCGCCCCTGCGCCCGGTGCGTGGCCAGCACCGGGTTGTGGGCGTCGCTGCAGAAAAAGATCACCTTGCCCGTGCAGACCTCGGCCATGCGCACGCAGTGCGGATCGGCCGCGTTGAGCACGCCGTAGCCGGTGGGCGCCACGTTCTGGATGACCACGCGCTTGAGCACCGCGATGTCTTCCACGGTGGTGATGTAGTTGAGGCCCAGGTGATCGCCCGAGCCGATGTTGGTGACCACGGCCACCTGGCAGCGGTCAAAGCCCAGCCCTTCGCGCAGCACACCGCCGCGCGCGGTCTCGAACACCGCCGCATCCACCTCGGGGTGCATGAGCACGTTGCGCGCGCTGCGTGGACCCGCACAGTCGCCGCTGTCGGTCTGGCGGCCGTTCACGTACACGCCATCGGTGTTGGTCATGCCCACGCGCATGCCCTGGGTGTGCAACAGGTGCGCGATCAGGCGCGCGGTGGTGGTCTTGCCGTTGGTGCCGGTCACGGCCACCACCGGCACACGGCCGTTCTGGTTGGGCGGAAACAGGTGGTCGACGATGGCCTCGCCCACGGCGCGGCCCTTGCCGTACGAGGGGCTCAGGTGCATGCGCAGGCCGGGGGCCGCGTTCACTTCCACCACACCGCCGCTCTGGTCTTCCAGCGGTGTGAGCACGGTCTCGCACACCACGTCCACGCCGCACACGTCCAGCCCCACCATGCGGGCCGCGGCCACGGCGCGCGCCGCCACCTCGGGGTGCACGTCGTCGGTCACGTCGGTGGCGGTGCCACCGGTGGAGAGGTTGGCGTTGTTGCGCAGCACCACGCGCTGACCTTTGCCGGGCACGGTATCGGGGGTGTGCCCCTGAATCTGCAGGCGGGCCAGGGCGATGTCGTCGATGCGCATGCGCGTGAGCGAGGTGGCGTGGCCATCGCCGCGCTGGGGATCGGCGTTGACCGCGTCCACCAACTGGGCCACGGTGTGCACGCCGTCGCCCGTCACCTGCGGCGGGTCGCGCCGCGCCGCGGCCACCAGCCTGTCACCCACCACCAGCAGGCGGTAGTCGCTGCCGGGCAGGTACTTCTCCACCATCGGTTGGCCGTATTCGACAGCCGCGCGGTAGGCCAGCTCGAGGTGTTCGCGCGAAACGATGTTCACCGTCACGCCCTTGCCCTGGTTGCCGTCGCGCGGCTTCACCACCACCGGCAGGCCGATGTACTGCGCCACGGTCCAGGCTTCCTCGGCGCTGTCCACGGGGCGGCCCAGGGGCACCGGCACGCCAGCGGCGCGCAGCAGGTTCTTGGTGAGGTCCTTGTCCTGCGCGATGCTCTCCGACACCGCGCTGGTCGTGTCGACCTCGGCGGCCCAGATGCGGCGTTGGTGCGAGCCCCAGCCGAACTGCACCAGCGAGCCCTGCGTGAGGCGGCGGTAGGGGATGCCGCGGGCCACCGCCGCGTTGACGATGGCGCCGGTGGACGGGCCCAGGCGCACGTCTTCGTCCAGCTCGCGCAGGCGGGCAATGACGGCCTCCACATCGAAGGCCTCGTCCTTCAGACCACGCACGATCGCGATGAGTTGCTCGGCCGCCTTGAGGGCCTCGCGCCCCACGGCCTCCTCGGTGTACTCCACCACCACCTGGTAGGTGCCCTGCACCACGGTTTCGGTGCAGCGCGAAAAACTCACCGGACAGCCGGCCTGGGCCTGCAGGGCGAGCGCCACCAGCTTGAGCACGTTGGCCAGTGAGAGGTCGCTGGCCGGGCGCGGCCAGCGACCGAGCTGCGGGAAGCGCTCGCGCAGCGCAGCCTCGAAGCCGGGCAGGGAGCTCAGGGAGCGCTCCTCGGGCGGGCAGTGGACGATGGCTTCAATGGCGGTCTGGCGGGTCCAGAGGTTGGGACCACGCAAGGCACGGATGCGGGAAATGTCCATGGGGAGGGCGGAATTCGGTTGGAGTTCGGTCGGGAAACGGTCGGGCAGGGACGCTTCAGGCGCGCGGCAGCGTGTCAAAGCGCTGCAGGCCGGCGGCCACCAGCACCGGGCTCATGCCGGCGGCCCAGGCTGCTGCGGCCGCACCGCACAGAATGTGGGCAGTCGAGGCGTCGGCGATGCCTGTCAGCGGCGCGCGGGCGATCACCTCGCCGTTGTCGATGAGGCACACCGCCTGGCCTTGCCAGCGCACGGTGCGCGGCATCGCCACATCGGCCGGCACCGGGCCGGCGCCATACCCCAGGCTGCTCCCGTCGCAGTGGCGTGCCAGATCGGCCACGCCGGGCTCGTCCAGGTTGAGCACGCAGGCACCTTGCTCCAGCACCACATCGACCTGGGTGCGCAGCACCCGCGGCATGCCCGAGGCGTCAAAGATGTCGTGGTGCGTCAGGCCTTCCCAGCCACCGAGGTCGGTGACCACGCCCACCAGGCAACGGTCGTAGGGCAGGCCGTGGTCGAGGATGAGCGAGGGCGCGGTCTCCACCGCCAGCCCCTGGATCTCGCGGTTCATGAGCAGGCGCTGGCACTGCTCCCAGTAGTCGGCACCGGCGCGCTCGATGCGACGGCGCCCGATGTGGATGCCTTCGCTCGAGGCGAGGCCGGCCGGTGCCCCGGCGAGATCCAGCAGGAAGGCCGCGGCGCGGGCCAGCAGAGCGGTGCCCCGGGTGCCACTCACACCGATGAGGGGCACGCGCCCGGCCATGGGCGTGGCCGGATCGAACAACTGCGCCACGATGGCTTCACCCACCGGGCGCGGCTGGCCGATGGCCGGGCGCAGGTGCATGAGCAACCCGGGGCCGGCGTTGACTTCCACGATGGCGCCGCCCACCTCGTGCAAGGGGCGGCCAATGTCCTGCGTGACCATGTCGATGCCCGCGATGTCCAGGCCCACGGCGCGGGCCGCCAGGCTCGCCATGTAGGCCACCTCGGGGTGGACCTCGTCGGTGCAGTCGTAGGCCATGTTGCCGTTGCGCTGCACCAGCACGCGCTGATCCGCGGCGGGCACGGCGTCGGGCCCCAGGCCCTGGCGCTCCAGCAGCAGGGCCATGGCCGGCTCGCGCTCCAGCCGGATCGTCTCCAGCGGAAATTCTTCTGCCTCGCCACGGCGCGGGTCGCTGTTGAGCTGCAGGTCGATGAGGGTCTTCACGTCGGCCACGCCGTCGCCGGTGACCCACAGGCTCTCGCCCCGGTTGGCCGCCACCACGCGCCCGCCCACCACCAGCACGCGGTGCTCGTTGCCCAGGATGTAACGCTCGACGATGACGTCACTGCCTTCGGCATCGGCAATGGCGAAGGCGCGCTCGATGTCGGCCTGCTCGCTGAGTTCGAGCGAGACACCGCGCCCGTGGTTGGCGTCACTGGGCTTGACCACCACCGGCAGACCGATGTCTTGTGCCGCTTCCCAGGCCTCGGCGGCATTGGCCACGATCTGGCCCTCGGGCACCGGCACGCCGCAGCTCAGCAGCAGCGATTTGGTGAGGTCCTTGTCGCCGGCGATGTTCTCGGCGATCGCGCTGGTGAGCTCGGTCTCTGCCGTCCAGATGCGGCGCTGGCGCGCGCCCTGGCCGAGTTGCACCAGATTGCCGTCGGTCAGGCGCAGGTGCGGGATGCCGCGCTCGGTGGCCGCGCTCACGATGGCCCAGGTGGAGGGGCCAAGCCAGGTCGCGTCGACCACGTCGTGCAGGGCCTTCACCGCGCCCGCCACGTCAAAGGGTTCGTTGTTCATCGCCGCCTGCAGCAGCGCATGTCCGTGGCTCAGGGCCCCCTCGGCAATGGCGCGGTTGCGGGCGCGAAACACCATGCGGTACACACCCGGCTGGCTGGTGCTGCGCGTCTGGCCGAAACCGGTGGGCATGCCGGAGAGGTTGAGCAACTCGATCACGCAGTGCTCCAGCACATGGCCGGCCCAGGTGCCTTCACGCAGCCGCTGCAGGAACCCACCGGGCTCACCCACGCCGCAGTGGTGCGATGCGAGGCCCGGCAACAGGGCAAGCAAGCGGTCGGTGAGGCCCTCGATGGTGTGTGAGGGTCGCTGCTCCAGCTCACCCAGATCCAGCCAGACCTCCATCGCGGAGCGGTAGGTCCAGATGTTGGGTCCACCCAGAAAACGATGGCGAAGCACAGTCAACGCAAAACGGTTTGAATCCATAAAACCTGGGATTGAACGCACAAAAGCCGGGCAGTGGGCCCGGCTGTCAACGGTGGACGCACGCCTGAGGCGCCGCCCGGTGCAGGTGCCCGTGCACCCGACTCCCGCATTTTGCGCTGTCCCGGGGCCATGCGCCTGAGCCAGGCACGACAAATTGTGGCTCTATGTCACACCAGCAACGCTGGCGACTTGGCGCACAATTTCCGGTTCATGCAAACCACCGCTGCCACACCCCGTCCCGCCCCCCTCGGCCCCTCGTCGGCCGACACCCCACCAACGGACGTGCTGGCCCGCATGACCCTCGATCTGGACGAGCAAGGTCACTTCGCCGCCGGCGAACTGCTGCTCACCCCGAGCGAACTGGTGCAGCTGCCCGCCCACGGCAGCCGGCAGGCCTGGCCCCTGGAGAGCACGCTGCGTCTGCAGCACACCGACCTGGCCGGCGTGGCCACGCTGGACCTGCTGGACGCCAGCGGCCTGCGCACGCGCTGGCGCTTCACCCTGGCCCAGAACCCGGCCGCGCTGCGGCTGGTGCGCCAGTTCGACCAGGCCATCGCCCGCCTGCAGGGCGGCGCGGCACCCGCCCCCGAAGCCGTCCAGCGCTGCCCGTCGTGCCAGTCGCCCCTGAACCCCGACAGCGAGGAGTGCGAGGTCTGCGCTCGGCAGTTGGCCGACATCCCCTCCACCTGGGTGCTGCTGCGCCTGTGGCGATTCGCGCGGCCCTATCGCTGGCAGTTGCTGGCGGGCTTCCTGCTCACGCTGGCCTCCACCGCCGCCACGCTGGTCCCGCCCTACCTGACCATCCCGCTCATGGACGACGTGCTGATCCCGTTCCAGAACGGTCAGCAGATCGACACGGGCTATGTGGCTTTGTTGCTGTCGGGTTTGCTGGGCGCGGGTCTCGTGGCCTGGGGGCTGGGCTGGGCGCGCACCTGGTTGCTCGCGCTGGTGTCCGAGCGCATCGCCGCTGATTTGCGCACCAGCGCGTTCGACCACCTGCTGGGCCTCTCGCTGGATTACTTCGGCGCCAAGCGCACCGGCGACCTGATCGCCCGCATCGGCTCCGAAACCGACCGGCTCTCGGTGTTCCTCTCGCTGCACGCACTGGACTTCGCCACCGACGTGCTGATGCTGCTCATGACCTCGGCCATCCTGTTCTCCATCAACCCCTGGCTGGCGCTGGTCACGCTGCTGCCGCTGCCCTTCATTGCCTGGATGATCCACCGCGTGCGCGACCGCCTGCGCACCGGCTTCGAGAAGATCGACCGCGTGTGGGGCGATGTGACCAACGTGCTGGCCGACACCATTCCCGGCATCCGCGTGGTCAAGGCCTTCGCGCAGGAGCGGCGCGAGTCGGGCCGTTTTCACGAGGCCAACGACCAGAACCTGGTGGTCAACGACCGCATCAACAAGACCTGGAGCCTGTTCACGCCCACCGTCACCTTGCTCACCGACATCGGCTTGCTGGTGGTCTGGGCCTTCGGCATCTGGCAGATCGCCAAGGGCGACATCACGGTCGGTGTGCTCACCGCCTTCATCGCCTACATCGGCCGCTTCTACGGCAGGCTCGACTCCATGAGCCGCATCGTCTCGGTGACGCAGAAGGCCGCTGCCGGGGCCAAGCGCATCTTCGACATCCTGGACCACGTGTCCAACGTGCCCGAGCCCGCCGAGCCGGTGCAGGACGTGACGGTGCGCGGCGGTCTGAGCATCCACGGCATCGCATTCCGCTACGGCAACCGCTCGGTGATCCGCGACCTGAACCTGGACATCCGCCCCGGCGAAATGATCGGGCTGGTCGGCCACAGCGGATCGGGCAAGAGCACGCTGGTCAACCTGATCTGCCGCTTCTACGACGTGAGCGAAGGCCGCATCGAACTCGACGGCACCGATATCCGGCGCTTCCGCGTGGCCGACTACCGTCGCCACATCGGCCTGGTTCTGCAGGAGCCTTTTCTGTTCTTCGGCACCGTGGCCGACAACATCGCCTACGGCAAGCCCGGCGCCACGCGCGAAGAGATCGTGGCTGCCGCACGCGCCGCCCACGCGCACGACTTCATCCTGCGGCTGGCGCATGGCTACGACTCGCTGGTGGGTGAGCGCGGCCAGGGCCTCTCGGGCGGCGAGCGCCAGCGCATCAGCATCGCGCGCGCGCTGCTGATCGACCCGCGCATCCTGATCCTGGACGAAGCGACCTCGGCGGTGGACACCGAGACCGAGAAGGAAATCCAGAAGGCGCTGGACAACCTGGTGCAGGGCCGCACGACGATTGCGATTGCGCACCGCCTGTCCACGCTGCGCAAGGCCGACCGGCTCGTGGTGATGGACCGCGGCGAGGTGGTGGAGGTGGGCCCGCACGACGAACTGATGGCGCGCCAGGGCCACTACTGGCGCCTGCACGAGGCCCAGGCCCGCCAGGCCGCCGCCGAAGACCCCGACCACATCGACAACGCGTTGGCCCACCACCTGCCGCAGCCCTCGGCGCACACCGGCAACCTCCCGCCATGACCACCCACACCCCAACCCTGGCCGACTTCGATCTCTTCCCCGATGCCCTGGGCCGCTGGGTGTGCCGCGTGGCCGATGGTGAGCCCCAGGTGGGCGTGCAGGTGGTGCGTTCGTTCCCCCTGAGTGCGCCCACGGAGGCCATCTCCATCGTCGGCCCCGACGGCCACGAGATGGTGTTCGTGGCACGGCTCGACACGCTCGATGCGCCCCGCCAGGCCGCGCTGGTGCAGGCGATGTCGGAGCGTGAGTTCTCGCCGGTGGTGTTGCGCATCCGCGAGGTAAGCACCTTCAGCACCCCCAGCACCTGGCAGGTCGACACCGACCGTGGCCCCACCGAGCTCGTGCTCAAGGTGGAGGAAGACATCCGCCGCCTGCCGGGCCAGCGCCGCCTGCTGATCACCAGCGCCCACGGGGTGGTGTTCGACATCCCCGACCGCAACCAGCTGGATCGCGTGTCGCGTCGCTACCTGGAGCGTTTCCTGTGAGCCGGCTCGACACCGAGCAGCAGCGCCTCTATTCCGACGCCACCGACGGGCACACGCGGACCTTGATGCTGGGCCTGGCCCGGCCCGCCGACTGGGCCGCGCTGCGCGCTGTCTGGCAAGGCGTGCAGGCCGACCTGGAACTGCCCGCCCCGGCCATCGCGGTCTCCGGCACCGACAGCTACCAGTTGTGGTTCTCGCTGGCCCAACCGGTGCCGCTGGAACAGGCGCGGCGCTTCCTGGAGCAGCTGCGCCAACGTTACCTGCCCGACGTCGCGCCCGCGCGCATCCAGCGGTGGCCACCCGTCGACGTGGCGTCACCAGAGCAGGTTCGCCGTGCCCCCGCCGTGCCGGCGCGCCAGGAAGCCACCGGCAACTGGTCGGCGTTTGTCAGCCCGGATCTGCCCGCCGTGTTTGGCGAAGACCCGTGGCTGGACATGGCGCCCGGCCTGGACGCACAAGCCGAGCTGTTGTCGCGGCTGAAATGCATCCAGCCCGATGAATGGGCCCACGCCCTGCGGCGCATGAATACGGCGGAGATCCCGCCAACTCAGCCCGCGCACGCGCCCGCACAAACAAAACCGCCCGAGCCCCCCGGCAATGCGCCGATGGAGCCCAGGCAGTTCCTGATGTCGGTGATGAACGATGCGTCAGCGCCGCTGGCGTTGCGTGTCGAAGCGGCCAAGGCCTTGTTGCCTCCTCCTCGCGGCACTTCCTGATCGCGGATGCTGGAAGCTTCAGTCTCAGCGGCGACGCACGAGGTCGGCCACGATCGTCACGATGGCCATGACGATGAAGATGGCGAAGAGCACCTTGCCGATGCCCGCGGCACCGGCAGCCAAGCCCCCGAAGCCCAGCACGGCGGCGATCAGGGCAATGACGAAAAAGACGACGGCGTAATGCAGCATGACGGGCTCCTGGCTGTGCCTGGACGCTGAGCGCCTCGGCGGGTTGGGTCGCAACGACTGCCGTTGCGCTGGCTCCAATGTAGGCAGGCCCGCCCGCGGCTTCTGCAAGCCGCCGCCCTGACCGGCTGTAGGAAAACGCCGACGCTCAGGGCTTCTGACCCGAGGGCGGGGCGGCGGGTTTGGCCGGGGCTGCCTTTGCGGGGGCCGCTGCCACGGTACAAGGGTCCACCGCGTTGGTGGAGCCCCTTTCAACCAGGGGCAGCAAGGCCGCCGCCGGGCCCACCGCAACGCCCAGGGCAACGGCGCCCAGCACCCGACCCACCAGGCCCTTGGCCTCGATGCCCACTTGCGGATCGCCCAGCGTGCCCGCCACGGTGACCGGCGTGCGCAAGGACAGCGGCGACCAGTCGTGGGAACGGGTGACAAAACGCAGCGCGAGCGACTCGTCGCGCAGGCTGACCTGGCCGGTGATGCGGATGGTGCTGTCGGCGCTGTCGATCACCGCCAGCGTGGGCGTGAGCACGCCGTTTCGGGCCGTCAAGTCGAAGCGGGCGCAGCGCAGGGGCAGGGGCTGGTCGCCCCGGATGAGCACGCCCAGCGATTCGGCCACGTCCAGGCCCATCGCCTCGGTGGCCAGGTGGGACAGCGTGCCGTCGCGCAAGGACAGGTGCACCGGGCCGTCCAGGCTGGCGAGGATTTCGCCGGTGGATCGGCCCGCGCCACGCACGTTGACGCGACCGAACAGTTGCCCGGTGAGGTAGGACTTCACGGCCTGGTCACCCCCCTTGCGAGCCTGGTTGCGTTCGCGCTTGAGCGTGGCCGCACCCTTGGGCGCGGGGGGTGTGGCGGACGCTTCGCTGGTGCTCATGCCGGGCACCCAGCCGGCCATGTCGATGCCGGTGAAGTCGAGTTCGGCGGCCCACGCGGCCGGGCTGGCGTTGGCGTCGAGCTGGGTGGAGCCTTTGATGGATCCCCCGGACACCGCAGCTTGCAACGCGCCCAGGCGCAGCACGCCGCCGTCCAGTTGCAAGCGGGTTTGCAGGGCCTTCATGGGCGCCATCGCCGGGGTGCCGAAATCCACGACGTCGATGTTCACCTGCACGTCGGCGTCCATGACCTTGAGCGAGGGCAGATCAAAACGGCGCTGCGGCAACACGCGTCCGGGCGGGGTGGTGTCCGGTTCTGCGGCCGTGGATCCCTGGGTGCCGATCGCCGGACCCAGATCGGCAAACGCCAGTTTGGAGCCGGTGAGCCGGCCGCTGAGCTTGGCGGGTTTCACGCGACGATCAAACAGCAGATCACCGGC
Organism: Hydrogenophaga sp.; assembly: GCF_018780385.1. Lineage (GTDB taxonomy): Bacteria > Pseudomonadota > Gammaproteobacteria > Burkholderiales > Burkholderiaceae_C > Hydrogenophaga. The sequence continues at coordinate 92,361 of NZ_JADMJO010000016.1, read as the reverse complement.
GAGCCGGCTGCTGCCGATGGCGGCGCTGGAGGCCTGCAGGCGCCAGGCGCCGCCTTCGTGCGCCAGCGTGCCGCGCAGATCGAAGGGCGGTGTGCGCGGCAGGGTGACACCCAGTGGGTCACCCACATCGGCGAGCGAGCGCCCCTTGAACTGCAGCTTGCCCTCCAGGCGCGGTGTGCCCAGCAAGGCGGCGGCCTGGCCGTCGAACAGCAGGCGCGACGAACCCACGCTGCCTTCCACGCGCATGGGCACCCAGGGCGCAGCGGTGGTGGCGTCGGCGTCCTGCAGCAGCGGCAAGGTGCTGCCGGCCTCCACCTGCAGCTTCAGGGGCAGGGCCTGGTAACGACCATTGAAGGTGGCCACATAACCCGACGCAGCGCCTTGCAGGGCGTCGCCTTCGCGCCCTTGCACCGCCACCTTCAGGTCCACGTCCTGCACCGCGTCGGTCCAGGTGATGCGACCCCGGTCCGTGATCAGCGAGCCAAAGCGCGGCAGACCGAGCGGCGCGTCGGGGTCTTTCGGTGCGGTGGGTGCGCCCAGCTGCCAGTTGGCCACACCATCCTCGAGGCGCACCAGGTGCGCGTCGAGTTCACCGGCGCGCAGGGCCTGCACCCGCAGCTGGTCTCCCTGGCGCCAGCGCCAGACATCGCCCCAGGTCCACGCCAGCGTGACGCGCTGGGCGTCCATCAGGTGCGGCACCTTGAAGCGTTCGTCGGACGCAATGCGCAAATGATCCACTTCCAGTCGCGGGCGCCACAGCAGGTGGAGCTTCACGGCACCCTCCAGCTGCACCGGCACGCCCGCGCTGCGCGTCATGGCCCGCTCCATCGGTTGGCGCAACACGGGCCAGCCACTGACCTCACCCCACACCACGCCCAGCAACACGAGGCCCAACACGCCGCCCACCGCCAACGCGACACGCGCGCGTCGCGTCAGGCGGGGTGAAGCAGGGGCCGTGACTGGGTTTGCGTTCATCCCCCATTGGAACCTGTCAGGCCCGCCGTGTTCCCTTTTTTGAGTGGTCATATTTCATGCGGAGTGTGTGACAACGAACGGACCATGCCACGTGCATGCGACTAGGATATGGCGATGAACGAGTTGCTGTCCGCATGCCCGGCATCCCGACGCTGTCCCTCAGATCGCATCGGATGCCATGGTGCGGCCTGAGCCCACGCAAGCCGCCAGCGCGCAGTGGTTGCAGCAAGACGATGTCTGGGTACTCGGCATCGGAGGCGAATGGCGTGGGCACCAAGGTCCTCTGCCGGATGCGCCGGGTTCGCTCGTGGAGGGCGAGGTCCGCTTCGACACCGCCACACTGCGCTCGTGGGACGCAGCGCTGGCATCCAACCTGTGGCAACGCTTGAACGCGCTGGCCCGCCCGCCGGTGCAGCTGGACCTGCGCGGCCTGCCCGCGGGCCTGCGCGAGATCGTGTCGCTGGCACTGTCCGATGCACCGACAGCCGATGTGCCCCAACCCCATGTGGGCCGCCTTGCGGCACTCGGTGCGTCCACCCAGGCCTGGTGGTCCGAGGGGCGCCGCTCGCTCACATTCGTGGGCGAGGTGTTGTTGTCGGTGGGTCGCCTGCTGCGTGGCAAGAGCGGTATGCGCTGGAGCGACCTGGCGTGGCAGATCGAGCAGACCGGGCCGCGCAGCCTGCCCATCGTGGCGCTGGTGAGTTTTCTGGTCGGCTTGATCGTGGCCTACATGGGTGCGGCCCAGTTGCAGCGGTTCGGCGCGCAAAATTTCATTGCCGACCTGGTGACGGTGGGTGTGGTGCGGGAAGTGGCAGCGCTGCTGGTGGGCATCGTGCTCGCGGGCCGCGTGGGCGCGGCGTTCGCGGCGCAGATCGGCAGCATGCGGGCCAACGAAGAGGTGGACGCACTGGCCACCATGGGGGTGAACCCGGTCGATTTCCTGGTGCTGCCACGCGTGCTGGCCCTGCTGTTTGTGGGGCCGTTGCTCACGGCGTTCGCCGCGCTGGTGGGCATGGCGGTGGGCTGGCTGGTGGCCGTGGGCATCTACGGCGTCACTTCGCTGGAGTATGTGTACGCCAGCGCCCAGTCCTTGACCTTGCCGCACGTGCTGGTGGGTCTGCTCAAGGGCACGACCTACTCGGTGCTCGTGGCCTTGTCGGGTTGCCTGCAGGGCATGTCGGCCGGGCGCAGCGCGCAAGCCGTGGGCGATGCCACCACCGCGGCGGTGGTGCAGGCCATCGTGTGGATCGTGGCCGTGGCCTCGGTGCTCACCGTGGTCTTTCAACAACTGGGCTGGTGACGCGATGGACACTCCTCTGATCCAAGTGCAGGACATGACGATGGCCTTCGGCGACGTCGTCGTGCAGCACGACCTCAACTTCGACATCCTGCCCGGTGAAGTGCTGGCGATTGCCGGGGGCAGCGGCTGTGGCAAGAGCACCTTGCTGCGCCACCTCATCGGTCTGCAAGCGCCGGCCAAGGGCCAGGTGCTGCACGGCACGCAAGACCTGTACACGGCAGACGCCAGAACCCTGGGCGTGCTGCGCCAGGGTTTTGGCGTGGCGTTTCAGGCCGGCGCGCTGTGGAGCAGCATGACGGTGGGCGAAAACGTGATGCTGCCGCTGCAGTTGTTCACCGCCCTGAGCCCGGAGGCCTGCGAGCAGGCGGCGCGCTTCAAGCTCGCGCTGGTGGGGCTGGCCGACAGCTTCGAGTCCGAGCCCGCGCGCCTGAGCGGCGGCATGCGCAAGCGCGCCGCCATCGCCCGCGCGCTCGCGCTGGACCCACCCCTGCTGTTTCTGGACGAGCCATCGGCCGGCCTCGACCCCCTCACCTCAGCCCACCTCGATGAACTCATCCGGCACCTCCGCGACGACCTGGGCACCGCCGTGGTGATGGTCAGCCACGAGCTGGGCAGCATCTTCGCGCTGGCCGACCGCGTGCTGTTTCTCGACGCAGAAAGCAAGACCATGACCGCACTCGGCCCCCCTGACGAATTGCTGCACCATGGCCCGCCCGGCGTGCAGGCGTTCCTGCGCCGTGGCGCTGTGCAACCCGAGGCGCAGCCCGCATGAAGCGCCAGCTGAGCCCCACCTTGATCGGCACCTTCGTGGTGGTCGGTCTGTCGTTGATCGCCGCCACCATCATCGCGCTGGCGGGCAACAGCCTGTTCACCCGCAAGGAGAAAGCCGTCATGTTTTTCAGTGGCTCGGTCTATGGACTGCAGGTGGGCGCGCCGGTGGTGTTTCGCGGCGTGCGTGTGGGCAGCGTGGAATCGGTTGCGGTCTTTTACGACCGCAAGTCCGACGACTTCTCCATCCCGGTGCTGGTGGCGCTGGACGGTGATGCCGTCAGCGGGCTCGACGGCCGCAGGACCGAGGGCGTGGGTCTGGCGTTGCCTGCCCTGGTGGAGCGCGGCCTGAGCGCCCAGCTCTCCATGCAGAGCCTGCTGACCGGCCAGCTGTACGTGGACCTGGACCTGCGGCCCGAGCGCCCGGGCAAGCTGCGCGGCACCTACCGCGACGTCACCGAAATTCCCACCACCGCCACGGCCATCCAGGCCCTGAAGAACCAGCTCGAAGGCATGGATTTCCGCAAGATCGCCGAAGACGTCTCGGCCATCGCGGCATCTGCCCGCGCCCTGGTCTCGGGCCCGGAGCTCAAGCAGGCGCTGGCCGACCTGGCCGACATCACGGCCACCATCAATCGCGTCTCCACACGGCTGGACAAACGCATCGATCCGCTGGCCAACGAACTGCAGCGCTCGCTCTCGTCAACGCGCACCGCGATGGACGACCTGAGCCGCGCGGCCGATTCGGTCAACAACACCTCCGATCAGGTGTCCGAGCTGCTCGCGCCCAACGCGCCGCTGGTGCAGAACCTGCAGCGCGCCGCCGACGAGGTGGGCCGCAGCGCCGCCTCGCTGCGCGAAGCCACCGCGGACGACTCCAGTCTGCGGATCGGTGCCGACCGCGCACTGGAAGACCTGGCGCGCGCCGCCCGCGCCTTGCGCGATCTGGCCGAAACGCTGGAACAACAACCCGACGCCGTGCTGCGCGGCCGCAAGGTGACCCCATGAAGCGCCGCGACACGCTGATCCTGGCCGGTCTGGTGCCCCTGCTGCTGGTGGGTTGCGCGTCGACGCCAACGCCCACGCACTGGTACGAACTCAAGAGCGCGCCTCCCGAAGCCTCACCCGCAGCCCGTGCTGGTGACGGGACGGTGTGGGAACTGTCGGGGCGCATGCGACTGCCCGGCACGCTGGAGCGGGACACGCTGGTGGTCGCCAGCGGTGCGGCGGGTGTGGTGCCCCTGGAGGGTCATCGCTGGGTCGAACCGCTTCGCGACAGCATTCCCGTGCGGCTCGCGGCCGATCTGGCGCTGCTGCGTGGCGAAGGTCTGGTGTGGTTGTCGCCCGCGCCCCCCGGGGTGAGCGTGGCGCGCCGCCTGCGGGTGGAGATCGACACGCTGGTGGCCGATGAGGCGCGTCAGGCATTGCGCATGCGGGCACGTTGGTGGTTCACCCTCGCCACGCCCACCACAGCCCCGACCATGGAGACCGCGGACATCCAGATCGAACTGCCCGATCGCTCGGTTGACGCGCTGGCCGCCGCCCACCGCCTGGCCATCTGGCGCCTGGCCCAGCGCATCACCACCGCTCCATGAACGCGCGCGGAAGGCCTGTGCTGTCAGATGTGTCCGACAGTCGCGCAGAGCCCCCGCCGACACACCGGGATGAGCGCTGCGTCCACACTCGCGTGTATACCCACGCACCGGGGTCTTCCCCACCATCCGTTGAATCCATGAACACGCCACGTCCCTCGAAGACCCCAAACCTGCGCCGGCTGTGCGGCCTTGCACTCACGGGCCTGCTGTTGGTGGCGGGTTGCTCCAGCCTGCCCCCCAAAACCGCCGACATTCCCGACGGGCAGACCGGCACGGTGACGGTGAGCGGCGCAGCCGGGCAGGTGTCGGCCGTGGCCGAGCGCAAGGCACTGCAGGGTCTGGTCAACGAGGGCAAGAAGGACCTCGTGATCCACCACCTGAAAACGCTCACCGCCAGCGGCGACGCGGACCTGTACCGCGGCAACCGCACGCGCCTGCTGATCGACGGACCGGCCACCTTCGGCGCCATGAAGGCGGCCATCGCGCAGGCACGGGGCCGCGTGCTGCTGCTGAGCTACATCGTCGAAGACCAGGGTGTGGCGGCCGAGGTGGCCGATCTGCTCATCGCGCGCGCAGCGCAGGGTGTGACGGTGGCCATGATCTACGACGCGGTGGGCTCGATCACCACGCCCGATGCCTTCTTCAAGCGCCTGGTCGACGGCGGCGTCTCGGTCTGCGCCTTCAACCCGATCAACCCGACCAAGCGCCCGGGCTACTGGGGCCTGACCCACCGCGACCACCGCAAGCTGCTGGTGGTGGACGACGAGGTTGCCTTCACCGGAGGCATCAACATCAGTCGCGTCTATGGCTCCAGCTCGTTTGGCCGCCGGGGCAAACCCCGTGACCGCGCCGATGACGACGACGGCTGGCGCGATACACAGATTGAACTGCGCGGACCCGTGGCACCGGCGCTGGCCCAGGTGTTCGAGGCCACCTGGGAGGAGCAGGGCTGCAAGGGTTCGCTCGGCCAGAAGGCCACGAGCAAGGCCGCGGGTGAGCCCGGCCAGCGCGTGGTGAAAGTGCTGGCCAGCGATCCGCGCGACAAGGAGAACCGCATCTACAGCGCCCTGCTCGCCGCGGTGGACGCCGCGCAGGTCGACGTTCGTTTCACCATGGCGTATTTCGCGCCCGGCACCGATTTTGTCAACGCCTTGCGCAACGCCGCCACACGCGGTGTGGCGGTCGAACTGGTGCTGCCCGGACGCAGCGACTCGTCGCTGGCGTTTCACGCCGGGCGTTCGTACTACGACGACCTGCTCTCCTCCGGGGTGCGCATCTACGAAATGGAGCACGCCCTGATGCACGCCAAGACGGCGGTGATCGATGGCGTGTTCTCCACCGTGGGTTCGAGCAACCTGGACTGGCTGAGCTTTGTGGCGAACAGCGAACTCAACGTGATCGTGCTGGGCGACGACTTTGGTGGCGAGATGAACGCGTTGTTCGAACGCGACCGCGCAGCTTCCAAACCGATCACGCTGGAGGCCTGGCGCCGGCGCGGTCTGAACAACCGCGCGATGGAAACGCTGAGCCGGATCGTGGAGCGCTTCCTCTGACGCGCTCAGGCCCCGGTCACTGGATCAGGCCGTTCTTGAGCGCGTAGTAAGTGAGGTCGCTGTTGCTGGTGAGCTTGAGCTTCTCCATCACCCGCGAGCGGTAGGTGCTCACGGTCTTGACACTCAGGAACATCTGTTCGGCCATGTGGCCGATGGTCTCGCCCTGGGCCAGCCGCAGGAAGACCTGCAGTTCGCGCTCCGACAGCAGTTCGTGCGGCGCCTGTTCTGCCGCCCCGGCCGCGCCATCGGCCAGCAACTCGGCCACCGCCGGGCTCACGTAGCGCCGGCCGCGCGCCACGGTGCGGATGGCGTTGACGATGTCCTCGGGCGCGCAATCCTTGTTGAGGTAACCACTGGCGCCGTAGCGCAGCAGGGTGGTGGCGTACTGCGCTTCGGGGAAGCCGCTGAGGATGAGCACCGCCAGGTCGGGAAAGCGCGCCTTGATCGCCTGCAGTGCATCCACGCCGCCGTGCTCGGGCATGGAGATGTCCATCAGCAGCACATCCACCTCACCACCGCGCGCCAGCTCCAGCGCATCGCGTCCGTTGTTGGCTTCTCCGGTGACGCGCAGGTCCACATGCTCGGCAAGAAACTGCCGCAGCCCGGTGCGCACGACGGCGTGGTCGTCGACGATGCCGATTCTGATCATGGGTGTCTGGGTGAGGGTGAGCGCTTTGGGCGGATGCGGAAATCTAACAGGCCCCGACCGAGGGCGCCGTCAGACAACGCCTACACGCGGCGGCCCGGACGATGGGCGTTGTCCTACAGGGCGACGGCACGCTGCCCGACACACCGGGCAGACCCCCCCACCTACAGTGAAGGCACGGCTTGACGCTGACATCAGCACCGAGTCGAGGGCGGCGAACACACCGACCCAACGACCTCAGCAAACCTCAACAGGAGTAAAGCACATGAACTGGGACCGAATCGAAGGCAACTGGAAGCAACTCAAAGGCCGCGTGACCGAGCAGTGGGGCAAGCTCACCGATGACGACTTCGACGTCGTGGCGGGTCGCCGCGATCAGCTCGCCGGCAAGATCCAGGAACGTTATGGCGTGGCCAAGGACGAAGCCGAGCGCCAGGTGGCTGCATGGGAGCGCCACGCCGGCGACGACTGGTTTGCCAGCCCCAAAAAGCGCCCGACCGACAAAGTCTGAGCCCAACTGACCACCGTGACATCCGCCGGATGCGTCCGGCCTTCTCTTGAAGGAATCGACATGAAAACCACACACCGCTACTCCGCCCTGTTCGCCGCCGCCGCAGCCACCGTGCTCATTGCCGCCTGCGGCGAAAAGGTTGACGACACCACCGTCGGGCAGAAAATCGACAACTCCACGGCCACGGTGCAATCGGCCGGCACCGAGTTGAAGAACGACGCCCAGGTCGCCGCCAACGACGCACAGACGGCTGGTTCGAAAGCCGCCGACACGGTGTCCAAAAACGCCACCGACATGGCCATCACCACCAAGGTGAACGCTGCTCTGGCCGCCGACGACAAGCTCAGTTCACTGAAGATCGACGTCGACACCGAAGCAGGCAACGTCGCGCTGAAAGGCACGGCTCCCGACGAAGCCTCGCGCCAGCGCGCCACCACCCTGGCGGCGGCCGTTGACGGCGTGGTCACCGTGGACAACCGCCTGACCGTCGAGAAAAAGAACAGCTAAGCGCTCATCTCACACCCCATTCAAACACCGGAGGACACCATGAAACTCGCACACGCCGTGTTGGCCGCAGCCGCCACCCTCACCCTCGTTCAACTCACCGGCTGCGCGGTCGCCCGCGACCAGCAGTCCGTGGGCTCCTACATCGACGATGCCGCCCTCACCACCCGCGTGAAGGCCCGCATGGCCGAAGACAAGACCGTCAGCGCCACCTCCATCAGCGTAGAAACGCTCAAGGGCACGGTGCAGCTTTCGGGTTTCGCCAAGTCGGCTGAAGAGCGCTCCGCAGCCGAGCGACTGGCCCGGTCCACCCCGGGTGTGCAAGCGGTTCGCAACGACATCCTGGTGCGCTGACCACCACCCCGCCCTGAGCGCTGTAGGACGCCGCCTACAGACGCAATGGGCTTTTTCAACGACGCTCCACGGGGCGCACGACGCAGTGATGCATCGGCGCCCCGGCTTCGTTTCACCCACCACACACCATGCCTGCGCTGAAAACCTTCATCGTCGAAGACAACCAAGTCATCTACGAGAACCTGGTCTCCACGCTGCAGGAACTCACCGACGTTGAAGTGGTCGGGAACGCTGTCGACGAGTACAGTGCTGTGCGCTGGTTGCGCAGCGAGGGCACCTCGCTGGATCTGCTGATCGTCGATATATTCCTGATGTCCGGCTCGGGTCTGGGCGTGCTCAAGGCAGCGCAAGATGCGCAACTGCCCTCCAGGACCGTGGTGCTCACCAATTACGCCACCGCCGACATCCGCAAACGTTGCGCCGCGCTGGGGGCCGACCGGGTGTTCGACAAGTCGTGTGAGCTCGACGACCTCATTGCGTACTGCGCCCGGGTGTCGGACGGCTCGGCCACGCGGCCGGGTGAGTTGCGGTAGAAGCTGAAAACAACAAGGCTTGCGCCATGCGCAGCCACCGGGAGCCGGGATGATCAAGTCGTCGATCGAGCGCGTGGCGCGCACGCGGTACGTGATGCCGGTGGTGCTGGCCCTGGCGGTGGTCGCCGTCGTGGTCATCGAAGGCGCGTTCCAGCACTCACGCTCCACACTGGCGCAGGGCATCGCGCTGACCGATGCGCGGCTTCAGGCCGGGCGCATTCTGCAAAACCTCACCGACGCTGAACTCGCCGCCCGTGCCTTCCTCATCAATGGCCAGGCGGCCGACCGCGACGCCTATCGCGAATCCATCACCGCGCTGGCGCAAGCGCAGCGCGGCGCTTTCCAGCTCATCGCCGATGTGGACCCCCAGCGCACCGTGTCGGTGGAGGCCGTGCGCATGCGCATCCAGGCGCGTGTGAGCGCCATGGAGGAATGGATGGACACGGCCGAGCAAGGCCGGCGCACCCAGGCCCGCCTGTTGGCCAGCAGCGACCGCGGGCGCGCCAGCTACGCCGAACTGCGCAGCGAGTTCGATCTGGTGCTGGGGCGCGCGTCTGCGCTCCAGGATCGCGCGCGTGGGTCGCTGCTGGACGCCATCATGATCAACCGGGTGGCGCTGCACCTGCTGGTGCTGATGTCGGTCCTGGGTCTGGTGCTGTTCACCCGCCAGTTGCGCTACAGCGACGCACAGAAGGCGCGCGAGAGTGAATACCTCGCGTCGCAGGTGGCCCTGCGCACCGCCGAGCTGCGCGAACTGGCTGGTCACCTGGTCAACACCCGCGAAGACGAGCGCGGCCGGCTGGCGCGCGAACTGCACGACGAGCTGGGCGGCCTGTTCACCGCCATGAAGCTTGAGCTCGCGCGTCTGCGTCGGGTGGCCGACATGCCCACCACCGCGCTGGAGCGCATGAGCGGCATCGAGCAACGCCTGAACGAAGGCATTGCCGTGAAGCGCCGCATCATCGAAAACCTGCGGCCCTCATCGCTCGACCAACTGGGTCTCGCTTCAGCGCTGGAAGTGCTGTGCCAGGAAGTGGCCAGCAGCCTGGGCATTCCCGTCACCGCCCAGCTGGAGACGGTGAGCCTGGACAAGGAATGCGAGCTCACCGTCTTCCGCCTGGTGCAGGAGTCGCTCACCAACATCAGCAAATACGCGCGGGCCCGGCAGGTGACGGTGGAGCTGGAGGGCAAGGGCGACTGGGTGCGGGTGAGCGTGCTGGACAACGGCTGCGGGTTTCATACCCACAGCGTGCCTGCTCGCCACCATGGCCTGATCGGCATGCGGGTGCGCGTGGAGTCCCACGGCGGCCACCTCACCATCAACAGCAGTCCCGGGCAGGGCACGCACATCGTCGCGGAGCTGCCTTGCAGGGCGCAAATCGAGGGGGGATTCGTGCGAAACCCAGGAGCCTGCGCTGCGCTAAGCTCGTTGCATCCCTTTGATGCACCCGTTCAACCCGCCGTCCATGCCCTCTCCGATCGCCGTCATCGATTTTGAAACCACCGGCATCTCGCCCTCCATGGGCGACCGAGCCACCGAGGTGGCCATCGTCATCACCGAACAAGGCCGGGTGGTGGACCGTTTTCAGAGTCTCATGAACGCAGGCGTTCGCATCCCGTCGTTCATCACGCAACTCACCGGCATCACCAACGACATGGTGGCCTGTGCTCCACCGGCCGCCGCTGTGATGCGCGACGCGGCGCGTTTCGTGGGTGGGGTTCCCATGGTCGCGCACAACGCGTCCTTTGATCGCCGTTATTGGCAGGCCGAGCTGGCGCTGGCGGGTGAGCCCGCGTCGCACGCCTTTGCCTGCACGGTGCTGCTCTCGCGCCGGCTCTACCCGCAGGCACCCAGCCACAAGCTGGGCTCGCTGGTGGACTTCTTCCGTCTGCCGCGCACGGGCCAGGCTCACCGCGCCCTGGCCGACGCCGAAATGGCTGCCGAGCTGCTGGCGCGCATCCAGCACGATCTGCGCACGCAGCACGGCGTGGGTCGGCCGGACCACGGTTTCCTGATGGGGTTGCAGCGCTGCGCGCGCAACCAGTTGCCGCGCTTCTTCAGCGCACAGCGATCTCCTGTGACGGTCAGTTCACACGCACCTTGAACTGCACGATCACCGCGCTGTCCACGTTCTTGATCGATGGGACCAGCCCGACGTTGATGCCGAAGCGTTGGCCCTCGTAGGTGACCATGGGCAACGCGGCGAAAAAATTGCCGCCGCGATTCATTGCCGGATAGCCGTTCATCAAGCCCACCGCCGCACCGAGCTTGAATCCGCCCAGGGACCAGGGTTGCCAATTGACCGCGGCGTACGTCGTGTTCTCGCGCACGCTGTTGTAATAGCTGCCGGCCATGTACGAGATCTCGGGGCTGGTGCGGTATTCGAGCCCCAGGCCGAGGTTGTTTTCGTTGTAGCCGTTTTGCCGTTTGAAGTGCCGCGAGAAGCCGCCCACGTTGAGCCAGAGTTGCGAGCTGGACGCCGGGGAGAGGTCCAGCGTGGTGGACGACTCCGCCAGCGCTGCCGGCGCGGTGAGTGTGATTGCAGCCAGCAGGGCGCAGGCGGTGGGAGTGTTCATCATGGAGACCTCTCGGACACGTTTCGCTAAAGCCAGCGGTTTCTCTTTGTTTCGGTCGTCGCCCGGCGCTTCTTGAATCGGGCAAGCCCCAAAATGGGTGCCCAATGCCACGCAGTTGCGGGCTTCGCCGCTCTTCCTCTTTTCCCGCCCTCCTGTCTCCATGAAAACCCACGCCACACCACCCACCACGCTGGACACCACCCGCATCGACGACCTGCGCATCGGTGCGGTGCGCCCGCTGATCACGCCCGCCCTGCTGCAGGAATGGCAACCCGCCGTGGATGCCGCCCAGGCCCTGGTGCAGCACAGCCGGGAAGCCATCTCCCGCGTGCTGCACGGACAGGACGACCGCCTGGTGGTGGTGGTGGGACCGTGCTCCATCCACGACCACGCGCAGGCCATCGACTACGCCCGCCTGCTCAAGGAACAGGCCAACGCACTGCAGGAGGACCTGATGGTGGTGATGCGCGTGTACTTTGAGAAGCCGCGCACCACCGTAGGCTGGAAGGGCTATATCAACGACCCGCACCTGGATGGCAGCTTCGCGATCAACGAAGGGCTGGAGATGGCGCGCGCGCTGTTGCTCGACGTGTTGGCGCTCGGCCTGCCGGTGGGCACCGAGTTCCTGGATCTGCTGAGCCCGCAGTTCATCAGCGACCTCGTGAGCTGGGGCGCGATCGGCGCGCGCACCACCGAGAGCCAGAGCCACCGCCAGCTGGCCAGCGGCCTCTCGTGCCCGGTGGGTTTCAAGAACGGCACCGACGGCGGGGTGAAGGTCGCGTCCGATGCGATCCAGGCGGCGCGCGCCTCCCACGCCTTCATGGGCATGACCAAGATGGGACAGGCCGCGATCTTCGAGACGCGCGGCAACGACGACTGCCATGTGATCCTGCGCGGCGGCGCGCAGCCCAACTACAGCGCAGGCGACGTCAGCGCGGCCTGTGCGCTGTTGAAAAAGGCGGGCCTGCGCGAGCAGGTGATGGTGGACGTGTCACACGCCAACAGCAGCAAGCAGCACCGAAAACAGATCGAGGTGGCGGCCGACGTGGCCGCTCAGGTGGCGGCGGGCGACAGCCGCATCGTGGGCGTGATGATCGAGAGCCACCTGCACGAGGGCCGGCAGGACATCGTGCCGGGCCAGCCGCTCACCACCGGCGTGAGCGTGACCGATGCCTGCATCTCGTTCGAGCAGACGGTTCCGGTGCTGCAAGGCCTGGCGGCCGCGGTGCGCGCGCGGCGCTTGCACAGTGCAGCGCCATGAACCTGCCCTGGCGCGGCCCGCCGGCCATCAACCTGGCGCTGCAAGGCGGTGGCGCGCACGGCGCCTTCACCTGGGGCGTGCTCGATGCGCTGCTGGAAGACGGGCGCCTGCGCTTCGATGGCGTGAGTGGCACCAGCGCGGGCGCGATGAACGCCGTGATGCTGGCGCAAGGCCTGATGGCGGGAGGGCGGGACGGTGCGCGCACCGCCTTGCGCGAGTTCTGGAGTGCCGTGGCGGCCAGCATGCCGTTCGAGGTGGCCATGCCCACGGCCGATGGCAAGGACATGCGGCTGGCACCGGCGATGCAGCTGATGTTGCAATGGACGCACTACTTTTCACCCGAGCAGCTCAACCCGTTCGACCTCAATCCGCTGCGCAAAATCCTCTCAAGCCAGGTGGATTTCGAGCGCCTTCGCACGCAGAGTCCGGTCAAGCTGTTCGTGGCCGCGACCAACGTCAACACCGGCAAGCTGAGGCTGTTCCGCGCGCCAGAGCTCACGCCCGACGCAGTGCTGGCCTCGGCCTGCCTGCCCACCATGCACCGCGGCGTGGTGATCGATGGGGAAACCTATTGGGATGGGGGCTATGCGGCGAATCCGGCGGTGTTTCCGCTGTTCCACGAGTGCAGCGCGCGCGACATCATGCTGGTGATGCTGGCCCCACTGAAGCACAGCGCCACACCGCAGTCGGCGGTGGACATCAAGAGCCGGATGATGGAGCTGGCGTTCAACGCCACGTTCCTGCGTGAGATGCGCATGTTTGCCCACTTGCGCGAGCGCGCTGCGCGCAGCTCGTGGTGGCAGCGCGGCGAGCTCGACCGGCGCCTGGCCGGCACGCACTTTCACGTGATTGAAGCCAGCGAAGTGCTGGGCGCGCTCAGCGCCGAGAGCAAGGCCGCGGCGAACATGCGCTTCTTCGAGATGCTGTTCGCGCTGGGTCGTGAGCACGGCAGCGCGTGGCTGTCGGCGCACCACGCCGACGTGGGCCAACGCAGCAGCGTTGACCTCGAAGCCTTGTTCTACTGAAGGATCAGCGCGGCTTGCGCGGCACCATCGGGCCACGGCCTTCGATGTGGCGGAAGTTGATGCGGCCCTTGGTCAGGTCGTAAGGCGAGAGTTCGAGCGAAACGCGGTCACCCGCGAGGATGCGGATGTGGTTCTTCTTCATCTTGCCAGCGGAATAGGCAATCAGCTGGTGACCGTTGTCCAGCGTCACACGAAAGCGCGTGTCGGGCAGCACCTCGTTGACGATGCCCATCATGTCGATCAGTTCTTCTTTGGCCATGGTGTTTCCTTTGCTTGAAGTGTACGGGTCAGTTCGGCCGGGCCGCCAGGCGGGTGGTGTCGTGCACCCAGTCGATGCCCTGCGCCAGGCCGTAGTCGGCCGCGGCGGCGTGTGTGGGGAAGGCGCTGTCAAAACGCATCACGCGGGCGGTCGAGGCACTGCCGACGCCGCTGGCGATGGACACCTGCGCGGCGAACTGGCCGCACGGCAAGGGGCGCGGCAAAGCCGCAATGCGGTACTTGCCCAAGGTGAGCGGAGAGGGATTCGTGGTTGGAATCGTGGAAATCGTGTGAATCATCAAAAACATCGGTGGGTCGGGGCGCGCGGCGTTCGCCGCAGCGTCGGAAAGACCCGAATCAAAAATCAAAAACCATTGGCAGCCCCAGCGCCGGGGTGTCTCACCGCTTGATCCGGTCATCGGTCGTTGCGGGAAGCAACCGACCAAGACCAGCGCACGAACCACGGCAGGTGTTCAGGCAAAGCAGGGAGGGAAAGGCCACGGTGCTGTGAGAAAGCGGGGTGGCGCACCTTGGAGGGGCTGGACCAGCAGCCCCTCTGCCGGGGGCGGTGCGTTTGGGCTGTGGACCCGGGCGCGGCTGGTCGCTCAAGGCGACCACGCATGATAGCACGGCATCGCGAAACGTGCTGGATCGGGCTCCTTCGACAAGCTACGGCACACCGTTTGCTCCTTGCGCGCAGAGCAACATTGGAAACAAGCCCCCTTGAAGAATTCTGACCTTCGCTACGTGCAAGACAGCATGCCTGGCTGGCGCCGTGTGCGCCGCGGCCGGGGATTTTCATACCTCACCGCGTCCGGGCAGACCGTGCTCAACGCCGCCCAACTTGAACGCGTTCGCCGCCTGGCCATACCGCCCGCCTACACCGATGTCTGGATCTGCCCCAGTGCACGCGGCCATCTGCAAGCCACCGGGCGCGATGCGCGCGGACGCAAACAATACCGCTACCACGCGGCCTGGCGCAGCCAGCGTGACCTGAAGAAGTTCGGCCGCATGCGCGAATTCGGCCGCCGACTTCCGCACATTCGCCGAGCTGTTGCGCGCGACCTGCGCAGTGACGAACCGCGCCGGAGAACCGTCGTGGCCGCCATCGTGCGCCTGCTCGACCGCACTGCGATGCGGGTGGGCAATGCCGAGTACGCGGCGGACAACGGCTCGTTCGGCCTGACCACACTGCGCGATCGGCACGTTCAAACAAGCGCGGACGAGATCGTCATCTCTTTCCGCGGCAAAGGCGGTATCGAGCAGCGCGCCCGGCTGACCGACCGCCACGCGGCACGCATCGTGCAGCGCTGCCAGGATCTGCCGGGTCAGCACCTCTTTCAGTACATCGATGAGACAGGCCGACGCGGGGCGGTGAGTTCCCATCACGTGAACGCCTACCTGCGCGAAGTCGGCGGTGAGGATTTCACCGCCAAGGACTTTCGCACCTGGCATGCCAGCGTGCACGCGCTCGAGGTGCTGAGCGGCCTGGAAATGCCGCCCGACGCAGCACCTGGAGCGAGGTGGTGCGACAGGTTGCGCAACAGATCGGCAATACAGAAGCCGTTTGCCGCAAGTTCTACATCCATCCCGCCGTGCAGCGCTGTTTCGAAGAAAGGTGGGCCGCACCACACGGCAGCAAAGCGCATGGCACCCGGGGTTTGCGTGCCACCGAATGTGCGCTGATGGCGCTGCTCGCGCGCCGGCCGAACAAGGCAGCCAGCTGAGACACCGTTGCCGTTACTTGCGATCGGGCAGTTCGATCTTGACTTCGAGCACGTCCAGGTTGTCCTGGCGGTCGAGCTGGACCTTGATGTCGTCCGGGTTGATCTTGATGTATTTGCTGATCACGGCGACCAGCTCACGCTGCAGCGCGGGCAAATAATCGGGCTCGGAGGCGCTGCGGCCATTGCGCTCGTGCGCCAGGATGATCTGCAGCCGCTCCTTGGCCACGCTGGCGGTTTTTTTCTTCTCGCCGAGCAGAAAGGAAAAGATCGACATGCGTCATTTCCCCCCGAACAGGCGTTTGAAGAAGCCAGCGTTTTTGGCCTCGATGAAGCGCAGCGGCTTGTCGGCGCCCAGGAAACGGTCGATCACGTCGCTGTAGGCCTCGGCCACGTCGGTGCCCTTGAGGTGGATGGCCGGCGTGCCCTGGTTGGACGCGGTCAACACGTTTTCGCTCTCGGGGATCACGCCGATCAGCTTGATGCGCAGGATGTCCTGGATGTCTTCGAGTGAGAGCATCTGGCCGTCGGCCACGCGCGTGGGGTTGTAGCGTGTGATGAGCAGGTGTTCCTTGATGGGTTCCTTGCCGTCGATGGCGCGCTGGGTCTTGCTGCCCAGCATGCCCAGGATGCGGTCGGAGTCGCGCACGCTGGAGACCTCGGGGTTGGTCACGATCAGCGCTTCGTCGGCGTAGTGCATGGCCATGAGCGCACCGGTCTCGATGCCGGCGGGCGAATCGCACACGATGTACTCGAAGCCCATGGCGGCGAGGTCGGTCAGCACCTTGTGCACGCCTTCCTGGCTCAGCGCGTCCTTGTCGCGCGTCTGGCTGGCGGCCAGCACGAACAGGTTGTCGCACTGCTTGTCCTTGATCAGCGCCTGGTTCAGGTTGGCTTCGCCCTGGATCACGTTGATCAGGTCGTACACCACGCGCCGCTCACAGCCCATGATCAGGTCCAGGTTGCGCAGGCCGACGTCGAAGTCGATCACGGCGGTCTTGTGGCCGCGCAGGGCGAGGCCGGAGGCAAAGCTGGCGCTGGTGGTGGTCTTGCCCACACCGCCCTTGCCGGAGGTGACGACAACGATTTTGGTCATGGTGAAGGTCCTTCTGTTCTGAAAATGGGGGCGGATCAGGCGCCGATGGCGTCGATCACCAGCTTGTCGCCGTCGGGGCCGGGCACCAGACGCACCTGCGCCGGCTTGCCCAGGATCGACTCGGGCAGTGCGACTTCGCTGGTGCGGTAAATGCCGGCGATCGAGATCAGCTCGGGCGCCATGCTGAGCGCAAAGATGCGTGCATCGGCGTTGCCACGGGCACCGGCGATGGCCTTGCCGCGCAGCGGTGCATACACATGGATGTGGCCGTCCGCAATGACCTCGGCGCCTGGATTGACCATGGCCATCACAACCAGATCGCGTCCACGCGCATAGACCTGCTGGCCGGAACGCAAGGGTTTGTCGATGACGAGGGCGCCGGGCGCCGGCGCGGGTGCCGATGGCGCCACGGGTTCGGGGGCGTTGGTGATCTCGGTTGGCACCACGGCGGGGGCGGCGCGCTGCACCGATGCGTCGGGCGCATTCGTGAGACCGGCGGCCAGGGCCAGGCGGGTCTGCTCGATGGTGCCGCCTCGCACGGCCAGCGGCACCAACCGGTATTGGCGCAAGAGGGTTTGCAAGGCGCCGAAATCGGGCAGGGCGTTGGCCTCCGCCACATTGAGCGGATGCAGGTCGATGACCAGCGGATCGTTGTCGAAGAAGTCGGGCATGTCGCCGAACCGCTGGGTCAGCTCCTGGGCCAGACGGTCGAGATCGGACGACTTGAGCATGAGCGCCACCAGGGGCAAGTGCGCGCTCTTGATTTCGAAGGTGGTGGGCGCGCTTCCTGCGAGGGCAACAGACATGGGCGAAACAGGCTCACAAAAAAAGCAGCCGACGCGGGCGATGCGCTGCATCGGCTCGGGCATGAAGCGGCGCAGTTTAACAGCCGGGGACCCCACGACCGGCAAACGCTTGTGCCCAGGTGTCAGGGCATGTTTCCGTGCCCGATATGACAACTCTGTGTATATCTTTTGAACAAACCCTCACTTATCCACAGGCTCATCCAGTTTTTGGCAGTTATCCTTTTTTCGCCCGTTCGGGTCCAGGGTCCTTCACACAGACTTTGAGCGGGTGCAAGTCCTTGATCGGACAAGAGAAAGGGCGCTTGTCCACAGCGGACAGCGCCCTCTACTACTACTGCTATCTTGTATTTAAAGGAATATATAAGAACAAGACGCAGAGAAGTCCATCGGCTTGGGAGCCGATCAGATCGTGCCGCCCATGCGGTGGTGACCACCACCGTGGTGATGGTGTTTGCCGTGGCCTTTCATGCCGGCGCGCTGAAAACCCTGCATCTGTTTCGCGTCGAACACCTTCTGCTGGTCGACGTTGAGTGCTGCGTAGAAGCTCTTGATGGCGTCATGGCGCTGGCTCATGCGGGCATCGCGTTCGGCTTTCATGGCCGCCATCTTGTCCAGGCGCTGGGGCGTGGTCAGCTTGGACCAGTCTTCGCGGGGGCCCTGGCGGGCCGGGCGAGCGTCTGGCTGGGTGCGTGCCACGAAGGCATTCCAGGCGGGTTCCTGTGCGGCGGTGATCTTCAGTTCGGCCTTCAGGGCCGCCTGGTGCTCGGCCATGCGTTTCTGCATCCTGGCCATGCGCTCGGCGCGTTTGGCGTCGCGCTGGTCGTCCTTGGCGCCTTCCTGGGCCTGCGTGGTGGTCGGTGCCGTGGGGGCTGCCGTGGTGCCTTGGGCGATGGCGGTGGCCGAGAGACCGGCGAAAGCGGCTGCCAGGGCGGCGGCCATCAGGGCGCGTTTGGGAATCGATGTCATGTTCACTCCTAGTGACCGTTGAGGAAGATTCACCACAGCTTGGGTCGGTGGGCTGTGGAATGACTTCAGTGTGGTCGGGGGGTGTTTCTGCGCGGTGGGGCTGATGTGGCTGGTCTGTAAAGTTTTGTGCCGGTTTTCGGCAGCGCGGCTGGGTGGGCGAGGTCGTCCAGGATCGGACAGTCCGGACGGCCATCGCCCGGGCACAGGTGCATCAATTCGCCCAGCGTGCGCTGCATGGCTTGCAGGGCGTCAATGCGCTGCGCCAGTTCGTCCAGGTGTTTCTGGGTGATGCGCTTGACACTGGCGCTGCTGCGTTTGCGGTTGTGCCACAGGCTCACCAGCTCGGCGATGGCGTCCAGGCCGAAGCCCATGTCGCGTGCGCGGCGGATGAAACGCAGCGAATGCACGTCGGCCAGGCTGTACTGGCGGTAGTTGCTGTCCGTGCGCACCACATCACCCAGCAGCCCGAGTGTTTCGTAGTGGCGCAGCATCTTGGGTGAGATGCCGCTGAGTTCGGCGGCTTTGCCGATGTTGACCGGCCACGCTGTCCGCAGGTCGATCTCGTTGTCCATCATGGCGCTCCCGCCGCCACCTCATAACCCTCTTCGCGAATGGCCGCAGCCAAGGTGTCGCGGGGCTGAGTGCTGTCCACCTCGACGCGGTTCTGGACCCGGTCGATGGTGACCTGCGCCTGCGGGTCGACCAGCTTGATGGCGGTGGTCACGGATTTTTCGCAATGGCCGCAGGTCATGCCCTGCACGGTGAAGACTTCGCTCATGGAAATTCCTTGAAGGTTGAATGGAAAAATCCATTGTCATCCTTGACACGGTGTGAAGGTCAAGGATGTTGTGTGCTTGACCTTCCCATGGTGGTAAAGCCTATGCTGTGTTCATGAACACGATCACCGCTGCCACTGTTTCCCTTGCGCCCGCCCAGATCGACCTGGGCATTGGCGGCATGACCTGCGCTTCCTGCGTGTTGCGGGTGGAGAAGGCCTTGAAGAAACAAACCGGTGTGTCGGAAGCCACGGTGAATCTGGCGACCGAATCGGCGCGGGTGCTGATCGCCGAGGGCGACACACACGAGGCCCTGGCGCGCATCAAGCGTGCGGTGCGCGACGCGGGTTATGAACCCCGCACGATGGAAGCCATGGATGCGGTGGCCGACGCGCGCTGGATGGGTGTTTCAGTTGATTTTTTGCCGGTGCTCATCGGCATCGTGTTGTCGGCACCGCTGGTGTTGCCCATGGTGGGTGATCTGTTCGGCCAGCACTGGATGCTGTCGGCCTGGATGCAATTCGTGCTGGCCACGCCGGTGCAGTTTGTGCTGGGTGCGCGCTTTTACCGCGCCGGCTGGCATGCGCTCAAGGCACTCACCGGCAACATGGAGCTGCTCGTGTCCATCGGCACCACCGCGGCGTGGGCGTTGTCCACCTGGTTGTGGTGGCGCTCGGAGCCGGGCGAGATGCTGCACCTGTACTTTGAAGCCTCGGCGGTGGTGATCACGCTGGTGCTGCTGGGCAAGTGGCTGGAAGCGCGTGCCAAGCGTCAGACCACATCCGCCATCCGCGCGCTGCACGCCTTGCGGCCCGACCGCGCCCACCTGTTGCCCGACGGCATCCGCCGCACCGAGATCACCGATGTGGCGGTGGACGAACTGCTGCCGGGTGATGTGGTGCGTGTGTTGCCGGGCGAGCGCTTCGCTGCCGACGGCACGGTGGTGCAAGGCAGCACGCAGGCCGACGAATCCATGCTCACGGGTGAAGCCATGCCGGTGGCCAAGGCCGTGGGTGACGGCGTGACCGGCGGTTCGCTCAACGGCGAAGGCGCGGTCGAGGTGAAGGTGCGCGCGATCGGTGCGCACAGCGTGCTGGCGCAGATCATTGCGCTGGTGCAGGACGCGCAGGCCGGCAAGGCGCCGGTGCAGCGCATGGTCGACCAGGTGGCGGCCGTGTTCGTACCGGTGGTGCTGGTCATTGCGCTGGCCACGATGCTGGGCTGGCTGTGGACGGGCGCGGCCATGGAAGTGGCCCTGATCCACGCGGTGGCGGTGCTGGTGATCGCCTGCCCGTGCGCGCTGGGTCTGGCCACGCCGGCGGCCATCATGGCGGGCACGGGTGTGGCCGCGCAACACGGCATCTTGATCAAGGACGCGCAGGCGCTGGAGATCGCGCACAAGGTGGACACCGTGGCCTTCGACAAGACCGGAACGCTGACCGAGGGCCACCCGCGTCTGCTGGTGATCGAAGCCGCGGATGGTGTGGACGAACTGGCGGTGCTGCAGGCCGCAGCGGCCTTGCAGGTGCAGAGCGCACACCCGCTGGCGCGTGCGGTGGTCGAGGCGGCGACGGCGCGTTCGCTGGTGGTGTTGTCCGATGCGGCGAGCGATGTGCAGGCTGTGGCGGGCCGGGGCAGCCAGGGCATGGTGCAAGGGGCTTTGTTGTCGCTGGGCAGCCTGCGCTGGATGGACGAGCTCGGTGTGAATCTGGGACCACTTTCCGAACGTGCGCAGGCTCTGCAACAACAGGGATCCACCGTGTCGGCGCTGGCCAGTCGGGCCCCTGGCAATGCGGTGTGGTCACCCCTGGCCGTGCTGGCGTTCGGTGACGAACCCAAGGCCGGCGCAGCGGCCGCCATCGCCGAGCTGCGCGCGGCCGGCATGCGCCTGGTTCTGGTGTCGGGTGACAACCAGGGCGCCGCGATGGCCATGGCGGCGCGCCTGGGTTTGCGGGCGAGTGAGGGTGAAGTGATGGCCGAGGTGTTGCCGGGTGACAAGGCGGCGGTGGTGCGGCGCTTGAAAGAGGGTGGTCATGTCGTTGCGATGGTGGGTGATGGCGTGAACGACGCGCCGGCGTTGGCGTCGGCCGACGTCGGCATGGCCATGAGCCACACCCAGGGCGGCAGCTCGGACGTGGCCATGCACGCGGCCGGCATCACGCTGATGCGGGGCGATCCGTTGATGGTGGCGGCCGCGCTCGACATCTCGCGCCGCACGGTGAGCAAGATCCGGCAGAACCTGTTCTGGGCCTTTGCCTACAACGTGGCGGGCATTCCGCTGGCGGCCCTCGGCTTCCTGAGCCCGGTGGTGGCGGGTGCGGCCATGGCGCTGAGCTCGGTGAGCGTGGTGAGCAACGCCTTGCTGCTCAAGCGCTGGAAACCGCCCCAGCGCTGAACGCGCCACGCCACTTGTTGATGCAGGTCAATGCGGTTGCAGCGGTGTTGAGCGAAGCTTGAGCGAGCCCAACGAGGTCCGAGGAGACATTCCATGAACCACTCTGCCCTGCGCGTGATTCGAGACGAACACGCCAGCCTGGCCGCCATGCTGAAGTCGATGCTGCAGATGATCAAGCGCGGGCCGGATGCCGACGGCAAACACACGCCCGAGCAGTACTTCGACGTGCTGCGCGCCATGCTGTTCTACATCGACGAATTCCCCGAGAAGCTGCACCACCCCAAGGAATCGGATCTGCTGTTTCCGCGTCTGGCACGCGCGGCGCCGCACGTGATGGCGACCATCGAGCGGCTGGAGAGCGAGCACATGACCGGTGAGGTGCGGGTGCGTGAACTGATGCATCTCTTGTTGGCCTGGGAATACCTGGGCGAGACGCGACGCGCGACGTTTGAATGCGAGGCTTCGCGCTACGTGCAGTTCTATCTGGACCACATGCGGCTGGAAGAAACGGTGTTGTTGCCCGAAGCCGAAAAGAGCCTGACGGATGCCGACTGGCATGCGCTCAACGTCGCGTTTGCGACCCACCGCGATCCGCTCAACGAGAAGGGGGCGCGCGACCCGCAGTTCGACCGGCTGTTCACACGGATCGTGATGCGCGCGCCGGCACCGGTTGGGCTGGGAGAGTCCTGAGCGCGGCGAGCAGTTCGTCGAACACATCGAGCAACCGCGCCACGTCATCGAGCGTGGTGGCGGGTGAGATCAGCATCATGCTGTGAAAGGGTGTGAGCAGCACGCCGCGGTTGAGCATGAAGAGGTGGGTGAGCGCTTCCAGATCACCTTGCGCGTGGTCGCGCACGTCCTGCGCGTTGCGCGGTGTGTGCGGCATGAACTGCAGCTCCATGCGCGCGCCCAGACGGGTGACGGTCCAGCGCTGGCCGGCGGCGTCGATGCGTTCGCGCAAGCCTCGCTCCAGCGTCGCAGCCAGGTCCAGCATGTAGGTGTAGTTGGCGGCGGTGTGCAGGTGTTGCAGCGACGCCTGCAACGCGGCCAGGGTGAGCGCATTGCCTGCCAGCGTGGTGCCGATGCCGCTGTGGCCTTCGGGGGCGGCGTTCTTGGCCTGCACCATGCGCTCGGCCACGGCGTGCGTGAAGCCGTACACCGCACACGGCAGGCCACCGGCCACGGCCTTGCCCACCACCATGACATCGGGCTCCAGCCCATGGGCTCGCGCGTAGCCGCCCAGAGCCGTGGAGATGGTGTGGGTCTCGTCGCACACGAAGAGCGCGCCGTGCTGGCGGCAGAGCGCTCGCGCCTGGTCCCAGAAGCCGGGCGCGGGTGGCACCAGGCCGAAGTTGGTGAGGGCGGGCTCGGCCAGCAGGCAGGCCACGTCGCCTTTTCTCAAGGCGGCTTCCAGTGCGTGCAGATCGTTGAACGGCACCACGCGCGTGAACGCGGCGTGGTTGTGCACCTGACCCAGCACCGAGGCGCGCGGCAAGGTGCTGCCGCTGGTGGGGTCGAGGTCGACCAGCGTGTCGTCCACCGCGCCGTGGTAACAGCCGTCGAACACCAGCAGTTGCGCCCGGCCGGTGATGGCGCGTGCCCAGCGCAGCACGAAGCGGTTGGCGTCGCTGGCCGACAAGGCCATCTGCCACATCGGCAGGCCGAAGGTATTTGAAAGGGCCTCGCCCACGGCCACCGCATTGGTGGCCGGCAGCATGCAGGTGAGGCCACGTGCGGCCTGCTCGGCCAAGGCGCGGGCCAGTGGCGCGGGGCTGTGGCCAAACATGGCGCCGGTGTCACCGAGGCAGAAGTCTTTGTACCGAACACCGTCGGCACAGGTGAGGGTGGCGCCCTCTGCCTGCGCCACGAACAAGGTGGCGGGGCTGGGCCAGTCGCGCATCCAGTGCAGCGGCACGCCAAAGAGGTAGTGCTGCTGCGCGGCGAGCGCCAGCGCCATCGATTGCGGGTGGCGGGTGATGAAGCGCTCGCGCTCGTTGAGCTGCATCGCGCGAAGGGTGTCGGGGCCAAGGTGGGTCATGCCGGCAGCTTAAGCCGCCAGGGGTGCCGGGTTTCGCCACGGGCGCAGTGGTTGGCCCCTGGCCCGGCAAATTGGCACCGACAATGGCCCGGCCATGAACCGCCTTGACATCTCCACCGACCACACGCCCTACATCCGCCTGGCACTCGCCTTGTCGCTGGGCGCGGCCGTGTCGCTGGGCATCACGCGTTTTGCCTACGGCTTGCTGTTGCCGCCCATGCGCGAGGACCTGGGTTGGAGCTACACGCTGGCCGGCGCCATGAACACGTTCAACGCGGTGGGTTACCTCATCGGCGCGCTGGCCACGCCCTGGTTGATGCGGCGCTTCACGCCCACCGGCCTGTTGATCGGCGGCTCGCTGGGTGCTTCGCTGTTCATGGGCCTGAGCGGTTTCTTCACAAGCGCCGCGCCCTTGCTGGCGCAGCGCCTGCTGGCCGGCGTGGCCAGTGCGCTGGTGTTCATCGCGGGTGGCCTGCTGGCGGCGCGGCTGGGCGCGCGTCAACCGCAGCGCAGCGGCTTCCTGCTCGGCATCTACTACGGCGGCACCGGCCTGGGCATCGTGATCTCGGCACTGGGCGTGCCGCCGGTGCTCGCGGCCGCCGCGCAACCGCACGGCTGGGCCTGGGCCTGGTGGGCGCTGGCGGGGGTGTGCCTGCTGGCCACCGCGCTCATGGCCTGGCCCGCGCGCGTGCTGGCGAACCTGCCGGCACCCGCGGCCAGCACGGGCACCGGCAGTGCCCGCGTGTTCCGTGCGCGCGACTTCGGCTTTGCGCTCGCGGGCTACACCGGTTTTGGCGTGGGCTACATCGGCTACATGACCTTCGTGATTGCGCTGTTGCGCGAGCAGGGCAGCTCGTCGGGCGCCATCACCGGCTTCTATGCGCTGCTGGGCCTGGCGGTGATCGCGTCCTCGCGCATCTGGGCCGGCCTCTTGGACCGGCACCGTGACGGCCAGGCGCTGGCGCGGCTCAACGCGCTGCTCGGCGTGGCGGCCATCGTGCCCGCGCTCACCGCGAGCTGGCCGCTGGTGCTGGCCTCGGGCCTGCTGTTTGGTGGTGTGTTCCTGTCGGTGGTGGCCTCGACCACGGCGCTGGTGCGGCACAACCTGCCGCCTGCGCAGTGGGCCGCGGGCATCAGCGCTTTCACCATCGTGTTCGCGGCCGGCCAGATCGTCGGACCCACGGTGGTGGGCTTCATCGCCGACGGCCCGGGTGGCCTGGCGCGCGGCCTGGTGTTCTCGGCCGTCGCGCTGTGGGTGGGCGCGGCGCTGGCGTGGCGCCAGCGCGCGCTCTAGCCTTTAGATCAGGCCTTCGGCCCTCATCGCGGCTTGCACGGCGGGACGTGCACCCACGCGGGCACGGTAAGCGACCAGGTTGGCCAGGCCGGTGATGTCCACGCCGACGCGCGGCGCCCAGTTGGTCACGGTGAAGAGGTAGCCGTCGGCCACGCTGAAGGCCTCGCCCATGAGGTACTGCTTGCCGGCGAGCTGGCCGTCGACCCATATCAGGCGCTGGGCGAGTTTGTCCCGGGTCACGGTCTTGAATTCTTCGGGCGTCGCGGGGTTGAACAGCGGCGAGAAGGTCTTGTGCAACTCGGTGCCGATGAAGGTCAGCCATTCCTGCAGGCGGTAGCGTTCCAGCGTGCCATTGGCCGGGGCCAGGTTTTTCTGCGGCACCTGGTCGGCGATGTACTGCACGATGGCCGGGCCTTCGCGCAGGCGCTCACCGCCGTCGAGCTCGAGCAGCGGCACGTAGCCCAGCGGGTTGATGGTGTAGTAGTCGGTGCCGTCGGGCAGCTGGTGCGTCTTGGTGGGCGCGGGCACGGCCTCGAAGGCCAGGCCGGCTTCGTGCAGGGCGATGTGGGGGGACAGCGAGCAGGCGCCGGGGGAGAAGTAGAGCTTCATGGTGTGGTCTTCCTGGGGTGGACGCTCCGGGTGGGGCGTCGGGGCCGATGCTACCGGTGGCGTGGTTTCCCTGCCTGACGGGGGGCATCGCGTCGACAGCGTCGGCACAATGCCGCCATGCAACGTTTTCTTCGACCCTTGGGCATCCTGGCCGCCCTGTTCCTGCTGCTGGGTCTGGCCCTGGTGGTCGCCCTGCACCAGTGGACCGGCAGTCACGGTTTTCGCCAGCGCCTGGAGCGCGAAGCTTCGGCGGCGCTCGGTGTACCGGTGACTCTGTCGCGCGTGACGGTGGATGTGTTTCCGTTGCCGGCGGTGGCGCTGGAGGGACTGCACATCCAGGCCCGACCGGCCCTCACGCTGGAGCGCGTGGAAGCGCGCCCGGTGTGGTGGGCGCTGCTGCGGGGCCGTCTGGCGGTCTCCACCCTCATCGTTCGCCAGGCGGTGTTGCCGCAGGCCACCATCGTGCTGCTGGGCGCGCGCGTGCAGGACCCGGCCAAACAACCCGTCACACCCGGCGCCCACGACGAGGCCGCCGACCTGAGCTGGCTGCCGCGTCGCGTGGTGCTGGACGACGTGACCTGGATCGGCGCGCAGGGCCGCAGCAGCACGGTGCAAGCCGAGCTCGTCCTGGACGAGGACGGCTGGCCTGCCGACGCCTCGGTGGCGGTGATCCGCGGCGCGCTGGAGGGCGCGAAGGCGGTGCTCAAACGCGAGACCGACAACCAGACCGCGTGGACCCTGAAGGTGGACGTGGGCGGCGGCACGCTGCAGGGGCCGCTCAAGATGACGACACCCCAGGCCTCTGCCCAGGTGCGCGACCTGGTGTTTGACGCCTCGCTGGAAACACGCGGTGTGGAGGTCTCCGCTCTCACCGCCCCCAGCCGCACGCTCACCGGGCGGCTCGACGCCAGCACCACCCTGTCGGCCCGCATCAACCCGCGTGCCGGCACCGCCAGCGTGACCGACGCACTGCGCAGCCAGACCCGCTTCACGGTGAACAACGCGGTGGTCCACGGCGTGGACCTGGCCAGGGCGGTGGCCACGGTGGGCCTGTCGCGCGGCGGCAGCACCGAGCTGGACACGCTGGCCGGTCAGGTGCGCACGCGCGGGCAGCAGATCGATCTCACAAACCTGGTGGCCAGCTCGGGCGTGCTGGCCGCCAGCGGCGAGGTGACAGTGGCGCCCTCCAGGACCTTGTCGGGCCGCGTGCGCGTGGACGTGACGCGCGGCGCGGGCGGGGACCTGGTGGGTGTGCCACTGGTCGTGGGCGGCACGCTGGACGCCCCCTCGGTGAGTCTGAGCCGCTCGGCGCTGCTGGGCGCTGCGATCGGCACCGCGCTCATGCCGGGTGTGGGCACGGGCGCGGGCGCCAACCTGGGCGACCGCCTCGGTGAGGGCATCAAGGGGCTGTTCGGCAAGTGACTGGACGCCGGCCACGGGGCTGAATTGGACTCAAGCGCCCAGCCCCTCGGGGGTATCTTCTGGCTCCGCTTCGCCCCACCCCACCGAGGACCTGCCATGGCCATGGGTCAGTTCGCTTACGCCAACAACAGCAACCGTTTCCTGGGCTGCGCGCCACTGGCCGACCAGCCGTTTGCGCTGGCCGGTGTGCCGTTCGACGGTGTGGTGACCAACCGCCCGGGCGCGCGCTTCGGCCCGCAGGCGATCCGCGCGGCCAGCCTGATGCTGTGCGACGGCACACACCCGGTGTTCAACGTCTCGCCGCTGGCCCACCTGGGCGACGCGCTGGACATGCGCCTGCCCAACGCTTCGCCGCTGCCCGAGGTGCGTCGCCAGATCGAGGCGCAGGCCGCTGCGTTGATGGCGCAGCACCACTGTGTGTTTCTGGGCGGTGACCATTCGGTGACGCTCTCGCTGTTGCGCGCGGCGAAAGTCCGGCACGGGGGCGAGCCGTTGGCGTTGGTGCATTTCGATGCGCACTGCGACACCTGGAGCGACCACTTCGGCGAGCCCTCGGGCCACGGCACCTGGACCTGTGAAGCCTTGCAGGAAGGCCTGGTGAGCGCGGCGCACACGGTGCAGATCGGCATCCGCTCCAGCGGCGATCGCGCGGCGCGCGAGTATGTGGCCGACCAGGGCGGGCAGATCTTCACGGCGCGCGCGCTGCGCGGGCTGGACGGCGCGGGTCTGCAGCCCACCATCGACGCGATCCGTGCGCGCATCGGCCAGCGGCCGGCCTACCTCACGCTGGACATCGACTGCCTGGATCCGGCGTTCGCCCCGGGCACCGGCACGCCCGAGCCCGGTGGCCTGACGAGCTCGCAGGTGCTGACCCTGCTGGAAGAACTGGCCGACCTGAACTGGATCGGAATGGACTGCGTGGAGGTGGCCCCGGCCTACGACCACGCCGAACTCACCAGCAACGCGGCCGCGACCTTCGTGTGGACCTACCTGAGTGGGCAAGTCGCGAAACAGGGGTGGGTTTGAGCATGGCCTCGCTGGTGCGCTCCGACACCCAGCTCAACCAGAAGAGTTATTACGAAGCCAGCGTGGAGCGCCCGCCGGCGTGCCCGGCGCTGGTCGAATCCCTGAACGTGGACGTGGTGGTGGTGGGCGCGGGTTTCAGCGGGCTGAGTGCCGCGCTCGAACTCGCGCAGCGCGGCCTCTCGGTGGTGGTGCTGGAGGCCGACCACATCGGCAGTGGCGCCAGCGGACGCAACGGCGGTCAGGCCATCGTGGGTTTTGCCAGCGGTCAGGAACCGTTTGAAGACCAGCTCGGTTCGGTTGCTGCGCAGCGCGCTTGGGACATGTCGCTGGAGGCGATCGACCTCATCGATGCGCGCATCGAGCAACACGCCATCGACTGTGATCGGGTCAACGGGTATGTGTACGTGGCCGACTCCGCTCGCAAGCAGCGCGCCCTTCACGAGGAGATGGAAGGTCTGCAGCGGCGCGGCATCAACGTCGACTGGGCCGAAGGCGCCGACCTGCCGCGCCTGATCAACAGCCCGCGTTATGTGGCCGCCGCGCGCGAGCAGCGCTCGGGCCACCTGCACCCGCTGAAGTACGCGCTCGGCCTGGCGCGCGCCGCGCAGGCCGCGGGTGTGCGCATCTTCGAGCACTCACCCGTGACCGGCCTGCAGCGCGGCGCCACGGTGGTGGCGCGCACGGCACAAGGCCAGGTGACCGCGCGCTTTGGCGTGCTGGCGGGCAACTGCATGCTGGCGGAATACGGCCCGGCGGTGGCGCCCGAGATCGCGCCGCGCATCATGCCGGTGGGCACCTACATCGTGGGCACGGCGCCACTGGACCCCAACCTCTGCGCGCGCCTGATCCCGCGCAACGCGGCGGTGTGCGACAACAACTTCGTGCTCGACTATTTCCGCTTCAGCGCCGACCACCGGATGTTGTTCGGGGGGCGCGTGAGCTACACCACACGCACGCCGGCGAACCTGCCGGCCTTGATGGCACGGCGCATGGGCGAGGTGTTCCCGGCGCTGGCGCAGGTGCCGATCGACTTCGTGTGGGGTGGGTTTGTGGACATCAGCATGAACCGCGCACCCGACTTCGGGCGGCTGGGTGACAACGTCTATTACCTGCAGGGGTTCAGCGGCCACGGGGTGGCGCTCACGGGCCTCGCGGGCCAGCTGGTGGCCGAGGCGGTGGCCGGGCAGGCCGGGCGCTTCGATGTGTTCGCGCGGCTGCAGCACCACCGGTTTCCCGGCGGGCCGCTGCTGCGCACGCCCAGCCTGGCGCTGGGCATGCTCTGGCACCGTTTGCGCGACGCGCTCTGAGCTGCTGAACAGGCCCACAGCGCCAACGATCACTGGCGCGGTTCGCCCTGTTCGTTGACCGTGATGCGGCTGCCGGGCGCAGAAGCCGTCTGGATGCGGTGCTCGACACCACGGAAGTTGTAGGTCACATCCCAGTAAGCGGGTTGTGCGCCACCGGGCACGTTTTCGCAGCGTTGCACGTCCTGGCTGGTGGGCTTGCCGTCGCGGCCGACCTGTGCGCCGATGGCCCCACCGGCGACCGCGCCGCCCACGGTGGCGATGTCCTTGCCCGTGCCATTGCCGACCTGGTGGCCCAGAATGCCGCCGAGCAGGGCGCCCACCACGGCGCCCGGGATGTTGGCACCACTGCGCTCGGCCGGCACCTGCGTGCTCTCGACCCAGCAGCGCTGGCCCGAGGTGGCCAGCACGGCGCGGGATGACGTGATGTCGGCTTCATACAGGCGTTCGTTGTCGCGGCGGCGGCTGTCGTAGACCGGCATCGGGGCGGGCGAGTTGCGCTCGTCACTGGCGCGCGTGGTGCCCTCGGCTTCCCGCACCGACACAATGCGGTCGTTCAAACCCATGGACGCCAGCGAGGCGTAGCGCCCGGGGCGCAGCACCACACATTGGCCACGGAAGCGCGCGTCGGCGCACACTTCCCAGCGCTCACCCGCCACCACGACCGAGGCCGCGCGGTCGTTGAAGCCGGCGCGTTGCAGGTTGGCCAGTGGAGTTTCGGTGGTGAACGTGCGGCCGGCAAAGCCTTCACGCTCGTAGAACATGATCTGTGACACCACCGGCAGAGGCGCATAGCGGTTGTCGGCCACACGGGCACTGCGCGGCAGTGCCCGCACCGAGCTGATGTCGTCGTTCAGACCCATGGCCTCCAGCGACGGATAACGGCCGGGCCGCAGGATCATGCATTGACCTTGGTACCGGTTTTCTTCACAGACTTCCCAGCGCTCGCCCGTGACCACAGCCGAGGAGGCCCGTTCGTTGAAGCCGGTGCGGCGCAGGTTGGGGATCTGTCCGGTGGTGCTGTAGGAGCGACCCTGGAAGCCGTCTCGTTCGAAGAACGTGAGTTGCACGGGGGCCTGCGTGGCGCCAGGCAGCGGGGCGTATCGGTCGTCGTTGATCCGCACGTTGGCGGCGATCATCCGCGCCGAGGAAATGCCGTCTTCCAGGCCGATGTCGGAGAGCGCGTCGTAGCGGCCCGGGCGCAGCACGGTGCATCGACCCCGGAAGCCGTCGTCTTCACAGACTTCCCAGCGGTTGCCGACCACCACGATGGACGAGGCGCGGTCGTTGAACTTGTGTCGGTGCAGGCTGGGGACCGCGGAGGTCATGCGCAGCGACTGTCCAGCGAAGTTGTCGTTGGCGTAGAGGGTGGCCTGGGCAGCGACTTGCGTGCTGAATGCCAGGGTGGTGCTGGTGAGCAAAAGGCCGAAAAAGTGTTTCATGTCAACGTCTCCTGTGGGGGTGACGCCGAGATTGGGGGCTGGCCAGTGGGTGGTCTGTGCGTTGCCGCACCACTGTGTGGTGCAAAACCCCGGGTTTGCGAGGTCTTTACCCGACAGATACCGGAAGCGTGATTTCCGTCCGCCTGTAAGCCCGCACAGCGGGCTGCGTTGCGGCCTACCTCAGTGCCTGTTCAACCATGCCGGCGAGCACCGGCCCACAGCGCGCAATGTCGGCCAGCGGCGCGTAGCCGTAGCCGATCACCAGGCCCTTGAGGTCCTTGCGTTGCAGGCAGTAGGCCGAGAGCGGGCGCACCGTCATGCCTTGCTGGGCCACACGCTGGGCCAGGGCCCTGTCGTCGATGTCGCCGGGCAGGCGCAGGCACAGGTGCAGGCCTTGTTCGGCGCCACTGATGTACGGGCCGCCAGGGGTGAGCACCGGCTTGAGGGCTTCGAGCAGGCACTGGCGCCGCTCGGCGTAGTTCTGCCGCGCGCGGCGCAAGGCGCTGGCGAAATGGCCCATCTCGATGAACTCGGCCAGCGCGGCCTGCACCGGCATCTGGCCGGGTCGGTTGAGGTCGTAGTGGGCTTGTTTGAAGGCCGCCACCAGCGGTTTGGGCACCACCAGGTAGCCCAGCTTCAGGCCGGGGTAGAGCACCTTGGAGAAGGTGCCCATGTAGAGCACGCGGCCGTCGGTGTCCAGGCCTTCCAGGCTGGAGATGGGCGGGCCGCTGAAGCGGTACTCGCTGTCGTAGTCGTCTTCCAGCACCCAGGCGTCGTGCGCGCGCGCCGTGGCCAGCAGCTGGTGGCGCCGGGGCAGCGTCATCACCGCGCCGGTGGGGTACTGGTGCGAGGGCGTCACGTAGATCAGCCGCGGCGGGTGGGTGCTGTCGCCAGCGCTCGGACTGATGCCCTGCTCATCCACCGGCACCGGGTGGATGGCCAGACCCGTGGCCATGAAGGCCTTGACCGCGCCCCAGTAGGCCGGGTCTTCCACCCACACGGTGTCGCCGTGGTCGGCCAGCAGGCGCGCGCAGAGTTCGAGCGACTGCTGCGTGCCGCTGGTGATCACGACCTGGTCGGCCTCCAGGTGCACGCTGCGGAACACGCGCAGGTAGTCGGCCACCGCGCGGCGCAGCGGCGCGTAGCCGCCCGAGGTGTTGTAGTCGAGCATGTCCGGGTAGGTCATGCGCCAGTGTTTGTTTTGCAGCCGTTGCCACAGCGCGATGGGAAAGGCACTGAAGTCGACCATGCCGGGGGTGAAGGGCTGCACCTCGAGTTCGGTGGCGCAAAAGGTGCTGGACAGCGCAATGCCACGCGTGGACAGCCGCCCGGCCTGCAGCGTGGCGGGCTGGCCGCCGTTGCGCGCACCCCGGCTGGGCGCGGCGCGCGGCACGTTGTCGTTGACGTAGGTGCCGCTGCCCACGCGGCTGGCCAGGTACCCCTCGACGCTGAGCTGGTTGATCGCGGCCACCACGGTGTTGCGCGAGAGCTGGAGGTCTTCGGCCAGGTCGCGGCTGGAGGGCAGGCGCTCGCCCGCGCCGAGCTTGCCGTCGAGCATGGCGCGGCGCAGCGCCTCGTAGAGCTGGCGGTGCAAGGGCAGCGCGTCCTGCGTGCCCAGGCGGTTCATTTCAGCCAGCAGAAATTCAGACAGCATGTGGTTTGGGGCGAAGTGGCTCTACGGAGTGGGCTCAACTGGCTCTGATTGTGATCCAATTTGGTGCCCACAATGGGCCCCATTGCCTGGAGTGAACATGAACAAGCCGCCGTGCATGGTCTGGCTGCCCGCCGACCACCGCCTGATGGGTGACCACGGTCATCAGATGCCCTTTTTGCTGCTGGGCGACAAATACGCCCGGGCGGTGAAGGTGGGGGCACAGGCCCAGCCGGTGATGTTTCCGCTGGCCGACACCGACCAGATCAGCGACCTGCTGTCGCTGGTGGACGGCGTGATGCTGACCGGTTCGCCCTCCAACGTGCACCCTTCCCATTTCGCCGAGGACGTGGCCGACCCCAGCCTGCCGCTGGACGCCGACCGCGACCTGCTCACGCTCGCGCTGGTGAAGGCCTGCGTGTTTGAAGGCGTGCCGCTGCTGGGCATCTGCCGCGGTTTCCAGGAGATCAACGTCGCCCTGGGCGGCACGCTGCACCAGCGGGTGCATGAGGTGCCCGGCCTGATGGACCACCGCGAGCCCAAGGGCGCACCGCCCGACGAACAGTACGCACCGCGCCACAGCGTGCGCTTCGCACCGGGCAGCGTGTTCGAAGAATGGGCCGGCGGCCCCGAGACCGAGGTGAACTCGCTGCACGGCCAGGGTATCAACCGGCTGGCCGACAGCCTGGAGGCGCTGGCCCATGCGCCCGACGGTGTGGTGGAGGCCTTTGGCGTGCGCGGCGCGCGCACCTTTGCCTACGCGGTGCAGTTCCACCCCGAATGGCGCTGCTGGGAAACGCCGTTCTACGCCGCCATCTTCGAGGCCTTTGGCCGCGCCTGCCGCTCGCGCCACAGCCTGCGCCTGCAGGCGGCCGACCTCGCACGCACATGACATGAACACCCCCCTGCGCCGCTGCGCGGCTTCCCCCCTCTCTGGCGCGCCTTCGGCGCTGGGAGGGTGGACGGCATCTCGGGCCGGCGGAGCCGGACCCTTGGTGCCTTCGGAGACCGCAGGCATCACCTCACACAACCACAACGGAGATGGCACATGACAGCCCCCCCAAAGATGACCTTCAACGATCTGGAGAACTGGCTCAACCAGAACCGTGTGACCGAGGTCGAGTGCCTGGTGCCCGATCTGACCGGTGTGGCGCGCGGCAAGATCCTGCCGCGCGAAAAATTCACCGAGGACCGC
Organism: Hydrogenophaga sp.; assembly: GCF_018780385.1. Classification (GTDB taxonomy): domain Bacteria; phylum Pseudomonadota; class Gammaproteobacteria; order Burkholderiales; family Burkholderiaceae_C; genus Hydrogenophaga. Next base: position 58,757 of record NZ_JADMJO010000016.1, on the reverse strand, counting down.
GGCATGCGTTTGCCGCAGGCGATCGTGGCGATGGGCGTGACGGGCGAGTTTCCGGCCAGCGGGCCGTACTACGACGTGATCGAACCGACCGACCGCGACATGCAGTTGCGCCCCGACCCGACCACCGCGCGCATCGTGCCCTGGGCCACCGATCCCACCGCGCAGGTGATCCACGACTGCTTCGACCACGACGGCAAGCTCGTGCCTTTTGCGCCGCGCAGCGTGCTGCGCCACGTTTGTGAGCTGTTCGACGCCGAGGGCCTGGACCCGGTGGTCGCGCCCGAGCTGGAGTTCTACCTGACCGCGCGCAACACCGACCCGAACACACTGCTGAAACCGCCGATCGGGCGCAGCGGCCGCGCCGAGACCTCGCGCCAGTCGTACAGCATCGACGCGGTCAACGAGTTCGACCCGCTGTTCGAAGAGATCTACGACTACTGCGACAAGATGAAGCTCAACGTGGACACGCTGATCCACGAGGCCGGCGCGGGGCAGATGGAGATCAACTTCTTCCACGCCCACCCGCTGGGCCTGGCCGACGAGGTGTTCTTCTTCAAGCGCACGGTGCGCGAGTCCGCGCTGCGCCACGACATGTACGCCACCTTCATGGCCAAGCCGATCGCCGGCGAGCCGGGCTCGGCGATGCATGTGCACCAGAGCATCCTGAGCAAGGCCACCGGCAAGAACATCTTCAGCAACGAGGACGGCACGCCCTCCGAATCGTTCTACCACTACATCGGCGGCCTGCAGCGCTACATCCCGGCCGCCATGGTGCTGGTGGCGCCGTACGTGAACAGCTACCGCCGCCTCTCGCGCCACACCGCGGCACCCATCAACATCGAGTGGGGCCACGACAACCGCACGGTGGGCATCCGCTCGCCAATCTCCAGCCCCGAGGCGCGCCGCGTGGAGAACCGCGTGATCGGTGCCGACGCCAACCCCTATGTGGCGATGGCGATGACGCTGGCCTGCGGCTACCTGGGCCTGAAGAACAAGATCAAGCCCAAGCCCGAGATGAAGGGCGACGCCTACCTCTCGCCCTATGCGCTGCCGCGCAGCCTGGGCGAAGCGCTGGACTGGCTGCGCCGCGAGACCGACCTGCACGATGTGCTGGGCAAGGAATTCATCACCATCTACACCGAGATCAAGGAGCTGGAGTTCGACGAGTTCATGAAGGTGATTTCGCCGTGGGAACGTGAACACCTTCTCCTGCACGTCTGATGAAGCCTCGCAAGGACCGACCATGAACACCTCGACCCTCATCGCCCCGCCCGCCCTGGTTCGCCGCGCCGAACAGCAGGACACGAAAGCCATCCAGGCGCTCGACAGCGCCCACTACATCCACCCGTTCACCGACCACGGTGACCTGGCCACGCGCGGTTCGCGTGTGATCACGCGCGCCGACAACATCTACGTGTGGGATTCCGAGGGCCACAAGATCCTCGACGGCATGAGCGGGCTGTGGTGCGTCAACGCGGGCTATGGCCGCAAGGAGTTGGCCGACGCCGCCTACCAGCAGATGATGACACTGCCGTTCTACAACAGCTTCTTCCAGACCACCAACGTGCCGGCGGTGCAGCTGGCCACCAAGCTGGCGGCCCTCGCGCCCAAGGTCGGCGGGCGCAGCTTCGAGCACGTGTTCTTCTGCAGCAGCGGCTCGGAGAGCAACGACACCAACGTGCGCATGGTGCGCCGCTACTGGGATCTGCTGGGCCAGCCCCAGCGCAAGGTGATCATCAGCCGCATGAACGCGTACCACGGCTCCACCATGGCCGGCGCCTCGCTGGGCGGCATGAGCGGCATGCACGCGCAGGGCGATCTGCCCATTCCCAACATCACCCACATCGGCCAGCCCTACTTCTTCGAGAACGCGCTGCCGGGCGAGAGCCAGGATGCGTTCGGCATCCGGGCCGCCGGTTGGCTGGAGGAGAAGATCCTCGAACTCGGCGCCGACAAGGTGGCGGCCTTCATCGCCGAGCCGGTGCAGGGCGCCGGTGGCGTGATCATCCCGCCGGCCACCTACTGGCCCGAGATCCAGCGCATCGTGGACAAGCACGGCATTCTGCTCATCAGCGACGAAGTGATCTGCGCCTTTGGCCGCCTGGGCCACTGGTTCGCCTACGAGAAGTTCGGCATCCGGCCCGACCTCATCACCTTCGCCAAGGGCGTGACCAGCGGCTACATCCCGCTGGGCGGTGTGATGGTGGGTGACCGCGTGGCCAAGGTGTTGATCGAGCAGGGCGGCGAGTTCAACCACGGCTACACCTACAGCGGCCACCCGGTGGCCTGTGCAGTCGCGCTGGCCAACATCGAACTGATGGAGCGCGAGAACCTGGTGGGCCGGGTGCGCGACGACACCGGCCCCTACCTCGCCGAGCGTTTCGCCGAACTCAACGACCACCCGCTGGTGGGCGTGGCCGAGACCTGTGGCTTTGTGGCCGGGCTGGTGCTGGTGAAGGACAAGGCCACACGCGCCACCTTCGACCCGGACCTGGGCGTGGGCATGATGTGCCGTGCCCACTGCTTCAAGAACGGGCTGATCATGCGCGCCGTGGGCGACCGCATGATCATCGCGCCGCCGCTGGTCATGACGCGCGCGCAGATCGACGAGATGATGGCGTTGATCCGCACCTGTCTGGACGCCACCCTGGCCCAGTTGCGTGCCGCTGGCCAGCATGCGTGAATAGAATGCCCTCTGCAGCAGGCCGAAACGCACCGCGGAGGTGCTGTTGGGCGGGCAGCGGGTCTGGAAATTGCTAGCTTTTCCCTGACCCTTTCTCTTCCATTCAGATTCAGTTTGTCGTTGATCAACCCCTCTCAGGAGCGAGCACCACCATGAAGAAACACGTATTGGTCATTGCAATGTCGGCGATCCTGCTGGCGTCTTGTGGCAAGAAAGAAGAGCCGGTCGCAGCACCGGCAGCGCCCGCGCCGGTTGCCGCCGCTCCAGCCGCTCCGCCCGTGCCCGCCGGCCCGGTGCTGGACGACGAAAAAGTCCTCAACATCTACAACTGGCCGGACTACATCCCCGAAGGCATGATTGCCAACTTCGAGAAGGAAACCGGCATCAAGGTCAACTACGACACCTTCGAGACCAACGAAGCCCTGCACGCCAAGCTGGTGGCGGGCAACACCGGTTACGACATCGTGGTGCCCGGCACCGTGTTCGCCAAGGGTCAGATCGAAGGCGGTCTGCTGCAGCCGCTGAAGAAGGACCAGATCCCGAACCTGGCCAACATGGACCCGGCCATCATGGCCACGCTGGTCAAGGCCGATCCCGAGAACAAGCACCTGATTCCCTGGGCCTGGGGCTTCACCACCGTGGGCATCAACAAGACCAAGGTCGAGAAGGCGCTGGGCGGCATGCCCATGCCCGAGAACGCCTGGGACCTGGTGTTCAAGCCCGAGTACACGAGCAAGCTCAAGTCCTGCGGCATCGCCTACCTGGACTCGCCCACCGAGATCATCCCGGTGGCGCTGCACTACATCGGCAAGGACGCCTACTCCAACGACCCGGCCGACTACAAGCCCGCCGGCGAGATGCTGGCCAAGGTGCGCAAGGACGTGCGCCTGTTCAGCTCGACCATGATCGACGACATCGCGGGCGGCAAGGCCTGCGTGGCGATCGGCTGGTCGGGCGACGTGAACATCGCCGCCGGCCGCGCCAAGGAAAACGGCTCCAAGGACGTGATCGAAGCCCTGCTGCCGAGCACCGGCGCGCTGATCTTCTTTGACACCATGGCCGTGACCAAGGACGCCAAGCACCCGAACAACGCGATGGCCTTCATCGACTTCTACCTGCGCCCGGAGAACGCCGCGGCCATGGCCAACGAGATGAGCTACCCGACCGGCAACAAGGCCGCCATGGACAAGATCAACCCCGAGATCGCCGGCAACAAGACCATCTTTGTGGAGTCCGACTACTTCGCCAAGATGATCCCGCCGAGCAGCTTCACCAACGAAGCGCGTGAAGCCATGGCCAACGCCTACAACAGCTTCAAGAAGGGCAAGTAAGCGTTCCGGTTTTCACCAGACCTGATCCAGGGCTGTTCGTACACACCGTATGAACAGCCCTTTTTCTTATCTGTACATCACAACAACAAGGACTGAACATGGCTGAGACGGGCACCCAGACGGGTTATCTGGTCACCGAGAAACTGGTCAAGCGCTTCGACGAGGCGGTGGCCGTGGACGAGGTGTCGCTTTCCATCGGCAAGGGCGAGATCTTTGCCCTGCTGGGCAGCTCGGGCTGTGGCAAGTCCACGCTGTTGCGCATGCTCGCCGGCTTCGAGAAGCCGACCTCGGGGCGCATCCTGCTCGGCGGTCAGGACGTCGCGGCCATGCCGCCCTACGAGCGACCGGTCAACATGATGTTCCAGTCCTACGCCCTGTTTCCCCACCTCAACATCTGGGAGAACGTGGCCTTTGGCCTCAAGCGCGAAGGCCTGCCCAAGGCCGAGGTGCAGCAGCGCACCGACGAGATGCTGGGCCTGGTGCAGCTCACGCCCTATGCCCAGCGCAAGCCGCACCAGCTCTCGGGCGGCCAGCAGCAGCGTGTGGCGCTGGCGCGCAGCCTGGCCAAGCGGCCCAAGCTGCTGCTGCTGGACGAGCCCCTGGGCGCGCTCGACAAGAAGCTGCGCGAGCAGACCCAGTTCGAACTGGTCAACATCATCGAAAAAGTGGGCGTGACGGTGGTGATGGTCACGCACGACCAGGAAGAGGCCATGACCATGGCCAGCCGCATCGCCATCATGAGCAAGGGGCGGGTGCTGCAGGTGGGCACGCCCGAAGAGATTTACGAACACCCGGCCAACCGCTTCGTGGCGGACTTCATCGGCAACGTCAACCTGTTCGAAGGCAAGCTCAGCGTGGACGAGCCCAACCGCTGCGCCGTGCGCACCGGCATTGGCGAGATCCAGGTGGGCCATGGCGTGCCGGGTCACCTCAACATGGCGGTGGCGCTGGCCGTGCGGCCCGAGAAGATCGAGATCGGCAAACAGCGTCCCGAGGGCGTGGCCGTCAACCTGTTCAGCGGCAAGGTGAAGGAGATCGCTTACTTCGGCTCCTACAACACGTACATCGTGCTGGCCACCGACGGCTCCAAGGTCAAGATCACCGAGGCCAACACGTCGCGCCAGGACCTTTCGGACATCACCTGGGAAGACGAGGTGTTTTTCTGGTGGGGCGACGGCGCCGGTGTGGTGCTGCGGGATTGAGCGGGAGGTCACCATGAGCACCTCACCCTTCATGCCCGGCAAACGCTTCGTCATCGGCGTGCCCTACGTCTGGCTGTTTGTCTTCTTCTTCCTGCCCTTCCTGATCCTGCTCTACATCAGCTTCGTGGACATGGGCGAGAGCATCCATCCATTCAAGCCGATCTGGGACGCCCAGACCGGCCTGCTCAGTCTGAAGTACGAGAACTACTGGACCATCTTCCGTGACGAAGGCGGCGAGCTCTTCAAGACCATCTACATCGAGGCCTACCTGCGCTCGATCTGGTATGCGCTCTGGACCGCCGTGCTGTGCCTGGTGATCGGCTATCCGTTCGCCTATTTCATCGCGCGCTCGCCGGCCAGCGTGCGCCCGGCGCTGCTGATGATGGTGATGCTGCCGTTCTGGACCTCGTTCCTGCTGCGCGTCTATGCATGGAAGGGCATCCTGGCCGACCAGGGCGTGCTCAACCAGCTGCTGATGGCACTGGGCATCACCAGCGAGCCCATCCTGATGCTCTACACCAACGTGTCCATGCTGGTGGGCATGACCTACGTGTACCTGCCGTTCATGGTGCTGCCGCTGTACGCCACGCTGGTGAAGATGGACTTCCGCCTGCTGGAAGCCGCCTACGACCTGGGCACCTCGCCGTTCAAGGCCTTCTGGCTGATCACCGTGCCGCTGTCCAAGGCCGGCATCGTGGCCGGCTTCATGCTGGTGTTCATTCCTTCGGTCGGTGAGTTCGTGATCCCTTCGCTGCTCGGCGGGCCGGAGAACATCATGATCGGGCGCGTCGTGTGGGACGAGATGTTCACCAGCAACAACTGGCCGCGCGCCACGGCGCTCGCGGTGGTGATGATCGCGTTGATCGTCGTGCCGCTGGCGATCTATTACCACTACACCAGCGACGAGGCGAAGTGACATGAAACAGATCCTCGAAAAACACTTCGGCAAATTGTGGCTCGCCGCGGTCTACCTGTTCCTGTACCTGCCGCTGTTCTTCATGATCGTGTTCAGCTTCAACAGCACACGGCAGGACGCCAACTTCACCGGCTTCTCGCTGCGCTGGTACGAAGCGCTCACGCGCGACACCAAGATCGTCGAGGGCTTCTGGCTCTCGCTCAAGATCGCGGCGGTCACTGGCGTGCTCTCGGCCGTGCTCGGCACCTTCGCGGCCTTTGTGCTGGTGCGCTACCGGCGCTTCGTCGGCCGCACCGTGTTCTCGGGCATGGTCAACGCGCCGCTGGTGATGCCCGAGGTGGTGATCGGCCTGTCGCTGCTGCTGCTGATGGTGGGCGCGCAGAACGCCTTCGGCTGGCCCGAGCGCGGCATGCTCACCATCATCTTCGGCCACACGCTGCTGGGCATGGCCTACGGCATGGTGGTGATCCAGTCGCGCCTGATGGAGATGAACCGCTCGATCGAGGAGGCCGCCATGGACCTCGGGGCGCGGCCGCTGCAGGTGTTTTTCCTGATCACGCTGCCCAACATCTTCCAGGGCATCCTGGCGGCCTTCCTGCTGTCGTTCACGCTCTCGTTCGACGACGTGGTGATCTCCGAATTTCTCTCCGGCCCGGGCGTGAACACGCTGCCGCAGGTGATCTTCGGTTACGCGCGCCGCGGCATCAACCCGACCATCTATGCGGCGGCCACGCTGCTGATCGCGACGGTGACCATCGGCATCGTGGGCTACGCGGTGTGGGTGGCGCGCGCCACGCGCCGGCGCGAGCGTGAGATTGCCGCGGCGACGCGGGCCGAGCTGGTGGCGCTCAACCCGGGCTGAGGGGCGCGAGCGGGGTCACTGGATCGTTGGGGGCGAGGGCAAGTGGATGCTCTGCGGCCCGGGTTTCGGGCGTAGCATGAGGCCACTTGCCCACCCCTTCCGTTCGGGCTGAGCTTGTCGAAGCCCTTGCCCGCATGGTGGTGAACCCTTCGACAAGCTCAAGGCGAACGGGATTCTTCAACCGCCCCCATGACCACCCTATCGTCCCAGGCTTCATCCCTTTCTTTCGACGGCCGCGCATTCATCAACGGCGAACGCGTCGCCGCGCGCGACGGCCAGACCTTTGACTGCATCTCGCCGGTGGACGGCCGTCTCCTGACCGCCGTGGCGCGCTGCGGCGAGGCCGACATCGACGCTGCCGTGGCGGCAGGCCGCGCCGCCTTTGAGGACCGCCGCTGGAGCGGCCTGGCGCCGGCGCAGCGCAAGCGCGTGATGATCAAGTTTGCCGAGCAGCTCGCCGCGCACGCCGACGAACTGGCGCTGACCGAAACGCTGGACATGGGCAAACCCATCAAGTACGCCAGGAGCGTGGACGTGAACAGCGCGGCCAACTGCATCCGCTGGTACGGCGAGGCGGTGGACAAGGTGTACGACGAGATCGCACCCACGGGCCGCAATGCGCTGGCGCTGATCACGCGCGAGCCGGTCGGTGTGGTGGGCGTGATCGTGCCCTGGAACTACCCCCTGATCATGGCGGCGTGGAAGATCGCGCCCGCGCTGGCCGCCGGCAACTCGGTGGTCTTGAAGCCCAGCGAAAAGAGCCCGCTGACCGCGCTGCGACTGGCCGAACTGGCGCTGGCCGCCGGCATCCCGCCCGGCGTGTTCAACGTGGTGCCGGGCTACGGCCCCGAGGCTGGCAGCCCGCTGGCGCTGCACATGGACGTGGACTGCATCGCCTTCACCGGCAGCACCCGCGTGGGCAAACAGATCCATGTGATGGCGGGGCAGAGCAACCTCAAGCGCGCTTGGACCGAGCTGGGCGGGAAGTCGCCCAACATCGTGTTCGCCGATTGCCCGAACCTGGACAAGGCGGTGGACGCGGCGGTGAGCAGCATCTTCTTCAACCAGGGGGAGAGCTGCAACGCACCGTCGCGCCTGTTCATCGAGGCGTCGATCAAGGACGCCTTCCTGGAGAAGGCCTTGAAGCTGGTGCCCGACTACCAGCCCGGCAACCCGCTGGACAAGGCCACCACCATGGGTGCCATCGTCGACAAGGTGCAGATGGACACGGTGCTGCGTTACATCGAGTCGGGCAAGTCCGAAGGCGCGACGCTGCTGGCCGGCGGCGAGGCGGCCATGCCGGTGGCCGGCGGCAACTATGTGCTGCCCACCATCTTCGACGGCGTCACGCCGCAGATGACGATCGCGCGCGAAGAGATATTTGGCCCGGTGCTTTCGGTGCTCAGCTTCACCGACGCGGCCGAGGTGGTGCGCGAGGCCAACAACAGCGTGTACGGCCTGCAGGCCGCCGTGTGGACCCGCGACATCAACAAGGCGCACGGTGTGGCGCGCGCGTTGCGCGCGGGCACGGTTCACGTGAATTCGTACGACGAGGACGACATCACCGTGCCCTTTGGTGGCTTCAAGCAGAGCGGCGTGGGGCGTGACAAGTCACTGCATGCTTTTGACAAGTACACGGAAACCAAGACAACGTGGATTCGCATCGACAGCCCCGTTTAAGGAGACACCCATGAACGCCATGAACGACATCAAGACCGACAGCACCAACGCCGCCTGGCACGCGCGCCGACAGGCTGCCACGCCGCGCGGTGTGGGTGTGTACGGCGACTTTTTTATCGAACGCGCGAAGAACGCCGAGTTCTGGGACATCGAGGGTCGTCGCTTCATCGACTTCGCCGGCGGCATCGCGGTGCTCAACACCGGCCACGTGCACCCCAAGGTGCAGGCCGCCATTGCGGCGCAGCTGGAGCGCTTCACGCACAGCTGCTACCAGGTCGTGCCCTACACCGAGTACGTGGCGCTGGCCGAGCGCATCAACGCCATCGTGCCGATCGACGGGCCGGTGAAGACCGCGTTTTTCTCCACCGGCGCGGAGGCGATCGAGAACGCGATGAAGATCGCGCGCTACAGTACCGGGCGCACCGGCGTGATCGCCTTCGGTGGCGCGTTCCATGGCCGCAGCATGTTCTCGGTGGCGCTCACCGGCAAGGTGCAGCCCTACAAGGCCGGCTTCGGCCCGTTCCCGCCCGAGATCTACCACGTGCCGTTTCCGTGCCATTGCTCGTCGCTCGACGACACCAAGCGCGCGATGGAGCAGCTGTTCAAGTGCGACATCGAGCCCAGCCGCGTGGCGGCCATCGTGTTCGAGCCGGTGCAGGGCGAGGGCGGCTTCAACCCCATTCAACCGGCGGCCGTGAAGTGGCTGCGCGAGCTGTGTGACCAGCACGGCATCCTGCTGGTGGCCGACGAGGTGCAGACCGGCTTTGCGCGCACCGGCAAGATGTTTGCCATGGAGCACTACGGTGTGAGCCCCGACCTCATGACCATGGCCAAGAGCATGGCCGGTGGCACCACGCTCTCGGCCGTCTCGGGCAAGGCCGCCATCATGGACGGCCCCGCCCCGGGCGGCCTGGGCGGCACCTACGCCGGCAACCCGCTGGCCATCGCCGCGTCGCACGCCGTGCTGGACGTGATGGCCGAGGAAAAGCTGCCCGAGCGTGCGCAGAAGCTGGGCGACCAGCTCATCGGCCACCTGATCGCGCAGCGCGCCGTGTACCCCAAGCGCATGGGCGACGTGCGCGGCCTGGGCGCCATGGTGGCTTGCGAGTTCGTCGACCCGGCCACCGGCGCGCCCGATGCCGACACCACGAAGAAGGTGCAAGCCGCCGCGCTCCAACGTCGCTTGCTGCTGCTGACCTGCGGCGTCTACGGCAACGTGATCCGTTTCCTCTTTCCATTGACCATCGAAGACAGCGTGTTCGCCGAAGGCCTGGCGGCGTTCGATGCTGCCCTGGCCGAGGTGCTCGCTTGAGCGCAGCGCAGGGCCGCTCCCAAGCAAGCTCGCACCGCAGTGCGAAGCACGAAGGTTCTGTTGATTCGTTAGACGAACGCATCAACGCCCTGCGCGCGCAGGGCATCCACTCGGTGCTCACCACCTTCACCGACCTGCCCGGCGGTCCCAAGGGCAAGCTGGTGCCCCTTGAAGGTCTGCCCGGTGCGGTGAGCAGCGGCGCCGGCTTCTCCGGCCCGAGCATCAGCGGCACTGGCCTGCCGCGCATGGGCGCGCGCAGCGAGTACATGGGCCGCGTCGTGCCCGAGAGCTTGCGGCCCCTGCCCTTCATGCCCGGCGTGGCGCACGCGGTGTGTGACGGTTTTGCCGGTGGCGAGCCCTTGGACACCTGCTCGCGCCAGGTGCTCAAGCGCCAGGTCGAACGATTGAAGGCGCGCGGCTGGACGCTGTGGGTCGGCATCGAGCCCGAGTTCTTCCTGCTCAAGCGCGACGCGCAGGGCCGCTGGCAAGTGGCCGACGCGCAGGACCAACTGGCCAAACCCTCATACGACCTGCAAGCCATCGGCCGCAACCACGCGTTTCTCGACGCGATGCGACAGACGCTCACCGCGCTGGGCTTCGGGCTGCAGCAGATCGACCATGAAGACGCCTGTGGCCAGTACGAGATCAACTACCAGCACGACGACGCGCTGGCCGCCGCCGACCGCTACCAGCTCTTCAAGTTCGCCGCGCAGGCGGTGGCGGCGCAACACGGCGCGGTGTTCTCCACCATGCCCAAGCCGCTGGCGCACGCGCCGGGCAGCGGGCTGCATTTCCACCTGAGCCTGACCGACAGCAAGGGAAACGCGGTGATGGCCGACCCGGCCGGCGCGCTGGGCCTGAGCACGACCGGCCACCAGTTCGCCGCTGGCCTGCTGCACCACGCCGACGCATTGGCTGCTCTGTGCGCACCCACCGTCAACAGCTACAAGCGCCTGGCGGCCAGCCGCAGCGCATCGGGCACCACCTGGTCACCGGTGTGGAAGGCCATGGGCGACAACAACCGCACCTGCCTCGTGCGCACCGTGGCCGGGCGCATCGAGTGGCGTCTGCCCGATCCGTCGTGCAACGTGTACGCCGCCATCGCCGGCACGCTGGCCGCTGGCCTCTCGGGCATCGAGCAGGCCTTGCCCGCCGCCACGCCCTGCGCCGACGACTTGTACGAGGTGCATGCGCGTGGTGAGGCCTTACCCGACAGGCTTCCACGCGACCTGTTCTCCGCGCTGCAGGCGCTGGAGCAAGACGCGCCTTTGCGAGCCGCCGTGGGCGACGCGTTCTGCGCCGAATTTCTGACGCTCAAGCATGCCGAATGGGCCGCCTACAGCCAGCAGGTGAGCGATTGGGAACTCGAGCGCTACGCCAACGCTTCCTGACTCGCGCGGTGGTGTCCGGTTGCCCCGGGGGGTTTTCGGGATAATCCGGCTGCTTGAACACCCCCGCCGCCACTGCCGCCCCCACCGCGTCCGCCAAGACCTGGACCAAAACCGCCGACCGGCCGTTGCGCAGCTGGCGCAAGTCCGCCGGCATCTGGGTGTTCGCGCATTTCGTGGGTGTGCCGGTGCCGTGGCACGCGGTGCGCCAGACCGATGGCGCCGAGCTGCTGGCCTACGAGCACCAGCGCCTGCTGGCCCTGGCCGCCGCCGGCGAGCGTGTGCCCGCGGTGTTGGCCTTCGACGGTTTTTCCCTCACCACCAGCGACATCGGCGACACGCTGGACCATGTGCTGCACCGCCTGCCCGAGGGCGAACGCCTGACGCTGATGTGCGCCGCCAGCGCCGACCTGGCCGGCTTCCACACACGCGGCCACTGGCACGGCGGCGCCCAGACGCGCAACCTCACCTGGAACGGCGAACACTTCGCGCGGCTCGACTTCGAAGAGCGCCTGCAACCCGGCATGGCGCTGGCCACGGTGCAGGTGTACGACGCGCTGCAGCTGCTGCTGTCGCTGGCGCGCTACCTGCAACCGCTGGGGCCGGACGCGGTGCGCGCGGTGCTGCAGGCGTATGCCGACGCGGGCACGGGCGGCCCTGCACTGCGCGACTTCATCGCGCATCTGCTGCCTCGTTTGGGCTGGGTGTCCAAGCTGGCGGCTTGGTCACCCCGGCTGGATGGTTCGCGTGAACTCATGCGGTTGCGGACAGTGCTTGAAGGCATGACCGCGTTCGTGGCGCGGGCTGCTTGAAACGTCTTTACGACGGCGGCCGCCGATAGGACGGGTGGCAACGGAAGTCTGTGTTGGGCCCGAAGCGGAAGCTAGGCGCAGGAGTTTGCTGTCGTTCAGACACTGAAGTTACTTTGAATCGTTCGCCGCATTCCAGCGTCGGCTCATAGCGTCATAGGACCCCGACGCTTTCATCAAGGCTCGAATCGCGGTGAGAAGCACATGATAGGCAGCCTCATCGTTCTCGGGCCCATGCCTGACAAGTGCTTCCGATTGATGCAAGGCGTTTCGGCACTGCTCGTACATTCCGAGTGCATCGAGGTCTTCTCGCACTTGCTCCAGCCGCTCGTACATGCGCGGGTAACCATGAGACAGAAAAAATTCGTCAATGCCTTCCCGGTACAGCGAAATGCAACCGGAATGGCCCTCTAGCTCCCTCTCAAACTGGACGACGGTCCGCTTTGGTTTCATTCTTCGTGCGCCTCCTCGATGGCTCCTTCTGGCCGTTCAGAGACCCTCAAGTCCTGTAACCCGGATCCAGCTTCTCCACCTTGCGCAACAACGCCGGCCAAGCCAGCTGTGAACCCAGCCCTGCGGTAGCCACGCGCATCACATCGGCCATGCCGGCCAGGATGGCGGGGTCGACCTGGGTGAGTTCGGTACCGCCGGCCAGGGCGTCGATCTGGATGCGGCAGGTGTTCTCCAGCGTGTACATGGCCAGGAAGGCGTCGGGGATGGTCTTGCCCACGGTGAGCAGGCCGTGGTTGCGCAGCACCAGGTGGTTGGCCTTGCCCAGGTCGGCCTGCAGGCGCACCTTTTCTTCCGCTCGCAGGGCCACGCCTTCGTACGTGTGATACGCCAGCGAGGCGAGCACGAAGGTGCTTTGCTGGCTGATGGGCAGGATGCCTGCCTTCTGTGCGCTCACGGCCACGCCGGCGCGCGAGTGGGTGTGCATCACGCAGCCGGCTTCGGGCCGCGCTTCGTGCACGGCGCTGTGGATCACGAAGCCGGCGGGGTTCACCGGAAAGGGCGAGTCGAGCAGCTTGTTGCAGGCCATGTCGACCTTGACCAGGCTGCTGGCCGTGATCTCGTCAAACATGAGGCCGTAGGGGTTGATGAGGAAGTGGTGCTCACCACCGGTGACGGAGTCGGGCAGCTTGGCGCTGATGTGGGTGAAGACCAGATCGCTCCAGCCGTAGGCCGCGACGAGCCGGTAGCAGGCGGCGAGGTCACATCGCAGCGCCCATTCTTCGGCGCTGACGACTTCTCTGAGGGACGGGATGTGCATGGGGTGTCTCCTGATGCGCCTCGAGCGGACGCGAGCACTGCACTTTATGCCGCTTGGGCGCGTCTGTCGTGTCCCTGCAAGGACACTGGCGCCCGACGGCCTGCTCCCTCCGGCTGCGGCCTTCAGGTGGCGTGAGGCTGGGTGTCACATTCCAGCTTGCTCAGCCAGGCCATGGCGTGTTCGCGGTTGTTGCCGCACATCTCGGGCCCGGGCGCGAGTGAGCTGCACACCGCCGGGCGCTCGGGCAGACCAAACAGGCGGCAACGCAGTTCGGCATCCAGCTGCGGGCAGGCCATGCCGGCGGGTTTGCCCAGCGGCAGCCCGGGCAGGGGGCTGCTGATCGACGGGGCGGTGCAGCAGGCCGCACAGCCCGGGCGGCAGGTGGCTGGTGAGGTGGAAGGGGCGTGGCTGAAGACCGGCGGCATGTGATTGATTGTCGGGCCTGCACAGGTGGCCAGCGCTACACTGCCGCACACGCCATGTCGCTTGTGAATGTTCCCGCTCCCGAAACCCTGATCTCACGGCTCAGCCACTGGCGCTTGTGGGTCTATGGCGCGCTGGCGCTGCTGTTGGGTGCACTGGTGGTGCAGGGGGCGCACAAGGTCATGGCCGAGCTCAGCTATGACCAGATCGTGGGTGCGGTGCGGGACACGCCGCTGAAGGTGTTGCTGCTGTCGGTGCTGGCCACGGTGCTGAGCTATGTCGCCCTCACTTTTTACGACCACTCCGCGCTGAGCTACGCCGGCGCACGCCTGCCCTATCCCGTGGTCGGCAAGACCGCGTTCATTGCCTATGCCTTGTCCAACACCATCGGGCTGGGTGTGCTCACGGGCGGCGCGGTGCGCATGCGGCTTTACGGGGCGGCGGGGCTGGAAGCGGGCCTGATCTCGCGCGCGATCATCTTCAATGCCGTGGGCTTCACGCTGGGCATTGCGGTGGTGGGCGCGGCAGCGCTGGTGTGGGGCTCGGCCACGGTCCAGGTCATGCTGGGTGTGCCCTCCGCGTTGCTGAATTTCGCGGGTGTTTCGGTGATGGTGGCCGCGGGTGTGTTTCTCGGTTTCTGCTGGCGGGGCGGGGAGCAACAGGTGTTTCCAGGTCTGGTGCTGCGGCTGCCCAGCGCGTCCGTTGCCGCGCAGCAGCTGCTGGTGTCGGCGGTGGACGTGGTGGCGGCGGCTGCCGCGCTGTGGGTGCTGTTGCCGTCGGACGCGGTGGCCTTCCCCGCCTTTGTGGGGTTCTTCGCGCTGGCCATCGCGCTGGGCGTGATCAGCCATGTGCCGGGCGGTCTGGGGGTGTTTGAAGCGGTGATGCTGCTGGCCCTGGGCCAGCGGGTGCCGGCCGAGCAGCTGGCGGGCGCGCTGGTGCTCTTCCGCGTGGTCTACCACCTGCTGCCGCTGGCCTTGGCCGTGGCCTGGCTGGCGGCCACCGAGTGGCGCCGGGGCGCGGCCACGCCGGTGATGAAAGCAGCCACCAGCCTGTCGCCGCTGTTGTTGTCGGCCTTTACCTGGGTGGTGGGTGTGGCCCTGCTGGTCTCGGGCGTGACGCCGGCCACGCAGGACGCCACGGACCTGCTCGCCCAGTACATGCCACTGCCGGTGGTGGAGGCGGCGCACTTCCTGGGCAGCATCGTCGGCCTGGCCCTGCTGTTCGTGGCGCGCGGCATGTTCCTGCGGCTGGACGCTTCGTGGTGGGCCGGCCTGGTGCTGGTGCTGCTGAGCCTGGTGTTGTGCCTGCCCAAGGGCATTGCGGTGTCCGAGGCGGTGCTGCTGATCGTGCTGGGCACGTCGCTGGCGCTCTCGCGCCGCCATTTCAACCGCAAGGCCGCGCTGTTCTCGCAGGCCTTCACCTGGGGCTGGCTGGCGGCGGTGGCGGCGGTGGTGGCGGCGCTCACGGCGCTGCTGTTCTTTGTGTACCGCGATGTTGAATACGTGAACCAGGTGTGGTGGCAGTTCGAGTTCGACGGCTACGCGCCGCGCTCGCTGCGGGCCATGGTGGCGGTGGCCGTGATCACGCTGATGCTGGCGCTGAGCCAGTTGCTGCGCCGCCCGCGCACGGCGCTCATCAAGCCCGACGCCGGCGCGCTCGACCAGGCCGCGCGCATCGTGCGTGGCCAGGGCTCGGCCGGCGCCGGGCTGGTGATGATGGGCGACAAGAGCCTGATGGTGTCGGAGTCGCAGCGGGCATTCATCATGTTCGGGCGGCGCGGCCGTTCGTGGGTGGCGCTGTACGACCCGGTGGGCCCGGTGGCCGAGTGGACCGAGCTGGTGTGGCGCTTCGTGGAGCAGGCGCGCGAAGCCGGTGGGCGCGCGGCCTTCTACCAGGTGCGCCCCGAAGCGCTGCCGGTGGTCCTGGACGCCGGCCTGCGCGTCTACAAGCTGGGCGAGTGTGCGATGGTGGATCTGCCCGGCTTCAGCCTGGAGGGCAAACGCCGCGCCAACCTGCGCCACGGCGTGGCGCGTGCGCAGCGCGAAGAACTGCACTTCGAGGTGTTGGCCCCGGGCCAGGCCGAGGGCGTGTTCGACGAGTTGCAAGCCATCTCGGACGCCTGGCTGAGCGACCACAACACGGCTGAAAAGTCGTTTTCGTTGGGCGCCTTTCGCCGCGACTACGTGCTGCGCCAGCCCATTGCCGTGGTGCGCCAGGCCGGTCGGCCGGTGGCCTTTGCCACACTCCTGTGCACCGACCTGAAGCAGGAGGCCAGCGTGGACCTGATGCGCCAGCTGCCGAACGCGCCGCGCAGTTCGATGGATTTTTTGTTTGCGCAGACGCTGCTGCACTTCAAGGCCGAAGGCTACCAACGCTTCAACCTGGGCATGGTGCCGCTCTCCGGCATGGCCCAGCACCCGCTGGCACCCAACTGGCACCGGCTGGGCCGCCTGCTGTTCAACCACGGCGAGAACTTCTACAACTTCCAGGGTCTGCGGGGTTTCAAGGAGAAATTCGACCCCACCTGGGAGCCCCGTTACCTCGCCTGCCCGGGCGGCTTCGCTCCCTTTTTCATCCTCGCCGACGTGGCCGCGCTCATCGCTGGCGGCCTGCGCCGCGTGATCACCAAATGAACCTCATTGCCACCACCCTGATGGCCGCAGCACTGGCGCTCAGCGGCCCGGCGACGGCCCAGGCGCAGGAGAAGATCTCGCACGGCCGCTTCACCGATGTCTCGCTGTACCGGCCCAAGGGGGAAGCGAAGTCGTTCGTGCTGTTCCTCTCGGGCGATGCCGGCTGGACGCCCGCCTTGGGCGCCCAGGCGCAGGCCCTGGCCGAGCAGGGCGCTGCGGTGGCGGGCATCCACACGCCGCGCATGCTGGCGCGCATTGCCAAGGAAAGCGGCGACTGCCTGCTGCCCGACGGCGACCTGGAAAATCTCTCGCATTTCCTGCAGGGCTATGCGCGCCTGCCGGCGTATTTCCCGCCGCTGCTGGTGGGCCCGGGCCTGGGCGGCACCCTGGCCTACGCCATGCTCGCGCAAGCGCCCGAAGACACCTTTGCCGGCGCCATTTCCATGGGCTTCTGCCCGGAGCTGGCCCTGAACAAGCCGCTCTGCAAGGGCGAGGGCGTGCACTTCACCCAGCGCGCCGGCGGTGCGGGCCTGGCGCTGCTGCCCACCCCGACACTGCGCGCGCCCTGGGTGGCGCTGCAGGGCCGTGATGACAAGGTGTGCACGCCCGGGGCCGCGCAGAAGTTCGTGGCCCAGGTGGGCGGTGCCGAACTGGTGCTGGTGCCTGGCGTGGACCACCCGGGGGCCACCGGCCAAGGTGCGCTGGCCCCGCTGCTGGCCGCGCACCAGAAGCTCACCAAAGACCTGGTGGTGGCCCCGGTGGCGCCCGGCAGCGGCGTGGCCGATCTGCCGCTGGTGCTGGTGCCCAGCACCGCGCCGTCGGACACCCTGGCCGTGCTGCTCTCGGGTGACGGCGGCTGGGCCGGGATCGACAAACAGCTGGCGGCCAAGCTGGCGGTCGCCGGTGTGCCGGTGGTGGGGCTGGATTCGCTGCGCTACTTCTGGTCGGCCCGCACGCCCGAAGGCCTGGCGCAGGATCTCGACCGCGTGATGCGCACCTTTGCCGCGCAATGGAAGAAGACCCGCGTGATCTTGATCGGCTATTCACAAGGTGCCGACGTGTTGCCGTTCGCCGTCAACCGGCTGCCCGCGACCTCCAGCGGGCTGCTGGCCCACACGGTGCTCATCGGGCCGGGCGAAAAAGCCTCGTTCGAATTCCGTCTGACCAACTGGGTCAGCAAGAACACCGCCGGCCTGCCACTGATGCCTGAGCTGAAGAAGATGTCGGCGGCCAGGACCTGGTGCATTTACGGCACCGACGACCGCGATACCCTGTGCCCGCAGGTCCCCACCGAGTTCGTGACCCCGGTGCCCATGGCCGGGGGCCACCACTTCGACGGCGTCTACCAGAAGCTGACCGAGCAGATCCTGCAGCGCACCAAGGCGCCTTGAGTGTGCTGCCTCAGGGCAGCAGGCGTTGGCCGGCCCACAGCACCTGGTCGATCACGCCATGCACCGCGTTGCGCGCAGGCTCGGCCACCAGTTGGCCGTCGGCGTCGAAAGCGTCACCCGCCCTGGACAGCGCGAACTGCTTCGGCGCCACCCAGCACTGCAAATTCAGGAGCAGTGGAGTGAGGTGCGACAAGCTTCGCAAGCCACCCAAGGCTCCCGGCGAAGCACTCAGCAAACCCACCACCTTGCCGGCAAACGGCTTGGTGCCGCTGGACCAGAGCGGGTCGCCCTTGATGGGGCTGGAGACCCAGTCGATGGTGTTTTTCAGCAGCGCGGTGTAGCTGCCGTTGTACTCGGGCGAAACAATGATCCAGGCCGGATGGGCGTGGAACAACTCCTTGAGCTTGACCGCGGCCGCGGGCGTGCCGCGCGCTTCGAGGTCGGCGTTGTAGATCGGCAGATCGAAGTCGGCCAGCTCGATGTGGGTGACCTGGGCGCCTTCGGCCTGGGCACGCTCGGCGGCGACCGTGGCCAGTTTTCGGTTGAAGGATTGGGCGCGCGTGCTGCCGGCGAAAACGAGGAGGGGTAGGGGTGTGCTCATCCCGCCATTGTCGCGGCCTTCGCTCAGAAGACGCTGTTGTAGTAGTCGTCGTCGTCATCCTCGGGCTCTGGCTCGGGTGGCGGTGCAGGGGGCGAAGGTGGTGGCGGTGGCGGCGGAAGCGAAAGTGGGGACAAAGGTGCTGCTGGGGCCGGTGCCGGGGAGGACGCCGGCGCTGGCGCTGGCGGGCAGCGCGTGCTCGACAGTCCCCAGGCGACCTGGAAGCGCTCCATGACCAGGTCGCGGCTGAAGGTGACGGTGGTGCGCCGGAAGCTGTAGCCCACACCCACGTCCAGCCCGATCTGGCGACCGTCGCCGGGGAAGAAGCTCACGCCCGCGGCCAGCACCGGCTGGTTGCGGCGGTCGGACGACAGGATCTTGAAAGTGACGCCGGTGTCGCCGCCGAAGTTGTGGCTGATGCCGAACATGAAGCCGGCGCCAGCGTGGGCGTGGGAGCAGGCGAGCGCAGCGGAGGCCACCAGCCAGTGTGTTTTCATGGGAATCCTTACTGTGGTCTGCCCGGGGATGGGCTGACGCTCAGGTTAGGAATCCACACGAATCATCGCCATCCGGTCCGCGCACTGGGTGGTGCGGGCTTCGGCGGTGGACCCGATGGCGGGGCGGGGCAGAAAAGGCCCAACGGTGGGACAATCCCGGGTTGCCCGGGGCGCCGGGCTGGCAGCACCCCGGAAGCGATCACCACCATGTTGTACCCACAGGAATTTGACGTCATCGTCGTTGGCGGCGGCCACGCCGGCACCGAAGCCGCGCTCGCTGCCGCTCGGATGGGCAGCAAGACGCTGCTGCTGACCCACAACATCGAGACGCTGGGCCAGATGAGCTGCAACCCCAGCATCGGCGGCATCGGCAAGGGCCACCTGGTCAAAGAGGTGGACGCCATGGGCGGCGCGATGGCACTGGCCACCGACGAGGGTGGCATCCAGTTCCGCATCCTCAACAGCTCCAAGGGCCCGGCCGTGCGTGCCACCCGCGCCCAGGCCGACCGCGTGCTCTACAAGGCCGCGATCCGCCGGATGCTGGAGAACCAGCCCAACCTGTGGTTGTTCCAGCAGGCGGTGGACGACCTGATGGTCGAAGGTGACCGTGTGGTGGGCGCTGTGACGCAAGTGGGCATCCGCTTCCGCAGTCGAACCGTGGTGCTGACCGCCGGCACCTTCCTTGACGGCAAGATCCATGTGGGCCTGAACAACTACGCCGCTGGCCGCGCGGGCGACCCACCCGCCGTGTCGCTCTCGGCGCGTCTGAAAGAGCTGAAGCTGCCGCAAGGCCGTTTGAAAACCGGCACGCCACCGCGCCTGGACGGCCGCAGCATCGACTACAGCCAGTGCACCGAGCAGCCCGGCGACGGCGTGCCCGGCGGCATGAACGCCGACAAACCCGTGCCGGTGTTCAGCTTCATGGGCAACACGGCCATGCACCCGCAGCAGGTGCCGTGCTGGATCACGCACACCAACGAGCGCACGCACGACATCATCCGCAGCGGCTTCGACCGCAGCCCCATGTTCACCGGCAAGATCGAGGGCGTGGGCCCGCGCTATTGCCCGAGCGTGGAAGACAAGATCAACCGCTTTGCCGACAAGGACAGCCACCAGATCTTCCTGGAGCCCGAGGGCCTGACCACGCACGAGGTCTACCCCAACGGCATCTCCACCAGCCTGCCGTTCGACATTCAGTACCAGCTGGTGCGCAGCATGAAGGGGTTGGAGAACGCGCACATCCTGCGCCCCGGCTACGCCATCGAATACGACTACTTCGACCCGCGCTCGCTCAAGAGCAGCTTCGAGACGAAACAGATCCAGGGCCTGTTTTTTGCCGGTCAGATCAATGGCACCACCGGCTACGAAGAGGCGGCGGCCCAGGGCATGTTCGCCGGCATCAACGCCGCGCTGCAATGCCGGGGTGAAGACGCCTGGCTGCCGCGCCGCGACGAAGCCTACCTCGGTGTGCTGGTCGACGACCTCATCACCCAGGGCGTGACCGAGCCCTACCGCATGTTCACCAGCCGGGCAGAGTTCCGCCTGCAGCTGCGCGAGGACAACGCCGACATGCGCCTGACCGAAGCCGGCCGCCGCATGGGCCTGGTGGGCGACGCGCAGTGGGATGCTTTCTGCCGCAAGCGCGACGCTGTTTCACGTGAAACAGAGCGACTCAAAGCCACCTGGGTGAACCCGCGCACTTTGCCCGCGGCCGAATCGGAGCGGGTGCTGGGCAAGGCGATCGAACACGAACACAACTTGTTCGACCTGCTGCGCCGCCCCGGTGTGGCCTATGCGGAGCTGGTCGGGCTCGACGCGGGCAAGTATGTCGGCCCCGACGTTTCACGTGAAACACTGGGCGATCTGCTGGAACCCGTGGTGGAGCAGGTGGAGATCGCGGCCAAGTACTCGGGCTACATCGACCGCCAGAAGAACGAAGTGGAACGCGCTTCGCACTACGAGGGCCTGAAGCTGCCGACCGATCTGGACTACCTGCAGGTGGCTGCCTTGTCGTTCGAGGCGCGGCAGAAGCTGTCCCAGCACCGACCCGAGACGCTGGGGCAGGCCTCGCGCATATCGGGCATCACGCCCGCGAGCATCTCGCTGCTGCTGATCCACCTGAAGAAGGGTGGCTTCAAGGGTTTTGCCACGCTGCCAGTTGCGGCGGATCTGGAAGCATGAGCGCCTTGAGGACCACCCTGCAGGCCGGCCTGCAGTCGCTCCAGCTCGCGCTCGACGCGCGCCAGATCGACCTGTTGCTCGACTACCTGGGCCTGCTTCAGAAGTGGAACAAGGTCTACAACCTCACGGCCGTGCGCTTGCCCGAAGAGATGATGACCCACCACCTGCTCGACAGCCTGGCGGCCATCAAGCCTTTGCTGCATCAGGTGGGCGATCGATCGGTCAAGTTGCTCGACGTCGGCTCCGGCGGTGGCTTGCCCGGCGTGGTGATCGCCATCGCCTGCCCGCAGATGGACGTGACCTGCGTGGACACCGTGGCCAAGAAGGCGGCGTTCATCCAGCAGGCGGCGGCCACCCTCAAGCTGCCCAACCTGCGCGGCTTGCACGCGCGGGTGGAAAGCCTCAACGCCTTGTCAGGGCAGGGCTTTGACGTCGTGTGCTCGCGGGCCTTCGCATCGCTGGTGGACTTCACCAACTGGTCGCAGGGTGCCTTGAACGCCGGTGGCGTCTGGATGGCCATGAAGGGCAAACACCCCGGCGACGAGCTGGCCACGCTGGAATCCGAGGCCGGCGCGGTGGATGTGTTTCACGTGGAACAGCTCCAGGTGCCCGGGCTGGATGCCGAGCGCTGCATTGTCTGGATGCGCCCAGGGCCCGCGGCTGTGGCCTGAGCAACACGGTGCGCGGATCGCCGCCGTGACTGCAAAACCCTTCACGTAAACTCGACCCTCCACTTCCCGGGGGTTCTCCATGTTCGGCATTGCAGACTACGGCGCTTTTGTCGCCGCCATCGTCGTGTTCCTGCTCATCCCCGGCCCGGGCAATCTGGCGCTGGTCACCTCCACCGGCAAGGGGGGCATGCGAGGCGGGCTGGCCGCCACCATGGGCCTGATCGCCGGTGACCAGGTGTTGATGTGGCTGGCGGTGGCCGGTGTGGCGGCCTTGCTGGCGGCCTATCCGGCGGCCTTCAGTGCCGTGCAGTGGCTGGGCGCCGCCTACCTGGCCTGGTTGGGTTTCAGGATGCTCATTGCCAAGCCCGGCGGCGCACCCATCCTCAACATCCGCCCGCGCCAGTATTTCCAGCAGGCCATCGTCATCACCCTGCTCAACCCCAAGGCCATCGTGTTCTACATGGCCTTCTTCCCCCTGTTCGTGGACCCGGCCCGCCACCAGGGTCTGGTCACCTTTGGCGCCATGGCCGCCACCATCGCGGTGCTCACCTTCGCCTACGGCCTGGCCGTGACCCTGCTCACCCATTTTCTGGCCGAGCGCATGCGCGCCAACCCGGTCATCGGCCGTGTCCTGGAGAAGGTCGCCGGCGTCTTCCTCATCGGTTTCGGCATCAAGCTGGCCATCTCCAAATAAGAAGAACACATGGCGAAAATTTTCTGTGTGGCGAATCAGAAGGGCGGCGTCGGCAAAACCACCACCACGGTGAATCTGGCCGCCGGCCTGGCCAAGGTGGGCCAGCGTGTGCTGATGGTCGACCTCGACCCGCAGGGCAACGCGACCATGGGATCGGGTGTGGACAAGCGGCAAATGGCCCTCTCGGTCTACGACGTGCTGCTGGAATCCGCCTCGGTGGCCGAGGCGGCGGTGTTCTCGGAGAAGTGCGGCTACCACGTGCTCGGCGCCAACCGCGAGCTGGCCGGTGCCGAGGTGGAGCTGGTGGAGGTGGAGCGGCGTGAGAAGCGCCTGAAAACCGCGCTGGCCGAGGTGCTGGACAACTACGACTTCGTGCTGATCGACTGCCCGCCTTCCTTGAGCATGCTCACCCTCAACGGCCTGTGCGCCGCGCACGGGGTGATCGTGCCCATGCAGTGCGAGTACTTTGCGCTCGAAGGCCTGACCGATCTCGTCAACACCATCAAGCAGGTGCACGCCAACCTCAACAAGGATCTGGCCATCATCGGTCTGCTGCGCGTCATGTTCGACCCACGCATCACCCTGCAGCAGCAGGTGAGCGACCAGCTCAAGGCCCACTTCGGCGACAAGGTGTTCGACACCGTGATCCCGCGTAATGTGCGCCTGGCCGAAGCGCCGAGCTATGGCCTGCCCGGCGTCATTTTTGACCCGTCCGCCCGGGGCAGCCAGGCCTTTGTGGCCTTCGCGTCCGAGATGGTGGCGCGCATCGGCAAGCTCTGAACGTCTCATTCCTTCAGGTTGTTTCACGTGAAACCTCAGAACGTCCTCACCCTTCCGGGTTGGCAGAACAGCGGCCCCGACCATTGGCAAAGCCTCTGGGAAGCGGCCCACGGCTACCGCCGGGTGGACCAGCACGACTGGATGCAACCGCGCCGAGGTGACTGGATCGCCCGGCTCGAAGACGTGCTGTTCACCTGCGACGAACCCGCCGTGCTCGTGGCGCACAGCCTGGGTTGCCTGCATGCCGCGGCGTGGGCGGCGCACTCGCAGAACACCGCGCGTGTGAAAGCCGCGCTGCTGGTCGCGCCCGGAGACGCCGAGCGAGAAGAGATGCGCCCGGTGCTGCCCAGCTGGTCGCCCATTCCCATGCAGCGTCTGCCATTCCCCAGCGTGCTGGTGGGCAGCCGCAACGACCCATATTGCAGCTTCGAGCGCGTGCAGGCCTTGGCCTTGGCCTGGGGTTCACGCTTTGTCGACCTGGGCGAGGCCGGCCACATCAACGCCGAGTCCGGCCTGGGCGACTGGCCGGCAGGCCACGCAGTGCTCGCCGAACTCATGAATCTCTGACTTCCGAAAGACGACCCATGGTCACCAAAAAACCCAAGGGCCTCGGCCGCGGACTCGAAGCCCTGCTGGGTCCCAAAGTGCTGGACACGGTGCCCGCCGATGCCAGCCTGCCGTCAAGCCTGCTCCTCACCGAGCTGGTGGCGGGCCAATACCAGCCCCGCACCCGCATGGACGAGGGCGCGCTGTACGAACTGGCCGAGAGCATCAAGGTCCAGGGTGTGATGCAGCCGATCCTGGTGCGCCAGCTGGCCGACGGCCCGAACGCCGGCAAATACGAAATCATCGCGGGCGAGCGGCGCTTCCGCGCGTCCAGGCTGGCCGGGCTGGACAGCGTGCCGGTGCTGGTGCGCGATGTGCCCGACGAGTCGGCCGCCGCCATGGCGCTGATCGAGAACATCCAGCGAGAAGACCTGAACCCGCTGGAGGAAGCCCACGGCCTGCAACGCCTGGTGAAGGAGTTTGGGCTCACTCACGAACAAGCCGCCCAGGCCGTGGGCCGCTCGCGCAGCGCCGCCAGCAACCTGCTGCGCCTGCTGCAACTCGCCGAACCGGTGCAGACCATGCTGATGGCCGGCGACCTGGACATGGGCCACGCGCGCGCCTTGCTGGCGCTGGACAAGGCCAGCCAGATCACCGCCGGCAACCAGATTGCGGCCAGGAAGATGTCGGTGCGCGAGGCCGAGAGCCTGGTGAAGAAGCTGGGCGCCGAGTTCGCGCTGTCGCCGCAGAAGCTCAAGAAAGACAAGTCGCGCGACATCCGCCGCGTGGAAGAAGAACTGGCCGACCTGCTGATGGCCGAGGTCGAGGTGCGTGTGAAGAAGCGCGTCAAGCGCCACGGCCGCATCGAAGAGATGGGCGAGATCGCCATCCAGTTCGGCTCGCTCGACGCCCTCAACGGGCTGATCGACAAACTGCGCGGCGGGCATTGATCGGGCGGGCCTCCGCCCGATCGGTCCTTCTCAAGCCCCGTTCTTGACCACGGTGGTGGGCCCGTTCGTGCGGACCGACTCCATGCCGGCGCGCCGCGCGGCCGCCGTCTTGTACATCTGGCTGGTGCCGATGATCTGGTGGTTGGCGGCCTTGAGGTTGAAATAGAAGCGGCCATCCGACGCGTCGCTGTGTGTGTAGGCGGAATCAACGGGGCTGTTCTTCTGAACCGAAGCGATCCCGTTGTCCGCGGCGGCGCGCGACTCGTAGACCTCGCTGCGCAGGATGACCTCGCCATTCGCCGCCTTCAGAACAAACGACAACTGACCCTTGTCGTTCTTTTTGAGTTCGTACCAACCCGCCATGTGACCTCCGTACGGTGGTGAAAAGAGAGGTCCATCGTACGCAGGCCGGGGCGGTTGTGCGGCCTTTGATGCCGCAGGCGCGGCACCGCAGGCGGTGCCCGTTCACATCGAGAAAATCTTCCCCGGATTCATGATGTTGTCCGGGTCGAGGGCGCGCTTGATGGTGCGCATCATGTCCACCGCGCCGCTGCCGGCTTCGGTGAGCAGGAACGCCATCTTGTGCAGGCCCACGCCGTGTTCGCCGGTGCAGGTGCCTTCCAGGCTCAGCGCGCGCGCCACCAGCTTGTGGTTGAGCACTTCGGCCAGCGTGTGTTCTTCAGGCTTGGTCGGGTCGATCAAATAGCCGAAGTGGAAGTTGCCGTCGCCCACGTGGCCGACCAGGAAGTAGGGCAGACCGGCCGCGTCAGCCTCGGTGACGGAGTCCAGCAGGCAATCAGCCAGGCGGCTGATCGGCACGCAGGTGTCGGTGGAGATCGCGCGGCAACCCGGCTTGCTCTGGATCGCGGCGAAGTAGGCGTTGTGCCGCGCGGTCCACAGGCGGGTGCGCTCCTCGGGTGTGTCGGCCCATTCGAAGGCCTGGCCGCCGAAATCGCCCGCGATCTCCTGCACCGTTTCGGCTTGCTCCTTCACGCTCGCGGGCGAGCCGTGGAACTCCATGAGCAGCATGTTTTCTTCACGCAGGCCGAGCTTGCTGTGCGCATTGACCATGCGCACCGTGTTGTGGTCGATCAGCTCGCAGCGCGCGATCGGCACGCCGAGCTGAATCACCTGGATCACCGTGCGCACCGCGGCCTCGATGCTCGGGAACGAGCAGGTCGCGGCCGAGATGGCTTCGGGCAGCGGGTAGAGCTTGAGCGTCACTTCCGTGATCACACCCAGCGTGCCTTCGCTGCCCACCATCAGGCGCGTGAGGTCGTAGCCGGCCGATGATTTTTTGGCGCGCGTGCCGGTGCGGATGACCTCGCCGCTGGCCGTGACCACCTCAAGCGCCAGCACGTTCTCGCGCATGGTGCCGTAGCGCACCGCGTTCGTGCCGCTGGCACGCGTGGCGGCCATGCCGCCAATGGACGCATCAGCACCCGGATCGATCGGGAAGAACAGGCCTTCACTCTTCACCGCTTCGTTCACCGCCTTGCGCGTCACGCCGGGTTGCACCGTCACCGTGAGGTCTTCGGCGTTGATCGCGAGCACCTCGTTCATGCGGCTCACGTCGATGCTGATGCCGCCCTGCACCGCGAGCAGGTGGCCTTCGAGCGACGAACCCACGCCGAACGGAATCACGGGCACGCGGTGCGTCGCGGCCAGCTTCACCGCGTCGGCCACGTCTTGCGTGCTCTGGGCAAACACCACTGCCGCCGGCGGTGGCACCTCGTACACCGACTCGTCGCGGCCATGCTGCTCGCGCACCACCAGGGCGGTGGAACACTGCGCGCCGAAGCGGGCCTGCAGCGCCGCGAGCAACTCGGGCGGCACCACACGCTGGTGGACTTGCGGGGCCAGGTGGCTGTGGGCGGTGGGGGCGTTCATGGGCGGTCTCCAGGCTGTTTTGTGCAGCCGGTCAGTTTAAGCCCGCAGCCCCGGGCGTGGTGTCTTGCGCGGGCGTGCTCAGCTGCGGGCTTTCCCGGCCTGCAGCAGGGGCGGCGCGGTGCGATTGCCCCGCGTGGGGCCATTGGAGGTGTTGTTGCCGGAGGCGCCAGTGAAGCTGTGGGCCTGTCCTGTGATGCGGGCCGCGTGGGCCGGCGGCACGCTCGCCATGCCGGCCAGCCCCAAGGTGCAGGCGGCGATCAATTGCACGCTGCGGGCTTCGAAGTCGGCGAGTCGTTGTCGGCGTTGCGTCATCGGTATCTCCTGAGAGGTGGAACAGGCGCACATTACCGCCCGCACCCGCATCCAGGACCAGCGGTTTTTCGCTCTGTTGCTCGACGGACAACTTGCTTGCCTCAGACACATTTCCCTTCACGTCGTTACGCCAGGTCAAAGTTGCACAATCCAGCAACCACCTTTCAATTCAAGGACCGCC
This sequence comes from Hydrogenophaga sp., assembly GCF_018780385.1. Lineage (GTDB taxonomy): Bacteria > Pseudomonadota > Gammaproteobacteria > Burkholderiales > Burkholderiaceae_C > Hydrogenophaga. The sequence goes on along the minus strand of NZ_JADMJO010000016.1, from coordinate 31,557 downwards.
ATGGGCAACCGCCTCACCCAGATCGCCACCCGCACCGGCGACGCCGGCACCACCGGACTGGGCGACAACACCCGCGTCTCCAAGGACAACCTGCGCGTGCACGCCATGGGCGACGTGGACGAACTCAACTCCCACATCGGCGTGCTGCTCTGCGAAGAGATGGCACCCGACGTGCGCACCCTGCTGGTTGAAATCCAGCACCAGCTCTTCAACCTCGGCGGCGAGCTGTCCATCCCCGGCTACGAGCTGCTCAAGCCCGAGGCCGTGCTCGCACTCGACGAAGCCCTGGCCACCTACAACGAAACCCTGCCGCGTCTGCAGGAGTTCATCCTGCCCGCCGGCACCCGCGCGGCCAGCCAGGCCCACGTGTGCCGCACCGTGGCACGCCGCGCCGAGCGCGCGGTGGTGGCGCTGGGCAACGAAGAAGCCTTGAAGGAGACACCGCGCCAGTACCTCAACCGCCTGAGCGACCTCATGTTCGTGCTCGCGCGCGTGCTCAACCGCATGAACGGCGGCGACGACGTGTATTGGAAAAGCGAGCGCATGGCCCAGGGCGCGGCCGAATGAAAGCAGCGTTGATGTCGGTGGCCTGCATGGCCGCCGCGCTGGCCCCCACCGCCTCGGCACAAACCAGACCGCCGAGCAAACCCGCGCCCACGGCCAACGAAGTGACGCTGGTCTGCGAAGCGGTCTACATGCCCGCGCGCACCACCTGGACCCGCACGGTGAGCATCGGCTACGACAAGAAGCGCGTGCGCTCGGTGAAGATCGACGGCGTGCCGGTCTACACCTTCGCGATCCAGGACACTGTGATCCTCACGGCGGTGGACAACGAACGCATCCAGATCGACACGGCCGCGCAGACCTGGAGCAGCGATTTCCGGGGGCAGGCCACGGCGCAGGGGCGGTGTGAGCGGGGTCCGTGAAACTCAAGGAAGGCGCAAGATGAAAGCACAGGAACGAGACCACCTGATGGCACTGCTCAAGGGTCGCTTCGAGCAGAACGCGGATCGCCACAAGGGGGTCACCTGGGCGAACGTGCTCGCCAGGATCGACGCCTCTTCCGCGGCGTTGAAGGCGCTGGCCCGGATGGAGGCCTCGGGCGGTGAACCCGATGTGATCGGTCACGACAAGGCCACGGGGCAGATCCTCTTCTGTGATTGCGCCGCCGAGAGCCCTCTGGGGCGCCGCAGTCTTTGTTACGACGGCGAGGCGTTGAACGCGCGAAAAGAGAACAAGCCCCCCGGCAGCGCAGTCCAGATGGCCGCCGACATGGGCGTCGAACTGCTGTCGGAAGAACAGTATCGGATGCTGCAGCAGCTGGGTGAGTTCGACACCAAGACGTCCAGCTGGATCACGACGCCTGATGAGATCCGTTCACTCGGTGGTGCACTCTTCAGCGATCGACGCTACGGCCGGGTGTTCACGTACCACAACGGGGCACAGTCGTATTACGCCGCACGGGGCTTTCGCGCGCTGCTTCGCGTGTGACCCGGGCTTGATCCCTTCACCGCGGCGCCAACACCGCCATCGTGATCCGCGACACACAGGTCATCTCGCCCGCGTCGTTCGTCATGTCGATCTGCCACACCTGCGTGGTGCGGCCGATGTGCACCGGGCGGGTGATGCCGGTGACCCAGCCGCTGGTGGCGCCCTTCAGGTGGTTGGCGTTGATGTCCAGGCCCACGGCGCGGTGGCCTTCGGGGCAGCTGTAGGCCGCGCCGCACGACCCCAGGGTTTCGGCCAGCACCACGCTCACGCCGCCGTGCAGCAGGCCGTAGGGTTGTTTGGTGCGGGTGTCCACCGGCACGCGGGCGCGGATGAAGTCGTCGCCGACCTCCAGGAACTCCATGCCGAGGTGTTCCACGGCGGTGTCCTTGTGGATGGCGGTGAGCGCTTCGATGGAGATGGGTTTTTTCCAGATGGCCAAGGTCAGACTCCTGTCGTTGAAGGCGCCACTGTAAGGAGACCGGCGAAGAACACGGCCAGATACCGTCATGCGGACATGCCGAATGCTCACACACGGGAACGCGCCTTGCCCCCACCATGCGCTGTGGAGCACACCCAACCATGACACACACACGCCGCTGGACCATTGCATTTGCCGCCGTTGCGGGACTGCTCGCCGCCGCATGGCTGTCATTGTGGGCGCTGGTGCCCAGCGACGCGGAGCTCGCGCGGCGCGTGGAGGCGGAGTTCGAGGCGCGCCTGGGCCAGAAACTCGTGGTTGGTGCCGTGCACTGGCGCGTGCTGGGTTTACCGATGGTCGAGGTGCTGGACGCGCACACCGAGCAGCCCGAAGCCATTCGCGTTCGCCGCGTGGCGATCTACCCCGAACTCCTGCCCTTGCTGCGCCAGCGCTTCGTCATCAACCGGCTGCAGATCGATGGCGCCGTGGTGCCGCGCAATGCCCTGGCGGCCTACCGCGACAAGGCGCAGGACGGGTTGGGCTCGGTGGTCCTGCGCTCGGTGGCGTTCACGGACACGACCTACATCTCCTACAGCGGCATTCCGGTGGTGTATGCGGGCGACATCCGGTTTGACGATGACGGCTTGCCGCAGCGGGTGCAGCTGCGCCGCCCCGAGGCGAAGCCGCCCGCCTCGCTGGACGCCACGCGCGACGGCAAGACCGAGAACGGCGCCGACCTGTACCAGGTGCGCCTGCAGGGCGCCGGCGGTTCGGCAAACGGGCAGGCGCGCCTGGCCACGTCGGCCGATGGTCGCATGGTGCTCACGGGCGAGCTCGCACCGCGCGACGTGCAGGTGAATGCGCTGCTGGAGGCTTTTCATCGCCGCTCGCCCGTCAGCGGCCTGGCGTCGGGACAGACGGAGCTGCGTGCGGAAGGCGACTCCTTGATCGAACTGTTCCGCTCGCTGCACACGCGCAGCGTGCTCCAGGTCGAACGCGCAAAGATCCTGCGCTTCAATCTGGAGAAGGCGATCCAGTCGGTCGGCAAGGAGCGCGAGGGTGAGACCCCGCTGGACACCCTCTCCGGCGTGTTGGAAACGCAGAACACCCAGCATGGCCTGAAGGCCGAGTTCACCCGCGTGAAAGCCGTGGCGGGCTCTTACACCGGCACCGGCCGGGCCACGGTGTACCGCCGGCAGATCGATGCCCAGGGCACGCTGGAGGTGGGCGGCGGGGTGCTCGAGGTGCCGTTCACGCTGCGTGGACCGACCCGCAAGCCCGAGTTTGAAATGGCCTGGGGCACCCTGGCGGGCGCTGCCGTGGGCACCGCGGTGTTGCCGGGCATCGGCACGGTGCTGGGCGCCAAGATCGGCGGGATGTTCAGCGGGCCGCCGGAGACACCCGACAAGCCCGCGCCGGACTCGCCGCCCCGGCGATGAACGCGGGCGCTGTGTCCGTCAGGCTGCGGGGCGGGTTTGCGGCGCTGCGCCGCGGCTGAGCAACCAATAGAGAAAGATCGCGCCGAAGGTGGCGGTGCCGATGCCGCCCAGGCCGAACTCGCCGAACTTCAGCGTGTATTCGCCGGTGCCCAGGATGATCGGGATGGCGGCCACCAGCAGGTTCTTGTTGTCGGAAAAGTCGACCTTGTTGTCGACCCAGATCTTGGCGCCGGCAATCGCGATGAGGCCGAACACCACGATGGACACACCGCCCATCACGGCCAGCGGAATCGCCTGGATCAGCGCGCCAAACTTCGGTGAGAAGCCCAACACGATGGCGATGCAGGCCGCCACCACGAACATGGCGGTGGAGTAGATCTTGGTGGCGGCCATCACGCCGATGTTTTCGGCGTAGGTGGTCACGCCCGTGCCACCCGCCGCGCCGCTGACCATGGTGGCCACGCCGTCGCCAATGAAGGCCTTGCCCAGGTAGGGATTCAGGTCGCGCCCGGTCATGGCGCTCACGGCCTTGATGTGGCCCAGGTTCTCGGCCACGAGGATCAGCGCCACCGGCGCGATCAGCAGCATGGCCTGCGCCTGGAACACCGGCGCGGCAAACGTCGGCAGGCCGAACCACGTGGCGTTGGCGATGCCCGAGACGTCGATGGGTTTGCCCAGGCCCAGACCGTTGGTGAGCACGGCGTAGATCAGGCTGGCGACGATGAGGCCCACCAGGATCAGCAGGCGCTGCGTCATGCCGCGCGCGTACACGGCCACCAGCGCCACGCTGATGAAGGTGATGGCCTGCATCCAGGCGTCAAACCCGGTGGGCGCCATGTTCTTGATCGGGATGGCCGCGAGGTTCAGTCCGATGACGGCCACCACGGTGCCGGTGACCACCGGCGGCATCAGGCGCTCGATCCAGTGCACGGCGGCGCCTTCGTCCACCTCGTCCACCTCCATGCCGGCCATGGGCGTGGATCGGGTGTGCTTCACGTTGGTGGCGTGCACGATGACGCCGATGACGGTGTAGACCAGGCCGCAGATGATGATGCCGCCCAGCGCCACACCCAGGTTGGCATTGGGGCCGGGCCCCGCGTAGCCGCTGGCGGCAATCACCACGCCGATGAAGGCGAAGCTGGAGCCGAGGTAACTCGGCACCTTGCCGCCGGTGATGAAGAAGAAGATGAGCGTGCCGATGCCGCTCATGAGGATGGCCACGTTGGGGTTGAAGCCCATGAGCAAGGGCGCCAGCACCGTCGCACCAAACATGGCGATGACGTGTTGCACGCCCATCATGGTGGTCTGCGGCCAGGGCAGGCGCTCGTCGGGGGCGATCACGCCACCGTTGTCGAGCGTGGTGGAAGTCTTCTCTGTCCAGTTGAACAGGCCCATTGGGTGGTCTCCTTGGTTGTTGTCGAGGCCGGCCGCACCGGCTGGCAGGCATTGTGCCGGCAAAACCGTTGCGCGCATGCCTAGCGCTGCCGGCACCGCTGACCGCTGACGGTGCGCACCGATGCCGCGCGACTTTGTTCAACGATTGAGATTGTGGGTATCCTGCATTTTGTCGTTTAGATCAAAGATAGGCGTCATTCAACACCGCCACGGGCATCCAACATGCGCTTCAAAGAGATTGCGTCCAGGCTCACGGGACTTAGCGTCCCGATCTTCGGCATTCAGTGGAATCCTCTCGAAGCTGAGTGCGTGGCAGCCCGTCGTGTCGTGTCCTTCCTGGAGGATCGGAGAGTTCTCTACGCTCCGTCAGAGATGGAATCGCCGCAACACTGCGTGGACTCCGTTCTCCGCATGCGCGATTTCCTCACCGCCGAACTCGGCAAGCTGCCACAAGACGCCGAACTGGCGAGAACACTCCGCCCGATGCGGGCTGCATGTCGCAAGTTCATGGCGACCGTCGAAGTTGAAGGCGATCGCCGAATCATCACGTTCGGGGCGGAACGGGGCCAACGTTCGCTCGCGCGACTCAACTTCAACGTTTAGAGATCATTGGAGACATTGATGAGCCCTGAGATGACGGCTGGACTTTTTGGCTTGTTGGGCGTCCTTGTCGGCGGCCTGCTGTCCTGGTGGCTTCAGAAGGATCGTGCATCCACCGATTTGCAGATTGCGTTGGAGTCGATCAAGACCGAACACATGGCGGAAAAGACGGTTCAGTACTACTTGAGTCACAAGGGCTACACCGACCGATCCTTTGATCTTCTGAGAAAGCGCCTGGGCGGCTTCGACGATGACGAGCTTCGGCGGATTCTCGTTCGGGCCGGAGCGGTGCGCTACATCAGAGACGATGGTTCCGAATGGTGGCAACTGCTGTCTCGCTCGGCAGAGGCGTGGGGGAAATCTCGCGCCAAAGCGCCCGGGAAGGACAACGACGACCTTTAGCCCTGACTCAAGACGTCACAAGCGCCAGAGGCCTCAGGCAGCGGCCTGATTGGCCTGTGGCCTCACCCGTTTGCCGGCAGCACCTCGCCCCGGCTTTCGCCAAAACCGATGCGCGCCGCGCCCGGCCTCTCGCACCAGCCGCGCAGGATGATGGCGTCGCCGTCTTCGAGGAAGGTGCGCGCCTCACCCGTGCCGGGCAGCGGCAGGCTGCGCGTGCCACCCAGGCTGAGTTCCACGATGGCACCGGCCTCGTCCAGCGTGGGGCCGGAGATGGTGCCCGTGCCCAGCAGGTCGCCCGGTTGCAGGTTGCAGCCGCCCACGCTGTGCTGCGCCACCATCTGCGCGATGGTCCAGTACTGGTGACGAAAGCTCGTGCCGCTGATGCGGTCGGGGCTGATGCCGCGCTCGCGGTGCTGGCTCGATTCGAGCTGCACCTCCAGCTGCACGTCGATGGCGCCCTGGCGGCGGTTGGTGTGGTCCTGCAGGTAGGCCAGCGGTTGCGGATCGGTGGCGGGTCGGTCAAACGGCAGTCGGTAGGGCGCGAGCGCCTCCAGCGTCACGATCCAGGGCGAGACGGTGGTGCAGAAATTTTTGCCGAGGAAAGGACCGAGCGGGTTCATTTCCCAGAACTGGTGGTCGCGCGCGGACCAGTCGTTGAGCAGGCACATGCCGAAGATGTGGTCCTCGGCCTCGGCGAGCGCGATGGGCTCGCCCATGGCGTTGCCCGGGCCGATGTAGAAGCCCATCTCGAGTTCGAAATCGAGTCGGCGGCAGGCGCCGTACACGGGGGCTTTGGCGCCCGGCGGCATGGCCTGGCCCATCGGCCGGCGAAACGGCGTGCCGCTCACCACCACGCTGGAGGCACGACCGTGGTACGCGATCGGCAGCCACTGGAAGTTGGGCGAGAGCGGGTCGTCGGGCCGGATCACGCGGCCCACGTTGCGCGCGTGGTGGATGGAGGTGTAGAAGTCGGTGTAGTCGCCGATGCGTGTGGGCACACGCATCTCCACCTCGGCCAGCGGCACCAGGCTGGCGCGCAGTGCGTTCACGCCCGGGCCGCTGGCCCCCGTCTTGAGCAGATCAAACAGCGCATGGCGCAGCGCGCGCCAAGCCGTCGGCCCCATCGCCAGGAAGTCGTTGAGCGCGTCGCCGGTGCAGGCGTTCACCGCCTGCGCCGCCGGCCCGGACACCGCGCCTTCGCGCGCGATGGCGGCCAGGTCGATCACCTGATCACCAATGGCCACGCCACCGCGGAAGGCCTCGCTGGAGCCTTGGCGGCGGAACACGCCGAAGGGCAGGTTCTGGATCGGAAAGTCGGTGCCCGGTGCGTTGGCCGATTCGAGCCAGCTGCGCGCTTCGGGGTCGTGGGTGTGGTTCAGTTCCATGGTGTTCATGCCGCGGTGGCTTGCAGAGCGTCGTCGAAGATGGCGACCGCGCGGGTCCAGCCCGCGGACGCGCCGCGGATCTTGTGCGGGAAGCAACTGATGAAGAAGCCGTCGGCCGGCAGGGCCTCCAGGTTGTGCATCTTCTCGATGTGGCAGTAGCCGATGTCGCGCCCGGCCTTGTGGCCTTCCCAGATCAGCGAGGCGTCTTTTGTCTCACCATACTTCTGCGCGGTGTGCACGAAGGGCGCGTCCCAGCTCCAGGCGTCGGTGCCGGTCAGGCGCACGCCGCGCTCCAGCAAATACATGGTGGCTTCGTAGCCCATGCCGCAGCCGGACGAAACAAAATCGTCGTGGCCGTAGCGCGAGCCGGCGCGCGTGTTCACCACCACGATTTCCAGCGGCTTGATCGTGTGCTCGATGCGATTCAACTCGGCCTCCACATCGGCAGCCGTGACCACGTAGCCGTCGGCGAAGTGGCGGAAGTCCAGCTTCACGCCGGGCTGAAAGCACCACTCCAGCGGCACGTCGTGGATCGCGATCGCGGGCTTCTTCTCGCCCAGCGCCTTGTCCATGGTGGAGTGGAAGTGGTAGGGCGCATCCAGGTGCGTGCCGTTGTGCGTGGAGAGCTGCACCAACTCCACCGCCCAGCCTTCGCCATCGGGCAGGTCTTCCTTTTTCAAGCCGGGGAAAAAGGGCTCGATCTGCTCGAAGGTGTGCTCGTGGGTGAAGTACTGGATCTTGGGTGCGAAGGCCGGCGGGTCGCTCAGCACGTCGTTTTCAAGGTAGATCGAGAGGTCGACAAAACGGCGGGACATGGTCATCTCCAGAGGGCGTTGAAATCAAGGTCGCTGCCAGCGCAGCAGGGATCGCTCAGCCAGGGCGAGCAGCACGTTGCTCACGAAGCCCATGGCCCCGAGCAGCGCGATGCCGGCAAACAGCTCGCTGGCCTGGAACGAGCGCGCGGCCAGCAAAATCGCCTGGCCCAGGCCGGGTTGTGAGGCGATCATTTCGCCCACCACCGAGACGATGAGCGAGACCGTGAGCGACAGGCGCATGCCGGCCAGGATGTCGGGCATGGCGTTGGGCAGGCCGATCTTGAGCACGAAATTGAGGTGGCTGAGTTCCAGCGAGCGCGACACCTCGCGCAGCTGCTGGTGCACGTTGGCCAGCCCGTGCAGCGTGGCCAGCAGCACCGGCCACATGGCGCCAAACGCCACCACCGCCAGCACCATGTTGCCCGACAGGCCGAACAGCGCGATGGCCAGCGGCATCACGGCCGAGGCCGGCAGCGGGCGGATGAATTCGAGCGTGGGCGCGATCCACTCGCGGGCCCGCGCCGAACTGCCGATGAGCGCGCCCAGCGAGATGCCGAGCGCACTGGCCAGCACCCAGCCGCTGACCATGCGGCTGAGCGTGGCCCAGGTGTAGGCCGCGAGGTCGCCGCCGGCCAGGCCCTGCACCAGGCTGGCCAGCGTGGCCTGCGGCGTGGGCAGGAAGGCGCGGTTGACCCAGCCACTGGTGCTCGCCGCCCACCACAGGGCAATGAAAGCGCCGAGCACCAGCACCGAGCCGGTGGCGCTGCCCAGCATCGACAGGGTTTTGTGCAGCCGGTTCATGCCGCCTGCTCCCCCATGCGGCGCGCCACCCAACGCTGCAGCGCCAGCGCCGCGACATTGATGGCGTAGCCCACCACACCGATCCACGCGAGCCAGGCCAGCATGAGCGCCGGGTCCAGGCTCTGCTGCGCGATCATCATGGCGTAGCCCATGCCGTGCGGGTTGGCCGCGATCTCCACCGTGACGGCGACCACCAGCGCAATGGCCACGCCCAGGCGCAGCGCCACAAACAGGCGCGGCACGATGGCCGGGCCGACGATCCAGGCGAAGCGCTGCAGCGGCGAGAGCTGCAGTGCACGCGCCACCTCCAGCAAACGCGGCTCCACCTGCAACACAGCGGCCTGCGTGAGCACCAGCATGGGCCACAGGCAGGCGAAGGCCACCACGCTCACTTCCATGCGCAGGCCGAAGCCGAACACCAGCATCGCCAGCGGGATCAGCGCCACCGACGGGATCGGGCGCGCCACCTCCACGCTGAGGTAACCGAGTTGCCCGGCGCGGCGCGACAGGCCCAGCAGCGTGCCGAGCAACAAACCCCCGATCGCACCGATGAGCAGACCCAGCGCGGCGCTGCCCAGCGTGAAAGCCGTGGCCTCCAATAGCGAGCCGTCCATGAGCGCACCACCGAAGGCGCGCACTGCGGCGCTGGGCGGGGCGATGGCGTCGCTGCCCTGGCCGGTGGTGCGCGCCCAGAGTTCGAGTGCACCGAGCAGAACGGCTGGAAAAACCAGGGCCTTCATCTAGTGCCCCAGGTAGTGGTACAGCTCGCGACGCAAGCGCAGGAACTCGGGGTGTTCCTTGGTGCTGAGCTGGTCGCGCGGCTGCGGCAGTGGCACCTCGATCAGCGCGGCGAGGCTGGGCAAGTCGGGCGTGGGGTTGCTGCGCAGCGCGATCACGCGGTCGCCCAGGTAGAGCGCTTCTTCCAGGTCGTGGGTGACGAACATCACCGTGAGGCCTTCTTCGCGCACCAGCCGGGCCAGCTCGTCCTGCAGGGTCTCGCGCGTCATGGCATCCAGCGCGCCGAAAGGCTCGTCCATCAGCATCACGTCGGGCTGCTGCGCCAGGCAGCGCGCGATCTGCACGCGCTGCTGCATGCCGCCCGAGAGCTGGGCCGGGAACTTGTCGGCGTGTGCGCTCAGACCCACCGTCTGCAGCACGCGCGCGATGCGAGCCGGACGGTCCGCCACGGGCACCTGCGCGGCTTCCAGCGCCAGGCTCACGTTGGCCTGCACCGTGCGCCAGGGCAGCAGGGCTCGCCCGTAGTCCTGGAACACAAAAGCCACCTCGCGGCTGGGGCTGGTGATGGCCTGGCCCTGGCGCAGCACACGTCCGCTGCTGGGCGCCACGAAACCGGCGGCCGCGCGCAGCAGCGTGGTCTTGCCACAACCCGAGGGACCGATCACGCAGACGAATTCACCCCGACCAAGGGACAACTCCGTGGGCGAGAGGATTTGCCGACCACCCAGGGTGATCGCCACCTGGTCGAAGTGCAGGACGGTATCGGTCATGGGTGGCATGGGTGCGTTGCGCTCACTTCGCGATCAGGCGGGCCACGTCGGGCTTGCCCTTGAGCATGGCCTGCTCGTTCATGAGGTCGACCCAGTAGGTGAGTTGCTTCTCGGTGACCACCGGTCCCGGGGGCGAGATCTGGATCTTGGCGATCACTTCGGGCGGCAGCTTGATGTATTTGCCGATGGCCGCGCGCACCGCGTCGTTGTTTTTGGGCTGCTGCATGAAGGCGGCGGCTTCCTGCACCGCCTCGCGGAAGGCGCGCGCCGCGCCGGCGTTTTGTGCCACCCAGTCGCGCCGCGCGGTGTGGATGATGGTGGGCTGGTTCTCGGGCAGGAAGGTCGAGTAGTAGGACGCCACGTAGCCGATGCCGCTGTCGGTGATGCGGCTCATGAACGGATCGGCGCTGACCACCGCATCGACCGAACCGCCGCGCAGCAGGTCGCCGTGTTGGGGGAACGAGGCCTCGACGAAGTTCACCGTCTTGAAGTCCACGCCCTGCGTCTTGAGCCAGCCACGGAAGGTCACGTGCAGGAAGGCGCCCAGGCCGGGCACGCCGATCTTCTTGCCCACGCAGTCCTTGGCGGTGCGGATGCCGCTGCCGGCCTTGGCCACCAGGCCGAAGCCGGTGATGGTCTTGGAGGTCACGCCGCCACCGGCCACCACCACGTGGTCCAGCCCGCCGTCCACCGATTGCAGGAACACGCTGGGTGTCGGGCCACCGATCTGCAGCGAGTCGGCCTGCACCGCGGCCGGGATGGTGGAGTTGATCGGGATGAACTTGAGCTCCACGTCGAGCTGGCGCTTCTTGAAGTAGCCGTTCTCGGCCGCGACGAACACCGAGGCGAAGTCGGTCACGGCGGTGTAGCCGAACACGATCTTGGTGGCGCTCTGCGCGAAGGCGGGCAGGCTGATGGCGGCCGGAACAGCGGCCAGGGCGGCCAGGGCGGTGCGTCGTTTCATCGTTGTCTCCTTGTGGTGGAAGGGGTCGAAGGGCGGGGCGAAAGTGAAGGAGGCGGAATGGGCAGGGCGGCGCGCAGGCCACCGACGATGAAGCGGATCAGGCGCTCGCACGCGGCGGGGTCGCCAGGGTGGTTCACGTCCAGCGACAGGCGCGCGACGCGGTCGTCCACCAGGTGGTGCAGCAGCGCGCCGAGCGCGAACTGATAGCCCCAGGCCACGTCCGCGCGCGTGGCGTGGGGCAGTGCGCTGTGCATGGCGTCGATGAAGCGGTGGGCCATGGGGTCGAAGAAGTCGCGCAGCACGCGGTCGGCCTCCTGGCTGTTGTAGGCCAGCTCGCGGCCCACCAGCTGGGCGTAGTGGTGGCCCTCGGGACTGGAGCGCAGCTTGATGACCGGGCCAACGAAGGCCTCCACGATGCGCGTGAGCGTCTGCGGGTCCTCGGGATCGTGCGAGGCGGCATCGAGTGCGACCAGGCGCTCCTCGATGGTCTGGTTCCAGTGCGCAAAGATGGCGTGGAACAGGTCTTGTTTGGGGCCGTAGTAGTAACCCACCAGCGCCAGCGGCACGCCGGCCTCTTCGGCGATCTGGCGGATCGTCACCGCGTGGTAGCCGCTCTGCGCAAACAGTTTTTCGGCCGCGAACAGGATGGCCTGTTGACGGTCGGGGCGCTGCGCTTGGCGCGACGCCGCCGCGCCCTTGCTCGTTCGAGGCGAAGCGGTGCGGGGGCTGTGGCGGCTGGGCATGGCGATATTGAACAGCTGTACAAAAAAGTTGAACACCCGTACAAACCCGAGGCCAGCAGTCGCCACGGAACGGAACTGCGCTGTTAACCTGATGGCAAAAAGGACCACGCCATGAACGAGACAAACCCACCTCCCTTCACCCCGCAGATCCGGCTCTACCAGCAGTGGCTGGCGGAGCAGAGGGGTCTGCATTTCGACAGCTACGACGCACTCTGGCGCTGGTCCACCACGGAGCTCGATGCGTTCTGGCAAAGCATCTGGGACTACTTCGACATGCGCTCACCCACGCCGCACACCGCCGTGCTGGAGCGCAACGTGATGCCCGGCGCCAAGTGGTTCCCGGGTGCGCAGGTGAACTACGCGCAGCAGGTGTTGCGCCACGTGCAGCCCGCCCACGAGGCCGGTTTCATGGCCATCGTGAGCCGCAACGAAAAGGGCCGCCATGTGGAGATGAGCTGGCCCGAACTGCGCCGCCAGGTGGCCTCTCTGGCGCTGCACCTGCAGGCCCAGGGCGTGCAGCCCGGTGACCGCGTGGCCGCCTATTTGCCGAACATTCCGGAGGCCATGGTGGCCTTCCTGGCCACGGTGAGCATCGGCGGTGTGTGGAGCATCTGCGCACCCGACATGGGCACCAACGCCGTGCTTGACCGCTTCCGCCAGATCGAGCCGGTGGTGCTGATTGCGTGCGATGGCGTGACCTACGGCGCTCGCGACTTCGACCGCCTGGCCGTGGTGGCCGAACTGCGCGCGGCCTTGCCCACGGTGCGCCATGTGGTGTTGCACACCAACCTGGCTGCTGACGCTGAAGATGCCGCCGCTGCCGCAGACCGCGCGCTGCAGGCCGCCGCACCCTGCACCGCGTTTGCCGAGGCCACATCGCGCATGGACGCGGCCGTGGCGCAGTTCGAACCGCTCTGGCTGCCCTTCGACCACCCACTGTGGATCGTGTATTCGAGCGGCACCACCGGCCTGCCCAAGCCCATCGTGCATGGCCACGGCGGCACCACCATCGTGGCGCTGGCGCTCAAGATCCTGCACAACGACATCGGCTGCAGTTATGAGCCCAACAGCTGGGGCGAGCGATACCACTGGTACAGCTCCACCGGTTGGGTGATGTGGAACGCGCAGGTGGGCGGGCTGCTCGGCGGCACCACCTGCGTGATCTATGACGGCAACCCCGGTGGCGCCAGGGACAAGCCCGACTGGACCACGCTGTGGCGCTTCGCGGCCGAGCAAGGCGTGACTTTCTTCGGCGCGGGCGCGGCGTTTTTTGCGAACTGCCTCAAGGCCGGTGTGGACCTCTCGGCGTGCGGGGATCTGTCGGCGGTGCGCGCGTTGGGCACCACCGGTTCACCGTTGTCGGAAGACGCGCAGAGGTGGGGGACCGAGCAGTTCCGGAGATTGCGGGAGTGCCAAGCCAATACCGTTCGCCCTGAGCCTGCCCTTCGACAAGCTCAGGATGATCGGGAGAGAGGGCTTCGACAGGCTCAGCCCGAACGGGGGGTGGCTCGGCCGGAGCAGGAACAAGACATCTGGTGGTGCAATATCTCGGGCGGAACCGACTTCGCCGGCGCCTTCATCGGCGGCAACCGCGACTTGCCTCAGACCCCGGGTCGCATGCAGTGCCGCCTGATGGGCTGCGCCGTGGAAGCTTGGAACGAACAGGGTCTCCCAGTGAGCGACGAGGTGGGTGAGCTCGTGTGCACGCAGCCCATCCCGTCGATGCCGCTGTACTTTGTGGGCGACGTCGGCAACAAGCGTCTGCTCGGCAGCTACTTCGACATGTACCCCGCTGGCCATGGCCGCAAGCCCGGTGGCGGTGATCTCGACAACGAGGCCGGCGCCGTCTGGCGCCACGGCGACTGGCTGCGCATCCACCCCGACGGCTCCTGCGTGATCTACGGCCGCTCGGACGCCACCATCAACCGCCACGGTCTGCGCATGGGCACCAGCGAGCTCTACAGCGCGGTCGAGGCGCTGCCCGAGGTGATGGATTCGATGGTGGTCGACCTCGAGTACCTGGGCCGCGAGAGCTACATGCCGCTGTTCGTGGTGTTGCGCGAGGGTCTGGTGCTCGACGACGCGACGCGCCAGCGCATCAATGACAGCATCAAGACCGCGCTGTCGCCGCGCTTCGTGCCCAACGAGATCTTTCAGGTGCCCGAGATCCCGCGCACGCTCTCGGGCAAGAAGCAGGAGCTGCCGATCAAGAAGCTGTTGCTTGGCCAGCCGCTGGAGAAGGTCATCAACCGCGAAGCGATGGCCAACCCGGGCTGCCTGGACTGGTACGTGAATTTCGCGGCGGCTCGCGCTCAGACCTAGCAGAGGGCGAGAGCGATCCGCCGCCGGGCCGCCCCAAGGCGGATCAACCCCCTCGGGGGGCAGCGACCCGCGCAGCGGCGGAGCGTGGGGGCTTCAGTGCGCCACCGTGAAGCGCTGGCGGTTGTGCTTCGGTTTTTCGATCTCGTCGACGATCGCCACCGCCAGATCCGCGACCGAAATGCCGGCAGGCGCTTCGCCCGTGCCCTGCAGCAGCTGGTCGCCACCCACGCGGTAGCGGCCGGTGCGCTCGCCTGGTGCGAGCGCGATGGGCGGTGAAACGAAGGTCCAGTCCAGCGTGGTCTCGCCGCGCAAGCGCGTGAGCAGGTCGCGGGCGGCCAGCGCGCCCTGTTTCCATTCGGCCGGGAACTCGGGCGTATCCACCAGCTGCAGACCGGGCGCCACCTCCAGGCTGCCCGCGCCACCGACGGCCAGCACGCGTTTCACGCCCGCCTGCTTCGCACCGGCCAGGATGCCGTCGTAGCCCAAGCCGAACAGTCGATTGATCTCGGCCTCTCCCCAGCCAGGGTTGTAGGCGCTGACCACAGCATCCTGCCCCGCGACGGCGTGCGCCACCTGAGCGGCGTCGTTCACGTCGGCCTTGACCACCTGCAGGCCGGCCTGCGCGTTGAGCTTGTCAGGGTGGCGGGCGAGGGCGGTCACGGCGTGGCCGCGCGAGAGCAGTTCGGTGAGAACGGCGCTGCCGACAAAGCCGGTGGCACCGATGAGGGCGATCTTCATGACAGGGTCCTTTCAGGGGTTTGCAGATGACAGCTAGTGTTTCATCTTCATAAAATGCGCGGTAGATGGCCATTTCGGCTTTTTTCTTGTAGAAAATCTAATGAATGATTGACGCCACCAGCTGGACCGACAAGCTCAAGCGCATGGCCTTGTTCGCCGAGATCGTCGACAGCGGCTCGATCAGCGCCGCCGCGCGCCGCGTCGGCAGCACGCCCTCGGCGTTGAGCCAGCAGTTGCGGCTGCTCGAGCAGTCGCTCGGCTTGGTGCTGCTGCACCGCTCCACCCGCCGCATCACCCTCACCGAGGCCGGCGCGCGCTACTACCCGGCCTGCGCGGCCATGGTGGCCCAGGCCCGCAGTGCCGACAGCGCGCTCGAGCGCCTGCGCGACGAGCCCGAAGGCGAGCTGCGCCTGGCCGCGCCCATCGGCTTCGGCGAACTGCTGGCCACCGCGCTGGAGCCGCTGCGCCGCCACCCCCGGTTGCGGCTGCATCTGCTGCTGGACGACACACCGATCGACCTGATCGCCGAGCGGGTCGACCTCGCGCTGCGCGTGGGCCGCTTCACCGACTCGGCGCTCGTGGCACGCCGCATCGGCCAGCTGCACCGCCAGCTGTGCGCCGCGCCGCGCTACCTGACCGAGCGCGGCTGGCCGCGCCACCCCGACGAACTCGCCGGGCACGACTGGCTGGGCCTGCCACCGCGTGGCGCGGCGGTCGACTCGCTGGCCTTTGAAGGACCTCAGGGCGAGCAGGCCGTGGTGCGGGTGGACGCTCGCTTGCTCGCGTCGCAGGTGACCGCGCTGCAGGCGATGGCGGTGGCAGGCTGGGGTCTGTACGCGGGCATGGCCGACGACGTGCGCCAGCCCCTGGCCGAAGGCCGGCTCGCGCCCGTGCTGCCCGACTGGGGGCTTGCACCGGTGGCCGTGTACGCGGTCACGCCACGGCGCGACGAGCAGCCGGCCAAGGTGCGGCACGCGTTGCAGGCCTTGCAGGACCACTTCGCCGCTCGCCCGGGCTGAGCCGCGCAGCCAGGCGCGGGTGTGCCTTGGGGCCCGACTACGGGAAAGCCCCGGGGCCAACCCGCTTTCGGCCGGCGCGTGCATGCGCTAAGTTGCATGAACCCATCAATACCGGAGACATGCCATGCAGTCCAGCGACCCTTCCGTCAACCGCCGCCAGGCGCTCACCCTGGCCGCGAGCGGCGCCGCCGCGGTGGCCGCGCCAGGCCTGTTCAGCAGCGCGGCGTGGGCGCAAGACAAGTTCCCCTCGCGCCCCATCACCCTCATTGCACCCTGGCCCGCCGGCGGCAGCAGCGACGGCGTGATGCGAGCACTGGCGCAGAGCGCGAGCAAGGCCCTGGGCGTGCCGGTGGTGATCGAAAACAAGCCGGGTGTGGGAGGCACGCTGGGCGCCAGCGCCATGGTGCAGGCCAAGCCCGACGGTTACACCCTCACGCAGTTGCCACTGGGCATCTACCGTCTGCCGCACATGCAGACCATGCCCTTCAATCCGGTGACCGACATCACCCACATCGTCTGCCTCACCGGCTACACCTTCGGCATCGCCTGCACCGCGGATGCGCCGTTCAAGACACTCAAGGAGATGGTGGCCTACGCCAAGGCCAACCCGGGCAAGCTGGAGTACGGCCACACCGGCACCGGCACCACGCCGCATCTGGCCATCGAGGAGTTCAGCGAGAAAGCCGGCATCCAGCTCAACCCGATTCCGTTCAAGGGCTCGGCCGAAATCATGAGCTCCATTCTGGGAGGGCACATCCGCATGATGAGTGGGACCACCGAGTTCGCGCCGCATGTGCAGAGCGGCAAGCTGCGGCTGCTGGCCACGCTCGGCCGGGAGCGCAACAAGGCGTTTCCCGATGTGCCCACGGTGAAGGAAAGCGGCTGGGACACCATCTCCGAGTCGCCGTTCGGCATTGGTGGCCCCAAGGGCATGGACCCGGCCGTGGTGAAGGTGCTGCACGACGCGTTCAAGACCACACTCGACGACCCCGAGGTCAAGGCCACCTTCGACAAGTTCTACCAGCCCACGGTCTACATGAACACCGCCGACTACACGGCCTACGCGGCGCGCACGTTTGCAGCGGAGAAGAACACCATCGAGCGGCTCGGGCTGTCGAAAAAGAACTGATCTGGCTCAGCGCGATTCGCCGCCGGGCCGCCCCAAGGCGAATCAGCCCCCTGGGGGGCAGCGACCCGCGAAGCGGAGGAGCGTGGGGGCTATCGTTTGCTCACCAATACGATCCCCACCGCCACACCCACGAGTGCCAGCACCAGCTGCAGCGTGAGCGGCTCGCTCAGCAGCACCACGCCGAACACCAGCGCGAACACCGGCGTGAGGAAGGTGAAGGTCGACATGTGGGTGGCGGGGTACACGCGCAGCATCCACATCCAGGTGAGGTAGCTGGCAAAGGCGCCCACCACGGTCTGGATGCCCAGCGAACCCCAGGCACGCGCCGAGTAGTCGAGGGACCACGCCTCGCCCAGCGCGAGCGAGACGAAAGGCGCGACGACCGCCGTCACCGCCACCTGATAGAACAGCGTTTTTTCCGCGCTGGCGGTGGACAGCTTCGTGGCGCGGATGGTCAGCGTGGTCAGGCCCCAGAGCGTGCCCGCGGCCAGCGCCATGGCGTCGCCCAGCCACTGGCCAGCCACCGGCGAGCCTTGCGTGAAGCCTTCGCTGAAAGCCACCGCGACCGCAGCAAACGCGATCGTCAAACCGATCCACTGAATGCGCCGCAGCTTTTCACCGGGCACCACCCGGGGCAGCAGCAGCGCCACCACAAACGGGCTGGTGTAGAGAAACACCGTGAGGCGCGACGCGGTGGTGTGCAGCAAGCCGAGGTAGATGAAAGCGAACTCACCCGCGAACAGCGAGCCCGCGAGCAGGCCGGCCTTGAGCGTGCCGTCGCGTTCAAAGAGGCGAACGCCCCGCGCCGCGCACCACAGCCAGATCAGAACGGCCGCGCCCCAGAAGCGCAGCGAGGCCTGCCACAGCGGCGGCACTTCGGCCACGGTGTCCTTGATCAGGATCTGCTGGAAACCCCAGAAGGCGCAGCACACCACGAGCAGGGTGATGGCGAGCGAGTCGAGGTGGGTTTTGCGAACGGTGGTGGCGCTCATGTCACAGCGGGTGTTCGGTGTAGAAGCGCCCGCCGTGAAACAGCAGCGGAGAGGCCTCGGCCCGGTGGCTGCAACGCTCCACCTCGCCCACGAAGATCACGTGGTCGCCTTCGGCGTACTGGCTGCGGTTGAAACATTCAAACGAGGCGGCGGCGCCTTCAAGCAAGGGCGCGCCGTTGCCGCCTTCGCGAAACGCCACGCCGGCCCAGCGGTCGGTGTCCTTGGCGGCGAACTGTTCGGCCAGCGCCTGCTGGTCGGCGGCCAGCACGTTGATGGCGTAGTGCCGGCCGTTGGAGAACGCGGCCATGGAGCCCGCCGCCTTGCCCAGGCTCCAGAGCACCAGCGGGGGATTCAGCGAAACCGAGTTGAATGAATTGGCCGTCAATCCCACCAGTTCACCGCTGTCGGTGCGCGCGGTGACGATGGTCACGCCGGTGGCGAACATGCCCAGCGAGGCGCGGAACTCGCGCGCCGAAAAATCGGGCGCGCGGGCCTGCAGGACAGGAGGGCGGGCAGAAGACATGGTGAACGTGGATCCAGAGCGTGCGGCGATGAAGGCCTGATTCTCGGCGATCGCTGTCTTTGTGCGGTGCCGTCCCTAGAATGCCGTGATGTCACGCCGCCCATTGTTTCGCGCGAAGCCTCGTCCACCGTTGTCGCGGGTGCTCGCGCTGGTCGTCGGGCTGGTGTTGGTCACGGGCGTGCAGGCCACCTCGCCGCTGCGCGGACCACCCCACCACCGCACCACCGTGCCCGCCACCGCCGGACCTTGTGTGCACCTGTCGGCCCGCCTGCCGCACATGGGGCGCGCGCTGTGCGATGCCGCCGGGCTTGTTCCCACCGAGGGCCGTTCAACGCAGGGCCGCACGCTGTACGCGCGCGACGTGGTGGCGCCGCAGGTGCGCTTGCGCGTGCTGGTGGTGGGCGCCGTGCATGGCGACGAGATGTCGTCCGCTTCGGTGGCGCTGCACTGGATCCAGCACGCGCTGAAAGAGCCTGCGGACACCCATTGGCGTTTCATTCCCGTGCTCAACCCCGACGGCCTGCTGGCCCGGCCCGCCACCCGCGTGAACGCGCGGGGTGTGGACCTCAACCGCAACTTTCCCACGCCCAACTGGGAGCGCGATGCCAAGGTGTATTGGGAGCAGCGCACGCGCAAGGACCCGCGCCGCTGGCCCGGCCCGAGCCCGCTGTCGGAGCCCGAGTCGCGCTTTCTGCACGACGAGATGGCGCGCTTCCAGCCGCACCTGATCGTGAGCATCCACGCGCCCTACGGCGTGCTCGATTTCGACGGCCCGGGCGCGCCACCGCCCAAGCTCGGGCGCCTGTATCTGGACCAGGTGGGCATCTTCCCCGGCAGCCTGGGCAACTACGGCGGCGTGCACAGCGGCATGCCCGTGGTCACGATCGAATTGCCCAACGCCTTTCGGGCCCCGCTGGAAAGCGAAATGCGGCAGATGTGGATGGATCTGCAGCGCTGGATGGTGGAGCGCTTGCGCCCTTGACGCCGGCTCAGGCCTGGCCGGGCGGCTGGGCGACCCGCAAGCGTGCCGACACCGGCGCAGTCTGCGCATCAGACGGCATGCCGTAAAAGCCGAAATCCATCGCGGGTCGTTCGCCGTGAATCAACTCGGCCAAGGCCTTGCCGGAGCCTGCGCCGTGGGTCCAGCCCAGCGTGCCGTGGCCGGCGTTGATCCACAGCTTGCGCAGCTTCGTGCGACCAATCAGGGGAATGTTGGTTGGCGTGGCCGGGCGCAGACCGCACCAGAACTGCGGGTCGCCGCCTTGCTCGGGCGTGCGGGTGTCGGCCACACCGGGGAACACCTGCTCAATGCGGCGCACCAGCATCTCGCAGCGCTTCTTCGCCAGCGGCGTGTCCAGCGAAAGGTCAAACCCGCCGAGTTCGATGGTGCCGGCCACGCGCAGCTGGTTGCCCAGGCGCGAGACGGCGATCTTGAGCTGGTCGTCGATCATGCTCACGCTGGGTGCCTGGTCGGGCTTGAGCAGGGGCAGCGTTGCGCTGTAGCCTTTGCCCGGGTAGATCGGCACATCCACGCCGACCGATTTCAGCAGCGGCGTGCTGTACGAGCCGCAAGCGACCACGAAGGCGTCCGACTTGAGCACCCGCGCCAGGCCGCTCTGGCGGTCACGCACCCGCACCTCGCGGATTTCGCGGCCATCGCTGTCCAGGCGTTCGATGTCGTGGCCGAACATCAGCCTCGCGCCGCGCTGGCCGCACAGGGTCGCCAGTTGTTGCGTGAAGGTGCGCGCGTCGCCCGACTCGTCGCTCTGGGTGTAGGTGCCGCCCACGATGCGATCGGCAAAGGCCTGCAGCGCAGGCTCGATGGTGAGCAGTTCGCTGCGCGACACCACGCGGCGCTTGACGCCAAAGCGCTGCATCACGGCGGCCGCTTCGGCGGCGCCGTCAAAGGATTTCTGATCGGTGTAGTAGTGGGCGATGCCACGCTCCAACCGGTGGTACTCGATGCCGGTGTCGGCCACCACCGCCTTGAGCGCGGCGTGGCTGTACGAGCCCAGCGCCACGAGTTGTGCCACGTTGCGCTCGAAGGCCGCGTCGTTGCATTGCGCCAGAAACTGCAGCCCCCAACGCCATTGCGCCCAGTCGAGCTGCGGGCGGAACAGCAGCGGCGACTCGTCGGAGAACATCCACTTCAGGGTCTTGAGCGGCGCGTCCTTGTTGGCCCAGGGCTCGCAGTAGCTCACCGAGATCTGTGCCGCGTTGGCGAAGCTGGTCTCCAGCGCCGCGTCGGTTTGCCGGTCGACCAGGGTGACCTCGTGCCCGCGCTGCAGCAGGTGCCACGCCGTGCTCACGCCAATGATGCCCGCGCCCAGTACGGTGACTTGCATGACCCACTCCTTCAAACGATGAAACTGGTGTGCAGTATCGAAAGAAGGTGCTTCGAAGTGAAGCGGAATTAAACTAAAATTTTGGGCATCAGATCAGCTTATAGACCCCATGAGCACCTTCGATCCCGACGCCCTTGAATGCCTGGCCGCCATCATTGAGGAGGGCGGCTTCGAGCGCGCCGCGCAGCGCCTGTCCATCACGCAATCGGCCGTGTCGCAGCGGCTGCGGGCCCTGGAGGCGCAGGTCGGCACCGTGCTGATCGTGCGCAGCCGGCCACTCAAGCCGACACCGGCCGGCCAGCTCATGCTCAAGCACGCCAAGATGATGCGGCTGTTGCGCGCCGATCTGGAAAAGGACCTCAAGGAACTCGCGCCCAGTTCCACCGGCAGTGGCCGCGAAGAGGAGCGCATCTCGGTGGCCATCAACGCCGACAGCATCGCCACCTGGGCCCTGCCCGCGCTCGACGCGCTGGCACAAAACGGCTTGCCGATCGAAATCATCACCGATGACCAGGAGTTCACCCACGAGTGGCTGCGCGAGGGCCAGGTGCTGGGCTGCGTCACCTCGCTCGGGCAGGCGCTGCGGGGCTGCAAGATGGAGGCGCTCGGCACCATGGACTACGTGGCCGTTGCGCGGGCCGATTTCGCGGCGCAGCACCTGCCCAAAGGCCTGAACGCGCACAACTTTCACAAGGTCCCGTTCGTGGCCTTCAACCGCAAGGACAACCTGCAACACGGCTTCGTGATGAAGGCCTTCGGCCTGCCGCGGGTGATGCTCAAGCAGCTCTTCGTGCCCTCCAGCGAGGGCCAGGTGCGCGCCGTGCAGGCGGGTTGGGGGGTGAGCGTGTTGCCCGCGCTGCGCGTGCGCGATCTGATCGAATCGGGCGAGCTGGTCAATCTCGCGCCCCGCCACCGCCTGGGCGTGGCGCTGTACTGGCATTGCTGGAACCTGAGCTCCGACGTGCTGGACGCCTTGAGTGCCGCGCTGCGCAGCGCGGCTGCCGACAACCTGCGGCCGGGCGTCGACGCCAAACTGCCGAAGCAGTGACCGGTGGGTCTTCAACACTACTTTTCGGTAGTGTTGTCGACGAATCCGTCAAAGTGAAGCAGAATTCCAGAGGTCTCACAAGGTTCTCCATGACCAGCGCAGTTCACAAATCACCGCCCGAAGCCCCTCAAAAACGCAGCTTTCGCCAGCAAATGCATCTGGCCCGCGAAGACGCGATCATTTCTGCGGTGAATCGCCTGCTGGCTGAAAAGGGTTTTGATGCCATGACGGTGGACGAGGTGGCCGCCGAAGTCGGCATTGCCAAGGCCAGCCTCTACAAGCACTTCCCCAGCAAGGAGGACCTGGCGGCTGCGGCCATGGTGCGGGTGATGGACCTGGCTCGTGCATTCCTCGACAGCCTGGAAGGCCGCCCCGGCAACCCGCCGATCGAACAACTCCGGGCCGTGGCCCGCTGGACGATGGAGGTGCAGCTCGCTGGCGAGATGCCTTCGTTGCCCAGTGCCAACTCCAGCCTGCGCGCCTCCCTGACGAACAACAAGGCCTATGTGGACGGTCTCATGGACGTGAGCGAGCGTCTGGGGGGCTGGATCACGCAGGCCCAGGCCGACGGCAGCCTGAACAGCCATTTGCCCGCCATCGCCGTGCTCTACACACTGTATGCACGGGCCTGCGATCCGGTGCTGGGCTTTCTCAAGGGCTCAGGACTGCACAGCAACGAAGACATCATCGAGATGGTGCTCAGCACTTGTTTTGACGGGCTGAAGGCGCGCTGATGCCTCCTCCCCCTCGCCCCAATAAAAAAGGCCGCAGATGCGGCCTTTTTTGTTGGGGTACGGGTGGGGTCAGCGAACCAGCAACACCGGCACACCACAATGGGCCAGAACAATGGTGGCCACCGAACCCATCACCAGATTGCCCAGTGCGCTGTGGCCGTGTGAGCCCATCACCAACAGGTCGAACTTGCCGCTGTCCGCGGCCTTGGCGATCACTTCACCCGCCGACCCAACCTTCTGGATGACGGTGGCGTCCATGCCGTGGCGCTTGAGGAATTTCACCACCGGTGCGGTGATCTTGGCGGCTTCATCGGCGTAGTAGCCGTTGGCCACTTCGGCACCGACCGCAGCGCGTGCCCGTGGAGGCAACGGGGCTTGCACCGTGATGAGGGTCACCGAGTTGCTGCTGCCGAACATCTCGTCGTGGGTCGCCAGGTAGGCCAGCATCTTCTTGGTGTACGCGCTGCCGTCGACTGCGAGCAGGATCTTCATGAGGGTCTCCTTGTTGGGTCAGGTGTGAATGAGCGAGTGTAGGGTCTTCGCAAGGCTGACATTTGCGCTGCCTCAAACAGCGTGTACCTTGCCGTGCGGCGCAGCGATTGGGTTCACGCGGATGCAGCAGGCGGGCACAAAGCCGGCCTGCTCGTTCTTGTCGTGATAGCCCAGCGGGTTGGCCACGATGCGGCAACGCCCCACCTGCACGTCGGTCGGGCAATGCAGGTGGCCATGCAGCCACAAGTCGGCCAGCGGCAGCAGTTCGTCCAGACCGTTGCAGAAGCCCGCCGTGCCCGGGCTTCTGCCGTAGCGCGGGTCCATGCTGTGCAGCGTGGGAGCAAAGTGGGTGATGACCACCGTCGGGCCGTCGAACGGCTCGGCCAGCGCATCGCGCAACCAGGCCTGGCATTCCAGCGCCAGCGCGCGCATCGCCTCCGCGTCGAACAGGCGGCCGTGGCGCTGGCCCCCCATCTTCACCAGGTAGTGGTTGGCGGCGCGAAAGGCTTTTTCGCGCTGCTGGAGACGGTGGGTCAGCGGATCGGGTGCGCGTTTGGGTGGTACCGCGCCGGCCCGGCCGTGCCGGGCGGGTGTCGGCGTCGGGGCATGTTCACCCAGCGCGTCGTAATCGCTCCAGAGCGTGGTGCCGATCAGGCGCACGCCCTGCATCTGCAGGGTTTCGCGCTCCAGCCACTGGATGCCGAGCCGGTCGCACACCTTGCGCAGTTCGGCGTGCGCCTTGTCCAGGTCCAGCGCGTCGTATTCGTGGTTGCCGGGCACGTACACCACCGGCGCGGGCCAGCCCGCGTATTGGGGCAGGGGAGAAAACCGTTGCAGCCCCCAGTCGGGTTCGCCCATCACGCTGCCATCGCGGCGCACCTGGTACGAGCCGATGTCACCGGCCAGCACGAGCAGATCGGCATCTCCCGCGGGCACGGGCACAAAGGCGGGGTTGGCTTCGAGGTGCAGGTCGCTGAGCAGCTGGATGTTCATGTGGTCATTGTCGGCCAGGGACCGTCAGTCTCCCTTTTTGGCCTTGCGCGCCCGCGTGGGCTCCGGCGCCGCCTTGACATTGCGAAAGCCGACCGCAGACGCCCGCTCAACCGCTTGCCGCAGCCAACGGTGCGCGCTGTTGTGGGTGGCCTGGCGGTGCCACAGCGCGTCCACATGCACGGCCGGCACCTGCAAGGGCAGGTCAACCAGGGCGAGTTCGTGTTCCATGCCGGTGGCGCCGACAAAGTGCCGCGGCAGCACCGTGAGCAAATCGGTGGTGGCCACCACACGCCCGGCGGTGAAGAACTGGTTGACCGTGAGCACCACGCGCCGCTGGCGGGAGAGCGCGGCCAGGGCCTCATCGACAAAGCCAAAAGGGCGCCCCGAGAAACTCACCAGCAGGTGGCGCGCGTCGCAGTACGCGTCCAGGCTCAACGGCTGTCCGGCCAGGGGGTGGCCCTTGCGCATCACCACCACGTATTCGCCGTCGTACAGGCGCTGGTGCAGGAACTGCGGGTTGTTCTCCTGGAGGTGCAGGGCTCCGAGCTCGGCCAGCGCGCCCGGAAAATGCCCGATCGCCAGATCGGCCGAGCCGTTTTCCAGCAGATCGCGCGGGTCGCGGGTGGTCAACGGCACGACCCGCAGGTTCACCCCGGGCGCTTCGGTCTCGAAGATGTCCATGAGGCCGGGCACGAGTTTGGCTGCGGTGGCGTCGGCCATGGCCAGCACGAAGGCGTTGTGCGCACTCACGGGGTCGAAGGTGCCCGGCGCCAGGGATTCACGCAGCAAGTGCAGCGCGTCGCGCACCGACGGCCACAGGCTCAGCGCCAGCGGCGTGGGTTCCACGCCATAGCCGGAGCGGCGCACCAGATCGTCGCCCACCACCTCGCGCAGCCGTCGCAACGCGTTGCTCACCGCGGGCTGCGTCATGGCGAGATTGTGGGCGGCGCGGGTGAGGTTGCGCTCGGTCATCACCTCGTCGAACACCCGAAGCAGGTTCAGATCGAGCGTGCGGAAGTTCAAGCTATTTATCACCCCTGTGAATGTAAATCATCACAAAGATAAATTGGCAAGAACCGCGGGTTAACCCTAGTATTGCGTTGTCCAAAAGACATTTATCCCTCCTTAGGAGTTCGCCATGAGCAGCCTCGCATCCACCCCCTCTTCCGTTTCACTGGGCCTCGGTCGTACACCGTCGGCCAAGCAGACCCGTCGCCACACCGACAGCTCGCGCAGCCTGGCTGCCCTGTTGCTGGCCGCCGTGGTCGCTGCCATGGTCATCCTGGCGGATCGTGTGGTCAGCACCTGGGCCGATGGCCATCTCTTGCTCGCCTGGGTGTTCCTGTGGGTGGTCGTGTTCGCCGGCATGGCCTTGTTTGCCGATTCGGCCCGCCGCCTTGCTCGCCGCGGCATGGTGGTGCTCGACAGCTGGTCGCAATCCATGGCGGAGGCCCGCGCGGAAACCCGCTTGTGGGAGATGGCCCGCCTCGACCCCCGCCTGATGAGCGAGCTGACCCTGGCCCGTACCCGCGCCGAGCTGGACGAACCTGTCGAAACGTTCGACGCTGCACTGGCGCCGCTGGGTCTGCCCGTGCGGGCTGAAGCCGCAGCGCCCGCCGAGTCGTACTGGGAGCGTCTGGGCAAAGCACGCGCTGCACGCCACCTGCACAACCGCTACCTCTGAGCGCCAACGCGCCTCGGGCGCGCGCCCACAAAAAAGCCACCAGGTCCGGTGGCTTTTTTTTCGCCCGGGCTTCTTGACCCGGGAGGCTTGAGGAGCGCCGCAGATCGTGCAGCGAACCCTGTCGGAGCTCTGGCCCTAGGCGGCCAGGCGCTTCTCGATCTTCGCTTTTGTCTCCTCGAGTTCCCGTGGCAGGTGGTGAGCCAGTTGGGTGAACAGCTCGCTGTGCAGTTCGAGTTCCTTCATCCAGGCGGCGCTGTCGATGTGGGTGACGGTCTTGTACTGCTCGGCCGAGAAGTTCAGGCCGTCCCAATGGATGTCTTCATAGCGCGGGCTCACGCCGAAGGCGTGCTCGGTGCCCTGGCCACGGCCTTCCAGGCGGTCGATCATCCACTTGAGGACGCGCATGTTTTCACCAAAACCGGGCCAGACGAACTTGCCGGCCTCGTCCTTGCGGAACCAGTTCACACAGAAGATGCCGGGCAGCTTGGCGCCCTGGTTCGTGAGCTGATCGCCCATGTCCAGCCAGTGCTGGAAATAGTCGCTCATGTTGTAGCCGGTGAAGGGCAGCATGGCGAACGGGTCGCGGCGCACCACGCCCTGCGCGCCAAAGGCGGCGGCGGTGGTTTCCGAGCCCATGGTGGCGGCCATGTAGACGCCTTCGGTCCAGTTGCGGGCTTCGGTCACCAGCGGCACGGTGGTGGAGCGGCGGCCACCGAAGATGAAGGCGTCGATCGGCACGCCGGCCGGATCGTCCCAGGCCGGGTCGAGCGCCGGGTTGTTGGTGGCGGCCACGGTGAAGCGGGCGTTGGGGTGGGCGGCCTTGGCGCCGGTTTCCTTGGCGATCTGGGGCGTCCAGTCCTTGCCCTGCCAGTCGATGGCGTGCCCAGGTGCATCGCTCATGCCTTCCCACCACACGTCGCCGTCGTCGGTCAGGGCCACGTTGGTGAAGATCACGTCGCGGTCCAGGCTGGCCATGCAGTTCGGGTTGGTCATGGTGTTGGTGCCTGGCGCCACACCGAAATAGCCCGCTTCGGGGTTGATCGCGTACAGGCGGCCATCGGCGCGCGGCTTGATCCAGGCGATGTCGTCACCGATGGTGGTGACGCTCCAGCCCTCGAAGCCCTTGGGTGGGATCAGCATGGCGAAGTTGGTCTTGCCACAGGCGCTGGGGAAGGCGGCTGCCACGTGGTATTTCTTGCCTTCGGGGTTGGTCACGCCCAGGATGAGCATGTGCTCGGCGAGCCAGCCCTGCTGCTTGCCCATGGTGGAGGCGATGCGCAGCGCGAAGCACTTCTTGCCCAGCAGCGCGTTGCCGCCGTAGCCCGAGCCGTAGCTCCAGATCTCGCGCGTTTCGGGGTAGTGGACGATGTACTTGGTGGTGGGGTTGCACGGCCAGCCGGTCTGGTCCGTCTCGCCAGCAGCGAGCGGTGCGCCCACGGTGTGCACGCACGGCACGAATTCGCCATCGGTGCCCAGCACGTCGAACACGGCCTTGCCCATGCGGGTCATGAGCTTCATGTTGACCGCCACGTAGGCACTGTCGGAGAGCTCGATGCCGATGTGGGCGATCGGGCTGCCCAGCGGGCCCATGCTGAACGGCACCACATACATGGTGCGCCCGCGCATGCAGCCGTCAAACAGCGGTTGCAGGGTGGCGCGCATCTCGGCCGGTGCCTTCCAGTTGTTGGTCGGGCCAGCGTCTTCCTGCTTGTTGCTGCAGATGAAGGTGCGGTCTTCCACGCGAGCCACGTCCGACGGGTCGGAGCAGGCCAGGAAGCTGTTGGGACGTTTGACCGGGTTGAGCCGCTTCATCGTGCCGGCGCTCACCAGTTGCTCGCACAGGCGGGCGTATTCCTCGTCGCTGCCATCGCACCAGACCACCGTGTCGGGCTTGCACAGGGCGGCCATGTCGGCCACCCAGGCGATCAGCCGGGCATTCTTCACATAGGAGGGGGTGTTGAGGGTCAGGCCCTGCATCACGGGAGAGTTCATGGAAAAGGCTCCAGAAGTTGATAACCGGTGGGCACCAGAGACGCCGACAGCCGCGGGCTGCAGAAAATATGCAACTGGGCGGCTGTCAGGGTCCCTTGTGCTTGAAAGGGGCGGTCGGCGCTGGTGGCTGTGGGGCGGTTGGCGCCCGGCAGCAAGAGGGACAAGGGGCGGGTTGGTGTGCCCGCGGCTCGGTCCGTGTGTCGTCCTTGCCTCGATTTTATGAAAGTGGGCGGCAGGTTACGAACTGGTTACATGCAAAACCCGCATAACGTGATGCATTAAACAGTGATCGGAGAAGAGCCCCGCGACGCCAAACAAAACGGCCGAACGCCCGCGGGGGCGTTCGGCCGTGAAGCCGGAGCGCGCTGGCTCAGGCCATGAAAACGGCGATGAAGGCCAGCAGGAACATCAGCACACCGCCGGCGATGGGCAGCACGATGGGCATCATGGGAACGATGGACTCCACCACGTCTTGGGGCTGGTCGCTGGGGGTGTTGTGGTTGTGCTGGGACATGGGCTCTCCGCAAGGTGGTTCAAAACTCCGGCGATTTTAAGGCAGACGCTTCAGAGCAAGGCGTAGGTGGTGCTCGCGCGGCACACGCTGCGCCCGTCGGTGGCGCCAGCGATGTCGATTTCGCCGAACACCAGGCTCTTGCCGGCGCGGATCACGCGTGCGGTGATGCGGGCGTCCTGGCCGGAGAGAGGCTTCAAGAAGCTGGTGTTGAGCTGCACCGTGGTCATGGGGCGCTGATCCCCCAACTGCGTGACGATGGCCAGCACCATGGCGGTGTCCGCGGCCGACATCATGGCCTGGCCGCACAGCATGCCGCCCACGCGCGAGAGCTGGTCGTTCTGCGGCAGACGCAGCGTCACTTCGCCGTCGGCAAACGACTCGACCTGCAAGCCCAGCGCCTGGACCCAGGGGGCAAACCAAGCGGACAGCAGGCCTTGCAGTGATTCAACGGACATGGGGGGCAGCGGATGGGTCATTCAGTCCTCTTTGCGGAAACGGGCGAGCCAGTGATCCATCAGTTTGCCAGCCGCCTCGCGCCCGCCCAGGCCGAACGACAGTGCAACGGCCACCGCCACCGCGCCCAGCGTGAGACCGAAGGCGAGGTTGACGATGTCATCGGCGAGGCCCATGGCGCGCAGGCCCATCGCGATCACCAGCGCCAGGATCGCGTAGCGGCCGATGCGTGCGAGCCCCTGGGTGCGCGCGCCGCTGGCGCGGTCGATGGCGTCATGGGCCACGTTCGCCAGCCAGAAGCCGATCACCAGGATCGCCGAGCCCAGCAGGATGTCGCCGCCGAAGCGTATGAAGCTGGTCACGATGTCGCTGACCTGGTGGAACCCGAGTTGCGCGGCCGCCTCCACCGTGGCGAACAGCATGGCGAAAAACAGCACCACCCGGCCAACCACGCGGGAGGCGCTGGTCTTCTCGAACGCGTGGGCCAGCCCCACGCGTGCAGGCAGCGTGTCAAAGCCCAGCGTGGCGAGCAGGCTGGCCAGCAACTGGCTGGCAAAGCTGGCCACCAGCCAGGTGATCACCAGGATCAGGCCGGCAGCGATGATGTGGGGAACGGCCTGCATCAGGGTGCCCAGCATGTCGGTCGCGGGGCGCGAGATGGCTTCGATCTTCAGGGCGTCCAGCGCGGCGATGAGCGAGGGCAAAAATACCGCGATGAAGACCAGCATGCCGATCGCGCTGGACAGGCGTACCGACTCGGCCAGACCTGCGCGGGCGCCCAGCTTGTCGATGCCTGCCGTGCGACTGAGGTGTGTGGTGAGGTTGCACAGCACGGTGGCCACGATCCAGCCCACGCCACCGATCACAAACGCCGCCACCACGTTGGGCAGCATGTCCAGTGTCTTTGTGACCATGTTGCGCAGGGGATCCAGCAGACCTTCGAGCTGCAGCGCGCCCAGGATGGCTGGCACGAACAGCAGGATCACGAGCCAGAACAACGCGCCCGCCAGACCTTCGCTCATGGGCGCCATGTCGGCGTGTTCCGAGAGCTTGTCGTCCAGCGTGGTCTTGTCGAGCAGCTTCTGCGTGAGGGCGCGCACCACGCTGGCCACCAGCCAGCCCACCAGCGCCAGCACCAGGCCGCCAAGCAGGCGCGGTGCGTATTCAAACAGCTGCGTGGCGAATGCCGAGAACGGGCCGGAGACGATGGCCAGGTTCAGCGAATTGAACACCGCCATCAACGTGAGCAGGATCACCACCCAGAACAGGGCGAGTGCCACGGCGCCCTCGATGTCCACACCCGTGCCGGTGAGCTTGCCGAAGCGGTGGTTGACGCCGATGAAGCCCAGGCTCTTGCGCGTGGCCGCCCGCACGACCACGGCGATCAGCCAGCCCAGAATGAAGATGGCCAGCGCACCGAGCAACTGAGGGATGTGGGTGCCGAGATTGCTTTGCAGCGATTCCCACAGGGCGTTGGTGTTCATGGCGCTCCTCGGATTGGTGTGTCAGGACCGGGCCATGATGCAGAGCGCCTCGGCCAGCGTCAACCAGGCTTCGCGCCTGAACTCAGAGCAGCGCGGTCTCGAAACCCGCTTGCTGCAGGCGTTCGATCACCTGCGCGATGTGTTCGCGCCCGCGCGTTTGCAGCACCAGTTCGATGGCGACGTTTTGCGCGGCCAGCAGCGTGAAGGCGCGCTGGTGGTGCACCTCGTCGATGTTGGCGCCCGCGTCGGCCACGGTGGCGGTGATGCGGGCCAGGTTGCCCGGCACGTCGCGCGCGTTGACCTGGATGCGCGCCAAGCGGCCCGCGCGCACCATGCCACGTTCGATGATGGAGGCCAGCAGCATCGGGTCGATGTTGCCGCCGCACAGCACCAGGCCCACGCGTTTGCCGGCGAAGCGCTCCGGGTGTTTGATCAGCGCGGCCAGGCCGGCGGCGCCCGCGCCTTCCACCAGCGTCTTTTCGATTTCCAGCAGCATTACGATGGCCTGTTCGATGTCGCCCTCGTCGACCAACAGCAGGTCGTCCACCTTCTGGCGCACGATGGCCTCGGTGATCACGCCCGGCGTGCCCACGGCAATGCCTTCGGCGATGGTGCTTGTGCCCTGCGGCAGGTGGGTGCCCTTGATTGCATTGACCATGGCGGGGAACCGCTCGGTCTGCACGCCGATGATCTCGATGTCCGGGCGGATCGCCTTGGCCGCCGTGGCCATGCCGGCGATCAGGCCGCCGCCGCCGATGGCCACCACCAGCGTGTCCAGATCCGGCTGCTCGCGCAGCATCTCCAGCGCCACCGTGCCCTGGCCGGCCACGATGGCTTCGTCGTCGTAGGGGTGCACGAACACCAAGCCTTGCTGCTGCGCCAGTTCGCGGGCGTGGGTGCGCGACTCGTCCAGCGTGTCGCCGTGCAGCACCACCTCGGCGCCGAAGCCGCGCGTGCGCTCCACCTTTACCCCGGGCGTGAAGCGCGGCATGACGATCACCGCGCGAATGCCCAAGCGGTGGGCATGGTAGGCCACACCTTGCGCGTGGTTGCCCGCGCTCATGGCGATCACGCCGCTCGCCCGTTCGTCGGCGCTCAGCTGCGCGAGCTTGTTGCAGGCACCGCGCTCCTTGA
>NZ_JADMJO010000123.1 GCF_018780385.1 Hydrogenophaga sp. | reverse complement strand
AGCATCCAGCCCGGGCGCGTGGGCAGGATGTAGACGTTGCGCTGGGTCAGCGTGAGCGTGTCGGACTTGGGCAGGCGGCTGTGCCACCAGGACTGGAGGTGGGCGCGCATCGAGCGCCACGGATGTCGCCAGGTGTTTGAAGGCAAGGCGCCAGCGGGCGGACGCTGAACAGAGGCAACCATGTCAAGGCAAAGGGATCGCTTCCAGCATGGCTCGCACCTGTTCAACAGGCCCGCGCCCCGCGTCGCGCACGGGAATCAGTCGATGCGCCACGGTCTGCGGCAGGATGGCGGCGATGTCGTCGGGCGCCACGTAGTCGCGTCCGCTCAAGTAAGCCTGCGCCTTCGCCGAGCGCACCACGGCGAGTGCGGCGCGTGGCGACAGGCCCTGCGCAAACCATTGCCCGTTGCGCGTGGCGGCCACCAGGTCTTGCAGGTACTCCAGCACCGGCTCGGCGGTGTGCACCTGGCTCACCGTGTGCTGCAGGGCGGCGAGGTCGGCCGGGGTGAGGGCGGGAGGCAGCTTGTCGAGCATGTCGCGGCGGTCCTGGCCACGCAGCAGTTCGCGCTCGGCGGCGCGGTCGGGGTAGCCGATCGACAGGCGCATGTGAAAACGGTCCAGCTGCGATTCGGGCAGCGCGTAGGTGCCCAGCTGGTCGTGCGGGTTCTGCGTGGCAATGACGAAGAAGGGCTCGGGCAGCGCGCGTGTTTCGCCTTCCACCGTCACCTGCTTTTCTTCCATCGCTTCGAGCAGGGCACTCTGGGTCTTGGGGCTGGCGCGGTTGATCTCGTCGGCCAGCAGCACCTGGGCAAACACCGGACCAGGGTGGAACACGAACGCTTCGCGGCCACGCTCGTAAATTGACACCCCCACCAGGTCGCTGGGCATGAGATCGGCGGTGAATTGAACGCGCGAAAACTGCAGGCCGAACGAGCGCGCCAATGCGTGCGCCAGGGTGGTCTTGCCGACGCCTGGAACGTCTTCGATCAAGAGGTGTCCACCGGCCAGCAAGCAGGCCACGCAGTCGGAAACCTGCTGGGATTTGCCCACGATCACCGTGTTAAGCTGATTCAGCAACTGTTGGATTTTTGTGTCGGCTTGCATGCCGCGAACCTTACCGTAAAACCGTTATGGGCCAGGCCACCGGGTATTTCACCCACAAGGATTGTTGGAGGCACGAAATGGGCGCCGGTCACCCGGAATGCCCAGAGCGTCTGGACGCGATCGAAGACCGTTTGCTCATGAGCGGACTCGACGTGGCACTGGAGCGCCGCGAGGCCACCGCCGCCTCCATGGCCGACCTTGAACTCGCGCACGGCCGCATGCATCTCGCATCGCTGCGCGGCCTGAGCGACAACTTGCGCGACGACATCCAAGCTGGCGGCCCGAGCCACGCTCAAGTCGACCCCGACACCTCCATCAACGTGCACAGCTGGGACGCCATCCTCATGGCCGCGGGTGCTGCCATCGACGCCACCGACGCCGTGATGGCCGGCGAAATGCCCAATGCCTTCTGCGCGGTGCGCCCACCCGGCCACCACGCCACGCGCAACCAGGCCATGGGTTTCTGTTTCGTGAACAACGTGGCCGTGGCCGCCAAGTACGCGCTGGAGCGCCACGGCTTGAAACGCGTGGCCATCATCGACTTCGACGTGCACCACGGCAACGGCACCGAAGACATCGTCGCGGGCGACGAGCGCATCCTCATGTGCAGCTTCTACCAGCACCCGTTCTATCCACTGTGTGAACACGCCACTGCGGCCAACCTGGTCAATGTGCCGGTGCCGGCCTACACCAAGGGCATGGACATCCGCGAGCTGATCGACATGACATGGCTGCCCCGGCTCGACGCGCACAAGCCGCAGATGATCTTCATCAGCGCGGGCTTCGACGCCCACCGCGAAGACGACATGGCGCAGCTTGGTCTGGTCGAACAGGACTACGCGTGGATGACGATGCGGGTGAAGGAAGTCGCGCAGCGCCACGCGAAGGGCCGCATCGTGAGCTGCCTCGAAGGGGGTTATGCACTGAGCGCGCTGGGCCGCAGTGTGGAAGCGCACTTGCGGGTGCTGGCCGACGTCTGAACTTCTGCGGCGGACGGGCGTCCGATAATGTTCCGATGACCCACCCCGCATCCCCTTCATCCCCAATGGCCGACGGCGCGGTGCTGCTGCACGCCCGCGACGAGCGCGGCGTTCACACCCTCACCCTCAACACGCCACGCAGTTTCAACGTGTTGTCCGAAGCGATGCTCGCGGCGCTGCAGGCGGCCGTCGACGCGGTGGCGGTCGATCCGCAGGCCCGCATCGTCGTGATCGCAGCCAGTGGCAAGGCCTTCTGCGCCGGGCACGACCTCAAGGAAATGCGGGCGCACCCCGAGCTGGCGTACTACCAGGCGTTGTTTGCGCGCTGCTCGCGCCTGATGCTCGCCATCCGCAAGCTGGAGGTGCCGGTGATTGCGCGCGTGCAAGGTCTGGCCACCGCCGCGGGCTGCCAGTTGGTGGCGCAGTGCGATCTGGCCGTGGCCAGCGAGAACGCGAGCTTCGGCGTGAACGGCATCGACGTGGGGCTGTTCTGCGCCACACCGGGCGTGGCCCTGTCGCGCAACATCCTGCCCAAGCAGGCCATGGAGATGCTGCTCACGGGCGATTTCATTTCCGCTGACGAGGCATGCGCTCGGGGTCTCGTGAACCGGGTGGTGGCCTCCGACGCGCTGGACTCGGAAGTGGCTGCGCTGGTGGATCGCATCCTCGCCAAACCGGCCGACGCCATCGCCATGGGCAAGGCACTGTTCTACCGCCAGCTGGAGACCGGCATCGAATCCGCCTACCAGCTCGCCGGGCAGACCATGGCCTGCAACATGGCGCACGACGTGGCGCAAGAAGGCGTGCAGGCCTTCATCGACAAGCGCGCGCCGAACTGGCGTGCCTGAACTTCCCAATCTGTTTTCTTCCCATGGCCATCACCGCTCCCGCTGCCCCGAAACCCATCGACGACTTCAGCCTCTGGCTGTCCGCCTTCACGCAGCCCACCGTGCTGACCGAACTGGGTGCGCTGGCGGTGTGCATTGCGCTGGCGCTCGGCGTCACCTGGCTGCTGCGCCGCGCGCTGCGCATGCAGGACGAGAGGACCTCGGTGCTGTTTGGGCGTCGTCTCATCGACGGCGTGATGTTCCCGCTGTTGTTGCTCATGCTGGCCTATGTGGCACGCGCGCTGCTGACGGCCGTTCTGCCGTTGGCGGCTTTCAAGGTGGCGATTCCCGTGCTGGTATCGCTCGTGGTGATTCGTGTGGGTGTGAAGGTGCTGCAGGTGGCGTTTGCCACCGCGCCGTGGGTGCGCGCGCTGGAGCGCACGATCTCCTGGATCGCCTGGCTGGCCATGGTGCTGTGGGTGAGCGGCTTGCTGCCGGTGGTGCTGGCCGAGATGGATCAGATCACCTGGAAGATCGGCGCCACCACGCTGAGCCTGCGCACCACGATCGAGGGCATCCTCACCGCCGGTGCGGTGTTGATCTTGTCGCTGTGGGTGTCTGCGGCCATCGAGACGCGCCTGCTGCGCAAAGCCGCGGGCGCCGACCTCTCGCTGCGCAAGGCCGCCAGCAACGCCACGCGCGCGCTGCTCATGTTCGTCGGTCTGATCATCGCGTTGTCGGCCGTGGGCATCGACCTCACCGCGCTGTCGGTGCTCGGTGGCGCTGTCGGTGTGGGCATCGGCTTTGGTTTGCAGAAGCTGGCGTCCAACTACGTGAGCGGGTTCGTGATCCTGGCCGAACGTCGCATGCGCATTGGCGACAACGTGCGGGTGGACAACTTCGAAGGCCGCATCCTTGACATCAACGCCCGCTACACCGTGATCCGTGCGCCCACGGGACGCGAGTCCATCGTGCCCAACGAATTCATGGTCATCAACCGGGTGGAAAACCTCTCCACGGCTTTGACGCGGGTGTGGCAGACCACGGTGGTGTCGGTCGCCTATGGCAGCGACGTGGAACACGTGAGCGCGCTGCTGCTGAACGCGGTGCTGGTGCAAGACGACGCGCTGAAGGAGCCTGCGCCACTCGTTGCTCTGTCAGCCTTCGGTGCTGATGGTCTGGAGTTCACCGTGGGTTACTGGATCGAGTCGGGCGACAACAGCGATCAGCTGCGGTTGCGCTCGCTCGTCAACCGCCGCATCCTGCAGTCGCTGCAAGCGAACGGCCTCGACATTCCGTACCCGCAACGTGTGGTGCACCTGCAACCGGTGCCACCCGCCGGGCCCTCGGGCTCAGCGGTTCATGAATCCCGGTAGCCACAGCGAGATCGCGGGGAACGCGATCAGGATCCCCAAGCGCACGATGTCGGCCATCACGAACGGCCAGACGCCCTGGAAGATGTGTTTGAGTTTCACCAGCGGCAGCAGGGAGTTCATGACGAAGAGGTTCATGCCCACCGGCGGCGAGATCATGCCGATCTCCACAATGGTCACGATCAGGATGCCGAACCACACCGGGTCGAAGCCCAGCCCCGTGATGACCGGGAAGAACACGGGGATGGTCAGCAGCACCATCGACAGCTCTTCCATCACCAGGCCCAGCAGCACGTAGATCGTCATCATCACCACCACCACCATGATCGGGCTCGGACTGAACTGCAGCAGGAAGTCGCGCAGGTCGCTTGGCATGCTGGTGAAGTTGATGAAGCTGGTGAAGACCATCGCGCCGATCAGGATGGTGAACAGCATGGCCGTGGTGCGGGTGCTCTCCACCAGGATGTCGAGCAGGATGCGCGGCGTGAGCGCGCCGCGGAACAGCGCGAAGAAGAACGCGCCCGCTGCTCCCACGCCAGCGCCTTCGGTGGCGGTGAACACGCCGCCGTAGATGCCGCCGATGACCAGCGCAAACAACACCGCCACGCCCCAGATGCCACGCACCGCGGCCAGGCGCTGGGCCCAGTTGAAGCGCTCGGCGGGTGGGCCGGCTGCCGGGTCGCGCCAGGTGATGTAGACCACGGCCAGGCACAGGCAGATCATGGCCACCAGCCCGGGCAGGATGCCGGCGATGAACAGCTTGCCGATATCGGTCTCGGTGATGATTCCGTAGATGACAAGGATGGTGGACGGCGGGATCAGGATGCCCAGCGTGCCGCCCGACGCAATGGCGCCGGTGGCCAGCGTGTCCTTGTAGCCGTGCCGTTTCATCTCGGGGTAGGCCACGCGCGTCATGGTGGCGGCCGTGGCGATCGACGAACCGCAGATGGAGCCGAAGCCGCCCGAGGCAATGATGCTGGCCATGGCCAGGCCGCCCTTGCGGTGGCCCACGAATGCGTTGGCCGCGGTGTAGAGCTCGCGCGCCATGCCGGCGCGGGCGACCAGATTGCCCATGAGGATGAACAGCGGGATCACCGACAGCACATAGGCGAAGCCGGTCTCGAAAATCACCTGGCTGGTGCTGGCAAATGCCGGCTGCCAGCCACGCATGAGGCCCAGACCCGCCACGCCGGCGATGGCCATGGCCAGCGCCAGGGGAATGCGCAGGAAGGCCATCGCGAAGACGGCCAGGAAACCCAGTGTCGCCTCGGTCATGGCGTGGCTCCGTCCAGATCGGCGGGCAGCTCGGCGGGTGGTGGGTGGTGGGGCGAGGGCACCGGCACCACAACAAACACGAACAGCAGATGCACGGCCGCCGTGATGGCGAGGAAGAGCGCCATCATCCAGGCCACGGGCGCGATGGAGACCTGCAGGTAGACGGTGGTGTCGCCATATTCGGCGAAACGGTCGGCGCGTGTGCTCATGAGGTAGGCGAGGAAGCCGAAGCCGCCCGCGCAGATCAGGTTGACCAGGCGCGACTGGATGCTGCGCACCCAGTCGGGCAGGAAGGTGTCGAGCGAGTCGAACACGACGTGTTCATTGCGCCACGACACCATGGGCAGCGCACCGAAGATCACGATGACCATGAGGATTTCGGTGATCTCCAGGCCGCCGGGCACCGAATGGCTGAAGAAGCGCCGACCGGTCACGTCCACCAGCGTGAGCCACATGATGGCAAACAGGGCCATGGCTGCCATGAGTCCGGTGGACCAGCGCAACCCGCGATCGATCGTCTTGAGCATGATGAATCTTGATGTGAAAAGGCCGGCTGTGCGGTCTGCTCAGCCGGCCCGGCAAGGCCACACGGGTGGCCTGGGAGTTACTTGACCTTGGCGATCTCTGCGCGGAATTCGCTCAGGACGCCCTTGGGATTCTGCAGTCCCTTGACCTGGGCGCTGGCCGCCCACTTGGTCTCCAGGTAGTCCTGCTTGTCCATCACGGCCTTCACGAACGCCTTGTCGGCGGTGATGCGGGCAACCCCCTGGCTCTTCTGCAGTTCGCGGCTGGCCGCGTCCACCTTGTCCCAGCCGCCACCGAACAGGCGCGCAGCCGGCTCACCCGAGAGTTTGTCGACCACGGCCTTGTCCTGCGCCGACAGGGCGTTGTACTTGGCCGGGTTCATCATGAAGACGAAGCTGGTGTTGTACAGGCCGCCGGGGAAATCGGTGGCGTGCTTGATCATGCTGAGCTTGAACGAGGCGATCGATTCGTCGGGGAAGAAGGTGCCGTCCATCACGCCGGTGGAGAGCAATTCGAACGACTCGGGCGCGGCCTTGAGCGTGGTGTTCCAGCCCATCGCTTTGGAGAGCTCGTTGATGTTGCCGCCGCCGATGCGGAACTTCAGGCTCGCAGCCTCGGCGGCCGAGGTCACCGGTTTTTTGCTGTTGAAGATGACGCCGGGGCCGTGGGTGAACACCGCCAGCACCTTCACACCGCGGTGCTCGCCCAGGGGCGCGAAATACTTGCTGTAGACGCGCTGGTAAGCAACCGAGGTGGCCACTGCGTTGTTGCCGAGAAACGGGAACTCGGCCACCTGGGTGTTGATGAAGCGTCCGGGGGTGTAGCCGTCCACCGTGTACGAGATGTCGGCCAGGCCGTCACGCACGGCGTCGAAGGTGCCGGGTGCGGCCACCACGCCCTTGGGCAGGATGTTGCACTTCATGCGGCCGGTGCTTTCCTTTTCCAGCATGTCGCACCACGTCTTTTGCGAGGTGCTCAGCGTGTGGGTGGGTGGCAACCAGCTGGAGACGGTGAACACCGTCTGGGCCGACACCAGGCCGCTGGCGAGCAGCGTGGATGACAAGGCCAGTGCAACGAGGGGACGTGACTTCATGCGGGAACTCCTGTGTGCGGGTGCAAGGTGGTTGCAGAGAGATGGTTGCTCAACATAAACAAAATCGGCAGATTCAATGTAGGCCAGTTCCCTGCTTCGGCATCTCATGGCTTACCCGAATTCACCGACCCTTCGGTCGGTGAATTCGCACGACTGTGAGCGAAGGTGGTGGAAATAAGGGCTTTGTGGGTTCGCGGCGTTCTCCTATAATCGTCAAAAAGCACGACCGTTCTTTTTTCTCGGATCCCGATTTGTCCCCCGCCTGACCGTCCTTGATAGGGGCGGGGCATACAATCCTTGAGTTGACGTGCACGTCAATTCGTGACGACATTTTTCCAATCATCAGGAGCAACCCAACATGAAGGTCATCGTCCCCGTCAAGCGCGTGGTGGATTACAACGTCAAGGTGCGCGTGAAGAGCGACGGCAGTGGCGTGG
>NZ_JADMJO010000040.1 GCF_018780385.1 Hydrogenophaga sp. | reverse complement strand
TGCACCGCGAGCAGCTGCCCGAGCTGATCCGCATGGCGCGCCGGGTGGAGGCGGTTCACCGCGAGCACCCCGATGTGCCCGCCGGCCTGGCCGAACACCTGGAGGCCATCGAGGTCGAGATGCTGGAGCACATGGCCAAGGAAGAGAACATCCTGTTCCCCATGCTCAAGGCGGGCGGGCGCGGCATGGCCGTGCACCCCATCGGAGTGATGCGCGAGGAACACACCAGCCACGGCGAACAGCTCGACCGCCTGATGGCCATGACCCACGACGCCACGCCACCCCAGGACGCGTGCAACACCTGGCGCGCGTTGTACGCGGGCGTCAACCAGTTCTCGGACGACCTCATCGCGCACATCCACCTGGAAAACAACCAGCTGTTCCCGCAGTACGAGCCAGCGCGCGCGGCCTGCTGCTGAGCCCCGCGCGGCATGGCGCTGCGGTGAGAACCGCTATGCTGGCGGTGACTTACACCGACCGCACCGCCACCACCCCATGCCAACCCCGGACATCGCCTGGGCCTACCCGCTGCTGCTTCAGACGCACGTCGGCCTGGTCATGACCAGCGTCGGCCTGTTCGCGGCGCGCGCTCTGGGGGTGCTGCGGGGCCAGGTCTGGCCGCTGCGCCCGGGCTGGCGCCGCTTGAGCGAGGTGGTCGACAGCGCGCTGCTGATGGCCGGCGCGAGCCTGTGGTGGCTGCTGCAACTCAACCCGCTGCACACGCCCTGGCTCGGCCTCAAGCTCGGCCTGCTGCTGGTCTACATCGCCCTGGGAACGATGGCGATGCGGCGGGCCTCCTCCACCCGAACGCGGGCGCTGTTCCTGCTGGGCGCTTTGCTGTGCGTGGCCTTCATGGCCTCGATCGCGCTGGCGCGGCATCCGCTGGGCTGGTGGGCGCCATGACCCATCCCCAACCGACAGCGCCCGACAGCGCCGCGCTGCACCGCTCGCGCGTGGTGCGCTGGTTGTTGTGGTTGGCCGGCAGCGTGTCGCTCGCGCTGGGCCTCATCGGCGTGGTGCTGCCCGGCCTGCCGACCACCCCCTTCGTGCTGCTGGCAGCGGCTTGTTACGCCAAGGCTTCGCCGCGCCTGCACGGCTGGCTGCTCAACCACCGCTTTCTCGGCCCCATGGTGCGCGACTGGGAAACACACCGCAGCCTCACGCGCCGCAGCAAGACGGTGGCCCAGGTGTCGATGGTGGTGATGGTCGGCCTGTCGGCCTGGGGTTTCCGCGGCCAGCCCGTGGCGCTCGGGCTACTGCTGATTGCAGCCCTGATCGGCATCCTGGTGGTGGCCCGGATCCCGACACGCAGGCCGGATCGACGCTGACGATCCGGCGCCGGGCCGCCCCAAGCCGGATCAGCCCCCTCGGGGGG
>NZ_JADMJO010000161.1 GCF_018780385.1 Hydrogenophaga sp. | reverse complement strand
TCACCCGAAAGTCCAGTGTTTATGCGGGCTCCGGGGATTCTTCAGGGACGACTACTTGCTTCGCCTCAAATGTC
The DNA here is from genome assembly GCF_018780385.1 of Hydrogenophaga sp. GTDB lineage: Bacteria > Pseudomonadota > Gammaproteobacteria > Burkholderiales > Burkholderiaceae_C > Hydrogenophaga. Next base: position 37,070 of record NZ_JADMJO010000161.1, on the reverse strand, counting down.
CATAAGGTATCAGCACCGCGCAACTGAGCCAACAGTGTTTACGCGGGGAATTTCAACAGCCTGTTAGGGCCGATCAGAGCACGCTTGGCGAGCCAGCATGCCTGCCAGCGGCGAGAGGTCGGTCAGTTCGTCGAGCCGTGCCACCAGGTCTATCAGCTCGTCGCACTCGTCAGGTATGAGCACAGACTTGACCAGCCGGCGAAACTTTTCCTCCAGGCGCTGCTGCTGCTCCAGCAGGTCGCTGGCTGGGCGCCCACTGTCGTAGCGTTGGCGCAGCACTGTGCCGCTCTGAGTCTCGATCACCACCTCGCTGAGGGTGAGGTCCGGGCATTGAGGTGCGAGCAAAACCTGCACCCGATCACGCAGCGCCACCACCTCGGGCGCGTATACGGCTTCGTCACTGAACGCGTCCAATCCGGCGGTGTCGACCCCGGCCAGCGCCATCGCCACCGTGTGACGGAGACTGAACTTGGCCTCCAGCCCGGTGCGCGGCTCCGCGATGTTGCATACACCCTCGCAGGCGGAACTGGCACGCACCGTCACGCGGCACACGTCATCAACCCGCAGTGCGTGTTGCAGGCGCAAGTGGCTCGCGGCCTCAATGGCGGCATGTGTGCCATAACAGGCGGCGTGGAACTTGAACAGGTTGTGGCGCAGATGCCAGCCGCCGTTCGGCGTGGCCACCGCAGCTCCCAGCGACGCGGTACCACCGTGCGTGGCGATGAGGCCTTGCGGACACTCAATCGCATCGGCACGGCTGGTGAAGCCGCGCGCGGCCAACTGGGCCGCCTGCAGGCCGTCGGCACTGGCCCGCCCGGCATGCAAGGGTTTGCACATGGTGCCGAACATCGATTTCAGCCCAGCCGCCGTGGTGCTGGCGATGCCCAGCGCGGTCGCGGTGTCGTCGGCATCGAGTTGCAGCAAGCGTGCGCAGGCGGCGGCCGCACCGAGCGTGCCTAGCGTGGCTGTGGTGTGGAAGCCGTTGGAATACTGTGCGTCGCCGCACACCAACCCCAACTGGCACATGGTTTCGTAGCCGGCGGCGAAGGCCGTCATGAAGTCGCGTCCGCTGGCGCCGCGCGATTCGGCCAGGGCGAGCAAGGCCGGGATCAGGACCACCGAGGGGTGGCCGGTGCAGGCCATGTTGACGTCGTCATAGTCGAGTGCGTGCGAGGCCGAGCCATTGATCAATGCCGCCTGCCGGCTGGAGGTCGTCATGGCGTGCCCGACGACGGTGGCCTGGGCATGCCCACCCTGTTCACGGGCTTCTTCGGCCAGCATGTGAACCAGTGGCTCGCACGCGCCAGCCAGCGTCACCCCGATCCAGTCGAGCAGGCATTGCCGGACCCGCAGGCGCACGTCCTCCGGGAGATCGGTGTAGCACAGGTCAGCGCAGCGCGCGGCCAGTTCCCGCGTGATGTCAGCGATTTGGATAGCGGACGACGGTGCGGGTTTTCTGGTTGTGGTCATGCTCATTTCAGTGCCCCTTCCAGACCGGTTTGCGCTTTTCCCGGAAAGATTGCGGGCCTTCCAGGGCATCTTCACTGAGGTAGACGGCATCAAACGCTCGGTTGGAGGCGCGCAGCGCGGCGGTGCGGCCCATCTCGGTGGACAGGCGCACCATTTCTTTGGCCGCGCGCACCGTCAGTGGCGCATTGGCCATGAGCCGGGTCGCCAGCTCTTTGGCCCCTTGCAATGCTTGCCCCTTGGGCATCAGGCGGTTGATGTAGCCGAGTTCGTAGGCGCGCTGCGCTGTCAGCGGGTCGCCGGTCATCGCGACTTCCATCAGAATGCGCTGCGGCAGCATGTGGATGACCGGCGAGGCCCACGGCATGCCGCGCCCGACCTTGGCCTCCGTGATGGCGAATTTGGCGGTTTCGTCGGCCACGCACAGGTCGCACATCTGCGAGAGCAGCCAACCGCCTGCATAGGCATAGCCCTGCACGGCAGCGATGACGGGCTTGGTGACCTCGATGTTGTCGCCGAGCACGGCGATGAAGCCCGCTGGCGGGATGCGCAGTTGAGTGTCTGCGGCTTCCACCAGGTCCATGCCGGCGCAGAAATTGTCACCGGCGCCGGTGAGGATGGCCACCTGCGCCTGCCCGTCAGCTTCGAAGCGGCGCCAGACCTCAAAAAAGCCTTCGCGCACGGCGCGATTCAGCGCATTGCGGCGCTCGGGCCGGTTGATGGTGATGACGGCAATGCCGTCGTTCACTTCGTAAAGCAGTTCATTGTTCATGGGGGTGTCTCCTTTTGAAGTTTGTGCCTGTTACCGCGAGCGGCGGGTCTGGGGCATTGGTCTGGCTTGATTCGTTGCCACCTCACGCGATTCCGGTCCCGCACGGTAGCCGAGTGCCCCCGAGATGCTTGCGGCGAGTTCCATCACCAGGTGCTGCAGCGCATCGGCGACGGCGCGACCGCGCTCGATCGGCGCGGCGATGATCAGCGCTGCGTTCACGCGCCCGTCAGGTTCGAAGATCGGGGCCGAAAAGCCGGCAACGTCAGGTGTCACTTCTCCGAATGTGACCGCCACCCCTCTCACCCGGGCTTCCTCGATGATCCGCGCCAGTTGCGCCGGGTCGGTGACCGAGTGCTCGGTCATGGCCCGCAGATCGGCCCGGCGCAGGTAGTCACGCCGCCATGCCTCTTCCTGGAACGCGAGCAGCACGCGCCCGGCGGACGAGGCAAACAGCGGCCGTGTCGTGCCGACTGGCACGGCGTATCGAATCGTCCGGGTGCTCTCGAAGATCGGGTTGTAGACGAGCCGATCTGCGGTGCGGTCGATTCTGGCGATCAGGGCGGTCTCGCCGGATCGCGCCACTGCCTCCCGCAGGAAGGGCAGGGCCACAACGTCGAGCGAGCGGGCCGACACCAGAGATGCCCCTAGTGAGAACGCCTCGGGGCCCAGTTCATACAGGTCATTGCTGCGCTGCAGGTAGCCATGCGCCGTGAGGCCGCGCAACAGCGAGAGTACGCTGGTTTTTGGTGCATTCAACGCCAAGCACAACGGGGTCAGGGCCAAGCCAGCAGGGCGGTCGGCCAGTATCCGCAGCAGCCGCAGCACGCGGGTCACGGCCATGGGAGAAGCCTCCGCGCGGGTATTGATGCCTGTGCATTCGCGCAAGCTGGCCGTGGGCATGTTCATAGAATCGAAGCCTCCTTGTGTTCTGATATGGGAACATTTGTTTGGTAATCAGAATATCGTTAGGATGGACGGCCGTCAATCCGGTTTTTCCTCAGCACTCGGCGCTGAGGCAGCCTGGCATCGAGAAATCAGAGGAGACACAGATGACAAGCCAACACAAGCAGGCAGCACCCGCCGGGCCACTCGAGGGCGTGCGGGTGATCGACCTCAGCGCGGTGCTGATGGGGCCCTACGCCACCCAGATCTTTGGCGACCATGGCGCGGACGTGATCAAGATTGAATCCCCTGAGGGCGACTCGACACGCTGGATCGGCCCCGGACGCCATCCCGGCATGGGTCCGCTGTTCCTGCACCTGAACCGCAACAAGCGCAGCGTGGCGCTTGACCTCAAATCGCCGGAGGGCGCGGCTGCGATGCGGCGCCTGATCGAAGGCGCCGATGTCTTCGTGCACAACCTCCGCCCGGCCTCCATCGCCCGGCTCGGGCTGGACTACGAGAGCATCTCGATGATCAATCCACGCATCATCTGGTGCGGCGTGTACGGTTACGGCGAGGACGGTCCCTACGCCGGCCGCCCGGCCTATGACGACCTGATCCAGGGCGCGGTCGGCATCGCCGCCTTACAGCAGCAAAGCGGGGCGAGCGAGCCGCGCTACGTGCCGCTGACGATTGCCGACCGCATGGTCGGCCTGCATGCAGCGCACAGCGTGGCCATGGCGCTGTACGGGCGCGAGCGCAACGGACGCGGCTGCCGCATCGATGTGCCGATGTTCGAAACCATGGCCAGCGTGGTGCTTTCGGACCACCTATATGGGCGCACCTTCGAGCCGCCCAGTGGTGACGCTGGCTACGTGCGGCTGTTGTCGCCCGGGCGCCGGCCATACGAAACCAGCGACGGCTACATCTGCGCGCTGGTATACAACGACGGCCACTGGCAGCGTTTTCTGCATGCCATCGAGCGCGACGATTTGCGGGTCGATCCGCGCTTCGCCGACTTGGCCAGCCGCACCCGCCACATTGACGAGGTGTACGGCTTTCTGGGCCAGACGCTATGCGTGCAAAGCACCGCGCACTGGTTGGAGCTGTTCGAAGACATCGACGTGCCGGCGGTGCCTCTGAACACCGTCGAATCACTGTTGGATGACCCACACTTGGCGGCGGTGGGCTTCTTCCGTCAGGTCGAGCACCCGAGCGAAGGAGCGATGCGTACCTTTGGCGCGCCAGCGCGCTGGGTGGGTTACGACGTCAGCAAGCTGGCGCCCGCGCCGCGATTGGGGGAGCACACCGAATCGGTGCTGCGCGAATGCGGCTTTGATGCAGTTGCGCTGGCGTCCTTGCTGGTTGGTGGCGCAGCGGTTCCACTCCTCGCCGATGCGGAGGTGTCAGAATGAGGCTTCCGGCATCAAACGCGACTCGACTGGTCAGCGCGTTGGGCCCCAATTCCGTGGATGGGCAAATGCAAGGATAGCGTTGATGAAGCGGGCTGGAAGATGCTTTTTTGACCATTGATGACCCTGCCCGTATCGCGTTCATCGACATCCACCCCGACCAGAAGGCGCTCAACGCGGTGCAGTTCTCGTGCAACGCCCACGCCTACTACGCCAGTCTGGGTGTGCGCATCTAGCTCCCGCTCATCGACAACGGAGCGGCCTTCCGCTTAAGAGACTTCGCACAGGCCTGCCAAGATTTGGGTATTTGTGACCGAATACCAGCTCGTGGCGGTCCCAAACCAGCGGCAAGGTCGAGCGCTTCATCCAGTCGGATCTGAGCGAATGGGTCTATGGCTTCGCTTACCAGAACTCCAGCGAGCACACCGCTGCGTCGGACCATTGGAATCACCACTACAACTGGCACCTTGGAGTTGGAGTTGGAGTTGACCCGATTTCGTGACCTGCTCGGCGGTGTGTTCAAACCGGCCAAGCGCGCAACCTATCCAAACAACACCGGTCTTAGAGATCCAGTACCAACAAATTGGAACGACAACCCGACACACAGATCATCATCGACTTGTTGGCTGCTCGCTCTTGCTGTGTCAGGATGCTGTCCCGGTGATCCACCTCGCCAGCCAGAACTTTGGTTTCGCAGGCACCGCAGATCCCCTCCTTGCAGCTGTAGCTAGGAATGATGCCCGCATCCATCATGGCGTCGAGAATGGTCGAACCAGCCGGCACTTGAATGATCCTCTGACTCCGGCGCAGTTCTACGGTGCAGCCATTGGCGTTGAAGGGCGGCGTCCCCACAGGTTCCACGGCGGCGAACCGTTCCAGATGCACGTGGGTGTATCCCAGACCGTCGCAAGCCTTCTGGAACGCGTCCAGCATGGGGCCGGGGCCGCAGCCATAGAAATGGGTATCGGCCGGATACGCTGCCAGCAGTGTTGGCAGGTCGGGAGACGCACCGACTTCGTCATCGAAGTGGTACCGCACTTTGAGCTGGCCTGACTCCATCGATTCCAGCACTTGCAAGAACGCAGCATCCCGGCGGGAACGAGCGAAATAGAGCAGCTCGGCAGATCGACCCAGCGAAGCCAGTCGATTGAGCATGCACAGCATAGGTGTGATGCCGATGCCACCTGCAACCAGCACGGAGTGCTGAGCACGTTCTTCCAGCGGAAAATTGTTGCGAGGCACCGAGATGTCCAGAACATCGCCCACGCGAACCTTCTCGTGGACATACTTCGACCCCCCACGGCTCTGACGATCCTTGAGAACGCCCACCACGTAGCGTTGCTTATCGGTGATCGGGTTCATCAGCGAGTAGCTGCGAACCAAGCCGTTTCCCAGATGAAGGTCGATATGTGAGCCAGCGGCATGAGGTGGGAAGACAGTGTCTGGTGTGGCTGGCCTAAATTCGACACTAACAACGCCGGGGGCTTCAAGCCTCATGTTGTAGACAAGTGCAGAAAGCTTGGATGTTGACATTGCGGAGTTCTAGACAAGAACCTTGGGGAACATGTCCCCAATAGCTACATGATGTGCAAGCCACCGTCGACCATCAGCGTGGTCCCGGTGATGAAGGAGGCCTCGCTGGACGCTAGCCACACGATGGGCCAGGCAATCTCTTCCGGCGAGGCCCAGCGCCCGATCAGCGAAGTATCCTTGCGCTCGGTCCTGAGCTGCTCGACGCTCTTGCCCGAGCCCTGCGCGCGGCCGACGTGAAAATCCGTCAGCGTGGAACCGGGGCACACCGCGTTGGCGCGCACGCCGTGCGACGACTCCTCAAACGCGAGGCTGCGCGTGTAGGCCAGTTGCGCGGCCTTGGTCGCGTCGTACAGCGCCATGCCCTTGCGGCCGGTGACCGCGTAACACGACGAGACGTTGACGATGCTGCCCGCGCCCGATTGCCGCAGCGCCGGCAAGGCCGCGGCGCAGTAGTTGGACATGCCCACCAGGTTCACGCCCACCATGGCCTGCCACTCGGCGGGCGTGGCGTCGGCGGCGGCCGAGTAGTTGCGCATGGCGGCGTTGTTTACCAGGATGTCCAGGCCACCGAGCTGCGCGTTGCATTGCTGCACGGCGGCGCGCGCGGCGACCTCGTCGGCCACGTTGGCCGCCACGCACAGCACGCGCGCGCCGGGCAGGGCCTGCACGATGGCTTGGCGGGTGCGCTCCAGCGCCTGGGCGTCGGCATCCACCAGCAGCACGGCCGCGCCTTCGCGACAGAACAGCGTGGCCGCCGCGGCGCCAATGCCGGCACCGCCGCCCGTGATCAGCGCGGTCTTCTCAGCGAGTCGGGGTGCGCTCATGTCGGCTCACTCCGCCTTGGCGCCGGTGTCCTTGATGACCTTGCCCCAGCGCACGATCTCGGTGCCGATCCAGTCGCTGAACTGCTTGGGCGAGCTCGCGACGATTTCGAACTCCATCTCGTGCAGGCGCTTCTGGATGTCGGGCGAGTTGAGAATGCGCACCATCTCCTCGTGGTAGCGGTTGATGATGGCCGGCGGCGTGCCGGCCGGCGCGAGCAGACCGATCCACGAGGTGGCCTCGAAGTCCTTCAGCCCCGACTCGCTGAGAGTCGGGATGTCCGGTGTACTCGGAAAACGTTTCGGGCCGGTGGAGGCCAGCAGCTTGAGACGCCCCTCCTTCACGAAGCCCTGCACGTTGCCGGGCACGAAGAAGCCGGCCTGGATGTTGCCCGCGATCAGATCGGCCACGGCTGGCCCGGCGCCGCGGTAGGGAATGTGCGTCATGCGGAAGTTCGCCCCCGACTTCATCATTTCCATGGTGAGGTGCGAGGCGCTGCCCATGGCCACCGAGCCGTAGGCATACTTGGTCGGGTTGGCCCTGGCCTTGGCGATGAAGTCCTTCACATCGGTGATGCCGGTGGCCGGGTTCACCACCAGGTATTGCGGCGACTTCACCGCCAGCGTGATGGGCGCGAGATCCTTGGTAGGGTCGTACGGCATCTTGTCGAACAGGGTGACGTTGATCGCCAGCGGCCCGTTGTAGCCGATCAGCAGGGTGTGGCCGTCCGGCGCGGCGCGGCTCACCTCGTATGCACCGATGTTGCCCCCCGCACCAGGTTTGTTCTCGACCACAAATGGCTGGCCGAGCGCCTCCTGCAGCTTCGGCCCGATCAGGCGAGCGAGCACGTCGTTGGTGCTGCCGACGATGGGCACGATGATGCGCACCGGCTTGCTGGGCTTCCAGTCGGACGCGCCTTGCGCCCAGGCGGCAGTGGCCGCGCAGGCCCCGAGCGCGACAGCCGCCGCGAGTTTCAGGTGGGTTTTCATAGGTGTCTCCGGTGCTGTCTGTCGTGGGGTGGAAAAGTGAAGTCGCTCAAAGGCTGAAGACCGGTTTTTTCGTCGCGTCGGCGAGCTGCTCGCGTGCCCACGCAACGGGGTCCTGTTCCTTGGGCAGCAGCACTCCGGCGGGGCGCACGTGCTGTGCGCTTGGGTCCAGCGCGGGCGGGGTCTGGCCATCTGCCAAGCCGAGCGCGGCCTCATGCAACATGCGGCGCGCCATCACGATAGCCTTGTCAGTGGGCAGTAGCTTTTCGGCCTCGTGATTCTGGATCGTGCCCATGCTTTCCTGCAGCGAATAGTCCTGCGCGGAGAAGCCGAACACGCCGCTGTAAGAGCGGTCTTCGCGTTGCGCCACGCGGTCCATGCAGTAGTCGTTGTCGCGGTTTTGCTTGGGGATGAAGCTGCCGGGCGCTTCGTATTCGACATGAATGCCCTTACCTTCTTCCATCGCGGTGCGTTCTTCGTCGGTGAGGGGATGGGCAGGCTGCCAGTTGATGCTCCAAGCCCAGCAGCTATGGTCGTCGATCGGCACCCACACATGCCCGCCCAGCGCATGCTCGCCAAACGGCGCGATCAGCGTGAACCAGGGGAACAGCCACTGCGTGATGCGCCAGTAATACGAATCGGGTTCGCCGTTGCGGCGGCCGAACAGACTCAGGCCGAAGGGCGTCTGCTCGATCTCGAACTTCACGTTGCCGTCGGCCTTGATGTAGTCCAGCGCCTTCACTCCCTGGTGCATCGGGTCGGTATCCACCTCGTAGCGGTGCACGTAAGAGACGTGTGCGGTGTCGATGCCGCCTTCCATGGCCTGCAGCCAGTTGCTGTACTGCAGGCGCTTGGAGACATACACATGTTCGGGCGGCAGCGTGCACCACTCCAGCTCGGGCGGTGCGGGCTGCTGATCGGCCGGGCCCATGTAGGTCCACACGATGCCACCGCGCTCCACGCAAGGGTAGCCCTTTATGTGCATGCGCGCGCAAGCCTGAGGCGCGGACGGCACGTCCACACATTGCCCCATGCCGTCGAACTTCACGCCGTGGTAGGCGCAGCGGATGCCGTTGTGCTCGTTGCGGCCGAAGTACAGCGACACGCCTCGGTGCGAGCAGAATTCGCCGATCAGGCAAGCCTTGCCATCGCTATTGCGAAAGGCGAGCAGCTTCTCGCCCAGCAGTTGCACGCGCACCTGCGGCCCGTCGGCTTCGGGGATTTCGCTCGATGCCAGTGCCGGCACCCAGTAGCGGCGCATCAGGTTGCCCATGCGCGTGCCGGGACCGACGCGGGTGAGCGCTTCAGACATTTCCTTGTTCATAGACAGGTCTCCAAAATTGATCGGCATGTCCACTGCATGACATTACAGTCCATTTTACGGACCGATTGAGCTCTGTCAAGTTTTGAATAGTCAGTCCATCAAGTGGACTGGTGGGCGGGTACCATGATAGAAGTGCAACCTTGGGTGGAGTTATGGGACCAACTGAAAAACCGGGCGAGAGTGTCCGGGCCGTGGACAGAGCGCTGGAAATCCTCATGGCGTTCACGGCAACCGACCACCAACTGACAGCGGGTGAGCTGCTCAAGCGGGTAGACCTGAGCCGTCCAACCCTGTACAGGCTGTTGCGCACGCTGGAACACAGCGGGTTCATCGTGTCGTCCGGTGATCCTCAGCGCTTCGAATTAGGTCCCTCGGTGGCGCACCTTGCACACGTGTGGAGCTCCAGTCTTGACATAGCGACCCTGGCGCAACCGATGCTGCGCCGCTTGTGGGACCAGACGGGCGAGACTGTTGCCTTGCTTGTTCACCAGGGCAACAGTCGAATCTGTGTGGCCGAATTGCCCAGCGCACAGCCGCTCAGTTTCAAACGCGGCTTGGGCTATCGGGAAGACGTGACGTTGGGCGCTAGCGGGCGTGCCATCCTTGCCCATGTTCCCACACCCGAAAGCTATCTGAACAAGAGCGGAGAAACCGTCAATGTATCGGCCTATCTCGACAGGCTGCAGCAGATCCGGGAACAGGGGTATGCGATAAGCCGGGACGAATTGATCCAGGGCGCGGTGGCGGTTGCTGTGCCGTTTTTTCTGGGGAACGACAAAGTCATGGGGTCTTTGGCCGTTTTCGGTCCTGGTGTGCGCGTGGACCAAGCGCGTGTCAGCGTATTTGTTACGCTCCTCAAGGAAGAAGCACGGAAACTCTCGCAAGCACTTGGGCAGCGCTAGCTAGCTTCAAGGGGCCGGCCGGGGCGACACTGATTCTCATACACCCAAGTGCTGCTCCAGCAGTTCGGGCTTCGACAAGAGCTCTTCGGAACTGCCTTCAAACACCACCTCGCCCTTGACCAGGATCACGTTGCGGTCGGTGATCTGGGTGACGTGTTTCCAGTTCTTGTCCACGATGATGCTGCTGATGCCGCTTTCGCGGATCAGGCCGCAGATGCGCCAGATCTCGCGTGCGATCAGCGGCGCCAGGCCTTCGGTGGCTTCGTCGAGGATCAGCAGATCGGGATTGGTCATGAGCGCACGGCCGATGGTGAGCATCTGCTGCTCGCCGCCGCTGAGCTGCTGCCCGCCGTGGTTCAGGCGCTCGGCCAGGCGCGGAAAGGTCTCCAGCACGCGCTCGTACGTCCAGTCGCGCTGACCCCTGGTGCCGGCACGCGCCGACATCACCAGGTTTTCGCGCACGCTCAGGTTGCTGAAGATGCCGCGGCCTTCGGGCACGTAGGCCAGGCCCTGGCGGGCGATCTCGAAGGTGGGCGCGCCGGTCATGTCGCGGCCCTTCACCTGCACCTTGCCGCCACTGGGCTTGACGATGCCCATGATGGATTTGAGCAGCGTGGACTTGCCCATGCCGTTGCGGCCCATCAGGCCAATCGTCTGACCCTGGCCGACGGTGAAGTCGATGCCGCGCAGGATGTGGCTGGCGCCGTAGTGGGTGTTCAGGCCCTTGGCCTCAACCAATGCGTTCGTCAAAGCGCTCATCAGTGTTCCTCGCCCAGGTAAGCCGCTTGCACCGACGCATCACCGCGCACCTGAGCCGGCGTGCCGCTGGCGATCACCTGGCCGTTCACCATCACGGTGAGCTGGTCGGCCAGGGTGAACACCGCGTCCATGTCGTGTTCCACCAGCATGATGGCGTGGTGCTTCTTCAGGCGCAGCAGCAGCGCCACCATGCTCTCGGCCTCGGCCTGGCCCATGCCGGCCAGGGGCTCGTCGAGCAGCAGCACGGTGGGTTCGGTGGCCAGGGTCATGGCGATTTCCAGCTGGCGCTGCTCGCCGTGGCTGGTGGTGCCGGCCACCACGTTGGCGCGTGCTGTGAGGCCGGCGAGTTCCAGCGCACGTTCGCAGCGCTGGTTCACCGCACCCATGGCGCTGGCCGATGACACCCAGCGCAGCACGTTCCACGGCGCGTGCCGTTCGCGCGATTGCGCGGCCAGGCGCACGTTGTCCCACACGGTGAAGGGCAGGAAGATGTTGGTCTTCTGGTAGCTGCGGCCCAGGCCCAGGCGCGAGATGCGCTCCGGGCTCTGGCCAGCGGTCTCGACCCCGTTGAGCGTGATGCGGCCCGAGGTGGGCGGCAGGTCGCCCGAGAGCAGGTTGGTCAGGGTGGACTTGCCGGCGCCGTTGGGGCCGATCACGGCGTGGATGCGGTCACGGTGCAGGTCCACCGAGACGTCGTTGACGGCTGCCAGGCCCCCGAAGCGTTTGGTGAGGTTGCGGGCGGAGAGGAGGAGCTCGTTCATGGCGCGCTTCGCTTCTTGGAGAACCGCTCCACCAGGCCCAGCAAACCACGTGGCGCGAACACCACCACCAGCACGATGAACGTGCCCATCAGCAGCTGCCAGTGTTTGGTGAGGTCCTTGAAAAAGTGCATCACGTACTCGAACGCAAAGGCCCCCACGATGGCGCCGGCAAAGTTGCCCATGCCACCGAGGATGACCATCATGATGGCGTGCGCGCTCATGTGAAAACCCATCAGCTCGGGGTTCATGTAGCCGGTCTGGGCCGCCCACAGAAAGCCCGCCACACCGGCCAGCGCACCCGCCAGCGTGAAAGCCGTGAGCTTGTAGCCGAAGGTGCCGTAGCCCACGGCGCGCATGCGGTGCTCGTTCACGCGGATGCCGGCGAGCACGCGTCCGAAAGGCGAGAACAGCAGGCGCCGCAGAAACGCGTAGACCAGCACCAGCAGCAGCAGCGTGAAGTAGTAGAAGGTGGTCTTGTTCTCGAGGTCGATGCCGGTCCAGCCAAACACCGAGGCGGTGGGCCGGAAGTTCACGTACAGGCCGTCTGAGCCGCCCAGCACCTTGTTGTCGAAGAACAGGAAGAACACCATCTGCGCGAACGCCATGGTCACCATGATGAAGTAGATGCCGTGGGTGCGAACCACGAAGAAGCCAATGATGAGCGCCGCCAGGCCCGCACCCAGCGCCGAGGCGGGCAGGGCCCACCAGAGGCTGATGGGCGTATCGGCCGGCGTGAGGAAGGCCAGCGCATAGCCGGCCAGGCCGAAGTAGGCCGCGTGACCCAGCGAGACCAGACCGGTCACGCCCTGTAGCAGGTCGAGGCTCATCGCGAAGATAGCCAGGATCATCATCTGCGAGAGCATCTGCAGGTAGAAGTCGACACCGGTCAGCGGCATGAGCGGGAAGGCCGCGAGCGCGATGGCACCCAGCAGCAGGATCGCCTGGATGCTGCGTGGCAGCTTTTCGAGTTGGGCTTTGGGTGAGCTCATTGTTTGAACAGCCCTTCTGGCTTGTAGAGCAGCACGGCGGCCATCAGCATGTACACCGCCATACCGGCGATCTGCGGCACCAGCACCTTGCCGAAGGTGTCGACCAAGCCGACCAGCAAGGCCGCCACCAGGGCCCCGCGCACCGAACCGATGCCGCCGATGACGACCACCACAAAGCACATGATCAGCACCGAGCTGCCCATGCCGGGGTACACGCTGGAGACGGGCGAGGCGATCATGCCGGCGATGGCAGCGAGCGCCACGCCCAGCGCAAACACCACGCCGTGGATGAGGCGGATGTTGATGCCGAGCGACTCGGTCATTTCGCGGTTGAAGGCACCGGCGCGGATCTTCATGCCCAGGCGGGTCTTGGAAATGAGCAGGTACAGGCCGAGTGCGAGCGCGATGCACACGCCCGACATCACCAGCCGGTAGACCGGGTAGGAGAGGTTCTCGGTCAGCGGGATCGACCAGTTCAGCACCTCGGGCACCTGCACCGCGTGCACGTCGTCGCCCCAGAGGATGGAGCGCACCTCTTCAAAGATGTAGATCAGACCGAAGGTCAGCAGCACCTGGTCGAGGTGGTCGCGGTGGTAGAAGTGCCGGAACAGGGTCCACTCCAGCACCCAGCCCAGCGCCACGGCGATCACCGTGCCCACCACGATGGCGAGCACCAGACTGTCGAACTGGCCCACCAGAAACCAGGCCAGGTAAGCGCCCAGCATGTAGAAGCTGCCGTGCGCCAAGTTGACCACACCCATGATCCCGAAAATCAGCGTGAGGCCCGCGGCCAGCATGAACAGCAACAGGCCGTATTGCAGGCTGTTGAGCAACTGGATGAGGAAGTTGGCGAAATCCATGAGCTAAGGAACAAAAGGACGAAGAAAAGCGGCGGAACATCTTTTGGACGAACTCCGCCGCTGGAGGACAACCGGGGCGCGAAAGACTCAACCCATGCGGCAACCCGTGGCGGGATCGGCCACAGCCTTCTGAGCAATGCCGATCACCTTGTTGTCCTTGTTGACCACCTGGCGCAGGTAGATGTCCTGGATCGGGTTGTGGGCCTTGCTCATGGTCCATTTCCCGCGCGGACTGTCGATGGTGGCGCCTTCCAGCGCTGCGTACAGTGCCGGTTTGTTCGACAAGTCGCCTTTGACTGCGTTGGCACCCTTGACGAGCAGCAAGCCCGCGTCGTATCCCTGAACGGCATACACATCGGGCTGCGCCTTGAACGCCTTTACATAGTCGAGGCGGAACTGCTTGTTGCGCGGGATATCCAGCGAGTCGCTGTAGTGCAGCGTGGTGAGAACGCCCTCGGCAGCTTCGCCTGCTGCATCGAGCACGCCCTCGGTCAGGAAGCCCGAGCCGTACAGTGGGATCGTCTTGTTCAGGCCGGCCGCAGCGTAGTCGCGCAGGAACTTGGCTGCACCGCCACCGGCGAAGAAGCAGGCCACGGCGTCGGGCTTGTAAGACGCAATCTCGGTCAACAGCGACTGAAACTCCACGTTGGGAAAGGGCAGGCCGAGCTTCTTGATGATGGTGCCACCGGCTTCGGTGTAGCTCTTTTCGAAACCCTCAAAGGCCTCGTCGCCTGCGGCGTAGTTCCAGGTGATCCACACCGCCTTCTTGTGGCCTCGGTCGACCATGGCCTTGCCCAAAGCCAGGGTAGGCTGGGCGTTGGTGAAGCTGGTTCGAAACACATTGGGCGCACACTGGGCCCGGGTGGCCACGTGCACGCCGGCATTGGGAATGATGTTGAGAACTCCTGTATCGCGTGCGACCTTGTGAATGCCCATCTGCACGCCCGAGTGCACCGAACCCACCAGCACGTCGACCTTGTCACGCATTACCAGGCGGGTCGCGTTCTCGATGCCCTTGGCCGGATTGGATTCGTCATCGACCTTGAAGAACTCCACCTCGCGGCCACCGAACTTGCCGCCGTTTTGCGCCAGCGCCAGCCGGAAGCCGTTTTCGACGGCGATACCGGGCTGGGCAAAGGTACCTGTGAACGGCAGCATCAGGCCAACCCGCAGATTGCTGGCTTGCGCCTGCGCCCACCGGGGCAACAAAATGCCGCTGGAGGCCGCGCCGATCAGCGCGGCTCCTCGTGTCAAAACAAAGCGCCTTGATTTCATCTGTGTCTCCTGTTGTGGTGGGATCGGGAAAACATCAGGTAGCGGATTTTTCCGCAACCAGCAACCGATCGATGATGCGGCGGGCTTGCACGCCACCGCCATCGATGTTCAGGCTCAGTAGCTTGCGCCCGGCGTTGCGCTCCAGGTTCTGCTGCTGCATCTCCAGCATCTGGAGGTCCTCGGAGAAAACCTTGCTCAGGCTGGTGCGGATCTGCTCGCTCAACGCCTGGTCCTGCGCATTGAAGTTCCTGGCCATGCCCCAGAAGTACCAGGTCGAGGACTCGGTTTCAGGTGTGATGAAGTCGATGACTGTGCTGGAGGCTTTGACCTTGGGGTCTGCATTGAAGCCGCCCTTGCCCGCGTGCGCCACACCCACATCGATCAGCACATGGCTTGGCGGATAGAAGCGGCAGATTTGCCACCGGTCCACTGGAACATCGTCGGCCAGGTTGTTTCCGCGCAAGCCCGCACGCCAGAATGGCGGCGCCATGATGCCCTCCATGTAACGCTCGGTGATGGCGCAGTCTCCATCCATCCGCGTCTTGGGCGGCGACTCATCGATTTCCTTTTGACCAATTGAGTTCGGGTGCAAGTAAGTCTCGTGAGTCAGGTCCATGAGGTTGTCGATCATGAGCCGGTAATCGCATTTGACGTGGTACAGCCCACCGCTGTAGGCCCACTCGGGGTCATCGGCCCAGGCCAGATGGTGGATCTTGGAGGGGTCGGCCTCTTGCGCATCGCCAGGCCAGACCCAGATGAACCCGTAGCGCTCCACTACGGGATACGTCCGCACGGCGGGGAAGCCGCCCACGCGTTGGCATGGCATGGCAACCGTCTTGCCATCGCAACCCATTTCCAGACCGTGGTAGCCACAAACCAGTTTGCCGTTTTCAACCTTGCCCAGCGACAACGGAGCACCGCGGTGGGGGCAAAAGTCTTCGACAGCGGCCACCTTGTTGTCGGGGCCACGGAAAAACACGATGGACTCGCCGCAAATCTTGCGGCCAAGGGGCTTTCCATCGAGTTCGCTGGGCGTAGCGCCTACATACCACGTGTTTTTGGGAAACATGATTCGTTCTCTCCTATAAGTTCTAAGGATTCGGGCAGGCTTGTGGGGTCAGCCCTTGGGTGGCTCAAGCACACCTACGTTCTGATAGATGTGTTTGATCTCGGTGAAATCGATCAACGCGTCAAAGCCGTGGAGACGGCCCAAGCCACTGCGGCGATAGCCGCCGGTCTCCGCTTCAGCGCACAGCTTGTTGTGGTCGTTGATCCAAACAGTGCCGTTGCGCAGCGCTCGAGCGATACGCCAGGCGCGCGCGCCCTGCTCGGTCCAGACACTCGCGGACAAGCCGAACTCGGTGTGATTGGCCCGCGCCACCGCTTCGGTTTCGGTTTCAAACTTTTCCAGCACGACCAAGGGGCCGAAAATCTCCTCTTGGACAAAAGATGCACTGGCATCCCGGTGCGCGACCAAGGTGGGCGAGACAAACCCGCCAAGCCGCAGGTTTCCGCCGAGACGCTGACCGCGCAGGATCACTTCGTCTGCGTCGTCCATCGCCTGCTCGATGCGACGATGCACCAACTCGGTGGTAGAGAGATCGATCAAGGGACCCATCTGGGCGCCCGGGGTATTTCCGGGAGCCACTTTGATTGCCGCCAGAGCATTGGCCAGCGCTTTTTTCATCGCCTCATAGCGCGACGCGTGAACCAACACCCGGCGCGCCGCCGTGCATTGCTGACCAGAGATGACCGTCGCAGCGGCAGCCAGTTGAGGCGCGATGTGGTCGATATCGGCATCTTCAAAAACCAGGCAGCATGACTTGCCACCCAGTTCGAGCGACAGTTTCTTCATAGTGGGAGCAGCGGCGGCCATGATGCGCTGCCCCGTCAGGTTGGAGCCCGTGAAGCTGACCACATCCACCTCTGGCGAGGTGGTGAGCAACTGAGCCACGTCGTGGCCTTGCTCACTCACCAGGTTCACCACACCGGGCGGCAGTCCAGTCACGTCGGCCAGTTCCCTGATCACCGCAGCGGTGATGAGCGCGGACTGCGGTGCAGGCTTGACCACGCAAGTACAGCCAGCGGCCAACGCGGGGGTGATCGACCGGATAAGCAGGATCACGGGAGCGTTCCAAGGGACGATGATGCCGGCGACGCCGGCCGGCTCTTTCAGCATCGTGGAAAACACGCCGGGTTCCACCTCGAGCACGTGGCCTGGTATGTGCCGGGCCAGACCCGCGTAGTAACGGATCTCCGAGATGGCTCCCATCAGCTCACTCCGCGATTGCGCGATCACCTTGCCATTCTCTTGCGTTAGCAGTTGGGCCAGTGCTTCAGCCTTGTGCTCTAGCCGGCTGGCCCATTCGTTCATCACGTTCTGCCGCAGCCGCGGCGACTGGGCCCACGTGGGCTTTTCAAAGGCTCTGCGTGCAGCCGAAATGGCCGCCTCCGCGTCTGCCCGGGTGGCAGCGCTGAAGCAACCGATCTGGCTGCCGTTGGCCGGGTCCAGGCTGGGCACTTCGAGGCCCTGGCTGGCGGGCATCCACCGGCCATCGATCAAGAGTTCTGCTGTGGCGTGCATAGGAGTGCTCAATGTGTGACCGATCCGCCATCAACCACAATCACCTGACCGGTGACAAAGTCACTGTCGGCGCTGGCGAGGTAGATCAAGGTGCCGGTCAGGTCGTCGGGTACCTGATCACGCTTGATGCAGCGGGACGAAACGATGCCTGAAGCGATTGAGCCTTGCCAGTCGGGATTTGCGCTGACATTGGCGCTCAGGGTCAGGCCCGGCGCCAGTGTATTGACGCAGATATTGTCGTTACCCAATTCACGCGCCAGACAGCGCGCCATCGCCACCACGGCGCCCTTGGAGGTGACGTAGTGCAGGAAGAGCGGCGTGCCCTTGAAAACCGTGCCGGAGGCGATGTTGATGATCTTGCCGTAGCGCTGCTGACGCATCACGGGGCTGACCGCTCTGGCGCACTCGAAGGAGCCGCGCACGTTGACGGACATCACCTTGTCCCACTCGGCCGACTCGATCTGCTCGAACGGCTTGAGGGCAAGGTTGCCGAAAATTGCGGCGTTGTTGACCAGCACGTCAATGCGGCCGAACGCCTGAAGTGCGGACCCAACCATCTTCTCCACCGATTCGCGGGACGTCACGTCGGTGTGGACAAACACCGCCCGGCCACCCTTCTCAATGATCTGGTTGACCACCCCGGTGGCGTCCAGCACATCGGCACAGACCACGGAGGCACCTTCTTGAGCCAATGCACGCGCGTATGTCTCTCCGATACCTTGCGCCGCGCCGGTCACGATCGCAACCCGGTTGGCCAGCCGCGGGGTGTTTTCTTTGGGAAGTTGATTCATGGAGTGTCTTTATGCCTTGGTGGTTTTTGTGTGCTTTTCGATCAAGGCCCGGGCTGTTGACAACAGATCGCGACCATCGAAGCCGCGGCTCTCCATGTCCTTGACCCATTCGACCTCTACCTGGCTTGCTGCGCGCCTGAACTCTTGGGCTTCGACCTGCCCGAAGTTATGGGTCACGTTGCCGCGTGCCTCCACCAACTTGCGGGCAGGGTCGTCGCCACCTTGGTGGGTGCGCCCCAAGGATGCAGAAGCGGTCATGCCCGAGTTGGCGTCCAGCACTTTCCGGACATCTGGCGGCAGGGACTCGTACTTCCGTTTGTTTGTTGCCGTCACGAATGTCGTGGTGTAGAGCGCGCCACTTGCTGGATCGAACTGGCTGTGAAACTTCGTCAATTCGTGCACCTTTACGGAGGGAACGACATCCCAAGGGATCACGCAGCCGTCGAGAAGCCCCTTTTGCAGTGCGTCGGGAATCTGGGGCAGCGGCATTCCCACAGGAATGGCGCCGAGGTATCCCAGCATCTTCGTAATTTGTCTGGTTGGGCCCCGCATCTTCATGCCGCGCAAGTCGTCCGGAGCCTTGATGGGGCGGTCGCGGGTGTGGAACATCCCCGGCCCATGAACCTGCACTGCAATGGGATGCACTTCCTTGTATTCGTTGGACGCTTTTGTCTGGATGAACTCCCAGAAAGCCTTGGAAGTAGCCTCGGCGTTGGTCATCATGAACGGCAGGTCAAACACCTCGCTGCAAGGAAAGCGTCCAGGTGAATAGCCGGTCAGTGTCCAAACGATGTCAGCCACGCCATCCCGTGCCTGGTCGTATAGCTGCACAGGCGCACCATCAAGCTGCATCGCGGGGTACGCCTCAAACCGGATGCGCCCATCTGATTCCCGTTGCACCTTGTCCATCCATACCTTGTTCATGCTGACCCATACGTTGGACATGGGAGACATGAAAGTGTGAAACCGCAAAGTGATCGACTGCTGAGCAAAGCCCGTCAGCGAGGGGGCGCCCAAGGCCATCCCTACTGCCAACTGAACGATGGTTCTGCGGTTGATCATTTGGTGAATTGAGGAGAAGGCGTGAGTACCGAGAAAGTAGCAACTGATCCAGGCCGTCATCTGGAGTGTCCATCTGATGAACACATTGTTCATTGTACGGCTACAATCGCTCCGAGAAATCAGGGTAAACACGTAGGACTCCGGGCGGGTGTGCGTGATAAGCGGTCATCAATGCCGCCCGATGTTGTAAAAATGGGTCGACAGGGAAAATCCAGCGCTATCGCCAAATCCACTGCACCGCGACGGGAACAGCAAGGACCCATTTCTCACGCGCGCCACGGCCAAGCACCAGCGCACAGGCAGCGTCAGACTGCCGGATTGGTGTGGGAGCCTGTCGAATGGCCGAGAGAAGCACAGCTTGACTCGGGGCAACGCCCGGGAGCCTGATGGCGGCACTCAGCTAAATGCGCGCCTGTTGTTGTCGTGCCAGGAAGCTGCACGTGGCTACCAGCAAGTTGGCGCACTCGACCACATTGCCTTCGATGCGGTGCCTGGGTCCGGCCACGGCCACGGCCAGCGTTTCGTTGTTGATGGTGAAGAAGGTCGCCACCGCCCACACGTCGCTGACGTTCTCGCCGCGCGTCACGAAGTAGCCGATCCGCCGGCTGTCCAGCACGTCCTGGATCAGCGCATCGTGCTCGATTTTCGTGGCCGAGGTGATGAAGGCCAGCTCCCGCCCTTCCAGCCACGCGCGCAATTCTGACTCCTTGAGGCTGCCCAGCAAGGCCTTGCCGATGGAACTCGAATGCAGCGGCTTGAACTCGCCGGGTTTGGCGGTGTAGCGGATCGCGTGTAGCCCTTCGATCACCTGCAAGTAGATCACCGACTCGCCTTGGCGCTTCCCGAGGATCACGGTCTCACGGGTCGCGTCGCGCAACCGCTCCAGCACCGGCGTGGCGTGTTCGATGAAGGGGTCTTTCGCGAACACGTCGCGCATCACGTCGTACATGCGTTTGGTCGGATAGAGCGCCCGCGGGCGGCTGAGCGTGTACAGGTAGCCGCGCGCCATCAGCGTCGAGACGATGGCGTGGCAGGTGCTCTTGGGAATGCCCAGCGCCTCGGACAGATCGGTCAGCGACATCGGCCGCTGGTTTGTCTGGAACGCCTCAAAGATGTCGATCACGCGCTCGATCGCCGTCACATTCACACCGGTCATGGCGCTTCCTTCCAGGTTGGTCGGGTGGTCGAAATTCGGCCGGTTGAACAAATCGGATCCATCAGCAGGGTTTGTCTCTCGTTGTCCCATTATGTTCAAGATACCGAACGTTCGTTCTTGTCATGGAACTTATCAGTTCTTAGCATCTGCACGTATCAACCTGACGGAGACCAGACAACGTGCAACCAAGCAAGGACATCACCGTGGAGGAGCGTGCCGGCGGTGCCGTGTGGATAGCGATTCTTCGCCGCTGGCGGCGATCTGGTCGAGCTGTCTTCGGTGCGCGACGCGTCCGCGACGATCGACATGGCCGAACAATCGCGTGCCGCGCTCGACGCGGTGCGTACCTGCCCGGTTCCGGTGCTGGCGTATCTGAACGGCGACGCGATCGGTGGTGGCGCCGAACTGGCCCTGGTGTGCGACATGCGAATGCAGGCCAGCCACGCGCGCATCGGCCCTCCAAGGCGCCCTCGTTCTTCGACGCGCCCGTGGCCAGCAGTTCGCAGCGTACTGTGCGAAATCCTGGGCATTGACTGATTCCAAACCAGAAGGAGACAACCGTGCGCAAATTCACCCGACTCATCACCGCGCTGGCGGCCGCAGGCTTTGCTGCCAGCGCTGCCGCTCAGGCTTTTCCCAATCGGCCGGTGCGGCTGATCGTGCCGCAAACGCCGGGCGGCGCTTCCGACACGCTGGCCCGCATCATCGGGCAGAGCCTGAGCGATAAGTGGGGCCAGCCCGTGGTGGTGGAAAACCGCGCCGGGGCTGGCGGCAACATCGGCATGGAAGCGGTCGCTGCCGCATCCCCCGACGGCTACACGCTGCTGATGAGCTACGTCGGCACCCACGCCATCAACGGCGCGCTGTACAAGAACCTGCCGTTCGATCCGGAAAAGGACTTCGCGCCTGTGGCCACGCTGGCCACCTTGCCCTTCGTGATCGTGGTCAAGTCGGACTCGACCTACAAGACCTTGCCCGCCTTGATCGATGCCGCCAAATCTCAGCAACTGACCTTCGGGTCGGCAGGCAACGGTTCTGTCAACCACCTGTTGGGCGAAATGTTCAACGCAGCGGCGGGCGTGAAGCTGACGCATGTGCCCTACAGGGGCGCGGCACCAGCCATGCAAGATCTCATGGGGGGCAGAATCACCACCGTGTTCACCAGCCTGCCTTCGGTGGCGGGGGCCATCAGGGGTGGTAGCCTGTACCCAGTCGCGCTGACCAGCGCCAAGCGGTCGAACACCTTCAATACCATTCCCACCATCGCCGAGTCGGGTTTCAGCGACTTCAATGTCAACCCCTGGTTCGGCCTGTTCGCGCCGGCCAAGGTGTCGGCCGCCGTGGTGAGCAAGATCAACCACGACATCAACGAGATCCTCAAGTCCAAGGACATCAAGGACAAATTTGCTGCGGCAGGCGCCGAACCCTATCCCACCAGCCCCGATGCGTTCGCGGCCGAACTCAAGGCCGACATCGCCAAGTGGGGGCAGGTGGTGAAGTCGTCCGGCGCGAGTATCGACTGATGAGCGCGCAGAATGTATTTGAATACTGCTTTAGATGGGTTGTCCTGCACCAACATGGACTGAACGCTTGAACCGACGCCCCGGTTCCTGGTCGGTGCCGGCCCACCGTGTAGATCTGGTGCTCTCAATCAAGCAGATCGGGGTGCCCCTGGGTGGCGTGATGGCGGGTGCGCTGTGGAGCGTTGCCGGTGGCGCAGCCCCTGCGTGAAGTGCTGGATGCGGATCGCCAACCGGGCCATCGCCTGCGGCTGGCGGCGTTTCAATGGTGCAGATGTGTTTGCTACCTATCTCGTCACTTATCTCCACACCACGCTGAATTACCCCAAATCCGGCAGTTGCCCCATAGTCGGCAAGCCTTGGGCAGGCTTCGGAGGCCCGATTCCCGAAGCGATCCGCTCGCAGATATAGCGCAGCAGCCAAGCCCATCGATCCATGTCCTTGAACTGCTCCGCAGCCGCCTTGAAATGTTGAAAGGCTGCGCCGATATTGACAATCAGCTGTTCGAGCACGATGGCGCGGCCGTGCAGCGGCGTGAGGTACAGCGTGATCTGGTTGGCATGGGTGACGGCCTTGCCCACAGCGGCCAGCAGCGGGCGGCTGGTGATGGCCTCCATGCGGCCCTCGGGGTGTGAGGCCCGGCAGTACCAGCCCCACCAGTTGTAGACCAGCGCACACACCCGGGCCACGGTCTGCCAGCGGTTGATGTCCTGCGTGATGAAGCCGCCCAGTTCCCACTGGTTCTTCAGCTCGTCAAAGACGTTCTCCGCATCGGCCCTGTCACAGTAGAGCTAAGCGATGGACTCAAGCGGATAGCCACGCGCCGTCAGCGTCGAGACGATGGCGTGGCAGGTGCTTCTGGGAATGCCCAGCGCCTCGGACAGATCGGTCAGCGACATCGGCCGGTGGTTTGTCTGGAACGCCTCAAAGATGTCGATCACGCGCTCGATCGCCGTCACATTCACACCGGTCATGGCGCTTCCTTCCAGGTTGGTCGGGTGGTCGAAATTCGGCCGGTTGAACAAATCGGATCCATCAGCAGGGTTTGTCTCTCGTTGTCCCATTATGTTCAAGATACCGAACGTTCGTTCTTGTCATGGAACTTATCAGTTCTTAGCATCTGCACGTATCAACCTGACGGAGACCAGACAACGTGCAACCAAGCAAGGACATCACCGTGGAGGAGCGTGCCGGCGGCGCCATATGGATCACGATCGACCGGCCCCTCAAACACAACGCGCTGGCCCGGGGCGTGCTCGCCGATCTGGGACATGCCGTCGCCGCGGCGGGTGCCCGGCCGGACACGCGCTTGATCGTTCTGACCGGGGCCGGTGAGCGATTCTTTGCCGCTGGCGGCGATCTGGTCGAGCTGTCTTCGGTGCGCGACGCGTCCGCGACGATCGACATGGCCGAACAATCGCGTGCCGCGCTCGACGCGGTGCGTACCTGCCCGGTTCCGGTGCTGGCGTACCTGAACGGCGATGCGATCGGTGGTGGCGCCGAACTGGCCTTGGCGTGCGACATGCGCATACAGGCCAGCCACGCGCGCATCGGCTTCATCCAGGCGCGCCTGGCCATTTCGTCGGCATGGGGCGGTGGTCCGGACCTGTGCCAGCTGGTGGGCGGCGCGCGGGCCATGCGCATGATGGGCCGCGGCGAGCTGATCGACGCACCGCAAGCGCTGCAGTGGGGCCTGGCCGATGCGCTGGCCACCGATGGGCCGGCGGGCAAGGACGTACAGGCATTCCTGGAGCCCTTGCGCACTTGCGCACCGCAGGTGCTGCGTGGCATCAAGGCGCAGACCGTGGCCTGGCGCCAGGGTGCTTCCTACGAAACCCGCCGCACGGTCGAACGGCAGCAGGTGCTCAACACCTGGCTGCACGACGACCACTGGCGCGCTTCGGACAAATTTCTGGCCAGGAGCGCGAAATGAGCGGCATGAACCCGGGCGTGCCCGACATGGAACCCCAACTGCGCCCCGTCAGCCCGAGCGGCATCGACGTGCCGGTCAGCGTCGGCCCCGAGGCCGTCCAGCCCGAGCGCATCGGTGAGGCGGGCGTCTATCCCTTCACCCGCGGCATCTTCCCGGACGGCTTCCAGGGACGCCTCTGGACCATCCGCCAGTACTCGGGCTTCGGCACCGCCGAGGAATCCAACGAACGCTACAAGTTCCTGCTGGAAAAGGGGCAAACGGGCCTGTCGGTGGCGCTGGATCTGCCGACACAGTGCGGCCTGGATCCGGTGCACCCGATGGCGCGGCCGGAGATCGGCAAGGTCGGCGTGTCGCTGTCCAACCTGAGCGAGGCCGAGATCCTGTTCAAGGGCTTGGACCTGTCGAAGATCTCGACCTCGTTCACCATCAACGGCACGGCCGCCATCATTTATGCGATGTACCTCGCCGTCGCTGACAAGCAGAACGTGCCGCGCGAGAAGCTGACCGGCACGATCCAGAACGACATCCTGAAAGAGTACGTCGCGCGCGGCACCTGGATCTTCCCGGTGCGACCGTCGATGCGCCTGATCGCGGACTCGATCCTCTACTCCAACGACGTGTCGCCGCGCTTCAACCCGATCAGCATCGCGGGCGCCCACGTGCGTGACGCCGGTGCGACAGCGGCCGAAGAGATGGCCTACACCCTGGCCAACGGCCTGGCCTATGTGGACGAGCTGCGCGCGCGCGGCGGCGACGTGGAGAAGTTCGCCAAGCGCCTATCGTTCTTCTTCTACGTCCACATGGACTTCTTCGACGAGATCGCCAAGTTCCGCGCCGGCCGCAGGCTGTGGGCGCGGTTGATGAAGGAGCGCTACGGCGTGCAGGATCCCAAGGCGCAGCACTTCCGCTTCGGCGTGGTGTGCGGCGGCTCGTCGCTGGTGGCGCCGCAGCCCTACAACAACGTGGTGCGCGTGGCGGTGGAGACGATGGCGGCTGTGCTGGGTGGCGCGCAGTCCATCTTCACGTGCGCGTTCGACGAGGCGTTCCAGATTCCCACCGAGTTCTCGGCCGAGCTGGCTGTGCGCACACAACAGATCATCGCCTTCGAGAGCGGCATCGGGCGCACGGTCGACCCCCTGGGCGGCAGCTACTTTCTGGAGCAGCACACCGACCGCATGGAGCAGCAGATCACCCAGGTGATGGGCGAGATCGATGCGTATGGGGGCGTGGTCCGTGCCATCGAAGACGGGTGGATCCAGCTGCGGCTCGCCGAGCGCGGGCTGGAGCGCAAGCTTGACACCGATTCGGGACGCAACGTGATCGTTGGCCAGAACCATTTCAAGAAGGTGGACGAAGAGATCAAGGTCGGCGACGTGTTCACGCTCGATCCGACCGTGGCCCAACGCGCACTCGACAAGTACCAGCGCGTGCTCGACACACGCGATCCGTCGGCGGTCGATCGGTCGCTCGCCCGGCTGTCCGCTGCGGCTGCCAAGGACCGCGAAAACATCATGCCCTACCTCGTCGAGTGCTGCCATGCCTACGCCACCGTCGGCGAAATGGTGGCGCGCCTGAAGGAGCAATGGGGCGAATTCAAGGAACCGGTGAACCTATGAGCGTCCAGAAAACCTCCGCTGCGTTGGCAGCCAAGCGGATACTGATCGGCAAGCCCGGTCTCGACGGCCACGACATCGGCGCGAAGATCATTGCACTGACGCTGCGCAACGCCGGCGCGGAAGTGATCTACACCGGTCTGCGCCGCAGCCCGCTGCAGATCGCCCAGGTCGCGGTAGACGAAGGTGTCGATGCGGTCGGCCTGAGCATCCTGTCGGGCAGCCACAAGGAACTCGTTGCCGATGTCATCGGGCAACTGCGCGAGCTCAAGGCGCACGGCATCAAGGTCTTTGTCGGCGGCACCATCCCGGCCGAAGACCAGGCCTATCTGCGCGAGTTGGGCGTGTCGGCGGTCTTCACCGCCGACATGTCCCTGGAAGCCGTCGTCGATTCGTTGGCGAAGAGTCTGGCATGAGCGCGCCACTCGCGGGCATCCGGATCATCGAGGTGGGCCACATGCTCGCGGGTCCGTACTGCGGCCTGATGCTGGCCGACATGGGCGCCGAGGTCATCAAGATCGAAACGCCCGAAGGCGACATCGGCCGCACCGTCAGCCCGCACTTCGTGGGTCCGCACAACGCCTACTTCGCAAGCCTGAACCGCAACAAGAAGAGCGTCGTGCTCGACCTGGCCAGCGACGAGGGGCTGGCGGCGCTGGGCCGCATCGTCGAGACCTCGCACGCGCTGGTGACGAACCTGCGGCCCTCGGCGATTCGCAAGCTCGGCCTCACCTACGACACGCTGCGCAACTGGAACGAGCGCCTGGTCTGCGTGGCCTTGACGGGCTACGGTCTTGATGGGCCGTATGCGGACAACCCGGCCTACGACTACGTCATTCAGGCCATGACCGGCGTGATGGCCTTGACGGGCGACCCGCAGGCGCCGCCCACCAAGGCCGGTTACTCCGCTGTCGACAACTCGGCGGGCCTGGTGGCGGCCGTGGGCTTGCTGGCCAAGATCGTGCAGGGCACGGGTGGCCAGGTCGACGTCGCGATGTACGACGTGATGCTCTCGCAGCTCAACTACCTCGCAGGCGCCGCGCTCAATGCAGGCGAGACCATCGAACGCCTAGCGGATTCCTCTCACCCCTACGTGGTACCCGCGCAGATATTCCCGACCACCGATGGCTGGCTCACGCTGTTCATCACCCACGACAAATTCTGGAAGACGTTCTGCGACGAGATCGGCCACCCCGAGTGGGCGGTGGACCGCAAGTTCGCCACCATGGCCGGGCGCCGGACGCACCGGGTCGAGGTCATTGCCGCCATTTCGACGGTGCTGCACCAGGCCTCGGCGGCCGAGTGGGTGCGCCGCCTGGGCCCGCTGGGCATCGTGGTGGCCGAAGTCGGCACGCTGAACGCGGCACTGCGCAGCGACATCGCCGCCGCGCGCGCGCTGATCGTGCCCCTTGGCGACGGCAGCTTGCCCCTGCAGGCGGTGGCGTGCCCGATCCGCTTCCAGGGTTTCACTCCGGTCTACGGCTTGCCGCCTCTGCTCGACGAGCACGGCGACGCGGTGCTGGGAAGGGTCGCGACGTGAGCACGCCGCCGCCGCTGGACCGATGGGCGCTGAGCCGCGCGCTGACGCGCATGGCCAACGCGAGCACGGCGGAGCTGGCGCGGTCCGCGCCGTGCGTTGGGCCGGCGCGCGCGGCCCACCGGATCGGCGTCACCGGGGCACCGGGGGCAGGCAAGAGCACGTTGGTCGGACACCTGGCGCTCGAACGCCTGGCGAACGGTCGGCTGGGCGTGTTGGCGGTCGATCCGAGCAGCCCGAAGAGTGGCGGTGCGATCTTGGGCGACCGTGTTCGCATGGACGACCTGGCCGGGTCGACGGAGCTCTACATCCGCTCGCTGGGTTCGCGCCGTACCTCCGATGGTCTGGCCGACAACCTGCCCGAGATGCTGGACATCATGGACACGTTCGGCTTTGACGAAGTGGTGCTCGAAACGGTGGGCGTCGGCCAGGCAGAGTACGCGGTGCGCGCGCAGGTGGACACGCTGGTGCTGGTGCTGCTGCCCGAGAGCGGTGACACGGTGCAGGCCATGAAGGCCGGGATCATGGAGATGGCCGACATCTTCGTGGTCAACAAGTCGGACCTCCCAGGCGCGCAACGCATGGCCACCGACATCCAGCGCATCGCCGCGGTGACCCAGCGCGCCGCAGGCGCGTGGCGCGCGCCGATCCTGCTGACCTCGTCCTCGCAACCGGACTCGATCCGCGCGCTCTCCGAAACGATCGATCTGCACCGGACTTGGCGCAACGCCGACCCGCAGAGGCGGCAGCACCTGCGCGCGCAACGCGCCCGCTACCGCCTCAGGCGCCTGCTGGAGATGCACGTCGCTGAAGCGATCACGGCTCAGTCCGACGAATTTTTCGACATCCCGCGAGAGCAGCAGCTGGCGACGGTGATGGGCGCTATGCGCATGGCATTCGATCCCTGACCCTCCAAGGAACGGCCATGTCCACATGTCTTCTTTCGTCGGCACAGGGCGCCCCGCACCAGGGAAGCCATGCGCGGGCGTTCGATACCCGTGCCTCGGGTCCGGGACCGCCGCGCCAGCCGGTTGGTCGATGGAAAAGGATCGTTGGAATCAAACACCAGGAGACAAATATGAGCAATTCTTCCCACAGCACCTTCTTCAAGAAAATGCCGCGCCGGCACCTCTGCACCGCGGTGGCGGGCGCGGTGATGGCCATCGCGGCCAGCGCGCCCGCAGGGGCGCAGGTCAACGACGATGTTGTGAAGATCGGCGTTCTCGCGGACATGTCCGGCATCTACTCCGACATGGGCGGCAGCGGCATCGTCGAGGCCGTGAAGTTCGCTATCGCCGACATGGGCGGCACGATCAACGGCAAGAAGATCGAGATCGTCACGGCCAACCATTCCGCCAAACCCGACATCGCGGCGACCACGGCGCGCGAATGGTTCGACACGCAAGGCGTGGATATGATCATCAGCGGCCCCAGCTCGGGCACCAGCCTGGCGATTGTCAAGGTGGCCGCGGAGAAGAAAAAGGTCGTCATGGTGACGGGCGGCGTCGCGGCTCAGTTGACCAACGAAGAGTGCTCGCCGTACACGGTCCACTACCTGTACGACACGGTAGCCCTGGCGCGAGGAACCGGCACGGCGATGACCAAGCAGGGCGGCAAGAACTGGTACTTCCTGACAGTGGACTATGCCTTCGGCGACTCGCTGGAAAAGGAGACCACGCAGGTCGTCAACGCCAACGGCGGCAAGGTACTCGGCAGCGTGCGCCACCCGCTGTCGGCCTCCGATTTTTCGTCATTCCTGTTGCAGGCCAAGTCGTCAGGTGCGGATGTGCTCGGGTTGGCCAACGGCGGCGGTGACACGATCAATTCGATCAAGGCCGCCAGCGAGTTCGGCATCTCCAAGTCCATGAAGATCGCGGGCCTCATGCTGTTCATCACCGACGTGCATTCGCTGGGCCTCAAGCTCACCAGCGGCATTAACCTGACCGAAGCGTGGTACTGGGATTCAGACGACAAGTCGCGCAAATGGGCCGACCGCTTCCAGGACAAGATGAAGAAGAAGCCCACCAGCATGCAGGCGGCCAGCTACTCCGCGGCGTTTCACTACCTGAGCGCGGTCAAGCAACTCGGGTCGGACCAGGCCGACAACGTGATGGCGCAGATGCGCAAGGCCAAGATAAACGACATGTACACCCAGAACGGCACCATCCGCGAAGACGGGCGCATGGTCCACGACCTGCGGCTGATGGAGATCAAGAGCGCCGCAGACTCCAAGGGCCCCTGGGACTACTACAAGCAGATCCAGATGATTCCGGGCGACCAGGCCTTCGCGTCCAAGGCGGAGTCCAAATGCAAGCTCTGGAAATGACAAAGAGGCAATGACAGTGGGGCCCTTCGGGCCTCCGAAGGGCCTCTGATTTTTTGGCAACCACCAACCCAGGAGAGATGAATCATGATGACATCAGCGAGCGTGAAGAGCGCCAACAAGGTGACGGCCTCGGCAGGTGTTCGGGCGTCGATTGCGGACGGCAAGGATTTGCCGCTGCTCGACGTGGGCCCCTATCTGGCGGGCGTACCCGGCGCCCTTGAGCAACTGGCCGCGGACGTGAAGTGGATCCAGGAAAACCTGGGCTTCTTCGCGATCATCAACCACGGCATTCCGCAGTCCCTGATCGACGAGGCGTTTCGCCAGACCGAGAAGCTGTTCGAGATTCCAATGGAGGAAAAGCTCAAGCACCGGGTCGGCTTCCACCACCAGGGCTACCTCCCACCCAAGTCCTCCATCCTGAAGTCAACCGCGATCATGGAGAAGATCGCGGTCAACACCAAGAAGGACACCAACGCCGCTTGGCTGTTCATGCGCAACCGCAATGTCGACGACCCGAAAGTGTTGGCCAAGGTCCGCCATCGCGGTTTGAACCAGTGGCCCGACAGCCTGCCCGAATTCAAGAAGGCGCTGTACGCGTACCAGACGGAGATGGAGCAACTCTCGCTCAAGCTGCTGCCGATCTACGCGCGCGCGCTGGGTCTTCCAGCGGACTACTTCGAGAGCATGTTCAAGGCACCGGAGTACTACCAGCGCTGCGCGTACTACCACCCCGAAGAGAAGATGGAAGAAGGCCAGTACGCGCTGGCCCCGCATTCCGACGGCAGCTTCCTGACGCTGTTGCCGATGACGCCGGTGCCGGGGCTGCAGGTGATGACGCCGTCGAAGGAATGGCTCAAGGTCAGCTATGTCAAGGGCGCGCTGATCGTGAACACCGGGCAGGTCTTGAACCGCCTGTCCAACGACCGTTTCATCGCCACGCCCCACCGTGTCGTCAACCCGCCGATGAAGCGCTACGCACTGACCTTCTTCTTCTACCCGGACGACGACGCCAACGTGGGACCGATCCCGGCGTGCATCGGCCCAGGCGAGAAGGCGAAGTACGACTCGCGCTCCTTCTACGACTTCTTCGTGCCCTACCTAGACGACCTCTACCACTACAACGACGCCAACTTCATGAAAGAAGTCGAGCCTGAAGGGGTGACCTCGAAGGCTTGAGGGACCGTCATCGGTGAAGGCATGTCGCCCGCACGGGCCGGACCCGCGGCGGACGCCATGCCATGGGGCCAACTTGAAGGAGCAATGCGTGAGCAAACTGTTGATCGACGGTGAGTGGGTCGATGCACTCGAGGGAGACACCATCGACGTCATCGATCCCTGCAGCGGGCAGGTGTTTGAAAAAATTGCGAGGGGCCGGGCCGCGGATGTCGACCTCGCGGTGGCTGCGGCGCGCCGCGCGCTGGACGGACCCTGGGGGCGAATGACCGCCACGGAGCGCGGCCGCATCATGCAGCGCCTGGGGCAACTCATCCTGGAACACGGCGAGGAACTGGCCCAGCTGGAAGCCCGCGATACCGGCAAGCCCATGTCCGTGGCCCGTGCGGACGCCAAGGCGGTGGCGCGTTACTTCGAGTTCTATGGCGGCGCGGCCGACAAGGTCCACGGCCAGACCATCCCCTACCTGAACGGCTACAACGTGAGCGTCGTGCGCATTCCCCACGGCGTCACGGCCCACATCATTCCGTGGAACTACCCCGCGCAGATGATGGGACGCACGCTCGCTCCCGCGCTGGCCATGGGCAACGCGGCGGTGGTCAAACCTTCCGAGGACGCCTGCCTGAGCGCCTTGAAGCTCGCCGAGCTGGCCATGCTGGCAGGGCTGCCACCGGGCGCACTGAACATCGTGACCGGCTATGGCACCGAGGCCGGCGCGGCGCTGACGGCGCACCCGGGCATCAACTTCGCGACGTTCACGGGCTCACCCGAGGTCGGCGTGCAGGTGCAGCAATCCACGGCGCGCCACCATGTGCCCTGCGTGCTCGAACTCGGGGGCAAATCGCCCCAGATCGTTTTCGACGATGCGGACCTGGCCAAAGCCGCCCCCATCATCGTGCGGGCCCTGGTTCAGAACGCCGGCCAGACCTGCTCCGCCGGCAGCCGCCTGCTCGTGCAGGAAGGCATCTACGACCGCTTCGTCGCGACGATCGCCGCCAGCTTCGAGGCGCTGAAGGTCGGGGCGCCGGAGATGGACCTCGACTGCGGTCCGTTGATCAACGCCCGGCACCACCAGCGCGTGAACGCCTTCATCGCCGACGCCGTCGCCATGGGTGTGCCCAAACTGGCCGAAGGCAGCCTGGCGCCCGGGATTTCCGGCGAAGGCTTCTTCGTCAAACCCGTGCTGTTCGGCCCGGTGCCGCGCAATCACCGCCTGGCATGCCAGGAAGTGTTCGGCCCGGTGCTGTCGGTCATGCCGTTCAAGGACGAGGACGACGCGGTGCAACTGGCCAATGCCACGGAGTACGGCCTCGTCGCAGGCGTCTGGACGGAGAACGGCAGCCGCCAGGCGCGCATGGCGCAGCGCATCGCAAGCGGACAGGTTTTTATCAATTGCTACGGCGCGGGCGGGGGTGTCGAGCTGCCGTTCGGCGGCGTCAAGAAAAGCGGTTATGGCCGCGAGAAAGGGCTGCTCGCTCTGGAAGAGATGAGCACCACCAAGACCATTGTTCAGCACTACGAATAAGGAAGACAACCATGTCCAGATTGAGCAACAAGATCGCGATCGTCACCGGCGCAGGCAGCGGATTCGGCGCAGCGATCGCGCGGGCCTACATCAAGGAGAACGCGAAGGTGATTCTTGCGGACGTCAACCTCGAAGCGGCGCGCGGGATCGCCGCTGAACTGGGCGACAACGCGAGCGCCGTGGCGTGCGACGTGACCCAGTTCGACCAGGTGCAGGTCATGGTCCGCCATTGCGTGGAACGCTTCGGTGTGCCCAGCATCGTGGTCAACAACGCGGGCACCACGCACCGCAACCAGTCGATGCTGGAGGTCGACGAAGAGACCTTCGATCGCGTGTTCGCGGTCAATGTGAAATCGATTTACCACATGACACGCGCGGTGGTCCCGTTGATGAAAGAGAAGAAGGACGGGGTGATCATCAACGTGGGCTCCGTTGGCGGCATCCGCCCGCGCCCCGGCCTCACCTGGTACAACAGCTCGAAGGGAGCCGTGAAAGTGATGACAAAATCCATGGCCATCGAGCTGGCGCCCGATGGCATCCGCGTCAACCTCATTTCTCCGGTCATGGCGCCCACGGGCCTGCTGAAGGACTTCATGGGTGTGGCTGACACCGCCGAGAACCGGGCGCGCTTTGTTTCGACGATTCCCCTGGGCAGGATGTGCGACCCGGTCGACGTGGCGAACACAGCGACGTTCCTGGCCAGCGAGGATGCGCGCTTCCTGACCGGCATCGAGATGCCGGTGGACGGCGGACGTTCCATCTGACGGCGGCCCGGCATGCACGTCGCTTCTCCCTGGCATCCGGGTGATCGCGCAACATGAGCGACATCATTCTTGAGACACGCCAGCTCACCAAGGAATTCAAGGGCTTCACAGCCGTCAGCCAGGTGAATCTGTTGGTCGTGCGTGGGACCATCCACGCACTGATCGGCCCCAACGGCGCCGGCAAGACCACCTGCTTCAACCTGCTGACGAAGTTCCTCGAGCCGACCTCGGGCACGATCCTTTTCAACGGACTGGACATCACGCGTGAGCAACCGGCGCAGATCGCGCGCCGCGGCATCATCCGCTCGTTCCAGATCTCGGCTGTTTTCCCGCATCTGACGCTGCTGGAAAACGTGCGCCTGGGCCTGCAGCGCGCGCTGGGCACCACCTTCCATTTCTGGAAGAGCGAGACATCGCTCAAGCCGCTCGATGCGCGTGCCCATGCGCTGCTGGCCGAAGTCGGCCTGGAGGACTTGGCCGACGAGCTCACCGTGAACCTGCCCTACGGTCGCAAGCGCGCCCTGGAGATCGCAACCACGCTGGCGATGGAGCCCGAGTTGATGCTGCTCGACGAGCCCACGCAGGGCATGGGTCATGAGGATGTGCACCGGGTCGCCGAACTCATCAAGCGCGTGTCGGCGGGCCGCACCATCCTGATGGTAGAACACAACATGGGGGTGGTCTCGAACATCGCGGACACGATCACCGTGCTGCAACGCGGCGCAGTGCTGGCCGAGGGGTCGTACGCCGAGGTTTCGAACAATCCCGCCGTGATGGAGGCCTACATGGGCACCACCGACGGCCAACTCCAGGGAGCGCACAGATGAGCGCACCGGCACTGGAGATCAAGAACCTGCAAGCCTGGTACGGCGAATCGCATGTGCTGCATGGCGTCGATATGGTGGTGCAACCAGGCGAGGTGGTCACCCTGCTGGGTCGCAACGGCGCTGGCCGCACCTCCACGCTGCGCGCTATCCTGGGGTTGACCGGTTCGCGCAAAGGCTCCATCAAAAGCAACGGGCACGAACTCATTCACCTGCCCACGCATCGCATCGCGCGCCACGGTATCGGCTACTGCCCTGAGGAGCGTGGCATCTTCGCCAGCCTGTCGTGCGAGGAAAACCTGATGCTTCCGCCCACGCTCAAGGACTCGGACAAAGGCATGTCGGTGGCCGACATCTACGAGATGTTTCCCAACCTGGCCGAGCGCCGCCACAGCCAGGGCACGCGCCTCTCGGGCGGCGAGCAGCAGATGCTGGCCGTGGCCCGCATCCTGCGCACGGGGGCCAACCTGCTGCTGCTCGATGAAATCTCCGAAGGCCTCGCGCCCGTGATCGTGCAGGCCCTGGCCCGCATGATCAAGATGCTCAAAAGCAAGGGCTACACCGTGGTCATGGTGGAGCAGAACTTCCACTTCGCGGCGCCGCTGGCCGACCGCTTCTACGTCATGGAACACGGCCGCATGGTCGAGACCTTCGGCGCCGCCGAGCTGGACGCCAAGATGCCGGTGCTCAACGAATTGCTGGGGGTATAGAACACCGTGGGTATCTTCAATCTGCCGAATTTGCCGTTCCCGGCCCTGTTGAGCCAGCTCCTCCTGGGGCTGGTCAACGGGTCGTTCTACGCGATCCTTAGCCTCGGCCTCGCCGTGATCTTCGGACTGCTCAACGTTATCAACTTCGCACACGGCGCGCTGTTCATGATGGGCGCGGTGCTGACCTGGATGGGGCTGAATTACTTCAATATCAGCTACTGGGCGATGCTGGTGCTGGCGCCGGTCATCGCGGGCCTGTTCGGCATGCTCACCGAGCGTCTACTACTGCGCTGGATCTACAAGCTCGACCACCTCTACGGTCTCTTGTTGACGCTCGGGATCACGCTGCTGATCGAGGGCGTGTTCCGCTCGGTCTATGGCGTCTCGGGCCTGCCCTACGACACACCCGACGCGCTGCAGGGTGCAGCCGACCTGGGCTTCATGATCCTGCCCAACTACCGCGCCTGGGTGGTGGTGGCCTCGCTGAGCATCTGCTTCACGACTTGGTTCGTGATTGAGAAGACCCGGCTCGGCGCTTACCTGCGCGCCGGCACAGAGAACCCGCGGCTGGTGGAGGCCTTCGGCGTCAACGTACCGCTGATGATCACGCTCACCTATGGATTCGGCGTCGCACTCGCGGCCTTTGCGGGTGTGCTGGCCGCGCCGGTGATCCAGGTGTCCCCATTGATGGGGCAAAACCTGATCATCGTCGTGTTCGCGATCGTCGTGATCGGTGGCATGGGTTCGATCATGGGCGCGATCCTGACCGGGCTCGGGCTCGGTGTCATCGAAGGCCTGACCAAGGTGGTCTATCCCGAAGCCTCGTCGACGGTCGTCTTCGTGGTCATGGTGATCGTGCTGCTCATCCGACCGACCGGCCTGTTCGGCAAAGAGAAATGACACGGAACCGATGCACAGAGCCATGAGAAAAATCACACCCGTTGTCTACGTGCTATTGCTGATAGCGCTTGTCGTGGCGCCCTTCGTCGGCGCTTACCCGGTGTTCGTGATGAAGCTGATGTGCTTCGCGCTGTTCGCCTCGGCCTTCAACCTGCTGCTTGGTTACACCGGCCTGCTGTCCTTCGGCCACGCGGCCTTTCTCGGCGGCTCGGCCTACGTAGCAGGCCATGCGATGAAGGTCTGGGGCCTGACGCCCGAACTCGGCCTGGCCGCGGGCACGCTGGCCGGCGCCCTGCTCGGTTGGGTCTTCGGTCTGCTGGCCATCCGCCGCCAGGGGATCTACTTCGCGATGATCACGCTGGCGCTGGCGCAGATGGTGTTCTTCATAGCGCTCCAGGCCAAGTTCACCGGCGGCGAGGATGGTCTGCAAGGCGTGCCGCGCGGCCAGCTGTTCGGCCTGATCGACCTGCGCAACGACATCACGATGTACTACGTGTTGCTGGTGATCGTGGTCGCTTCCTTCCTGCTGATCGCGCGCACCGTGCGTTCGCCTTTTGGCCAGGTGCTCAAGGGCATCAAGGAGAACGAGCCGCGCGCTCTCTCGCTGGGCTACGACGTGAGCCGCTACAAGCTGCTGGCCTTTGTGATTTCGGCCGCGCTGTCGGGCCTCGCGGGCTCGCTCAAGACGCTGGTGCTGGGCTTTGCCACGCTGTCGGACGTGCACTGGAGCGCTTCGGGCCAGGTGATCCTGATGACGCTGGTCGGCGGCCTGGGCACGCTGTCGGGGCCGCTGCTCGGCGCCACCGTGGTGGTGGTGCTCGAGAACAAGATCGGCGAGTTCGGCCGCCTGCTGGCGCGCCTCACGGGCATCGACTGGTTCAACACCCTGGGCGACTCGGTCACCATGGTCACGGGCCTGATCTTCGTGGTCTGCGTGCTGACCTTCCGGCGCGGGATCATGGGAGAGGTGATCAGCTTCGTACAGAGGTTGCGCGGCCTTCGAACGCGGAACGGCTGACCCCGGGCGATCCGGTGGCGCAGCGAGCGCTCAGGGGCTGATGGTACGTATGGTACGGTCGAATGTGGATCGCGTACTCGATCTTGGTCTTCAGGCACAGCTGCGGCAGTCTTCGATGGTCTTGCCGTCGTTGGGCAGGCTGCCCGGTTTCACCGCCTCGACCTGGCCGCGCAATTTGGTCACATCGCGCACCGCGGTCTCGATGCGCTCGCGCAGGTCACCGTCCACCTCGCTGGCCTCGACCTGCAGGCACATCTGGTCGTTGGCCATTTCGCCGCTGACCACCAGCCAGGCCTTCTGCACCTGCGGGAAGCGCCTGGCGATGTCGGCCACCTGGGAGGGGTGCACGAACATGCCGCGCACCTTGGTGGTCTGGTCGGCGCGGCCCATCCAGCCCTTGATGCGCGGGGCCGTGCGGCCGGTCGGGCAGGCGCCGGGCAGGATGGCGGAGAGGTCGCCGGTGCCGAAGCGGATCAGCGGGTAGGCCGGGTTGAGCGTGGTGACCACCAGTTCGCCCACCTCGCCGTCGATGACCAGGCCCTCGCGCGCATGGATTTCGTAGGCGACCAGGCCCAGGTCGGCGGTGGCGTAGCTCTGGTAGACCGCCACGCCGCGCTCGGCGAATCAGTCGCGCAGGCTGGGGGGCAGGGCCTCGCTGCCCACCGCGGCCTTGTGCAGGCTGCCGATGTCGACGCCGTTGGCCTGTGCCTTTTCGACAAGGATGCGCAGGAAGCTGGGCGTGCCGGTGTAGGCCTCGGGCTTGAGGCCGGCAATCGCCTGCAGTTGCTGCTCGGTCTGGCCGGTGCCGGCCGGGAACACCGTGCAGCCGACCGCGTGCGCGCCGTACTTGAGGATGAAGGTGCCCGAGGTCATGTGGTAGCTGAAGGCGT
>NZ_JADMJO010000159.1 GCF_018780385.1 Hydrogenophaga sp. | reverse complement strand
TGGATGTTCGTGCTGGTGACCACCGACACGCCGCTGATCTTCTTCATGGCGCTCTCGGCCTGGGCCTACCTGCGCGCCGACACCAGCGCCACGCGCAGCGTGCCCTGGTACGCACTGGCGGGCTTGTTCCTGGGCCTGGCGTTTCTCTCCAAATACTTCGCGGCGCTGCTGGGCTTTGCCTACGCGGCCCACTGTTTCGGCTGGCGGCGCGAGCGCTGGTGGGCGCCGTTCCTGATCTTCACGCTGGCGCTCCCGTCGATCGGGCTCAACGTGGCCTTCAACGCCACGCACGGCTGGACCAACGTGATGTTCAACGTGTTCAACCGCAACGAAGGTTCGGCCTGGTCGTTCAAGACCTTCGGCGTGTACGTGGGCATGGCGGTTTACCTGCTCACGCCCTGGTTGCTGTGGCGCGGTGTCACCTCGCGAGCGGCCCCGGGCACCTCGGCCACCACGCGCACCACGCTCGCGGTGCTGTGGCTGTTTCCCATCCTGGTGTTTGCGTTGCTGAGCACGCGCCGCACGATCGGCCTGCACTGGGTGCTGGGTTTCGTGCCGGTGTTTGTGGTGTGGGCCGGAATGCGGCTTGAGGCCAGGCCGTTGCGCAGCGCGCTGAACTGGACGGTGGCCCTCTCCGTGCCGCATCTGCTGGTGGTCGCGGCCATTGCATGGGCGCCGTTGGCCTGGTGGCAACCCTTGAAGATTTACGACCGAGCTGTCTTCCTGCGCGAGACGCCCGCGGTGGTGGCCGCGCTGAAGCAAGACATGCCGGTCGACGCCACGCTGATGGCGCGCACCTACAACCCGGCGGGCATGCTGGCGTTTCACCACGGCGCGTATGTGCCGGTGTTCGGCGTGGGCCGCCACCACGCACGGCAAGACGATCAGATCGTGGACTTCCGGGTGTACGACGGCAAGCCGATCCGGGTGTTCCTGTACGACGAGCCGGTGCTGGCCGAGTTCGCGCCTTACTTCGACCGTGTGAATGTGAAGCGCTTCGAGGTGGAGGGCGTGCCGTTCTTCGCGGTGGATGGGGTGGGGTTCCGCTTCCAGGCGTATCGCGATGGGGTGCTGGCGGAGGTCGCGCGGGAGTTTCACGATGTGCCTGCCTGGCTGCCGGTTTTGGGGAGTCCTTTTTGTGAGCGGTATGGGTTTGTTTCCTGTTCGCCTTCTTCTCGTTTGAAGTGAGATTTTTTCTGTCGTGGCGAGCCGGGTCTCGGCCCGGCCACACGGCAAAAGACGGGGGCGGGAGCGGACTACCTTTCAGGCCCGCGTGTCTTGCTCCCCGCTTGCGCCGTCATTCGCTGGCGAGTAGCGCAGGAGCGCCCGGATCAGGGGCGCGCATGTCCGAAGGACGCGAAGCGGACAAGTTTGCGCGCACCCCGGGCGATCCGAGCAACGCAGCGTGCCCGAAGGGCCAGCGAATTCGG
>NZ_JADMJO010000053.1 GCF_018780385.1 Hydrogenophaga sp. | reverse complement strand
CCCATGGCGGCCATGCGCAGCGGGTACTGCTGCGAGGTCGCGGCGATCACGCCGGTGCCCACGTCCTTGATGCCGGCGCAACCGCCGTCCACCGAGACGATGACCACGTCCTTGTCCTTGCCGGCGGCCTTGAGCGCCTTGTAGGCGCCAGCGGCGGCGGGTTCGTTGATCGTGTAGACCACGTTGATGGCCGGGTTCTTCTGCAGGCAGTTTTCCATGCCGGTCTGGCCCTTGGCGGCGTCACCGAAGCTGTCAGCCATGCACACCACTTCGGCCGGCTTGGCCAGGTCGTTGCTCTTGGCATCCAGCGACTTCAGGCCATAGCCATGGAGGAAACCGTTGTGGCGTTGGGCGCCCACCGGGTGGCCGGGGAACAGGTCGAGCGTGGCGATCACCGGGGCCTTGCCGCCGAGGGCGGCTTTCGCGTACTGGCCGATCAACACGCCGGCCTTGAAGTTGTCGGTGGCAAACAAGCCGTCGACCGCGCTGGCTGGATCGGTCGGGCTGTCGAGTGCGATCACCATCACACCTTGCGACTGCGCGCGCTTGATGGCGGGGATGATGGCCTTGGCATCGCTGGGTGTGATCAAGATGGTCTTGGCGCCACCGGCGATCATGTTTTCCATGGCCGTCACCTGGCCAGCGTTGTCACCATCGGTCTTGCCGGCGGCCGACAGCAGCTTGGCGCCGAGCTTCTTCGCTTCGGCGTCGGCGCCCTCTTTCATCTTCACGAAGAAGGGATTGGAATCCGTCTTGGTGATCAGGCCGATGACGGGCTGGGCCTGCGAATGGGCCAGCGATGCGGCCAGCGCAAACACGGAAAAGGCACAGGCGGACGATGCGAGTTTGGATGCGCGGAAGTTCATGTTGGTCTCCTCAGGTGGAAAGGAAGTCTCAGGGATCACGCCGCCAGACACTTGGGGTTTTCACGAGGCCCGTTGCGGTGTGCTTGAACTATATTTCGAGTCAGGTTAATAAATCAACTGGATTTAGTTATGGTTTTCCCTACTCCCCCGGCCACCCTGAAAGTCGCCACCGCAGGCGAAGCGCTCATCGACCTGATCGAGGACGCCGACGGTCGTTTGCGTCCTTGCGCGGGTGGCGCCGTTTACAACCTCACCCGCGCGCTCGGCCTGCAAGGCGTGGGCACGCTCTACCTCAATCCGCTCGCGGGCGATCGCTTCGGTCGCCTGCTGGCCGAGGGCATGGCGCAGGCCGGCGTGGCCCTGGCACAGCCGCAGCCCGTGCACGAGCCCACATCACTCGCGGTGGTGGGCCTGGACGCACAGGGCAAGGCCAGCTACAGCTTTTACCGCGAGGGCGTGGCCGACCGGCAGGTGTCGGCGCCCGGTCTCATTGCCGCCTGCGAAGCCCCCCCGGGTCTGCCTGACCTGCGCATCGCCGTCACCGGCTGCCTGGCCCTGGTGGCCGAGGACAGCGCGAAGTACCTGCCCTGGCTGCAGGCCCAGCGCGCGGCGGGGCGGCTGGTGGTGGTGGACGCGAACCTGCGCCCGGCCATCGTGCCGGACATGAGCGCCTACCGCAGCAGCGTGATGGCGGCCCTCCAGCAAGCCCACCTCATCAAGGTGAGCGACGACGATCTCGACACGCTGGGCGTGCCGGGTGGCGACGCCCTCGCCAAGGCGAGCGCGCTGTTGGCCGGCACACGTGCTCAATGGCTCGCCCTCACGCTGGGCGCGGGCGGCGCGGTGCTGCTGGCGCGCGACGGCCACGCCTGGCACTGTGCCGAGTCGACCCCGGTGACGGTGGTGGACACCGTGGGCGCAGGTGACTGCTTCCTGGCCGGCCTGCTGGTGGCCCTGCT
Organism: Hydrogenophaga sp.; assembly: GCF_018780385.1. Lineage (GTDB taxonomy): Bacteria > Pseudomonadota > Gammaproteobacteria > Burkholderiales > Burkholderiaceae_C > Hydrogenophaga. Next base: position 6,203 of record NZ_JADMJO010000053.1, on the reverse strand, counting down.
CCAGCGCCCCGCGCTGCAACGCAGCGCACACGCCGATGAACTGCGGCTGAACGCCAGTGACGCACAACACCTGCTGGCCCACGCCGTGGCCAGCGCCAGCCTGTGCGTGATGCAGACCGGCTGCACACCACCCAGCCTGCCCGAGGTGGTGGCCCGCACCACCGCCCATCCACCGGTTTTTCGCGCCCTCTGACTGGGCACGCGCCGGTTGGGCGGTTAAGGTGGAGGCAACGCCTCCGTGGCCTCGCCAGCCGGCGCAGGCATCCTGTACCCGCGATGTAACTTAATTACATTACGATCCAGATTCTGAAGTAACTTAATTAGATCCATGGTCACCTCAAGCCCCACCGCCGCCGCAGCTTCTTCCACCCCCCCGGGCCCGCTCGACCTGGTGATCTTCGGTGGCGCGGGCGACCTCTCGGTGCGCAAGCTGCTGCCCGCGCTCTACATGGCGCACCTGCACCACAACCTGCCCGAGGCCACGCGCATTCTGGCGCTGGGCCGTCAGGACTGGGACCGCGGCACCTTCACCGCCTTCATCGACGACAAGGTGCGCGGCTTCATCGAACCCGAGGCACTGGAAGACGCGGCCTGGACCGCCTTCAAGGACCGGCTGGCCTATGTGTGTCTGGACGCGACCCAGCCAGGCGATTTCGCGGCGCTCGGCGCGGCGCTGCAGAACGGTTCCGACCGCGTGTACTACCTGGCCACCGCGCCCACGCTGTTCACCGGCATCTGCGCCCACCTGGCCAGCGCCAACCTGATCGATGCCCGCTCGCGCGTGGTGCTCGAAAAACCGCTCGGCCACGACCTGGCGTCGGCGCGCCAGATCAATGAAGAAGTCGGCCGTCATTTCACCGAAGCGCAAACCTTCCGCATCGACCACTACCTGGGCAAGGAAACCGTGCAGAACCTGATGGTGCTGCGCTTCGGCAACACCATCTTCGAGCCCCTCTGGCGCAGCCCCTTCATCAAGAGCGTGCAGATCACGGTGGCCGAATCGGTGGGCGTGGGCAGCCGCGCCGGCTTCTACGACGGCACCGGTGCATTGCGCGACATGCTGCAGAACCACCTGTTGCAATTGCTGTGCATCGTGGCGATGGAGCCGCCGGTCTCGCTCGACCCGGACGCCGTGCGCGACGAAAAACTCAAGGTGCTGCGCTCGCTGCGCCCGCTCACCGTGGCCGATGTGGCGCGCGACACGGTGCGCGGCCAGTACACCGCGGGCAGCGCCAACGGCGACAAGGCCGTGGGCTACCTGCAAGAGGACAACGTGCCGCCCGACAGCACCACAGAGACCTTCGTGGCGCTGCGCGCCCACATCAACAACTGGCGCTGGGCCAACATCCCGATCTTCCTGCGCACCGGCAAGCGCATGGCCGAGCGCCGCTCGGAGATCGTGATCGAGTTCGCCGACCTGCCTTACACCATCTTTCCGGATGCGCCGCGCCAGCCGGTCAACCGCCTGATGATCCGCCTGCAACCCGAAGAACACGTGCAACTGCAGATGATGGCCAAAGAGCCCGGCAGCGGCATGCGCCTGCGCCCGGTGAGCCTGAACCTCGACCTCGAATCCGCCTTCAGCGCACGCCGCGCCGAGGCCTACGAGCGCTTGCTCATGGACGTGATCAAAGGCCGCCTCACCCACTTCATGCGCCGCGATGAACTGGAAGCCGCATGGACCTGGGTCGAGCCCATCCTGGACGGCTGGAAGAACCTGAATGAAAAACCCAAGGCCTACACCGCCGGCAGCTGGGGCCCGGCCGCCTCGTCGGCCCTGATGGCCCGGGAGAATTCCGCCTGGGTCGAGGAATCATGAGCGAACACGTGTGCAACTCCACGGCCGAACTGGCCTGGCAACTGGCCGACGCCATCGCCGAGCGCCTGCACGCCGCCATCAACCTGCGCGGCCACGCGGTGCTGGCGGTCTCGGGCGGCAAGTCACCGATCGCGCTGTTTGAAGCACTGCGCGTGCTGCCCCTCGAATGGCCGCGCGTGACCGTGCTGCTGGTGGACGAGCGCTGCGTGCCACACGACCACACCGAGAGCAACACCGCGCTGGTGCGCCAGCACTTGCTGCAGGACGCGGCTGCGGCCGCCACCTTCGTGCCGTTCTTCGACACGCTGCCAGACACCCTGGACGACGCGGCTCTGGACCGGCTCGTCGATGCCGCCAACCGGCGACTGGCCACCCAGCCCTGGCCCATGGACATGGCGGTGCTCGGCATGGGCGAAGACGGCCACACCGCTTCGCTCTTCCCCGGCGCACCCGGCCTGCGCCAGGCCCTGCACAGCAGCGGCCCGGTGGCCTGGGTGCGCCCGGCCACCGCGCCCCATGCGCGCCTGACCCTCACCCTGCCCGCCCTGCTGGCCACGCGTGAACTCGCGTTGTCCATCAGTGGCGCCAGCAAGCTGGCCGTGTTCCAGCAAGCCCGCCTCGGCGCCGACGAATCCTTGCCGGTGTCCCTCATCCTCAACCAGCACCAGACGCCCGTGAGCATCTGGATGGCCTGACCCGGATATGAACATGAACACCCCCGTCGCTTGCTCACTGCGTGTAGCCGCATCCCCTCTCAAGGGGGCAACACCTGCGGCCCGGCAAAGCCGGTTCCGCGGTGTTTACTTGAACTGAATCGGAGACATCATGACCACACTGCACCCGACGCTGCAACGCGTCACCGACCGCATCATCGAACGCAGCGCCACCACACGCGCCGCCTACCTGGCCTCCATGGACGCACAGCGCAAGAGCGGCACGCAACGCACCGGCATGGGCTGCGCCAACATGGCCCACACCACGGCCGCGCTGCCGGCGGCCGACAAACTCAAGATCCACGCGGAGCGCGCGCCGCACATCGGCATCGTCACCGCCTACAACGACATGCTCTCGGCCCACCAGCCCTACGAGACCTACCCGCAGCAGATACGCTCCATCGCCCACGGGCTGGGCGTGACGGTGCAGGTGGCCGGCGGCGTGCCCGCCATGTGCGACGGCGTCACCCAGGGCGCCGCCGGCATGGAGCTCTCGCTGTTCTCGCGCGACGTGATTGCCCTGTCCACCGCGGTGGCGCTCTCGCACAACGTGTTCGACGCCGCGCTCTTCCTCGGCATCTGCGACAAGATCGTGCCCGGCCTCTTCATGGGCGCGCTGCAGTTCGGCCACCTCAGCAACGTCTTCGTGCCCGCCGGCCCCATGACCTCGGGCCTCTCCAACGACGCCAAGGCCAAGGTGCGCCAGCAGTACGCGCAGGGCCTGGTGGGGCGTGAGGCGCTGCTCGAATCGGAGTCGCAGGCGTACCACAGCCCCGGCACCTGCACCTTCTACGGCACCGCCAACAGCAACCAGATGCTGATGGAGATCATGGGCCTGCACCTGCCCGGTGCTTCCTTCGTGAACCCCGGCACACCGCTGCGCGACGCGCTCACTGCCGAGGCGGTGAAGCGCTCGTTGGTCAACACCGGGCGCACCGGCGAAGCCGCCATCTGCATGGCCGACATCGTGACCGAGAAGACCCTGGTCAACGGCATCATCGGCCTGCTCGCCACCGGCGGATCGACCAACCACACGCTGCACCTCGTGGCCATGTCGCGCGCCGCCGGCGTGCTGGTGGACTGGGACGACTTCGCCGAGCTCTCGCACGTGATCCCGCTGCTGGCGCGTGTCTACCCCAACGGCAGCGCCGACGTGAACCACTTCCACGCCGCAGGCGGCATGGGCTACCTCATGCGGCAGTTGCTGGACGCCGGCCTGCTGCACGCCGATGTGGCCACGGTCATGGGTCACGGCTTGCAGGCCTACACGCAGGAGCCCTGGCTGGACGATGGCCAGCTGGCGTGGCGACCCGTACCCATGCTGAGCGGCGACACCTCGGTGGTGCGCCCGGTGGCCGAGCCCTTCAGCGCCGACGGCGGCCTGCGCCTGCTGCAGGGCAACCTGGGCCGCAGCGTGGTGAAGGTCTCGGCCGTCAAGCCCGAGCACCGCGTGGTGCGCGCCCAGGCCGTGGTGGTGAGCGACCAGCAGGACCTGCTGGCCCTGTTCAACGCCGGCCAGCTCGAACGCGACTTCATCGCGGTGGTGCGCTACCAGGGACCGCGCGCCAACGGCATGCCCGAACTCCACAAGCTCACGCCACCGCTGGCCGTGCTGCAAGACAAGGGCTTCAAGGTGGCGCTCGTCACCGACGGCCGCATGTCGGGCGCCTCCGGCAAGGTGCCCGCGGCCATCCACCTCAGCCCCGAGGCGCTGGCCAACGGCCCGATCGCCCGCGTGAAAGACGGCGACTGGATCACGCTGGACTGCGAGCGCGGCGTGCTCGAACTGGAGGTGGATGTCGCCACCTTCAACGCGCGGGAACTCCACCACCCCGACCTCAGCGCCAACCAGCACGGCACCGGACGCGAACTGTTCGCCATGTTCCGCCAGCACGCCAGCGTGGCCGAGCTCGGTGCTTCGCCGCTGTTTGGCTGAACACAAGGAACAACATGACCACCACCTGCTTCACCCGCCCCACCTTCACCTCCCGCGTCGTCCCGGTGATCGTGCTCAACGACGCAGCCCACGCCGTGCCACTCGCCCACGCCTTGCTCGAAGGCGGCATCGACGTGATGGAGATCACCTTGCGCTCCGGCGTGGCACTGCAGGCCATTGAGGCGGTGGCGCGCGCCGTGCCGAAGATGCACCTGGGGGCGGGCACCGTCACGCGCGTGGCCGAGGTCAAGCAGGTGATGGCCGCGGGCGCCACCTTTGCCTTGTCGCCCGGCTGCACCGACGAACTCGTGCACGCCGTGCGCGAGGCCAGGCTGCCCTTCATCCCCGGCGTGATGACGCCCAGCGAAGTCATGCGCGCGCGCGACCACGGCTTCACCTTGATGAAGCTTTTTCCCGCCTCGCAGGCCGGTGGCCTGGGCATGCTCAAGGCGCTGGGCGCGCCGCTGCCCGACGTGCGCTTTTGCCCCACCGGCGGCGTGAGCGTGGAGAATCTGCGCGACTTCCTGAAACTGCCCAATGTGGCCATGGCCGGTGGTTCCTGGCTCACGCCGTCCGATCTCCTGCGCAACGGTGACTGGGCCGGCATCACGCGGCTGGCGCGCGAGGCCACCGCGATGGCTGCGCCGAACTGAAAGGGAAACGTCTCACATGAAACTGCCCACCACCCTGCCCGCCTGGTCACAGCTGCAGACGCTGGCCGCCAGTCCCACGCCGCACCTGCGCGAACTGCTCACCGACCCGCACCGTGCCCAACGCATGAGCACGACCGCCGCGGGCATCACGCTCGACGCCAGCCGCCAGCGCACCACGCCTGCCATCCAGCAGGCCCTGCTCGCGCTGGCCGAACAATCCGACCTGGCGGCGCAGCGCGATGCCATGTTCCGTGGCGACACGATCAACACCACCGAGGACCGCCCTGTGCTGCACGTGGCGCTGCGCGGCGACCCGCTGCACGCCGGCCCCTGGGGCAACGCCGTGCAGGCCGATGTGCACCGTGAGCTGGCGCGGGTCTGCGACTTCGCCCAGGCGCTCAACGCCGGTGCCGTGCTCGGCTTCTCCGGCGAAACCATCACCGACGTGGTGAACATCGGCATCGGTGGCTCCGACCTCGGTCCGCGCATGGCGATCGACGCGCTGGCGCACCTGGCCGCCCCCGCCGTGCCCGGCATCCGCGTGCACTGCGTCTCCAACCCGGACGCCTGGGCACTGTGGAGCGTGCTGCGCGGGCTCGACGCCAAACGCACCATCCTCGTGGTCTCCAGCAAAACCTTCACCACCCAGGAAACGCTGACCAACGCCGCCAGCGCCCAACGCTGGTTGACCGACCAAGGCTGCCCGCCGCAAGACCTGTCAAAACACCTGGTCGCCATCACCGCCAGCCCTGCGCAGTCGGCCAAGCTCGGCTATCCCCCCGAGCGCACCTTCCTGTTCTGGGACTGGGTGGGTGGGCGTTACTCCGTGTGGTCGGCGCTCGGCCTGCCCCTGGCCATCGCCATCGGGCCGGAGAACTTCCGCGCCTTCCTGGCCGGGGCGCGCGCCATGGACGAGCACTTCTGCACCGCATTGCCGGCGCACAACCTGCCCATGCAGCTCGCGCTCAACGGCATCTGGAACCGCAACTTCCTGCGGTTGCCCACACACCTCATCGTGCCCTACGCTTCGCGGCTGGCGCGCTTCACGCCCTTCGTGCAGCAGATGGACATGGAGTCCAACG
>NZ_JADMJO010000067.1 GCF_018780385.1 Hydrogenophaga sp. | reverse complement strand
TCTGGGCCGTGCCCATCACCAGCACGCGCACCGGCATGGCCAGTTGCGGCATCTTCAGGCCATGGGCCGCCAGCACTTCCTTGATGGCCGACGAAATGCCGGGCTTGTCCCAGCTGCAAGCCACGAGCTTGTCCACGAGGGTGGCCAGCACGGGGCGCACGGCGTCGGTCACGTGCAGGGCGCGTTCGTCGGCATTGGGCGTGATGTCGGCGTAGAACGCGGCAGCCCAGTCGGCCAATGCAACCGTGGTCTCGCAACGGTCCTTGAAGAGCGCGCAGATCGCGGGAAGGCGATCGTCGGCATCGATGCCGCGCTTCTTCAGCTGCACGGCGACAAGCGGCGCGAGCGCGTCGTCGGGCTTGGCCTTGATGTACTGCGCATTGACCCAGGAGAGCTTTGCCGCATCCCACTGGGCCGGGCTCTTCGACAGGTGCGAACCGTCGAACCAGCTCACCATCTGCTCGCGCGTGAACAGCTCCTCGTCGCCATGGCTCCAGCCGAGGCGCGCGAGGTAGTTCAGCATCGCTTCGGGCAGGTAACCATTCTCTTCATAGGCGGTGACGCTCACGGCGCCGCGGCGCTTGGAGAGCTTCTGCCCGTCGTCGCCCAGGATCACCGGCACATGGCCGAAGGCAGGCAGAGGTGCGCCGAGTGCGCGGAAGATGTTGATCTGCCACGGCGTGTTGTTGATGTGCTCATCGCCGCGGAACACGTGCGTGATGCTCATGTCCCAGTCGTCGACCACCACCGCGAAGTTGTAGGTGGGCACACCGTCGGGCCGCAGGATGATCAGATCGTCGATCTCGCGGTTGTTGATGGTGATCTCGCCCTTGACGAGGTCGTTCCACGTCACGTCGCCTGCGGGCGGATTGCAGAAACGCACCACGGGCGGCACACCTTCGGGCACGGATGGCAGCACCTTGCCCGGCTCGGGACGCCAACGGCGGTCGTACAGGGTCTTCTCGCCGCGCGCGCGCTGCGCTTCACGCATTTCTTCGAGCTCGGCCGGGGTGCAGTAGCAGTGATAAGCCGTGCCGGCCGCGAGCATCTGCGCGATCACTTCGCGGTAGCGCTCCAGGCGCTGCATCTGGTAGATCGGGCCTTCGTCGTAGTCGAGGCCAAGCCAGTGCATCGAAGCAAGGATCTGGTCGGTCGAATCCTGCGTGGAGCGGGCCACGTCGGTGTCCTCGATGCGCAGCACGAACTCACCGCCATGGTGGCGCGCATAGGCCCACGAATAGAGCGCGGTGCGGGCCGTGCCCAGGTGAAGAAAGCCGGTGGGAGACGGAGCGATGCGGGTGCGGATGGGTGCGGACATGTCAGAAGGTAGAAAGGCCACGGTCAAGGTCGGCCTGGATATCGCCAAGATGCTCAAGCCCCACGGCCACGCGGATCAGCCCCTGCACCACGCCCGCCGTCTGGCGTTGCGCTTCGGTCAGGCGACCGTGTGAGGTGCTCGCGGGATGCGCCAGCAGCGTCTTGGTATCGCCCAGGTTGGTGGAGAGCGACATGACCTGCAGCGAGTCGAGCACGTGGAAGGCGCGCGCGCGGGCCTGTTCGGGGTCGGCTGCCTTCACCTCGAAGGACAGCACCGCGCCACCGCAGCCCGCTTGCTGCGCCATAGCCAGCGCGTGCTGCGGATGGCTCGCCAGGCCGGGGTAATACACGCGGGCCACGGAGGGGTGGTCCTGCAGCCACTGCGCCAGCGCCAGGGCATTGGCCGATTGGGCGCGCATGCGGATGTCCAGCGTTTCCAGGCCCTTGAGCACGACCCAAGCGTTGAACGGCGCCAGCGTCATGCCCGCGCTCTTGAGCACCGGCAGGAAGGTCTTGGTCACCAGTTCCTGGCTGGCGCAGAGGGCGCCGGCCATCACGCGGCCCTGGCCATCCAGGTACTTGGTGCCCGAGTGCATGACGATGTCGGCGCCCAGCGTCATGGGGCGCTGCAGGGCCGGTGTGGCGAAGCAGTTGTCCACGCACAGCAGCGCGCCTGCACCGTGAGCGATGTCGGCCAGCGCGCGGATGTCGCACACCTCGGTCAACGGGTTGGTCGGCGTCTCGGCGAACAGCAGCCGAGTGTTCGGCTTGACGGCGGCCTTCCACGCGGCCACATCGGTCTGCGACAGGAAGCTGGATTCGACGCCGAACTTGGCCAGATCGGTGCCGATCAGCTTGATCGTGGAGCCGAACATGGAATGCGAACAGATCACGTGATCGCCGGCCTTGAGCAGGCCCATGCACATCATGAGGATGGCCGACATGCCCGAGGCGGTGGAGATGCAGGCCTCGGCGCCTTCGAGCGCGGCCAGGCGCTGCTCGAAACTGGCTACCGTGGGATTGCCGTAGCGGCCGTAGGTGAAGCCTTCTTCGTCACCGGCAAAGCGGCGCGCGCCCGCTTCGGCGCTGGGCTGCACATAACCGCTCGTGAGGTACAGGGCTTCGGAGTTCTCGCCGTACTGGCTGCGTTCGACGGCCTCACGCACGGCGAGCGTGTCGCGGTGCAGGGTCGGTTTCTTCTGTTCGCTCATGGGCTCCGGCCTTCAGGCGATCTGTGCATTGGGCAGCGCCAGACGCGAGGTGTCTTCTTCGCCCTCTTCGCTCAGGTCGCGCCCGGCATTCAGGCGCGCGATGTCTTCGAGCGTGATGTCACCGGTGACGTACACACCGTCGAAACACGACGCATCAAAACCAGCAAGCTTGGGGTTGAGCGAGCCGATGGCCTGCTTCATCGCGTCCACATCCTGGTAGATCAAGGCATCGCAACCGATGCTCTCGCGGACCTCATCGACAGTGCGGTTGTGCGCCACGAGTTCGTCGGGCGTGGGCATGTCGATGCCGTAAACGTTGGGGTAGCGCACCGGTGGCGCGGCGCTGGCCAGGTACACCTTGCGGGCACCTGCATCACGCGCCATCTGTACGATCTCGCGGCTGGTGGTGCCGCGCACGATGGAGTCGTCCACCAGCAGCACGTTGCGGCCCTTGAACTCGCTGCCGATCACGTTGAGCTTCTGGCGTACCGACTTCTTGCGCACACCCTGCCCCGGCATGATGAAGGTGCGGCCCACGTAGCGGTTTTTCACAAAACCTTCGCGGTACGGCAGGCCAAGCAACTGGGCCAGCTCCATGGCGCTGGGGCGCGACGATTCCGGGATGGGGATGACCACGTCGATTTCGCTCGGCGGCACGGTGGACACCACGCGCTTGGCCAGGGTCACGCCCATGTTCAGGCGGGCCTGGTAGACCGAAATGCCGTCCAGCACCGAGTCGGGCCTGGCCAGGTACACGTATTCGAAGATGCACGGGTTGTGGCTGGTCTTGTCGGCGCACTGCTGAAACTGCATCTTGCCGTCCATGTCGACGAACACCGCTTCGCCGGGGAGCACGTCGCGGTCGAGCTCGAAGCCGTTGCCTTCGAGTGCCACCGATTCGCTGGCCACCATCACGCCGCCCTGGTCGTTGTGGCCCACGCACAGCGGGCGAATGCCGAACGGGTCGCGAAAGGCCAGCAGGCCATGACCGGCGATCAACGCCACCACGGCATACGAACCCTTGACGCGCTGATGCACGCCGCGCACGGCGGCAAACACGTCGGCCGGCTTCAGAGTGATGCCGCGCGTGACCTTCTCCAGCTCGTGCGCCAGCACGTTGAGCAGCACCTCGGAGTCGCTCTCGGTGTTGATGTGGCGGTGGTCGGTCTGGAACAGCTCCTGCTTCAGCGCATGGGCGTTGGTCAGGTTGCCGTTGTGCACCAGCACCAGACCAAACGGCGCATTCACGTAGAAAGGCTGTGCCTCTTCTTCGCTGTAGGCGTTGCCGGCTGTGGGGTAGCGCACCTGGCCCAGCCCGCAGATGCCGGGCAGTGAACGCATGTTGCGGGTGCGAAACACATCGCGCACCATGCCCTTGGCCTTGTGCATGAAAAACTTGCGACCCTGTTGGGTGACGATGCCCGCCGCATCCTGGCCGCGGTGCTGCAGCAGCAGCAAGGCGTCGTAAATCAGCTGGTTGACCGGCGTTTTGCTGACCACGCCCACGATTCCACACATGTTTCGATCCTCAGTAAAAACTCAAACGCTGTTCAAGCGATATATCGGGCCACGGGCCCGGGTAACAAGGGCTTGAGGGCGTGCAGCGTAGAGACCAGCACATCGGCCACCGCCGAGTCCTGCCACCACTGCGCATCCCGCATGGGCGACATGCTCACCACCACGGCCAACGCGAGCAGCATCACCACGCCACGCGCCAGACCAAAGGCGCTACCCAGAATCCGGTCCACCGGCCGCAAGCCGACCGACGCCACCAGCTTCTTCACCATCCACGCGAGCAGCCCACCCGCGAACGCCACTGCGATGAACACCAGCACGAAGCCTGCGGCCAACTGAATTGGCGGCGACATGCCGTCCAGAGGCAGCGCGGCGGCCACCTCATCGGCACAGGCCTGCGCGAGCACGAACGCCGCCACCCAGCCCGCCACCGACAGCACCTCGTAGACCAGCCCACGCCACGCACCCAGCAACACCGACAACAACAACACCGCCAGCAGCAGCCAATCCGTCAACACCATGCAAGCATCATCCGTTGGCCCCTCACAGCGTGAGGATGGCCGCGGGCAGCCCCAGGGCCTTCACGCGGGCGGCGGCCTTGTCGGCCTCGGCACGGCTGGCATACGGCCCCAGACGCACGCGGATGCGGCGCCCGTCGGAAGTTTCGGCTACGTGGGTGTAGGTCTTCAGCCCGGCGGCTTCAAGTTTCTGACGCACCGAGCGGGCACCGGCTTCTTCAGAGAACGCCCCCACCTGCACCACCACGCGCTCCGCCGCACCGGTGACTGGCGCAGCCGATGGCGCAGTTGCGGTCTTGTTTTCGAGCAGGGCGCGAGCGCGCTCGGCGTCGGATGGCGCAGCGGGGGTCTTGGCCGGTTCGGCGGCGGGTTTGGGCGCTGGTGCCGCCTCAACCACCTCTTCGCGCGCACCGAGGGTTTCGCGAGCTTCGACACTGGGGGCAGGTGGCTTGGCTGCAGCAGGTGCTGCAGCGACGACGGGCGGTGCAGTTGCCGTCACGGGCGCCTTGACGCCGGGAGGGGGCGTGTTTTTGGCCGGAATCTCGATCGGGATGTCGACTGAAATCGGGCGCGGTTGCGTGTCGAAGAGCAGCGGGAAACCCAGCACGCCCAGCAGCACCAGCACGCTGGCACCGATCAAGCGGTGGCGCGCGCGGCGACGCACGGCGTCAATGCTCTGCGGCGGAGGTGTCGATGGATTGCCCTGTGAGCCTGAACGGGATTTGAACATTCGGGTGGGAACCATTGCGCCAAAGAAGGCCTGGCGAGGGGCGCGACACAGGGACGGTCGGGAAAGCTTGGGCGGAGGGTCAGGAGGGCAGGTGTTTGGCCGACAAGCGGGGCACACCGTCCTGCAGAACACCCCCCACGGTGAAGAACGATCCGAAGACCACGATTCTATCAGCGGGGTCCGCCTGGGACACCGCCGCCTGCAGGGCCTCCATGGGGCTGGCGTGGCAACCCGCCACTGTGCTTTTTGCCGTGGCGGGATGGGTTTTCAGGGTCTCGGCCAGGGCTGCGGCGGTGCTGGCCCGGGGCAGCGGCAGGTCGGTCAGGTACCAGCGGTCGATCAGCGGCGCGATGCGCTCGACCATGGCGCCCAGGTCCTTGTCGGCCATGGCGCCGAACACGGCGTGGGTGGTGGGGTAGAAGCCCATGGCGTCGAGGTTTTCGGTGAGCGCCGCCACCGAATGCGGGTTGTGCGCCACGTCCAGCACCAGGGTGGGCGTGCCGGGCACGATCTGGAAACGCCCTGGCAGCTCCACCAGCGCCAGTCCGTTGCGCACGGCTTGTGCCGTGACGGGCAGCTTCGATCGCAAGGCTTCCATGGCACCGAGCACGCCAGAAGCATTCACCAGCTGGTTGGCGCCACGCAATGCCGGGTAGGCCAGCCCGGCGTAGCGCCGGCCGCCGTGCGAAGGGTGCATGGCCCAGCCCCACTGCTGCTGGTCGCCCGCAAAGTGGAAGTCCTTGCCGATGCGCCAGAGATCGGCGCCGATCTCCAGAGCGCGGTCGAGCACGCTCTGCGGCGGCACCGGGTCGCTCACCACCACCGGGCGGCCGGTGCGCATGATGCCGGCCTTCTCGAAACCGATCGCCTCGCGGTCGTTGCCCAGCAGAGCCATGTGGTCCAGCGCGATGCAGGTGATGACGGCGCAGTCGGCGTCGATGATGTTCACCGCGTCCAGCCGCCCGCCCAGCCCCACCTCCAGAATCGCCACATCGAGCCCGCTGCGCGAGAGCGTGCGCAGGATGGCCAGTGTGGTGAATTCGAAATAGCTCAGGCTGATCTCTTCGTCACCGCCCTGCCCCTTGCGCGCCACTTCCACCTCCGCGAACGCGGGCAGCAAGTCGCCGGTGGCCACCGGCTCGCCGGCGATGCGGCAACGCTCCTCGAAATGCACCAGGTGTGGCGAGGTGTAAACGCCGGTGCGGTAGCCCGACTGGGTGTACACAGCCTCCAGCATCGCGCAGGTGCTGCCCTTGCCGTTGGTGCCGGCCACGGTGATCACCGGGCAGGTCAGCGCCAGATTCATGCGTTGCGCCACGCGCTGCACGCGCTCCAGCCCCATGTCGATGGTGACCGGGTGCAGGCGTTCGGCATGGGCCAGCCATTCGGGCAGCGTGGTGGGGTGGGGAGGCAGTTCGATGTTGAGCATGGCTGGATTGTCCCATCGGCCCCGTGGCCTTTGCCCGCATCACCGACAATCCCTTTCCATGATCACCGTCCACGGCATCCCCAACTGCGACACCGTCAAGAAGGCCCGCTCCTGGCTGACCGAACACGGTGTGGAGCACCGCTTCCACGATTTCAAGAAGCAAGGTGTTCCGGAAACCGAACTCGATCGCTGGCTTGCCGCCGTGGGCTGGGAAACGCTGGTCAATCGCAAGGGCACGACCTGGCGCCAGCTGGATGAGACCACGCGGGCCTCGGTGGTGGACAACGCCAGCGCGCGCAACCTGTTGCTGGCCCACTCCAGCGCGATCAAGCGCCCGGTGGTGCAGTGGGCCGATGGCATCACGGTGGGTTTTGACGCCGCAGTCTGGCAAGCGCGGCTCTGATCCCCCGGCGACCGCGCCGCCCCTGCGGCCTAAAATCGCGCGTCTTCTTTCGGATCCGCCTTTCGTCTTCGCATCACACCCCAACACCATGAGCACCACCCAATTCGACGGCGTGACCGTCAACACCCAGGCCAGCGTGTACTTCGACGGCAAGTGCGTCAGCCACGGCATCACCCTCGCTGACGGCACCAAAAAATCGGTCGGCGTGGTGCTGCCCGCCACGCTCACCTTCAACACCGGCGCACCCGAGGTCATGGAATGCGTGGCCGGCGGATGTGAATACAAGCTCGCCGGCACCGATGCCTGGCTCAAGGCCGGCCCCGGCGAGAAATTCAGCGTGCCCGGCAACAGCAGCTTCGACATCCGCGTGACCGAGCCCTACCACTACATCTGCCACTTCGGCTGATCCACTGAGCGACCGCCATGGCCACCATCCTCCAGAACCTCCCCACGCAGCAAAAAGTCGGCATCGCCTTCTCCGGCGGCCTCGACACCTCGGCAGCCCTGTTGTGGATGAAACAGAAGGGCGCGATCCCTTACGCCTACACCGCCAACCTCGGCCAGCCTGACGAGCCGGACTACGACGAGATCCCGCGCAAGGCCATGCAGTACGGCGCCGAAAAAGCGCGCCTGATCGACTGCCGCACCCAGCTCGCCCACGAGGGCATTGCCGCATTGCAGTGCGGCGCCTTCCACATCAGCACCGCGGGCGTGACCTACTTCAACACCACGCCACTGGGCCGCGCCGTCACCGGCACCATGCTGGTGGCCGCGATGAAGGAAGACGACGTCAACATCTGGGGCGATGGCAGCACCTACAAGGGCAACGACATCGAGCGCTTCTACCGCTACGGCCTGCTGACCAACCCCAGCCTGAAGATCTACAAACCCTGGCTCGACCAGTTGTTCATCGACGAGTTGGGTGGCCGCGCCGAGATGAGCGCCTTCATGACGGCCAACGGCTTCGGCTACAAGATGAGCGCCGAGAAGGCCTACAGCACCGACAGCAACATGCTCGGTGCCACGCACGAGGCGAAAGACCTGGAGCAGCTCAACAGCGGCATCTCCATCGTCAATCCGATCATGGGCGTGGCGTTCTGGAAAGACGAGGTGGTGGTGAAGCGCGAGACCGTGACGGTGCGTTTCGAAGAAGGCCAGCCCGTCGCGCTGAACGGCGAGACCTTCGCCAGTCCGGTGGACCTGATTCTCAAAGCCAACGAGATCGGTGGCCGCCACGGCCTGGGCATGAGCGACCAGATCGAAAACCGCATCATCGAAGCCAAGAGCCGCGGCATCTACGAAGCTCCTGGTCTGGCGTTGCTGCACATCGCTTACGAGCGCCTGGTGACCGGCATCCACAACGAAGACACGATCGAGCAGTACCGCGTCAACGGCCTCAAGCTTGGTCGCCTGCTCTATCAGGGCCGCTGGTTCGACCCGCAGTCCATCATGTTGCGCGAGACGGCCCAGCGCTGGGTGGCGCGCGCCATCACTGGCGAGGTCACCATCGAGCTGCGTCGTGGCAACGACTACTCCATCATGAACACCGAGAGCGCGAACCTCACCTATGCGCCGGAACGTCTGAGCATGGAGAAAGTGGAAGACGCGCCGTTCACGCCACTGGACCGCATCGGCCAGCTGACCATGCGCAACCTCGACATCACCGATACGCGCGCCAAGCTGGGCATCTATGCCAAGGCTGGTCTTCTCTCGTTGGGCGATGGGGCCAGCATGTTGAAGCTTGAGGGGGAGTAAGGTTCTTTCGTTGCCATTGCTGGCGCAGACCTCGCGGGATCGTTGCGCTGCGGCGCTCTGCTCCGCGAATGTCCTCCGTACCGGCTGCGCCGGTCCTCCCCCTTGATTTCGCTGCGCAGAACGCCACAGCGCAACGATCTGAAGTGACAGTCGCATGCAACCGTCCGCATGCCTTCACGTGGGAGGCCCGGCGACGCGTGGTGGCCGACGCAGCGAAATCAAGGAGGAGGTGGCCGCAGGCCCCCGGGGGACATTCGCGGAGTCGGCCGCCGCGCGTCACCGGGCAACGAAGCAACGCAGGCACGCGAGCGCAACGCAAACAGAAGCCGTCAAACAACGACAGGCTCAGTCTCCAGCAATATCCCGAAACGCTCATACACACTGGTCTGGATCGCCTTGGCCAGCGTCATCACCTCGCCACCGGTGGCACCACCCCGGTTCACCAACACCAGCGCCTGCCGCTCGTACACCCCCGCATTGCCCACGCCCTTGCCCTTCCAGCCACAGGCGTCGATCAACCAGCCCGCGGCCAGCTTGATGCTGCCATCGGCCATCGGGTAGTGCACGACCTTGGGTTCGCGCGCAATGATGTCGGCGCACTGCTCGGTGCTCACCGTCGGGTTCTTGAAGAAACTGCCGGCGTTGCCAATCACTGCCGGGTCGGGCAGCTTGGCGCGGCGAATGGTGCACACCCAATCGAAGATCTGTTGCGCGTTCGGTGAAGAGATGCCGGTCTCGGCCATCTTGCGATCCAGATCGGCATAGCCCAGCACCGGCTTCCAAGGCTTGGGCAACCAGAAGCGCACATGCGTGATGAGCGCCCTGCCCGCAAGACCCAGGCCCTTGGCGCCCGCTGGCGTGTGCTTGAACACCGAGTCGCGGTAACCAAAACCGCATTGCGCCGCGTTGAGCGTGAAGCTCTGGCCCGTCTGCAGGTCGATGGCGTCCAGCGCACTGAAGCGGTCCTGCAACTCCACTCCGTAGGCCCCGATGTTCTGCACCGGCGAGGCGCCCACCGTGCCCGGAATCAGCGCCAGGTTTTCCAGGCCGGGGTAGCCCTGCTCCAGCGTCCAGCGCACGAAATCGTGCCAGTCTTCACCGGCGCCGGCCTCCACCACCCACCCCTTGGCGCTTTCCTCCACCAGGCGCCGCCCAGTGATCTCAACCTTGATCACCAACTGCTTGATGTCGCCGGTGATCACCAGGTTGCTGCCGCCACCCAGCACAAAGGCCGGCGCGCCCGAGCCGGCGCGAACATCCTGGTCGGCCAGCAGCGAGAGCACGTCGTCCGTTGAGCGCACGCGCACCAGGCGCTGCGCCCGGGCGACGATGCCAAAAGTGTTATATGGCTGGAGCGCCACGTTGTTCTCGACTACCATTCTTCAATTCTCTCATTCACCTTTTTGCAAGACCTCCAGCATGCCCTCTTTTGACACCGTTCTTGAAGCCGATTTCGTCGAAGTGAAAAATGCGGTCGATCAGGTTGCGCGCGAAATCGGTACCCGCTTTGATTTCAAGGGCACGAGCGCGGCCATCGAGCTCAAGGACAAGGAAATCATCCTGCACGGCGACGCCGACTTTCAGCTCCAGCAGATTGACGACGTGCTGCGCGGCAAACTCACCAAGCGCGGCGTGGACGCGCGCTTTCTCGACGTGGGCAAAGTCGAGAAGGTCGGCGGTGACAAGGTCAAGCAGGTGGTGAAGGTGCGCAACGGCGTCAGCACCGAAGACGGCAAGAAAATTCAACAGGCCATCAAGGGCAGCAAGCTCAAGGTGCAGGGCGCCATCCAGGGTGACGCGGTGCGTGTGACGGGGGCCAAGCGTGACGACCTGCAAGCGGCCATGGCGCTTATCAAGTCCGAGCTCAAAGACCTGCCGCTCTCTTTCAACAATTTTCGCGACTGAGGCCTTGTGCGCTTCGTCGCTTCAACGCTGTCCGCGCTGGCGATGCTGGCCGGTCCGGCCGTTGCTCAGCAGGTAGCGCTCTCGGGCGTGGCAGGCGGCAAAGCCCTGGTCACCATCGACGCCGCCGCGCCGCGTTTCCTGAGCCCGGGCCAGGCGCATCAGGGCGTGAAGCTGCTGAGCATGCAGGGCGAGACGGCGGTGATCGAGATCAATGGCCAGCGCCAGACCCTGCGCGTGGGCGAAGCGCCGATCAGCCTGGGGCAGGCGAAGACCGACGCTGGTACCAAACGCGTCGTGCTCACCGCCGACGCCCAAGGCCACTTCATGCCGCCGGGCCAGATCAATGGCCGGCAAGTCCAGTTCATGGTGGACACCGGCGCTACACAGGTGATCCTGAGCGAATCGGATGCCAAGCGCATCAACCTCAAGTACGAGCAAGGTCGAAAAGTGAACGTCGCCACCGCCAACGGCGGGGTCGTCGGCTACCAGGTGCGTCTGGATTCGGTGCGCATTGGCGAAGCACAGGTGTTTGACGTGACCGCCATCGTGCTGCCGCAACCCATGGCCTTCGTGCTGCTGGGCAACAGCTTTCTTTCGCGCTTCCAGATGCAGCGCACCAACGACCAGCTCACGCTCGACCGTCGGTATTGAGAGGGGAGACACCCCCGCGGCGCTTCGCGCCACCCCTCAAGGCGGCAACACCTGAGGCCCGTCCTGAGCTTGTCGAAGGGCGGTTTCTCGGTGTTTCTGGATCACACCCTTTCGCCGGCCACGGCACCCGTCACCACGATTTCAATGCGCCACGCGGCGTTCGCCAGCGCGGCCTGCACCGTCGCACGGGGCGGCGCGGTGCCCGGCACCACCCAGGCGTCCCACACCTCGTTCATCGCGCCGATGTCCTGGATGTCCGCCAGAAAGATCTGCGCTCGCAGGATGCGCGACTTGTCGCTGCCGGCTTCCAGCAGGCGCTGCTGCACCTGCTCCAGCACGTCCGCCGTCTGGCCGCGAACGTCGGTATCGCCGCGCTCGGGAACCATGCCCGCGAGGTAGACAACGCCGTTGAACACGGCCGCTTCGCTGTAGCGAGCGGCCACGCCGATGCGCGTGATGTGCTGGCTCATGATTTCTTCGCCCCCAGTTTGCTTTCCTTGCCAGCCAGCAGTCGGTTGATGTTTTCCGAATGCCTCCACACCAGCAACAGGCCCATGACCGCGAGGCTCAACACCATCACGCCGGGGGCGTTCCAGGCCACGCGGTGACCCAGCAGAAAAAACGCAGGCGCAAACACCGCGGTGACGATGGAGGCGAGCGAGGAGTAACGAAAGAACGCGGCGATGATCACCCAGGTGGCGAGCGCGGCCAGCCCCAGCCAGGGTTGGAAACCGAAAATCACGCCCGCCGCCGTCGCCACCCCCTTGCCGCCCTGGAAACGGAAGAACACCGGGTAGAGGTGGCCCAGGAAGGCCGCGAGGCCAACCAGCGCCACCGTGCCGTCGCCCAGTCCGTAGGCCTCGCCCCACCACTTCACCGCCACCACCGGCAGCCAACCTTTGAGCGCATCGAGCAACAGCGTGATCACCGCGGCCGCCTTGTTGCCCGAGCGCAGCACGTTGGTGGCGCCGGGGTTCTTGCTGCCGTAGGTGCGCGGGTCGTTCAGGCCCATGGACCGGCTCACGAGCACGGCAAAGGACAGTGAGCCGATCAGATACGCGGCCACGGTGGCCAACAGGGGATAGAGCAATGGCAACGAAGTCTCCTTGGTGGTTCGGGCCGCGCCCTGAGGGGCAAGAGCAGGCTGGGTAAGCAGGCAGGGTAGGCGGGCTGGCTATTCTGCCAGCGCGCAATCCACAGGCTTCGCAGCCAGGGGGCCACTGAGCACGGCCGGATCGATGCCCACCAGATACCCGCGGCGCCCGCCGTTGATCCAGATGCGCGGCAGCGTCAACACCGTGGCTTCCACATACACCGGCATGGCGCGCTTCAATCCGAACGGAGAGGTGCCGCCCACGAAGTAACCGCTGTGGCGGTTGGCCACCTCGGGCTTGCAAGGCTCGACCGACTTGGCGCCGATCTGCCGCGCCAGGTTCTTGGTGGACACCGTGCGGTTGCCGTGCATCAGCACCGCCAGCGGCTTGGCAGCCTCGTCCTGCATGATCAAGGTCTTGACCACCGCGAAGGGGTCCAATCCGAGCACCTGCGCGCTGTGCTGCGCGCCGCCGTGCTCCAGGTATTCGTAGCTGTGCTCGGTGAACGCCACGCCGTGCGCCTTCAGCCAGGCGGTGGCTGGCGTTTCACTGACGTGGGACTTCTTGGCCAAGCGTCAGCTCACTGCGCGGGATCTCGGGATTCCCAGCGGATCTTGTCGATCTCGGTCACGAGTTCAGGCGACAACGTTGTGCCCCAGGCATCCAGGCATTCGTCGAGCTGGGTCAATGAAGTCACGCCAATGATGGTGCTGGCCACGCGCCAGTTGGTGTAGCAGAAGGCCAGTGCCATCTGCGACGGCGTGAGGCCATGGTCGCGCGCCAGGGCGTTGTAGCGGCGCGCGGCATCCAGCGCTTCGGGCCGACCCCAGCGCTGCTTGCGCATGGATTCAAAAATCGCCATTCGGCCGGCGTCGCCCACCAGACCCGTCTCGTCGTACTTGCCACTGAGCAAACCAAAACCCAGCGGTGAATAGGCCAACAGTGAAACCCCCAGACGGTGACACGTTTCGTCCAGCCCGTTCTCGTAGCTGCGGTTGATCAGGCAGTACGGGTTCTGCACCGTGGCCACGCGCGGCAAGCCGTGCTGCTCGGCCAGGCGCACGAACTCGTGCACGCCGTAGGGCGATTCGTTGGACAGGCCGATGGCCTTGACCTTGCCCGCCTTCACCAGCTCGGCCATCGCCTCCAGCTGCTCCAGCACCGACGCGCAGGGCTTGTCCTTGGACGGGTCGAAGGTCAGCAGGCCAAAGGCCGGCACGTTGCGCGCGGGCCAATGGATCTGGTAGAGGTCGATCGTCTCGGTTTGAAGACGGCGCAGGCTGTTTTCACAGGCCTTGATGATTTCCGCTTTGCTCACGCCCGAGTTCTCGCCGCGGATCCACGGCATCCCGCGCGCGGGGCCCGCCACCTTGGTGGCCAGCACCACCTTGGCGCGAAGACTTGCATCCTTGGCGAACCAGGTGCCGAGGATGGTTTCTGTGGCGCCACAGGTCTCCGCGCGCGCCGGCACCGAATACATCTCGGCCGCGTCAAGGAAGTTGATGCCGCGTTCGATCGATCGGTCAAGGATGTTGTGCGCGGTGGTTTCATCGACCTGTTCACCAAACGTCATGGTGCCCAGACAGATCGGTGGAACTTGCAGCGCGCTCGCGCCCAATGGAACATTTTTCATGCAATTTTTTGTAAAGTCAGGATGGAAGTGATGCCAAAGCGATAGGTCAAGGTATAAGTTTAGAGCGCATCGGGTTGCGCCGCAGTCACCATCAACACACCCTTGCGTGTGATGATGGTGCTGCCCTCGGCCCGAAGCCGTCTTTCTTTTCCATCCATCAACAACGCCAGTGGAGCATTGAACATGAAACAACTTGCCAACATCACCCGTGGTCTGACCATCACCGCCCTGGCCGCCGCCATGGCGCTCAGTGGCTGCGCCAACATGAGCGAAACCCAGACCGATTCGGCCAAGGGTGCCGGCATCGGTGCATTGGCTGGCGTGCTGCTGGGTGCTGCCACCGGTGGCTCCAAGGGTGCGGCCAAGGGCGCGGTCATCGGTGCTGGCGCTGGTGCCTTGGGCGGCTACATCTGGTCGACCAAGATGCAGGAGCAGAAACGCGCCATGGAAGCCGCCACCGCCGGCACCGGCATCGGCGTGAGCCAGACCTCTGACAACCGCCTCAAGCTGGACGTGCCAGCCGATGCGGGCTTTGCCACCGGCAGCTCCACGGTGAGCCCCACGCTGCAGCGCGTGCTCGGCCAGTTCGCCAACACGCTCAACGCCAACCCGGTGACCGCAGTGGCCATCGTCGGCCACACCGACAACACCGGCAGCGATGCGGTGAACAACCCACTGTCCTTCAACCGCGCCAACAGCACGCGCGACTACCTCGTGGCCCGTGGCGTGTCGCCAACCCGCTTCGCCACCGACGGCCGCGGCTCACGCGAACCGATCGCCGACAACGCCACCGCTCAAGGTCGCGCTCAGAACCGCCGCGTTGAAATTTACGTGGCCGAGCCTGCACGTCAATAAGTGCCCCCACGCTCCGCCGCTGCGCGGGTCGCTGCCCCCCCGAGGGGGCTGATCCGCCTTGGGGCGGCCCGGCGGCGGATCGCATCCCCTCCGACCACATTGAAGCCCGGCAATCGCCGGGCTTTTTTGTTGCCGGAGAGCGCGCCCCATCCAGAGACACCGAGGAACCGGCTCCGCCGGGCCGCAGGTGTCGCCCCCCTCTTGAGGGGGGTCGCGCGCAGCGCGGCGGGGGGTAACTTCACAGCTTGGCCATGATGTGCCGCGCCACCGTGTAGTCCTCCAGCGCGTACATCGACATGTCCTTGCCGTAGCCGCTGGCCTTCATGCCGCCGTGCGGCATTTCATTGGCGAGCATGAAGTGGGTGTTGATCCAGGTGCAACCGTACTGCAGCTTGCGCGCCACGCGCAGCGCGCGCGACACGTCCTGCGTCCACACCGATGACGCGAGGCCGTACTCCGAATCGTTGGCCCAGGTCACGGCCTCGTCGGGGTCGGAGAAGCGCGTGATGGACACCACCGGGCCGAACACCTCGCGGCGCACGATTTCGTCGTCCTGCCGCGCACCGGCGATCACCGTGGGTTCGTAGAAAAAGCCACTGCCCGCGCGCATCTTGCCACCGGCCGTCACTTCCATGTGGCCCACCATCTGCGCCCGCTCCACGAAGCTGGCCACGCGGTCGCGCTGGCGGTCGGTGATCAGCGGGCCGAGTTCCACGCCCGGCTCGTCCTGCGTGCCCATCTGGATCGACTTCACCGCGCTGCTCAGGTCGGCCACCAGTCGGTCGTACACCTTGGCACCTGCGTACAGACGGCAGGCCGCCGTGCAGTCCTGGCCGGCGTTGTAGTAGCCGAAGGTGCGGATGCCTTCCACCACGGCTTCGATGTCGGCGTCGTCGAACACCAGCACCGGCGCCTTGCCGCCGAGCTCGAGGTGCGTGCGCTTCAGCGTGCCCGTGGCCGCCTGCAGTATCTTGCGGCCGGTGGACACGTCACCGGTGAGCGAGACCATGCGCACCAAGGGGTGCTCCACCAGCGGCTGGCCCACGCTGGGGCCGCGGCCGCAGATCACGTTGAACACGCCTTTGGGCAGGATCTCGGCGATCACGCGCGCGAGCATCAGCGTGGTCAGCGGTGTCTGCTCGCTGGGCTTGAGCACCACCGTATTGCCGGCCGCGAGCGCGGGCGCGCACTTCCACGCGGCCATCATGAGCGGGTAGTTCCAGGGCGCGATCGAACCGACCACACCGATCGGATCGCGCCGGATCATGCTGGTGTGGCCTGGAAGGTACTCGCCCGCGACCGAGCCGGTCATGCAGCGCGCCGCGCCGGCGAAGAAGCGGAAGCAATCCACGATGGCCGGAATCTCGTCTTCCAGCGCGCGCAGGTAGGGCTTGCCGCAGTTGAGCGACTCCAGGCGCGCGAACTGTTCGGCGCGCTGCTCGATCGCATCGGCCACCTTGAGCAGCAGGCGCGAGCGCTCCATCGGCGTGGTCTCGCTCCAGGTGTCGAAGGCGCGGCTGGCGCCCAGCACCGCCTTGTGGATCTGCTCGTACGAGGCCTCGGGCACCTGCGCGATCACCTCGCCGGTGGCCGGGTTGAGCACGCGCTCGGCCTCGCCCTCGCCGGCCACGAACTGGCCGTCAATGAACAGCTCGGTCGACATCGGGACCTGGAATTCAGGGGTCTTTCCCATGGTGCTCTCCGTTGGGTGAAATGAATGAAGGGAGACGGGCTCAGCGCCCGCCGGGTTGTTCGTCGGCGCGCGTGAGGTAGTACGCGGCCAGGATGGGGATGAAGGTCAGCGCGATGATGACCACGGCCACCACGTTGGTCACCGGGCGCTGGCGCGGCCGGATCAGCTCCTGCAGCATCCAGATCGGCAGCGTGGTCTGCTGGCCCGCGGTGAAGGTGGTCACGATCACCTCGTCGAAGCTCAGCGCGAAGGCGAGCAGGCCACCGGCCAGCAGGGCCGAACCGAGCTGCGGCAGGATCACGTAGCGGATGGTCTGAAAGCTGTCGGCGCCGAGGTCCATCGAGGCCTCGATCAGCGAGGGGCTGGTGCGCCGCAACCGCGCCACCGCGTTGTTGTAGACCACCACCACGCAGAAGGTGGCGTGGCCGACCACGATGGTCCAGAAGCTGAACGGAATTTCGGCTGTGTGGTACGCGGTGCGCAGCGCGATGCCGGTCACGATGCCGGGCAATGCAATCGGCAGAATGAGCAGCAGCGAGATCGCGTCACGCCCGAAAAAGCGCGTGCGCGCCAGGCCGGCGGCGGCCAGCGTGCCCAGCACCATGGCCAGCGCGGTTGACACCAGCGCCACGCGAAACGACAGTCCGATCGCGGCCCAAACGTCCTCACGCGCCCAGGCCGCGGCGAACCATTGCGTGGTGAGCGCGGGTGGTGGGAACACATAACTTTTGTCTTCCGCGCTGAAGGCGTAGAGGATGATGAGTGCGAGCGGGATGTGCAGGAACAGCACGCCCGCCCAGGTCGCGGCCTTCAGGCCCCAGCCGGCGCGCGATGGGTCAGAGCGCATCGAAAGCCCCCAGCCGTTTGGCGATCCACAGGTAGACGCCGATCACCACGATGGGTACGAGTGAGAAGGCGGCGGCAAACGGCACGTTGCCCGCCACGCCCTGCTGGCGGTAGACCACCTGGCCGATGAACAGCGTGGAGTCACCGATCACCTGCGGAATGATGTAGTCGCCCAGCGTGAGCGAGAAGGTGAAGATGGAACCGGCCGCGATGCCCGGCATGGCGAGCGGGAAGATCACCTTCCAGAAGGTGGTGCCCCCGCGCGCGCCGAGGTCGCTGGAGGCTTCGAGCAGCGAGCCCGGAATGCGCTCGATCGCCGCCTGGATCGGCAGGATCATGAAGGGCAGCCACATGTAGACGAAGACGATGAAGGTGCCCAGGCGCGAGAACGAAAGCGAGTTGCCACCGATGCCCGGCGTGGACAGCAGCGCATCGAGCAGCCAGGTCATGTGCACCTCGGCCAGCACCCAGGAAATGGCGCCCTCCTTGGCCAGCAGCAGCTTCCACGCGTACAGCCGCACCAGGTAGCTGGACCACAGCGGCAGCATCACAGCGATGTAGAGCAGCGCCTTCTGCGGACCACGCGCGTATCGGGCCATGTAGTAGGCGACGGGGAAGGCTATGAGGCCGCACGCCAGCGTGACGCTGACCGCCATGGCCACGGTGCGCAGCACCACGTCCACGTTGGCCGGATCGGTCATCTCGCGGAAGTTGTTCAGCGAAAGCTGCGAGCGGTCGACCACGCCAGAGAACTCGTCGAGCGTGAAGAAGCTGTTGGCCAGCAGCGCGAACAGCGAGCCGAGATAGACCACGCCGAACCACAGCAGCGGCGGGCCGAGGAGCGCTGCCAGCATCAAGCCACGGCGCGTGTAGAGCAGGTCCGAGAGCCAGCGCAAGGCGCCGGCGCGCGGCATAGGCCGAGGGGCTGCGGGCAGCGCCACGCTCATGCTGCGGCCCCGGTGGTCTGCAGCGGGTGCACAGCGTCGGCCTGCCAGTGCAGGTGCACGGTGTCGCCCGGCGTGGGCAGCTCGGGGTGTTGCTCGGGGCTGAGGTCCACCGACACGGCCTCGCCCGTCCAGTCGACCCGCACGCGCGAGAACGAGCCGAAGTACTGCGCGTCGATCACCGCGCCGCTCAGGCGCGCCTGCGGCGAGGCACCGAGCCGGATGCGTTCAGGCCGCAGCATCACGCTGTCCACACCCGCGATCTCGCGTGCGCGTGCGCCGTCGAACACGTTGGCCGCGCCCACGAATTCGGCCACGAAGCGCGTGGCCGGCTGGTTGTAGATGGCCTGCGGCGCGCCGACCTGTTCCAGCCGGCCGTTGTTGAACACACCAATGCGGTCGCTCATGGAGAGCGCCTCGTGCTGGTCGTGCGTGATGAACAGGAAGGTGATGCCCAGTTGCCGCTGCAGCGCCTTCAGCTCGGTCTGCATCTGCTCGCGCAGTTTCAAATCAAGCGCGCCCAGCGGCTCGTCAAGCAACAGCACCTGCGGCTGGTTGATGAGTGCGCGTGCCAGCGCCACGCGCTGCCGCTGCCCGCCCGAAAGCTGGCCCGGGCGGCGCGCGCCCACGCCGGAGAGACGCACCAGGTCCAGCATCTGCTCGGCACG
The DNA here is from genome assembly GCF_018780385.1 of Hydrogenophaga sp. Taxonomy (GTDB): domain Bacteria; phylum Pseudomonadota; class Gammaproteobacteria; order Burkholderiales; family Burkholderiaceae_C; genus Hydrogenophaga. The sequence goes on along the minus strand of NZ_JADMJO010000067.1, from coordinate 19,316 downwards.
CGCGTGGCGCGCGCTGCGCTCCACGCCCTGCACCATCAGGCCATAGGCCACGTTGTCGCGGATGTTCATGTGCGGAAACAGCGCGTAGTCCTGGAACACCGTGTTCACCGGCCGCGCGTAAGGCGGCAGGTGCGACACGTCCTGCCCGCCTATGAGGATGCGCCCCGATGTGGGCAGCGTGAAGCCGCCGATCATGCGCAGACACGTCGTCTTGCCCGAGCCCGAGGGCCCGAGCAAGGTGAAGAACTCCCCGCCTTCGATGGTGAGGTCCACGTGATCGACAGCGCGCACGGTCTGTGCGCCGCTGCCGAACACGCAGGACACGCCCTCCAGGGTGACAGCAACAGTCATACAAGTGATGCAACGAGTGAAGAAACCTCAACCAGAGATGCCGAGGAACCGGCTTTGCCGGGCCTCAGGCATCGCCCCCTTGAGGGGGTGACGCGCCGGCGGCGCGGCGCGGGGGTGTGCCGCGTCAGCGGCCCCCCAATACCGCGATGTAGTCGGAGACCCACTTGTGGTACGGCACGCAGGCGTTGTTCTGCGTCGTGCACTTGCTTGTCGGTGTCTTCCAGAACGAGATCTTCTCGAAGCTGTTGTAGCCCTGGTTGGCGCAGCCCTGGTCGCCCAGCAGCTTGTTGCCCTTGCAGGCCGCCGGCACCGAAGGCACCGAGCCGAACCAGGCCGACAGATCGCCCTGTAGCTTGGTGTTGAGCGAGTGCTCCATCCACATGTAGGCGCAGTTCGGGTTCTTGGCGTCCACGTGCATCATGGTCGTGTCGGCCCACCCGGTCGCGCCCTCGGTCGGCACCACCGTGGCCACCGGGCGGTTCTTGCTCTTCAGGATGTTGGCCATGAACTGCCAGCTGCTCGACGCCACCACACCTTCGTTGGTGAAGTCGTCAATCTGCACGAAGGCGTCGTGCCAGTACTTGCCCACCAGCTTGCGCTGGCCGCGCAGCAGGTCGAGCGCGGCCTTGTACTGCGCCTCGTTGAGTTCGTACGGGTCCTTGATCCCCAGCGCCGGGTTCTTCTTCATCAGGTAAAGCGCGGCGTCGGCGATGTAGATCGGGCCGTCGAAGGCCTGCACGCGGCCCTTGTTGCTCTTGCCGTCGGGCAGCGTGGTCTCTTCGAACACCACGCTCCAGCTGGTCGGCGGCTTGTCCTTGAAGACGGTGGTGTTGTACATGAGCACGTTCCAGCCCCACTGGTAGGGCGTGCCGTAGTGGGTGTTGTTCACGTAGTGCCAGGGCGCTTTCTGCAGGCGCGGGTCCACCGTCTTGTAGCTGGGGATCAGGTCCACGTTGATCGGCTGCACGCGCTTGCCGGCAATGAGGCGCATGGACGCGTCGCCCGAGGCGGTCACGAGGTCGAAGCCGCCTTCGTTCATCAACGCGACCATCTCGTCGGAGGTGCCGGCGGTCTTCACATTGACCTTGCAGCTGGTCTTCTTCTCGAAGTCGGTCACCCAGTCGAAGTTCTTGTCGGTCTGGCCGCGTTCGATGTAGCCGGCCCAGGCCACGATGTCGACCTGGCCTTCGCCTTTGCCCAGTTTTTTCAGGGCCGATTGCGCCTGCGCGGCGGGCACCAGGGTGGCCAGGGTGAGGGCCGTCGTCACGAGACCCGCGACGGTGCGGGCAAGGGGGCGTTGTGCGAGTGTCATGGTCGATCACCTTCGGTTTGAGAACGGTTTCGGAAACGCAGCCCACCACGCGGCAGGCCAGCCGAAGCGCATCGTATGAAGGCCCCACCCGCTTTCAAAATTCAATATTGCTGCGGTAAGCTATCTCGAAAATAGAGATCAAGGGTTTACCCATATCTTTTTTGCACCGCAACAGGGCGCCACGTTTCACGGTGCACCAGCATGAACCGGCACATCACGCTCAAGCAGTTCCGCTACTTCCTTGCGGTGGCCGAATCGGACTCGGTGGCCGCCGCCTCGCGCATGCTCAGCATCGCGCAGTCGGCCATCACCAAGAGCGTGCTCGAGCTCGAAGACGAACTGGGCCTGGTGCTGTTCGAGCGCAGCCCCAAGGGCATGCGGCTCACGCCCGAGGGTCACCGTTTCCAGGTGAAGGCACGGCGCGTGATCGGCGCCGTGGCCGATGCCACACGTGGCGTGTACCCGAGTGCCACGCCGCTGACAGGCGCGCTCACCATCGGCGTGACCAGCCTGGTCGCCGGCTACTACCTCTCCGAGGTGTTCGCGCGTTTTCGCCGCACCTGCCCGGGCGTGGATCTGCAGGTGGTGGAAGACGCCCCACCCTTCCTCGAACACCTGTTGATCAACGGTGAGCTGGACATCGCGATCATGGTGAGCAACGCACTGGGCGAGCCGCAGGCGCTGGTGGCGGAGACGCTCACGCGCTCACCCAACCGCGTGTGGATGGCGGCCGACCACCCATTAGCCTCACAGGCGGAGGTGAGTCTTGCCGAGTGCGTGCAACACGATCTGGTGGTGCTGCAGGCCGACCGCATCGAGGTGTTGATGCGCAGCGTGTGGGCACGTCACCAACTGAAGCCGCGCACGGTGTTGCGCACCTCGTCGCTGGAGGCAGTGCGTTCGCTGGTGGGGGTAGGTGCTGGCTTGGCAGTGTTGCCGGATTTTCTGTACCGGCCGTGGACGCTGGACGCCGAGCACGTGGAGGTGCGGACCTTGCGCGACGCCGTGCCCACTGTGGATGTGGGGCTGGTGTGGCGGCGTGGTTCTCAACCTCGCGCGGAGGTGCTGGAGTTCATCGAGGTGGCGCGGGACCAGTCGCGGTCTCGGCGTCCTTTGGCCTGAGTTCTTTTTTTTCCGGCTTGGTCCGGTCATCGGCGACCACGGAGGACATTCGCGGAGCAGAACGCCGTGCGCTCACGAGCCCGCGAGGTTCAGGCACGCAACGCAGCCCGCGATTCTTCCTGCAACCGCAACACCCGCCGCTGCACCTTGCCCGTGGTGGTCATCGGCAAGGCGTCGATGAACTCGATCTCTTTCGGGTATTCGTACGGCGCAAGCTTGCCCTTCACATGCGCCTGCAGTTTCTTCACCAATTCATCACTTGCCATGTGCCCCGGAGCCAGCACCACATAGGCCTTGACCACCGCGCCGCGCTCCGCATCGGGCTTGGGCACCACCGCCGCGTTGGCCACGGCCGGGTGCTTCACCAGACAGTTCTCGATCTCGCTCGGCCCGATGCGGTAACCCGCGGCCTTGAACACATCGTCCGCGCGGCCCTGGTACCAGAGATAGCCGTCAGCGTCGCGCGTGGCCATGTCGCCCGTGCGGCACCAGCTGTTGGCCATGTCGCCCGTGTACTTGGCCCGGGTCGACGCCTCGTTCTTCCAGTAGCCCAGAAAAAAGATCGGGTCGGGATCGCCGTGCACGTCGAGCCGGTGCACCGCCACATCGCCGGGCACGCCCACCGGGCACTCGTTGCCCTCGTCGTCAATCACCGCCACGCGGTGGCCCGGGTAGCCCTTGCCCATGCTGCCTGGCCTGGCCGGATAGAGACGCACGCAGTTGCCCACGATGTAATTGATCTCGGTCTGACCGAACATCTCGTTCACCGTCACGCCCAGCTGGTCCTGGCAGTAGGCGAACACCGCGTCACCCACCGCCTCGCCTGCGCTCATGAGGCCCTCCAGCTTGAAGCGGTATTGCTTCTTCGGCGCGGGGATGGCCTTCATCATGGCTTTGAGCGCCGTGGGAAACAAAAAGCTGTGCGTGACGCCGTGGCGCTCGATCAGCTCGAACGCGGTCTGCGGGCTGAACCGTCCGTTGAACGCGACGATGGGGCGGCCAAAATACAGCGCGGGCAGCAGCGCGTCCATGAGGCCACCGGTCCAGGCCCAGTCGGCCGGCGACCAGAACACCGCCTTGGAAGGAGCCGAGGCGTTGAACGGGTCGAATCCGAACCAGTTCTGGCTGCACACGAAACCGGTGAGGTTGCCGATGAGCGCGCGGTGCGGAATCAGCGCGCCCTTGGGGTTGCCGGTGGTGCCGCTGGTGTAGATGAGCACGGCCGCCTCGTCGGCCAGCGTGTTCACGGGTGTGAATTCAGCCGGCTCCTGCGCGAGCAGCTCGGTCCAGTCGAGATCGGCGCGCATGCCCTCGGGCGTGCCGTCACCGTCCAGCCCGATCACGCAGCGCAGCAGCGGGCAATCGTCGCGCACACCCAGCAATGCGGGCAACGAAGGCTGGTCACAGATGGCCGCCACCGCTTCGCTGTCCTGCAGCCGGAACTCCAGCGCCTCGGGCCCGAAGAGTTGCGACAGCGGCATGCCCACGGCGCCCATCTGCAGCACCGCCATGTAGGCCACCGCCGTTTCGAAGCGCTGCGGCAGCACGATGGCCACGCGGTCACCGCGTTGCACGCCCAGCGCAGCCAGTGCGTTGGACAAGCGGTTCGCTTGGTCAAGCAGTTCGGCATAGCTGTGGCGCCGATCCTTCTGCTGGGGCGCACACGCGATCACAGCCGTGTCGCGGGCGCGCGTGGGGTCCTGCGCCCAGCGCCGCATGCACATCTGCGCCATGTTGAAGTGTTCGGGCACCTCCCAGCCAAAGCGGCTGTGCAAGGCGTCGTACAGGTCGACGGGGGTGCTTGTCTTGTCTCTGGCTTGACTCGGGCGCATGGTGTCTCTCGGTCTCGTTCTCTATGATTCGACGAATGTACCAAGCACTGAGAGCCTCGCGCAGCGAATTCGTCCCGGTCCGCAATCTGAGCTACCACGTGCGCACATGGGGTCAGCGCAGCGACACCGTGACGCCGCTGGTGCTGGTGCATGGCTGGATGGATGTGGCGGCTTCGTGGCAGTTTGTGGTGGACGCCTTGCAGACCGAGCGCTGGATCATCGCGCCCGACTGGCGCGGCTTCGGGCACACCCGCCTTGAAGGGCCGGCGGTCGACAGCTACTGGTTCCCCGACTACATGGCCGATCTCGACGCCCTGCTCGATCATTACGTCGGCGAGCGCAAGGTCGATCTGGTGGGCCACAGCATGGGCGGCAACATTGCCATGATGTATGCGGGCGTTCGGCCCGAGCGCATCAAGCACCTGGTCAACCTCGAAGGCTTCGGCATGCCCGAGACGCGGCCCGCGCAAGCGCCCGGGCGCTACGCGCAGTGGATGGACGAGATCAAGACCGTCCAACGCGGCGGCAAGGCGCTCAAGAGCTACCCCGACGCCGATGGCGTGGCGCGCCGGCTCATGAAAACCAACCCGCGACTGGAGCAAGAGAAGGCCGACTGGCTGGCCCAACAATGGGCAGCGCCCAACGCGCAGGGTGAGTGGGAGATTCTGGGCGACGCGGGGCACAAGGTGACCAGTGCCCACCTGTACCGCCTGGACGAAGCGCTGGAGATCTACCGGCGCATCAGCGCGCCGGTGCTGTCCGTCACCGCCAGTGACGACAGCCTGGGGCAGTGGTGGAAAGGCTCGTTCACGCTGGCCCAGTACCTGGAACGCATCCGTGCCGTGCCGCGGCTGGAAAGCGCCGTGGTGCAGGAGGCGGGCCACATGATGCACCATGACCAGCCCGCAGAACTGGCGCGTCTGATCGAAACATTCCTGAACAGCGTGCCCTGACCGGTCCCGGGCGCAAATGCGGGTTGTTGCAAACCTTTCACCCTGCAATCAAAAGGGGGCGGGCATACTCGCGCGTTATGAAATCTTTCCACCACGCGCTCTTCAAGCCTGCCACCGCCGCTGCGCTTGGCCTTCTGATGGGTGCACCGGCCATGGCGGGTACCTGGGATTTGTGTCCGGGCTACGACCAGCCCGCCAGTGCAGCGCCTGATGCCCCTCGCTACGAGGCCTTCTTCTCGCCCTACACCCACCACTGGACCTCGGACGATGAGCACGAGCAGGTGTATGCGGTCAGCGTGAGCCGCCTGCTGCCCAACAACCGCTACTGCGGCTTCAGCCTGTTCAACAATTCGTTCGGTCAGCCATCGGCTTACGCCTTCGTGGGCAAGAGCTGGCCCGGCTTCTGGCAGGCCCAGCCACAGCTCTATGTGTCGGTGAGCGCCGGCATCATCTACGGCTATGTGGGCCAGTACAAGAACAAGGTGCCCATGAACGTGGGCGGCTTCGCGCCCGTGATCATTCCCGCCATCGGCTACCGCCTGTCACCCAAGAGCACGCTCGAGATCCAGCTGCTGGGCACCGCTGCGGTCATGTTCGGTACCACCTGGCGCTTTTAAAGGCCACGACCGCTGGCGGCAGGATGGCGTGAGAAAATCGCGGTTTTGACATTGACCGCAGGAATACCCCATGGAAGCCGAACGCAGTAACGCCATCCGAAGCCAGCTCGAAGACCTGACCACACGCGTGGTCGAGCTCCGGAGGTATCTTTGACTACGATGCCAAAGCATCGAAGTTGAAGGAAGTCGAGTCGGCACTGGAAGACCCCACGGTCTGGAACGACCCCAAACGCGCCCAGGACCTGGGCCGCGAGAAAAAATCCCTCGAAGACGTGGTGCTGGTGCTCGACCGCCTCACCGGTGAATTGGCGGACAACACCGAGTTGTTCGAGATGTCGAGCGAAGACGGCGATGTCGCCGGCCTGATCACCATCGAAGGTGAAGCCGCCAAGGTTGCGGTCGAGGTGGAGAAGCTCGAATTCCGCCGCATGTTCAGCAACCCGTCCGATCCGTTGAACTGTTTCCTGGACATCCAGGCCGGCGCCGGCGGCACCGAAGCCTGCGACTGGGCCAGCATGCTGCTCCGCCAGTACCTGCGCTACGCCGAGCGCAAGGGCTTCAAGACCATCATCGAAGACGAGACCGAGGGCGACACCGCCGGCATCAAGAGCGCCACCATCAAGATCGAAGGCGACTACGCCTTTGGCCTGCTGCGCACCGAAACCGGTGTGCACCGCCTGGTGCGCAAGAGCCCGTTCGACTCCTCGGGTGGGCGCCACACCTCGTTCGCGTCGGTGTTCGTGTACCCCGAGATCGACGACTCGATCGAGATCAACATCAACCCGTCCGACGTGCGCACCGACACCTATCGCGCCTCGGGCGCCGGTGGTCAGCACATCAACAAGACCGACTCGGCCGTGCGCCTCACGCACATTCCCACCGGCATCGTGGTGCAGTGCCAGGACGGTCGCAGCCAGCACGGCAACCGCGACGTGGCCTGGAAACGCCTGCGCTCCAAGCTGTACGACTTCGAACTGCGCAAGCAGCAGGAAGAACAGCAGAAGCTGGAAGACACCAAGACCGACGTGGGCTGGGGTCACCAGATCCGCTCTTACGTGCTGGACAACAGCCGCATCAAGGACCTGCGCACCAACGTCGAGATTTCCGCCACACAGAAAGTGCTGGACGGAGACCTCGATCCCTTCATCGAAGCGTCCCTCAAACAAGGGGTTTGATCCATGAGTTCACTGCGTGAAGGCCCCACCACCGTGGTTCGCCGCGAAGACTACGCCGCCCCGGCTTACTGGATCGACACGGTCGACCTGTGCTTCGACCTGGACCCGGCCAAGACGCGCGTGCTCAACAAGATGCGTCTGCGCCGCAACCCCGACGTGCCGGCGCAAGCCTTGCGGCTCGATGGTGAAGACCTGAACCTCGCGCGCGTGCTGGTCAACGGTGCGGGCTGCTCGTTCAAGATGGACGGCCAACAGCTCGTGCTGGAGAGTCTGCCCGAAGGCACCGAGCCGTTCGATCTGGAAATCTTCACCACCTGCACCCCCGAGAAGAACACCCAGCTCATGGGCCTGTACGTGAGCCAGGGCACCTTCTTCACGCAGTGCGAGGCCGAGGGCTTTCGCCGCATCACGTATTTCCTGGACCGCCCCGACGTGATGGCCAGCTACACCGTGACGCTGCGCGCCGACAAGGCCAAGTACCCGGTGCTGCTGTCCAACGGCAACCTGGTGGAAGAAGGCAAGTTGCCCGATGGGCGTCATTTCGCCAAGTGGGTCGACCCGCACAAGAAGCCCTGCTATCTGTTCGCGCTCGTCGCCGGCCAGTTGGTGGCGCGCGAGCAGCGCATCACCTCGCGCAGCGGCGGCAACCACCTCTTGCAGGTGTATGTGCGCCCGGGCGACATGGACAAGACCGAACACGCCATGAACTCGCTGATCGCCAGCGTGGCCTGGGACGAAGCCCGCTTCGGCCTGCCGCTCGATCTGGAGCGCTTCATGATCGTGGCCACCGCCGACTTCAACATGGGCGCGATGGAGAACAAGGGCCTCAACATCTTCAACACCAAGTACGTGCTGGCCAACAGCGCCACCGCCACCGACACCGACTTCGCCAACATCGAATCGGTCGTGGGCCACGAGTACTTCCACAACTGGACCGGCAACCGCGTGACCTGCCGCGACTGGTTCCAGCTGAGCCTGAAGGAAGGCCTCACCGTCTTCCGCGACCAGGAATTCAGCATGGACCTGTGTGCCGAGCCCTCGGCGCGCGCGGTCAAGCGCATTGAAGACGTGCGCGTGCTGCGCACCGCGCAGTTTCCCGAAGACGCCGGCCCCATGGCGCACCCGGTGCGGCCCGACAGCTACGTGGAGATCAACAACTTCTACACCGTCACCGTGTACGAAAAAGGCGCCGAGGTCGTGCGCATGATGCAGACACTGGTGGGGCGCGACGGCTTCGCCCAGGGCATGAAGCTCTACTTCGAGCGGCACGACGGCCAGGCCGTCACCTGCGACGACTTCGCGCAATCGGTGGCCGACGCCAACCCGCACAGCGATCTGGCGCGCCTGCTGCCGCAGTTCAAGCGCTGGTACAGCCAGGCCGGCACACCGCGCCTGCGCGCCGAGGGTGTGTATGACGCGGCTGCCCGCAGCTACACGCTCACCCTCACCCAGAGCTGCGCGCCCACGCCCGGCCAAAGCGCCAAGGAGCCGTTCGTGATTCCCGTCTCGCTCGGACTGCTGAGCGCCGACGGCACGCAACTGCCGCTGCAACTTGCCCACTGGACCCAGCCCGAAACCGGCAGCCGCACCTTCGTTTTGACGCAAACCAGCGAGAGCTTCACCTTCGTCAATCTCGACAGCGAACCCGTGCCCTCGCTGCTGCGCGGCTTCTCGGCGCCCGTGGTGCTCGACTGCCACTACACCGACGCGCAACTGCTCACGCTGCTGGCCTCCGACCCCGACCCGTTCAACCGCTGGGAAGCCGCCCAGCGCCTGGCCCTGCGTCGCGCGCTCATGGCCATCTTGAGCGACGACCCGGTGCCCGACGCACCGCTGGACGCGGCGTTCCTCGGCGCCATGCGCGATGTCTTGCGTCACGACACGCTGGACGCGGCGTTCAAGGAACTCGTGCTCACGCTGCCCAGCGAGACCTACATCTCGGAGCAGTTGGGCGAAGTGGATCCGCAGCGCGTGCACGCCGTGCGCGAAGCCATGCGGCTGCAACTGGCGCAGGCCCTGCAAGCCGACTGGGCCTGGGCGTTCGACGCGCACAAGGACAACGGCGCCTACCGCCCCGACCCGGTGAGCACCGGCCGCCGCGCGCTGGCCGGCATGGCACTGACCATGTTGTGTCTGGACGCACGCACCAGCGGCGATGTGGTGTGGCCCGGCCGCGCCTACCAGCGCTTCAAGGACGCGGGCAACATGACCGACCGCTTCAACGCCTTGTCGGCCCTGGTGGTGAGCGACCACGCCCTGGCGCGTGACGCCCTCGCCCGCTTCCACAGCATGTTCCAGAACGAAGACCTGGTGCTCGACAAGTGGTTTGCCCTGCAAGCCGGCGCACCCGATCGCGGTGGCAATGTGCTGCCCGCGGTGCGCCAGCTCATGAAGCACCCCGACTTCCACCTGAAGAACCCCAACCGCGCGCGCAGCGTGATCTTCAGCTACTGCAGCGCCAACCCCGGCGCGTTCCACCGCGCGGACGCGGCGGGCTACCTGTACTGGAGCGAGCGCGTCGTCGAACTCGACGCCTTCAACCCGCAGGTGGCCGCCCGCCTGGCGCGCGCACTCGACCGCTGGAAAAAACTCGCCGAGCCCTACCGCAGCGCCGCGCGAGAAGCCATCGCCCGCGTGGCCGCCAAGACCGACCTGAGCAACGACGTGCGCGAAGTCGTCACCCGCGCGCTCGCCGATTGAATTTCCTCCGTCCACGCCACCCATACCGTTCGGGCTGAGCCTGTCGAAGCCCTCACCAGACCTTCCTCATGAGCAACAAACGCATCTCCCTCACCCGCTACCTCGTCGAACAACAACGCGTCGACGGCCACATCCCTTCTCAGCTGCGCCTGCTGCTGGAAGTGGTGGCCCGCGCCTGCAAGAGCATCAGCCAGGCCGTCAACAAAGGCGACCTCGGCGGTGTGCTCGGCGCTGCCACCACCGAGAACGTGCAAGGCGAGATGCAGAAGCAGCTCGACATCATTGCCAACGAGGTGCTGATCGAAGCCAACGAATGGGGCGGCCACCTCGCGGCCATGGCCAGCGAGGAAATGGACAGCATCTACGTGGTGCCCAACCGCTACCCGCAGGGTGAATACCTGCTGCTGTTCGACCCGCTCGACGGCTCCAGCAACATCGACGTGAACGTCAGCATCGGCACCATCTTCAGCGTGCTCAAGAAGCCCGAAGGCAGCGCCGGCGTGAGCGAGCAAGACTTCCTGCAACCCGGCGCCCAGCAAGTGGCCGCCGGCTACTGCGTGTACGGCCCGCAGACCACGCTGGTGCTCACCGTGGGCGACGGCGTGGCCATGTTCACGCTCGACCGCGAGCAGGGTTCGTTCGTGCTCACCAAAGAGAACGTGCAGATCCCGCCCGACACGAAAGAATTTGCCATCAACATGAGCAACATGCGCCACTGGGACGCCCCGGTGAAGCGCTACGTGGACGAATGCCTGGCCGGCCAGGAAGGCCCCCGCGGCAAGGACTTCAACATGCGCTGGGTGGCCAGCATGGTGGCCGACGTGCACCGCATCCTCACACGTGGCGGCGTCTTCCTGTACCCCTGGGACAAGCGCGAACCCGAGAAGCCCGGCAAGTTGCGCCTGATGTACGAAGCCAACCCCATGGGCTGGCTGGTCGAACAGGCCGGCGGCGCCGCCACCAACGGCAAACAGCGCATCCTGGACATCCAGCCCGGCAAACTGCACGAACGTGTGAGCGTGGTCCTGGGCTCGAAGAACGAAGTCGAGCGCGTGACCAGCTATCACACCGGGCTATAATCGCGGGCGTTGCCGGTGTAGCTCAGTCGGTAGAGCAGCTCATTCGTAATGAGAAGGTCGGGTGTTCGATTCATCTCTCCGGCACCAACATTTAAAAGCCCTGATTCGCAAGAGTCAGGGCTTTTTTCATGAGCCGGCCGCAACTCCCGCCAACTGCTACCCAAACCTCCCCGGCGAAAACGGCCTCACATCCACCCTCGGCGTCGCCCCGGTCATCATCGCCGCCAGCAATTCCCCCGTCACCGGCCCCAGCGTGAACCCCTGGTGCCCATGCCCAAAGCAGCACCACAGGCCGGGCACACCGGGCACGGCGCCGAAGACGGGTTTCATGTCGGGCATGCAGGGTCGCGTGCCCATCCAGGGTTCGGGGTCCACGCGTTCGCCGAGCGGGAAACTTTGCCGTGCGATCTTTTCGGCGGCGTCGATCTGGGTGGGCGTGCGTGGCGAATCGGCGTGGGCCAGCTCGGCGCCGGTGGTCAGGCGCAGGCCGTCTTTCATGGGTGCGACGACGTAGCCGTTCTCGGCGTCGATGATGGTGCTGTGCAGCGGCCTGTCGGGCAGGCGGGCGTAGTGCATGTGGTAGCCGCGCTTGGGGATCATCGGCGCGATATAGCCGTAGCGGGCTGTGAGTTCGAGCGTCCACGGCCCCAGCGCGACGACCACTTCGGCCGCTTCCAGCGTTTGCCCGTCAGCGGTGTCCACCTGCCAGCCGCCCGCATCGGTTTTGCGCAGTGTCATGGCATCGCCCAGGTGCACCGCCCCACCCCGCTGCTCGAACAGGCGCGCATAGGCCTGCACCAGATCACCGGGGCTGCTGATGGCCACGGGGTCGGTCCAGCGCACGGCGCCGGCGAACGCACCCACGAGCGAGGGCTCTTCGCGGGCCACGTCCGCGCCGGTGAGCTTGATGTGGTTCACGCCGTCCTCGGCGCGCTCGTCGGCCACCTCGAAGAAGCTTTGCAGCTCGCGCTCGGTGCGGTAGAGCATGAGGTAGCCCTGCCCCGCCACGAGGTGGTTGGCGCCCGCGTCGTTCATCAGCTGCGTGTGCGTTTCCAGCGAGAGCGCTATGAGGGTTTCGTACTCGCGGGAAATCTGCTTGTAGAGGTCCGGGGCGGAGTTGCGGTAGTAGGTCCATAGCGGGCCCAGCATGCGTGCGGCATCGCTGGCGTGGTAGCGCACGTCGACACGCTGGTTGGTCGCACCCGAGAGCAGGAAGCCCAGGTCGCGCGGCAGCGCGTAGGGTGCGATGGCCTCGCGCTGGATGATGCCGGCATTGCCGTACGACGTTTCCAGCCCCGGCGCACGCCGATCAACCAGCGCGACGGACTGGCCGCGGGCCTGCAGATGGAGCGCACAACCCACACCCACCATGCCGGCGCCGAGAACGATGGTGTCGTGTTTCATGGTGGAGCCCATTCTGGTTGCTGCGTTTTTTGTTGCATGCTGATGATAGCCCTGGCGGCCTGGGGGGCTTCTGTTGTAAATAACGGGAAAGCCCTGTTGCATTACATCGACGTAATCAAGTGGCCACTGGCAATCCATAGACTCCGGATCACTTCCTGCATGGTGCAGGGAGCACGGGCCACAAGCCAAGCATTTTTTCTTCGGAGCATCCCACATGAAAAAGAGCCTCATCGCTCTGGCCGTCCTGGCCACCACCGGCGCCGCATTCGCGCAATCGTCGGTCACGCTGTACGGCCGCATCGACACCTCGATCGGTGCCAACAAAGTCAATGGCGTGAGCACCACCCAGGTGTTCAGCGGCAACCTGACCACCAGCCGCTACGGCTTCCGTGGCACGGAAGATCTGGGCGGTGGCTTGAAGGCCAACTTCGTCCTCGAAAACGGTTTCAACTCCGACGACGGCACCCTGGGCACGGCCAACACCGCATTCAACCGCCAGTCGTGGGTGGGCCTGAGTGGTGGTTTTGGTGCCGTGAAGCTCGGCAAGACCGACAGCGTGTTCAAGGACGTTTACGACCTGGGCGTGGCCAGCAACCTGTTCGACTCGGAGTTCACCCCGGTCAAGATCGCCTACGCAGGCGTGTCCAACTTCGCCAGCCGCCCGGAAAACCAGCTCCGCTATGAGACGCCCAACATGGGTGGCTTCTCCGCAGGCCTGACCTACGCGCTGGACGAGAACGTGGCGCCCGCCACCGCCAACTCCGAAGTCACGGCCTTCAACCTGCGCTACCGCGCTGGCCCGCTGGACGTGGGCCTGGGCTACCAAGAGCAGGACAACGTCACCGCCACCCTGGACCGCGAGTACAGCGTGCTGTCCGCCGGCTACGACTTCGGCGTGGTTCGCGTGTCGGCTCAGGTCCACAACGCCAAGCAGCGCAGCGGCCTCAAGGACAGCGACTACGCCATCGGCGTGGCCATGCCCCTGGGCGCTTTCACCGTCTCGGCCGGTTATGCATCAAGCACGACCAAGACCAACGGCGTGAAAACGGCGGACGGCGAAGCGTTTGCCTTCGGCGCCACCTACACCCTGTCCAAGCGCACCAGCCTGTATGGCGCCTACCTCGACGGCGACGTGAAGAACCCTTCCACCGGCGCTACGACGACCGATCGCAAGCTCTACTCGATGGGCGTGGTTCACAACTTCTGATTTCCAAGCCCTCTCGACTCTCCAAGGCTTGTTCATACCCACCGCTCGCAAGGGCGGTGGGTTTTTTCATGGGCGCGCGAAAGTGCTCAGCCCGCCAGGCCCGGATTGCCGTCCATGCCGATCACGCGCGGCGTGTTGATCTGCACGCCCTTGATGACTTTCTTCGAGCGCAGATAGCCCGAGACGACGTCCCAGATCGGCTCGCCCTTCGCACCCTCTTGCACCGAAGCCCAGCCGGCCACCTTGTAGGACTTGTCGGCCTCGATCAGCTTGCCTTTGATGGTCATGTTGTTGATGCGCTGGCCCATGGCCGCATTGGGCGTGATCGTGTACTGCATGCCGCCCACGCGCACCATGTCCCCGCCTTGCTGGTAGTAGGGATCGGGGTTGAAGATGTTGTCGGCCACGTCTTCGAGGATGGTCTTGATCTGCTCGCCCGTGAAGGTGTTGAGCGTGGTGGCGGGGTAGGTCAGCGCCATCTGGTCCATCATGCGTTCATAGGTGATGGTGTCGCCCGGCAGCAGCGAGGTGCCCCAGCGCACGCCGGGAGAAAACGCCGCGTCAGCACCCTTGGTTTCCATCAGCGCGTCGCAGATCACCTGGTCCCATGAGCCGTTGAAGTTGCCGCGGCGGTACAGCAGGTCTTCGGTGACGGCGAGCTTCTCTTCAAGCTTGTCCTTGTACGGCGCGCGCACCTTGTCAATGTGCGCCTGCATCGCGGCGTCGGCCGGCAGCAGGTTGGAGAAGATGGGCAACAGCTTGTACTGAAAGCCCTGCACCTTGCCCCCCCGCACATCGAAGTCGAGCACGCCAAGAAACTTGGTGTTGGAGCCGGCGTTGGTCACCAGCGTCTGGCCGCCGGCGTTTTTCACCACGAAGGGCGCGGGCATGCCGTCGTGGGTGTGGCCACCCAGAATCGCGTCGATGCCGCGCACGCGCGAAGCCATCTTGATGTCCACGTCCATGCCGTTGTGCGAGAGCACCACCACCACCTGCGCGCCCTTGCCGCGCGCCTCGTCCACCATCTTCTGCATGTGCTCGTCCTGGATGCCGAAGGTCCAGTCGGGCACCATGTAGCGCGGGTTGGCAATGGGCGTGTAGGGGAAGGCCTGGCCGATCACCGCCACCTGCACGCCATTCATTTCGCGCATCGCATACGGCTTGAAAACCATGTCCTCGAAGTCGGTGGTCTTGATGTTCTGCGCGAGGAATTCCATGTTCCCCTTCAGATCCTTCTCCACGATCTCCTGCACGCGCTTGGCGCCGAAGGTGTGCTCCCAGTGCGAGGTCATCATGTTCACGCCGAGCAGCTTGCAGCCGTCCACCATGTCCTGGCCGTTTGTCCACAACGAGGTGGCCGAACCCTGCCAGGTGTCGCCACCGTCGAGCAGCAGCGCGTTGGGCCGGCTGGCCTTGAGCTGCTTGACGAGCGTGGCCAGGTGCGAGAAGCCACCCACCTTGCCGTAGGTCTTCGCGGCCTGGCTGAAATCAAGGTAAGAGAACGCGTGGGCCCGGGCAGAGCCAGGCTTGATGCCGAACTGCTTGAGGAGTTTCTCGCCCACGATGTGCGGCGGGCGGCCCACGGCATCGGCCACGCCCAGGTTCACGCTGGGTTCGCGGAAATGAATGGGGGTGAGCTGCGCGTGGCAGTCGGTGAAGTGCAGAAAGCTCACGTTGCCGAACTTGGGCACGTCGTACAGGCGCTCACCCGCCCCGGGGGCGGCGGCCAGCACATCGCGGTGGTTGAGGGCCATGCCGGTGGCACTCGCCACGGCCAGCACCTGCATGAATTCGCGGCGACTGAAGCTCATTTATTGACGGGCGAAGCCGGATCCAGCAGCAGGGCCATGACGTCCTGGATCTGCTTCTGGTTGAGGATGCCCATGTGGCCCACGCGCGGCATTTGTGAACACGCGTTGTAGGCGCGCGCGTTCCAGAGCTTGCCCCAGGTGTATTCCACGATGGCCTTGCCACCGGCGCTGGCCGGGTCGGTCACGCCGCGCAGCTTGCCGTAGTTGTAGAGGCTGGGGCCCAGCGTGCCAAAGGAGATCTCTTCCTTGCTGATCTGGTGGCAGTTGTAGCAATTGCCGCCGTTCTCGGAGGTGGCGGTATCGGTCCAGGTCAGGCCGCGGCCGCTCTGGGCGATCTTCTCGCCCTCTTTCCAGTCACCGATGAACTTGCCGTCGGTGGGCCACTTCACGGTCTTCATGCTGGCGTCTTCAATCGCCTTGGTCATCTTGGCGTCCAGCGGCTTGCCGGTGGCGTCGGCCACCGCGCACTCGGCGTTGGCCTGGTCCTGGTTGAGGCGATCCAGCGTGGCAATGCCGCGCGCCTGGAACGAGTTCTTGAGCATCTCGGCGGTGGCCTTGTTCACGTCGGCCGGTGTGGGTGCCGAGGTGCAGCCAGACAACACGATGGCTGCCACGGGCAGCAGGACCAGGGAATGGATTTTTTTCATTGTGTGTCTCCAGATCAGCGCTTGATGGCCGGCACGATGGACTCGGCCGTCTTGGCGTTCACGCCCATGTAGACGGACAAGGCGATGGTGGCCTCGCTGCCGAACTTGGGCTCTGGCCAGCGCATCTGGCGGAAGCAGTCGTTGAGGCGCAGTTGCATGCCCCACATCTGCGCGTTGGACACGCGGTAGGCCGGCCAGGCGGCAAAACCGATGCCGTCGCCCGGGTTCTTGGTGAGGTTGGGCAGGTCCTGCAGTCGGATGCGTTTGTCGTCGCTGCCGTGGCACGAAGCGCACGAGAAGTCGTGTGTGCCGCCGCGCGTGAAGAACAGCTGCTTGCCGGTCTCGAACATCATCTTTTCCTGTGCATGTTTCTGCGACAGGTTGAACTTCATGCCCTTGGACGCCGTGGCCACATAGGTGGCCAGCGCCGTCACGTTGGCCATCTCGCCACGGCCAAACGGCGTCTTGGTGATGTCCTCGGCCTTGAAGCCCTGCAGTGTCTCCATGCAGGTGATCAGGCGCGTCTCCAGATCCTGCACGCGCCCCGTGTCGGCGAAGTGCCTGGGCAGCTCAACGAACGCCCCCTTGATGACCCCAGGTCCCTTGCCCAGATCACACTGTTCCAGCGATGCGTTCTTTGGACCCCGCTTCTGTTTCCAGAGCTCCTCGCCCTTCATCTCGAACAGCTCGGCCGGGTTGCCGTCCTGCAGCATCTCGCGGTACTTGGCAATGCCTTCGGCGGCCGTGCCTTGCGCGTGCGAAACGCCGACAGCGCCACACAGCGCAGCCAGCGCCAGCAGCGAGGTGGTCAGGGTCTTCTTCATGGGGTCTCCTCTTGTTATTGCATCGGGAAAAAACGGGGCTCTGTTCAAGCGATCACTGCTTCGTCGGTGCGTGTATCGCCTTTGGTGTCCACCCACTTCACCACGACCTTGTCGCCCTTGGCACCGCCCTTGAACTTGAAGGACAGGAAAGGGTTTTGCGCCACGGCACCGCTGAAGGCGGCCTGCAGCACGACCTTGCCGTTGTGGGTGGCTTCCACGTCCTTGATGAAGTGGGCGGGAATGAGGGCGCCGGCAGCGTCCCTGCGCGTGCCGGGCTCCATGATGTGGGCCATGAGCACGCGGACGGTGGTTTCGTCACCAGCGACGGCGGCGCGAATGCGCATCGGATCAGCCATGTTGGACTCCTGAAATTCTTTGAATGGTTGGTGTGGAAAGGTCTGGCGATCAGCCGCCGCAACCGCCGAGCGTGACCTTGGTTTCCTTGAATGCCGAGAACAGCTTGCCGTCGGCCCGGACCACGGCGAACACGTTGGAGCTCTGGCCCATCTTCAGGCGGGTCTGCACATCGGCAGCGGTACCGGCGGGAATCTGGAAACCGGCGGCCATGGGCGTGGGGTTCTTCTCGACGATGAGGTAGATGTCGGTGGTGTTGGGCAGCTTGCTGGTGGCGCCCACGGGCACGACGGCGCCGTTTTCCGCGATGTCGGGGGCGACCACGGTCACCTGGTCGCTGCTGGCGGCGGTTCCGCCCAGGGCCTTGACCGCATCGGCCATGGTCTTGATGTCAAAACCGGCGCGGTCCATGGCGGCGTGCGCCTGGCTTTGCGTGACGATGCCCAACGACACCAGCGTGGCAAAAGCCCCGGTGGTCTTGAGGGCGACTCGGCGTGAGTTGTTCATGGGGGGCTCCTGGTGAAAAAAGAAAGCGGGTGAGTGTAGTGGCGAGGTATGCCCTGCGCTTGGGCGCAGCTTACGGCGATAGCGCGGAGAAGGGTCTTGGTAGTTACGAGTAAATGCGAATATTTAGAACCATGCCTTCTTGGACGCGGGCCACGCGGCGCTCACTTCGCGCCCGCGGCGATCCACCGGGCGATGGTGGCGGCCTCGGCGGCGCTGAGTTGCGGTTGGGGGGGCATGGGCATGGGGCCAAACACACCCACACCGCCCTCGCGGATCTTGACCGCGAGGTAGGCCTCCAGGCGCTCCTGGCCTTTGTGCCTGGTTGCAATCTCGGTGAAACCCGGGCCCACGATCTTCTGCTTCATGCCGTGGCATGCGGTGCAGCTGTTGGCGGCCAGCAGTGTTTTCACATCGCCGGTGGCCGGCTTGGCCGCCACCACCACAGCAGGCGCAGGCTGACTGCCCACTGCAGCGGAGGGCGCGGGCTTGGTCGTGTCGGCGCCGCGCACCGGGCCGATCACGCGGTTCTGTTCCTGGATGTTGCCGTGCGCGTCGCGCGCGAAGTCGGGCAGGAACGAGCGGATCGTCGTCTCCACCGGGCAGTCCTTCATGCAGGCCACGTTCTTCACGTCGCCCTTGCCGTTCGCCTTCCACAAAGGCTCGTAAAAGACCATGCCGTTGCGGTTGGGCATGCGCTTTTGCACATCAGCGATGTTCTGGTCGCTCAGGGTGAAGTTGGGCGGCACCACCTCGGCCAGGCTCAGCATGTAGGCCAGCACGCCGTACACCTCGTCGGGCTTGAGCGTCTTCGGCGCGTTCCAGGGCATGGCGCGGTTGATGTAGTCCCACAGCGTGGAGACGGTGGCCACCTTCATCATGGTGGTCTTCTGCGGGAAGGTGCTGCCCGGCTCCAGGTTCTTCACCCGGCCACGCTCGATGTCGGCCTGGGTGGTGCCGCCCACGATGGGTGTGAACACCTCGTTGGATTCGCCAAAGCTGCCGTGGCAGGAGGCGCACTGCGCTTCCCACACGCGCTCGCCCAGGGCCACGCTGCCCGCGCCTTTGGGCAAGCCCTTGAAGTCCGGGCGCACGTCGATGTCCCAGGCCTGCACCTCGGCTTTGGTCGCGTCGCGGCCGAGGTCGTGCCAGGGTGGGGTTTGGGCAAAGGCGTGGCCAGCGATCCAGGTCAGACAGATCAACAAGACTGAACGACACGACACGGCTTCAGAACACTTGAACATTGGAAACCTCGCCGTTTTCGGCCACACGCCACGACTGAATGGCGTTCTGGTGATACACCGAGCGCGTCCCGCGCACCGCGCGCAGCTGGTTGATCTCGGGCTGCACATAGCCCGTGCTGTCGATGGCGCGGCTCTGCAGCACGGCGGGCTTGCCGTCCCACACCCAGTCGATGTTGAAGC
>NZ_JADMJO010000024.1 GCF_018780385.1 Hydrogenophaga sp. | reverse complement strand
AGCTTGACGGCCGCCAGCGCGCCGCCGATGTCGTCGTGGATCTCGCGCGCGATGTTGGCGCGCTCCTGTTCGATGCTGGTCTGCAGGTGCTCGGCCAACTCGGCCAGGCGCTGGCGCGATTCGGCCAGCTCATCGGCGGCCCGCGCGCGCTCGCGCCGCGTCTCGGACACCTCGATCGCCCGCTCGATCACGTGCGAGAGGCGGTGCATGCTGTCCTTGAGCAAATAGTCGCTCACACCGCGGTGCATCGCGTCCACCGCCGCCGTCTCGCCGATGGCGCCCGAGAGGATCACGAAGGGAATCTCGATCCGCATTTCGCGCACCACGTCCCACGCGTCCATGCCGGTGAAGCCGGGCAGGTGGTAGTCAGCCAGCACCACGTCGAAGCGCCCGCTCATCAATTCACGGCGGAAGTCGTCCATCGTGTCGACCAGCACCACCTCGCTGCGCAGCTTGCTGCGTTGCAGGGCGAACTTCACCAGCGCGTGGTCCACGCGCGAATCCTCCAGATGCAGGATGTGAACCGGTGGTTTGTCGAGGTTCTCGGACATGCCTGGTGGAATGTTGGGGTGTCGGGATCGGCCGGGGTTGCCCGTGGCGGGTGGCAGCAACGGGGCAACACGGGAAATGGTGCTGAATTTGGCCGGTTATCTGCCGATACAGCTTCCTACAGACCCTGAAAATTGTACTGCCCACCCTATTCCGTTCGCCCTACCCGAGCAACAACATGGACCAACTGACGATGCAGCATCCCCCGCCGTGCGTCTCCCTGCCCGTGAACCTGGTGGCCAACCTCCAGGACTCGCTGCTCATGGCGGTGACCGACCTGCAGCGCCTGGAAGGCCTGCTCGACCACGCCACCACCAATTTGATGGAGCGCTTCGGCACGGCCAACGAAGCCCTGGGCGCGCTGCCGGAGAACCGCCAGGGCGAACTGGGCCCCATCCGCACCAGCCTGCACCAGGCCGTGACCGAACTGCAGTTCCACGACATGGCCACCCAGTTGATCGTGCACACCGGCAAGGTGCTGCAAAGCTGTGCCTGGCGCCTGGCCGAAGAGGCCATGGAGCCCGAAGAGGGCGAGATACCGCTGGGGCTGGACCCCATGCCCGAACGCCCCAGCCCGGTGACCCAAAGCGAGATGGACGCCGGTTCCATCGACCTGTTCTGATTTTCCCGAATCCCCGATTCAAGACCCTTCGGTATATGCCGATATTTGACCGAAACACGGAGTAAGCCATGCGATCCATTCTTGCCGTAGACGACTCGGCTTCCATGAGAAAAATGGTGTCGTTCACCCTCACCGGAGCGGGCTACCACGTGGTCGAAGCGGTGGATGGTCAGGACGCTTTCGAGAAAGCCCAGACCCACAGCATCGATCTGGTGCTCACCGACCAGAACATGCCCAACATGGACGGGCTGAGTCTCACGCGCAAGCTGCGCGAGCACCCCAAATTCAAGACCACGCCCATCCTGATCCTGACCACCGAGTCCAGCGACCAGATGAAGCAGGCGGGCCGCAGTGCAGGCGCCACCGGTTGGCTGGTCAAGCCCTTTGATCCCAGCCGGCTGATCGAAGTCATTCAAAAAGTCATCCGATAAACACGCGCCGCTCTCAAGCAGCCAAGGAGACCCCACATGGGTGAAATGATGAACGAAGGTCAGAGCCTGGCCAACGACATTGACCTGAGCCAGTTCTACCAGATCTTCTTTGAAGAAGCGGGCGAAAACCTGGACACGATGGAGCAGATGCTGCTGGCGCTGGACGTGGAAAAGGCCGACGACGAGGAGCTCAACGCGATCTTCCGCTGCGCCCATTCCATCAAGGGCGGTGCGGCCACCTTCGGCTTTGCCGACGTGGCCGAACTCACGCACCAGATGGAGTCGCTGCTGGACAAGCTGCGCCGCCACGAACTCAACCCGACCGCCGCCATGGTGGACGTGCTGCTCGAATCCAGCGATGCGCTGCGCCTGCAGCTCGGACACCACCAGGGCCGAGGCAACGAAACGCCGGTCACGAGCGGCCTCGTGACCCGCATCTATGCGCTGGCCAACGGCGAAGATGCCGAAGGCGCTGACCACGCACCCGCACCGGCGGTGGCTGCCCCCGTGGTGGAAGCACCCGCACCCGCCGCGGCCCGCGTGATCAACAAGCCGGTGGTCAAAGCCACCCGCGAACTCGAGATCCACATCGGCCCGCTGGACAACGTGGCGCAGGCCGACGGTGTGGCCGAACTCTTCCGCGACATCCCGGGCCTGGGCACCATCGAGCCCCTGCCCTGCGACCAGGCCAACAAGCGCGTCTACCGCGCCACCACCACCTCGTCCGACGCCGACTTGATGGACCTCTTCACCTTCCATGTGAGCAAGGAAGAGATTCGCATCGTCGACTGCGCAGCCCCTGCCGAGGACGCGCCGGTGCCGACCGCGCCAGCCCTGGCCGACGGCCAGGACTTCGGTTTCTTCGAAGGCGCGCCGGGTGTGCCGGCCCACGCCGTGGCCGCCGCCGCACAAGCGGCGATCGCCGCACGCGACGGCGCCGCCCATCCCGTCGCCACCCCGGCACCGAAGGCCGAAGCCCGCCCCGCCGCACCCGCCGCGATGGAGTCGAGCACGCTGCGCGTCTCGGTCAGCAAGGTGGACCAACTCATCAACCTGGTGGGTGAACTCGTCATCACCCAGGCCATGCTGGCGCAAAAGAGCCGCGAGCTCGACGACGGCGCCAACCAGCCCTTGCTGGCAGGTCTCGCCGACCTTGACCGCAACACCCGCGACCTGCAGGAAGCGGTGATGTCGATACGCATGATCCCGATGTCGGTGGTGTTCAACCGCTTCCCCCGCATGCTGCGCGACCTCGCGAGCAAGCTGGGCAAGAAGGTCGAGCTGGTCACACAAGGCGAATCCACCGAACTCGACAAGGGTCTGGTGGAGAAGATCACCGATCCGCTGACCCACCTGATCCGCAACAGCTGCGACCACGGCATCGAAATGCCCGAAGACCGCCGCGCCAGGGGCAAGTCCGAGCACGGCACGATCACGCTGTCGGCCACACACGAAGGCGGCTCGATCCTGATCGAGGTGCGCGACGACGGCAAGGGCCTCTCGCGCGAGAAGCTGCTGACCAAGGCGCGCGAAAAGGGCATCGACGCACCCGACTCGATGACCGACACCGAGGTGTGGAACCTGATCTTCGCGCCCGGCTTCTCCACCGCCGACGAAGTGACCGACGTGTCCGGCCGTGGCGTGGGCATGGACGTGGTCAAGAAAAACATCACCGCGCTCAACGGCACGGTGGAAATCGATTCGGCCGAAGGCTACGGCATGCGCGTCTCGGTGCGCCTTCCCCTCACCCTGGCCATCATGGACGGCATGTCGGTGCGCGTCAGCGAAGAGGTCTACATCCTGCCGCTGTCCAGCGTGATCGAATCGTTCCAGATCAAGCCGAACGACATCAACACCCTGGCGCAAGGCGCGCAGGTGGTCAAGGTGCGCGACGAATACATGCCGGTGATCGAACTGGAGAAGGTGTTTGACGTGCCGCGCTTCGAGCACAGCGGTGCCAGCCCGATCATGGTCGTGGTCGAAGCCGACGGAACGCGCTCGGCGCTCATGGTCGATGAGCTGCTCGGTCAGCAACAGGTGGTGATCAAGAACCTGGAGTCGAACTACCGCCGCGTGCCCAACATCTCGGGCGCGACCATCCTGGGCGATGGCAAGGTCGCACTGATCCTGGACACATCGAGTCTGGTGCGCCGCTCGCGGCACTGACTCTTTCGACGAATATCCCGCGCGCCTGGCGCGCCCAGTCCCCTACCGGTCAGGACACCCGATGCTGCAGCAGACCCCCTCCCCTCAACGCATCGCGCGTCCGGTGCCGGCGCCTCGCGCGGCGGCGCCCGAAGACGGACCGCTGACCGAGGGCCGTGAGTTCGTCTGGTCCGACGCCGACTTCTCGCGCATCAAGGCGTTGATCTACAAGAAGGCCGGCATCAGCCTGCACGACGGCAAGCACGCCATGGTCTACAGCCGCGTCTCGCGCCGCCTGCGCGAAACCGGCCACGACAGTTTCAAGACCTACCTGGACTGGCTCGAACACCACGACGGTGCCGAGTGGCAGGAGTTCATCAACGCGCTGACCACCAACCTCACGGCGTTCTTCCGCGAGCAACACCACTTCGAAATCCTGGCGCAGATGTTTGCCGCCAAGCGCTCGCAGAAGTGGCGCATCTGGTGTTCGGCGGCCTCCACCGGCGAAGAGCCGTACTCGATCGCCATGACCGCCTCCGAGGGCCTGGGCGCCGGCGGTTCGTTCGAGATCGTCAACAGCGACATCGACACCAAGGTGCTGGCCACCGCGCAGCGCGGTGTGTACAAGGCCGACGGCACCAAGGGCCTGAGCCCGGAGCGCATGCAACGCTTCTTCATGCGGGGCAAAGGCAGCAACGAAGGCTTCATGCGCGTGAAGCCCGAGCTGCAGAAGAACATGTCGTTCCAGACCGTCAACCTGATCCACGATCTGCCGTTCCGTGAACCCTTCGATGTGGTGTTCTGCCGCAACGTGATGATCTATTTCGACGCCGCCACACAGCGCCAGGTGCTCGAGCGCATCCACCGCGTCATGAAGCCCGGTGGCATGCTGTTCGTGGGCCACGCCGAGAACTTCAGCGACGCCCGCAGCCTGTTCACGCTGCGCGGAAAGACGGTCTATGAACGCCTTTGAAGGCAAAACCATGACTCCCCCACGCTCATCGTTTCACGTATCGCTGCCCCCTGAGGGGGTGGTTCAGCGCCTTCGGGCGGCCGGGCGGCGCTGACATGATCGCCGCTCCTATCTCCACACTCAACCAGCTCAAGGCGCGCAAGAGCAAGCCGGGCGAGGCGAGTTTTTTCTACCACGACCACCATTTCCACCAGGACTCGGTGAAGGTGCTGCCCGGCGAGTACTTCGTGACCACCGACGACATGATGGTGATGACGGTGCTGGGCTCCTGCATCGCCGCCTGCATCTACGACCCGCGCGCGCGTGTCGGCGGCATGAACCATTTCATGCTGCCCGACGGCGGCAATGAAGCGGGCGGGCGCTATGGCTCGTTTGCCATGGAACTCCTGATCAACGAGATGATGAAGCTCGGCGCCCGGCGCGAGACCATGCAGGCCAAGGTGTTTGGCGGTGGCCAGGTGATGCACACCTTCACCACCATGAACGTGGGCGAGCGCAACACGCAGTTCGTGCTGGACTACCTGCAGACCGAGCGCATCGCCGTGATTTCCAAGGACGTGCTGGACATCCACCCGCGCAAGGTCTGCTACTTCCCGGCCACCGGCAAGGCCATGGTCAAGCGACTGGCCCATTCGCACCCCGAAACACTGGAAACCCAGGAACGCAGGAGCAGCGCGTCGGTGGTGGCCAAGGCCACGGCTGGCGGCTCCGTTGATCTGTTCTAAGGGAAAACAAGACATGGCAAAAATCAAAGTGGTGGTGGTGGACGATTCCGCCCTGGTGCGCAGCCTGCTCACCGAAATCATCAACCGCCAGGCCGACATGACCTGCGTGGGCGCCGCGGCCGATCCGCTGGTGGCGCGCGAGATGATCCGTGAACTCAACCCGGACGTGATCACGCTGGACGTGGAGATGCCGCGCATGGACGGGCTGGAGTTTCTCTCGCGCCTGATGCGCCTGCGGCCGATGCCGGTGGTGATGGTCTCCACCCTGACCGAACAGGGCGCCGAGACCACGCTGCGCGCGTTGGAAATGGGCGCCGTGGACTTTGTGGCCAAGCCGCGCATCGGCGTGAGCAGTGGTTTGCAGGAGCTGGCCGGCGACATCGTGGACAAGATCCGCGTGGCGGCCTCGGCCCACGTCAAGCGACTGCCGCCCGCGCCCGCCGCCGGCGCGGTCCCCGCCGGCGGCGGTGCGGCCGAGCCGCCGCGCGCCGCGCTGCCACGCGTGTCCACCGAAAAGATCATCTGCATTGGCGCCTCCACCGGTGGCACCGAAGCCATCCGCGAAGTGCTCATGCCCATGCCGGCCGACGCGCCGGCCATCGTGATCACCCAGCACATGCCGCCAGGCTTCACCACCAGCTTTGCCAACCGGCTCAACACACTGTGCCGCATTCGCGTGCAGGAAGCCCAGCACGGCCAGCGCATCCTGCCCGGCCATGCCTACATCGCCCCCGGGGGGCACCACCTGCGCATCGACCGCAGCGGCTCCAACTACGTGGCCGTGGTGGAAGACACCGAACCCGTCAACCGCCACCGCCCTTCGGTGGAGGTGCTGTTCAAGTCGGCCGCGCGCGTGCTCGGCCCGAACGCGCTGGGCATCATGCTCACCGGCATGGGCGCCGACGGCGCACAGGCCATGCGCGAGATGAAAGACGCCGGCAGCTACAACTACGTGCAGGATGAAGCCAGTTGCGTTGTCTTCGGCATGCCCCGCATGGCCATTCAATATGGCGCGGCGCACGAGGTGCTGCCGCTCTCGCAGATCGCAGCGGCCGTGCTCGCCCGCCTGGCCAGCGCGCCGGCGGGTGTGCGGCACCGCATCTGACGACCAACCCGGTCTGGACGAGAGATCTCCCGTGCACCAACCCACTGTCGCGCTGCTGATCGCGGTGTCGGTTCTCGTGGTGTGGGTGGTGCTGCTCCTGCGTCGCCAGGCGGCGTTGATCGACGAACTCCAACGCACCCTCCACGAGCTTGCAGCGGCCGGAGATCCAGCTGAAGCCGCCGATCTGGTCAAGAGCGTGTTCCACACCCCGCTGCAAGACCTTGAGCCCGCCGACGCGATGCACCCGCCGGACGCACCGAAAGCCAGCGCGGCCAGCCTGATCGACACGGAGTCGTACAGCGAGATCGTCTCGATGATGCCGCCCGCCACCCTGGATGAATTGTTGGACACGTTGTTTGACCCACCCGAAGGCCGCGTGCATGTGCTGGTCGCGTCCCTGGCTGCAGGTGATCCGGCGCAGATCGCCCAAGACGCGCACAAGCTCAAGGGCTCTGCGACGTTGCTCGGCTTTCGGGCACTGGTGCGCACATCGGCCCAGATCGAACGCCTGGCCCAGGAGGACAACCCCGTGCTGCGCCGTGAACTGGGCAACCAGTTGCTGGTCGACATGACCCGCACGCAGCAAGCCCTGCCGCGGTATTCGCCCGCCCTGGCCGTTTGAGTCGCAACAGCCTCCCGTCCGTCAGACCCGCTCGCTGATGATGGTGCCGGCTTCCAGCGGCGCCGTGCTGCTGTTGCCGTGCTCGTCGTAGGCAATCACTTCACCACCGGGCACCTCGGGCGGCGTGTCCAGTGCAGCGGCCTCTTCGGGGTCGCCGGGCATCACCGGCCAACGCATGCCATCGGGGGCAGCCTCTGCGTCGCGCGCAGCGCCTGGCTGCGGCAACAGGCGGCGTGACAGGGTGGAGGCGGCCACGGCCGAGAGGTCGGGCGCGGTGTCGCTCTGGTTGCCGGGCAGCGCCTCGCCCTTCGGTTCGACACCCAGTGCCTGCTCCACCACCGCGGCACTGGCCGCCCACATGTTGGAGAGCACTTCCTGCAACCGGTCCATGGCTCTGCTGTGGCTCGCCTTGTCGGCTTCTGCCTTTTTCAGCGCCTGCTCCGCGCGCTGCGCGACGGCTTGTTGCAGGGCCTGGGCCGCGACCTGGCTGGGGGGATCGGTCGCGGCTGGCCGGGGCAGCAGGGGGGTGGTCGGGCTCGGCTCGTCATCCACCCGGGCCAGCGGTCGTCGGGCTTCGCGTCGGGACTCCACGTCGGCCTGCGCCTCACGCCCACCGGCCTGCACGGGCTTGACCGCCGGTGTGGCCGTGACCGGCGCCACGGCGGCGGACGGCGGCGTCGACCAGGACACGGGGCTGGAGGTGGAAATGTTGATCATGGCGGACCCTTCGGGTGGCCACCGAGCGCAAACATGCCCGGTGTTCTTGGCTCTCTATCGGCGGTCTTGAGGCGGACTTGAGTCTTCTTTTCGGAATTTTCCGTACCCCACCCGCTCAACCGTGCGCCAGCGAACATCTCCAGGATCGATCGACCACCAGAATGCTCCGGATGAACTTCTCCCCCCATTCGACGCCATGCTGAACACCGCCCGGGACCTGATCCGCGACACCGTGAACGCCTGGCTGGACGACTATGCGCCCAGCATGGGCGCAGCGCTCGCGTTCTACACGCTGTTCTCCATCGCTCCGCTGCTGCTGATCGTGATCTCGGTGGCCGGCCTGTTGTTTGGCGAGCCGGCAGCGCGTGGCGAAATCCTGGCGCAGCTGACCCAGCTGGTGGGCACCGACAGCGCGGTGGCGGTGGACTCGCTGCTGCAAGGCCTGAACCGCCCGCGAGCGGGCGTGTGGGGCATGGTGGTGGGCGTGGCGGTGGTGGTGGCCGGGGCGACCACCGTGTTTGCCGAACTGCAGGACGCGATGGACCGCATCTGGCGCGCGCCCCCGCACCCCGAGGGCGGCGGCGTGCTTCGCTTTCTGCGCGTGCGCCTGCTCTCCGCCACCATGGTGCTGGGCATCGGCTTCCTGCTCATGGTCTCCCTCGTGCTGAGCGCGGCCATGGCGGCGCTGGGCAAATGGTGGGCGCCGTGGTTCGGTGAACTGGCGCTCATCGCCGACGCGATCAACTTCGGGTTGAGCTACCTGTTCGTCACCACCGTGTTCGCCATGATCTACAAGTGGATGCCGCGGGTGCCCGTGGCCTGGCGCGACGTGTGGATGGGCGCGGCCATCACCGCGTTGCTGTTCACCGTGGGCAAGGAGCTGATCGGCCAGTACATCGGGCGCAGCGGTGTGGCCTCGGTGTTCGGCGCGGCAGCGTCCATCGTGGTGCTGCTGTTGTGGGTGTATTACTCGGCCCAGGTGTTCCTGCTGGGTGCCGAATTCACCAGCGTGTACGCCCACCAGCATGGCTCGCTCAAGGGGTGGAAGCACCCACCCCCGCTCACGCCCTAGTGTCGATCGCGGGGGAGCGCAACCTGTTCTGCGTTGGAGTGACTCACGGGTGCCATCCACCACCTGAAAGTCTCCATGAAACGTTCCAACGCCGCCATTGTTGCCACGCCCAACCGCCGCTCGCTGATCAGGCACAACCACGCTCTGCTGAACGATCCGGAGGTGGTGGCCTTTCTTGACAACACGGCCGCGCCCATGTTCGGCACACTGGTGAAAAAACTCATCAATGCCAACGAGCCGGAACTGCTGATCGAACTCGTCTGGACGACACAGAGCAACACCTTGTCACTGTGCATGTTCAATGAGCGTTACCAGGCGGTCCCTCTGCCCGACGGCCTGCTGGATTACCTGCTGCAGCACATGGACCAGATACCTTGTGTCCATCTGTTCATCGTTCAGCGGGAGGTGCTCTCAACGGCCTCGTGCACCCTGATGCAGACGGTGTTGGCCGACCCGACCTGCACGCTCACCGCACTCAGATTCCTGGATTGCAGCTTTGCTGATGCGCACGTCCAGTTTCCTCTCCAGGCGGCCACGGTCCAGTCGCTCCATTGGTATCAGAACCTCGCCATGCCCGGCGCCCTGTCGCCGATGGACCAGATGCTGTCTGCACTGCCCGGCTGGCACCAGCTCAAAAGCGTGAGCCTTTTCGTGCAGGAAAACCAGCTCAACTTCGCCACGATCACCCAGATGCTCGTGCACAACCCGAATGTCATCGACCTGTCGCTGGAGTGCGAAATTGCGCCCCTGCCTCCAGGCGATCCTGCCTATCAACCCCAGCAGGACCCGGCCCTGCTGCTGGATTCGCTGATGAACAACCAGGTCCGCCTGACGAAGCTGGAGGTTGACGTGCGGGATGGGAGGAACGCAGCCTTCAACCAGCACTTCATCCAGCGCCTGGGTCAGTGCCTGATGAGCAACGTCACGCTGGAGTGGCTCCGGGTGCCGGGCATCCAGATGTGCACGCCGGCGGCTGTGATGCAGTTTCGCACCAGCCTGGACAGCAACCACGGGCTGATTTCTCTGTGGCCGCTGGGTCCATTCGGCAATCAGATGCCGCCGCCTGTGCGCAGAAACGATCAACAGCGCTACTGGTTCACATCCGGATTCGTGCTGGGCGCAGCAGAGGCCTTTTTGCGCCTGTTCCAGGTGCCCGCAGAGATCGGCAAACAGATGGCTCAATACCTTGCGCCCACGCCGGCCGAGAGTGCGCTGGGCGGCGCCTTGATGAGCCTGATCTGCAAGTCCACCCACGAGAGCGCGGTGAACATGCGCAGTGCGGGCCTGAGGGAAGCCGCCAAGACCTACATCCACAGCAACGACTCCACCCGCTGCCGGCTGCTGCTCGGCGCACTGGTGCAGCACAAGATGGATTTGCTGCCCGCGGACAAGCAGGAGTTGGTGGAGTACGCCAAGCATTACAACCGGCTGGACTTCCTGCCGCCCGGCTACGCGCACTGAGCAGCCCTGATTGAACCACCGGAAACTCGCATGAAACGCTCCAACGCCTCCATCGTCGCCAACCCCAAGCGCCGCTCGCTCATCCTGCACCACCACGAGCTGCTGAACGATCCGGATGTGGTGGCCTTCCTGGACAACACACGCAAGCCTTTCTATGAAGGGCTGATGGGCCAACTCATCCAGGCCAACGAGCCTGCGCTGATGCTCGAACTCATCTGGGTGACCCAGCGCAACGCGGTGTCACTGCGCAGCAGCGACATCCTGGAAGCCACGGTTGCCCTGCCCGACGGCATGCTCGAGTACCTGTTGCAGAACATCGATCAGGTGCCCTGCATCACCTCGCTCACGGTGCAGATGGCCGTGCTGTCGCCCGCCTGCTGCGCCCTGTTGCAGACCGCGCTGGCAGACCCCACCTGCACCCTCAGCTCGTTGACCTTCATGAACTGCAGCTTTGCCAACGCGCAGGTGCAGTTTCCCCTGCACGCCACGACCATCCACACGCTCGAATGGATCGAGACCGTGGTGCACGGCGCCGCAGCGCCGATGGACCAGATGCTGAGCGCCCTGCCCGGTTGGAGCGGGCTGGACATCTTGCGGCTGGTCAAACGGGAAGAGCCGCTCAATTTCGCCGTGATCACCCAGCTGCTCGTGCACAACCCGAGGATCAACCTCCTGTACCTGATGTGCCACACCGCGCCCGCGGCACCGGGCGATCCTGCGTACCAACCCCAGCAGGACCCGGCCCTGTTGCTGAACCTGCTCCGGAACGACCAGGCCCCCCTGAAGCGCCTGACCCTGCATGTGATGGATGCGCACAACGACGCGTTCAACCAGCACTTCCTGCAGTGCCTGAGCCAGTGCCTGGCGGCCAACACCACGCTGGAGTCGCTGGAGGTGCCCGGCATCCAGATGTGCGCGCAAGCGACCCAGGACCAGTTCAACGCCAGCCTGAACATCAACCACTCGCTGATCGCACTGGGGCCGCTGGAAGCTTTCAACGACCAGGTGCCACCCACCGTGCGCAGGAACCAGCGCCAGCGCTGGTGGTTCACGCAAGACTTCGTGCTCGGCGCGGCCGAGGCTTTCCTGCGCCTGACCGTGCTGCCCACGGACCTCAAAGCCATGGTGGCCCAGCACCTGGCACCCACGCCGGCCGAACGCGCCTACAGCGGCGCCTTGATGGCGCTGGTCTGCAAGTCCACCCACCAGAGCGCGGTGAAGCTGCGCAGTGCGGGCCTCAGGGAAGCCGCCCTGATCTACATCCGGACCAACGAGCGGCCGCGTTGCCTGGAACTGCTCAACGCGCTGCTGCAACACCCCCAACTGAATTTTCTGCCCGACGACAAGCGACAGGTCATCGAGTACGCCCACAGGCGCAACCGACTGAACTTCCTGCCGCCCGGCTACGGACACTGAGCACCGCGCCCTCACCGGCCATCCATCCAAGCGCCTGCGCCCGCCACCGCAAACCGGCGGCCGGCTGCGGTGGCCACCTGGGGCGCGATCGCCCAGCCGTGGAACCACGCCGCCGGTCCGACCACTCCAAGCAGCTCCGAGCAACTCCGCTCCTAGGAACCCCCATGAAACGCTCCAACGACTCCATCCTGGCCACACCCCACCGCCGCTCACTCATCCTGCACCACCAGCCTCCAATGAACGATCTTGAAGTGGTGGCCTTCCTCGACAACTCCGCCCCACCGGTGTTCGACACGCTGTCGTACAAGCTCGTCCAGGCCAATGAGCCCGCCCTGCTGATCGAACTCATCTGGATGACCCAGGGACGTGCGCTGACACTGTGCGTGATCGATGCGGCGAACCAAGTGGCCCCCCTGCACGACGGACTCCTCGAATACCTGCTGCAGCACATCAGCATGGTGCCCTGTCTCAACAAACTCACCGTGCAACGGGCCGTGCTGTCGGCGGCCTGCTGCACCCTGCTGCAGACCGCGCTGGCCGACCCGACCTGCACACTCACCTCACTGACCTTCTCGGATTGCACCTTCGCCAACGAGCATGTCGAGTTTCCCCGTCAGGCGGCGACCATTCAGGCCCTGCGTTGGCAGGAAACCATCGTCATGCCCGGCGCCGCATCGCCGATGAACCAGATGCTGTCCGCGCTGGCCGCCTGGACTCCTCTCAAGAGCGTGAGTCTGGCTGTGCGGGAAAGCCTGCTCAATTTCGCCACCATCACCCAGCTTCTCGTGCGCAACCCGCACATCACCGATCTGTCCCTGGCAAGCCATATGGCTCCCCCGTCTCCTGACGATGGTGGGTACCAGTCACAGCACGACCCAGCCCTGCTGCTGGACCAGCTCATGAACAACCAGATTCAGCTGACGAGGTTGACCCTGGATGTGCGGGATGCGCACAACGCTGCCTTCAACCAGCACTTCATCAACCACTTGGGCCAGTGCCTGATGAGCAACGTCACCTTGGAAGCGCTTTGTGTGCCAGGCATCCGGATGTACATGGAGGAGGATCTGACGCCATTGACCATCGGTCTGGACAGCAACCATGGGCTGATCTCGATGGCGCCCCTGGGGCCGTTCGGCAACCAGATGCCCGCGCCCGTGCGCAGAAATCAGCGCCAGCGCTACTGGTTCTCGCAAGAGTTCGTGCAGGGTGCGGCAGAGGCTTTCCTGCTCTCGCTCAGGGTCCCCGCGGAACTGGGGAAAAAGTTGGCCCAATACGTCGCGTCGACGCCGGCCGAGCGCGCGCTGGGCGGCGCCGTGATGACCCTGATCTGCAAGTCCACCTACCAGGGCGCGGTGAAGCTGCGCAGTGCAGCCCTGCGAGAAGCCGCCTTGAACTGCATGCGGACCAACAACCAGGTCAGCTGCCTGGAATTGCTCAACACGCTGCTGCTGCATCACGCCGATTTGTTGCCTGAAGACAAGCAGGCGGTCATCGCCTATGCCAAAGACTTCAACCGCCTGAACTTTCTGCCATCGGGTTACGGGCACTGAGCACCGCGCGCTCACCGGCAACCCCATCGAAGAGACTGCGTCCGCCACCGCAGACCGGCCATGGCCTGCGATCTGCTGGCAGGCGACCGGATCCGTCTGACGCAACTGTTCATAACTTCCTGCCAGCTGGGTACGCCGACTGAGTGGCGCCGTATTCAACAGCTCACTCGCCCAACCGTTCTCCGATCCGCACCACATGCGCCTCTTGCGGATCGACCTTGCCCGCATGCAGGTCGGCGATCACCGCCTGTGCATGCGCAAAACCATTGCCCTGCGCGAGCGCCATCCAGCGGTTGCCGGGCGTGGCCAGCATCGCAATGAACTTTCCTTGCGCCTCGTTGAAACGGCGGTTCACCTCTTGCGGACCCCAGTCGGCGTTGCGCTTGCGGATCTGCACGGGCGCGAAGTAGAACGCTGGCTCCGGGCCGGGCAGCCTGGTCTGGCTCAGGAAGGCGGTGTTCTGCGCCGACCCGGCATAGCAGTCGTACACCAGCGCATCCCCGAAGTGATGGTGCACGGTGGCGCGAAACGCATCGTTGCCCGCGAAGTCGACATACAACGTCGGCACGTCCGTCTGCAGCGCAGTCACCTCGGCGTAGTCAACCGCGCGGTCGTAGCAGCCGAGGCCTTCAACAAAGGCGCGATTGCCCGCCGAGGTCGCGCCGATCAGCGTGAGGCCGTCGCGTGCATCGAGGCAGAAGGCGGTGCCGAAGGCGGTCTTGCTGGACGCGCTCGACACCACGATCTGCTTCGCGCCGAAGAAGCCGTTGTCCTCCAGGAAGTCGGCGAGCATGAACGAGGTGATGAAGAGCGGGCGCACCAGCATCTGGTAGTCCTCCAGCGCCGCCGAGTAGCCCGTGTCGTTGCTGCAGCGCATGTACTGGTTGTAGGCGGAGACCAGTTCGGCGCGGTGCGGCGCACCGTCGTAGAAGCCGCGTGGTGTCACGCGCACCGGCTGCATGCGGAAGTGGCTCGAGATCGGAAAGTAACCGTAGAAACGTTCGCCGACTTCGACACCCTCCACCGTTGATGCCACCACGTCGGCAAAGCCCCACACCGGCATGTGGCCCCAGTCGGCATCGCCGGTCGGGAAGAACGACCAGTACTTCAACTGTGCATCGCCAAAGGCGGCGTAGGTGATGTTGTTGGTGGTGAGCGCGAAGCGGTCGATCTTCATCAGCACCTCGCCGGGCTGCAGCGCGGCGTTGTCTTGCGTGGTCACGACACGGGTGGTGCCGAGGGCGTTTTTCCGCGTTTCAAGGCGGGTTAAAGTGAATGTGTTGTTCATTCGATAACTGTATGGCGACCCGCATCAACGCGGGTTCGGAAAACCCGCCAATGCCCGACGCACCCCGCTCCAAGCCGCTGAAACGCCCCACGCAGGCACGCAGCAAGTTCACCGTGCAGGCAATCTACGACGCCTTTGTTCGGATTTGGAACGCGCACGGCTGGGAGGGCGTGACCACGCGCGCCGTGGCGCTGGAAACCGGCATTGCGGTCGGCACGCTGTACGACTACTTTCCAGACAAGGAAGCGCTGCTCTCGGGATATGTTCGGCATTGCGTCGATGCGCTGCTCGCCCGGCTTGATGCGGAGGTCATCGCACCTTCAGACATCGCCTGGCAAGAGCGCGTGAAGCGCCTGGTGCGCATCACCTGCGACACGCGGCTCGATGGCCTGCCCGCGGTCGACCATGAGATGCTGATGCTTGAGCACCGCGTGGCGGAGCCCAAGCACCACCGCCGTGTGTACGACGAACTCGCTGACCGTTGGGAACAGGCCTTCGTGGCCTGCAGGGATCTGCAACCGCCACTCTCATCCGCCACGATCCATGCACTGCTGACCGCCGCCTGGGGCGGCCGCCGCTATCGGCTGCTGGTGCAGTCCGACAGCGGCAGCGGCGAATGGGTCGTCGAAATGGAAGCGATGGTGATCGCGCGGGTTTCCATGCACCTGCCGGCGCACTGACCGTTGCGAGCCTTTTCAGGACGCGTCTGACGGCTCGGTGGGGGCGGGCCGCACGATGGTGACCGGCACGGCGCAGTGCTGCACCATGTGCTGCGCCACCGAACCCAGGCCACGCTCGCTTTCACCACTGCCGTGGGCGCTCATGATCACCGCGTCGCACTCATGACTCTCCACCAGCTCGACCAAGGCGTGGGCCGGGTCACCGCTGGCCACAACTTCCTCCACCAGCTGGCTTGCAGAAGTGAGCAGGGCCACAGCGGGGCGGACCAGATCGTGCCCGGCCGCATCGCTCACCTCGTGCAGCACGTCGGGATCGTGTGCCACCACGAGTTCATAGAGGTTGGGCGCTTCCTGCACATTGGCCACCACGAAGCGGGCTTTCAGACCCGCGCTGACCAGGCGCATGGCATGGTAGGCGGCGTGCATGGACTGGTCAGAGCCGTCGACGGGAATGAGGTACTTGATCATGGCTGTTTCCCAGGGTTAGGGCCGCTCGTTGAGCAGGCACCAATAGAGTTCGATGTGCTCGGCGACTTCAATGAACTTGCTGAAACTCACCGGCTTCTCGATGTACGAGTTCGCACCCAGATCGTAGGCGGTCTTGAGATCGGAGTTCTCTTTCGACGAGGTGAGCACCACCACCGGAATGCGTCGGTACAACGGGTGTGCCTTGAGTTTTTGCAGCACCTCCAGTCCATTGAGCTTGGGCAGGTTGATGTCGAGCAGTATGACCGCCGGCACCGGCTCTCCTTCTTCCCAGCGCGCCATGAAAGCCAGCGCCTCTTCACCATCACGCGCGATCAGGATGGTGTTGGAGAACTTCTTCTTGTTGAAAGCGCGCAGCGTGAGGTCCAGGTCCATCGGGTTGTCTTCAACCAGCAGGATGGGAGGCAGGGAGGCAGGCTTGTTCATGACGGAAATTCCAGAAAGAAAGTGGCGCCCTGTTCCGGCTGGCTCTCGGCCCAGACACGGCCGCCCATGCGTTGCACGGCTTTGGCCACCAGCGCCAGGCCCAGGCCGGTGCCCTGGTAGTCCTCGGCGCGCTGCAGGCGCTGAAAGATGCCGAAGATGCGGTCGTGGTATTTCATGTCAAAGCCCACCCCGTTGTCGCGCACCCACAGGATACGACGCGCGCCCTCGGTGCGGGCACCGATCTCGACCACGGGCTGGTCCCTGGTGCGGCTGAACTTGATGGCATTGCCCACCAGGTTGCGCATGACCACCGCCATGCCTTCCCGATCCAGCTGCAGCACCATCGGCTCCAGGAGCAGGCTCAGCCGCACACGGGTGCTCTCGATGTCGGCGGCATGGCCTTCGATCACCTGCGCCACCAGGGCCGGCACGTCCACCCGCTGGTGCTCCATGGTGCGCCGCTCCATGCGCGAGTAGTCCAGCAGGCCGGAGATCAGGTCGCCCATCTGCAACACGCCGCGGCGGATGCGGACCAGGAACTGGCGCCCTTCTTCATTGAGCTGAGCGCCGTGCTCCTCTTCGAGCAGCTGGCTGTAGCCGTCGATCCCGCGCAGCGGGGCCTTGAGATCGTGCGATACGGTGTACGAGAAGGCCTCCAGTTCTTCGTTGAGGCCCCGCAACTGGGCGGTGCGTTCGGTCACGCGTTGTTCGAGCTCGACGTTGGACTGTTCCAGCGTGGTCTGGGCCAGTTTGAGCTGGGTGATGTCGAGCAAGGTACCGCTGTAGTGGTAGCCACCCCGGTCGGGCAGGGGCTTGCTCTGCACACTGCCACGGAACCAGCGCAGCGGTCCCAGCTCGGGATGGCGGCGGAACTCGGCCGTGATCATTTCCTCGGCGCGGGACACGGCGCGCATGAAACCGTCGGCACGCGCGCGGTCGTCGGGGTGGAGACACGCCAGGTAGGCGGCCAGGTCCATCGGCGGCCCGAGCGCCGGGTCGCGACCGAAGTTGCGGTACATCTGGCGCGACCACCAGATGCTCTGATTCTGCGTGTCGTACACCCAGCTGCCCAGTCCGGCCATGGACTCGGCCAGTTCCAGCAGGTCCCTCTGCTTGGCGATCGCCGCTTCCGCCTGCAGCCGCTCGGTGATGTCCTTGATGGTGGCGAACAGGTGCTTGAGCGTGCCGTCGGGGTGGCGCACCGCACGCACATCGATCTCGGTGTGCACGAAGCTGCCGTCCTTGCGCACGAAGCGCTTGCGCATCGAGTAGTTGTCGGTGCGGTTGGCCAGCATCTTGTCGCGCAACGCGAGGTTCTCGTCCAGATCGGGTTGGGGCGTCATTTCGGCCCAGGTCATGCGCGTGAGTTCCTCGCGCGAATAGCCCAGGATCGCGCACAGCTGGCTGTTGACCTGCAGCCAACGCGTGGAGTCGGGTGCGGAGATCGCCATGCCGATGAAGGGAAGTTCGTAGAACAGGCGCAGGAACTCGGCCTGCTCCTGCTGCGCAAGTTGAGCCTCTTTCTGGACCGTGATATCGAGCAAGATTCCGCTGATGTCGGTGATGACGCCGTGCTCGTCACGGGTCAGTGTGGTGCGGTCATCAACCCAGACCCAGCCTCCGTCGGCGCGTCGCAACCGGTATTCCTGGCGGTGCTCGTCGGGCCCATCCTTGAAGTAGCGGGCGGCCTCGGTCGTCACGCGTTCGATGTCGTCGGGATGGATGAGTTCTGCGTAGGTCAATTTGCCGTGCTGCAGCTCCGCGGGCTGGTAGCCCCACTGCGCCACCGACTGACTGACATAGCTCACGGGCCAACCGGGCTCGTTGAACCATTCCACCACCACCACGGGCGAACGGTCGACCAGATCGACCAGGTGTCGCAACCGTGTCTGCCCGCTCAGCAAGCGCTCGGCCATGCGATCGGCCTCGCTGCCGATCATGGCCAGTTCGTCGTATCCGTGCAGTCCGGCGCGGGCCTGCAACTCCCCTTCGCCCATGCGCTTGAGGGCCATGGCCAGGCGCCGGGCCCGGCGAAACCACACCAGATGCACCACCAGCGCCAGCAGGATGGTCAGGCCCAGCAACAACAGGCCTTCGCGCAGGGCTTCCTGCTGCATGCCGGCAAATCGCTGGGCCTGGGGCAGGCCCAGATCGACGACCGCGATCAGGCGACGACCCGTGGTGAACGGCACCACGCCCACCAGTTGCCGCGGGGCCGCCAGGTGAACCACGGTGATGGCCACGTCCGATGGACCGTTGAACACCACACCACTCACACCGGCGAGGTCGGTGCGCTGGCGGAGCACCTCACCGAAGGGTTGACCGATGTCGGCGCGTACCAGCGAAGCCTGCACCAGGCCGTTGGGCTGCAGCAGCCAGGTGTGTTGCATGCCGCTGTACAACCCCAGGCCACCCACCAGCCGGCGCACCAGCACCTGGTTGTCCATGCCCGACTGAACACTCAGGCGGCTCTGCTCGACACTCAGGCGCTCGCGCAACCGCCGGGTCTCCTGATCCAGCACCTGCGCGCCCACATCGCGCAACTGCACGACGTAGTTGATGGTGG
Source organism: Hydrogenophaga sp. (assembly GCF_018780385.1). GTDB lineage: Bacteria > Pseudomonadota > Gammaproteobacteria > Burkholderiales > Burkholderiaceae_C > Hydrogenophaga. The sequence goes on along the minus strand of NZ_JADMJO010000024.1, from coordinate 19,968 downwards.
ACGCCGTGAGCGCAAAGAGCACCAGCATCAATGGCATGAGCCAGCGACCCGGCAGGGTCAGGCGGGACGACAGCTTCGTCACGGAGCCTGCCTGCTGGTCTGAAAGCGGCGCATGGGGGCACCATCGATCAGCTCGTCCCAGCGCGGTGCCTGCCGCAGCAGCCCGACCTCGGTCAGTGTGCCAACCACGTTTTGAGCCTGCGCCGCCAGCGCGGGCGGGGTCCCCGAGAGTTCGCGCGCGGACGCCTCCCGGGAATAGAAGTGCAAACCACCCAGCACCGCCTGGTAGTCCGATGGCGTGAGATCGGTGCCCCGGGCCAGCGAGTCGGCCGCGCCGGGCGTGTCGAGCTGGAACACGTGCAGACCGGCGTACCAGGCTCCCAGCAACGCATCCACGTCGGCGGGGCGTTGCTGCAGCACGTCCTTGCGCACCACCAGCACGTCCAGGATTTCGCCGGGAATCTTGCTGCTGTCAAAGACGCGCCGGTAGCCGGCTTGCTCCATGGCGCGGGCCAGAGGCTCGTAGGTCACAGCCGCGCCCACCCGGGCGGTCTGCAAAGCCCCCAGGTGCTCGGTGACCTCCATGTTGACCACCCTCACGTCGGCCCGGTTCAGACCCGCCTTCTTCAGCATGCGGTGCAGCAGCAGGGACCCCACGGCCGAGTCTTCCACGGCTATGAACTCTCCCTTGAGTTGCGCCAGCGAACCGATGCGCGGCGCAACCATCACGGCATCGCCACCGCTGGACGCATCGAGCAGCGCCACGATGCGCACCTCGACACCGCTGTCGGCGAGTCGCAGGACTTCGTCGAGCGTGAGCGTGGCGGCATCGAGCAGGCCGTTGCGCAGGTGGCGCAGCGTTTCCGATCCGGAGGGCAGCTCCACCACGCGCAGCCGGCGCGGGTCGGTCAGGCCGCGGTCGCGCGCGAGCACCAGCGGGTCGTAACCCACCCAGGGGTTCATGCCCACGGTGAGCGGCGGCATGACCGGCTCCCCGCAAGCGGTCAGCGCCAGCAACACCACGGCAGCGGCACAGCGCCACGCGCGGCCTCGCCATCCGCCGCGCAGATCGCCTCTCCCCTGTTCGCCGGCCATCAGTGGGCTTGCGCCATGTGTCATAGGAACGTGTTGTCAGTCCATCAGGAAACCACAGGATCACGCACAACATTCTGTTGCACCTACCCTACCCAGTGTAGGGCGCCAGGGTCGCTTGCGCGTCACGAGGGCGCAACATCCCGGGCTTGCAGCGCGCAAAAAGTCCTGCTCCATGCGGCTTGCGGCACCGCTGGGCATACTGAACCTTTGCCTCCAAGCGTGAACTCACCCCGCATGATCGAAATTTCAGACGTGTCCATGCATTACCAGCTGGGCTCGGCACGCATCGACGTGCTGCGCTCGGTGTACCTGTCGGTGGCCGCTGGCCAGCGCATCGCCATCACCGGGCCTTCGGGCTCGGGCAAGACCTCCCTGCTGCTGCTGCTCTCGGGCCTGGAGCGCCCGGCCGGTGGGCGCATCGCCATCGACGGCACCGAACTCGGTGGCATGGACGCCGACGCGCTGGCCGACCTGCGGCGCGACCGCATCGGCATTGTGTTCCAGTCGTTCCACCTGCTGCCCAGCCTGAGCGCGTTGGACAACGTGGCCCTGCCGCTGCAGATGGCCGGACAACGCGACGCCCACAGCCGCGCCACTGCCTTGCTGCAGCGCGTTGGCCTGGGCGCGCGGCAAGATCACTACCCCAGCCAGCTCTCGGGTGGCGAACAGCAACGCGTGGCCATTGCCCGGGCGCTGGTGCACCGCCCTCGCCTGCTGCTGGCCGACGAGCCCACCGGCAACCTGGACGACCACACCGGGGAGGCCATCCGCGACCTGTTGTTCGAACTCAATCGGGAGGCCGGCACCACACTGGTGCTGGTGACGCACGATCCCGACTTCGCCGCCCGCTGCGATCGGGTGCTGCGGCTGCACGACGGCCATCTGAGCGCCATCATGACCACGGGACAGGCAGCCGATGCGGTTCCTGTTTAGCCTGGCCTGGCGCGACCTGCGCGCCAGTGGCCGGCATCTGTGGATCTTCTGCGCCTGCCTGGTGCTGGGGGTTGCCCTGGTCACAGCCGGCGGCGGGCTGTACCGCCAGGTGGCCGGCGCACTGCAAAGCGATGCGCGCCTGCTGTTTGGTGGTGACCTGGAGGTGGAGCAGACGGAGGCACTGGCGCCCGAGGTGCTGGCGTGGATGAACGAACGCGGCGCGGTCTCGCGTCTGGTGGAGCTGCGCACCATGTTGCGCGCACCCGACGGCCGTGCGCAGCTGATCGAACTGCAGAGCGCCGACCAACGTTACCCGCTGTACGGCACGGTGGAGCTCGCCCCGGCCGGGCCACTGGCCGCCGCGCTGACCGAGATCAACGGTGTGTGGGGCGCGGCGCTGGACGCCACGCTGGCCCGGCGTCTCGACCTCAAACCTGGCGACACCGTGGAGGTGGGCAACCTGAGCCTGGAGGTGCGCGCCCTGGTGGTGCGCCAGCCCGACCGCAGCCTGCGCGCCGACTGGGGCGGCGCCCCGGTGCTGGTGGCCGACGGCGCCCTGGCCACCACCGGCCTGGTGCAGCCACTCAGCCGCGTGGAGTACCACTACCGCGTGCGCACCGCGCAGCCCGCCGAATGGCGCGACGCTTTCATGGCGGCGTTCCCCGATCTGGCAGCCGAAGTCACCACATTTGACGAACGCAGCGACCGCATGGCCGAGGTGCTGGGCCAGATCGGCTCGGGCCTGCTGCTCATTGGTTTCTCCGCCTTGTTCATTGGCGGGCTGGGCGTGTTCAACAGTGTGCAGGCCTACTTGCAGGGCAAGCTCGGCACACTGGCCACCCTGCGCGCCGTGGGCCTGCGCGATGGTCGCCTGGCCGCTCTGGTGCTGCTGCAGATCCTGATGCTGGCGCTGCTCTCCAGCCTGGGCGGTGTGGTGATCGGCAACGCACTGGCCTTGGGCGGTACGCTGGCCGCCGCGCAGCAGTTGCCGCCGGCGCCTCTGCTCAGGGGGCTGTGGTTGCCCTCGCTGGTGGGCCTGTGCTTCGGCGTGCTGACCGCGCTCACCTTCGCACTGCCCGCGCTGGGCCGCGCGCTGTCGGTCTCGCCGGCCGCGCTGTTTCGTGGCATCGACGGCAACACGCTGAAGACGCCCAGGCGCGTGTGGTGGCTCACGGGTGGCGTGGCCGCGGTGGTGGGTGCGCTGGTGGTGGCCAGCGTGCCCGATGCGCGCTTTGGCCTGGCCTTCGTGGTGGCCACGGTGCTGCTGCTGGTGCTGCTCGAAGGCGTGACGCGCCTGCTGCGCGGCCTGGCTCGAAGCCAGCTCAATCGGCCCGGTGCCGACCTGCCGTTTGAATTGCGCCTGGCCATGGCCGGCCTGCAGCGCAGCGACTCGCCGCTGCGTGCCGCGTTGCTTTCTCTGGGCGCCGCACTCACGCTGCTGGTGGCCTGCACGCTGGTGGTCACCTCGCTCCTGCGCGCGGTGAACGAAACCGTGCCCGAGAACGCGCCGGCCCTGGTGTTCTACGACGTGCAGACCGAACAGATCCCGCTGCTGCAAGACACGCTGAAAGCCCAGCCCAGCTTGCGCCAGCTCACCACCGCACCGCTGGTGCTGGGCCGCCTCACCGGGGTGAACGGCGAAGCGCTGCGCGACAGCGACGATGGCCAGCGCGTGCGCGAAGCGCGTGACGAGCAGAAATTCAGCAACCGCGCCGGCAACATCGACGACGTGGTGATCCGCGACGGCGCCTGGTGGCCGGCCAACCACACCGGCGCTCCGCTGGTGGCCATGGAAGATCGAGAAGCCGACCAACTCGGCCTGAAGGTGGGCGACCGCCTCACCTTCGAGATTCTGGGCGCACCGGTGCAGGCCGAGCTGACCGCCATCTACAGCCAGCAGCGGCTGCAGGCGCGCCTGTGGCTGGAAGGCATCTTCAGCGACGGTGTGCTCGACCCCCACATCACCCGCCACGTGGGCGCCGCCTGGCTCAACCCGGCCGAAGCCCTGCAGGCGCAAGACCGGCTGGCCGCCGCCGCGCCCAACATCGCCACCGTGCGCACCGAATCACTGTTGCGCGAAACGCGCGTGCTCATGGGCCGCGCCAGCAGTGGCCTGGCGGTGGTGGCCGGCGTGTGCCTGGCGGCCAGCCTGCTGGTGCTCGCCAGCGTGGTGGCCAGCAGCCGAGCGCGCCAGGTGTTCGAGGCCACGGTGATGCACGCGGTGGGCGCGCGCCTCTCCAGCCTGCGTCGCGTGCTGTATTGGGAATACCTGCTGCTCGCGGTGGTGACGGCCGGCTTTGCCACGCTGGCCGGCAGCGCACTGGCCACCGGCCTGCTGCGCTGGCGGCTCGATCTGGACCCCATGGGCCTGTACTGGACCGGCGCACTCACCGCCATCGGCGTGAGCGCGGTGAGCCTGGGGCTGGGTGCGCGTTATCTGCTGGCGCAGATGCGGCTGAACCCGGCGATGTTGCTGCGCAGCGGCACCTGATCGGCCCGATCGGGCCACTGCGTGCGCTGTCGTACAGACAGCTGTCGGCACGCTTCTGACACTGGAAAGCTGTCACCACTCGGTCTCAACGCCCCCACAAACACATGCACCGCATCACCACCACCGACCAGACCTCGCTCTACCTCAAGGATTGGGGTGAAGGCAGTCCGGTCGTGCTCATCCACGGCTGGCCCCTGAGCGCCGACTCCTGGGACGACCTGGCCGTCTCGCTGGTCGAGGCCGGCCACCGTGTCATCGCCTACGACCGCCGCGGCTTCGGTCGCTCGTCACAACCCTGGAACGGCTACGACTACGACACCCTGGCCGACGACCTGTGGGAAGTGATGGAGCAGATGGACGTGCAGGACGCCACGCTGGTGGGCTTCTCCATGGGTGGCGGCGAGGTGGCGCGCTACATGTCGCGCCACAGCGGCAAGAACGTGGCGAAAACCGCGCTGATCTCTTCGGTGCTGCCGTTTCGCCTGAAAACCGCCGACAACCCCACCGGCGCAGAAGCGTCCGCCTTCGACAAGACCGCCAAGGCCCTGGCCGACGACCGGGCGAAGTTCTTCACCGGCTTCTTCCGTGACTTCTTCGGTCTGGGCTCACCCGACAGCCGCGTCAGCGACGAAACCCTGCGCTGGGCGCACAACATCGCCATGCAGGCGGGCCTGCGCCCCACCGTGGCCTGCATGCGTGCGTTCTCCAGCACCGATTTCCGCCCGGACCTGGCGGCGTTTGAGGTGCCCACCCTGCTGATCCACGGCACGGACGACAAGACCGTGCCGATCGCGGCCTCCAGCCGCCTGGCCGCGCCCGCCATTGCCGGGGCGCAGTTGATCGAATACGAAGGCGCGCCCCACGGCCTGTTTGTCACCCACAAGCAGCGCCTGGCCAAAGACCTGCTGGCGTTTCTGAAAGCCTGAGGGGCCACCACCATGGCCAAGCGCACGGTGGCGTCCAGCTGGGTGAAGGTGTTCAACCGCAACCTCGCCACACTCACCCGCAACACGCGGCGCGCACAGACGCGCACCGCAAAGGCCGTGGTGAAGCAGGTCAAAGCCAAGGCCAGACAGCCACCGGCCACGCCCGGCGACTGGCTCAGTGGCATGGCCATCGGGCCGGGTGGCGCCCGCCGCTACCGACTCTATCGCCCGCCCGACCTGCAGGCCGGCGAGCGCCTGCCGCTGCTGGTGATGCTGCACGGTTGCGGTCAGGACGCCGCCGGCTTTGCGCAGAGCACACGCATGAATGCGCTGGCCCGGCGTGAGCGTTTTCTGGTGCTCTACCCCGAACAAGACCGCCTGGCCAGTGCGCAGCGCTGCTGGAACTGGTTTGACACGCGCAGCGGGCGCGCACACGGCGAAGTGGCCTTGATCCTCGCCGCCATCGACCAGGTCTGCCTGCTGCAACCGGTGGACCGCGCCAGCGTGGCGCTGGCCGGCCTGTCGGCCGGCGCGAGCATGGCCGCGCTGATCGCATCGAGACACCCCGCGCGCTTCAAGGCGGTGGTGATGCACTCGGGCATCGGGCCGGGCGCAGCCGATTCCACCGCCACCGCACTCGCGGCCATGCGCGGGCACCGCCTGCCCGCGCCGTGGTCGCCTGCGCCCGGCCAGATGCTGTTGCCCCTGCCGCCACTGCTGGTGATCCAGGGTGGACGAGACGCCGTGGTGGCCGCCAGCAACGGCGCCGCCGCCGCCGGAGTGTGGGCCCTCGCGGGCGGTGCAGCAGCCGGCACCCGGCGCAGCCAGCAGCGCGGCCAGCGCCACCCCATGCACGTGACCGACTTCAAGCACCGGGGTCGCACCGCCGTGACCTTGATCGACGTGGACCAGCTCGGCCACGCCTGGAGCGGTGGCGCGGCCAACCAGCCTTACAGCGATGCGCAGGGCCCCGACGCCTCCCGCATGGTCTGGGCCTTCGTGTCGCGACAGTTCGGCGGCACCAGGAAGCCCGCTGCGTCGACCACGCGCCCCGCACCGGCCCGCCCCAACCCGTTCTTCACACACCCCTTCTTCTTCAACCCTTTCAAACTCCCCTCCGAGGCACTCGCATGAACAAGGATCAACTGCTGGGCACGATCAAGCTGGCACTCGGCTCGCTCGAAGAGCGCTGTGGCCAGGTCACGGGCAGCACGCGCTGGCGTCTCTCGGGCGTGAAACGTCAGGTGGTCGGCCAGACGCAGCGCCTGGTGGGCAACGCCCGGGCAGCCATGAAGGGTGCGACACTCAAACAATGAACCGTCCTCCGATCTACCCCGAGCCCGCGCCGATGAGTGCACCCACCACCGGCAATGGCGTTGGCGACAACGCCGCGCCCATCACCGCGCCCGTTGATCCGCTGTTCCTCGCGGCGCCGCGTGTGTCCACCTTCCACGGCAAGCAGCCCCTGACCAACGCCAGCGGCTTCTTCTTTGAGCGCGACGACCGCCTGTTCCTCGTGACCAGCCGCCACGTGGTGATCGACGAAGACACGCAACATTTCCCCGACCGGCTGGAGATCGAACTGCACCTGGACGCGTCCAACCTCACGCGTTCCACCGGCTTTTCGATGCTGCTCTACGACGATGGCGAAGCCGTGTGGCACCAGGGTCGCGACAGCGGCGGTGAAATCGACGTGGCCGTGATCGAACTCGACCGCAGCGCGCTGCCCACCGAGTCGGTGATCCGCGCATTCAGCCCGGCACACATGTCGACCAACTTCGACGAAGTGCACCCCGGCGCATCGCTGCTGGTGGTGGGCTTCCCACTGGGCTTTCACGACGCCCTGCACCACCTGCCGGTGCTGCGCCACGCGGTCATTGCCTCGCCCTACGGCATCCGCTTCCAGGGCAACGGCTACTTCCTGACCGACGCCCGCACCCACCGCGGCACCAGCGGAGCCGCCGTGGTGATGCGCGACGCCTCCCCCGAAGCTCAGACCGCCGCCCTGCCCTGGAAACTGCTGGGCGTGCACTCGTCGCGCATGGACATGGGCGACCGGGATCTGGTGCTGGACGAGTCGCTGGGTTTGAATTGCGCCTGGTATGCGGACATCTTGTTGACGCTCACGGAGCCTCGGGAGAGTGACGCGGAGGACTGACAATCCATCCATGACCCTCCCCATCCGCCCCGCCGTACTCAACAGCCCGGACTACCCCTTCACCCCCGTCAACGCCCCGATCAAACTCGACCAGAACGAGTCGTTCGCCGACTTTCCCGACGAGCTGAAGGTCATCGCGCTGGAGCGGCTGCGCCATGCCCCGTGGCACCGCTACACCGATCTCAACGCCGAGACCTTGAGCGATGCGATCGCAGCGCATGACGGTTGGTCGGCCTCGGGCACGGTGGTCACCACCGGCAGCAATGTGTTGATTGCCTTGCTGATCCAGCTGTGTGCGCTGGGTGGGCGGGTGATCACGGTCACACCCAATTTCGCGCTGTATGCGCTTGATGCCAAGCTGCTCGGCGCGTCGCTGACCGAGGTGCCCTTGCGTGCCGACACGTCGCTGGACATGGATGCGGTGATCACGGCGCTGGGCTCGTCCACGGGCGACGGTCCGCACGGTGTCATCTACATCCCCCGCCCGCATGCACCCACTGGCTCGCTCTGCTTGCTGGACGAACTGGAACGCCTGGCAGTGGCCTGCCCGGGCTGGCTGCTGGTGGTGGACGAGGCCTACCACCACTTCGCGCCCGACGATGCACGCGCGCTCGCCCGGCGGCATGAACACGTGGTGCTGCTGCGCACTTTCTCCAAAGCCTGGGGGCTGGCGGGTGTGCGGCTGGGTTATGCGCTGGCATCTGACGCGGTGGCGCGTCAGTTGCGCAAGCTGGTGCCGCCGTTTGGTGTGTCGCTGATGCAGACGGTGTGCGCTCAAGTCGCGCTGGAGCAACCGGGTTATGTGCAGGAGCGCGTGGCGATCACGCTGCGTGAGCGCGAACGCATGGCCACTGCGCTGCAGGCACACCCCACTTGGCAAGTCTTGCCGTCACACACCAACTTCCTGCTGATCCGCACACCCGATGCGGCCGCGGCACACGCGGACTTGCTCGCGCAAGGCGTGCTGGTGCGCCGACAGGACAGCCTGCACGGGCTGCGGGGCTGCATCCGCGTGACGGTGGGAACCGTTGAAGAGAACAGCGCGTTTCTTCGCGCCGCCGGTTTGCGCGTTTAGCGCACCACCGGCGCACCGGGCATCGGCTGCATCGGCTGCATCGGCTGCGGGGGCGCCATGGGCTGCATCGGCGGCATGGGTTCCGGGGGAGGCATGGGCTGTGCGGGCGGCATGGGTTGCATCGGGGGGATCGCCGGCACCGGTGTGACCAGCTCGCGGATCACGCCACCGCTCTCCACCGATCCACTCACGGTGCCTTCACCGCGCACCATGCGCTCGCAGGTGGCCTTGTTCTCGGGCGGCAGCTCGGTGCAGCGCCTCATGGCGTTCTGCATGCGCGACTCCGGCGTGTCGCCCAGTCTGGGCGTGCGCTTCTTGCTCTGGTCGCGCACCGCGGCGGCTTCACGCAGGCAACTGGTGCGCTCGTGTTGCGAGTCGCTGCGCATGCAGGCGGCGCGGTCCTGCTCGTAGGTGGTCTGGGCCCAGGCGCCCGCCGTGGACAAGGCAGAGGCCGCGACCAAAGCGGTGCGGGCCAGAATGAGAGACGGTTGTTTCATGGTTTTCCTTTGTCTGCGCTGAACGACATGCGCGCTTCCATGCAGTCACGCTACCCGGCGCTGCGTGTAAGGTCTGTGCTCCAGCGCACCCATGATCCGGAGACACCGATGAGCCTTGTGCATTTGTTGCGGCGCCACGCGCGCCAGACCCCCGACCGCCCCGCCATCTTCCACGGCACCGACGCCTGGGCCACCCATGGCCAGTGGGCGCAACGCAGCGCGGGTCTTGCGCAGCGCATGGTGGCCGCCGGCCTGGTGCCGGGCGACCGCGTGGTGCTGTTCATGCGCAACCACCCGCGCTACCTGGAGATCCTGTGGGCTGCCTGGTGGGCCGGGCTGGTGGTGGTGCCGGTGAACGCCAAGCTGCACCCGCGCGAGGCCGAGTGGATCGTGGCCAACTCCGGCGCACGCTGGGGCTTCGTCACGCACGACGTGGCACACGCGCCGCTGGCCGGGCTGGAGCAGCAGATCGATGTGGAGTCCGCCGCTGGCGACGATCTGCTTGCCCCCGTGAGCGATGCGTGGGCGGTGCCGGTGATCGAGCGGGACGCGCAGGACGTGGCCTGGCTTTTCTACACCAGCGGCACCACGGGGCGCCCCAAGGGCGTGATGCTCACGCACCGCAACCTCATGACCATGGGGCTGACCTATTTCGTCGACGTGGACCCGGTGACGGCCGATGACGTGATCGCCTACGCCGCGCCCATGTCGCACGGTGCGGGCATCTACGCCATCCCGCACCTCATGGCCGGCGCGCGCCACCTGGTGCCGGCTTCCGGCGGTGTGGACCCGGCCGAGCTGTTTGCGTTGGGTGAGGCCCTCGGGCCGCTCTCCACCTTCGCCGCTCCCACCATCGTCAAGCGCCTGGTGGACCACGCCGAGCAGCACGGCCTGTCCGCAGACGTTTCGGCTCGCGCCTTCAAGACCATCGTGTACGGCGGCGCCCCCATGTACGCGGCCGACATCGCGCGCGCCTTGCGCGTGATGGGCCCGCGCTTCGTGCAGATCTACGGTCAGGGCGAGACACCCATGGTGGGCACCGCGCTCTCGCGCCAGCAACTGGCCGACACCACACACCCGCGCTGGGCCGAGCGCATGGCCTCGGTGGGTGTGGCGCAGACGCCGGTGCAGGTGCGCGTGGCCGATACAGATGGCCGAAGCCTGCCCACGGGTGAGGTGGGCGAGGTGCTGATCAAGGGTGACAGCGTGATGGCCGGCTACTGGCTCAACCCCGAGGCCTCAACCGCCGCGGTGCGTGACGGCTGGCTCTTCACCGGCGACGTGGGCTGCCTGGACGCCGACGGCTTCCTCACGCTCAAGGACCGCAGCAAGGACTTGATCATCAGCGGTGGCTCCAACATCTATCCGCGCGAGGTTGAAGAGGTGCTGCTCACCGCGCCGGGCGTGGCCGAGGTGGCGGTGGTGGGCGCGCCCGACGCCGAGTGGGGCGAGGTGGTGGTGGCCTTTGTGGTCGTTCAATCCCGTGCGAGTGTGACCACCGAGCAGCTGGATGCGCATTGCCTGGCGCAAATGGCGCGCTTCAAACGACCCAAGCGTTATGTGCTGGTGAACGAGCTGCCCAAGAACAATTACGGCAAGGTGCTCAAGACGGAGCTGCGCACCCGCTTGTGAGCGCTGAAACGGGGGGGGGTGTGTTGCCTGCGGTCACGTCTCTTGCTGTTTGTGATTCGCTGGCACAGCTTAACCATTCCGTTACCTGTCAACGATGGAACCGAAGCGTGTTTCAGGCATCTACTGCCAACATGTTCAAAAAATTCTGGTACCACCGCTCCTTCAACGCCGCCCTGCTCGAGCTGGGCATCACCACCTCCGAACTGAACCCCGCTTTTCGCGAAGAGGTGCTGTCAACGGCGCTGCGCGAACATCTCACGCCCAAGGAGGCCGCTCTCGTGGTGCTGTCCGCGGTCTATCCACGTCTGAGTCTGGTCGACAGGCTCAGCAGCATCCATGTGGTGCGCAAGTGGCGCGGCAGTCCGCAGGTCAGCGAGGCCAACTACCAGCGAACACAAAGCGGAGGCCTTGCCTTCGCACAGGCCCCCGCGTTCCGCGAAAGGTAACGGGCGCCATGGGCGGGTGAGCCCGGCAGAATCGCACGATCTGCTCCACCACACACCGCCCCATGAACCACGAAGCCGACTTCCACGCCGACCGCTGCCGGCAAACGCGGGCCGACCTCGCTCTGGCCTTGCGCGCCGCCGCCCGTTTCGGTTTGTCCGAAGGCGTTTGCAACCACTTCAGCGTGGAACTGGCCGACGGATCGGGCCGTTTCCTGCTCAACCCACGTGGCCTGCTGTGGAGCGAAGTGCAGGCCGACGACATCGTGATGGTGGACACACACGGTGAGGCTCTGGTTGGTCGGCACCCGGTGGAGTCGACCGCCATGCACATCCACAGCGGCATACACCGGCTTGCTCGCCAGACCGTGGTGCTGCACACGCACATGCCTTACGCCACCGCCCTCACGCTCACGCAAGACCGCGCGCTGGACACCGCGCTGTCGCAGAACGCCATGCGCTTTCATGGCCGGGTGGCGATCGACCCGCACTACAACGGCCTCGCGCTGGACCAGCGCGAAGGCGAGCGCATCGCACGCGCCATGGGCTCGGCCGACATCGCCTTTCTGGCCAACCACGGCGTGGTGGTGTGTGGCGCGCGCATGGACCACGCTTTCGACGATCTCTACTACCTGGAGCGCGCCTGCATGGCGCAGGTGCTGGCCCAGTCCACCGGACGGCCGCTTCAGCCGGCCGACGCGGCCACCGCCGCGCGCGTGGCCAGCCAGATGCACAGCGAGCGTCTGCAGTCGGAGCTGTTTTTCGAGGCCTTGCGCCGCACCGTTTAGCTGAGGCGCCGCCGCATCAGGCGCCCAGGCGGGCCAGCAGGTTCTCGCTGGCGCGTGCAGCGTGTTGCAGCGCCAGCGCGCGCGCCTGGACCACGTCGCCGGCTTCGATCGCATCGGCAATCGCCTGGTGTTCGTCCCAGATCGGTCGGCGCAGGCCGTGCAGCTGGATGACGCCACCCATCACCCGGCGCAGGTGGACCCAGTGCATGCGTGAGCTGTCTTCAATGAGCGGGTTGCCGCTGGCCTGGTACACGGCGCGGTGGAAGGCCATGTCGGCGTCGATCATGGCGCGCACGTCGTCACCGGCGCTCGCCTCACGGCCCTTGCGAATGATGTCCGGATCGATCCGCGCCCGGCGCTCGGCCGCCAAACCCGCAGCCAGCTCGTCCAGCACACCCCGGATCTTGTAGACGTGCCCGATGGTCTGCGGGTCGAGCGGGGTGATGAGCACACCGCGCCCGGGCGCGTCCTGCACCAGCCCGTCGGTCTTGAGCTGGCGCAAGGCCTGGATGACGGGTGAACGCGACACCTCGAGCTGTTCGGCCACTTCTTCCTGCGTGATGCGGGTTCCCGGGGCCAGCGAGCCGTCGCTGATCGCGTCCAGCAGGACCTTGTAGACCTCGTCCACGTAGTTGGTGCGGGAGGGGAGCTTTGCCGTGAACGACATGGTGACCTTCTGTATTTTGGATTCAGAGTACAGCGAAAGACAGAAGGGTAAACCGATTTGGGTTGACAGATCCGCCCATCCCTTTTATCTTTGAACTCTGTATTCAGAGTTCAGAACTCCAATTTTTACCCCACAAACCGCCGGAGACACCGCATGACCCAGCCCATGGACAAACTCGACAGCCAACGCTCGACCGGCACCGCCGCACCGATGGAAAAGAAGCTGATTCCCTATGGCGGCTACCACACCAACAAGATCCCGGGCCACGACCCGGAGCTGACCGAGGTGGGGCCGGGCACGCCCACGGGCGAGTACATGCGCAGCTTCTGGCAGCCGGTCTGCATGTCCATGGAGCTCACGGACACACCGCATTTCCTGATGATCCTGGGCGAGGAGCTGGTGGCTTTTCGCGACAAGAGCGGTCGCGTCGGCCTGCTGCACGCCCATTGCGTGCACCGCGGTGCCTCGCTGGAATACGGCTCCATCCAGGAGCGCGGGATCATGTGCTGCTACCACGGCATGGTGTTCGACATCGACGGCACCTGCCTGAAGGTGCCCTTCCCCAAGGGCGAAGAGGCGGACGCCGAGCGCTACGCCTGCTCGATCCGCCAGGGCGCCTACAAGGCCTTCGAGCGCAACGGGCTGGTGTTTGCCTACATGGGCCCGCCCGAGAAGGAGCCACCGTTCCCCGAGTGGGAAAGCGACTTCACAGTGTTGCCCGGCGACGAGCTGGTGCCCTACAGCAACTTCCAGCACTGCAACTGGCTGCAGGTGCAGGACAACGCCGCCGACAACTTCCACACCGCCACGCTGCACTCGGCCAAGAACGTGGTGGGCGGGAATTTCCAGGGCACCACGTTCGACGAGGTGGGCGCGCCATCGATGGAGGTGGCACCCGACATGCAGTTCGTGCCGGTGCAAGGGGGCCGCTCACTGGCCTGCGCGGGCGCGCGCCGTGTCAGCGACGACCGCCTGTTCATCCGCGTGCAGCACCAGGTGCTGCCCAACCTCAGCCTGCACGCCTACACGTCCGAAGACGGCTCGGCGCAAAAGCACTTCAGCCGCTTCCACATCATTCGTTGGACCGTGCCGGTGGACGACGTCAACAGCAAGATGATCGGCTGGCGCGTGATGGGCCCGGGCATCGACACGCGCGGCGTGGGCATCAAGTCGCTGGTGGGCTACGAGTCGATCGACTTTCTGGAAGGTCAGGTCGCACTGCGCCGGCCAGAGCGCTTTGGAGAGCACGACATCAACGACCGGCCGGAGGTTCCGACCAACCACCGCATGCGCGCCAACTACAAGCAGGCGCAGTACGCGCCGGGTGACTATGAGGCCATCATCAGCCAGCGGCCGATCGCGGTGCACGCGTTGGAAAACCCCACCAAGCTCGATGCCGGGGTCTACATGTTCCGCAAGCTGCTGCGCGACGCCGTGCGCGGCACCAATAAAAACGCCAGCGCCGAGGGCTTCGCCGAGTGGCTGCGAGAAGCCGCCGGCATGCCGCGCAGCTTCTGCTCGGGCAACGTGCTGGAGATCCCGGTGGGCGCGCGCGTGGAAGACGAAATCGTGCGCCGGCGCCACGTGACCAAGGCGGTGGTGACCATGCTGGCCGAGAGCGAACACCTCAAGGGCGCCGAGCGCGAGCGGTTCGTCAAGACGAAGATGCTTGCGCTGGAAGCCGAGATGAAAGCCAGCGCCTCAGCGTCCTGATCGATGACCGAACTCGACACCTTGCTGGATTTGCGGATCCGCCAGATCCGCATGGAAGCGACCGGCATCCACTCGTTCGAGCTGTGTGCGCTCGACCACGAGCGCCTCCCGCCCTTCACCGCCGGGGCCCACATCGACGTGCACCTGCCTGGCGGCCTGGTGCGGCAGTACTCGCTGTGCAACGACCCGGCCGAGACACGCCGCTACGTCATCGGTGTGTTGAAAGACGTCAACGGTCGCGGCGGCTCGCTGCGCGTGCACGAGGCGTTGAAGGTCGGCGACACGGTGCGCGTGAGCCACCCGCGCAACCAGTTCGAACTGCAGCCCGACCAGACCTCGGCCCTGCTGCTGGCCGGTGGCATCGGCATCACTCCACTGAAGTCCATGGCGCACAGCCTGCTGCAGGCCGGCACACCGTTCGAGCTGCACTACTGCGCACGCTCCCGCGAGGTGGCCGCCTTCACCGAAGAACTCGACGCCCTCAACCGCCGGGCCCCGGGCTCGGCGCGCTGGCATTTCGACAACGGCCAGGTCGGTGCGGGCCTGGACCTGGTCGCCCTGCTGGAGAGTCAGCCCGAGGGCACCCACCTGTATTTCTGCGGGCCACCCGGGTTCATGAAAGCCTGCGGTCAGGCCGCCGCTCATTGGCGGCCGGGCACCGTGCATTCGGAGCACTTCCAGGCACCGACGCGCACCGAGCCCCCGGCCCCCACCACCGGGGCCACCGTGCGGCTGGCGCAATCGGGGCGGGAACTGGTGCTTCCCGACGGCGGCGACCTGTTGGAGCTGCTGAGCCAAAACGGCATCCATGTGCCCACGTCGTGCATGAGCGGGCTGTGCGGCACCTGCAAGACTGGCTACGTAGACGGTGAGGTCGAGCACAACGACTTCATCCTGGGCGACGATGAGAAGAATAGCTGCCTCACGCTCTGTGTTTCCCGCGTCACGAGTCGCAGCATCACGCTGCACCTGTGACGCCACCACCCCACCGCATCCAGGAGCCAAGCCATGGGCATTTATGCGGCTTACGACAAGCGCCCTTCCGTGAACAGCACCTGCTATGTGGCGGAGACCGCGGCGGTGATCGGCGATGTGCGGCTGGGCGCTGGCTGTGGCGTGTGGCCAAACGCCGTGCTGCACGCCGACTCGCAGCCCATCGAAGTGGGTGAGGACAGCAGCATCCGCGACGGCGCCGTGATCCACAACGAGTGCGACACGCCGGTGCGCATCGGCCGTGGCGTGGTCATCGACAACGGGGCCGTGCTGCAGGGCTGCGTGATCGGGGACGGCACGCGGGTGGGCGTTAGAGCGGTGATCTTCGGTGGCGCCGTCATCGGGCGCCACTGCATCGTGGCCGACGGCACGCTGGTGCCGCACGGTGCCACGTTTCCCGACGGCACCCTGATTGCGGGCATGCCTGCCCACGTGGTGCGGGCGCTGACGGCAGACGAAATCTCAGGCCTGGGCAAGGACGCCACCGGCCAGCGCGACGAGGCCGGCGTGCTGCGTCGGCTGCTCACGGGCTCGATGATCCAGCGGGCCTTTCAGCAACTGTGCTGAGCGAATTCCACCCAGTGAGGCCCGCTCGGTGTGTATGGCGTCGCACAGACGCCGCGAGGGCCGGCCCGACATGATGAAATGCCCGGGCTGGTGCGCCGCAACCTCTGCGGCGCCAGCACGACCCTCTTTCAAGAAGAACCGCCATGAACCTTCACCTGAGCATCGGCCCCCTGGTGGCCCTCATCGCCGGCATCCTGATCCTCATCATGCCGCGCATGCTGAACTACATCGTTGCCTTCTACCTGATCATCGTGGGCGTGATCGGCCTGTTCGGTCGCAACCTCGGCTTGTGATGCGTGCGGCCTGAGCCGCATGCAACCACCAGGGGTACTGTCTCAGGCAGTGCCCCTTTTTTCATGGGAAAAGCGCTGCGGCTTCAGATTCAGCCCACCCAACAATTGAACATATATGTTGACGTGAATATCACTAAAGATAAAATACACGTTCATGTCAAAGCAATCACAGGCCGTCCTCAATCTCACACCCGCCACGCTGAGCGCCATCGAGACAATGGGCTCGCATCTGGCGGTGGCACGCGTGCGCCGCAAGGAATCACTGGCCACGCGCGCCAAGCGCATCGGCGTGTCGGTGCCCACGTTGAGCCGGATGGAAAACGGAGACCCCACCGTCTCGCTGGGCGCCTATGCCCAGGCCTTGTGGTTGATCGGCCGCGACGGTGAGCTCGCACGCATCGCCGCCCCCGAATTCGACCGGGACGCATTGGAGATGGACGTGAATGAAGCCATCCAGTTGGGCAAGCAGCGCGCCACACGCGCCATGAACGTGCGCCTCAGCCGCCAGGCCAAGGCGCTCAAGCCCACCCCGAAGGCGTGACGCCCCATGCCGGCGCGCCAACCCACACCCCTCAAGCGCACGGCCGCAGCCGTGCCCGAGCGTCTGTTTGTCTGGTACCTGGCTGACCCGCACAACCCGGTTCTCATCGGTGAGATCGGGCGCGTGAGCAATGGCGATGCAAGCCTCACCTACACACCGTCGTGGCAGCACGACGGCTTTGCGCTGAGCGAAGACATGCCGCTGCGCGAGCGAACCCATTCACCCGTGCACCGGCGCCACCGCGAGCCCGCAGCGCCCGGTGCGCTGGACGACTCGCGTCCGGACCGGTGGGGCGAGAAGGTGATCCGCACCCTCTACAAAAAGGGCGCAACGCTGCGCGACCACCTCTACCTCGCCGGCGACGACCGTTTTGGCGCTCTGGGCGTCAGCGGGTCCGACACGGAGTACCAGCCCTTCAACCGCAGGCCCCTGCCTCGCTTGCACGACGTGCCCACGCTGGCCGAAGCGGCCGCCGTCATCCAAAGCGGTGAGGGTGAACTCACCACACAGCGCAGGGAACTGCTTGGCGCGGGGGGCAGCCTGGGCGGTGCCAAGCCCAAGGCTGTTGTCAACATCGAAGGCGAAGAGTGGGTCGTTAAATTCTTCGACGGTGAACCCTGGGACCAGCCCCTCGTGGAGCACGCCTGCATGACGTTGGCTCAAACGGCCGGGGTGCGGGTGGCGCAGACGCGCGTCATCACACTGCCGGCCGAACATGCGATCGCCGTGCGTCGCTTTGACCGCATTGGCAACACCCGCGTGCACAGCGTGTCGGCCTCCACGCTCCTGCGCGCGGCGACGCCTCAGGGAGAAGAGCCCCAGTACGGGTATCCGCAACTGGCCCGCCGCCTGCGCGCCATGGGCAATGTGCAGCGTCTGGACCAACACCTGCAGGACCTGTTTCGGCGGATGGCTTTCAACATCCTGATCGCCAACACCGACGACCACGAGAAGAACCACGCGGTGACCTACGAGTTCATCAACGGGGTGCCGGTGGTCAACCTGAGCGACGCCTACGACGTGGTCACCACCGGCTCCGGCGCGCTCGCGCACGAATTCATGATTGCCGACGATGTCGTCGACCCCGACCTGCAAGCCGCCATCTCGGTGCACCGGGATTTCGGGCTGGATGAAACGCAGGCGCGCGACGCGGTGAGCGAGGTGGTGCGCGTGGTCGACGGCTGGCATGCGCACTTCACCGCATGTGGCGTGACGGCCGGGGACATCGAGGCGCTCGCCGAGTTCATCGACAGTGACGAGCTGAAGCAGCAGCGCGACGAGCACCGACACCCCGCAGCGAGCCCTGGGCCACGCAAGCGCAGGGCGGGCACACCCAGGATTTTCCGCTGACGCCGGCACACCAAAGCCCGTCGCACCTGGAGTGCGGCGGGCTTTTTCACGCCTGCGGGTTGGCATCAAGCTTGCAAGCCATCTTGAATACAAGACGGAATGCTCACGCATGGTGCGGGTCGCTTCCATCCTGGTGCGTCATCCCTTGTTCAACCCGCTGGAGTCCTCCATGAAGAAATCCCTCATCACCATGCCCACTTCCTCCAGCCGCCGCACCGTGCTGCAGCTCGGTGTCGCGGGTGCCGCCATCGGCGCGCTGGGCGCACCGCGCATCCTGCGCGCGCAGGCCGCCACCAAGGTGCGCCTGGGCTACTGGCCCATCGCCGCCGGCCTGCCGTTCTATTCGGCCATCGAGCTGGGCTATTTCAAGGAAGCCGGCCTGGACGTGGAGCCTTTGAAGTTCGCTGGCGCCCAGCAGGTGATGGAAGCGGTGCTCTCGGGCCGCTCCGACGGCACGGCCAACGGCACGGGGTCGGCCAACGTCGCCATCGGCGAACTCGCCCAGCCGGGCACCTTCAAGATCTTCTGCTCCAACCCCAGCAACGTGAAGAACGTGCTCGACGAAGTCATCGTGCCGGTGGCCAGCCCCGCCAAGGTGATGGCCGACCTCAAGGGCAAGCGCGTGGCCTCGGGCCCCGGCATCCAGAACGTGACCCTGGCCAAGACCATCCTGGAGCGCGGTGGCGCCACCGGTGCCACCGTGGTTGAACTGCCCATCGGCCAGCACGTGGCCGCGCTCGCCGCAGGCCAGATCGACGGCGCCTACACGCTGGAGCCCACGGGCACCATCGGCCGCCTGAACGGCACCAGCCGCGTGCTGGAGGCTGGTGTCATTGCACGCTACGTGCTGGGCGACAACATGGCGCCGTGGTTCGGCGGCTCGGCATCGCTGTCGTCCGAGTTCATCAAGAAGAACCCCGAGGCGGCGAAGAAGTTTGTGGCGGCGTACGCCAAGGGCGTGGCCTACGTGCGCAGCAAGCCGGTGGAGGCGCGCAAGTACCTCACGGGCTACACCCCCATCGAAGGCGCACTCGCCGGCGAGGTGCCACTGGCCGCCTACACGATGTACAACGAGTTCACGCCCGCCGACATCGGCCACTTCCAGAAGTTCTTCGACTTGTTTTCCGAGAAGGGCATCTTCAGCTCGCGCCTCATGGTCGACACCATGATCTACAAAGGCTGAAAAAAATGACAGCCCCCACGTTTGCCGCTTTGCGGCTGCTCTGCCCCCCAAGGGGACGCATGTCGCCTTGGGGCGGCCCGGCGGCGCCATGACCGCGCCCAACGCGGCGGAAGCCGCCAAGCCCTGGACACCCCCAGCCGCCAACGCGGCCCCGGTGCCCCGCAAGACCGACTGGGGACGCGCCCTGCCCTTCGTGGGCCCGGTTGTGCTCTTCATCATCTGGGACCTGGTGGTGCGCACCGGCTTCATCAAACCCATCCTGCTGCCGCCACCGCTGGACGCGATGCGCGCCCTGGTGGGTGGTCTGGCCGGTGGCCCTCTGCTGGGCGACTTCCTCGTCACAGTCTGGCGCACGGTGCAGGCCTTCCTGATCGCGGCCATCGTCGGCATGCCGCTGGGTGTGCTGCTGGGCAGCAACGAAAAGGCCTACCGCAGCGTGGAGTTCCTGATCGACTTCTTCCGCTCCACGCCTTCGTCAGCGCTCATCCCGCTGTTCCTCATGGTGTTCGGCGTGTCCGACATCAACAAGGTGGCCATCGCCGCGTTTGGCGCGCTGCTGATCGTGGTCTTCAACAGCGCCTACGGCGTGATCAACGCGCGCAAGCAGCGCGTGATGGCGGCCA
>NZ_JADMJO010000108.1 GCF_018780385.1 Hydrogenophaga sp. | reverse complement strand
CGCATGGTGAAGCGGCCAACCGGGTCAGGTGGGGAACCAAGCAGCCCTAACTGTGAATCCAGTGCCGGGGTAGAGGCTCGTCACCTTCTTTCATGACTCCCTCCAGTCGACCTGTCGCGATGGCCAAGCCCAACGCGAGGGCGCCTGTACATCCCCCCATCGATCGTGATACAAGCCCTTGCAAAACCAGTGAGGTAGAGCCATGGGGAAGGTGTGCGTGAAGTGCGGGACGGAGAACCGCGAGAAAGCGATGTTTTGCAAAGGCTGCGGTGGCAAATTGGTCACCGGGCAGAGTCCAGCGTTGGTTGAAGGTCCGTCATCGAGCTGCCCGGAGTGCAGCACGTTCAACTCGACGGATTCCAGATTCTGCAAGTCATGCGGCTGCTCCCTGCTGCCGGCACCGCCACCACCGGCAATTCCGCTCCTGGTGGATGCCATCCGTACCGATGTTCATCCCGTGTTCGAACCCGTGGCCCGATCGAAGGGCATGAGCAGCAGAAAACTTTCGTTGATGGGCATGCTGCTGGCCGCCATTGCACTGACGGCATGGTTCTATGTGCAACAGCTGAGGAACCCCTCACGTCCTTCATCGCCCGCTCCGGCCACGCTGGCGGCCGAGTCGGCGCCACCTGCAGCCCATCCGCCGGTGGCAACGGTGCCGGAGGTGAAAGAGCCGACCGTCAGCGCGCCGGCTACCGAGACCACCAGCTCCGCTGCCCCGCCTGTGTTGGACCCTGCCGCAGAGGCAGCAGAGGCCGAACGGGTGAATGCGCTGAACGCACACAACGCGCGACTCAATCAGCAGCGACTCGATCGCGAGCGCCTCGAACGCGAGCGACGCGAACGGATGTTGGCGACCCAGCAGCAAGCCCGCGCCGCGCAGGAACTCGAACAAGAGCGCGCCGAGCAGGCGCGTCGTCCGGCCCAGAGCGCACCCGCGCAGTCTGCCAGCGCTGTGCCCGCCCCCGTTAAGCCCGTTGCCCAAGCACTCACCGTGGCCCGAATTTGCGAGGAAGCCGGCAACTTCTTCGCGCGCGAGGTGTGTCGCGTGCGCGAGTGCCTCAAGGCCTCGCAAGCGAACGATCCGATCTGCGTGAATTTCCGCAAGATGGAGGAAGCCAACCGTGCAAGAGACCCGTACAACTAACATGACCCCACGTGACCCTGCCTCCATCGACAGCTGGCACGCCCA
Organism: Hydrogenophaga sp.; assembly: GCF_018780385.1. GTDB lineage: Bacteria > Pseudomonadota > Gammaproteobacteria > Burkholderiales > Burkholderiaceae_C > Hydrogenophaga. The sequence goes on along the minus strand of NZ_JADMJO010000108.1, from coordinate 38,007 downwards.
TGTGTACTTTGGCGCCGACAGCCGCGACGCCGCCTGGACCTTGCGCGAAGTCATCGCCAGCGAACTCGGTACCCGGGTGCAGATCGGGCGGTTTCATGAAAAGGCGGTGGGGCCGCACCCGGCCTGGACCTACCAGCTGGCTTTTGATGCACCAGAGTTCGCGCATGTCGTGGGCTGGCTGTCCCTCAACCATGGCGCGCTCGACGTGCTCATTCACCCCAACACCGGGGATGAGGTGAGCGACCACCGGGACGCCGCCCTGTGGATCGGAAAGTCGTACACCCTGGACTTGAGCGTGCTCGCCTGACTCAGGCGGGCAGACCCGCGATCCAGCGTCGCACGCCCTCCCCTGCGGCCACTCCACTGGCCAGGCAGGCGGTGAGCAGATAGCCACCGGTGGGCGCTTCCCAGTCGATCATCTCGCCGGCACAGAACAGGCCCGCTCGGGCCTCGACCATGAGGTCGCTGTTCAACCCATCCCAGCGCACGCCACCGGCACTGCTGATCGCTTCATCGATCGGCCGGGTCGCGCGCACGGTGATGGGCAAAGCCTTGATGGCGGCAGTGAGCCGCGCGGGATCGTTCATCGTGCCTTTGTCCAGCCGCTCGTGCAGGATGCCCATCTTGATACCGTCCAGGCCGAGCCGGCTCTTGAGGTGACTCGACAAACTGCGGGAGCCCCGCGGATGCTTCACGTGGGCCAACACCTGCTCGGCGCTGCGGTCGGGCAGCAGGTCGAGCTCGAACGTGGCATGGCCGCTGCGCGCAATCTCGTCGCGCAGCAGGCTGGAGGCGGCGTAGATCAGGCTGCCTTCGACCCCGGTGGCGGTGGCCACGAACTCGCCCTTTCGCCGAAAGTGCTGACCGAGGCTGTCGGAGGCGTGAATCGCAACCAATTTGAACGGCTGTCCGGCAAAGCGTTCGCTGAAATGTGCACTCCAGCCCTGCGCCACACCGTGCGCTGCCGAGCCCGCCACATCAAACCCGCAGTTGCTGGGCAGCAGCGGGCTCACCGGCACGCCAGCGCCCTGCAGCCAGGGCACCCAGGCACCATCGGACCCCAGGCGCGCCCAGCTGGCACCGCCCAGCGCGAGCACGGTCGCGCGAGCGTGCACTTCAACCCGGCCGCCGGGTGCTTCAAACACCAGCGGGCCATCGGGTGAACCGTCCCAGCCCTGCCAGCGGTGGCGCATGTGAAACACCACCGGCACTCCACCCTCGCCCGGATGGCGCAGCCGATGCAACCAGGCACGCAGCAAGGGCGCGGCTTTCATGTCGGTGGGGAAGACGCGGTGCGAGGTGCCCACAAAGGTCTCGATGCCCAGGCCCGTGGCCCAGTCACGCACGGCCTGCGGGCCCCAGTGCTGCAGCAGGGCTTGCACGCGGTCTTGCGCCGCGCCATAGCGCGTGATGAAATTTTCGAGTGGCTCGGCGTGCGTGAGGTTCATGCCACCCTTGCCCGCCAGCAGGAACTTGCGCCCGACCGAGGGCATGGCGTCAAACAGGTGCACGGCCAGGCCGGCGCGGCTCATGACCTCGGCGGCCATGAGACCGGCGGGGCCGCCGCCGATGATGGCCACGTCCACGCTGAAAAACGAAATGGCGCTGGGGTCGGTCATGGGGTGATCGGTGTTTCTTGCAGTTCGATCAAACGACCATGCAGGTTGATGAAGGCCAGGCGCACCCAGGCGCCGGGCCGCGCGGCTTGCACCGCCTGGCGGTAGCTCTGCATCTTCACAAGCAGCTCCACTTGTTGTTCCGGGTTCGCCGCGCTCTTGAAATCGAGCACCCACCACTCGCCGGTGTCGGCGCGCCGGACCAGGCGGTCCAGCCGCAAGAGTTCACCGCCGTGGAACAGCTCGACCTCGTTGCCGGTGGCGTCCACCACGCCGTCGTCCCAAGCCCAGGCGGCTTCGCCTTGCACGATGCGCCGCGCCATGGCCAGCGCCTGCGTGGCCTGGGCGGGGCTGAGCGCGAACTCGCGGGCCACAGCGTGGGTGTGCACGGAGGACCAGTCGAAGCCGCGCGCGGGCGTGGGGTGCCACTGCAGCAGACGGTGCAACGCCAGACCGATGCGGGTGCGCTCGTCGTCGACCACCGGCACTGGCGCAGCGCGCACCTGGGCGCTCGTGGGCTGCATCAATGGTGGCAATGCGAGCAGGCTGAAGGTGTCGGTTGCCGGTACATCCGCGGTAACTTTCTGTGCCGGTGGGGTGGGCACATCCAGCGGCTGCGTGAGCGGCAACAGGCGTTCGTACCACGTGCTCGCGTCGCCACGCGCATGCGGTTCGAAGCTGGAGATCACCAGGCGCGATTCGGCCCGGGTGAGCGCCACATACAGGGCATTGAGTTCTTCCAGCGAGCGGGCCTGTTGCTCCAGCGCCAGGGCACTGGCCGCGCAGGCCGGTGGGTTCTTTTCACTGGCCAGAAACACGAAGCGGCGCGGCACCGGCGCTTCGCCCGGCCAGTCGATCAACACGCCCATGCTCTCGGGCCGCGAGGGGCCAGTGTCGGTGTCGAGCATGAGCACGGTGTCGGCTTCCAGGCCTTTGGCGCCGTGGATCGTGAGCAGGCGGACCGCGCCGCTGTTGTGCGTGGGCGTGGCCTTGATGCCGCCGGCCTTGAGCGCGCGCACGAAGCGGTAGGGCGTGAGGAAACGCCCACCGTCCTGCGCCAGCGCGGTGGCCAGCAGGTCGCGCAGCTGTGCTAGCACACCGGCGCGCTGGCTGACGGGCACGGTTCGGGCAAATCGCGCGAGCACGTCACCATCACCATAGATGGCCGAGAGTGCATCGTGCGGCGGCAGGCTCTGCACCCATTGGCGGTATTGCAGGAGGCGCCCTGCGGTGGCGGTGAAGTCCTGGGCCAGCGGCTCCGGGACTGACGGCAACGCGGCTCTCTCATGGTCTGGCAGATCTGCGAAGCGCTGCAACACGGCCCACCACGAGGGCTTGGCAGGCTTGGCGTCCGTACCGGGGCGCACCGTCCAGTACTGCTGCAGACGGGCCATCCAGGCCAGCGCGTCGTCGCTCCAGCCAAACAAGGGCGACTTCAGCGCACGCGCCAGGCTCAGGTCGTGTCGGGTCGAGACCAGCGCGTCCAGCAAGGCCACCACATCCTGCACCGCCGGTGACTCGCACAAGTCGAGTTTTTCGGGTTGCTCGCTGGCAATGCCGCGTTCGCGCAGTGCCTCGAACATCCAGGCCAAGCGCTCGCGCCGACGCGCGAGCACCATCAAACCATCGGCGCTCAAACGACCCGACCCGATCTCGGCGGCAATCCAGTTGGCCGCCTGGCGCGCTTCCAGCGCGGACATCGTGTCTTCCAGCAGCACGCGTGGCGTGACGAGGCTGTCGCGCCAGGTGGCTTCATCGCCTGCGCCGGTGTCGCGTTCGCGCGCGCTGCGCGGCACCTGCGGCAAAGCCACCACTTGCCCGGGTTCGTGGCTCTCGGTGGTGTGCTGGCGGAAATCGCTGCTGTACTCACCGGCCTGCACGGCGGCGAGCATGGCGCTGTTGAGCGCGTCCACCACGGCGGGTGCGCAGCGGCGGGTGTGATCGCAGCTCAGCAAGGCACCCGAGAGGCCCTCAACCACAAAGGCCTGTGCGGCCTTGAACACCTGCGGCTCGGCGCGGCGAAAACGGTAGATGGACTGCTTGGGGTCGCCCACGAGGAACACGCACGGCGCCTCGCCCGGGCCAGCGCCGGCGTAGGCCGAGAGCCAGCCGTAGAGCGCCTGCCATTGCAACGGGTTGGTGTCCTGGAATTCGTCGATCAGCAGGTGGCGCACGCGTGCGTCGAGTCGCTGCTGCAACCAGCCGGACAGCTCGGCATCGCCCAACAAGCGGCGCGCGGCGGATTCCACATCGTTCATGTCAACCCAGCCGCGCTCGCGCTTGAGCGCGGCGAAACTGGCGAGCAGCACCCGCGTGAGACGCGCCATGCGCTGGTGATGCAGCCAGGCCTGGTGCTGCGAGCGCGCGGCGAGCACGCGCATGGCAATCTCTTGCGCTGCACGCACCTGCTCGATGCCAGCGATCTTGTCGCTGAACTTGCGGGGCTCGCTTTTCTGCGTGAGCAGGGCTTCGATCACGCCGGCGCCGTTTTGGCCTGTGATGGCCTTCTCCAATTCGACACCCTTGGCCGCAAAGGTGACGGCGCTGACCCGGCCGAGAGCAACGGCGGCACCCGACAACAGGCTGCGTGTGGGCGCGTGTTCGACCAGCCAGCGAAGTGGATCGTCGAACCCGGCGAACTCGGGGAACTGCTCACCCATCGCATCCACCGAGCTCTGCACCACGCCCGACGCATCGGCCAGCGCGAACTCCACGCGTTTTTGCAGTGCCTTGCGCAAGGCCTGTTGCGTCTGAAACCGGCCGTGCGTGCCAATCGCATCCACAAAGTCCTGGCGGTCGGGTGCGCTGGCGGCGAGCGCGCCGTAAAAGCGCGGCCACACTTGTTCCACTGCCTGCGTGTCGTCTTCGAGCAGCTCGTACTGCACCGGCAACTGAAGCTCTTGCAACACCGACAGGGGCGCCCCACGCAGCAAGGCAGCGAACCAGCTGTGGAAGGTGCGCACCTGCACCGGCCGGCCCAGGGCCGTGACACGCGCGTGCAGGCTGCGGGCCTCAGGCACACGACGCTCGGCGTCGGCTGCGCTCATGCCGCGCTGCTGCAACACCTGCACCAGCTCGCTATCGGACAGATCGGCCCATCGGCGCAGCTCTTCCCCCAGGCGCTTGCGCATTTCGCCCGCGGCTTTCTTGGTGAAGGTGATCGCCAGGATGTCTTGCGGAGCACAGCCATCGAGCAGCGCGCGCAGGATGCGCGAGACCAGCATCCAGGTCTTGCCGGCACCGGCGCACGCCTCCACCGCAATGCTGCGCGCGGGGTCGCAGGCGAGCGCGTAGAAGGCTTCGCGGGACACGGGCGCACCGTTGATGCGATAGGCAGCAGCGGCATTCATGTCGGAGTCCAGAAATCTTTGCGGCACAGGCCTCGGGCCTTGCAGAACTCACACACGCGGCCTTCGCCCAAGGCGGGCATGGGGTGCCCTGCGGCCACGCGGGCCATGTCGTGCGAGAGTCCGGTGCGCAACTGCTCGCGCGCCTCCAGCACCTCGGTGTGCTCCACCAGTTTCGTGGCGCCGTCGTTCGCTGTCGTGCCGGGCCGATCGTTGATGCTCAGGTAGGCGGCGCGCAGGTTGTCGTCGGGCAAGAGCGCCGCGTAGAACGCCAGTTGCACATCCTCCAGCGGATCTTTCAAACGATCGGTGGTGGTCTTGCGGCTCTCGGTTTTGTAGTCGATCACGAACGGGATCGGACCTTCCGGGCTGTCCTGCGCGTCCACGCGGTCGAGCTTGCCGTAGAGCTTCCACGGGCCCACGCTTGACATCATCACCGCCTCGGCCTCCACGAAACGCGGGCCGGGCCGATCGGTCGTGGCTTCGAAAGTGGCCAGCCATTCCAGATACCCATCGCGCGTGGCGGGCCACACCACCTCATAGGGCAGAAATCCCGCCCCACCCTCGCCGGCATTCAGGCCCATGACGGCGGCGGTCTCGGTGGCGATGCGATCGAGCGCCGTGCGATCCGCCTCGGCCCCGGGCCGCGCATCGCCGCGTTGCTCGTGAAACGCGCGCAGCACCGCGTGCAGCCAGTTCCCCATGTCACGCTGATCCGGCTCGGCTGCGAGTTCGGGTGCGTCGACCAGCCGCAACTGGCGCAGGGCGAAGAAGCGGTAAGGACAATCGCGCAGATCCTGGTAAGCGCTGGCCGAGAGCGCGCCGGGCAACACGTCACCGGCCGACGGTGAGGGGCGTGCGGACGGCGCAGACACCAGCGTAGTCGGTGTGCGCGGGTCGATGCCGTTGCGGTCGCGCGCAGCCTGCAGAGCCAACACCCACGCGCTGGGCATGACGGGCTCGCCGAGTTCCTGCGTTCGCCACAGCACATCCAGGCGCGGCATGCACAGCAGCGCCAGCCAGGCACTGGCCGCTGCCTGAGCCAGGGTCTCGCGGGAGGGCAGACCCAACAACTCGCGTTGCGCGGCGGTCCACGAACCGGGCGGCTCGGGACTGGAGTTGAGATGCACTTCGTCGCAGCCGGGCACCACCGTGGCCGCGAATGAGCGACCGAGCAATTGCGCCATCGGCAGGATCACCACCGACGCGTCGCCGGTGCCGCGTGGCATGAAGGTCGCGCCCTCGAGCACGTCGCGCACCCAGGCTGTGAATGCCGCGAGTGATCGGCGCCCGACAGCACGGTTCGCGGCCGGATCAGCCGAGGTCTCGCCAATGTCCGAGAGCTCGCGGGCCGCGCCGTCTTCGAGGCGCAGCACCTGCAAGGCCTGATGCCCTGCCGCGTCCCGCTGCAGCACATCCCACAGGCCAATGGCCTTCAAGGCCTGCGCCACCGCGTCCAACCAGGGCACCAGGCTGCGAGGCGACTGCAAGCCTTCCAGAATCGCGCTCAGGCCGTCGGGCAAGGCGTGCTCCAGGCTGACCGTGCGCACGGCGGCGCGCCATTGCGACACACCCATTTCGCGGGCGAGCTGCTCCAACGTCTGCACAGTTTCCTCAGACCAACGCGGAGCTTGCTTGAGCAGGTCCAGCACATCGTCCATGGAGGCGCGCGGCGAGGCAGCACGCAACAAACTCATGAGTTGTGCAGCCGCGTGGGTGGTAGAGAGCTTCCAGCCGGTCTCGTCGCGCACGGCCACGCCAGCGCCGTGCAGCAGCGCGCTCACGCGCCGCGTCAGCAGCCGGTCGATGGACACCAGCGCCACGGGCTGATGGCCCCGGTTGATTTGCGCAATCGCACAGGCCGCCGCACGCTGCGCTTCGTCTTCAGCGTCATCGCAGGCATGCAAGGTCCGGCCAGAGGCTTCGGCACTCGGCGGCTGACCCACATCCCACGACAGGTTCAGCGCGCGCTCGCCCCAATGCGCCAACAGGGCCGCGGCGAGCGGATCGGTCTGAAAACCTTGCAGCACCACCAAAGCCTGTGCGCCCGTGCCAGGGCTGGCCTGCGGGCTCCACAACACGTCGGTGGCGTAGGCCGATGTGCTGGCCCACGTCAGCGCCAGCGTGGCCACCAGGCCTTCCCATTGCAGCGAGGCCGGGCCTGGCAACAGGTCCTGGCGCAGCGATTCGGCCCATGCCATGCGCCGCTCCGGCGGCACTGCGGCGGCCAGTGGTGCGAGTTGTCGCGCGGCCTCCACCAGGCGCGTCACCATCACGGCGCGCAACTCGGCATCGGCGCGGGCAGGTGCCACCCGGTCGATGAAGGCCCCGGCCACGAGGCTGTCGCGCGCCATGTCCATGCTCAGGTCGGTGGCACCCGGCATGAAGGGCTGCAGCGATGCAGCCCAGTTCCGGCTCGACTCGAAGCGCGGTGCAAAGCCGTCGGGATGGCGCGTCGACCAGGCACGCCGTCCAACGTCCATGAGTTGCGCGTAGGGCACCAACACCACCGCGCCGCCCGCCTCCAGGTCGCGCTCGGCCAGCGCGAGCGACAGGGTCTCGATCAACAAAGACCAATCGCTAACGCCGCCTTCGATTTCTTGCCCGGGCAAGGCGGGAAGACCGGATTCGGAAGGCGGGTTGGCAGGCGTCATGAAATGGGGGTTTCTGTCACAATTGCTCGGACTGGTTGGCCCAGTGGTGACCTTCAAGCTCTTGAAGCCCGCGCAAGTGCCCAAACTTTAACCTCCCCGTTCAACGTTTTTTAGGATGAATCATGGCGAGCGACCTGATCAAACATGTTTCCGATGCAAGCTTCCAGGCCGACGTGCTGGATGCGCAGGCGCCCGTCCTGGTCGACTTCTGGGCCGAATGGTGTGGCCCCTGCAAGATGATCGCCCCCATCCTCGATGAAGTGGCCGGCTCCTACGACGGCAAGCTCAAGATCGCCAAGCTCAATGTGGACGACAACCGCGACGTGCCGGCCAAGTTCGGCATCCGTGGCATCCCCACGCTGATGCTCTTCAAGGACGGCCAGCTGGCAGCCACCAAGGTCGGCGCCATGAGCAAGGCTCAGCTCACCGCGTTCATCGATCAACAGCTCGCCTGATGCTTTGTTGAGGCGTGCCTGGGTGCAATGCCCGGGCCCCCTTCTCAGCGGCTTTCTTTTCCTGTCATAATTTCCCGCAGGCGGATCCGACAGACCCCGCCTCTCATTTGCGTACCGTCCGACATCCGGACGCCAGCGCCCCCTCCCCCGGTTCCCGACTCAACTCCCTCCCGGAGTGAATTCCATGCACCTCAACGAACTCAAGGCACTGCACGTGTCTGAAGTCCTCAAGCAGGCTGAAGCGCTTGAGATCGAAAACACCGGCCGCATGCGCAAGCAGGAGCTGATGTTCGCCATCATCAAGAAGCGCGCCAAGGGCGGCGAACTGGTGTACGCCGACGGCGTGCTGGAAGTGCTGCCCGACGGCTTCGGTTTCCTGCGAGCGCCGGACACCAGCTACACCGCCAGCACCGACGACATCTACATCTCGCCCAGCCAGATCCGCCGCTTCAACCTGCACACCGGCGACATGATCGAGGGCGAGGTCCGCATCCCCAAGGATGGCGAACGCTACTTCGCGCTCAACAAGCTCGACAAGATCAACGGCCTGCCCCCCGAGGACAACAAGCACAAGATCATGTTCGAGAACCTGACGCCACTGTTCCCCAAGGAACAGATGCGTCTTGAGCGTGACATCAAGAGCGAAGAGAACATCACCGGCCGCGTGATCGACATCATCGCGCCCATCGGTCGCGGCCAGCGCGCCCTGATCGTGGCACCGCCCAAGAGCGGCAAGACGGTCATGATGCAGCACATCTGCCACGCCATCTCCGCCAACCACCCCGAGGTGGAACTCATGGTGCTGCTGGTCGACGAGCGCCCGGAAGAAGTGACCGAGATGCAGCGCACCGTGCGCGGCGAAGTCATTGCATCCACCTTCGACGAACCCGCCGCGCGGCACGTGCACGTGGCCGAGATGGTGATCGAGCGCGCCAAACGCCTGGTCGAACTCGGCAAGGACGTGGTGATCATGCTGGACTCGATCACCCGTCTGGCCCGCGCCTACAACAACGTGTTGCCCTCCAGCGGCAAGGTGCTCACCGGCGGCGTGGACGCCAACGCCCTGCAGCGCCCCAAGCGCTTCTTCGGCGCGGCCCGCAAGATCGAGGAAGGCGGCTCGCTCACCATCATCGCCACCGCGCTGGTCGACACCGGTTCGCGCATGGACGAGGTGATCTTTGAGGAATTCAAGGGCACCGGCAACTGCGAGATCCACCTGGATCGCCGGCTCTACGAGAAGCGCGTCTTCCCCTCGATTCAGCTCAACCGCAGCGGTACCCGCCGCGAAGAACTGCTGCTGCAGCCCGAGATCCTGCAGAAGACCCGCATCCTGCGACAGTTCATGTACAACATGGACGAAATCGAGGCGATGGAGATGGTGCTCAAGAGCATGAAGTCGACCAAGAACAATTCCGAGTTCTTCGACATGATGCGAAGGGGGGGTTGACCCCCCTGCGCGCCTCAGGGCGCCTCCCCCCTGGAAGGGGGGACAACACCTGAGGCCCGGCGGAGCCGGTTCCTCGGTGTTTCTGGTGGCTGCCACTTCCCTCCGGGTACAAGCTGGGGTTGTCCCAGGTTATAATCCGCGGCTTTACTTATCGCGACAAGTACAAGGGAATGGTTCCCTTGCGGCTGCCGCACCTGAACCTCAAGGACACGTCATGAAAGACGGCATTCACCCCAACTACCGCGAAGTCTGCTTCCAGGACCTCTCCAATGGCTTCAAATTCGTGACCCGCTCCTGCGCAAACACGAAAGAGATGATCAAGATGGAAGACGGCCGCGAGCTGCCGCTGTACAAGCTGGACACCTCCAGCGAATCGCACCCCTTCTACACCGGCACGCAGAAGAGCGTGGACAACATGGGTGGTCGTGTGGAGCGTTTCCGCAACCGCTACGGCAAGGCAACGCCTGCCGCCAAGTAAGCGGCTGGCTGGTCAGCGTCCTGCGGGGTGCTGGGCCCTGCACAAGAAAAGCAGCTGGTTTCCCGGCTGCTTTTTTTTCGTCTTCCGCTTCCCCACCGTCGGCCACGGGCCCCTTGTATATTCCCCGCAGTGAACCAGCCCACCCCCGCCATCGTCAGCCAGTCAGCCGTGCGCCGGTTGCCCCGGATCGCCCTGTTCCTGTTTTGCGTGGCCTACGTGCTGCCGGGCTTCCTCGGGCGTGAACCCTGGAAAAACGCCGATGTGTCCGCCTTCGGCGTGATGCTGGAAATGGCCGCTGGCCACAGCGGGTGGTGGAACCCGCAGGTGCTGGGTGTGGCGGTGGAAGAAACCGGGCCCCTGCCCTACTGGCTTGGTGCGATCTTCCTCAAGCTGCTTCCGTTCCTCTCCCCCGAGTTTGCGGTGCGCGTGCCCTTCGCTTTGCTGCTGGCCCTCACCCTGGCCTGCACCTGGTACACGGTGTACCACCTGGCGCGTCAGCCGGCCGCGCAGCCGGTGCAGTTTGCATTCGGGGGCGAGGCGCAGCCGGCAGACTACGCGCGCGCTCTCGCCGATGCCGGCTTGCTGGCGCTCGTGGCCTGTCTGGGGCTGGCCCAGCTGTCGCACGAAACCACACCCGATCTGGCGCGACTCGCGCTGGTGTCGCTCATGCTCCTGATGGCCTCGCGCATGGCGCACACGGGTTACCGCCAGCCCTTGCGCAGCGTGGCCATCTGGGGCGTGGCCGTGGTGTCGCTGGTGTTCAGCGGAGCCCCCTGGATCGCTGTCACGCTGGGTGGCGGCCTGCTGCTGATCCTGTGGCTCTCACGCCGCGGCCAGGACGAACCCGACACCTCTTGGCTCACCAGCGAAGCGCCTTCGCAGCGCGATCCGCTGGTCTGGTCGGCCGTGTTGCTCGCGGTGGTGGTGGCCGCCTCCGCACTCAGCGGACAAGTCCCGGTCCCCGGTCTGCAAACCGCGCTGAGTCAAGTGGAATGGCAGAGCTGGGGCAAGCTGCTGGTGTGGTTCACCTGGCCCGCTTGGCCGCTGGTGTTGTGGACACTCTGGCGCTGGCGCCACCAGTTGCTTCGCCCCCATGTGGCCTTGCCTTTATGGGCGGCGCTGGTGAGCGTGGTGGACAGCGCGCTGTCACCCGAACGCGACCGGGCCTTGCTGTTGGCCTTGCCCGCACTCGCGGCGCTGGCGGCTTTTGCCTTGCCCACCCTGCGTCGCAGCGTCTCGGCTCTGGTCGACTGGTTCACCCTGATCTTCTTCTCGGGCTGCGCGCTGGTCATCTGGGTCATCTGGTTCGCCATGCAAACCGGCATGCCGGCCAAGCCCGCAGCCAACGTGGCCAAGCTGGCACCCGGATTCGTGCCCGAGTTTTCCTGGATGCTGTTTCTGGCTGGGTCGGTTGCCACTGGCGCATGGCTCTGGCTCGTGTCCTGGCGCGTGGGCAAACACCGGCAGGCGCTGTGGAAGAGCCTCGTTCTGCCTGCAGCAGGCAGCACCCTGTGCTGGTTGTTGCTGATGACGCTCTGGCTGCCTTTGTTGGACTTCGGCCGCAGCTATGGCCCGATTTCACGGCGCATTGCGACCCTGGTCCCGGCTGGGGGCTGTGTGCTGGTCGACGGGTTGAGTCAGGCCCAGATTGCGGCCCTGCAGTACCACGGATCGCTGAATCTGGCGCGCACCTCGGACCGGGGCACTGGGGCGGGTTGCCAGAGCCTTGTGGTGGCGCCGGCGAGCCAGGCCACGCTGCACCAACGCGTCGAACTCACCCACTGGGCATTCAAGTCCACCGTGAGACGGCTCACCGACACCAAAGAGAGCTTGCTGATCTACCAGCGCGTGGGCAACTGAGAGCGGCTCAGCCGGTGACGCGCTCACGCACCCGGTTGGGCGGCAAGGCGATCGCAAACCGGGAGCCTTCTCCGACCACGCTTTCCGCATCGATATGACCACCGTGGCGCTGCGCCACGTGTTTCACGATCGCCAGACCCAGACCGGTGCCGCCGGTTTCCCGCGAGCGGCTGCGGTCCACACGGTAGAAGCGCTCGGTCAGGCGGGGCAGGTGCTCGGCGGCGATGCCCGGCCCGGTGTCCTTCACGAAGAACTCGCCCCAGCCGTCGGATCGCAAGCGCCAGCCTGTCTGGATGAGGCCACCACCCGGTGTGTAGCGCACGGCGTTGCTGACCAGGTTGGACATGGCGCTGAGCAGCTCGGTCTTGGCACCTGACACCCACATGGAGGGCCCTGGCCGGGGATCGATCTGGTGCGGTATGGCGGAAATCGCCTGCGTCAGGCCTCGGGCCTCCTGCACAACGTGCGTGAGCAGCTCTTCGCTGTCGATCCACTCACCCGGGCCGGGCGCGGGACTGCCTTCGAGCCGCGAGAGCGTGAGCAGGTCGCTCACCAGCGTCTGCATGCGGTGGGCCTGCTGGCTCATGAGACCCAGATAACGCGTGCGGTCGGCCTCTTCCAGCGGAATGCTCTGCATGGTTTCCACAAAGCCGCTGAGCACGGTCAGGGGCGTTCGGATTTCGTGTGACACGTTGGCCACGAAGTCGCGCCGCATGGTCTCGGCCAGTTGCACGGCGGTGACGTCGCGGGTGAGCATGAGCTTGCGCTTCTTGCCGTAAGGGTGGATCTGCAGCGAAATCTTGGAAGGCTGGGAGGGACGCGGCCCGATCCCGTCGATCTGGATTTCCTGGTTGAACTCTCCACCCGCCAGATACGCGGTGAACGCCGGGTTGCGCACCATGTTGCGCACGTACTGGCCCAGGTCGCGCTGCGGGTCGAAGCCCAGGTGGTTGGCTGCTGTGAGGTTGGACCATTCGATCCGGCCGGCAGAGTCCAGCAACACCACGCCGTTGGGCGAGGCCTGGATGGCGGCAAGAAAATCTTCCAGGCGGGCATCGCTGCTCTGCGCCTTCTTCTCCAGTTTCTTGACCAGTTTGCGTGCCCGGTCCACCATCTCGCCCCAGGTGCCGGAGAGGCGGGGCTGGCGGGTCACGTCAGCCTTGTTGAGCCAGCGCAGAAAGCTGCGGGCGCGCAAGCCATCGAGGATCGACCAGATCAGCGCACCGACCAGGGCACCGGCGAACGTCCAGCCGGGAGAATCCTGCGTCCAACCCAGCACCGCTCCCAGTGCGACCAGGAGCAGGAGCTCTATCGCGCGCCGGGTCATGCCGCTGAAATGGGGGTGCCTTGCGCCGGTCGCCCGGTGTTGTTCATCGAGGTGAGCCGGTAGCCGGCGCCACGAACCGTTTCAATCATGCCCGAGGCTTCACCCAGTGATTCCCTCAATCGTTTGACATGCACGTCCACGGTTCGCTCCTCGATGAAAACATGGTCTCCCCAGACCTTGTCGAGCAGCGTACCACGGGTATGTACCCTCTCTGCGTGCTTCATGAGGTAGTGCAGCAGCTTGAATTCGGTAGGCCCGACCTTGAGCTCGGCGCCGCGGAAGGTGATGCGGTAAGTCGCCGCATCCAGAGCCAACTCGCCCACCTGCACCGAGTCGTTGACGATCTCGGGTGCGCGCCGACGCAGGACCGCGCGGATGCGTGCGAGCAGTTCCTGGGTCGAGAACGGTTTGGTGATGTAGTCGTCGGCACCGGCGTCCAGGCCCTGCACCTTGTCGCTTTCGTCACTGCGTGCGGTGAGCATGAGGATGGGCACGGTCTTCGTGCGTTCGTTCTTGCGCCATGCGCGTGCCAGCGAGGCACCACTTTCACCCGGCAGCATCCAGTCGAGCAGGATCACGTCGGGCAGCACCGCGTCCACCTCGCGCTGCGCGGCCACACCGTCAAACACCACCGTGGGCGCAAAGCCGTTGTGGCGCAGGTTGACCGCGATCAGCTCGGCGATGGAGGGTTCGTCCTCGACCACGAGGACTCTTGGAAGCTTCCTCATCCGACCACCGACTCCACCTGAGACATGGGGGTATGGCGAACATCCTCACCTTTCACGATGAAGATGATCTGCTCGGCAATGTTCTTGGCGTGATCGCCCACGCGCTCGATCGATTTGGCCAGGAAGAGCAGGTCCAGGCTGGGCGAGATGGTGCGGGGGTCTTCCATCATGTAGGTGATGAGCTTGCGCAGGAAGCCGTTGTATTCGTTGTCGATGGCGTTGTCGCCCTTGATGATGGCCACGGCCATGGTGGTGTCCAGGCGCGCGAACGAGTCGAGTGTCTTGCGCAGCAACGCGGAAGCCAGGTCGGCGGCCATGCGCAGCTCGGAGCTGGGCAGGTTGCGCGGTGAGCCGTTTTCAATGATGGACTTGACCATGCGGGCAATGCGGGCCACCTCGTCGCCAGCGCGCTCCAGATTCTGCGTGGTGCGCGAGATCGCCATCAGAAAGCGCAGGTCGCGCGCGGTCGGCTGGCGCCGGCCGATGGTGGAGATGATCTCGTGATCGATCTGCATCTCCATCTGGTTGATGCGGTTCTCGTTCTCGATCACCTGCTCGGCCGACTCCATGCTCATGTGAACCAGGGCGTACACCGCCTGGTGCAGCTGGGACTCGACCAGGCCACCCATTTCAAGGACCTGGGAAGAGATGGAGTTCAACTCGGCGTCGAACTGGCTGGATATGTGTTTGTCGCTCATGAAATATCTCCCGTGATGGCTTGGAACTGGTCGATTTTCAACCGTCGTCCGGATCAGCCGAAGCGCCCGGTGATGTAGTCCTCGGTCTCGGTCTTGGCTGGCTTGAAGAAGATCTGCTCGGTGGAACCGAACTCCACCAGTTCGCCCAGGTACATGTAGGCGGTGTAGTCGCTGCAGCGCGCTGCCTGCTGCATGTTGTGGGTGACGATGGCAATGGTGTAGTCCTGCTTGAGCTCGTGCACCAGTTCTTCCACCTTGCCGGTGGAGATCGGGTCCAGCGCCGAAGTGGGCTCGTCCAGCAACAACACCGAGGGCTTCACCGCCACGCTGCGTGCGATGCACAGGCGTTGCTGCTGACCACCCGAAAGCGACAGGCCGCTCTGGTTGAGTTTGTCCTTCACCTCGTTCCACAGCGCGGCCTTGGACAGCGCCCATTCCACACGGTCGTCCATCTCGCTGCGACCCAGGTTCTCGTACAGCTTCACGCCGAAGGCGATGTTGTCGTAGATCGACATGGGAAACGGCGTGGGCTTCTGGAACACCATGCCGATGCGCGCGCGCAGCAGGTTGATGTCCTGCTTGTCGTCCAGGATGTTCTGGCCGTAGAAATTGATCTGACCTTCGGCGCGCTGGCCAGGATACAGGCTGTACATGCGGTTGAGCGTGCGCAGCAGGGTCGACTTGCCGCAGCCCGAGGGACCGATGAAGGCGGTGACCTTGCGCTCCTCGATGTTCATGTTGACGTTCTTCAGGCCCTGGAACTTGCCGTAGAAGAAGTTGAGGTTGCGCAATTCAAGCGCGTTTTTCGCGACGACTGCGGATTGGGCTGCGATGGCGGCATTCGGCATGGTCATGTCCATATCTTTGAAAACTGGGAGGATGGGAGCGCTGGTTTCAACCCAGCTTCTTCTCGCGAAGGAACACGCGGGCCACGATGTTGAGCACCAGCACCGACAAGGTGATGAGCAGCGCACCACCCCAGGCCAGGCGGATCCAGTTGTCGTAAGGGCTGAGCGCAAACTGGAAGATCACCACCGGCAAGTTGGCCATGGGTGCGCCCATATCGGTGCTGAAGAACTGGTTGTTGAGCGCGGTGAACAGCAGGGGTGCGGTCTCGCCGCTGATGCGAGCCACCGCCAGCAGCAGGCCAGTCATGACGCCACTCTTGGCCGCGCGCAGCGTGACCAGCGTGGCCACCTTCCAGCGCGGCGCGCCGAGGGCAAATGCTGCCTCGCGCAGGCTGCCCGGCACCAGGCGCAGCATGTTCTCGGTGGTGCGCACGACCACCGGCACGGCGATCAGCGACAGGGCCAGGCTGCCGGCCCAGCCGGAGAAATTGCCCACCGTGGCCACGGCTATGGCGTAAACGAACAGGCCCAGCACGATGGAGGGAGCCGACAGCATGATGTCGGTGACGAAGCGGGTGAGCTCGGCGGTCTTGCTTTCGTCGCCGTACTCAGCCAGATACACCCCGGCGAAGACGCCGATGGGCGTGGACACCAGCACCGAGAAGCCGACCATCATCAGGCTGCCGACGATGGCGTTGGCCAGGCCACCACCTTCACTGCCCGGGGCGGGTGTGGACTGGGTGAACATGTTCCAGTCCAGCGCGGCCAGGCCGTTGGTCAGCAGCACGCTCAGGATCCAGAGCAGCACCACCAAGCCGAGCACCATGGCGCCCATGGAGAGCGTGAGGCCGATGGCGTTCGCACGCTGGCGGGTTTTGTAGATTTGGTTGTTGAATTCCATGTCAGAACCCTTTGGCCTTCTCGGCGCGCATCATCATGATCTTGGCCACTGAGAGCACCAGGAAGGTGATCACGAACAGCAGAAAACCCAGCGCAAACAACGTGGAGAGATGGAAGTCCGCAGCCTCACCGAACTCGTTGGCCAGTGTGGAGGCAATCGAAGTCCCCGGTGAGAACAGCGAAGTCGGCATGCGGTTGGCGTTGCCGATCACGAAGGTGACCGCCATGGTCTCCCCCAGGGCCCGGCCCAAGCCGAGCATGATGCCGCCGATGACACCCTTCTGCGTGTAGGGCAGCACAACGCGGCGCACCACCTCCCAGGTCGTGCAGCCCAGACCGTAGGCCGACTCGCGCAGGATGGGCGGCACGATTTCGAACACGTCGCGCATCACGGCCGCCACGAAGGGCAGCACCATGAAGGCCAGCACGATGCCGGCGGCCAGGATGCCGAAACCGTTGGTGCTGCCGCCAAACAGGAAGCCCACCAGCGGCATGCCGCCGAGCACGTTCTGCACCGGCACCTGGAAATAGTCGGCAAACAACGGTGCAAACACGAACAGGCCGAACATGCCGTAGATGATGGACGGCACGGCTGCCAGCAACTCGACCGCGGTGCCCAGCGGGCGGCGCAGCCACACAGGGCATGTTTCGGTGAGGAAGAGCGCGATGCCGAAGGCCAGCGGCACGGCGATCAGCATGGCGATGGTGGCGCTGGCTATGGTGCCGACGATGGCAATGGCAGCGCCGAATTCTTCGTTGATGATGTCCCACTCGACCCGCCAGATGAAGTTGAATCCGAACTTCTGGAAGGTGGGCCAGGCGTTGATGAACAGTGAGACGATGATGCCCAGCAGGGCGACCAGCACCAACAGCGAAAAACTCTGGGTAATGCGGTGAAACAGGACGTCCTGGAAGCGTTGCCGCTTGGCAATCGACGCCATGTTGGGGTTGTCCAGTTGAACGGACACAGGTTGCGAACTCATGGTGGTTCCCAGGCTCATGGTGACTCCGATCCGGTTGTGACCGGCCCCACAAATCAACATCCGCCGGCCCGAATGAACCGACCGGCGGATGCGACGTGTGAAGCAGCCTAACTTACTTGGCGATCTGCGTCCAAACCTTGGAGCGGATCTGAGCGGTCAGAGAGTCGGGCAGCGGCACGTAGTCCAGCTCGGCGGCCATGGTTTTGCCGCCCTTGAAAGCCCAGTCAAAGAACTTCAGCACTTCGGCGGACTGCGCCTTGTCGGCTGGATCCTTGTACATCAGGATGAACGAGGCGGTGCTGATGGGCCAGCTCTCGGCGCCCTTGGCATTGACCATCGACACGCCCATGCCCGGAACACTGAACCAGTCGGCGCCGGCAGCGGCCGAGGCGAAGGTCTTGTCATCGGGGTTCACGTACTTGCCGTCGGCGTTCTGCAGTTGCAGGAAGGTCATGTTGTTCTTCTTCACGTAGGCGTACTCGACGTACCCCACGGCGCCCTTGACGCGGTTGACGTTGGCGGCCACGCCTTCGTTGCCCTTGCCGCCGACGGAAGAAGCCGCCGGCCACTTCACGGCAGCGCCTTTGCCCACGCTGTCCGCCCAGGGCTTGCTCACGGAGCTCAAGTAGTCGGTGAAGTTGAAAGTGGTACCCGAGCCGTCAGCACGGTGGATCACGGTCACGTTCTGGTCCGGCAGGGTCTTGCCAGGGTTCAGGGCGGCCAGCTTGGGATCGTTCCACTTGGTGATCGTGCCCAGGAACAGTTCGGCCAGCACGGGGCCGGTGACGCGCAGTTCACCCGGCTTGAAGCCTTCCAGGTTGATCACGGGCACGGTGCCGCCGATGATGGCCGGGAACTGGATCATGCCGTCTTTCTCAAGGTCAGCACCGGACACAGGCGCGTCGGATGCACCGAAAGCCACGGTCTTGGCGCGGATCTGGCGGATGCCACCGGACGAACCGATCGACTGGTAGTTCAAACCGGTGCCGGTTTCTTTCTTGTAGGCCTCGGCCCACTTGGCGTAGATCGGGAAGGGGAAGGTGGCGCCGGCGCCGGTGATGTCGGCTGCGATGGCGGAGCCCATTCCGGCGGTTGCCATGGCGGCAGCGGCCACGGCCTGAAGGAAGATGCGTTTGTTGATCATGTGGAAACTCCTTGCGGTTGGAAAGCAGAACAAGAGCGACTCTAGGCAGCCAATGTGACAACCCCGTGACATCTCACGAATGTCACAGAGCCTGCAGTGAAGGGACCACGCCTATTTGGGGGGTACGGGGCCGGGCATGCGTCACAATCCGGGCTCGCCCCCGTCTACCCTCGTTTTCCCTGAGCCGTCCAGGTTCACCGCTCCCCCTTCGCATGCAAAACGGAACCCTACTCGCCGCCATCGACCTCGGCTCCAACAGTTTCCGGCTGGAAATCGGCCGTTACCACTCGGGCCACATCGAGCGCATCGAATACCTCAAGGAAACCGTGCGCCAGGGCAACGGGCTGGACGAAGAAAAAAACCTCAGCCAGGCGGCCATGGAACGCGGCTGGGAATGCCTGGCCCGTTTTGCCGAGCGGCTGCACGGCTTCAAGCGCCAGCAGGTTCGCGCCGTGGCCACGCAAACCCTGCGCGAGGCAAAAAACCGCGACGAATTCGTGCGCCAGGCCCAGGCGATTCTGGGATTCCCGATCGATGTGGTGTCCGGCTACGAAGAAGCACGCCTGATTTACCAGGGCGTCTCGCGCCTGCTGCCGCATTCCGACGAGAAACGCCTCGTGGTCGACATCGGGGGCCGCTCCACCGAGATGATCCTGGGCCAGGGCTACTCGGCCCGCACCATGGAGTCGTACCGCCTGGGCAGCGTGGCCTGGTCCACACGCTATTTCTCACGTGGCCAGCTCACCGCCGCCGCCTTCAAGACGGCCGAAGTGGCGGCCAAGGCGGTGATCGACGAAGCGCTGGACAGATTCCCCCCGGCCGACTGGACGGTGGCCTACGGCTCTTCGGGCACGGTGGGCGCAGTGGCCGACATGCTGGCCGCCAACGGCTGGGCCTCCGGCGTGGTGACCCGCTCAGGGCTTGACTGGCTCACCGATCGCATGATCAGGGCGGGCAACGTCGACCAGTTGCGCATCGAAGGCCTGAAGGACGACCGCCGCCCCGTGGTGGGCGGTGGCGTGAGTGTGCTGCGCGCGATCTTCGACCTGTTCGGCATCGAGCAGATGCTGCCGGCCCAAGGAGCGCTGCGTCACGGCGCGCTGTACGACCTGATTGACCGCGACACGGACGGCGGCGACGTGCGCGAACGCACCGTGAGCTGGTTAACCCACCGCTTCTCGGCCGATGAGGCCCAGGGCAAACGCGTCAGTGCGGTGAGCACCGCCCTCTTCTCGCAGATTGCCGCACTGGACGCACAGAACGAGCGTTATTCGCAAAAGCTGGCCTGGGCCGCGCGGCTGCACGAAATCGGCACCCACATTTCGCACGAACGCTCCCACCACCATGGCGCGTACATCCTGGACAACGTGGACGCCCGGGGCTTCTCGCTGCCCGAGCTGCACCGCATGAGCCAGCTGGTGCTCGGCCAGCGCGGCAAGCTGCGCAAGCTCGAAGAAGCGCTGCAGGACGAGCTGTTCGCCAAACAGCTCATGGCGCTGCGTCTGGCGGTGCTGCTGTGCCACGCGCGGCAGATGCCAGAGCACGAGTCGGTCAAGCTGAGCTACAAGCCGCGCGCTTTCAAGCTGGCCACCAACCCGGGCTGGGCCAAGCGCTACCCACAGTCGGCTTGGTTGCTGGGCGAAGAGGTGGTGGCCTGGCAGAAATCGTCGTGGAAGTTCACTGCTGATATCAGATAGGGAACACCCCCGTCGCTTGCTCATTGCGTGCAGCCGCATCCCCCTCAAGGGGGCAATGCCCGTGCCCCGGCAAAGCCGGTTGCACGGCATTTCTGGTTTGCGATACGTCACGCATTTGTCATCCTACTGTCACAACCGTATAAACGATTTATACGGTTTATACTGCCCTTCTTTTTTCTACCAACGGAGTGCATTCATGGCCAGTCAAAACAGCAAGATCAGCAGCAAGAAACCCAAGCTCGTGCGGGACAGCTTCACCATCCCCAAGACCGAGTTCGCTGCCATTGAAACGCTGAAGACACGCGCCATCGCGCTGGGCACCAGCGTGAAGAAGAGCGAGCTGCTGCGCGCTGGTCTCATGGCCTTGCAAGGCCTCAACGACGCGGCCTACAAGGCTGCGCTGTCCGCCGTGCCGACGCTCAAGACCGGACGCCCCACCGGCACCGACAAAAAACCCGAAGCACCGAAAAAACCGGTGAGCAAGCCGGTCGCCAAGGCTGCGGTGAAGACCCCGGTCAAGGTCGCTGCCAAGTCGCCAGCCAAGCCGGTGGCCAAGACCGCCAGCAAAACCACCGCCCAACCGGTCGCCAAGAAAGTCGCTGCCAGGCCCGCAGCGAAAAAAGCCGCCGCTCCAGCCAAGAAGGTCGCGGCCGTGTGAAGCCCACCCGGGGCGCAGCCCCGGGTTCGTTCAGATCAACTCCGGTGTCTGAACGGTCACCACCACGGTCTGGCTGCCACTGGCGCGCTCGCGGTGGCGCAGCCACCACAGGGCGCCCTTCTTCACCGAGCAGTCATCCTCCGCCAGGTTGAGCAGGCGCGCGATCACCCGGCCCAACGTGGGCTGGTGGCCAACCACCACCACCGGCGATTTGCCGTGCGACCACTGCACCAGCTCCAGCAGGGCCAGCGGATCGCCCTCGGGCAACAGCTCTTTGCGAATCTTGAACTTGCGGCCCAAGGCCAACGCGGTTTGCTCGCACCGCAAGGCGGGGCTGCACCAGATGCGCGCACCCTCGGGCAACTGCCGATCCAGCCAGGCGGCCATGCGCGCGGCCTGCTTCTCGCCGCGAGGGGTGAGGCGTCGCGCCAGGTCTTTGTCGTCGCCCGGCACACCGGTCAGGAGATCGGGATGCTCATGGGCCTCGGCATGTCGCCAGAGAATCAGGTCCATGCTGCGGCTTTCCATTGCGCCCCCCTTTCCTATCCCTTGCTGCCGTAACGAGCCATCAAGCTGGCTTGCGCTGAATGCATCACCGCGCGGGTGCGACCACTGCCGGTGATGCTGGCCCGCACGTAGCGGCCATCGGGCTGCAGCAGCCAGGCGTCCTTGGTGTCGTAGAGGTAGGCCGACAGGCACTCGTCCATGATGCGGTGGCGCAGCGCGTTGTCGGTCACGGGCCAGGCGAGTTCGATGCGGCGCAGCATGTTGCGGTTCATCCAGTCGGCACTTGAGAGCCACAGCTCTTCCGCCTCTCCCGTGCGGAAGTAGAACACCCTGGAGTGCTCCAGCAGGCGTCCGATCACGGAGCGCACACGCACGTTGTCGGTGAAACCGGGCACCTGCGCCGGCAGGATGCAGGCGCCACGGATGATGAGGTCGATCTTCACGCCGTGTTGCGATGCCGTGGCCAGCGCACGCGCCAGTTGCTCGTCGGTGAGGGCGTTCATCTTCACGATCACGCGCGCATCCTGCCCCGCCTTGGCCGCAGCGCCTGCGGCTTCGAGCTTGTCGAGCATGGCCTTGTGCAGGTGGAACGGTGCGATCAGCGCCTTGTTGAGTTTGGGCAGGCGGTTCTGGCTGGCCAGGTGCAGAAATATCTGCTCCATGTCGGCGGTGAGTGCGTCGTCGGCGGTCAGGTAGCTCAGGTCGGTGTAGAGCCGGGCCGTGCCCGGGTTGTAGTTGCCGGTGGACAGGTGCGCGTAGCGCTTGAGACCACTTTCCTCGCGGCGGGTGACGAGCAGCATCTTGGCGTGGGTCTTGAGACCCACCACACCATAGACCACCTGTGCACCCACCGATTCCAGTCGCTCGGCGTAGTTGATATTGGCCTCTTCGTCGAAGCGCGCCTTGAGCTCCACCACGGCGGTCACTTCCTTGCCGCGGCGCACGGCCTCGCGCAGCAGGTTCATCAGCTCCGACTTCGCACCGGTGCGGTAGATGGTCTGCTTGATGGCCAGCACGTCGGGGTCTTCCACCGCCTCGCGCAAGAAGGCCAGCACGGCATCGAAGCTCTCGTACGGCTGGTGGATCAGGACATCACCCTGCTGCAAGCGCTCGAAGTACGACTGCCCGGGCGTGAGCTGCGCCGGCCAGCCAGCGTTGTAGGCCTCGAAGCGCAGCGCTGGCGCGTCCACCTTGTCGATCAATTGGTTCAGGCGCACCAGGTTCACCGGCCCGGGCACGCGGTACAGCGCCTTGTAGGGCAAGGCAAACTGCTCCAGCAAAAAGTTGGACAGGAACTCCGAGCAGCCCGCCGACACCTCCAGGCGCAGGGCCTGGCCGTAGTGGCGCTGCTGCAGGCCCTTGCGTAGCGCGGTGCGCAGGTTCTTCACCTCTTCCTCGTCCACCGCCAGGTCGGAATGGCGCGTGATGCGGAACTGGGAAAACTCGGTGACCTGCCTGCCCGGGAACAGATCGCCCAGGTGGGAACGGATCAGACTGGAGATGGAGACGAAGTGCGTCTGCTTGGAACCCTTGATGGGTGGCATGCGGAAGAACCGCGGCAGGATGCGCGGCACCTTCACGATGGCGATCTCGTTCTCGCGCCCGAAGGCATCCTTGCCGGCCAGGCGCACGATGAAGTTGAGCGATTTGTTCGCCACCTGCGGAAACGGGTGCGCCGGATCCAGTCCCACGGGCATCAGCAGGGGCTGTACCTCGTTGATGAAGAATTCCTTGACCCACCGGCGCTGGCGCGGATTGCGCTCGCCGTGCGAGATGATCTTGATGCCTTTTTTCTCCAGCAGCGGCAGCAGCTCGTTGTTGTAGATGGCGTACTGCTGTGCAACGAGTTCGTGGATCTTTTCGGAGAGCTTCTCGTAGGTCTGCGCGGTGTACTGGCCGCGCTGCTCGTTGGCCTGCGCTGCCGTCAGGTGGGGAGCGACGCGAACCTCGAAGAACTCGTCAAGGTTGCTGGAGACGATGCTGAGGTAGCGCAGGCGCTCCAGCGGCGGAACGTCGGGGCGACGCGCCCAGTCCATGACGCGTTCGTTGAAAGCCAGGATGCTGTGATCGCGATCCAGGAAAGGAAACTTGCTGTTGGAGTTGTTGCCGCTCATGTCTGTTGTCGTTGTTGTCGTCGGGTGCGTCTGCCCAGTGGTGCAGGACACCGCGCCATGCCCAGTGTGCCCGGCCGCCACCCCCTGCCTTGTGACAATTATTCAACGACAGGATGACGTTTGTGTGACAGTTTCGTGATGCCCCCGAGTTCGTGACTCTGCACGCCAAAACCCGATCGCAAGCGCTGCCGCCGGTGCCGCGGCAACACCACCAGATGCGACAGAAACAACGCGCTTGAGCGACCCCAGCCAAACAGCAGCGCACGGTCGCGCGCCTCATGGCGTTGCACCTTGAGCGCCTCGAACCAGGCCTCACGCAAATCGCCGTGCAGCGCACCGGCGCGGCTTTGACCCACCAGTTGCTGCGGCCCGTCCACCGGGTAGGCTGCCACCGGTACACCGCAGGCCATGGCCTCCAGCATGGCCTGGCCCTGGGTTTCTCCGCGGCAGGGAAACACGAACACGTCGGCCGATGCATACACCTGCGCGAGTTCGTGCCGGGGCAACTCGCCGAGCCAGTGCACGTTGGGGTAGCGCGCGCGCAGCCCCGATGCCATGGGGCCTTCGCCACACACGACCTTGCTGCCGGGCACATCAAGGGCCAGAAAGGCTTCAACGTTCTTCTCGGCCGAGAGCCTGCCGACATACAGGCTGACCGGGTGGGCCAGAGGGCCGAGCGAGGCGAACGACCGGGTGCGATCGGTCAGCGCAAACAGGTGCGTGTCCACGCCGGGCGTCCACAGACGCAGGTGCTGAAAGCCACGCGCTTGCAACCGGTCGAGCAAACCCGGGTTGGGCACCATCACACCGCTGGCCGGCCGGTGAAACCAGCGCAGCAAGGCGTAAGCCCAGGACAGCGGCAGCTTGAGCGAGGAATGCAACATCTCCGGAAGCCGGCTGTTGAACGCGGTGGTGAACGGCAGACCGCGCTTCACGCAGTGGCGCCGCGCCGCCCATCCCAGCGGGCCCTCGGTGGCAATGTGGATCGCATCGGGATCGGCCGCATCCATGAGGGAACGCAGCCGGGCACCGGGAAACAACGCGATGTCCAGGCCAGGATGACCCGGGCAGGGCCGAGTGCGGAATTGCCCGGGCTGGATCATCACCACCTCGTGGCCGTTCACCTGCAACTGGCGCACCAACGCCCCCAGGGTGGAGACCAGCCCATGAACCTGAGGCTGCCAGGCGTCGGTGACGATCAGGATCTTCATGCGCGCATCAGGTCCTCAGGAAATGTTTGCGGTAACGCGCGGGCAGGTCGGAGATGCGCATGAACATGGGCAGGTCGGCAGCGTTGAAATCCGGGTCCCAGGCCGGCGGGCCCAACACCTTGGCGCCCAGTCGCAGGTAGCCTCTGATGAGCGCGGGAGCCTCCACGTCGAGTGTGTCGTCCAGCCGCTCCACCGGCAGCGGCAGGCGCGGGCGCACGTGGAAGTCGATCGGGGCGAGGTGCGTCTGCCGCACCTGGCGCCAGATGCTCGCCGCGGCGTGGCCACCACCCACCATGCCGTGCGGGCCTTCGTGCTGCATCGGAATGCTGGCGCAGCCGATCATGGTGTCGAGTTCGTTGCGCACCATGAACTCGGCCAGCGCGCCCCACAGCGCCATGATCACGCCGCCGTGGCGGTGGTCGCGGTGCACGCAGCTGCGGCCCAGCTCCACCATGCGCTCGCGCACACCGCGCAGGCGGGTGAGGTCGAACTCGGTGTCGCTGTAGGTGCTGCCCACGCGCCGAGCCTGGGCCGGGGTGAGCACGCGGTAGGTGCCGATCACCTGGCGGCTCGCGCTGTCGCGCACCAGCAAGTGCTCGCAGAAGTCGTCGAACAGGTCCACGTCGTGGCCGGGCACCGTGTTGGGCAGGCGGGCACCCATCTCCAAGGCGAACACCTCGAACCGCAGCTTCTGGGCCTCGCGCACCTCGCTTTGGTGCCGGGCCCAGGAAACTTCGATGCCGTGCGCGACCGGTTGCGCGGGCACAGGGATGAAGGCTGTCGCCGACGGAATGGCGTGGGAAATGAGAGCTGTGGTCATGACCATGCAGTTTGAAAACCGGTCATGACCCTCCCGAGGCAGTCGCATGAAGTTTTGGTGACAACCGCACCCGGCGTCGTCATGCCGACGTCACACAGTGTTGCTATTATTCAATAATGATTGAATTAATGAACAACACCCCCCGATCAACAGGAAAAACACCATGAAAGTGGGCATCAACGGCATGGGCCGCATCGGCCGCCTGGCCCTGCGCGCCGCACTCGGCGCAGCCGAACGAGAAACCACCGACCCGCGCGCCAGCAACCGGCTGCAGGTGGTGCACCTCAACGAGCTCAAGGGCGGCGCAGCGGCCACGGCCCATCTGCTGGCCTTTGACAGCGTGCAGGGCAAGTGGCGCGCCGACATCACCACCGAAGGCGAGAGCAGCATCCGCATCGACCAGCACCGCATGGGCTTCACATCGCACGCCGCACCGCGCGAGATTCCCTGGGGCGACCTGGGCGTGGACCTTGTGCTGGAATGCACCGGCAAGTTCCTCACACCCGAAACCCTCCAAGGCCACCTGGACCGCGGCGCCAAGCGCGTGATCGTGGCCGCGCCGGTGAAGGTGGGTGGCGTGCTCAACATCGTGGTGGGCGTGAACCACACGCTGTACGAACCAGCCCGCGACCGCATCGTGACCGCCGCCTCGTGCACCACCAACTGCCTGGCGCCGGTGGTGAAGGTGGTGCACGAAGCCATCGGCATCCGCCATGGCCAGATCACCACGCTGCACAACCCGACCAACACCAACCTGGTGGTGGACGCGCCGCACAAAGACCTGCGCCGCGCCCGCAGCGCTCTGATGAGCCTGGCGCCCACGACCACCGGCAGCGCCACCGCCATCGCGCTGATCTACCCCGAGCTCAAGGGCAAGCTCAACGGCCACGCGGTGCGCGTACCGGCGCTCAACGCCTCACTCACCGACTGCGTGTTCGAACTGCAGCGCGAGACCACGGTGGACGAAGTGAATGCCTTGTTTGCCGCGGCGGCACAAGGCCCGCTGGCCGGCATCCTGGGCTACGAAACGCGCCCCTTGGTCAGCGTGGACTACGCGCGTGACACCCGTTCAAGCATCGTGGATGCGCCCTCCACCATGGTGACCGACGGCACGCTGCTCAAGGTCTACGCCTGGTACGACAACGAAATGGGCTACGCCTGCCGCATGGTCGATCTCGCTTGTCACATGCAATCCGTCGGCATCTGACCTCACCGTTCGGGCTGAGCCTGTCGAAGCCCTCGCACATACATGAACACCGCCGAACGCAACTACGCCATCGTCACCGCCGCCTACTGGGGCTTCACGCTCACCGACGGCGCGCTGCGCATGCTGGTGCTGCTGCACTTCTACCGCTTGGGCTATTCGCCGTTCACGCTGGCCTTCCTGTTCCTGCTGTACGAAGCCGCGGGGATCGTCGCCAACTTCGTCGGTGGCTGGCTGGCCACGCGCTACGGCATCACGCGCATGCTCACCGTGGGCCTGATCACGCAGATCATCGGCTTCACCGTGCTGTCGTTCCTCGATCCAGGCTGGAGCGCGGCGATGTCGGTGGCCTGGGTGGTGCTGGCGCAAGGCATCTGCGGCGTGGCAAAAGACCTTACCAAGACCGCCAGCAAGTCGGCCATCAAGGTCACCGCCGACCAGGCGAAGAACCAGGGCTCGGGCCAGCTCTTCAAGTGGGTGGCCTGGTTCACCGGCAGCAAGAACGCCATGAAGGGCGTCGGCTTTTTCCTGGGCGGGCTGCTGCTGCAGACACTGGGCTTCCAGCAGGCGCTGTGGGCCATGGCCGCGCTGCTCGCGCTCGTGCTGGTGGGCGTGGTGAGTTCGCTGCCGCGGATGATGGGCAAGAGCAAGGCTTCGAAGTCGGCGAAGGAACTGTTTGCCAAGAACACCGGCGTGAACGTGCTGGCCGCCGCGCGCGTGGTGCTGTTCGGTGCCCGCGACGTGTGGTTCGTGGTGGGCGTGCCGGTCTACCTGTATTCGCAGGGCTGGAACTTCACCATGGTGGGTACCTTCCTCGCGGTCTGGACCATCGGTTACGGGGCGGTGCAGGCGCTGGCACCCGCCTTTGTCAAACGCAGCACCGACGGCCTGAGCACCGAGGTGCCCGCCGCTCGGCTGTGGTCGGCGCTGCTGGCACTCGTGCCCATGGCTCTGGCACTGGCCGTGGCGCTGGACGTGCCGCACCTGCCCTGGGTGGTGGTGGGGGGGTTGGGCGTGTTCGGCTTCGCGTTTGCGGTCAACTCTTCCGTGCATTCGTACCTGGTGCTGGCCTACGCCGGCTCGGAGAAAGCGGCCGAAGACGTGGGCTTCTACTACGCCGCCAATGCACTCGGCCGCTTCAGCGGCACGCTGCTCTCGGGCCTGCTGTACCAGTGGGGCGGACTGCTCTATGCGCTGCTGGGCTCGGCGCTCATGTTGGTTGTGTGCTGGTTGGCCACGCTCAGGCTACCCGGCACGCGAGCCTTGCAAACCACCCCTGTCTGAAGGAGATCCCATGGACGAAACCCAAGCCGTCAAATCCCTCGGCGCCTTGGCGCAGGAGACGCGCCTGCGCATCTTCCGCGCCCTGGTGGCGCAGGGCACGCAAGGCCTCACGCCAGGCCACCTCACCGAATCGCTGGGCGTGCCGGGCACGGCGCTGTCGTTTCACCTCAAGGAACTGAGCCACGCGGGGCTGGTGTCGCAAGAGCGCGATGGCCGCCACCTGATCTACCGCGCCGAGTTCGGCGCCATGAAGGACTTGCTGCAATTCCTCACCGCCCACTGCTGTCAGGGCGAGCCCTGCGAAATGACGACCGCTTCTTCCGCTGTTCCCACCTGCACGAACTGATGGTGCAAGCCGATCCGAAGGCCCCCCGAGAGCGCCCCGGGGCCTGAGAGAATACGGCGCTGTGACGTCCACACCCTCCAGCCCGCCCCACGCACTGCAATGCCACCCGGCCACACCGGCGGGATTGCCGCTGAATGTATCGGTGGCGATGCGTTCGACCCGCGAAGGCTTGCGGCTGGTGTACACCGTGAGCGGCGACATGGCCGGGCTGCGCATTCCGCCGGCCACCGAACCAGCCCCCGCCGACGGCCTGTGGCAACACACTTGCCTCGAGGTCTTTGTGGCGGTCGAGGGTGAAGCGGATTACCGCGAATTCAACTTCTCGCCATCGGGCCAATGGGCGGCCTACCGGTTTGCCGGTGAGCGTCAGCGCGACACCTCGCCCGCACCCGACCTGCCCGCGCCTGTGATGCAACTCGCCATCACACCGACGCTTCTCACGCTGGACGTGCACCTGCCCCTTGCTGCCCTGCCCTTGCCCGCCCAACACGTTGAGCTGGCGCTGTGCGCCGTCATTGAAGAACACGACGGGCGTCTGAGCTACTGGGCCCTGCAGCACCCGTGCGAACGCCCCGATTTCCACCACCCCGCCGGTCGCTCGCTGCGCCTGGCCTTGCCCAAGAACTGAACGCCATGCAATTCGGCCTCGATCGTTTCCTGCAAGACCCTGCCCTGCGTGCACCGCTCAAAGGCCGCCGCGTGGCGCTGCTGGCCCACCCGGCCTCGGTCACGCGCGACCTCACACACGCGCTCGATGCGCTGGCCGCACTGCCCGACGTGACGCTCTCGGCCGCCTTCGGCCCGCAACACGGTCTGCGGGGTGACAAGCAGGACAACATGGTCGAGTCGCCGGACTACCTCGATCCCCGCTTGGGCATCCCGGTGTTCAGCCTCTACGGCGAGGTGCGCCGCCCGACCGACGCCATGATGGCCAGCTTCGACGTGTTGCTGGTCGACCTGCAAGACCTCGGCTGCCGCATCTACACCTTCATCACCACGCTGCGTTATGTGCTCGAAGCCGCAGCGAAACACGGCAAGGCGGTGTGGGTGCTGGACCGGCCCAACCCGGCCGGCCGGCCCATCGAAGGGCTCACGCTGCGCGAAGGGTGGGAGAGCTTTGTGGGCGCGGGCGCCATGCCCATGCGCCACGGCATGACCATGGGCGAACTCGGCCACTGGTTCATTGCCACGCTGGGCTTGAGCGTGGACTACCGCGTGATCACCATGACGGGCTGGCAACCCGATGCAGCCCCCGGCTTTGGCTGGCCGACCGAGCGCAGTTGGGTCAACCCCAGCCCCAACGCCGCCAACCTGAGCATGGCGCGCGCCTACGCGGGCACGGTGATGTTGGAGGGCACGACACTGTCCGAAGGCCGCGGCACCACACGCCCGCTGGAGTTGTTCGGCGCGCCCGGCATCGATGTGCCCCGCCTGCTGGCCGACATGCGCCGCATCGCACCCCAATGGCTGCAGGGCTGCGTGCTGCGTCCGTGTTTCTTCGAGCCCACCTTCCACAAGCACCAGGGGCAGTTGTGCGCGGGCGTGCAGATCCATGTGGAAGACCCGACCCACTACGACCACGCGGCCTTCAAGCCGTGGCGGCTGCAGGCCCTGGCGTTTCGCGCCATCCGGATGCAGGCGCCCGACTACCCGCTGTGGCGCGACTTTGCGTACGAGTACGAACACGAGCGGCTGGCGATTGATCTCATCAACGGCGGGCCGCTGCTGCGGGAGTGGGTGGACGATGTGTTGGCCGACCCCGACGTGCTGGAGGCAGCAGCCGCTGCCAACGAAGCGGCCTGGGCAGAGGCGCGCAAGCCCTATCTGTTGTATTGAGGGGAGTCGTCTCATCGAGGGCCACCGCGGAACCGGCTTTGCCGGGCCCATGGTGGCGCCCCCTTGAGGGGGTGACGGGCGCGTCAGCGCCCGGCGCGGGGGTGCTTCCTGTTCATAACCACTTCTGGAAGAACCGGGCGGTGCCCATGGCCGGGTCCAACTGGTAACCCGCGTAGCCGATGCGCTCGTACAGCCGGACGGCGCCATGGTTGCCCGACAGGACTTCCAGTGTCATCTTCACCGCACCACGCTCCTTGGCGATCATTTCGGCCAGAGCCAACATCTGTTCCGCAATGCCGCGCCCCCGATGGCTGGCCAGCACGGCCACGTCGTGCACGTTCACCAGCGGCTTGCAGGCGAAGGTGGAGAAGCCTTCGATGCAGTTCACCAGCCCCACCGGCTGCGTGCCATCAAACGCCAGCACGCTGTAGGCCTGCGGCCGCGCCGAGAGTTCGCGCACCAGGTGCTGCTTCGCGAAGTCCGTCAGACCTTCCCCGCCACCCGCCGGATCGCTCGCGTATGCGTCAAGCAGCGCCACCAGCGCGGTTGCGTGGCTGGCGTCGGCGTAGTCCGCGCAAACGATGGCAACCACGCTCACGCAGGCACCTGCGCGCGCACGGCGGCCACCAGGCGCTCGGCACAGGCCTGCGCCTTCTGCGCGTCACGCGCCTCCACCATCACGCGCAGCAGTGGCTCGGTGCCGCTGGCGCGGATGAGCACACGGCCGGTCTCGCCCAGCTCGGCCTCCACCGCCTGGGTCTGCTGCGCCAGGAAGGTGTTGGTTTTCCAGTCCTGACCGGGTTGCAGGCGCACGTTGATCAGCGTCTGGGGAAACAGCGTCACCTCAGCGAGCTGCTGCGCCATGCTCTTGCCACTGTCCACGCAGGCGTGCAGCACCTGCAGGGCCGACACGAGGCCGTCGCCCGTGGTGTGGCGGTCGAGCACCAGCAAATGCCCGGAGCCTTCGCCACCCAGGATCCAGCCATTCTTTTCCAGTTCTTCGAGCACATAGCGGTCGCCCACCTTGGCTCGCACGAACTTCACACCGCGCGCCTTGAGCGCCACCTCCACCGCCATGTTGGTCATGAGCGTGCCGACCACGCCGGGCACGTCGTGGTCGCGCGCCAGGCGATCGGCCACGATCAGGTACAGCAGTTCATCACCGTTGAACAGGCGGCCATCGGAATCCACCATCTGCAGGCGATCTGCATCGCCGTCGAGCGCGATGCCGTAGTGAGCGCCGTGCGCCTTCACCGCCTCCACCATGGCCTGCGGGTGCGTGGCACCCACGCCGTGGTTGATGTTGAGGCCGTCAGGCGTGCAGCCGATCTTGATGACCTCGGCACCCAGCTCGTGGAACACGGCGGGCGCGATCTGGTAGGCCGCACCGTTGGCGCCATCCACCACGATCTTCAAGCCCTTGAGCGAGAGGTTGTGCGAGCAGGTGCTCTTGCAAAACTCGATGTAGCGGCCGGCCGCATCTTCCATTCGGCGCGACTTGCCGAGCTCGGCCGACGCGGCCCACACCGGTGGCTCGTCCAGTGCCGCCTCAACCGCGCGCTCCCAGTCGTCCGGCAGCTTGGTGCCCAGAGCGCTGAAAAACTTGATGCCGTTGTCTGCGAACGCGTTGTGGCTGGCAGAAATCACGACGCCCAGGTTGGCGCGCTGGGCCCGGGTAAGGTAGGCCACGGCTGGCGTGGGCACGGGACCGAGCAGCACCACATCCACACCGGCCGAGTTGAAACCCGATTCAAGTGCGGCCTCCAGCATGTAGCCGGAAATGCGCGTGTCTTTTCCGATCAGCACCGTGGGGTGCGACTCGGTGCGGCGCAACACGCGCCCCACCGCGTGGGCGAGGCGCAAGACAAAGTCGGGAGTGATGGGGGCCTGGCCGACCGTGCCGCGGATGCCGTCGGTGCCGAAGTATTTGCGGGGCATGTTGTGTCCTCTGTGTTGTTATGAATTTGGCGCTCCACCACGCCGGCTCAATGCTGGCCGGCGCACGGCCGCAAAACGTCGATTATCGCGGCCATCCGCCCATCAAACGGGCTGGATGGCCTGCCAGACCCTCAATGCGTCTACCGTCTGACGCACATCGTGCACGCGCACCACGCGAGCCCCGCGCTCCACCGCCAGCAAGGCGGCCGCCACACTGGCGGCTATCCGCTCGGAGGGCACCTCTCGCCCCGTTGCAGCTCCCAGACTCGACTTGCGTGACCACCCCGCGAGCATGGGCCAACCGAGAGCCATCAACTCGCTCTGGTGCGCCAGTAGACTGAAGTTCTGGGCCACAGTCTTGCCAAACCCCACGCCGGCATCGAGCACGATGCGCTCGTGCGCCACGCCACGGGCCATGAGCGCGCTGGCTCGCTCGCGCAGGAAAGCGCTCACCGCTGGCAACACGTCGCCGTCCATGGGTGCCACCTGCATGGTCTGGGGATCGCGGTGCATGTGCATGAGGCACACACCGCAGCGCGGATGCGCGGCCACCACGTCCATGGCGTCCCCACGGCGCAGGGCCCAGATGTCGTTGACGATGTCGGCGCCGGCGTCGAGCACGGCCCGCATGACCTCGGGCTTGTAAGTGTCCACAGACACCGGCACCCCCAGCTTCACCGCCTCGCGCACCACCGGCAAGACCCGGGCAAGCTCATCCTCCAAGGGCACAGCCGGGCTGCCGGGACGCGTCGACTCACCGCCGATGTCCAGCATGTGTGCGCCGTCCTGGATGAGTTGCTCGCAGTGCTTGAGTGCGGCGGAAGTGCCGGCGTGCTGGCCGCCGTCGGAAAAGGAATCGGGCGTCACGTTCACGATGCCCATGACCTGCGGCGTGGCGAGGTCGATGTCAAAACGGGTGGTCTGCCAATGCATGAAGAGAGCTTTGAAACGGAAATGACAACGGGGCCGAAGCCCCGTGTGTCTTGAAAACCCGAGTCGCTCAGGCGGCCGTGGGTGCCGGATCGGTCGCAACGGCGGGCGATCCACCGCTGCCACCGCCACCACCCACCGAGGGGTTGCGCGGCGTCCAGTCCTTGGGAGGACGGGGCGGTTTGCCAGCCATGATGTCGTCGATCTGGTCCGCGTCGATGGTTTCCCATTCCAACAGTGCCTTGGCCATGGCGTGCATCTTGTCGCTGTTCTCTTCGATCAGATCGCGCGCCAGTTTGTACTGCGCGTCAATGATGCGGCGCACCTCGGCGTCCACCTTCTGCATGGTGGATTCACTCATGTTGGTGGTCTTGGTGACCGAACGGCCCAGGAACACTTCACCTTCGTTTTCGGCGTAGACCATCGGGCCCAGTGCGTCGGTCATGCCATAACGCATCACCATGTCACGGGCGATCGTCGTGGCGCGCTCGAAGTCGTTCGAAGCCCCGGTGGTCATCTGGTTCATGAACACCTCTTCGGCGATGCGGCCTCCGAACAGCATGCTGATCTGGTTCAGCATGTAGTCCTTGTCGTAGCTGTAGCGGTCTTGCGCGGGCAGGCTCATGGTCACACCCAGTGCGCGGCCGCGCGGGATGATCGTGACCTTGTGCACCGGGTCGCACTTGGGCAGCAGCTTGCCGATGAGCGCGTGGCCCGACTCGTGGTACGCCGTGTTGCGGCGCTCTTCCTCGGGCATCACCATGCTCTTGCGCTCGGGACCCATGAAGATCTTGTCCTTGGCCTTCTCGAAATCCTGCATCTCGACCACGCGGGCGTTGCGGCGCGCGGCCATCAGGGCGGCTTCGTTGCACAGGTTGGCCAGGTCAGCACCGCTCATGCCGGGCGTACCGCGGGCGATCACACTCGGGTTCACGTCGGTGCCCAGGGGCACCTTGCGCATGTGCACGTTCAAGATCTGCTCGCGGCCGCGGATGTCGGGCAGCGTCACATAGACCTGGCGGTCGAAACGACCCGGGCGCAGCAAGGCAGCGTCCAGGATGTCGGGGCGGTTGGTGGCCGCGACCACAATCACGCCCAGATTGGTCTCGAAGCCATCCATCTCGACCAGCATCTGATTGAGGGTCTGTTCGCGTTCGTCGTTGCCACCGCCCAGCCCGGCACCGCGCTGGCGGCCAACGGCATCGATCTCATCGATGAAGATGATGCAGGGGGCGTTCTTCTTGGCGTTCTCGAACATGTCGCGCACGCGGGCCGCACCCACGCCGACGAACATTTCCACGAAGTCGGAACCCGAGATGCTGAAGAACGGCACCTTGGCTTCGCCCGCAATGCCCTTGGCCAGCAGGGTCTTGCCGGTGCCCGGAGGGCCGACCAGCAGCAGACCACGTGGAATGCGCCCGCCCAGTTTCTGGAACTTGGCCGGGTCTTTCAGGAAGTCCACGACTTCCTTCACCTCTTCCTTGGCCTCGTCACAACCGGCCACGTCGGCGAAGGTCACGGTGTTGTTGTTCTCGTCGAGCATGCGGGCCTTGCTCTTGCCGAAGCTGAACGCGCCGCCCTTGCCGCCGCCCTGCATCTGGCGCATGAAGTAGATCCAGACGCCGATCAGCAGCAGCATCGGGCCCCAGCTGACCAGCAAGGTCATGAGCAGCGAGCCTTCTTCGCGCGGACGCACGTCGAACTTCACGTCGTTGTTGATAAGGTCGCCGACCAGACCGCGGTCGAGGTAGGTGGCTGTGGTGCGCACGCGACGATCGTCTTGCGTGACGGCCACGATCTCGGTGCCGCCCTGGCCTTCCTGGATGGTGGCGCTCTTGATGCGTCGGGCCTTGACCTCGTCAAGAAACTCGGAATACCCCATGTAACCCGAACCGGCCGCAGAGCGCGTGTCGAACTGCTTGAAGACGGTGAAAAGCACCATGGCGATGACCATCCACACGGCGATTTTCGAAAACCACTGATTGTTCAAGTGCAGCTCCTGGATACGGTATTGGCGGTTATGCGCATGTGGGTGTGATTCTAGGACTTTCAAGCGCATGTGCCTCATGCGGGTGACGAGGCTGTGTCAATGAAAGGGTTGGCTTTTCTCTATGAGAGGCACCAGCAGCGTGTACTCAGCCCCGTACCGTTGATTTGAGACCCATGCCGACGAGAAAGGTTTCCGACGATTTGTCCCGGGACGCCTTGGGTTTGACCGCCTTGACCGTGAGAAATGTCTGGCGAAACAGGGCCACCATGGGGTCGTAGGCCCCGCCATGGAACAGCTTGACCACCAACGAACCATCGACCTTGAGGTGCTTGATCGAAAAATCCACCGCCAGCTCCACCAGATCGGTGATGCGCGCGGCGTCCGTCATGCCGATGCCCGAGAGATTGGGCGACATGTCGGAGATCACCACGTCGACCTGGTGCACGCCGCGATCGGTGAGCGCCTGCTCCAGTTCGGCCAGCACAACGGCCTCGCGGAAGTCTCCCAGGATGAAATGCACGCCTTCCACGTCTTCCATGGGAAGCATGTCCAGCGCAATGATGGTGCCGTGCAGCTCACCCACGGCCGCGCCCTGCGGGCTCAGGCGGCGGCGCGCGTACTGGCTCCAGGCGCCGGGCGCCGAACCGAGGTCCACCACGCAGTCACCCGGACGGATAAGACCGAGGGTTTCGTCGAGTTCCTTGAGCTTGTAGGCGGCGCGCGCGCGGTAGCCGTCTTTTTTGGCCAGCCGGACGTACGGGTCGTTCACGTGCTGGTTGAGCCAGGCCTTGTTGACCTTTTTGCTCTGGGTTTTGACTTTCATGCCCATGAGGGTCGCCTAAGGTCTGTGTAAACGATAATTGTCCCATGCCCCAGATCACACTCACTCCCGCTCAGCGCAAAGTTCACCGCGCCGAAGCCCACCATCTCGATCCCGTCGTCCACATCGGAAATGACGGATTGAGCCCCGCGGTCAAAAAAGAGATCGCCGCCGCGCTCAAAGCGCACGGCCTGATCAAGGTCCGCGTGCTCAGCGACGACCGCGCTGCCCGCGAGGCCATGCTGCACACCCTGGCCGACGAGCTTGACGCAGCTCCCATCCAGCACATCGGCAAGCTGCTGGTGCTCTGGCGTCCGTTGGTCGAAAAGGTGAAAGTGGTCGACGAAGACCGCATGCCCGGCCCGCGCGACGTGAAAGTGCTGAAGTTCAGCAAACGCGGCGGCCAGCGGCCCGAAGTGAAGGTGGTGCGCGTGCTGGGCAACCAGCGCCTGACCACGGGCGGGCAGATCAAACGCGCCAAGGTCATGAAGAAGAGCGTGAAGAAGAGCGCCCAATCGCAGTAATCGCCTCTCCCCACGTTCGTTCAGGGCCTCGCGGCTTGAACTTCATCAACAGCGCCACATCTGAGAACGCATGAACGACCGTACCGCCCCCTTCGACCAGAACCCACTGCTCAACTTCGACGACCTGCCCCTCTTCGACGCCATCACACCGACGCTGGTGGGTCCGGCGATCGATCAATTGATGCAGGCTGCCAGCGTTGCGCTGGAGACCGTGACGGCCAGCAACTTCCCCGCAGACTGGAAGCGCATCTCCGAAACCCTGGACGTGCCCACCGAGCGCCTGTCGCGCGCGTGGGGCGCCGTGAGCCATCTCAACGGTGTGGCCGACACCCCCGAACTGCGTGCCGCCTACAACGAGGCCCTGCCCAAGGTCACGGAGTTCTGGACCCGCCTGGGAGCAGACGAGCGCTTGTACGCCAAGTACAAGGCCATGGACCCAAGTGGGCTCAACGCCGAGCAGGCCCGCGCCCACCACAACGCGATGCGCGGCTTCGTGCTGGGCGGGGCCGATCTGCAGGGCGAGGCCAAGACCCGCTTTGCCTGGCTGCAGGAGCGACAGGCCGAACTGGGCCAGAAGTTCAGTGAAAACGCGCTTGATGCCACCGACGCATTCGCGTTGTACGTGATCACCGAGCAACTGGCCGGCGTGCCCGGCGATGTGGTGCAGTCCACCGCAGCAGCGGCCGCAGCCGAGGGCAAGTCGGGCCACAAGCTCACGCTGAAGATGCCGTGCTACCTGCCCGTGATGCAGTTCGCCCACAGCAGCCCGCTGCGCGAGCAGCTCTACCGCGCCTACGCCACCCGCGCCAGCGATCAGGCCGTGGGCGACGCGGTCAAGTTCGACAACGCCGCCATCATGGGCGAGCTGCTCGCCTTGCGCCACGAAGAGGCGCAGTTGCTGGGCTATCGGCACTACGCCGATGTGTCCCTGGTGCCCAAGATGGCCGAATCGCCCGAACAGGTGATGGCTTTTCTGCGCGACTTGGGCACCAAGGCCCGCCCCCATGCAGAAAAAGACCTGGCCGACCTGCGCGCCTTTGCCGCCAGCGACCTCGGCCTGACCGACCCGCAGGCATGGGACTGGCCCTACATCGGCGAGAAGCTCAAGGAGGCGCGTTACGCTTTCAGCGAGCAGGAAGTCAAACCCTATTTCACGGCGCCCAAGGTGCTGGCAGGTTTGTTCCAGATCGTCGAGACGCTGTTTGAAGTGGCCATCCGCCCCGACCAAGCGCCGGTTTGGAACCCCGGTGTCGAGTTCTACCGCATTGAACGCAACAGCCCGAACGGTTCGGAGCTCGTGGGCCAGTTCTACCTGGACCCGGCCGCGCGCAACGGCAAGCGCGGTGGTGCCTGGATGGACGACGTGCGCGCCCGCTGGCTGCGCCCCGACACCGGCTCGCTGCAAACGCCGGTGGCGCACCTGGTGTGCAACTTCGCGGAGGGCGTGAACGGCAAGCCAGCCCTGCTCACCCACGACGACGTGATCACCCTCTTCCACGAGTTCGGCCATGGGCTGCATCACATGCTCACCCGGGTGAACGAGCGCGACGTGTCGGGCATCAGCGGTGTCGAATGGGACGCGGTTGAACTGCCCAGCCAGTTCATGGAGAACTTCTGCTGGGAATGGGATGTGCTCAAGCACA
>NZ_JADMJO010000073.1 GCF_018780385.1 Hydrogenophaga sp. | reverse complement strand
TTGCCGGTGGCATCGACCACCGCCACCTTCACGCCGGTGCGGATGCCCGGGTCCAGGCCCATCACCACCTTGGGGCCGGCGGGTGCGGCCAGCAGCAGGTCGCGCAGGTTGTCGGCAAACACCTTGATCGCCACCGCTTCGGCGCTCTCGCGCAGGCGGGCGAACAGGTCGCGCTCACTGGAGAGCGAGAGCTTCACGCGCCAGGTCCATGCCACGCACTTGCGCAGCAGGTCGTCGGCCGCTCGGCCCTTGTGGCTCCAGCCCAGTTGCAGGGCGATGCGGCCTTCGGCCAGCGAGACCACGGGCGCGGCCTTGCCTGTGGTGGCGGGAGCCACCTCGGGTTCGGGCAACACCAGTTTGGCGTCCAGGATCTCCAGCGAACGCCCGCGAAAAACGGCCAGCGCACGGTGCGACGGCACGCGCGAAATCGGCTCGTCGTACTCGAAGTAGTCGCGGAACTTCGCCACCTCGGGCACGTTCTCGTCCTTGCCTGCCACCAGCGTGCTCTTGAGCAGGCCTTCGCTCCACAACCATTCGCGCAGGTTCTGCAGCAGCGCGGCGTCTTCGGCCCAGCGCTCGCTCAGGATGTCGCGCACACCGTCGAGCACGGCGGGCACGGTGGAGAAATCGGCACCGGGTTTGCCGTCGTCCAGCACCTCGGGTGGTCGGGTGAAAGCCAGGGCCTCGGCCATGGGGTCCAGCGTGGGGTCGGCCCACAGCTTGTCGGCCAGGGGTTCGATGCCGAATTCCCGCGCAATGAGGCCCTTGGTTCGCCGGCGTTGCTTGAACGGCAGGTACAGGTCTTCGAGCTCCTGCTTGGTGGCGGCAAGCATCACGGCCGCGCGCAGATCGGGCGTGAGCTTGCCCTGTTCATCGATGCTCTTGAGGATGGTCTCGCGGCGAGTTTCAAGCTCCCGCAAGTAGTCCAGCCGGTAGGCCAGTTCTCGCAGCTGGATGTCGTCCAGCCCGCCGGTAGCTTCCTTGCGGTAGCGCGCGATGAAGGGCACCGTGGCCCCGCCGTCGATGAGGTCCACGGCGGCCTGGACCTGGTGAACGCCAACCCGGATTTCCTGCGCGATTTGCGCAACGATGTTCTGCATCTGTGGCTTTGCTCGCCTCGGGGGCGAATGTCTGTGTGAGTGGAAAAGCGGGGGAGTTTGCCACACGCAACCACCCACCTTTTCGGCCAGTGCGCGGATCTTCTGTGGAACTTTTTTTTGATATCGCCATGACTTTTGTCACCAACGGATCAGCGTTCGATAACGAAATACTTCCCTTGGAGTATGGGGCGTTTTGATACCCCTACCTAGTATCTCAGCCAGCCCGACAACGCGTTCAGCACAAGCACTGCCTTGAACTGATGCCTCGGTTTCCATTACCCCGCTGGAGATCCCATGAGCAACTATTTCCGCTTGACCCGCTACTTCACTGTCACCAGTCTGGTGGCCTTCGGCGTGGTCGCCGCCACCCTGATGTTCTTCGAACACCGCCAGTCCAATTTTTTCCAGGAGGTGCAGATCAACGAAGCACAGACGCTGAGCGAAATCCAGGCAGATTTCGTGACCCGCGCCGACTCCGTGGCGCGGCGGGACCTGCTTGCCGTGAATGAACAAGGCAACGTGAACTTGACGCGGCTCTTCTCCAACGCCCTGTGGGCGAGCGATCTCACGCCCTACCTCGCCGAGATCGGTTCGGTCAACTTTGATCACTGCAGGGCGATGCCCGATGGAGTTGACGCAAAGGGCAAAGCGGTAGCAACGGCTGAGAAAAAGGCATGCTTCAAGGAGACCGGCACACAGCTGCAGGCGCTGGCCAGTTTTGCCCCGCTGGATGCCCGGGTGCGCGAGGCCATGCAGGGCAGCACCGTCTTCAAGATCAAGGTGTACGACATGAGCGGCATCACGGTGTATTCCACCGAACTGGGCCAGGTGGGTGAAGACAAGTCGGGCAGCGCCGGCTGGAAGAGCGCGGCGCGTGATGGCAAGGCCATCAGCGAGCTCACCTTCCGCGACAAGTTCAGTGCGCTGCAGGGCGTGGTGGAAAACCGCGACCTGATCGCCAGCTATTTGCCCGTGATCGAACCCGGCAGTCAGAAGACCGTGGGCGTGTTCGAGGTGTACGCCGACGTGACGCCGTTCCTGGGTCAGATCAAGGCCACGTCGAGTGAATTCAAGCAGGTGGCGTTGGCCAACGAGAACCGCCTGGCCGAACAGGCCGCCACCAACCACCAGCAGGTGCAGAGCAGCGCCAACCAGCAGCTGGCCATCGTGGCAGGCCTGCTGGCCCTGCTGTATGTCGTTCTGTTGAGCATCGTGCGCCGTGCCCAGAACGTCATCGAGCGCCAGGCACGTGAAAGTGACGCCACCAAGCAGCGACTGGCCCAGTCGGAAAAGATGACGTCGCTGGGACAGATGGTGGCCGGCGTGGCGCATCAGCTCAACACGCCTCTGGCCTTCTCCAAGAACAACGTGCTCATGTCGATCCAGGCGCTGGATCAGCTGGAGGGCGCTGTGCATCGACAGATACGTCATTCGATCTGCAGCGCCGAGGTGGTGTCCAGCGGACCAGGCGCCCTGATGGAACCCCCGGATGATGAGCACCAGGCCAGAGAACTCGCCTCCGCGATGCTGGAGGTGCGCGAAGCGCGCGAGATGCTCAGCGACGTGCTCATGGGCATGGGACAGATGAACGAGTTGGTGGACAACCTGCGCAGCTTCACCCGCCTGGACCGTGCCCACACCGCAGAGGTCAACCTCAACACCGCGCTGGGCAGCGTGTGCTACATCGCCAAGACGGTGATTTCGACCAAGATCACGCTGGAGCGCTCATTCGAGACCCTGCCTTCCATTGAATGCAACGTGTCGCAGCTCAACCAGGTGTTCCTCAACCTCATCAACAACGCTGCCCAGGCCATAGAGGGCTCGGGCACGATCACCGTATCCACCAAGGCCGATGCCGGTTTCATCACCGTGAGCATCCGCGACACTGGCGCCGGCATCCCGGCCCACGTGCTTCCCCTCATCTTCGAGGCGTACTTCACCACCAAACCCGACGGCGAGGGCACGGGCCTGGGTCTGGCGATCGCTCGCAACATCGTGGAAGAACACGGTGGCGACATCCAGGTCAGCAGCGAAGTGGGCCTGGGCACCGAGTTTCGGGTGCGGCTGCCCATCAACAAGGCGGCATGACCATGAGCAAGGCTTCACTACCCAAGGTGCTTTGCGTCGACGACGAGCCCGGTCTGTTGCGTTCCTTGCGCTGGCTGCTGCGCGGTCAGTACGAGGTGGCGGTGGCCGACAGCGGGCTCGACGGACTGGCCTTGTTGAGCGCCGAGCACTTCGACGTGGTCATCAGCGATCAACGGATGCCGGGCATGACCGGCACCGAATTCCTGGAGCGGGCCCGGCGGGTATCGCCGCGCAGCATCCGGCTCCTGCTCACGGGTTACTCCGACTTCAACGCGGTGCTGAGTTCGGTCAATGAGAGCGAGGTCTTCCGCTTCATCTCCAAACCCTGGGACAACCAGAAGCTGCTGGACACCGTCAGCGATGCCGCCAATGTGGCCCGAATGTCGCATACGTCCTGGGTCGATTTCCAGGAGACCTTGGACGCGGACGGGTCGAGCACCTTCGACGAGGGGGTGTTGGTGTTCGACAACGACAGCACTGCAGCCGCTCAGTGGCAGGCCTCCGTCAAAACCGCGACCAACATCGTTTGCACCAGTGACATCGGAGAAGCGGTGCACCAGTTGACGCGACAGAAAGTCGCCGTGCTGATCACCGATATCCACGGTGCGCGCTCCCAGCAGATGGACCTGATCCGGGCCGTTCGCCGCAATCAACCCCAGGTGGTCGTGCTGGTCTACAGCCAGGAGCGTGACAGTGCCGTCATCGGCCGGTTGATCAACGAAGGCCAGATCTACCGCTTCATTGCGAAACCCGCTGGGCCTGAGTACCTGAACCGCACGCTGCGATCCGCATTGACCCGCCACAGGCAACTGCTGGCGGAGCCTGAGCGCACCACACGGCACCGGGCACAGGTGTCGGACGATCTCGACTTCGAAGTGGACTTTGCATCGGCTGGCGGCCAGTTGCCACCGGGCATGCGAAAACCGGTCACGGGCGCGCGAAGCTGGCTGCAACGCCTGTTTCGTTGAGCACGCCGGGGCTACCATCAACCCCATCCGGGTGGCGGTTTTGCCAGGTATCCGGCGCCTGCCCCCATGCAAGACAAGCTCTTCGGCGACCCACCCGCACCTCCGCCACCCGCTGACCCACCCGCGCGCAAACAGCGAACGGGCGTGAGCGCCGCCCCACCCGACCCAGCCCTGCAAGCGCTGGCCTCGGCACTGCCCGCGCGGGCACGACTGGGCACCTCGTCATGGACCTACCCAGGTTGGGCTGGCCT
The DNA here is from genome assembly GCF_018780385.1 of Hydrogenophaga sp. Lineage (GTDB taxonomy): Bacteria > Pseudomonadota > Gammaproteobacteria > Burkholderiales > Burkholderiaceae_C > Hydrogenophaga. The sequence goes on along the minus strand of NZ_JADMJO010000073.1, from coordinate 3,873 downwards.
GGTGTGGGATGCCGACTACCGCGATGCACAACTCTCGAAAGAGGGGCTGGCGGCCTACGCCCAACACCCCCTGATGCGCACCGTGAGCCTGGACCGCGGCTTCTACCGCCCACTCACCGAAGGCCAGTACGCGCGTTACGCCGCCCAGGTGCCGGACGATTTCCGCTTTGTGGTGAAGGCACCCAGCCACGTGACCGACGCCCTGGTGCGCGGCGAGGACGGCCGCGGCCGCCAACCCAACCCGGCGTTTCTGGACGCGGCCCTGGCCACGCAGGACTTCGTGGCGCCGGCGCTCGCGGGGCTGGGCCACAAGGTGGGTGCACTGGTGTTCCAGCTGAGCCCGATGCCACGGCACCTGCTGCACAACCTGCCGCTGGTGCTGCAGCGCCTGCGCACCCTGCTGCTGGCCCAGCCGCCGCTCTCACCCACCGCGCCCGACGGTGTGCTGGCCGTGGAAGTGCGCGACCCGGAGTGGCTGGAAGAACCCTTCGTGCACGAGCTCGCTGCCGTCCTGCGCGAGGCCGGCGCGACCTGGTGCCTGTGCCTGCACGCCAAGATGCCACGGCTGGCGGAGCAGTTGCCTTTGCTGCGCATGCTCTGGCCCGGGCCCATGGTGTGCCGCTGGAACCTGAACCCACTGCACGGTGCCTACGGCTATGAAGACGCGCGCAAGGAATACAGCCCCTACGACCGCATCCACGACGTGGACGACGAGACGCGCGCGCTGCTGGTGCGCACCATCGCGGGTGTGACAGGTGCCGGGCAGAACGCCTATGTGACGATCAGCAACAAGGCCGAGGGTTGTGCGCCGCTGTCGGTACGGGCGCTGGCTGAGGGCTTAGCGGCTGGCGCGAACTCGAAGTGAACTGCTGACGCCGGCCAGCAGCGCAGAGCCGGCCGCCAGGCACAGCGCGATGGTCTCGCCCCGCCCGTCGTGCTGGTTCCACACCGCGTAGATCGCCGCCAGCATCACGGCGCCCAGCGTCTGCCCCGTGAGCCGCGCCGTGCCCAGCATACCGCTGGCCGCGCCACTGCGGTGCAGCGGCGCGCTGGTCACGATGGTGTGGTTGTTGGGCGACTGGAACAGTGCGAAGCCCGCGCCGCACAGCGCCAGGCGCCAGCCCATGTCCAGCACCGTGGTCTGCTCGGGTCGCAGGGCCACCAGCAGCAGGCCGGTGGCAAACACCACCATGCCGATGCCGCCCAGCCAGCCTGCGGGATAGCGCCCGATCAGGCGCCCCGCGATCGGTGCCACCAGCACGGTGGCCAGCGGCCATGCGGTCATGATCAGGCCGGCTTCCATGTGCGTGCGGCCCTGCACCTCCAGCAACAAAAAAGGCAGGCTCAGAAAGGCCAGCATCTGCGCACAGAACGCCCCCAGCGAAGAACCCATGGACAGCGCGAACACGTGGATGCGCAGCAGATCCAGCGGGAACAGCGGTGCCGCCAAGTGCCACTGCCGGCGCAGGTACACCACGCCCACCGCCACACCCGCGGCGAGCAAGGCCCAGCCCAGGATTGATGCGCTGTGGGCCGCCTCGCCACGCACACCCAGCTGCTCCGCACCGACGAACACCAGCGTGAACATGAGCACGTTGAGCAGCACGTCGATCAATGAGAACTGCGGCGCTGCCTCGGTGCGCGGCGGGTTGGTGGGCAGTGCGCGGCGACCCATCCAGAGCGTGAGCAGGCCCAGCGGCACGTTCAGCGCAAACAGCCAGGGCCAGGACGCGACCGAGAGGATGGCCGCCGCCACCGCGGGGCCGGCCATGGTGGAGGTGGCCACCACCATCGAGTTGATCGCGATGCCGCGCCCCAGGCGAGCGCTCGGGTAGATCAGGCGCACCAGCGCGGTGTTCACGGCCATGATGCCGGCCGCACCCAGGCCCTGCAGCGCGCGCGCCGCCGTGAGCATCAACAGCGAGTCGGCCAGCATGGCCAACACCGACGACAGCACGAACAGTGCCATGCCCACCAGATAGACGCGCCGGTAGCCCAGGCGGTCGCCGAGCGCGGCCAGCGGCAGCAGCATCACCAGCGAAGCGATCTGGTAAGCGTTGACCACCCAGATGGCCTGCGAGGCGGGAGCGTTGAGTTCACGCGCGATGCCCGGCAGCGCCAGGTTGACGATGCTGCCGTCCATCACCGCCATGGCAATGCCCAGCACGATCACCAGCACGGCCCGCCCGCGCTGGGGTTGAGGCAGACCGTCGTGCAGCGTCACCCGTGTGCCTCGGGCGCCAAGTGGGTTTTGGAATCGCCGCCCAGCGTGACCCAGGTGAGCATCACGCCGATCAACGCGCCCGAGGCCATGCCCACCACCATGGGCAGGGGCTTGCCGTTGGCAAACAGGCTCACGATGCCCATGGCGGCCGCGCCGCCCAGCATCTGCAGCGTGCCCAGCAAGGCCGAGGCTGTGCCGGCGATGGCGCCGTGCTTCTCCAGTGCGAGCACGGAGGTGGTGGGAATCACCAGGCCCATGAAGGCGCTGGCCACGAAGTACAACGCGATCAACACGGCGAGTTGGTCACCGCCTGCGAGGTAATACACCAGCAGCACCGACATGGTCAGGCCCGAGGCGCTGGCCGCCGCCTTCACCAGGCGCACCAGGCCAAACCGCTGACCCAGCATGCCGGTGAACTGCGAGGCGCCGATGAAGGCGATGGCGTTGAAGGAAAACGCCAGGCTGTACTGGACGGGCGTGAGGCCGTAGTGGTTGATCAGCACGAAGGGCGAGCCCGCCAGGTACACGAAGAAGCCGGCCATGGCCGTGGCGCCTATGCCCACCAGACCCAGGTAATGCCAGTCGCGCAGCAGCAGCCCGTAGGCGCGCAAGGCGCTGCCCAGGCTGCTTTCCACGCGGTCGGCGGCGCTGCGGGTTTCCTGCAGCGCACCGTAGACGAGCGCGAGGCCCGCCACCGAGGCCAGGGCCACGGCCCAGAACACGCCGCGCCAACCGGTGAGCGCGATCACGCCGCTGCCCACCAACGGTGCCAGGATGGGCGAGACGCTGAACACCAGCATCAGCAACGACATCAGGCGCGCGGCGTCGGTGCCGGTGTGCAGGTCGCGCACGACGGCGCGCGGGATCGCCATGCCGGCGGCTGCGCCCAGGCCTTGCAAGAAGCGCAGTGCCACCAGGGTCTGGATGTCGGTGGCCAGCGCGCAGCCGATGCTGGCCAGCGTGAACAGACCGAGGCCGAAATACAGCGGTGGCTTGCGGCCCACCATGTCGGACACCGGCCCGTAGAGCAGCTGGCCCACACCAAGCGCGAGGAAGAAGGCCGTCAGGCTGAACTGCACGGGGCCGACCTCGGCGCCCAGGCTGCGGCCGATGTCGGGCAGCGCCGGCAGGTACATGTCGATGGCGAAGGGACCGATGGCGGAGAGCAGGCCCAGGATCAGGGCCATCTTGAGGTAGCGTGTGACGAACATAGCCGCCTATTGTCCCTGCCGCGCGATGGCATTGCCGCAGCGCGGGCTGGCCACTCTGGTGTAGGCGGCCGCCGCGTGCGTCACAATTTCGCCTTCCATCGATCCCCCCTCACCCACCCGGAGTTCTCCCATGGCCGTTGAAGGCAGCGCAGGCGATCTGCTCAAAGTCGTGACCTTGCTGGGCGCAGCGGTCGTTGCCGTGCCCCTGTTCAAACGGCTTGGCCTGGGCTCGGTGCTGGGTTACCTGGCCGCCGGGCTGGCCATCGGGCCGTTCGGCATGGGCCTCATCAGCGACCCGGCCACCATCCTGCACACGGCCGAACTCGGCGTGGTCATGTACCTCTTCGTCATCGGGCTGGAGATGCAGCCCTCGCACCTGTGGAGCCTGCGCCGCGCGATCTTCGGCCTGGGCAGCCTGCAGGTGGTGGTGTGCGGCCT
>NZ_JADMJO010000109.1 GCF_018780385.1 Hydrogenophaga sp. | reverse complement strand
CCGTCTCCTGCGGTGTCACCCAGTGCCAGGAAACCCTGCGCACCGCCATGGCCATCGGCGCGGACCGCGCCATCCTGGTGGAGACCACGGTCGAGCTGCAGCCCCTGGCCGTGGCCAAGCTCCTGAAGGCCCTGGTGGACAAGGAACAACCCGGCCTGATCATTTTGGGCAAACAGGCGATTGACGACGACTGCAACCAGACCGGCCAGATGCTCGCTGCGCTCGCCGGCCTGCCGCAAGCCACCTTCGCTTCGAAAGTGGAAGTCGCCGACGGCAAAGCCACCGTCACGCGCGAGGTGGATGGCGGCCTGGAAACCCTCTCCATCACGTTGCCCGCCGTCATCACGACCGACCTTCGTCTGAACGAGCCGCGTTACGTGACGCTGCCCAACATCATGAAGGCCAAAAAGAAGACGCTGGACATCGTCAAGCCCGAAGACTTGGGTGTGGACGTGACGCCGCGCATCAAGACCTTGAAGGTCAGCGAGCCGCCCAAGCGCGGTGCGGGCATCAAGGTGGCCGATGTCGCTGCCCTGGTGGACAAACTCAAAAATGAAGCCAAAGTGATCTGAGGAACCGACACATGACCGCACTCGTTATTGCCGAACACGACAACGCCACCCTCAAGGGCGCCACGCTCAACACCGTGGCCGCTGCCGCCCAATGTGGTGGGGACGTGCATGTGCTCATCGCCGGCCACAACGCCGGCGCCGCTGCTGCCGCGGCCGCGCAGATCGCCGGCGTGGCCAAGGTGATCCACGCCGACGCCCCGGGCTTCGAACACGGCCTGGCCGAGAACGTGGCCGCGCAGGTGCTGGCGATCGCCTCGAACTACAGCCACATCCTGTTCCCGGCCACCGCCAGCGGCAAGAACGTCGCGCCGCGCGTGGCCGCTGCGCTGGATGTGGGCCAGCTCTCCGACATCACCAAGGTGATCAGCGCCGACACCTTCGAGCGCCCGATCTACGCCGGCAACGCGATCGCCACCGTGCAGAGCACCGACACCACCCATGTGGTCACCGTGCGCACCACCGGCTTCGACCCGGTCGCTGCCACCGGTGGCAGCGCCGCGGTAGAGACGGCCACGGCCGTGGCCGACGAAGGCAAGGCCAAGTTCCTGGGCAGCGAGATCGCCAAGAGCGATCGCCCCGAGCTCACCGCCGCGAAGATCATCGTCTCCGGTGGCCGAGCACTCGGCAGCGCGGAGAAGTTCAACGACGTGATGACGCCGCTGGCCGACAAGCTCGGTGCAGCGCTGGGCGCCAGCCGCGCCGCGGTGGACGCGGGTTACGCGCCCAACGACTGGCAGGTGGGCCAGACCGGCAAGATCGTGGCGCCGCAGCTGTACGTGGCCTGCGGCATCTCGGGCGCCATCCAGCATCTGGCCGGCATGAAGGATTCCAAGGTCATCGTGGCGATCAACAAGGACCCCGAGGCCCCGATCTTCTCGGTGGCCGACTATGGCCTGGAGGCCGATCTCTTCGAGGCCGTGCCTGAGCTGATC
>NZ_JADMJO010000059.1 GCF_018780385.1 Hydrogenophaga sp. | reverse complement strand
GCGCACCCCGGGCGATCCGAGCAACGCAGCGTGCCCGAAGGGCCAGCGAATTCGGCTCGCCTTTTCTTTGCTTACTTTCTTTTGGCGAAGCAAAAGAAAGTGAGTCGGCCGCCGGGCCGAGACCCGGCTCGCCACGTGAACAAAAACATCACATCAAGTAGAAAACGGAACCCGCTGAGCCACAGCACACATCAACTCATACCCAATCGTCCCCGCAGCCGCCGCCACCTCATCCACCGGCAACACCCCCCCAGCAGAAGACCGCCCCCACAACACCACCTCCGACCCGATGCCGGCAGCGTCCAGGCCAGAGAGATCAACCGTCACCATGTCCATGCTCACCCGCCCCACCACCCGCGTGCGCACTCCGTCCACCAGCACCGGCGTTCCATTGGGCGCGTGGCGCGGATAACCATCCGCGTAACCACACGCCACCACGCCGATGCGCATGGGCTGGTCAGCGGTGAAGGCCGAGCCATAGCCCACCGTGTCACCGGCCTGCAGCGTCTGCACGCCGATGACCCGGCTCGACAAGGTCATGGCCGGTTGCAGGTTCCAGTCGGCCGATGAACGCAGGGGAAAGTCGGGCGCGCTGCCGTACAGCGCGATGCCCTCGCGCACCCAGTCGCCTGCCAAGGTCGTCACGCCCTCGCCACGCAGCGCAGCCGAGGGATGCCGCAGCAGGGCCGCGCTGTTGCAAAGCGTGCGCTCACCCGGCAGGTCGGCGGTGGCGGCTTCGAACACGGTCACCTGATGGGCAATGCCGCGCGGGCCGTCGGCGTCGCTGAAGTGGGTCATGAGCGTGATCTCGTCCACCTGCGGCAGCGCGTTGAGCCGCGCCCAGGCGCTGCGAAAGGCGTTGGGCGTGAAGCCCAGGCGGTTCATTCCGCTGTTGAGCTTGAGGAACACGCGGTGCGGCATCAGCGTCTTGTGCGCGGCCAGCCAGTCGATCTGCTCCGTGCAATGCACCGTGTGCCAGAGATGCAGGCGGGAACACAGCTCCAGGTCGCGCGGTTCGAACACGCCCTCAAGCAGCAGAATGGGGCCGCGCCAGTCGAGTGCGCGAATGCGCTCGGCTTCGGCCAGATCCAGCAAGGCAAAACCATCGGCAGAGCGCAGGGCATCGAAGCAGCGCTCGATGCCGTGGCCGTAGGCATTGGCCTTGACCACCGCCCACACCCGCGCATCGGGGGCGCATTCGCGGGCGCGTTGCAGGTTGTGGCGAAGGGCTTCGGGATGGACGGTGGCGAGGATGGGGCGGGGCATGGGTGCGGGCGGGCGTGAGGTCCGTCATTGAACGGCGTTGCAAGCGAGGTCAACACCAGTGAATTCGGTGTCATTCAGGGGGTGGCGTGCTATAACCCCGCATCCCTTGGAGACCCCTGTCAACTGTCGCATAAAAATGCCGCTGCGACCCGCTCAGCCTCTCTCTGCTGAAGCCACCCGGCGCTCAAAATCATCGCCATGAAGCGCGGCTTCTACACCATCATGACGGCGCAGTTCTTCAGTTCGCTGGCGGACAACGCGCTGTTCGT
>NZ_JADMJO010000144.1 GCF_018780385.1 Hydrogenophaga sp. | reverse complement strand
CGGTGATGATGATGTCTTTCATGCGGTCGGTGATGCGGAAAAACCCTTCCTCATCCACCACGCCCACATCGCCCGTGTGCAGCCAACCCTCACCGTCGATGGTCTCGGCGGTCTTCTCGGGCAGGTTGAGGTAGCCCATGAACACGTTGGGCCCGCGCACCAATATTTCCCCAGTCACCGGGTCGAGCTTCACCTCGTTGTAGCTGGCGGCCGGGCCGATGCTGCCGGGCTTCATGCGCTGAGCCGGAATGCCGGTGGAGGCGCCGCAGGTCTCCGTCATGCCCCACACCTCCAGCATGGGCACGCCCAGCGCCAGGTACCAGCGCACCAGCTCGGGCGAAATGGGCGCCGCACCCGTGACGAGAAAGCGCGCCCTGTGAATGCCGATGAGCTTGCGTACGTTGTTGAGCACCAGCGTGCGCGCCACATGAAACTGCAGGCGCAGCCCGCCGGGCACGGGCTGGCCGGCCATCACCAGATCGGCCACCTGCTGGCCCACGCCAATGGCCCAGCCGTACGCGGCCTGTTGAATCTTGCCGGCTTCTTTCAGGGTGATCATCACGCCCGAATAAAACTTTTCCCAAACGCGCGGCACGGCGGTGAACACCGTGGGCGCGATCTCGCGCACGTTCTCCGGCACGGTTTCGGGGTTCTCCACGAAGTTGAGTTTGGCCCCTGTGTAGAGCGAAAAATACTCGCCACCCATGCGCTCGGCAATGTGGCACAGCGGCAGGAAACACATGCACTCGTCGTTCTGGTCGCGGGCAATCAGTGTGTTGTAGCCGCGCACGGTGTAGACGAGGCCCTTGTGCGAATGCATGGCGCCCTTGGGCCGGCCGGTGGTGCCCGAGGTGTAGACCAATATCGCCAGCTCGTCGGGCTGGCAGGCGGCCACTCGGGCTTCGAGCATGCCGGGGTGTTGCAGCAGATGGGCACGGCCCAGCTCGCGCAGCTGGTCCAGGCTGATCACCTGCGGGTCGTTGAGTTCGCGCAGACCTTCCATGTCCTCCACGATGATCTTGCGCAGCTGCGGCAGGTGGTCGCGTACCTCCAGAGCCTTGTCGAGCTGTTCGTCGTTCTCCACAAAGAGCACGGTGGTGCCCGAGTCAGCGCAGAGGTACTGCACCTGCTCGGCCGCGTCGGTGGGGTAGATGCCGTTGGAGACACCGCCCGCGCTCAGCACGGCCAGGTCGCACAGCACCCATTCGATGGTGGTGTTGGAGAGGATGGACGCGGTCTCGCGCGCCTCGAAGCCGATGGCGAGCAAGCCATGGGCGATCTCGCGCACGGCGTCTCCGGTCTGGTTCCAGCTCCAGCTGCGCCAGATGCCGAACTCCTTCTGCCGCATCCACACGTTTGGCCCGCGCGCCTTCACGCCGTTCCAGAACAGGGCCGGAATGGTGTCGCCTTCCAGCACCACCTTGGTTTGCGGCTGGATGCCGGAGAGGTCCCAGAGGTTGCTCATGGTTTGTATCTCAACGTTGATCGCCAACACACCGTTCGGGCTGAGCCACAGCTCCGTTCGCCCTGAGCCTGTCGAAGGGCTCTTGCGATGGTGTGGGTGAGGGCTTCGACAGGCTCAGCCCGAACGGAGGGGAGCTCAG
>NZ_JADMJO010000051.1 GCF_018780385.1 Hydrogenophaga sp. | reverse complement strand
GACATCGTGATCGTGGTGGGCAGCCCCACCAGCTCCAACAGCAACCGCCTGCGCGAAGTCGCGCTCAAGCTCGGCACGGTCAGCCACATGGTCGACAACGCCGATGAGCTGCGCGCCGAGTGGTTCGAAGGCAAGAGCCGCGTGGGTCTCACCGCCGGCGCATCTGCGCCCGAGATTCTGGTACGCCAGGTGATCGAGCGCATCAAGGCACTGGGCGCCCTCTCCGTGCGCACCATGGACGGCCTGACCGAGACCATCAAGTTCCCGCTGCCCAAAGGCCTGAAGATGGACGGCGAAGACGCCGCGCCGCTGCAGCACCTGCGCTGAGCCGCCGGGGCACCCAGGGTGCCTTCTGCCCAAACCTACAATCGCCGCATGCTAGACATCGTTCAACTGAGAAAAGACCTCCCCGGGGTCGTGGCGCGGCTTGAAACGCGCAAGAGCCCACAGCCGTTTCTGGATGTGGCCGCCTACCAGGCCCTGGAGACGGAGCGCAAGACGCTGCAGACCCGCACCGAAGAGCTGCAAAGCCAGCGCAACACGCTCTCCAAACAGATCGGCCAGCTCAAGGCCAAGGGCGAAAGCGCCGACGCCGTGATGGCGCAGGTGGGCGCACTCAAGACCGAACTGGATGCCTCCGCCACGCGACTTGAGGTGATTCAAACCGAACTGCATAACCTGCTGCAGGCCGTGCCCAACTTGCCCCATGAAAGTGTGCCGGTGGGCAGCGACGAGCACGGCAACGTGGAGCTGCGCCGCTGGGGAACGCCGCGAGTGTTCGACTTCCCGGTGCGCGACCACGTGGATGTGGGCGAAAGGCTCGGACTCGATTTTGAAACCGGCACCAAGCTCGCCGGCTCGCGCTTCACCTTCATGCGCGGCCCGCTCGCGCGCCTGCACCGCGCACTCAGCGCCTTCATGCTCGACGTGCAGACTCAGGAGCACGGCTACACCGAGTGCTACACGCCCTACATCGTGAATGCCGACACCCTGCGCGGCACCGGTCAGCTACCCAAGTTCGAAGCCGACCTGTTCGCGGTGAAAAAGGGCGGCCAGGAAGGCGAGGCCGCGCCCGACACGCAGGCGCTCTACCTGATTCCCACCAGCGAAGTAACGCTGACCAACACCGTGCGCGACACCGTGGTGGCCGAGACCGAACTGCCGATCAAGCTGACGGCGCACACACCGTGCTTCCGGTCGGAGGCCGGCAGCGCCGGGCGTGACACGCGCGGCATGATCCGTCAGCACCAGTTCGACAAGGTGGAGATGGTGCAGATCGTGCACCCCGACAAAAGCTACGAAGCCCTGGAGGCCATGACCGGCCACGCCGAAGCCGTGCTGCAGAAGCTGGGCCTGCCGTATCGCGTGCTCGCGCTGTGCACCGGCGACATGGGCTTTGGCGCCACCCGCACGCACGACCTGGAAGTGTGGGTGCCCGCGCAGGGCACCTACCGCGAGATCAGCTCGGTCTCCAACTGCGAGGCCTTCCAGGCGCGGCGCCTGCAGGCTCGCTTCAAGAATGCGCAGGGCAAGAACGAACTCGTGCACACCCTCAACGGCTCGGGCCTGGCGGTGGGCCGTGCGCTGGTGGCGGTGCTGGAGAATTTCCAGAACGCCGATGGCAGCGTGACCGTACCCGAGGTGCTGCGCCCGTACATGGGCGGGCTGGAGCGTTTGAATCCGTCGTGAAGCCGGCTTGAACAAGGCAGGTTTCGCCCACAAAAAAGCCACCGGGTCCGGTGGCTTTTTCACGTCTGGCGGAGAGGGTGGGATTCGAACCCACGGTACCTTGCGGTACGCCTGATTTCGAGTCAGGTACATTCGACCACTCTGCCACCTCTCCGGTGTCGGTCTTCATCGCGAACCGGCGAGTATAGCAGGCGCAAAACGACGGGATGTCTGCGCGCCAGTTGCCCGAGGTGGGTGAGACAATGCGCCACTGCCGCATTCCACCCACCCATGCTCGTCGACACCCAACCCGCGACTTACCAACACGTGCCGGCATCGCCGGAAGTGCGTGACCATTGGGTGAATTCGCAACTCATCGGCGTGTTGATGGACAACATGGGCCCATCGTTGCTGGCAGCCACGCTCTCGCTGCCGCTGCTCGTCTACATGATGGCGGGAGACGTCAACACCGTCGGCCTTCTGATCTGGACCGCGCTGATGCTGGCGATGCTGGTCTACCGCTACCGCCTGATCGGCATCTACCGTTTGCGCCACGACAGCTTGGAAGGACCGCAGCGCATCACCTTCATCAACCGCTACCACTGGAGTTGGGCCGCTGTGGCCCTGCTGTGGGGCGGGCCGGTGCTGCTGAGTTACCAACAGGCACCCATCGCCACCCAGTTCGTTTGCGCGCTGGTGGTGCTGGGTCAGGGGCTTCTCACGCTCACGTCCTTCAGCGCCTACCTGCCGGTCTACCGCACTTATGCCAACGCACTCATGCTCTCGGTGCTCTTGAGTCTGGTCGTCGTCATGGTGCTGTTGCCCCAGCCGGCCGGGGCAATGCAGACCGGACTGGTCCTCATGGCTCTCCTGGTGGCGTTCTGGGGTTTGCTGTTCATGACGGGAACACGCATGCACGAGGTGCACCGGGCCAGTTTTGAGTTGCAGTTCTCCAACCAGGAGCTGATCGACTCGCTCACACTGCAGACACGCGCCTCGTTGCGTGCGGTGGCCACCAAAAACCGCTTTCTGGCTTCGGCTGCCCACGACTTGCGGCAGCCGGTGCACGCACTCAGCCTTTATGCCGACTGGCTGGCCACCGAGCCCGAAATGGCACGCGACATCGCGCCGCGCATTCTTCAGTCCACCCGCGCCATCAACGAGTTGTTTGATTCGCTGTTCGACCTGACACGCATCGATGCAGGCAACTACAAGGTGCGGTTGCAGCACGTGGACGTGGAGAAACTGTTCGCTGATCTGTCGTTGCAGTTCGAGCCGGTGGCGGTGGGCAAGTCTCTGCGGCTGCGTTCCCACACGCGGCCCACCACGCTGTGGTCGGATCCCGTGGTGCTGCGTCGCATTCTGGGCAATCTGGTGTCCAACGCGCTGCGGCACACCCACCAAGGTGGCGTGTTGCTGGCGTTGCGTCAGCGCGAGGACATGCTGGTGTTCGAAGTCTGGGACACAGGCGTGGGCATTGCCCGCGAGCACCAGCAAGCGATCTTTCAGGAGTTCTTTCGTGTGTCCCAGCACCAAGGCACCGAGGACAGTCTGGGCCTGGGTTTGACGATCGTGTCCAAGCTCGCGTCGCTGATGGGCTACCAGCTGGCCCTGACGTCGGAGGCAAACCGGGGCAGTGTCTTCAGGGTGATGCTGCCGGCCTTTACCCAGCAGGAAGCCACCGGGATGCCTGAACCCACGGTGGTGCGCAGCGCGGCCTGATCACGGGCGCGCTGCGCCGCCGCTGGATCAGAGGTCCAGCAAACCAGCGGTGCGAGCGAGGTGGCTGGCCTGCGAGCGGCTCTTGACGTTGAGGCGGCGGAACAGGCGCCACAGGTGCACCTTGACGGTGTGCTCACTGATCTGCAGTTGTTCGGCAATGTCGCGGTTGCTCAGGCCACGGTCCAGCATGACCAGCAGCTGTTTCTGGCGTTTGGAGAGCTTGTCCGGAATGGTGGGGGCGTTTTCGTCTTCCACTTCTTCGGTCAGGAATTCGCGCAGCACCTTCGCGATCTGTGCGGCTCCGGCCGACTTTTCCACATAGGCGTCGGCGCCGGCTTCGCGGGCCAGGTCTTCGTAGTCGGATGAGGGTGATGCCGACAGCACAATCAGCGATGTATCGGGCAACATCTGGCGGACTTCGCGCACACCGGACACGCCGTTGGTGTCGGGCAGTTTGAGGTCGAGGCAAACCAGCTCTGGCTCACCATGTTCGGCGATGGCCTTGCTCACGGACGCCAGCCGCTCGAGTTCAATCACCTGGGTCGAGGCCCGAAGGCGGCGAAGCAGCATGACGACGGCTTCACGCATGAGCGGGTGGTCGTCAATAACAAAAATACTCATATCGGGCTGTGCTGGTAGTAATGGTTTCAACCGAAGAGCATATCGGCAACTTTAACCTTTGGCGATAGACGCCTCCGGCGAAATCAGTCCTGAGATGGGACTTGTTGCACGATATGCGTCGCGCGGCGTGGGCTTCCATCGAATACCCCACATGGTACGCGCATGGGAGGCGGGATGTTACCCAAAAGAAAACACCCTTCGCTGAGGCTTTCTGCGGGGGCATGGCTGTGTCGGGGTCACGCGGGTTCAGTCGGTCTGCTCGCCGAAGGACTGCAGGGCAGCCGACACGGACGCAGGGTCGCCACGGGACGCCAGCTGGCCCGACAGGGCTTCCAGCGCCACGTTGCCTTCGCGCTGCAGGCGCAGCATGGCTTGAGCCGCATCGCGGGGAGCGGCGAAACCGGTGCTTTGCAGCAGAAGCGCGCCCTGGGCGTCGAGCAGCTTGAAATAGAACAGGCCGTCCTGTTCCCGGTATTGCTTGAAACTGGGGGTGGCACTCTTGCTGCCCTTGCTGACCACGGGAGCCGCCGCCACCTGAAGCGGACGCAAGCCGACGGCATGGCGCAGTTTTGATGTGAATGGGGTGGCGATGGCGCGTGCTTTTTCAGCGCCTGCTTTCAAGGTCTTTTCAATCCGCACGGGCTCGTGGATCAATTCGTCGTAGACCAAGCGGAGCGGTGCAATTTCCTGGTCCAGGCGTTCGAACAGGACCTGCTTGGCCTCGCCCCAGGCAATGCCGTCTGCGTAGGCCTTCGCCAGTGCTGCGGTTTCATCGGCCGAGGCAAAGGCCTGGTACAGCTGGAACAGCGCCGAGCCATCGGTGGACTTGGGCTCGCCGGGTGAGCGCGAGTCGGTCACGATGCCCATGATGAGTTTCTTCAACTGCTCGCGCGGCGCAAATAGCGGGATGGTGTTGTCGTAGCTCTTGCTCATCTTGCGGCCGTCAAGCCCGGGCAGGGTGGCCACGTTTTCTTCGATGGCGGCCTCGGGCAGCGTGAAGTGCTCGCCGTAGAGGTGGTTGAAGCTGGCCGCGATGTCGCGCGCCATCTCGATGTGCTGGATCTGGTCACGCCCCACCGGCACCTGGTGCGCGTTGAACATGAGGATGTCGGCCGCCATCAGCACCGGGTACATGAAGAGACCGGCGGTGACGCCAGCGTCCGGGTCCACGTTGGCCGCGGTGTTCTTGTCGACCGAGGCCTTGTAGGCGTGCGCGCGATTGAGCACGCCCTTGCCGGTCACACAGGTCAGGAACCAGGTGAGCTCGGGAATCTCGGGGATGTCGGACTGGCGGTAGAAGGTGACCTTGTCGGGATCGAGCCCGCAGGCCAGCCAGGTGGCGGCAATTTCCAGCGTGGAGCGCTGCACGCGCGCGGGCTCGCCCACCTTGATGAGCGCGTGGTAGTCGGCCAGGAAGTAGAAGCTCTCGACCTCGGCCAGGCGGCTGGCGCGCACCGTGGGGCGGATGGCGCCCACGTAGTTGCCCAGATGGGGCGTGCCCGAGGTGGTGATGCCGGTGAGGACGCGTTGGGTTTTCATGGGCGGAGCAAGTCGCGTTTACAGGATCAGCATGCGAAGGGGTGTGAGCAGCACCTCGATGGCGTTGCTGGTGAGCAGCATCAGGGGGCGCAACCAGAGATTGCCCACCACACCGCTGATGACCAAGGCCATGACGATGAAGAAGCCCCAGGGCTCGACGCGTGAGACCAGTTCGGCCTGGCGCATGGGCAACAGACCCACCAGAATGCGCCCCCCGTCCAGCGGGGGGAGGGGGAAGAGGTTGAAAGCGAACATGACCAGGTTCACCAGCACGCCCGCGCGGCACATCTGCAGGAAGAACTGTTCCTGTACGCCCAGCGCGGCCAGCACATAGAGCAGCACGGTCCAGGCGATCGCCTGGAACAGGTTGGCTCCGGGCCCTGCCAGGGCAACCCACACCATGTCGCGCTTGGGGTTGCGCAGGCGCCCGAAGTTGACCGGCACCGGTTTGGCATAGCCAAACAGGAAGGCCCCTGCGGTGGCGAAGTACAGGATCAGCGGCATGGCGATGGTGCCGACCGGATCGATGTGCTTGACCGGGTTGAGCGTGATGCGTCCCATGAGTTCGGCGGTGCGGTCGCCGAAGTGCCGGGCCGCGTAACCATGCGCTGCCTCGTGCAGCGTGATGGCGAACAGCACCGGAATGGCGTAGAGGGCGACGGTTTGAACGATCTGGGCGAAATCCATGGAGGGTGCGCTGTGGGCAAATGGGTATTGTCCCAGACTGGGCGATGGCCCCGGCGTGGCGGCTCAGAGCCCGAGCGGACCGAGGGCGCCCTGGCCTGCGCGGATCACTTCGGGATCCCCGCCGCTGCCCATCGGCGTGAGGTCGATCACCGTGGTGGGTTCCAACGCACAGGCGCCGGCGTCGATCACTCCGGCCAGCTCGTGCTGCAGACGTTCGCGGATCTCCTGGGCATCGTTCAGTGGGGCGATCTGGCCGGGCAGGATGAGCGTGGTGGAGAGCAACGGCGCACCATGCAGGCCCAGCAGCTCCAGCAGCGTCTTGTGCTCAGGCACGCGCAGGCCGATGGTCTTGCGCGAGGGATGGCTCAGGCGCCGCGGCACCTCCTTGCTGGCCTCCAGGATGAAGGTGTAGGGGCCCGGTGTTGCGAGTTTGAGCAACCGGTACTGGCGGTTGTCGACCCGAGCGTAGCTGGCAAGTTCACTCAGGTCGCGGCAGATCAGCGTGAGGTGGTGCTTGTCGTCCACCTGGCGGATGCGGCGAAGGCGGTCGGCGGCGGTCTTGTCGTCGAGGTGGCAGACCAGCGCGTAGCTCGAATCGGTGGGCACGGCCAGCACGCCGCCCCGCTCCAGCAACTGCACTGCCTGCTTGAGCAGTCGTGGTTGGGGATTCTCGGGATGGACTTCGAAAAACTGGGACATGGCGCGATTGTGATCCCGCTCAAGCCTCGGGTTGGTCCACCGGCAGGCGTCGGTCGCGCGCGGTGAGCCAGCTGGCGGTGGCGCCGCACAGCACGATCATCGCGATGCCGATGAGCTCCAGCCGACCCGGCACATGGCCGAACACGACCCAGCCACAGAACATGGCGAAGCCGATCTGGCCATAGAGGTAGGGCGTGAGCGTGGACGCCTGCGTGCGTTTGAACGCCAGGATCAGCAGGAAATGGCCGACGGTGCCCATCAAGCCGATGAGGCACAGCAGCGCGAAGGTGCTCACATCAGGAATGGCCTTCCACACGAACGGCAGCGCCAGGCTGGCCACGAGTGCACCAACCCAACCGGTGTAGAAGTGCATGGTCATGGGGTCTTCGGTGCGCGCCATCTTGCTGGTCAGAATCTGAAACCAGGCGTAGGTGAACACCATCACCAGTGGCAGCAAGCTGGCCCAGCCGATCACCTCACCACCGGGTTGCACCACCAGCAGCGCGCCGGCGAAGCCGCCGCACACCAGCACCCAGCGCAGCGGCGACACGCGCTCGCGCAGGAACAGCGCGGCCAGCAGCGTGACCACCAGGGGCGTGATCATGACGATGGCGGTGAATTCGCCCACCGGCATGTACTGCAGTGCCACGAAAGAAATCGCGCTCACGGCCAGCAGCAAGGCACCGCGCAACACCTGGAAGCGGGGGTGCGCGGTTTGCAGCAGGCTGCGCCCGCGCAGCGGCAGCATGACCGCCGTGACCAGCACGGCGTGGAACGCGTAGCGGAACCACACGGCCATCAACACCGGCACGAAAGCGCCGACGTACTTCACGGTGGTGTCCAGCACGGCAAAGAACGCTGTGGCCAGGACCAGGAAGCCAATGCCCAGCGCGGCCTGCGCGGGCGGGTAGCGCGTCGGCTCCACCATCACTGCAGGATGCGCGACTGCAGCAGCTCCCACACCGGCGTGACGCTGCCGGGCAGGTCGGGCAGTTTGCCCAGGTCCATGTGGCTCTCTTCGGGGCTGTGGAAATCGCTGCCGCGCGATGCGGCGAGGCCGAATTCCTGACAGTAGCCCGCGTATTTCGCGTAGTCGGACTGGTTGTGCGCACCGGTCATCACCTCC
Organism: Hydrogenophaga sp.; assembly: GCF_018780385.1. Taxonomy (GTDB): domain Bacteria; phylum Pseudomonadota; class Gammaproteobacteria; order Burkholderiales; family Burkholderiaceae_C; genus Hydrogenophaga. The sequence continues at coordinate 33,579 of NZ_JADMJO010000051.1, read as the reverse complement.
ACCGCCTGACCGCCGTGGTTCTTGAATTCGGTGAACAGCGCGAACTCTTCATTGGGCGTGAGCTTGTAGCGGCCCGGGTGGGCGATCACGGCCACGCCGCCGGACTGCGTGATCCAGCCCACCGCATCGGCCAGCTTGGCCCAGCGGTGTGGCACGAATCCGGGTTTGCCTTCGGTGATGTATTTGCGGAAGACGTCGTTGGTGTCCTTGCTCACGCCGATTTCCACCAGATAGCGCGCGAAGTGCGAGCGAGAGATGAGCTCGGGGTTGCCCACGTACTTCAAGGCGCCTTCATAGACACCTTTGATGCCCACACGGGCGAGGTCGTCGCTCATGTCGCGTGCGCGCTGTTCGCGCCCGCCGCGCGTGGCCCGCAGGCCGGCCAAGAGCGCGGGATGCGTGTGGTCCATGCCCAGGCCGACGATGTGCACCGTGATGCCCAGGAAGGTCACCGAGATCTCGACGCCTGTGAGGTAACTCATGCCCACCTCACGCGCAGCCGCCATGGCGCGATCCTGTCCACCGAGTTCGTCGTGGTCGGTCAGGGCCCACAGTTCCACGCCGTTGGCCTGGGCGCGCTGCGCCAGCGCCTCGGGCGTGAGGGTGCCGTCAGAGACGACGGAGTGGCAGTGCAGGTCGGCGTTGGTCAATGTGTTCACCGGGTCATTTTAGGTTTTACCCATTCACCCTGTGTTTCGCAGGCCGGCCGCAATGCCGTTGATCGAAATGTGGATGCCGCGGCGCACACGTTCGTTGCGATCTGCGTCGTTTTCCCCCGCGCGGTAGCGCCGCACAAGTTCCACCTGCAGGTGGTGCAGCGGGTCGATGTAGGGGAAGCGGTGGCGCATGGAGCGCTGCAGCGCGGCGTTGTTCACCAGGCGCTGCTTTTCACCGGTGATGAGCGCCAGTGCGTCGGCCGTGCGGTGCCACTCGGCCTCAATGGCCTTGAACACGTGGTTGCGCAGGCGCTTGTCGGGCACCAGCTCCGAGTAGAGGGAGGCGAGCGCCAGATCGCTCTTGGCCAGCACCATGTCCATGTTGGAGAGCAGGGTGCTGAAGAAGGGCCACTGCTTCACCATTTTCTGCAACAGCGCCTTTTGTGCGGCCACGCCTTTGGGACCGTCGCGGTGCAGAAAGGTGTGCACCGCCGAACCAAACCCGTACCAGCCCGGCAGGGTGAGTCGGCACTGGCCCCAGCTGAAGCCCCAGGGGATGGCTCGCAGGTCTTCGATCTTCTGAGTGGCTTTGCGCGAGGCCGGGCGCGAGCCGATGTTGAGCTCGGCGATCTCGCGGATCGGTGTGGAGGCGAAGAAGTACTCGGCAAAGCGCGGGGTGTCGTAGACCAGTGCGCGGTAGGCGGCCATGCTCTGGCGCGAAAGCTCGTCGGCCGCGGTCAGGAAGGCCGCTGGCGCGTTGCGCGTGGGTTTGAGCAGTGTGGCCTCCAGCGTGGCGGCCACCAGGGTTTCGAGGTTGCGCCGGCCGATCTCGGGGTTGGCGTACTTGGAGCCAATCACCTCGCCTTGCTCGGTCAGACGGATCTGGCCACGCACCGTGCCCGGCGGCTGCGCCAGGATGGCCTGAAAACTCGGGCCACCGCCCCTGCCCACTGTTCCTCCCCTGCCATGGAACATCCGCAGCTGGATCGTTTTTCCCCGACCTTGATTGAGGGCGTCGAACAACTCGACCAGTGCGATCTCGGCCCGATACAACTCCCAGTTGCTGGTGAAGATGCCGCCGTCCTTGTTGCTGTCGGAGTAGCCGAGCATGATGTCCTGCTCGCAGTAGCCATCGGCTGCGCCCCGTTCGACCATGGCGCGCACACCGGGCAGAGCCAGGTACTCGCGCATGATGGGGGCGGCGTTGCGCAGGTCTTCGATCGTTTCGAACAGCGGCACCACGATCAGGTCGCACAGGGCGTCTTCATTCAGCGTGCCGCGCATCAGCCCGGCCTCTTTCTGCAGCAGCAACACCTCGAGCAGGTCGCTCACGGTCTCGGTGTGGCTGATGATGGCGTGGCGGATGGCCTGCGCGCCGAAACGCTCGCGCCCACTGCTGGCGGTGTCGAAGATCGCCAGCTCGCCCAGCGTGTGGGCCGAGTACGTGACACCGGGCACGCGCAAGGGTCGCGCGTCGTTGAGCTGGCGCAGCAACACGGCTCGCTTGCCGGCTTCATCGAGCTGCGAATACTGCGGTTCGATGCGCGCCGCAGCCAGGAGTTCGGCCACCACCTCCTCGTGCTTGTCGGAGCTTTGCCGCAGGTCGACCGTGGCCAGGTGAAAACCGAACACTTGCACCGCGCGCATCAGCGGCTGCAGGCGCGCGCGCGCCAGTGCGGCGCCGTGGTGTGATTTGAGCGAGGCCTGGATCGTGCGCAAGTCGCCCAGCAGCTCGGCGGCGCTGGTGTAGGCGTCTTGAGGCGCGATGGCGTGGCGTGCCGCCTCGCCGCCGGTGAGGTGGTGGAGCGTGGCCGCCAGACGCGCGTACATGCCGGTGAGCGCGCGGCGGTAGGGCTCGTCCTGGCGGTGGGCGTTGGTGTCGGGCGAGCGCTCGGCCAGCGCCTGCATGGCCGGGCTCACGCTGGTGAGCATGGCCGACACCGAGAGCTCCGCGCCCAGGTGGTGCAACTGCGTGAGGTGGTGGCGCAGCACCATGTCGGCCTGGCTGTGCAGTGCCAGTTCGAGTGTCTGCGCGGTCACGTTGGGGTTGCCGTCGCGGTCGCCACCGATCCACTGGCCCATGCGCAGGAAGGGCGCAATCACGGCGTTCTCGCCACTGTCGCCCAGGCCTTCCTCGAGTTCGCGGTACAGGCGCGGGATCTGCGTGAGGAAGGTGGCTTCGTAGTAGCTCAGCGCGTTCTCGATCTCGTCGGCCACGGTGAGCTTGGTGAAGCGCAGCAGGCGTGTTTGCCAGAGCTGGGTGACGCGTGCGCGGATCTGCGCCTCGATGTCGTCGCGCTCGCGCGGCAGGCGCTCCTGTTCGTCGCGTTCGCCGAGCAACCGTGCGATGGCGCGCTCGGCGTCCAGGATGCTCTTGCGCTGTACCTCGGTGGGGTGGGCCGTGAGCACGGGTGAGATGTGGCTGAGCGCCAGCGTGTCGACGATCGCGCCCGGTGCGATGCCGGCCTTGTGCAGGCGCTGCAGCGTGCGCGCCAGGCTGCCTTCCTGCAGCTCACCAGCGCGCTCGTGCACGGCGCGGCGGCGGATGTGGTGGCGGTCCTCGGCCAGGTTGGCCAGGTGGCTGAAGTAGGTGAAGGCGCGGATCACGCTCACCGTCTGGTCACCGCTCAGGCCCTTGAGCAGCTTCTTGAGCGCTTTGTCGGCTGACTGATCGGCGTGGCGACGAAACGCCACCGAGAGCTGGCGGATCTGCTCGATCAGCGCAAAGGCCGCCAGGCCTTCCTGTTCGCGGATCACGTCGCCCAGGATGCGGCCGAGCAGGCGGATGTCGTCGATGAGGGGCTGGTCCTTGTCGGCGCGGCTGGAAGGGCGGGTGCGGGTTTGCGCGATCGTTCGGCTCATGGTGTTGGGAGATGAGAGGCCTGCCGACAGGGCCGGGTGATCTGGAGAAAACCCGGTCGAAGGGCCATGCTAGCATTCAAAAACACCCTGCCCGGTTACGAACCGGGTACCAAATTTCGCGCGTTGCGCCGCCCCCAGATCCTCCCTTCCGTCCATGCCCACTTCCACCCCTCTGGCCATCACCATCGCCACCCGCGAGAGCCGCCTGGCGTTGTGGCAGGCCGAACACGTCAAGGCCTTGCTGGAAGGCCTGGGCCACCGGGTGACGCTGCTGGGCATGACCACGCTGGGCGACCAGATCCTGGACCGCAGCCTGTCCAAGGTCGGCGGCAAAGGCCTGTTCGTCAAGGAACTGGAAGTGGCGCTGGAAGAGGGCCGCGCCGACATCGCGGTGCATTCGCTCAAGGACGTGCCGATGCAGCTGCCCGAAGGCTTTGCGCTGGCCTGCGTGATGGAGCGCGAAGACCCGCGCGATGCCTGGGTGTCGCCGCAATGTGCATCACTGGCCGAGCTGCCGGCAAACGCGGTGGTGGGCACCTCCAGCCTGCGCCGCCTGGTGTTGTTGCGCGAATCCCTGGACCGGCTGGGTCGCACCGACGTGCGCATTGAACCGCTGCGCGGCAACCTCGATACGCGCCTGCGCAAGCTCGACGAAGGCCAGTACCACGCCATCGTGCTGGCCGCGGCCGGCCTCAAGCGGCTGGGCCTGGGTCAGCGCATCCGCCACATCTTCGAGCCTGTCGAATCCTTGCCTGCGGCCGGCCAGGGGGCCCTGGGCATCGAGGTGCGATCGGATCGGCAAGACCTGATCGACGCGCTGGCGCCGCTGGCGCACACCGCCAGCTGGCAGCGCGTCGCGGCCGAGCGCACCGTCTCGCGTGCCATGGGTGGCAGCTGCTCCATGCCCTTGGCGGCCTACGCCGACTGGCAGGCAGACGGCACACTGAAGCTTGACGCCGCCTGGGGCGATCCGCGGGGCCAGCAGGCGGTGGTGCGGGTGAGCGGGCAGGCACGTGTGCACACGCTCGCCGAGGCCGAGGCGCTGGGTCAGCGCGTGGCCGCCGACCTGCGTGCGGCCGGCGCCACGCCGCCGCCGGTGGAGGTCTGAGACCTTGAGTGCGCCCACCGTCCAGCGGCCCGCACCCGGCCGGCTGGCGCGGCTGATCGTCACCCGTCCCGCGGGTGAAGCCGCCCACTGGGTGCAAGCGCTGCGCGCCCAAGGCTGGCCAGCGCAGGCACTGCCCTTGATCGACATTGGCGAGCCGTCGACCAGCGAGGCCAGGGCTGCCTTGCAGGTCTGGCGCGCGAAATGGTCACACGTTGATGCGCTGCTGTTCGTGAGCGGCGCGGCCGTGAGCCATTTTTTTGCCGAGGGTTCGGTTGCACGTCCGCTGGCGCCGTTCAACACACGCTTCTGGGCACCGGGGCCGGGCACGGCGCGCCTGCTAGCGCAGGCGCTCGGCGCCCTGGGCATTGCGCCCGAACGCATCGACTCGCCGCCAGCCGACGCCGCGCAATTCGATTCCGAGCACCTGTGGCCCGTGGTCGCCTCGCAGGTGGTGGCTGGAAGCCGGATCCTGATCGTGCGGGGCTCGTCCATGGAAGCACCTGCGGCTGAAGGCCCTGTGCCAGGACATGGGCGCGACTGGTTGATTCGCCAATGCGAGGCCCTGGGTGCGCGGGTGGAAGGCTGTGTGGCCTACGAACGGCGCCCGCCGGTGTTCGACGACGCCGATCGCGCGCTCATGGCGCAGGCCACCCTGGCTGACAGTGTGTGGCTGTTCAGCAGTTCCGAGGCGCTGGCTGCGCTGCGCGTGGCACAACCGTCGGCCAGCTGGAGCGCGGCCACCGCGCTGGTGACGCATCCGCGCATTGCCCAGGCTGCACGCGACACGGGCTTCGGGCGTGTGATTGAATCACGTCCCAGCCTGCCCGATGTGTTGCGCGCCCTAGAATCAGAGTGCACTGCACCATGAGCTCCAACCAACCCGTTCACCCCTCCACCGACACCGCGGCGCCCGCCGTGGCGCCGAGCCACGCACCGCCGCTGTCTTCATCTCCGGCGTTGCGTCGCCCCGGCACGGGGCTGACGTGGCTGGCCGTGCTGCTGGCCGCGCTGGCACTCGTGCTGGCCGGCTTGCTGTGGCAAAAGCTCAGCCTCACCCAGCAGGAGCTGGCCCGCCGCGTGCAAGAGAGCGGCGAGCAGGCCGTGGAAGCCCGCACGATGGCCGCGCAGGCCGAGGCGCTGGCGCAGGAGTTGCAGGCGCGCCTGGCCGTGGCGGAGGTGCGCTTGTCCGAGGTGAGCCTGCAGCGCAGCCAGCTCGAAGAACTCATGCTGGCGCTTTCACGCTCGCGCGACGACAACCTCGTGCAGGACCTGGAGTCGGCAGTGAAGCTGGCGCAGCAGCAGGCCCAGCTCACCGGCAGTGCCCAGCCGATCGTCTCCGCGCTCCAGGCCGCCGACCAGCGCATTGCCCGAGCCGCCCAGCCACGGCTGAACCCTGTGCAGCGCGCCATTGCACGCGACATCGAACGCATCCAGGCCGCTCCATTGGCCGACATTCCCGCCCTGGCCTTGCGGCTGGACGAGTTGGCTCGGCAGGTGGACGACTGGCCCGTGCTCAATCAGGTCGGCTTGCGGAAGGCGGCGCCAGCCGCCCGCAAGACGGTAGCGGAGCCGGTGCCAGCGTCTGCAAAGAACCCTGCTTCGCCGCCCGCTGCCAGCGCGGCACCAACTGCTCCTGAAGCCCGCAAGCCCGTTCTGGAGAGCGAGCCGGTTGCCGAGCCCGGCGGGTTCAGCCAGGGCTGGGCACGTGTGTCCGGCTGGTGGAGCGCCCTGTGGGAGCGCACCTGGGCCGAGGTCACGCGCAGTGGCCGCGAACTGGTCCGCGTGAGCCGCATCGACCGGCCTGAGGCCGCGCTGCTCGCGCCCGAGCAGGCGTTCTTCCTGCGCGAAAACATCAAGCTGAAGCTGCTCAACGCCCGCCTGGGGCTGCTGGCCCGGCACATGGCCGCCAGCCAGGCCGATGTGGTCGCGGTGGAGGCGTCCATCGCGCGCTACTTCGACACCAGCGCGCCCCGGGTGGCCAGCGCGCAAGCACTGCTGGGTCGCCTGCGCCGCGATCTGGTCGACAGCGAACTGCCGCGTCCGGATGCCACTCTGGCTGCGCTGGCCTCCGCTGCGGGAGGCCGCTGATGCGCCGCGGTCAGCGGGGCGCGATGCGCAACGTGTTCTGGTTGCTGGGGCTGGCCGCCGTGGCGGTGGCGCTGGCGCTGCTGGTGGGACACAACGCGAGCACGGTCACGCTGTTCTGGCCACCCTACCGGTTCGACGTCTCCTTCAACTTCGTCCTGTTCTGCCTGATCGCCGGCTTTGTGCTGCTGCACGCCGCGTTGCTGGCCATCGGTCTGGTTCGAGACCTGCCCCTTCGGGCTAAGCGATGGCGCAACCAGCAGGTCGAGCGCTCGGTGGTGGGCTCGGTCATGGACGCATTGGCGCACCAGCTGGCGGGGCGTTTCGTGCGGGCGCAGTCGGCTGCGCAGCACGCGCTCGATCAACTCAAGACCGTCTCGCCAGGCCAGTGGCCGCGGCGCGACCAATTGCAGGTGCTCGCGCACTTGCTGGTCGCCGAAAGCGCGCAGTCGTTGCAGAACCGCGAGCGGCGTGACGAAAACCTTCAGGCCGCGCTCGATCCCGCCCTGGCCAAGGGCGCGCCCGATGCGTCCGAGGGCGCGCTGTTGCGCGCGGTGCGCTGGGCGGTGGAAGACCGCGATGTGGAGGCTGCGCGCAGCCGTCTGGCCGAGTTGCCGCAAGGGGCCGGCCGGCGCATCCAGGCGCTGCGGCTCAAGCTGCGGGTGGCGCGCCTGGGAGGCGCCACCTCCGAAGCGCTGGAGACCGCGCGCCTGCTCGCCAAGCACAAGGCGTTTTCACCCGAAGCCTCGCGCAGCATCGTGCGCGGGTTGGTGCTCGACGCCTTGCGCGAAGCACACGACATGGCGCAGCTCGAGGCCGTGTGGAACGGTCTGGACGCCAGCGAGCGCGCCATGCCCGAACTGGCCCTGGCCGCCGCGCGGCGCGGTAACCAACTGGTGCTCCAGCGCAGCGACGCGGACGGTGATGAAGCCCACGCGGTGGCGGCTCGACTGCGCTCCTGGCTGGAGCCGTTGTGGCAGGGCTTCGATGCACTGACGCCTGCGCAGCAACGCCACCTGGTGACGGCTTTCGAGCCCGGCCTGCCGCAACTGGACAGCGCCTGGCTAGCTCGCCTGGAACTGCAACAGCGCCTGTCGCCGAACAACGCCTTTCTGCAGTACCTCGCCGGGCAGGCTTGCATGCAGCGTCAACTTTGGGGCAAGGCCAGTCAGCTGCTCACGCAGGCCAGTCACGGCTTGAATGACGCTGCACTGATGCGCCGCACCTGGCGCTCGCTGGCCTTGCTGGCCGAAGAGCGCGGCGACGAGACGGCGGCCCAGGCGGCCTGGAAGCAGGCCGCGTTGTTGGACTGAACGTTTGCTCACCAGTCAAAAGAAAAGCGCCCGAGGGCGCTTTTCTTTTGGGGTCCATACCTTCAGGCGCTGGCGCCTGAAGGTGGTGCCGATCAGCGTGTCTCGAAAGGCAGCTGCATGTCGCGCAGGTCCTTGCGGGTCTCGACCAGCACCAACGGGCCATCGTCCAGCACCACCGCGGGCTTGGGCTCGCGGGGCACGTGCACGGGCTTGGGCTCGGCCGCGATCGCGGCTTGCACCTGGGCCACCTTGTCAGCGTTGGAGTTGACCCACTCCAGACCGCTGGCCTGGGCGACCTGCTGCATCTCCTCCATGGGCAGCGAGAAGCCGGCCACCTTGGGCAGACCGCGGGCCGCGGGCGCTTCGGTCACCACAGGCTTCGGTGCCGGCACGCGAGGGACGGGTGCTGATGCTGGAGCGGCCACGGGGGCGGCCACCGGTGCCATCACAGGTGAGGCAATTGCAGGTGCCGGTGCGACTGGCTCAACCACCGGTGCTGCGATCGGCGCTGCAACGGGTGCAGGCGTGAACACGGGCGCTTCGTTCACCACAGGCGCTGGCGCAGCCTCCACCGGCAGGCTGAAGTAGCTGCGCGTGGGGGCTTCGTCCACCGGCTCGTGCGAAGGCACCAGCGTCGAGGCTGCGGCAAAGGCGACTTCGCTGGCGGGCATCTCGGTAACGGGTGCTGCCTGGTCTTCGCCGCCTTCAGGGGCTGCGTTGGGATCGCGTGGGCCGCGCTCGCGGCGGTCACGGCCATAACGGTCACGGCTGCGGCGCTCGCGCGGGGCGCGTGGTGCGCCATCGCCGCCGTCGACCATCTCGCCTTCGCGGGGCATCTCTGCGTTGTCGCCAGTTTCCTGCGTGACCGGTGCGGCATCACCTTGGACGATCGGGGCCTGGCCCTCGGCGCCTTCGGCGGGACGGCGGCGGTTCTCGCCACCGCGCCCACCACGACCGCGGCGCTGGTTGTCGCCGCTTTCGTTCGTTTCGCTCGAGGCGGTGACTGGTGTTCCGTTCACCAATTCAGCAGGCGCTGCGCCCTCAACCGGTGTGGCGTCGCGGCGGTTGTCGCGGCGACCCTCACCACGGCGACCCTCACCCCGGCCTTCTCCGCGTGGTTCACCGCGACCTTCACCGCGTGGTTCTCCCCGGCTCTCGCCGCGTGGTTCGCCACGCGCTTCGCTGCGGCCTTCGCCACGCGGCTCGCCGCGACCTTCGCCCCGGCGACCTTCACCGCGGCCTTCGGCACGTCCTTCCGGACGGCCTTCCGGGCGTCCCTCCACACGGCCTTCACCGCGCGGCTCGCCGCGGCCCTCGACCTGGCGGCCTTCGCGACCACCTTCGCGACTGCCACGGCCACCTTCGCGGCCACCGTCACGTTGTCCACGGCCTTCAGCACCGCCGCGTCCACCGCGGCTGCGGCCATCGCGGCCACCGTCACGACCACCTTCGCGCTGACCACGGCCATCGGCGCGCTCTTCGCGGGCACCGGGCTTGACGGCCGGGGCGGCCACCGCCGGCTTGGGTGCGGGGGTTGGTGCGTCACCACCAACGAACAGGCTCTTGAGCCAGCCGAAGAACCCCTTTTCGGCCGGAGCAGCCACGACGGGCGCGGCCACGGGGACCACAACAGCCTTGGCTGCCACGGGAGTGGCCACCGGTGCCACCACCTCGGGGCGCGGAGCCGCCACGGGTGCCGGACCGTCAGGCAGCACGCCCTTGATCACTGGTTCCTGTTTGTTGGTGCGTTCCTGGCTGCGGCGCGTGAAGCCAGTGGCTTCATCCGGCTCGTCGGCCAGCTTGTAGCTGGCGTCCAGGTTGTCCAGACGCGGGTCGTCGTGCTTCAAGCGCTCGAGCTTGTAGTTGGGCGTGTCCAGCGACTTGTTGGGCACCAGCAGCACATTGATGCGCTGCTTGAGTTCGATCTTGGTGATCTCGGTGCGCTTCTCGTTGAGCAGGAAGCTGGCGACTTCAACCGGCACCTGCACCAGCACGGCGGCCGTGCTGTCCTTGAGCGACTCTTCCTGGATGATGCGCAGGATCTGCAGCGCCGACGATTCGGTGTCGCGGATGTGGCCCGAGCCACCGCAGCGCGGGCAGGGGATGGACGAACCTTCGTTCAGCGCGGGCTTGAGGCGCTGGCGGCTCATCTCCAACAGGCCGAACTTGCTGATGGCGCCGAACTGCACGCGGGCGCGATCCTGGCGCAACGCGTCGCGCAGGCGGTTTTCCACGTCGCGGCGGTTCTTCGACTCGTCCATGTCGATGAAGTCGATCACGATCAGGCCACCCAGGTCGCGCAGGCGCGCCTGGCGGGCCACTTCGTCAGCGGCTTCGAGGTTGGTGCGGGTCGCGGTCTCTTCGATGTCACCGCCCTTGATGGAGCGGGCCGAGTTCACGTCCACGGCCACCAGCGCTTCGGTCTGGTCGATCACGATGGCGCCACCGCTGGGCAGCTGCACGGTGCGGCTGTAGGCGGTTTCGATCTGATGCTCGATCTGGAAGCGCGAGAACAGCGGTGCGTCGTCGCGGTAGCGCTTCACGCGGTGCCCGTGCTCGGGCATCACGTGGCTCATGAACTGGTGCGCCTGCTCAAAGATGTCGTCGGTGTCGATCAGGATCTCGCCGATGTCGCTGTTGAAGTAGTCGCGGATCGCGCGGATCACCAGGCTCGATTCCTGGTAGATCAGGTAGGCGCCTTTGCCGCCCTGCGCCGCGCCGTCGATCGCGTTCCACAGCTTGAGCAGGTAGTTCAGGTCCCACTGCAGCTCGGGCGCGTCGCGGCCGATGCCGGCGGTGCGCGCGATGATGCTCATGCCGTTGGGGTATTCGAGCTGGTCCAGCGCCTGCTTGAGTTCCTGACGGTCTTCGCCTTCGATGCGGCGGCTCACGCCACCGCCGCGCGGGTTGTTGGGCATCAGCACCACGTAGCGGCCGGCCAGGCTCACGAAGGTGGTGAGGGCCGCGCCCTTGTTGCCGCGTTCTTCCTTCTCGACCTGGACCAGCAGTTCCTGGCCTTCGCGGATCACGTCGTTGATGCGGGCCTGGTTGACCGGCACACCGGCGGCGAAATACTGGCGCGAGATTTCCTTGAACGGCAGGAAGCCGTGGCGTTCCTCACCGTAGTCGACGAAGCAGGCTTCCAGCGAGGGCTCGACGCGGGTGACGACGGCCTTGTAGATGTTGCCCTTGCGCTGTTCGCGCCCTTCGATTTCGATTTCGTAGTCGAGCAGTTTCTGCCCGTCCACAATGGCCAGCCGGCGCTCTTCGGCCTGCGTGGCGTTGATCAGCATGCGTTTCATGATGCGATTTCCTTCGTTCAAACACACAAGGACGCCCGGGTTCGAAAACCACAGGCGTCAACTCGCCGTGAACCAGCGGAAAAAGCGAACGGGGGAGGAATTGCCGGAGAGCCGTTGACCCGCAGTTCGGGGAAGGCGTTCAACACAGGCGGGCACCGAGGTGCCGCGTCGAACCGCCAGGTCAGGGCGTAGGCGCGTGGAGTTGGGTGAGCAGGGAAGGCTGGATGGCTGTCAATGACATGGATCTGGCCGGGTTATCTCTGTGTTCACTTTGTCCTCGACCAGCTTCACGTTGGAAAGCTGGTCGATTGGGGTATTCCGTAATCGGGTTCGCTGTTTTCATCAACCGGTTCGCCCGCGGCGTCTACCGCACCTTGACCGCACCGGGATTCCATGGGGAATGGCCGCGGGTGCGATGGGAGGTGCCGGGTGCTGCGGGTGGCAACCTCTCACGTCGGTCTCCCGCTTTGTCGGGCCGGGAGGTCTGCGCCTTCAGTGCTTGCCTTAAACTCAAGGCAAATCAATCACTTACAGCACGTGACGAGAGTGACGCATTATAGACAGTCAACCGCCACCGTGGTGTCCCTATTTCCCCTCGGATTCCCTTGCTTCAGCCCCCGAACTCCGCAGCCGCTGCCGTGCGGCACCTCACGGTGGACGAAGAGTCGGCCGGGCAGCGCCTCGACAACTTCCTGTTCCGCGAACTCAAGGGGGTGCCCAAGACGCACATCTACCGCATCATCCGCTCGGGTGAGGTGCGCCGGAACAAGGGCCGGATTGGGGCGGACGACCGCGTGCAGGCCGGTGACGTGTTGCGCATTCCGCCGATACGCCTCTCCGAGCGGGCGGAAGAAAAGCAACTCAATCCGGCACCCGCCCGGCAATTTCCGGTGATTTTCGAAGACGAGGCATTCCTGGCCATCGACAAGCCCGCTGGTGTGGCGGTTCACGGGGGCAGTGGCGTGAGTTTTGGCGTGATCGAACAAATGCGCCAGGCCCGCCCCGACGCCAGGTTGCTCGAATTGGTCCATCGCCTCGACCGTGAAACCAGCGGCCTGCTGTTGATTGCCAAAAAGAAAAGTGCACTCAAGGCCTTGCAGGACCAATTCCGCGAACGCGAAACCGGCAAGACCTATCTCGCGCTGGTCAAAGGGGCCTGGCCCGCGCGCCTGAAGGTGCTGGATCAGCCATTGCACAAATATCTGCTGGCCGATGGTGAACGGCGTGTGAAGGTGACGACCAAGGAAGACCCCGACGGCATGCACTCGGTGACTTTGGTGAAGGTGGTGGCGCGCGTGCCGGTGTCGTCGGCACTCGCATCTGCGCTGCCGGAGGGCCTGAGTTTGCTGGAAGTGACCATCAAGACCGGCCGTACCCACCAGATCCGGGTTCACCTCGCCAACGCCGGTCATCCGATTGCGGGAGACGACAAATACGGTGATTTCGAACTCAACCGCCAATTGGCGCGCGCGGGATTGAAGCGCATGTTTCTACATGCCTGGCGCCTTCGATTGAGCCATCCCGTCACAAATACGCCGGTTGAGTTGCATGCGGACTTGCCCGACGAACTGCGGCCATGGTCTGGTGGTTGGACGGGAAAAGGCGATTAGAATGTGGTTCGGTATCGGCAGTTTTAATGACACATTCCGATCGATTCCATCTTTATAAGGATTTATCAATGGCCAGCTATTCCGAACTCATGGCGCAAGCCCAAACCTTGATGGCCCAGGCCGAACAGGCGCGGAAAGACGAACTCGCTTCCGTGATCGCCGATATCAAGGCCAAGATGAAACAATTCGGCATTTCGGTGGCCGATCTGGGCGGCACGACCGGTGCGAAGAAGCCCGCCAAATCCAAATCGGCGTCGGCACCGAAGTACCGCGGCCCGAACGGCGAGCTCTGGGCGGGTGGTCCGGGCCGCAAACCCGAGTGGGTGCGCGCCGTGCTGGCTTCTGGCAAGAGCGTCGACGACTACCGGATCTGAGTTGTTCCCGGCCTTTGCAAAGCCCGCCTCTGGCGGGCTTTGTTTTTTCCGAGGCGTCATGTCGGGCGCTCTCGGGGCTCGCTATCCTTGCGGCATGACCAGGATCCTTCTCGTTTGCATGGGCAACATCTGTCGCTCTCCGATGGCCGCCAGCGTGATGCACGCCGAAGTGCAACGCAGGCGGTTGGCCGACCGGGTGTCGCTCGACTCTGCCGGCACTTACGGCGCGCACCGGGGGGAAAAGGCCGATCGCCGCGCCATCCTGCTGGCGCAAGCGCGCGGCTACAGCCAGATCGCCAAGGAGCGTTCGCGCAAGGTGACGGACGAGGACTTCGAGCAGTTCGATCTGATCCTTGCCATGGACCGCGACAACCTGGCCAACCTGCAGCATGTGTGCCCGCCGCAGCACCAGCACAAGCTGCACTTGTTTCTGGAGTACGCGGGCGTGCCGGGCACGTTGGAGGTGCCCGACCCTTATTACGGCAACGCGGAAGGTTTTGAGGTCGTGCTGCGCCTGTGCGAGCAGGGCGCCGACGGAGTGCTCAGCCGCCTTTTTGCCAGATGATTTTCTTGCCCGACGCTTCCCAGCTCTCGTAGTGCCTGGCGTACAGGTCCTCGATGCGGTTGCGCTTGACCTTGAAGGTGGGCGTGATGACGTCGTTGTCCACCGTCCAGGCGGTGGTGACCACCACGATGCACTGCAGTTGCTCATGCGGATCGAGCGTGGCATTGATGGTCTTGAGGTGGGCGGCCAGTGAGGCCTCCAGCTCGCTGCGCGCGCCGGGATCGGCCACTTTGGTCACTGCATCGGCGTTGAGCATCACGATGCCCAGCGGCTGACCGAGGTTGGCGCCGGTGACCACGCAGGCCTCCACCGCTTCGTGCATCACCAGCTTGTCCTCGATCGGCGCGGGCGCCACGTACTTGCCCTTGCCGGTCTTGAACAGATCCTTCACGCGCCCGGTGATGCGAAGCAAGCCCTGCTTGTCGATCGTGCCCTTGTCGCCAGTCTTGAGCCAACCGTCGTTGGTGAAGCTCTCCTTGCTCTTCTCGGGCTCCTTGTAATAACCCAGCATCATGGCGGAGTTGCGCATCTGCACCTCGCCGGTTTCGGGGTCCAGGCGGTGCAGCACGCCTTCATAGGCCGGGCCCACCGTGCCCTGCTGGTTCTTGCCGGGTTCGGTGATGTGTGAGAGCGCGAGGTTCTCCGTCATGCCGTAGCCTTCGTTGATGTTCAGGCCCAGCTTGCTGTACCACTGCAGCAGTGCAATGGGCATGGGCGCTGCGCCGCCAGCGGCGAACGTGCACTGGTCCAGGCCCAGGGCTTTCATCACCTTCTTGCGAACGATGCCGCCGAGGATAGGGATGCCGAGCAGGCGGTTGAGCTTGGCCGGTGGCATCTTGTGGTGGATGCCCTGCTGGAACTTGACCCAGAGGCGGGGCACCGAGAAAAAGATGGTGGGCCGCGCGCGCTGCAGGTCGGCCGCGAAGGTGTCGAGCGATTCGGCGAAGAATACGTGCATGCCCGTGCGCAGCCAGCCGTGTTCGACCAGCATGCGCTCGACCACATGGGCCAATGGCAGGTACGACAACATGCGGTCGGTGCCGGACATGGGAATGCGCTTGAGGCCGGCGTCGAGTGCCCAGGCGAAGTTGGCGAAGGTGTGCATGACGCCCTTGGGCATGCCGGTGGTGCCCGAGGTGTAGATGAGGGTGGCGAGTTCTTCGCCGTCCCGCAAGGGCTCGCCCGCCATGGGCTGGCTGCGCTTGCAGATCGCGTCCCAGCCCTCGCAGTTCTTCACCACGTCTGCTGGCGAGAGTGCGTAACTCATGCAGGGCAGCTCGGTGGGCACGCCGGGCTTCATGCCTTCCCAGCCGTCCAGCTTGCCCACGAACAGGGCCTTGGCCTCGCTGTGCGCCAGGATCTGTCGGATGGTCTCGGGCGCGAGCGTGGGGTACAGCGGCACCGACACGTAGCCCGCCATCCAGATGGCCAGGTCACTCATCATCCACCAGGCGCAATTCTTCGAGAGGATGGCCACCTTGGAGCCTGGCTCCCAGCCGTGCGACTGCAGGTGGGTCGCCATGCGGCGCACCTGGTCAGCCACTTGTGCCCAGGTGAAATCCTGCACCACACCGTTTCCCATGGGTTGCGTGAGGGCCACGCGGGTGGGGGCGGTTTTTTCCCAGTGGTACAGGCGTTGAAGGGCCAGCAGCTCGGGCGCTATTCTGCTCATGTGTTTTGTCTCCGTTGTGTGTGCTGCGCACGAATCTACCAAGGCTATTGCCGTGTGTTTAGAGGGTTTCACCTGCAAGGGAACGCAGGTCTCAACCGGTGAAGCGCACCGAGAGGCTGGGCAGTGGTGAGGTGAAGCGGGCCGACCAGTGCTCGCCGGGCGCAACAGACCAGGCATCGGTCCAGGTGCCGGTGGTGATCACGTCGCCGGCTTGCAGATCGGGTGCGCCCGGGCAAGCGCGCAAGGTCTGCGCGAAGTGCTGCAGCGCGCGCAGTGGGCCATCCAGCACGTTCGAGCCCTGGCCTTCCTCGACAGCCTGGTCGTCCTTGAGCAAGCTCACCTGCGCATGGGCCAGCAAGGTGTCGAGTCCTGCCGCGCTGCCGGCCAGCTCCCGCGCCGGCGTGCGACGACCCACCAGCAGGCGCGCGTGCAGCGCGCCGTCGGCCACGGTGTCGGCGGGCAGAAACTTCCAGTCCGGCAGGTGCGACTGCACCACCTCAAAGCCAGGTGCCACCCAGTCGATGGCCTCGAAGAGATCGTCCAGCGTGGCGTTGGCCGCGGGCGTGGCCTTCAGTCCGAACACGACCTCGGGCTCCAGCCGTGGCTGGCAGGTGTGGGCGAGCGACACGCTGCCGTCACCGTCGCACAGTGTGAGGGTGCTGTCCCACACGCTGCCCCAGATCGGCGCGAACACGTTGTAGCGCGGCCAGATCGAGCGGTTGGTGAAGCCCACCTTGTAGCCGCGCGGTTGTTCGCCGCGCGCGATGCGCAACTGCCGCACGGCGAGCGCTTGCGCGTACGCGGCGTCCAGTGTGAGTCCGGATGGGTTGGGCCAGAGGCGGCCCTGGTCCAGGTGGTCGAGCAGTGCGTGAGGTGTCATGGTCTTGGTCTTGGTGTGCGAGAACAAGCCTTCATCATAGGCAGCCGGTATGCTGCGGGTCATGACCTCACACACGCTTGAAACCCTCGAACTCGTCACGGGGGGCAACCCCGCAGCCGCTCCCGTGGCCAGCATCGTCGTGCTGCACGGCCTGGGCGCTGACGGCAACGACTTCGTGCCGATTGCACAGGAACTCGATCTGGATGCCATCGGCCCGGTGCGCTTCGTGTTTCCCAGCGCGCCGGTGCGCCCGGTGACGCTCAACGGTGGCTACGAGATGCGCGCCTGGTACGACATCCACCCGCCCATCGGTCAGTCGCGTCGCGAAGACGAGGCCGGTCTTCGCGAGTCCTGCGCGCTGGTGCAGGGTCTGCTGGACCGCGAGG
Source organism: Hydrogenophaga sp. (assembly GCF_018780385.1). GTDB lineage: Bacteria > Pseudomonadota > Gammaproteobacteria > Burkholderiales > Burkholderiaceae_C > Hydrogenophaga. The sequence goes on along the minus strand of NZ_JADMJO010000051.1, from coordinate 16,766 downwards.
CCGCGCGCGGCGTGCCGCCCGCGCGCACCGTGCTCATGGGGTTTTCGCAAGGCTGCGCCATGACGCTCATGGCCGGGCTGCGCGCGCCGCAGCGCCTGGCCGGTCTGGTGGGTCTGTCGGGCTACCTGCCGCTGGCAGCCAGTACAGTTGCCGAGCGGTCCGAGGCCAACCGTGACGTGCCCATCTTTCTGGCGCACGGCACGCACGACCCGATGGTGGTGGTCGAGCGCGGTGCGCAGACGCGCGATGCGCTGCAGGCGCTGGGCTACGCAGTGGACTGGCACACCTACCCGATGGAGCACTCGGTGTGTGCGCAGGAGGTGGCCGATCTCAACGCCTGGCTGGTGCGCCTGCTGGCGAGCTGAATGCCAGGCCCCGTGGGCTTCTTCACACGCCGCTGGCGCGGTGAGGTGCCGATGCGCGTGCTGTTCTGGCGCGACATGGTGACGGTGGGCACGGTCATCAACCTGCTGGCCACGGCGGTAGCGCTCGCTGTTGCGTTGGCGGACGAAGCCATCGAGCTGGCCGCAACGGTGCACTTCGCGCCGCTGCCTTACAACCTGTTCCTGGTGGCTTCGGTGTGGCGCCTGCCCGGCATGGGGCCCTATCGCTGGGCTTCGCTGGCGTGGCTGGTGGTCGTCACGCTGGTGTGAGCCGCGGTGCGGGTGCGCAACCAGGTGCTCAAGTCGCGGCCGTACAGAATGAGGGCGAGCGCCAGCAGGATCAGCGGCATGGCCACGAACACCCAGCCCGTGAGCTGCTCCCCGCCGAGCAGCACGCCCACGCACAGTGCGACCACCGGGTTCACGAACGAGTAGCTGCCCGCCAGCGCGGCGGTGGTGTTTTTCAGCAACCACAGGTAGGCGTTGAGCGTGACCAGCGTGCCCATCACCACCAGGTAGACCCAGGCCAGCGCGGACGCCGCACTGACCTGCGCCCATTCGAAATGGCGCGCACCCGGCTCAAACACGGCGGCCACCACCACACCGAGCAAGCCGCCGATCAGCCACTGCGCGCCCGAAGCCATGGCCGGTGCGGGCAACACCAGCTTGCGCGAGGCGTACGAGCCCAGGCTCCAGCACAACGGCGCGCCGAAGGCCAGCAGCGCACCCAGCGGCGTGGCGGAAAAATCGCCTTCGAGCGCCAGCACCAGCGCGCCCATGGCGCCGAGCGCCAGCCCGATCCAGCTGGTGAGGGGTACGCGTTCGCCGCCCCACCGCGTCCACAGCGCGAGCCACATCGGCATGGTGGTGACCACCGTGGCCATCAGGCCCGAGCCGATGCCCAGGCGCTGCGCCAGCACCATCAGCGCCATGGCCGCAAAGGCCATCAGCGAACCGATGAGGGCGCTGCTGCGCCACTGCGCGGCCGTGGGCCAGGGCAGGCCCTGCCAGCGCGCGATCGCCAGCATCACCGAGCCAGCGACCACGAAACGCACCCCGTTCATCAGCACCGGTGGCAGGCTCTGCATGGCCACGTCGAGCGCGAAATAGGTCGTGCCCCAGACGATGTACACAATCAGCAAGGCACCGTACAGGCGTATCGTCTGGCGCTCCAGGCCCAGTTGGCTGATGAATGTCGGCATTTTCGTGTTCCCGTAAGATAATTTCCGGAAAATCTCTCCGGCGCCGTATTTTGAACAGGATTTAGGCCGTATGCAAGCAAATATTCAGCTCGACGACATGGACGCCAGAATTTTGACGGCGCTGAGCTCCGACAGCCGACGTTCTTACGCCGATGTGGCGTCCGAGGTGGGCCTGTCCACCGCCGCCGTGCACGAGCGGGTGAAGAAGATGGTGGAGCGCGGCGTGATCGAGCGTTTTTCGCTGCGGGTCGATCCCGACCGCGTGGGCCTGCGCTTCACCGCGTTCGTGGCCATCCGCAACGACGGCGGCATCCACTGCCGCGAGGTGGCGCCCCTGCTGCGTGACATGCCCGAGGTGCTGGAGCTGCACAGCGTGGCCGGCGAGTACGACTTCCTGGCCAAGATCCGCACCACGCACGCCCGTGCGCTGGAAGACGTGCTCTACAAGATCAAGGCCATCCCCGGCGTGGCCCGCACCACCAGCACCGTGGTGCTCAACACCGAGTTTGAAGACCGGCCGCTGCAGTTGCCCGCCTCTCCCGAGACCTGAGGGCAGCCCCCTCCACAGCGGGAATTGAGCGGAGAAGCCCCGGCTTTTCCGGGGATGCGGCGCGCGCGTGACCACCAGAATGATCCAGGGCCAGGTTCAAGTCCGACAACTTGTTACCGATAAGGAATTACATCCCCCCGGATGCCCCACCCTCAACCTGTTCTTTCTGGAGTTGTCATGAAACTGAATCGCGCCCTCATGCTGGCCACGCTGGCCGTCTCTGCCTCCTTCGCCCACGCCAACGATCCCAAAGCCACCATCGCCGACCTCGACGGTCGCCTGACCAAGATCGGGGCACCCCGCGTCGAAGGCACCGACACCGTGGCCGGAAAAACAGTGCCCGCCCTGTTCTTCGGCGAGCGCAAGATCAACAACAACTTCGATGTGGTCGACGGCATTCGCAAGAGCCACCAGGCCACCGCCACCGTGTTCGTGAAAGAGGGCGACGAGTTCGTGCGCGTCAGCACCAATGTGCTTACGCCCGAAGGCAAACGCGGCGTGGGCACCCAGCTCGCCCGCAACGCCGCCTACGAATCCGTGAGCAAAGGTCAGCAGTTCTGCGGCCCCATCGACGTGCTGGGCACCGCTTTCGACGCTTGCTACAACCCGATCAAGGACGCCGGCGGCAAGATCATCGGCGCGAGCTACATCGGTCACAAGAAGTGATGGCGGTGGCGCGATGAAAAAACTTCTCAATCCCTTTGGCTGGCTCCCCCGACTCTCGGTGGGCCAGCAGCTCTTCGGCGCGTTTGCGTCCATTCTGGTGTTGACGGCGGTTCTCGGCGCCACCGCTCTGGTGGGTCTGAAGAGCGTGGATACCGAAGCCATCGCGCTGTCCCAGAAATGGCTCAAAGGCGTGGGCGCCCTGTCGGATGCGCGTGCACTGGCGGTCGAGTACCGCGAGTTCGAGGTCAAGCACAGCCGCACCGAAGACGGCAGCTACCACGCCGAATACGAAGACAAGATGAAAGAGGCCGGCAAGTCCTTGCAGGCCTTGTTCACCGGTTACCAGGGACGCGTGTCGGGCGACGAGGAAACGGCGTTGACCGCCAAACTCTCGACCGCCTGGGCCGCCTACCTGCAGGCCAACGAAAAGGTCATCAAGCTCGGCCGCGACAAAAAGCAGGTGGATGCTGCCGACATCGCCGATGGCCTCTCCAGCATGGCGTTCGACGAGGTGGTCGCCGCCCTCAACGGCTTGATCCAGTTCAACTACGACGGTGGTGAAGCCTCTGCGAAACACGTCACCGCCGTGTACGACCAGGCGCGTTTTGCCGTCATGGGTCTGCTGGGCCTGTCACTGGTGGTCGGCATTGGCCTTGCGCTGATGATCACCCGCAACATGCTGCGCCAGCTCGGCGGCGAGCCGCGCACTGCGGTGAGCATTGCGCGGGCCGTGGCCGAAGGCGACTTGACCACGCCGATCCACCTCAAGAAGGGCGACACCGACAGCCTGCTGGCCTGGTTGCTCGCCATGCAGCAGGGCCTGTCCAAGGCCGTGACGGATGTGCGCCGCAGCTCCGACTACGTGTCGCACGCCAGCGGCGAGATCGCCTCGGGGAACCAGGACCTCTCGGCCCGCACCGAGCAGCAGGCCAGCGAACTGCAGCAGACGGCGGCCACCATGGAGCAGCTGGGCACAACCGTGCGCCACAACGCCGACAACGCGCGCCAGGCCAGCCAGTTGGCCCAGAGCGCGTCCAGCGTGGCGGTGCAGGGCGGTGAGGTGGTGGGCCGCGTGGTGCAAACCATGAAGGGCATCAACGAGAGCAGCCGCAAGATCAGCGACATCATTGGCGTGATCGACGGCATCGCTTTCCAGACCAACATCCTCGCACTCAACGCCGCGGTGGAAGCCGCGCGCGCTGGTGAACAGGGCAGAGGCTTTGCGGTGGTGGCCGGCGAGGTGCGCAACCTGGCGCAGCGCAGCGCCGAGGCGGCCAAGGAAATCAAGGGCCTGATCGGCGCCAGCGTGGACCGTGTGGAACAGGGCTCGGCCCTGGTCGACCAGGCCGGCACCACCATGCAGGAAGTCGTGGCCTCGATCCGCCGCGTGAGCGACATCGTCGGCGAGATCAGCGCGGCGAGTGCCGAGCAGAGCTCGGGCGTGGCGCAGGTCGGTCAGGCCATCACCCGCATGGACCAGGGCACGCAGCAGAACGCGGCGCTGGTCGAAGAAAGTGCCGCTGCGGCCGACAGCCTCAAGCAGCAGGCGCAGCAACTCGTGGCGTCGGTGGCGGTCTTCAAAACCGGTGTGGTTCGCGCCTGAGCCCGATCCAGCCCCCGGTGGCTTGAGCTGCCTCCACCGCCCGCATCACGCAGCCGCCTGCGCCAGTTCTCTGGCCAGGCGGTTGTGCTTTTCCAGCAGCGGACCGAGGTCCACCGTGGTGAGCTGGCCTTGCCGCACCACCACCCGCCCGTTCACCACCGTGCAAGCCGCCTGCGGGCTGGCGCACAGCAGCAGGCTGGCCACCGGGTCGTGCACCGCGCCGCCGGCAAAGCCCAGCGTGCGCAGATCAAAGAGCGCGAAGTCCGCGCACAGGCCAGGTGCGAGATGCCCCACGTCGCTGCGCCCCAGCACTTGCGCACCGCCACGTGTAGCCAGGTGCAACGCGTCGCGCGCGGTCATCTCGGCCGGGCCGAGGTCACACCCGAAGAAGGTCTTTCCCGCACGCACTTCGGGCGGCTGCATCGCGCGGCCCACACGGGCCAGCAGCAGCGCCTGGCGTGCTTCGCCCACCATGTGCGCGCCGTCGTTGCTGGCGCTGCCGTCCACCCCCAGGCCCACCGGCACACCGGCGTCCAGCATGCGGCGCACCGGGGCGATGCCCGAGGCCAGGCGCATGTTGCTGCACGGGCAATGCGAAACGCCGGTGCGGCTCGCGGCAAACAGCGAGATGCCGTCGTCGTCGAGCTTGACGCAGTGGGCATGCCACACGTCGTCACCCAGCCAGCCCAGCTCCTGCGCGTACTGCGCGGGCGTGCGGTTGAACTTCTCCAGGCTGTAGGCGATGTCGTGGTCGTTCTCGGCCAGGTGGGTGTGCAGGCGCACGCCTTGGCCCTTGAAGGACCGCGCCAGCGCCGCGCTTTCCTTCATGAGCGCGGTGCTCACCGAAAACGGCGAGCAGGGTGCCAGCGCCACCTGCAGCATGGAACCGACGCGAGCGTCGTGCCAGGTCTCGATGAGTCGCTGGCTGTCTTTGAGGATCGCGTCTTCGCGCTCCACCACCGAATCGGGAGGCAAGCCGCCCGTACTCCGGCCCACGCTCATGCTGCCGCGCGTGGCCATGAAGCGCATGCCGATGCGCTGCGCGGCTTCGATGCTGTCTTCGAGCCGCACGCCGTTGGGGTAAAGGTAGAGGTGGTCGCTGGTGGTCGTGCAGCCGCTCATGAGCAGCTCGGCCATGGCCACCTGGGTGGAGACTTGCACCATCTCGGGCGTGAGCCCCGTCCAGATCGGATAGAGCCCCTGCAGCCAGCCGAACAGCTCGGCGTTCTGCACCGCCGGCAGGGCGCGCGTGAGGCTTTGGTACATGTGGTGGTGCGTGTTCACCAAGCCGGGTGTGACGAGGTGGCCGCGCGCGTCGATCACCTCGTCGACTTGTTCGCGCAACTCGGGAGCCAGCTCGCTGGACGGTCCGATCCACTCAATCAGGTGGTCGCGGATCAACAGCGATGCGTCCTTGAGTTCGCGTCCCTGCGCCGGGTCGCTGTGGTCGAAGGTGGCGATGCAGGTGGCGCGGTCGATCAGCAGGGTGGCCATGGAAGAGCGGGTGTTGATGTGGCGACAATGGAGGGCATGTTCACATTCTCAGCCAACCTCCGCACCCTTTTCACCGAGCTGCCGTTCGCCGATCGGTTCGCCGCCGCGCGCGACTGCGGCTTCGAGGCGGTCGAGTGCCAGTTTCCCTACACCCACACCCCCGACCATCTGGCCGCCCTGCTGCGCGCCAACCGCTTGCGCATGGTGCTGCACAACCTGCCGGGCGGCGACCCTGCGTCGGGCGACCGCGGCATGGCCTGCCACCCGGACCGGGTGGGCGAATTCCGCGCCGGTGTGGCGCGCGGCCTCACGCATGCACTGGCCCTCGGTGTGCCGCAACTCAACTGCCTGGCAGGTCTGCAACCCCTCGGTGTGAGCGAAGCGCAAGCCCGCGCCACGCTGGTGGGCAACCTGCGTTTTGCCGCCGCCGCGTTGCGCGTGCACGGCCTGCGTTTGCTCATGGAGCCTCTCAACACGCGCGATGTCCCCGGCTTTTTTGTGAGCAGAACGGCAGAGGCGCTGGTCATCATGGACGAGGTCGGTGCTGACAACCTGTACCTGCAGCACGACCTGTACCACGCCCAGCGCATGCAGGGCGAGTTGGCCGGCATGTTGCGCGCGCATCTGCCGCGCATCGGCCATATCCAGATCGCCGACAACCCCGGGCGCGGCGAGCCTGGCAGCGGCGAGATCAACCACCGATTCCTGTTTGACGAGCTCGATCGCCTGGGCTACAGCGGCCATGTGGGCTGCGAGTATTTCCCTCTTGAAAAACGCGACGGCGGCACCCGCGCAGGCCTCACCTGGCTGGCCGCCCACGGACGCCACCCCACTGGAAGACCCCTGTGATGCAACCCACCCTGAACGATCCCCGTGCCCTGCTGCGCCACCTGTACGACGTGGCGGTGCAGCGCGCACTGCCCCTGCACAACACGGCCGCGTTCCTGCCGCCGCCGCCCAAGGGTCGCACCGTGGTGATCGGAGCCGGCAAGGCCGGCGGCGCCATGGCACAAGCGGTGGAAGCCCTGTGGCCGGCGGAGGCGCCGATCTCGGGCCTGGTGGTCACGCGTTACGACCACACGCCACCGCGCCCGGCGGATGTGAAGGAACGCATCGAGGTGGTGGAAGCCTCACACCCGGTGCCCGACGCCGCGGGTCTGGTCGCCGCGCAACGCATCCTGCAGCTCACCCAGGGCCTCACCGCCGACGACCTGGTGCTCTGCCTCATCTCGGGCGGCGGCTCCTCGCTGCTCACGCTGCCGGCCGACGGCCTCACGCTCGAAGACAAGCAGCGCATCAACCGCGAGCTGCTGAACAGCGGCGCCAACATCCTGGAGATGAACACCGTGCGCAAGCACCTCTCGCGCATCAAGGGCGGGCGGCTGGCGGCGGGCTGCGCGCCCGCGCGCGTGGTCACCATCACCATCAGCGATGTGCCGGGTGACGACGTGAGCGTGATCGCCAGCGGCCCCACGGTGGCCGATGCCACCAGCTGCGCCGACGCGCTCGACATCCTGCAGCGCTACGGCATCCAGGTGCCGCCGGCCGTTCGCGCGCAGCTGGAGCGCGGTGAGCTCGAAACACCCAAACCCGGCGATGCGCGCTTGCAGGGCCACGAGGTGCACCTGATCGCCACGCCGCAGCAAAGCCTGGAGGCCGCGGCGGCCGCGGCGCGAGCGATCGGACTCAACACCTATGTGCTCAGCGATGAAATCGAAGGCGAATCGCGCGAGGTGGGCAAGGTGCACGCCGCGCTGGCGCGGTCGGCGGCGCTGGGCCGCAGCGATTTCAAGACGCCCTGCGTGATCCTCAGCGGCGGCGAAACCACCGTCACGGTGCGTCCGCGCGTCGAAGGCCAGGCCAGGGGCAAGGGCGGGCGGGCCGGCGAATTCTGTCTGGGCATGGCGCAGGCGCTCAACGGCATCGCCGGCGTGTGGGCATTGGCCGCCGACACCGACGGCATCGACGGCATGGAAGACAACGCGGGCGCGCTCGTCACCCCCGACACCCTGGCCCGCGCCGCGGCACGGGGGCTCAAGGTCACCGACCACCTGGCGCGCAACGACGCCTACGGCTATTTCAAACCGCTGGGCGACCTCGTGATCACCGGTCCCACGCACACCAACGTGAACGATTTCCGGGCCGTGCTGGTGCTCTGAAGCCGGCTTGGGCCGGCAGACGGTTACAAGTCGGTGCGGCGGATCGTTTCTAATGTCGCCTTGGCCGCCGGAAGTCCGGTCTGGCCACCGCTGACGGGCGTGCACGCCCCACCATGTCGGCAACCCACCGTGTACCGATGCCGATTGCGCCCGCAGGGCGCCAAGGAATGCTTTTTTTGCGCAGCAACTTCAACCGCTCAGCCCTGGTGCGCCAGCTCGCCGGCTGGCTGCCCACGCCCGCAGAGGTGCCCCGGCAGGATCTGGCCGAGCGGTTGGGTCAGTGGCTCAACGTGGCCGATGCCATCGCGCTGCACTCGGCCCACCAGTCATTGCCCTCGGTGGCCCGGGCCCGGCGCCCGGCGGTGCCGGTCGCCGCCCGCGCCGTGCAGGCCGAGCTTCAGCGGGTGCGCGCCACCCTGCGCCAGGCCATCACCACCCCGTCGGGCGAGCCGGGTGACGAATCCGGTGAAGACGCCGACGCCGGCTTCGCCCCACAGCACCAGCGCTGTCTGGAGCAGCAGCGCCGCATGGAAATGAGCATCGACGCCTTGCGCGGCCACGTGCGCAAGACCTTGGCCCAAACCTCCCCGCGCCTGGCGCAGCTCGCCGCGCTGGACGCCGTGCTCGACACCATGCTGGGCGGGCGCGAACAGAGGCTGCTGTCCACCTTGCCGAGCTTTCTCAAGGCGCGGTTCAACCAACTGCGCCAGACCCACACCAGCGGCTGGCAACCCCTCTTCGAAAACGATTTGCAGCAGGCCCTGCTGGCCGAGCTCGACCTGCGGCTGCAGCCCGTGGCGGGCATGGTCGAAGCCCTCAGCCAGGAAGTGAAACAACACCCATGAGCAACAACCCATTGAACCGCCTCTTTTTCGTCGGCGCCTTTGCCCTCGGCCTGATCGCCGTGGTCTGGGTCGGCTGGGGCTTTGTCGGCACCAGCGCCATCGCGCTGGCCATGACCGTGGCCATCGGTGGCGTCTACCTGCTGGGCGCGCAGGAGATCCGGCGCTTTCGCGCCACCACCGCCGCGCTGGCGCAGGCGCTGGCCAACGTGCCACAGCCGCTGGCGCAGTTGAGCGACTGGCTGGCCCGTGTGCCACCGGCGCTGCAGAATGCCGTGCGCTCGCGCATCGAGGGCGAACGCGCCGCCTTGCCGGGCCTGGCCCTCACGCCCTATTTGATCGGCCTGCTGGTGATGCTGGGCATGCTCGGCACCTTCCTCGGTCTGGTCGTCACCTTCCGCGGTGCTGTGTTCACACTCGAAGGCACGGCCGACCTGCAGGCGATCCGCACGGCGCTGGCTGAGCCCATCAAGGGCCTGGGTCTGGCCTTCGGCACCTCGGTGGTGGGCGTGGCCACCTCGGCCATGCTGGGCCTCATGTCGGTCATCAGCCGGCGCGAACGCATGGCCGTGGTGAGCCAGCTCGATGCCCACACCGCCACCGTGTTCCGCCCGTTTTCGCTCGCGCACCAGCGCGTTGAGGCGTTCAAGGCGCTGCAGCAGCAGGCCGGCGCCTTGCCCGCCGTGGTCGACCAGTTGCAGGCTCTCATGGCGCAGATGGAACGCCGGGGTCAGCAGCTCGACGAGCAGTTGCTGGAGCGCCAAGTGATGTTCCACCGCGAAGCGAGCGTGGCCTACCAGGACCTCGGCCAGTCGGTGGCGCGATCGCTCAACGAAAGCCTGTCGGCCAGCGCGCGTATCGCTGGTGAAACGCTCCAACCGGTGGTGGAAAATGCCATGGCCGCCATGGCGAATGAGTCCACGCGCCTGCACGAGCGCGTGAGCGATGCGGTGCAGACGCAACTGGGCGGCCTCTCGGCGCAGCTCGGTGTCTCCGCCCGCACCGCGCTGGAGGGCTGGACCCAGGCGCTGCAGCAGCACGCGCACACCAGCGAGCAGCAGACACACGGTCTGGAGCTCGCGCTCGTGGCCTTCACCACCACCTTCGAGCAGCGCTCAGCCGCCTTGCTCACGAGCGTGCACGACACGGTGTCGCGCTCGCATGCCCAGCAGGCAGCGGCAGAACAACACCAGCAGACCGCCTGGAAAGAGGCGCTGCAGGCCATGGCCACCACGCTGCAGACCGAATGGCAACAGCTGGGCGCACAGACCCTGGCCGAGCAGCAGGCCGTGGGCCAGACGCTGCAGCAGACAGCGACCCTATGGCGCGCCGAGCTGGCGGCGCTGCGCAGCGAGGAAGCCGCTCGGGGCGAGGCCGCTGTGCAGCGCCTGGGCGAACTGCAGGCTTCGCTCAACGGCCAGGTGGCGACCCACCTTGCCACGCTGGGCACGGCGATCGAGGCACCCATCGCGCGCCTGCTGGAAACCGCCACCGAGGCACCCAAGGCCGCGGCCGAGGTGATCGCGCAGCTGCGCCGCGAAACCTCACAGCTCGGCGAGCGCGACAACCTCGCGCTGCAGGAGCGCACCACGCTCATGAACAACATCGGCAGCCTGCTGCAGACCGTGCAGCAAGCCACGGGCGAGCAGCGCGCGGCCATTGAATCGCTGGTGACCTCGGCCAGCGCCGTGCTGGACCAGGTGGGCCGACAGTTCGCCGAGACGGTGGGCGCGCAAGCCCACCGCGCGGAAGACGTGGCCGCGCAGGTGAGCGGCAGCGCCATCGAGCTGGCCAGCCTGGGCGAGGCCTTCGGCCACGGCGTGCAGCTCTTCGCCGCCACCAACGAAAAACTCATTGGCAGCCTGCAACGCATCGAGGAGGCCGTGGGCCAGTCCATGGTGCGCAGCGACGAACAGCTCGCCTACTACGTGGCGCAGGCGCGTGAGGTGATCGACCTCAGCATCAGCTCGCAACAGGGCATCGTGGACGACCTGCACCGGCTGCGCACGGCCGAGAGGGCTGTGGGATGACCGGGCTGGACGACACTTTGGAAGAGGGCGCGGGCGAGCAGACCGCGCCGGTCTGGGCCGTGTTCGGCGACCTCATGGCCGGCCTGGTGGGTGCCTTCGTGCTCATCCTCATCGGCGTGCTCGTGGTGCAGATGGACCTGGTGGCCAACCTGCAGGCCGAGGTGCAGAAGCGCCAGCAGGAAGAAGCCCGCCGCATGGCGCTGGAGAAAGCGCTGGCGATCCCGCTGCAGACTGGTCGCGTGACGCTGGACAACGGGCGCATCGGCATCAGCGGCAGTGTGCTGTTTCCGCTCAACTCCGACGAACTGCGATCTGAGGGCCGCCTGCTGCTCAAGAGCCTGGTGCCGCCGCTGCAGGTGTACCTGGGCGAGCGCGACGAGATGCTGATGGTCAGCGGCTTCACCGATGACCGACCGGTGCAGGCCAGCAACCAGCGCTACGCCGACAACCTCGAACTCTCGGCCCAGCGCGCACTCACCGTGACCCGTGTGCTGATCCAGGAGGGCATGCCACCGCAGCGCGTGTTCAGCGCCGCTTTCGGTGCTGAGCAACCCGTAGCGTCCAACGCTGATGAGAAAGGTCGCTCGCTCAACCGGCGCGTGGAGATGGCCCCCGTGCCCAAGGCGGCCAGCGCAGCAAAGGTACCCCCGCGTGAGTGACGCCGTGCGTGCCCACTACGCGCAGGCATTGCAGCGGCGCATGCAGGCCGCGCCTGCGGCGGTGCAGCGCGTGCTGCAAGACCGGGTGCAACGCGTGCAACGCGACATGGCCGAACCCGCCGGGGCTCCCGAGACCGGCGAAGCACAACCGCCACGCGTCCGCCAGAAGAAGATCCTCACGCCGCTGGGTCAGCTCAACCAGTACATGGCCACCGCCACACAGGCCGGCCCCGAGCTGAAAAGCGCGCAGCGTTTCCGCGAAACCTGGTCACGCATCTGCGCCGAAGAAGACGTGACCCAGGCCGTGGAGCGCGGCCCCGAGAACGCGGGTCCGCTCAACTCACACATGCTCGTGCTGCGCACGCTGGGGCTCATGCGCGACCTCTCGCCCGACTACCTGCGGCGCTTCATGTCACACGCCGACACGCTGCTGTGGCTGGAGCAGGCGCACGCTCGGCTCAATGAACCAGCGGGCAAAACAAAGCCCGTCAAGACGGGCCGTGTGAAGCGCTGAGTGCCAGCGGCCCGGCGGAAGAGTCCGCGAGGCCACTGCCGGTTGATCAGAGCTTGGCGGTGGTGATGAAGCTGTCGTAGCGCCATTCGGAGAAGCGGCTCCACAGGACCTGGTCGCGCTGGAAGGCGCGCATGTCCTGGTGGATCTTCTTGAACTCGGGCGACTTGGCTTCGTGCGCGGCGAACACTTCCATCGCGGCCTTGAAGCCTGCGTCCATCACGTCCTTGGTGAAGGGCTTGAGCTTGGTGCCGCTGCCCACCAGGCGCTTGAGGGCCTGCGGGTTCAGGGCATCGTACTTGGCGGTCATGTCGCGCGCGGCAACCGCACCGGCGGCACGCACGATGGCCTTGTTCTCGGGCGACAGCGCGTCGAAGGCCTTCTTGTTGATGAAGAACTCCAGCTCGGCGCCACCCTCCCACCAGCCAGGGTAGTAGTAGTACGGAGCCACCTTGTTGAAGCCCAGGCGCTCGTCGTCCGCCGGACCGACGAACTCGGTGGCGTCCAGCGTGCCTTTTTCCAGCGCCTGGTACACCTCACCAGCGGGCATGTTCTGCGCCACCACGCCCAGCTTGGCCATGGTCTCGCCGAACAGGCCGCCACCCAGGCGCATCTTCAGGCCCTTGAGGTCGGCCACGCTCTTGATCTCCTTGCGGTACCAGCCACCCATCTGGGTGCCGGTGTTGCCGGAGCTCATGGAGACGACGTTGAACTTGCCGTAGAACTCGTCCATCAGCTTGCGGCCGTTGCCGTGTTCCATCCAGGCGTCCATGTGGCGCGCGGTCAGGCCGAAGGGCACAGCGCAGCCGAACGCGAAGATGGGGTCCTTGCCGGTGAAGTAGTACGGCGCGGTCTGCGCCATTTCGATGGTGTTGTCCTGGATGGCGTCCACCACACCGAAGGCGGGAACGATGTCGCCGGCGGCGTGCACCGACACCTCGAACTTGCCGCCCGAGAGGGCCTTGACGGTTTCAGAGAACTTTTCGGCGGAGCCGAAGATGGTGGGCAGCGACTTGGGGAAGCTGCTGGCCAGACGCCAGCGCACGGCGGCCTGCGCGTGCACGGCGGGGGCGATACCGGTGGTCAATACGCCGGCGATGCCAGCGTTCTTGATCATTGAACGACGATCCATTGAAAGTGTCTCCAGAGAGAGGTTGTCGGTGGGCGCTCGGCAGTGCGATGCGCCCGCAAGGGGCGCCAAGTGTGCCATCTTCCGAAAGACCCTCTGGCGCTCTCTGTACCGGGCGCGACATGGCGCCCGCTGGCGTGTCAGCGCCGGATCTTCCAGCCGGTCTTGAACACCCACCACACCACTACCAGACACACCGCCATGAACGCCAGCGTCATGCCCGTGCTCACGGCGATGTGCACATCGGCCACGCCGTAGAACGCCCAGCGCAGGCCGCTGATGAGGTAGACCACGGGGTTGAACAGCGAGACCGTTTGCCACACCGGCGGCAGCATGTTGATGCTGTAGAACGCGCCGCCCAGGAAGGTGAGCGGCGTGATGATGAGCAGCGGGATCACCTGCAGTTTCTGGAAACTGTCGGCCCACAGGCCGATGATGAAACCGAACAGGCAGAAGGTGATGGCGGTGAGGATGAGGAAGCCCACCATCCACACCGGGTGCGCCACCTCGTACGGCACGAACACGCGCGCGGTCAGCAGGATCAGCAGGCCCAGCGTGAGGCTCTTGGTGGCAGCAGCGCCCACATACCCCAGCAGCACTTCAACCCAGTTCACCGGCGCACTCAGCAGCTCGTAGATGGTGCCGGCCCACTTGGGCATGTAGATGCCGAAGGCCGCGTTGGAAATGCTTTCGCTCAACAGCGAGAGCATGAGCAGGCCGGGGATGATGTAGGCGCCGTAGCTCACGCCGTCGATGTCGCCCATGCGCGAGCCGATGGCCGAGCCGAAGACGATGAAGTACAACGAGGTGCTGAGCACCGGCGCGATGATGCTTTGCGCCCAGGTGCGCAGCGCGCGGTTCATTTCGAACTGGTAGATGGCCCTGACGGCGTGAATGTTCAAACCCATGGCAATGCCCCCACGCTTGTCACTTCGTGTACTGCGCTGCCCCCCGAGGGGGCGCGAGCTTGCTTGGGGCGGCCCTGCGCTGCGCTCATGTTCATGCTGTCACCTCTTTCTTTTCGTGCACCAGGCTGACAAAGATGTCTTCGAGCGAACTTTCGCTGGAGCGCAGGTCTTTGAAATGGATACCGTTTTCACCAAGGACGCGCAGCAGCTCGGCAATGCCCGTGTCTTCCTTCTGTGCGTCAAAGGTGTAGGTGAGCGCGTGGCCGGCTTCGGTGATTTCGAGCGCCCACGGGGCCAGCGCCTCGGGGATGGTGTCGATGGTCTGCTGCAGCGTGAGCGTGAGCTGCTTCTTGCCCAGCTTGCGCATGAGCACGTGTTTGTCTTCCACGAGGATCAGCTCGCCCTTGGCGATCACGCCGATGCGGTCGGCCATGTCTTCGGCTTCTTCGATGTAGTGCGTGGTGAGGATGATGGTCGTGCCCGCTTCGCGCAGCTCGCGCACCATGCGCCACATGTCGTGCCGCAGTTCCACGTCCACGCCCGCGCTGGGCTCGTCGAGGAACAAAATCTTCGGTTCGTGCGACAGCGCCTTGGCGATCAGCACGCGGCGCTTCATGCCGCCCGAGAGCGTCATGATCTTGTTGTCCTTCTTGTCCCAGAGCGAGAGGTCCTTGAGGATCTTCTCGATGTAGGCCGGGTTGGGTGCCTTGCCGAAGAGGCCGCGGCTGAAGCTCACCGTGGCCCACACGGTTTCAAACGAGTCGGTGTGCAGCTCCTGCGGCACGAGGCCGATGGCCTCACGCGCCTTGCGGTAGTCGCGCACGGTGTCATGGCCGTCGGCCACCACCGTGCCTTCGGTGGCGTTGACCATGCCGCAGATGACGCTGATCAGCGTGGTCTTGCCGGCGCCGTTGGGGCCGAGCAGGGCCAGGATTTCGCCGCGGCGTATGTCGAGGTCGACCCGCTTGAGGGCCTGGAAGCCGCCGGCGTAGGTCTTGCTGACGCCGCGCACGGACACGATGACCGCGCGATCAGCGGTCGCAGGGGTTGAATGCATGGGAGCTCCACGGTAGGTGGATGAAAAAGAGGTCGGATTCTAGGCTGTATCTGTGTACAGTGTTTGAACCATGTCCACAACCCACATTCCGCTGCAGGCCATCAAGGGCCGCGGCCTGGCCCAGCACCAGCCGCACCGCTTCGAGCGCGACGCCCGAGAAGCGTTTGACGACGGCTGGGGTGCGCTCGATGACGCCGTGCAGGCCCGGGACGAGGCGCCGCCACCGGCCACCGAGGTGAGTTTTGAAGACGCCAGGAGCGCCATCACCCACAACGATTCGCCCGACATCGGTTTTCGCCTGGGCCTGAACCCGTACCGGGGTTGCGAGCACGGCTGCGTGTACTGCTACGCACGGCCCAGCCACAGCTTTCTCAACCTCTCGCCGGGCATTGATTTCGAGACCAGGCTGATCGCCAAGCGCAACATCGCCGAGGTGCTCCAGCGCGAACTGGCGAGCCCGCGCCACGTGCCCGAGCTGCTCGCCATCGGCACCGTGACCGACGCTTACCAGCCCATCGAACGCGAGCTGCGCCTCATGCGCGGCGTGCTGCAGGTGCTGAGCGACACACGGCACCCGCTGGCCATCGTCACCAAGGGCAGCGGCGTGGAGCGCGACATCGATCTGCTCGCACCCATGGCCGCGCAAGGCCTGGCGGCGGTGTACCTGACCATCACCTCGCTCGATCCGAAACTCACCCGCCTGCTGGAGCCGCGTGCTGCCGCACCCCACCGCCGGCTGCGCACCATCCGCACGCTGGCCGAGGCCGGCATCCCGGTGGGCGTGAGCGTGGCGCCGCAGATCCCGTTCATCAACGACGACATGGAGCAGGTGCTCGAAGCAGCGTTTGAGGCCGGCGCCCGGCGTGCCTTCTACACCGTGCTGCGCCTGCCGTTTGAACTGAGTCCCATGTTTCGCCAGTGGCTGGAGCTGCACTACCCGGACCGCGCCGCGCGCGTGATGGCCCGCGTGCAGGAGATGCGGGGCGGGCGCGACTACAACGCGGACTTTTCCCAACGCATGAAAGGCAGCGGCGTGTGGGCCGACCTGCTGCGCCAGCGCTTCGAGAAAACCTGCGATCGCCTGGGCTACCAGCGCGAGCGCGAGCCGCTGAAGACCACGCTGTTCAGGCCGGCGAGCCTGCAGGGGCAGCAGTCGTTGTTCTGAGCAGGGCCAGCGCGTCCGTGCGCCAGTGGTGCAGGGCCTCGTAAAACCCTTCCCACACGCAGCCGTTGCAGCCGCGCCCGCAGCAGGTGGCGGGCTCGGGCGGTGGTGGGCGCAAGGCCGCGTCGAGGTTCATGCCGTAGCGCTGCGCCAGGCCGCGCAAGTGGGCAATGAGTGCTTGCGCGGTGGCCAGGTCAGCCAGTGGCACCAGGGCCGGGTCGTGGCGCACGAAGCGGGCTTGCGTGCGGCCCTCGAACTCGCCCGTTTCGCCAAACATGGCGGCCGGCCGCACCCACTGGCCCCAGCCGCCGTACAGCGCGCGGTAGAGCGTCATGCCCTGCAGGGTCTCGCTGCAGCGCACGGTGTCCAGCACCTCGTACCAGCCGCCCTTGTAGTGGCGGTACAGGCCGG
>NZ_JADMJO010000025.1 GCF_018780385.1 Hydrogenophaga sp. | reverse complement strand
GCCAGTGCTAGCTTTTCGTACCGTCACTTATTGCACTGAAAACGAGGAGACCCCACGTCCAGTGTGGCCGGACCGACGAAACGGGCGTCGCCGACGATGACCTCCGTGTTTTTCAGACCGCGCATCCAGCTTTCGACGCCCTCGCGGGACTTCGCGACGATCGTGTCCTTGCGCGCTATGACGCGGGCCATGTCCACGCGCAGGCCCTCAATGTCGAATCCAAACTCAGCGCCTCTCTGTGCGAGACGGATGGCGCGTGCGCTGGCAACCAACGTCTTCGTCGGCACGCACCCCACGTTGACGCAGGTGCCGCCAAAGTGATGGCGCTCAATCACCGCGGTCTTCAGCCCTTCGCGGCTGCAGCGTGCGGCAATGGCCGGCCCGGCCTGGCCTGCGCCCACGATGATGGCGTCGAAGACTTCAGTGTTCATGTTGGCGTTCCCAGCGTTGTATATCGGTTGTCACAGCCTCGGCTCGTTTGGCTGCTCTCTGACGCCGCGAACCGCGGTCACCGGCGAACAGAGCACTACCAAACGAGCGGCATCAATTTGTCAGCAATCTCTATAGCTGGCTTGCTGAGGGTTTCTAGCATGCTAGCGGGGCCCGCTTGCTGGATGAAGTGCATTTTTGAGTAGGTACACTGAAGCTCAGTGTCCCGCCACACCGACTCCGGCAACGCAACTGAACGACACAAGGCACGAGGAAGAGAACGAGCACCCCGACAATCGTTGATTGCAACAGTTGAAGCGTGATAACGTAAAAAAGGCCTCAGAGGCGGACTGCAAGTGGAGCACGACGCTGCTTTGCCGGCTCAAAAAGTGCTGGGAGGGCGAGTTGTTGGCAACAAACTGGAGCGGATCAGAACCTCTGCTTCACACCAGCTTGTTTCATGATCTCGTTAGCTGTGTGCCTAAAACGACCTCAACGATCACCCATGAACAAGGACTAAGTCAATAGAGTGCTTACAGCAAGGATGCTCATCTGCAAATGAAGCGTCGGCGCCACCAAAGCCAAGTACCGCTGACGCCCATCCATATGAGCGCCACGCCAGACAGCAGGGTCATCAGCCAGGTTGCCCGACCACCCAGCTCACCGATGTGCAGGGGATAGATCCATGAGTAGGCTCGGGTCCCGGTATCGAGTTCGTTCCAGCGGTGAACGGCCAGCACTTGCAGCGTCTCAGGATGCATCCATACCGACGTCAATCCGTTGGGATGTGGGTCGTCTGGGACGCGATAGCGGATGCGTACTGGTTGGGTTCCACTGGCTGGTACCTGCGCGTAACCCACCTTGCCGTCGGGCACGAGCTTGCTAGCCGCATCCATCGCTTCATCAATTGTTCCGCGGGATTGACCAACAGGTTCTGCTATGACGGGGGGTCTCACGGGCGTGCTGCCTGCCACTGCCGATACCCCCGCAGAGATCGGACGCCACACCATGTAGACCCCCGTCACAATGCTCATGAGTACAAGAAGCCCCATGAGTGCACCGACCACCCTGTGGAGATCAAACAAGGACCTTGTGAAACCGAAACCTGTCTGCACCTTCAGTGCGTTGCGCCACCACTTCGGCCACCAGAGCGTCAGGCCGGTGGCCAGAAGCAGGATATACCCGAGCGCACTCATAGCCAAAGCGGATCGGCCAATTTGATTAGCCAGCAGGGTGCTGTGCAGCGCGAATACTGTGTTGAAAAAGCCTTCGGTCTGGCCCAAGCGACCCCTCTCTTTGCCGGTGGCCGGATCGAAGAAGACCGTCCCTTTCCACGGTCCCGAGACAAAGACGTGCAATGTCTCTCCAGGTTCTCGTGGCGGGCGGAAGGTAAAGCTTGCGTCATTACCGAATTCTGTACGCAATTTTTCGAGCACCGGATCTAACTTGCCATCACCGACCTCTTGCGCGCGGTACAGAGTGGGTCGAAGGGCCTCGTCGATCGGTTCTCCCAGGATCAACAAGATGCCGGTGGTGGCCGAAATGAGGAGCAGCATGCCCAGGCTCAACCCCACCCAGCGGTGGAGCTTGAGCCACAGGCGCCGCAGACGTACCGCAGCCATGGGTCAGAACGCGAAAGTGGCGGCCACGCGCAACGTGCGCGGCAATCCTGCCGACAGGAAATTGCCGCCTGTGCCAACCCAATAATCGCGGTTGGTCGCGTTGTCCAGATTCGCTTGGAGCGTGACGGGACTATTGCCCCATTTGGTGGCGTAACGCGTGCCCAAGGATACGGTGGTGTAGGCCGGAACATATCCCTGGTTGAGGTTGTTCACGGCACGTTTGCCCACGAAGTACACACCACCGTTAAGCGACCAGCCCGGCACCGAAGCGATTCGATATTCACCGAAGAGACTGAAGGTGCTGCGCGCGGTGTTCTCCGGCGTCTTGCCCAGCTCGTTGGCGTTGAAGGCGCTCACGCTGGTGATTTCGGCATCGAGAAAGACAGCCGAGGCCAGCAGCGACCACTGGCGGCTGATCTCACCACCGACCGATACCTCCAGACCCCTGTAGGTGCTCTCCCCGCCCAGTACGTCGCGGTTGTTACCGTCCACCGTTACCAACGGGCGGCTGATGTCGAATAACGCGGCTTGCGCCTGAATGCCACCCGCCAGGCGAGTCTTGATGCCCAGTTCGCGCTGCTTGTTCACAGCCGGCGGCAAGACCTCGCCAACGTTGGTGCGGCCGAAGCGCGCGGTTCCCCCCTCATCCAGTGCTTCGAGATAGCTTCCGTAAATGGAGACATCGCTGCTGGGCTTGTAGATGACGGACAGGTTTGGCGAGGTTTCGTCGTACTTGAAGGTAGGACCAGTGCCTGTCTGACTGCTGTAGTTGCCGCGCCGAACGCCCGCAAGCACCTGCCACTGGTCTCCCAGACGTATGCGGTCGAACACATAAAGGCCGCGATCGTTGACGCGGCTGCGCGCGGCTGGCGTCCAGGTGCCTGCTGCCACGGGATTGATCACTCGAGGGTTGTAGTAGTTCTGTGAGATGCCGCTCACTGTGGGCGCGCCTTCGCCTTTGAAGCGGCGTGCATTGGAGGTAAAGCCGAACGTCAGTTCGTGTGAGACATCGCCAGTCTGCAGAGCTCCAACCAGTTCAGCGCGGGCGTTGGTGTTGGCGAAGCGCTGATTGCGTTGGTAGAACACGTTGAGGCTGGACGCGCCCGTGGTCAGATCGTTGATCGCCAGGGTGGAGAAATTGCGATCCCGAGTTGTCTCGGCATGGCCGGCTTCCAGCGTGAGTGCCCAGGTGTCGTCCAGGTTGATGTCCGAACGCAGCAGCACGTTGGTGGCCTCAGCGTCATAGCGCTGCCATTGGCCCGCGTGATTGAGGCGGTTGTCCACCGGCTCAGGCACACCTTGAGCGGAATTGAAGACGATCGTGGCTGGCTCGCTTACGTTCTTGCGGTAATGCTCCAAGTCAAGCTTGAGGGTCGCGTCGCGGCTGATGCGTAAATCGTGAGCAAGTGAGAACAGGCTGCGGCTGCCTTCGAACGTGGACACACCTACCTCCTGCGTGCCGGCTGCAACGTTCAACCGAATGCCTTTTTCGTCACCCTCGCCATAGCGACGGCTGAGGTCTACATGGGCGCCAACTGCACCGTGGTCGTTAATGGAAGTGGTGACCGTGGTCAGCGGCTGCGCAGTTGGGCGCTTGGTGACCAGGTTGACGATGCCCGACGGTGGCACAAGGCCGTAATAGAGCGATGCCGCGCCTTTGAGCACTTCCACGCGCTCCTTGTTTTCCAGAGGTGTGTCGATCAGGTTGACGATAGGCAGCGAACCGTTGAGCCGGTAATTGCGCTGGTTGTCCACCAGCAAACCTCGAATGGCGATGTTGTCGTACGTGGCGTTGCCGATCTGGGCGTGCGATACACCGGCTGTGTTGCGCAGTGCGCCGTACAGAGTGGTGGAGCCTTGGGCCTCAATCACTTCGCGGGTGATGGCCTGGTTGGTCAGAGGCACATCCAAGGGGTCCTGGTCGCGGAAGGTTCCCACCTGGATGCTGCTGCTCGTGAAAGCCCTGCTCTCCCCGGCACGCACTTCAACTTGCGGAAGTGTGGAGGTGTTGCTTTGCGCCCAGGCAGGTGCTGCCACCATGCAGCTTACAAGGCTGGCCAAGGCAATCGGGCGAAGGGTTGCGGTCGGGCGGGTTCGTTGCATGGATGTGTCTCTCTTGGGAAAAGAAGGGTGGTGAAAAAGCGCTTTTGGGCGTGTCATCACTAAAGCCCCGCAAATCTTACAAGGAATACGAACCATTCCTATTCGCGTCGTAGAATTGCCCCCATGTCACCTCACCTCAGTAGCCCGCAGGCAAACCTCACACAAGCCGTTGCCGAACATCAGGTTTCTTCGCAAAGCCTGATAGTCCGAGCTCGCCGCGATCGGTAAGCGACACCTATGAGTCGTCACGCAAGGCCGTCTGTGCAAAGTAGGTGTGAGCAAGCCATCGAGGGGCTGGTGTGCAGCGCGGGCCGTTCCCTGACGGCCCTGGACGTGTATCGCCTGCTGATGGACAGCGACCGAGCGGTAAGCCTGTCCAATGTGCGGCGCTGTCTGCACAAGCTTGCTACCGAGGGACGAATTCACCGCGTGAGGTTGCAGCGCACTGGTAGGTGCATCTACAGATCCCCCACGCATCACGGCGAGAGGCTCAAGGATGCATCGATTGCCGCGGCGTTTGCAGGGGACCAGCAGGCCGTTTTGCCCACTACACGCGACAGAAATTCCCAAGAACTCGACTCATAATATGTAAATGCGTCTTATTTGCATCAATTTAGCCTCAACCTCAGCCACCGAAACGGAGTTTTCCATGCTCATGAAATCAGCCATCGCCGCCGCCGTCCTGGGTCTAGCCCTCCATGCGCACGCCCAGACCGCCGTCTCACCCGCCAGCGTCGTCAGTCAGTACGCCACGTTGGTACACGCCAATTACGAAGACACCCTCAGTGGTGCGCAAAAACTGCAGCAAGCCGTCAAGGCGTTCACCGCTACACCCTCACAAGCCACGCTGGACACAGCGCGCAAGGCGTGGCTGGATGCGCGTGAAGCGTATGGACAGACCGAAGCCTTCCGCTTCTATGGCGGCCCCATCGACAACGACAACGGCCCCGAAGGTCAGCTAAACGCCTGGCCCATGGACGAGTCCTATGTGGACTACATCGACGGCAAGAAGACCGCCGGTATCGTCAACAACCGCAAGCAGGCCATCACGAAAAAAGGGTTGGCATCTCTGAACGAAAAAGGTGGCGAAGAAAACGTGGCCACCGGCTGGCATGCCATCGAATTCATGCTGTGGGGTCAGGACCTGTCGGAAACGGCACCTGGCAACCGCAGCTTTGAGGACTTTGTGGATGGCAAGGCACCCAACGCCGACCGCCGCCGCCAGTACCTCAACGTGGTGTCCGAACTGTTGATCGACGACCTGAACAAGCTGGTGAAGGCGTGGGCACCGGGTGCCAAAAACAACTACCGCGCCAAGTTCGAGAAAGGCGGCAACGAGTCGTTGCGCAAGATGTTCGTGGCCATGGGATCGCTCTCGCGCGGTGAACTCGCCGGCGAACGCCTGGAAGTGGCCCTGGCCAGCCAGGACCAGGAAGACGAGCACAGCTGCTTCTCGGACAACACGCACCGCGATGCGGTGACCAACGCCAAGGGCATCGAGAACGTCTGGTTGGGCCGCTATGTGCGTGCGGACGGCAGCACGCTGCAGGGCCCGGGCCTGCGCGACCTGGTCGCCGCCAAGGACTCGGCGCTGGCGCAAAAGACCTCGCAACAAATTCGCACCTCGGTGCAGGCGGCCGAGGCGATTCCCGCACCGTTCGACCGCGCCATCGTGGTCGGCTCTGCAGGGCGGCCCAAGATCGAAGCGACCATTGCCAGCCTGACCGCGCAGAGCAGCGACATCGTGGCCGCCGCAGCGGCCGTGGGCATCGCCAAGCTGGCCCTGGTGCAGCCGTGAGGCGCGCGGCCCTCGTGGCCGCGGTGGTGACGGTCGCCACCGCGGCTGCTGTGATGCAGGCGCACGGCCAGGCCGCGCCAGCGGTTGCCGATGCGCTGGGCGCCGACCTGCTTGGTGAAAAAACCGGAGGAGACACCACGGTGTGGGCCTCCGGGCGCAATGCCTTCTCGTTTCCCGCCGCCAACCTGCCCGATGCCGAGCGCACGCGCTTCGTCATCGGCAACTCGTTCTTCAAACGCAACTGGGTGGAGAGCCCGGCCAGCACCACCGCTCGCGATGGGCTGGGCCCCAACTTTCTCGCACGCTCGTGCGGCGCCTGCCATTTGTTTGACGGACGGGGAGAACCACCACCTTGGCAACGCGGCTTGTCGGATCAGGAGCCGTTGGCCTTGCTGATGCGCCTCTCGATTCCGGGCACCGATGATCACGGTGGACCCAAACCCCACGCCATCTACGGAGACCAGATCAACACGGCAGCCGTGCAGGGCGTCAAGCCCGAGGCCCGTGTGCGCTTGCGTTGGGACGCCGTCCAAGGCCGCTTTGCCGATGGCACGCCTTACACGCTGCAGCGTCCGGAATACGTGATCGACCGGCTCGCCTATGGCCCCTTGGGCAAGGGTGCCATGTTCAGCCCGCGCATCGCGCCCCAAGTCGTTGGGCTCGGACTGCTTGAAGCCATCCCCGAGAGCGAGATCCTGGCCAATGCCCAAGCCCAGGCGAGCTTGCCTGGCCCCATCAAGGGTCAGCCCAACAAGGTCTGGGATGTGTTTGCTCAGCGCGAGATGATCGGACGCTTTGGCTGGAAGGCCAACGTGGCCACGTTGGCGCACCAGACAGCGGGTGCGTTCCATGGCGACATCGGCATCACCTCCACCCAGTTCCCAGCGGAGAACTGCACGCCCACCCAGAAAGACTGTCTGCAGGCACCCAACGGCTCCGACGACGGACAACCCGAAATCGAGGACCGCGTTCTCGAGGACGTGGTGTTTTACCAGGCCGCTCTGGCGCCACCGGCGCGGCGCAACGCCGGCGATGCACAGGTACTGCGCGGCCAGCAACTGTTTGCCCAGGCCCAGTGCGCGGTCTGTCATCGGCCGTCATACAAGACCAACAAAGGCCCCTTCCCCCGTCTCAGCAGCCAGTCCTTGAATGGACAGACCATCTGGCCCTACACCGACCTGATGCTGCACGACATGGGTGATGCGCTGGCCGATGGCCGATTCGATTTCCTGGCCAACGGCCGGCAATGGAAAACACCCGCCCTGTGGGGCGTAGGCCTGATCAAAGATGTCAACGGCCACACCCGACTGCTGCACGACGGACGCGCCGAAGGCGTGATGGAGGCGATCCTGTGGCACGGAGGAGAGGCTGAGCAGAGCAAACAGCAGGTGCTGCGCCTGTCGCGTGACGAGAGAGAAGCCTTGGTGAAATTTGTGGAGAGTTTGTGAGTATGTCCCCCGCCAAGATCATTTTGAGCATGACATTGCTCGCCCTGGCACCGGCCTTGGCCCAATCTCCGGTGCCTTTCTACCAGTCGGCCGACGCGGTATCTGGCATGTACAGGAGTCACTCCGCACCCTTGGCAGGCGCATTTGCCGAACATGCGCCCCAACTGGTTCAAGCGCTGCAGAAACATTGCGCTGGCCCTTCCGCGTTGGGAGTTGCTCGCGCCGCGTGGAGCCGCACCATGCTGGCTTGGGAGGGCCTTGCAGCCGTCGCTGTCGGACCGCTGATCGAGAGGCGTTCGCAGCGCAGCATCGACTTCCAACCAATGCGACCGGATTTGCTGCGTCGAATGCTGGCACGCGCGCCGCGTACGCAAGAAGACATGGTACGGGTAGGAGCACCGGCCAAGGGCCTTCCGGCCATTGAACACCTGCTGTGGGTCGATCCGGTCAGCCCCGGCACGCCTGCCTGTACTTACGCCCTTCTGGCGGCGCAGGAGGTTCAGCTAGAAGCGCAATCGTTGCGCACGGTATTTGACACTTTGACGAGGGATCCTCCCGAAGGGGAAGAGTCAGCCAAGGCGTTCGCCGAGTTCATCAATCAGTGGCTCGGCGGTCTGGAGCGCCTGCGCTGGTCTGGCCTTGAAAAGCCTCTGCGCGAGGCGGCGACCAGGCAAGCGGCCCCTGACTTCTCGCGAGCACACAGCGGCCAGACCCGCGTTGCGTGGATTGCAAGCTGGTCTGCACTGCGAGCGCTCGCAGTGCAGGTCAATGGCGGCTCCGCGCCTGTGCCAGGTCTGGCAGCGGCGCCGATTGAGACTTATCTGCGTGGTCGTGGGCAGCTCGCGCTTGCCGACCGCTGGCGTGATCGAGTGATGCAATCAGATGCAGCAATGCAGCGCGCGGACCCAAGCGACGCGAGGAGTGTGGAAGTCGCAGCCGGTGCTCTCAAGTCAT
This sequence comes from Hydrogenophaga sp., assembly GCF_018780385.1. Classification (GTDB taxonomy): domain Bacteria; phylum Pseudomonadota; class Gammaproteobacteria; order Burkholderiales; family Burkholderiaceae_C; genus Hydrogenophaga. The sequence continues at coordinate 137,504 of NZ_JADMJO010000025.1, read as the reverse complement.
TGAACGCCCTGATGCAGGCAGAAGTGGCACAGGCGCTGGAAGTGAGCATCGGATTCTCAAGCTCAGATGGCGACTGAACGCCTGACTCGTCGCGACGCCATTGCGCTGCTTGGTGCGATGCTGTTGCCGGCGCTGAGCCCCGCACACGACGAGGACATTGAATCGACACGTTTGCTCGCCAGTTGGCTGCATGAAGCTCGCCACGAAGTTGGCTTCCTCGCTCTGACGAGAGAGGGGACCCACATCTTTCAGCGCATAGAGTTGCCTACACGTGCCCATGGCTTGTGCAACGGACTCGATGGCTCGGTGCTTGTGGTTGCTCGGCGCCCAGGGGACTGGTTGTTGCGCTGGTACCCCAACAGTGGAAAGACTTTGTGGCACTGGGTCAATGATGACCGGCAACTCAACGGACACGTTGTGACGTCTCCTGAGGGAAGTCACATCTGGACTACCGAGACTGACCTCGCCGATGCCCAAGGTCACATCGGTGTGCGCGACGCAAAGACCCTCAAGAAAGTGACCGAGTGGCGTACGCACGGCATGGACCCTCACGCCATGCTGGTGTTGCCTCGCTCGATGGGAGCCGTACCAGCAGGTGCTTTGATGGTGGCCAACGGCGGCATCCGTACCCACAGCGAAACGGGTCGCAGCCACCGCGATATCTCCAGCATGGACTCTTCACTGGTTGCGCTGCATCCGGAGAACGGCACATTGCTGGGCCAATGGCGTCTCGACGACCCGCGTCTGGGCATTCGGCACCTGACGTTCGATAAAGTCAACGGTATTCTCGGGGTCGCTTTGCAAGCAGAACACGAAGATGCAGTTCTACGAAACTCGGCACCCTTGCTGGCAACGTGGGATGGGTACCTGCTCAGGTCTGCGCCGGCGATGGCCAATTCGCTGGGTTATGGCGGCGATATCTGTGCACGAGACGGCGGTGGATTTTGGTTGAGTGCCACACGTGCCCACGAACTCATTGGAACAGATGCAGCAGGCGCTGTGGTTGAACGAATTGCGCTTCGCGAAGCCTGCGCGCTCCAAGCCGATGGCGGCCGTTTTTGGGCAGCAGGAAGTGAACAAACTGTTTCCGGTGATTCCAAACGTAGAGCTCAAACGACAGTTCACATCGACAATCATTGGACTCTTTCGACAGTTGGGGGTGACTGAGTTATTCGATCGGCGCCAAATAGCCAAAAGAATTTCATGCTGTCTGCCTTGAGCGAAACGACCTGCACACCGAGATAATTGATTGAACCGACACTAGGCGACCGACGAAGATCAAAGTCGGCTATTCCCATGAGGCTGCCTCGTCAGTCCAATGTAAGCTAAGTCGGGTTTCTCAGTCTTGCGTTCGCGGCTGTTGTCTCGTCAATCACAGCCAACTAGGGGTGTCGGAGTGACCTTCTAAGCAGGGTCTATGCAGGTGTTTCGTGGTGAACTTCAATCGTGGCGTGCACGACTTCTTCGTGCACGGCCAGCAGATGGCGCAGGGTGGCTGGCGTGAGGTGGGGCATGTGGGTGGCCACCACGATGGCGCAGGCGTAGGCTTCGCGGCCAACACGCCAGACGTGCAGGTCGGTGAGGGTGACGGTGCCCTCAGGTCCGGCGGCTTCGATCACTTCGCGAATCTCGTCCACCACCGGGTGGTCCATTTCCCGGTCCAGCAAGACCGCGCTGGTCTCGACAATCAGGCCCTTGGCCCACCAGGCCACCAGGCACGCCCCCACGATGCCCATCACCGGGTCCAGCCACGACCACCCCAGCCACCAGCCGCCAGCCAGCGCTGCAATGGCCAGCACCGAGGTGGTCGCATCGGCCACCACATGCAGGTAAGCGGCCCGCAGGTTCAGATCGTCGTGTGCGGGTCCTCCGTGATGGTGGCCGTGCTCGTGGTGACCGTGCGCCGCATGCTCATGACCGTGACCGTGACCGTGGTGGTGCGCCTTGCCCAGGATCACCGCGCACACGATGTTCACCAGCAGACCCAGCACCGCCACCGCCATGGCCTCCTGGTAACGGATGGTCTGCGGTTCAAGGATGCGCTCCACCGACGCCACCACCATGAAGGCCGCCACACCCAGCAGGAACAAGGCGCTGGCAAACCCACCCAGCACTTCAATCTTCCAGGTGCCGAAAGCAAAGCGGCGGTCTTGGGCGTAATGCCGTGCCGCTGCGTAGGCCAAGGCGCTCACGCCCAGCGCGACAAAGTGGGAGCTCATGTGCCAGCCGTCGGCCAGCAACGCCATAGAGTTGAACCACCAGCCCGCGGCGATCTCGACCAGCATCGTTGCAGCGGTGATCCACATCACAGCGCGAGTTCCGCGTTCGGCGACTTCGTTGCCGTGGTGGAAGTGGTGGTGATGCCGCAAGGCGGCCACGGAAGTGTTGGTGGAGGATGAAGACATGGCTGTGTTTTCTGAATTTGGGCAAGTCTAGCCAAGGCGTGCTTGCGGGGTAGCGCTTCTTACTGGGCATAACCACTGCACCAGTGTTTGAAATGGTTACTTCACATTCTGTAAGCTACATTTCAAACCATGTGGTCCGTTCTTTTTCTCACCTTGCCCACCCAGCCCACCGCCGTGCGGCTGCGTGTCTGGCGCTCACTCAAGGCACTGGGTTGCCCGCTGTTGCGTGACGGCGCCTACCTGCTGCCGCAGGATCGGGAAGAGCGCTTCAAGCCCGTGGTCGATGAGGTCCGCCAGCATGGCGGCTCGGCCCAGGTGATGTGGCTCACACCCAGCGACGAAGTCCAGCGCGACGAGGTTCTCGCCCTTTTCGACCGCAGTGCTGCGTACGAGCAGTGGCGCAAGACCCTGGACGGCTGGCTGGTCGCACTTCCCGCAACCGCTGAGACCGAGGCACGCCGTCAGTGGCGCGCCATCGAGCAGGCGCTGCGCGACATTCAGGCCATCGATCACTACCCCGGTGAAGCCACGCTGCAGGCCGACGCGGCCCTGTCCGATGCGCGAGCGGCGCTGGACACTCGCTTCTCGCACAACGAACCCCGTGCAAAGGCCGACCAAGGCATCCCCCGACTGGATGCGCGCAAGTTCCAGGGCAAACGTTGGGCGACTCGCGCCCGCCCGTGGGTGGACCGACTGGCCAGCGCCTGGCTGATCCGCCGCTTCATTGACCAACAAGCGCAGTTCGTCTGGCTGCAGGACGTGGCATCTGTCCCTCGCGGTGCGTTGGGTTTCGATTTCGACGGCGCGCGTTTCACCCATGTGGGTACACGCGTCACGTTCGAGGTGCTGCTGGCCAGCTTCGGGTTGGAGCAAGACACCCGGCTGAGTCGACTGGGTGCGGTCGTGCATTACCTGGACGCGGGCGGCATTCCTGCGCCCGAGGCCGGTGGACTGGAAGCCGTGCTGGCCGGTCTTCGCGCGCTGCACGCCGACGACAACACCCTGCTGGACGCGGCCTGCACCGTGTTCGACGCCCTGTTCGCCAATCCCGGCAACTCCAGCCCACCAACACGACCATGAACCGGCCCGACCCCGTCTCTTTCACCGAAGCCCTGCGCTTCTGGCTCAAGCTCGGCTTCATCAGCTTCGGCGGTCCGGCCGGGCAGATCGCGATCATGCACACCGAACTGGTGGAGCGGCGGCGCTGGATCAGCGAGAACCGTTTCCTGCACGCGCTCAATTACTGCATGCTGCTGCCCGGCCCCGAGGCCCAGCAGCTGGCCACCTACATCGGTTGGCTGATGCACCGCGGCTGGGGCGGCATCGTCGCGGGTGCCTTGTTCGTGCTGCCCTCGCTCTTCATCCTGATCGCACTCTCGTGGATCTACCTGGTCTTTGGCGACGTGCCGGTGGTGGCGGGCCTGTTCTACGGCATCAAGCCTGCGGTCACCGCGCTGGTGCTGCACGCCGCCCACCGCATCGGCACGCGAGCGCTCAAGAACCGCTGGATGTGGGGCATTGCAGCCGCGTCGTTCGTGGCCATCTTCGCGTTCGACACACCGTTCCCCGCCATCGTCGCGGCCGCCGGGTTGATCGGCTGGCTGGGGTCCAAACGCTGGCCGCAGGTGTTTGCATTGGGCGGTGGGCACGGCGGGGCGATCAAAGGGTACGGCCCGGCGCTGATCGACGACGACACCCCCACACCGGAACACGCGAAGTTCAACACCGGCCGGTTGGTGCGCGTGCTGGCCGTGGGCCTGGTGCTCTGGCTGCTGGGCATGGGCACCCTGGTGGTCTGGCAGGGCTGGGACGCCACGCTGGCGCAGATGGGCTGGTTCTTCACCAAGGCCGCGCTGCTGACCTTCGGTGGCGCCTACGCGGTGTTGCCCTACGTGTACCAGGGCGCGGTGGAGACCTTTCAGTGGCTCAGCGGTCCGCAGATGATCGACGGCCTGGCGCTGGGCGAAACCACACCCGGTCCGCTGATCATGGTGGTGGCGTTTGTCGGCTTCGTGGGGGGCTGGAACCAGGCCGTGCTGGGGCCGGACGCGTTGTTCGCCGGCGCGGCACTGGCGGCCACGGTGGTCACCTTCTTCACCTTCCTGCCGTCCTTCGTGTTCATCCTCGCAGGCGGCCCGCTGGTGGAGGCCACCCACGGCAAGCTGGGCTTCACCGCGCCGCTCTCGGCCATCACGGCGGCGGTGGTCGGCGTCATCCTCAACCTGGCGCTGTTCTTCGCGTACCACGTGTGGTGGCCGCAAGGCTTTGCGGGTGCCTTCGATGCCGTCTCGGCCGCGATCACCGTGGCCGCTGCGGTAGCGCTGTTCCGCTTCAAGACCGGCGTGCTTCCCCTGCTCGGCGCCTGTGCGGCTGCCGGGTTGGCTTTCACCCTGCTGCGCTGAGATGACCCCATTGAACTTGAAGTAGTTGACGACGCAGCCAAACCACCTCCCCGCACGCGATGATGTTCAAGCCTTCGTACCGGACAGCAGTTTGCCGAGATCAATGGCGCACTTTCTAATCAAGTCGGGTGGAATGCGCGGTGACAATGGATTCGTTCGCGAGCTCCCATGATAAGAACGTTTAAATAATCGTTGCGTCGTGTCGAGCTTCGTTGAGTGCAAGTCACCTCGGAGTGATTTTTTGTACACAGACCTTGGGCACGCCCAAGGTCTGTGAAGGCGCCGAGGCGCCAATGATCACGATTGCAAGCACTTCACGGCCTTGCAAGGCGCTTGCAGCACCTTTGGTGCAATCGAGAATCCACTTCTTCCCCTGCCCATCCACTAGAACGGGCTGCGGGAAGTTGGCAGTACCCTCAATGCCAATCCGTCCAGAAAGCTCGAACGAGGACGATGTCGCTTGGGCTGCACACCCAGACAGAGCCCAGACTGAAGCAAGCAAAACGGTTGTGATCTTCACCTCTGCACTGCAGATGGTCATGTTTGATCGTTTCCTGACGCCTTAGTTGTTGATGGTGATTGTGAGCGCGGTGCCCGGTGGCACGATCACGTTTTCAGTGAATGTCCCGATCGTGGCTGAACGCTTCCAAGACACGCTTGCCCGCGACCGCACCGACGTCGGTGAGTTGCTCGAGAAGCGGCTGATACCGGCATACGATACAAGATCGATCTCAGGAAGATCAAAGCCACTGGGGCCCATCACCACGTTTGGGTAACCGAGGCCCGCCGGTAGGTCAATGGTCGGCGTGCCTGCAAAAGTCACCTGTGCCCAAGATCTCAGTTCTTGTCCGAGGCTGGACGTTGGACGAAAGGCTTTGATCGTCTGGTCCAATGCAGCGACAGAATCGGTTTGAGTGCTGTTGAGCAGTGCTTTGTAGAAGTCCACCCCCAACTGGCGCACCAGATATCCGCCAAACACGCCATTGACGTCGTAACTGAAACAGGTACCGAAAGTCATCTGAAAATTCGTCAAGCTACAGTTCCCGCTGCGGGATGAAAGGTAGTCACTCATTTGCTGATCACGAACAGGATTGAAGCCCGGAGTGATGCGGTTGGCAGTAATGTCCTCCGCAATGGTTGCCGTGGTTTCTTCCAGCCACAAGGCGAATGACGCTGGTGTCGCCCTAGTAGCAGCACGGCGATAGAAGTTGGTCATGTGTGTCGCTTCATGCACCATCACAGCCTTGGAGGTGGTCAAGTCCTGATTGAGGTACGCCGCTTCAGAGTCAATGAACATCATCACAGCCTCATTGGATGCAGGAAATACCGTTGACTGGAAGTTGTTTCCCGAGAAGTAGTAGCCCTGTACACCGCTGGGATTTCCGTCGGGATTCAAATTGGCTATGACGATATCAATCCGCTGGTTGTCGCTGATCAGATCATCCGGATAGAGCGTTGAACCCCAGGGCTCCCCTCCCAAGGATCGGATCGAGTCGTGAATACCGAGAGGGTTAACGTACGCTGAAATGAGTTCATTGACCATCTGGTCGGTGATGCGGCTCGGTCCGCGCTCGCTGTTTTCTACCCAAAAGTTCACCATGCGACCATCTTGAGCAAGGCGCTGCTCGACCAAAGTGGTGTCTCGACCGTTGTCTGTGGAATTGCATACGGCCAAGTCGGTGTCAAGGCAGTCGATCCATCGACGGGTGTCGCCGGTAGTGGCTTTCAGGATGGGAGTGACCCCAAGCCCACCTTTTGAGAGAACAGCGTTCTTGTTCAAGTAACCCTTGAAGCCCTCGGCGTTGAAACCAGATATCGCCTCGTCTGCTTTGTTACCTTTGCTCGAGGTCGGGCTCCGGACACTTGAAGAAACGGACAACAAAGCTGCGTCTGTCTGATAGTTTCCCTCCACAGGCAAAGCGATATTTGTGCCTGTGGGGTTGGCAATTGTCAAAAAGACATCCTGCCCACTAAGTCCCGCGATGGCCACCTGGACAGTTGCTTGGGCACCTCTTGAGTTGACATCCAGACACCAGCATTCGATCCCGGTGTGAACATAATGGGACTGGTGGCTCCGCAGTTGATGCAGTCCACTTCGATTGAAGAGAACGTTTGACCTGCCTGAGCGTCAAGTGTGGGACCAGATTCGACACCACCACTTCCACCGCAAGCAGTCAATGAGGCGACGAGGATCAGTGGTGCTGAGAAGGGGCGGTAAAGCACCTCGCGAAGTGTTGTTATGGGTGTGATGGTGTTCGGGTTGGGTGGCTGCAGCCTACGTCGGTTCGCTGATCAATGTGCCCATGCCCGGATGTAAGGCAGGGAGACGCGCTGCGCGGCATCAACACTGTGAAACTGAACCTGATCGTCAGCAGAGTTCTGTAGATCCCACCCAGATGCTCAGCCCCGCTCGTGTGCAGCACCACTGAGCTGATGCTGGTGAGTTTTGATTTCCGGGGACCTTTGGTGGAGCATTGGGTCAGCCTTTGCCAAAGCCAACGCGTGACGCTGATGAACTTGAACAATGAAATTCTTTTGCAGCAATGTCCGTAAGTCTGCGATCTCAGATGTGACCAGTCGAAGTTCTTCGGCTTCAATGCGCCAGCACGACCCTGAATGTTGCACGACCGATCGCCATGGAGCTGGCACCACTCCGAGCAGCAACTCGGCGCCGAGCATTGAGTCACTTCCAACAGAACCGACCACTAGAGGCTGCTGGCCTCGACGATCTGTGACCAAGGAGATGGCGCCGCTGCATGGGAAGTACGCATGTGAAAGTACTTTGCCTTCAGATCCAAGATCCATCGTAGGCACAAGGTCAAAACGCTGACACTTTTCGAGAAACCGCGCCATATGCCGTCTCGGCAAGCGCTCAATAAGATAGTTATGAAGTTGATGCATTGCGCTCGCTTTGCCATCTACAAAATTGTCATGTATGCGTGCATCGCCACGAATCACGCACCATCGAATGAAGCAAATTTATTGTGCTGTCCTCTGTAGAATTTGACTGTTAGCTACCGTACAGAACGCACGCCGCACATCACATTTCAACCCCGTAGATGCTTTACGGCCAGAAGCGGCGGGGAAAGTGTGCCATGGCCTTCATGAACCACCTTGTGACCAATGGTTGCTTATGGATCTACCCAGCGCACACCAGAGATGGGTGGTCGGACAACCTGGCTGATTTCCCTGCTGTTTGGCGTGACACTCATATGGCTGGGCGCCATGGTCGGTAGGGGCAGCAAACCTTTCGGGTGAACGGGATGTGGCATCAACCGTACGATTTCCTCTTCAACATAGAGTCCCTCAGAACTAGGAGGGAGATCGAATTTGGTGCGGCCCGAGGCTTGCTTCCAGAGGAGTGCATTCTCAACAGGAGACGCAAATGCATCAAGACCGTGTCTTCGATTCGGCCCACTTTTTCCAAGCGGGTGAAGAGCTACCTCCCCGAGTCGTTCTCACTGAATCATCTGACTCTGCAGTCGTTTGCTGGCATGTCGAGCCAGGCCAACACATTGATTTGCACGCGCACTCCGGCGACCAGGACACAAGGATCGTGCTTGCTGGAGAGGGTCAATATTTTCCCGATCAGTCGGGTCATTTCCTGCAACTGCGCCCCGGCTTCGTGGCCGTAGCCACACGAGGTGCAGAGCGCGATACGCTGACACTTCCGCGAAGTGCTGCGATCTACAGGTCGAGCCGTCGCGCCAGCAACCTAGGCACGACCAACACCGCGATTACCACCGCTAGCAGCGTGGCCGACACCGGGCGCTCCAAGAAGACCACGAAGCTACCCTCGCCGATGGACAGTGCATTACGTAACTGAGCCTCGGCCATCGGACCCAGGATCAAGCCCACAATCACCGGCGCTGTGGGGAAATCGTAGCGGCGCATCACCACCCCCAGCAGACCCAGGCCGTACATGAGGAACAGGTCGAATGAACTCTGGCGCATGCCATACACACCCACCGTGGCGAAGATCAGGATGCCGGCGTAGAGCTGCGGACGCGGGATCTTCAGGAGCTTGACCCACAGCCCCACCATCGGCAGGTTCAGTACCAGCAGCATCACGTTGCCGATGTAGAGTGAGGCAATCAGCGCCCACACCAGTGTGGACGAGGTCTGGAACAGTTGCGGCCCGGCGTTGATGCCGTAGTTCTGCAGCGCACTCAGCAAAATAGCCGCCGTCACCGACGTGGGAATGCCAAGCGTGAGCAGGGGCACCAACGTGCCGGTCACTGCCGCGTTGTTGGCTGCTTCGGGACCAGCCACGCCTTCAATGGCGCCGGTGGTACCGAACTCGGCCTTGTGCTCCGGGCTGGCCAACTTGCGCTCGGTCGCATAGCTCAGAAAGGTGGGGATCTCGGTGCCGCCGGCGGGGATAGTACCGAACGGAAAGCCGATGACCGTGCCACGCAGCCAGGCGGGCCACGAACGGCTCCATTCACTGCGCGTCATGTGGGCACGCGTCATTTTGTTCATGAAGGCCGGGCTGCTACCTTCGTACAGCGCGTTGTAAAGCGCTTCAGCCACCGCAAACAGGCCCACCGCCACCAGCACCACCTCGATGCCGTCCATGAACTCGAGCACACCGGCGGTGTAGCGCACCTGAGCGGTGATCTGATCGATGCCGATGAGGCCGAGCGCCAGGCCAAAGAACAGCGCAGTGAGACCACGCAGCGTGCTCTGGCCGAGCACGGCACTGACCGTGGTGAAGGCCAGCAGCATCAGGCAGAAGTACTCGGGTGGGCCAAGCTGCACAGCGAACTCGGCCAGGATGGGTGCGAACAGCGTGACCAGGATGGTCGCAATGCTGCCCGCCACGAACGAGCCGATGGCCGCGCTGGCCAGCGCGGCACCAGCGCGCCCGCTCTTGGCCATCTTGAAGCCTTCGAGCGCGGTGACCATGGTGCCGGTCTCACCCGGTGTGTTGAGCAGAATCGAGGTGGTCGAGCCGCCGTACATGGCGCCGTAGTAGATGCCGGCGAAAAAGATCATCGACGCGGTGGGCTCCACCTGTCCGGTGATGGGCAGCAGCATCGCCACGGTCACGGCCGGGCCAAGACCGGGCAGCACGCCGATGGCCGTGCCGAGTGCGCAGCCCGCAAAGGCCCAGAGCAGGTTGATGGGAGTGCCCGCGGTGGCAAAACCGCCGAGCAGTTGGGTGAGGGTGTCCATCATGTCATTGCTGCCTTGGCGCTCAGATCCAGCCGCTGGCCGTGATGCCCGGCAGATTCACAGCAAGCAATTTGGTAAACAGCCAGAAGACAGGTGCCGCAATCAGCATGCCGGTCACTGCATCCTTGACGGTCTGACGCAGGTCACCAGCTGGCTCGCCTTCGCTAGCACGCAGGCCACGCACCGCGAGTACAAAACACAGCGAACAGCTCAGGATGAAACCGATGGTGGTAATTAGAGATGCGTTGAACAACACACCTGCCGAAACCCAGGCCAGTGCGCGCCAGTCGCCGCCGGCCGCCCCAGAGGGCTCTTCCATTTGCCGGTAACCACCTGTGAGCACCTCACGGATCAGCATTACGCCGCACAGGCCAAGCGCCGCGCTGATCAACCAAGGCAAAAAGTTGGGGCCAACGCCGGCATAGCCCGCGTCGGAAGGAATGTCCATTGCACCCCAGGCCAGCACGGCGGCCACGATCAGCGCGCCGATACCCATGGCCAGCTGGCCGGGGCGGTGGTTGGGGGGAGGTGATGTGTCGTTGTTCATGTCAGCTTTCTGCTCGATCGGAGCGAAACGCGCAACGAATGAGTCATCGCTCATTCAGGGGCGTCGAGAGCCCGGCTCCGCCGGTCCCAGATGCCGTCCTCCAACCGCCGCAGGCGAGAAAGGGGAAGGCGCAAACCGGCGAAGGGGCTGCTTCCCGGTTCTAGACCATGCCGGCGCGGACCATCGTGGCGCGCAACGAGGAAAAATCTTTGTCCACGAACTCGTCAAACGCCTTGCCGGTCAGCAGTGCGGGCGTCCAGTTGTTTTTCTCCACGGCCGCCGCCCACGCTTTGCTTTGCGTGGCCTTCACCACCATGGCGGTGAGCGCGTCGCGCTGGGCAGGGGTGATGCCGGGCGCGCCGTAGACACCGCGCCAGTTGCCAATCTCAACGTCGATGCCCTGCTCTTTCAGCGTGGGCACGTCGATACCTTTGACCCGCTGAGCCGAGGTGACGGCGATCGCGCGCATCTTGCCGCTCTCGATGTACTGCTGGAACTCGCTGAAACCGCTGCCGCCCAAGGTGACATTACCGCCCAGGATAGCGGCGACCGCCTCACCGCCGCCGCGGAACGGCACATAGTTGATCTTGGACGCCGGCACGCCGACAGACTGCGCAATCTGCGCGGCAGCAATATGCTCAGTGGCGCCGCGCGAACCGCCGCCCCACTTGATGCTGCCCGGGTCTTTCCTGAGCTGCTCGACCACGTCCTTCATGGTCTTGTAGGGCGAGTTGGCCGGCAGCACGAACACGTTGTATTCGGTGGTGAGGCGGGCAATCGGGGTGAGCTGCGTGATCGAAACCGGCGGCTTGCCGGTGATGATGCCGCCGAGCATCACGGCGCCCATGACCATGAGCGCGTTCGGATCGCCTCTGCTGGCGTTGAAGAACTGCGCCAGTCCAATGGCGCCGGCCGCGCCGCCCTTGTTTTCAAAGGTGACCGAGGAGGCCACACCCGCGTCGCGCAGGGCTTCACCGAGCGCCCTGCCGGTGCCGTCCCAGCCGCCACCGGGGTTGGCGGGAATCATCATCTTAATGTTGGCGCTGGCCCAGGCCGCATGGGGCACGGCGCCGGCGGCCGCCAGTGCGGCCAGGGATTTGAGGAAAGTGTCGCGACGCATGGTGTGTCTCCTGCTGTGTGTGATCTGCCGTTGCTATCTTGCGGTTGAGCCCTGTCAATCCGCTGTCTCGCGTCCTAGGGAAAACCCTTGCCGCGAGACTGTGGAGCTCAGAAGCGGTGGCGCAAACCGAACTGAATGCCGTTGGAATTCGATCCCGCTACGGGGCTGTTAAAGCCCAGCGCGGAAGCAGTGTCGTTGTCGACCACGGTGAGGTGGCCGTAGATGGCGGTGCGCTTGGACAGGTTGTGATTGGCCTGCAAGGTGTAGAGGCGTGCGTCGTCGCTGGCGGCAGCGGCTGAACCGTTCACGTCCTTGGCCTGCGCTGCACCCACCGAGACCGTGGTCTCACCAGACTTGAATGCGGCGGAGAGGCCATAGACCTTGAGCTTCTTTGCGGCCTTGTCCTCGGCGTCGTAGTAGGCCGACAGCTTGAAGCTGCCAAAGTCGTATGCACCAGCCAGAAGCAAAGCATCGCGGCCCTGTTTGCCGGCCAATACGCCATCTGCATCGGTCACTTGCATCAGCGAGATTCCCGCGGTGAGCGGGCCATTGGCGTACAGCGCGTGTGCGCTGACCTGCTTGGCGAAATCAGCGCTGGTGTTGGTGCTGACACGTTCCTCGCCCAAGCTGTACTGCAGCTGGAACACAGTGTTACCAACGGTAGGAGAAACGTAGGTCACTGCGTTGTCGACCCGGTTGTAGTCACCATTGCCAATAATCGGGACCACGCTCAACACGTCGTAGGTCTTTGTGCCGACGATACTGACCACGTCGTCCATTGGTGTGTATTGGCGGCCCAGTCGCACAGCACCCCAGCCACCGCCCAAACTCAGAAAACTCTGACGGCCAAACATTCGGCCGCCTTGGCCGAATGTGCCGACGTCGGCATTGAAGCCGCTCTCCAGAACAAACATGGCTTTGAGGCCACCACCCAAGTCTTCGGTGCCACGAAAGCCCAAGCGTGAACCCTGCTGCTGACCGGACGAGACGCGGGTAAGAGAAGTCGCTCCTTTGACGCGTTCCAAGGCGACGTCAACGACGCCGTACAAGGTCACGGACGACTGGGCAGACACCAGCCCACTGAACAGACCCAGAACGCCCAGGGCGATAGCATTTTTTTTCATATTGACCTCAAAAGTGGAATGGATAACCGCAACAAGCCTGATGCGTCCGGCGCGGTGATCGGACACGCTGCATGCTCGGTTCGCAGGCTGTCAGTCCGCTGTCCATCTCATCCGTACTAACCCTGTAGTTCGCTCTGAAAGCGCTGGGCCCGTGGCCATAATCCAGCTCAATGAAACTGCTTCTGATCGAAGACAACGCGACCATGCAGACCACTCTGCGGCGCAGCTTCGAGCGGCGCGGCATGCAGGTGCTCAGCTGCGACGACGGTGCCCGCGCGCTGGCACTGTGGCAGGCCAGCTTGCCCGATGCGGTATTGCTTGACCTGAGCCTGCCGGGCATGGACGGCTTGTTGGTGCTGAGCCAAGCGCGCGCCGCCGGTCTTGAGACCCCAGTGATCATCCTGACCGCGCGCGGCACAGTGGGAGATCGCATCCTGGGGCTGAACACTGGCGCCGACGACTACCTGCCTAAGCCCTTTGATCTCGACGAGCTCGAGGCTCGGTTGCGCGCCCTCGTACGCCGCTCCGGCAGCGCCGACCACACTACAGGCAACGCCGACCGGGGGCCGGTGTGGTGCGGCATGCACGTGGAAAAAGACAGCGGCGCGGTGTACTTTGCCGGTCAACCCATGGAGTTGGCGCCGCGCGAACTGTCCCTGTTGCAAGCCCTGCTGGGCAAACCAGGGCACGCCATGGCCAAGGAGCGCCTCTTCGAGCTGGTGTTTCCCGGTGAAAGCCAGGTGCAACCGGAGGCCATTGAAGTGGTGGCCTACCGCCTGCGCAAGAAGATCGCCCACACCGGGGCGCAACTCGTCACGCTGCGCGGCCTGGGGTACCTGCTTAAGGCCGAGAGTTGATGCACATTCGCGCCACGGGCCACAGGACTCGCACCCTATCTCTGCGCCGCACCTTGTTGCTCGGCATCCTGTTGCCGGTGTTCGTCTTTGTGCTGATCAACACAGTGGTGCTGTACCGCCAGGCGCTGGCCGCCGCCGATACCGCCTACGACCGCACCCTGCTAGCCACCGCCAAATCGCTCGGGGAGCAACTGCGCGTCACCGGATCAGGTAGCGAACTGCGGGTGGAATCCACCGTGCTCTATTCGGCGCTGGAAGCCTTCGAGGCCGACAACCGCAGCCGCATCTTTTACCGCGTAAGTGGTCTGCAAGGCGAACTGGTCTCGGGTTTCGACGATATGCCCCCAGGACGCAGCGACATTCCACAGAAAAACCTGTACGCGGCGCTGGTGAACTTCTACGACGACGAGTACCAGGGGGTGCCTGTGCGGATGGCGGTGCTGCTGCAACCAGTCTCGGGCGTGTACGAACAAGGCATGGCCACCATCCAGGTGGCCGAAACGCTGGAGTTGCGCGAGACCCTGGCGCGACAGATCCTGATTGACACGCTCTGGCGCCAGGCCGCACTGGTGCTGGTGATCGCACTTGTTGTGGTGTTCGTGGTGCAACGCGCTACGCGGCCGGTGCGCGCCCTCAGCAGCGCGTTGGGTGCGCGCAGCGAAAACGATCTGTCGCCCCTGCCCACCGCAGGCGCGCCGCGCGAACTGCTGCCACTGCTGGACGCCACCAACCAGCACATGCAGCGTCTCTCACATTTACTGGACCACCAAAAACGTTTTGTGCGCGACACCTCGCACCAGTTGCGCACGCCGTTGGCAGTGCTCAAGACGCAGGTGCAGTCGGCCCAACGCGGCGATGTAGAGCCGCGCCAGGCGCTCGATGAGATCGGCCACACGGTAGAGCGTGCCACCGAACTGGCCAACCAGATGCTGGCGCTTGCCAAGGTGGAGCAGCTGCGGCAAGAAAAAAGCGCACCTGTGCACGACTGGTCTACCGTTGTGCGGCTGGTAGCACTCGACATGTCAGCGCTCATCGCGGAGCGCTCGCTCGACTTTTCCATCACCACCGAGAGCGCGCCGGTGCGCGCCCACGAATGGGCCCTGCGCGAGCTCAGTCGCAACCTGCTGCACAACGCCATCAAGAACACGCCCCCGGGCTCCGCGCTCACCGTGTCGCTGGTGGCGGACACACGGACCGCCGCGCTCACCATCAGCGACGAAGGCCCGGGCATCTCGGCCGCGCTGCGCGAGCGCCTATTCCAGCCATTCGCCACCGAACAGCAGCGGGGCAATAGCACAGCGGGCTCCGGGCTGGGCTTGGCGATCTGCCGAGAGATCGTGCAGTCGTTGGGAGGCACCATCGATCTCGAAAACCGTTTCTTGTTAGGCCACGCCTCCGGTCTCGACGCCACGACGCGTCTGCAGTTGGCTTCAATCGCCTGAATAAAGAAACTGCAGAGAATGTTTTTGACTCCGTCAAGATCTCCCGCTGATCATGGTTCACGTCGTAAGCCGGGGTTGTTGTAGTCGCTTCCTACATAAGAGTGTGAACTGCCGATCGGGTTCGGAGCATCGGTCGACGCGATGACGTTTTGGTGCTCTGATTCTCTGATTCTCTGATTCTCTAGCGGTCTGGCCGTTGAAATGAATCATTAAAAACATCATTTCCTGTTCAGCGACTTTCGTACAAGGTCAGAGGCCCGGTCGAACGCCAATTTCTGTACCTCTCGATCTAACGCAACCCATCGTGTTTTATCGCCCGCACCAAGTGCCAGCAATTCCTCCACGGCGTCTAAGGCGGACAGATCGGACGTCTGCAACAAGAGCAGTAAACGTTCTAGAACTCCGCGCTCTGCATTGGTCAACGGCTTACTTGCTTCACCGTCGACGTGATCAACAGTTGCAATTTCAGAAGGGGCCGTTACTCCAACTTCGAGTAAGGCCTGCTCGGTCCTTGCAGCGAAATCACGCAATTGCTCTATGTTGATCTCCATACCAGCCCCGCAGCGTTGTTCTTCTTCTCCTGCAACTTCTGCAAGCGCATCAGCGCCAATGGTGGCCGCCATTCCTTTGAGTGAGTGCAGCGAGCGCTTGGCCTGATCACGCTGCTCATCCAACAAAGTTAACTCGCAGCTTTTTATGTATCTAGGTAAATCACCGAGAAATTGAGCGCTGAGTCGGTCCAAGAGACTGGTGCTGCCGCCCATGCGCTGGAGCGCATCGGTGCGGTTGAGCAGAGCCACTCCACTTGGCCTGGCCTGGCCTCTTTTGACTTGGTGGATGATGAGCTCGTGAGCTTCGCTTATGCCATCTGGCGTTGCCAACTCCAGAGAATGCCCTGCATGAACGGCAGGCTCAACCAGCTTCAATCCCAGCAGAGTGGCAACCAGTCGATCCAGGTCAAAAGGCTTGCCAACGTGGTCGTCCATACCTGCGGCCAGACAGGCTTCACGGTCGCTGCCCATTGCGTTGGCGGTCATCGCGATGATGGGCAACTCGCTAAAACCCAGGCGTTCGCGAATGACGCGCGTCGCAGCCAGGCCGTCCATCACGGGCATCTGCATGTCCATCAATACCGCGTCGTAAGGCTTGCCATTCGCCATGGTCGCCTCCACTGCTTCCACACCTCGCAAGCCGTTGTCGGCAATATCTACCAATGCACCTTGCCCACTGAGCAATTCTTCGGCTACCTGTTGGTTGATGGCGTTATCTTCCACCAGCAGTATTCGCAGGCCCTTCAGTGGCTGTGCCACTGGAACTGAAGAGCGCTTGCTGGCCTTGTCCTCTTGGGGTTGCATAGCCGCGTGCACAGCATCGAGCAACATAGATGCGGTCACTGGTTTCACCAAGTACCCGTCGATCAGGCTTTGCACCTCGGAAGTTTGCTGTGCAAGTATTTCTCGGCCATGGGCCGTGACCATCATCACGATAGGCACGACGTCGGAGTCACCGCTGCTGGCAGATAGAGCACGAATGCGTGCGCTGGTTTGCCATCCATCCAAGCCGGACATCGTCCCATCGACAAAAATTGCGCGGTACGGTTCTCTCCGAGCAGTGCGCAACGCGATGCGTTCCAGCGCGGCTTCGCCGCTGTCGGCTGTCTCCAGCCGCCAACCCAAAGATTCCCCCATCTTGGCGATCAACTCTCGAGCCACCGGGTTGTCGTCCACAACCAGCACGGGAAAGCATTGGGTGTTCTGTGACACTGTTTCTTTCTGCGTGCAACTTGGTGCTTCGATGGCATGGGTCTTGGCATGCACCACTGGCAGCAGCACGCTGAACGAGAAGGTGCTACCGCAGCCCTCGGCACTTTCAAGCTGAAGCTGCCCACCCATCAGTTCGATCAGTCGTCGGCAGATAGACAGACCCAGCCCGGTGCCACCAAAGCGCCGGGTGGTAGACGCCTCCGCCTGGGTAAAGTCAGCAAAGACTTTGTGCTGGTTTTCCAGCGCGATACCAATGCCGCTGTCCTTCACGGAGAAGCGAACGCGGGCTCGCTGTTGGTCCACATCTCCCTCGAGGCGTTCAAGACAGACCTGCAGCACGATCTCACCGTGGGATGTGAATTTGATCGCATTACCGCCCAGATTGAGCAGAATTTGCTGTAATCGCAGGCTGTCTCCGAACAACTCGCGAGGTACGCACGGGTCAATGTCGAACAACACTTCCACCGGCTTGTGACCCAAGCTGGTCGAGAAGATCATCGACAGATCCCGCAACAGCCGGTCGAGATCGAATGGCTGGGGGTCCAACGTCATCTTGCCAGCTTCCACCTTAGAGAAATCCAGGATGTCGTTGAGCAGCCCTAAAAGCGACTTGGCCGCACCCGTGGCTTTCTCCAGATAGTCCAACTGGCGCGGCTGCAACGCAGTGTCGTGCAAAAGTTTCAGCATGCCCAGAATCGCGTTCATGGGCGTGCGAATTTCGTGACTCATGTTGGCCAGGAACTGGCTCTTGAAGAGGCTGGCTTGCTCTGCCTGGTCTTTTGCGACCAGCAGTGCATCGGCTTGAGCCTTGTGGTCGGTGATGTCCACATAGGCAATCACCACACCAAAGTCTTCATGTTGAACCGGCATGGCACTGACTGAAAGCCATGCGCTGTGCGGACCCGTGATGACTTGCATCACTGCATCGTGAACCCCGGTTTTTTGAGTCAGAGCACGCACACTGGCAAACTCTTCCACCGGCATGGGCGTACCGTCCTCGCGGTTGACCACCCACTCCTTGCCCCCATGATTGCGCTTCAGGTGCTCTGCCTTTGAGATGCAAAGCATCTGCTCCGACGCCGGATTACAGTCGATGATGCGACCTTCGGAATCGGTGATGGATATACCCACCGGCAGAACGTCGTAAATGGCGCGCAGGCGCATTTCTTCCGAAGCGATCTTGCGTTCGCGTTCACGTTGTTCGGTGATGTCGATAGCGGTGCCATACATCCAACCAGCCGAACCATCGGGCTCACGAATCGCGAGTTGACCACGGACTTGAACCCAGATCCACCTTCCGTTGCTGTGACGCATGCGGAGTTCGGCCTTGTAGAAGTCCAGTTCAGTGCTGAAGTGCCGCTTCATCGACTCATCTGATGAACCCAGGTCGTCTGGGTGTACCAGACCCATCCAGGTATCGATCGTCGTAGGTTCAAGCTCTTCCAGCAGATAACCAAGAATTTCAGCCCAACGCTCGTTGAAGATGATGTGACCGCTGGGAACATGCCACTCCCAAGTGCCTGCTTGTGTCCCTTTGAGAATGTTGTCCAACCGCCTGCGCTGGGATTCGAGTTCGATTTGTACCCGCTTCTGTTCGGTGATGTCGGTTCGGATGGCAATGTATTTCTCCACCAAGCCATCGACGCTTACAAAAGGGACGATGGTGGAGTCCTCCCAGTACAGCTGACCGCGCTTGCTGCGGTTGCACACCTCGCCCCGCCACACTTGACCACGTTTGATGGTGACCCAGGCATTGCGCCAAAACTCATCGGATTGCTTGCCCGACTTGAGTATCCGATGATTGACACCGAGCAGCTCATTTCGCTCGTAGCCGCTGATGCGCACGAACTCTTCGTTCAGATCAACAATGTTGCCTTGCAGGTCGGCCACCGAGTAGATGGTGCCTTGATGGATGGCTCTCATAAGAGAGTCTTTCTCCTGAACGACTAGCTTGAGCCGCTCCAGCGCCTCGCGCTTGTCCGTCACATCGCTCTGAATGGCCATAAAGCCGGTGTGTCGCCCGGTGGTATCGAACAAGGGCGTGATTTCGAGCTCCAGCCAGAAATACTGCCCATCTTTTCTGCGATTGAGGATTTCTGATTTCGAGTGCTGACCGTGTGCAACTGTCTCCCGGATATGCGCCACCGTTTGTTGATCGGTTTCGGGGCATTGCAACAAGTTTCCAGGTTTTTTACCAAGGGCTTCTTTCTGCGTGTAGCCTGTGATGCGGGTGAAGCCTTCGTTGGTCCATTCGATCAGACCTTCTGGACCGGTCAATATCACTGCGTTGGTGGTTTCGCGCGCCACGCGGGCTAGCAAACCCAGTTCTAGTTTTTGCGCTTCTGACTCTGACAGCGCTTGCACCAGGCGCAGTTTAGTCTCGCGTTCAAGGGTGATGTCCAGTCCGATTTCGATGAATCCGGTCAGCTGTCCTGTGCTGTCCCGAATGGGCTGTACTTCGGTATCTATCCAGTACGTGTGGCCATCCTTGGCTCGGTTGAGGATTTCCACCCGGCACGCCACGCCTTGCTCGCTTGCATCTTTGAGCTGTTTCAGGGAGGAGGGGTCAGCCAGTCCACTCCCCAAGAGTTCACCCGGAGTGCGACCCAGCGCATCTTCCAAGGTATAGCCACAGACACGGGTGAACCCCTCATTGACCCATGTGATGCGTAAATTTGCATCGGTCATGACCACCGCGTTCGCTGTGTGCTCCGCAACCATGGCCAGTTTCTGCAAGTCCAATGTCATTTGCTGGGCGCGAACCTCGGCCCGTATCCGACCCGTTGCCTGCAGCCAAAGCACCCAGCACAGCAGAGTGCTGAGCAGTGCGCCTGCGGCACTCAACCCATAGACCAACGGAAGGTTGGTGGTGGCATCAAGTGCTGGAGTGCTCTGGGCCCTGATGAACAGGCGAGTGCCGTGGGAGAAAATTGGAACTTCTCCGCTCAGCAATGACTTTTGAGAAACGCTACCGGTTTCAAAAAGCGATTGTCCACCTTCAACAATCGGTTTGTCAGAAATTTGTATATTCAGACCGCTAGTGCGAAGCAAGGTCAAGCTCGGTTGCAGGATTTCTTCGAGGACGATGGGTGAGTACGTCAATCCATGCAGGGCTGCCAGACGTTCCTCCGGCGTATTCAAGGACATCCCGCGCCGGTAAACCGGCACGAAGATCAGAAAGCCGGGGCGAGACTGGTTGTCTTGTACCAAGCGGATGACGCCAGAGAGTGCTGCCTGACCGCTGCGCGCAGCACGCTCGGCCCCCTCTCGCCGAACCGCCTCAGAGCCCACGTCCAACCCCAGGGCAGAGTGGTTTCTGGTCAGCGGCTCGATGAACTTGATGAAGTAAAGGTCATCCCCGACGCTACCAAGGCTGCGCACCGCGAATCCGGGCATACCGTCGGCTTGTTCGCGTTTGACAAAGGCTTCCAATTCTGGACGTTGCACCCTTTCAATAAAACCCACACCGCGAACGCCCGGAAACTCTACTGCCAGGCTACGTGATTGAGCATAACGCTCAAACTCCGCCCGATTTACGGATTCGGTGGCGGCGTAAACCCCGCGGGCGCCCATCAAGCCATAGACCGGTGTCTGAATGCGGCGCTGGATGTCATCGCTGATTCGCTGAAGCTCTGAATTGAATCGGAATTGCAGTCGCTCTTGTTGATAGTCGTACAGCAAGGCAGTCAGCACAGCCGTGAGGATCAAGCCGATTGACCACAAGCCAGCTATCCACAGCATAGGCCTCTCACGCTGTTGCGAAAATTGATGATGTGTGGATTTTCTTGACCGAATGAATGAGGGCATACCGCTAAACGCCGATGGTCGACTGAATGTCAGTTGACTTGAAGAATCGCTCCGGGCTGGAAAAAAGGAGCACCTCGAGGACGGTTTTGTGCTGTAGAGCGCGGGCAGCGACGTCGATCAGACCAGCCAGTTTTCGATGTGCTCATGGGAATGTTTTATTGCATTTTTAAGTTTTGCGCTTTGAATGAACTGCGCGCACCGTCACCGCCTAAAAATCTTATGCGTACCGCGAAGGTGACCTGTCTGATCTCTCATTGAGTCCAATTTACGCTCCCATGGTGAGTCGTAGAACGTGATGACGATCATCCCCAATGCTCATGGAAGGGTAATCTTTGTCAAAGAACATGAACGCTTGAATAAAAGTGGAATCCGCTGCCTTTTCGCTGTTTCGTGGAACTTTGGACACTGCATCAAGATGTGAGGACTTCCTTACTAAGCGTGTTTTCCACTCCCTCAAGAAAATTTTGAATGTGACTTCTGTGTCGAGCATGAGCACAAAAAGGTAAGCGAAGGGATGAACTCCCCACCCATAGGGGGCGTTCATGTATGCACGGTCATCCCATTCTTGAAGGGAATGGTTCAGGCGGCAACGACGGTATCCACTAATTAGGTGGATACCATGAAGGAAGCCAAGAAGAAGAAGACGGGCCGGCGGTTCACCGCCTTGCGATAGCGCCTCGTGCTCAGGTTCAGGCCCAGTTCGGCTTGTTTCTTCATGACCTGATTGTTCTGCTTCGCTGGCTTTCACGCCATCGAGAGCTGCACGGAGTTTTCAATACAATCCCTATGGGATATAGCTAGCTCGGAGACGCCACGAAACAAGCAGCTTTGCAATATTCGTATTGTGTTGAAAATCTGGAGAGCGCCCAATCCGATCCACAATGACGCTGCTCAAGTACTTTGCGACTTCCGCTGCGTCATTGCCGTCAACCAACATTTGAAAGACGATTGGCAGGTACGCATGGTATTCGTCCCTGGCCTCAGGAATTCGCGAAACACCAATTGGGTCCCAGACGTAGTGAAGTACTTCGTCTACGGCACGGTAGAGCGCGAGTTGCGATGGAGTGAGCCGCTGATCCATGGTTTTCAATGACTATACGCGTTTAACCGGTATTTGCAGTTATGCCATTGCTCATGCGAGTTGCCATCTTGACCGACTCGTCACGTAGTCAACGTCCGGCTTTGCGGGCTCTGAGATGCTCGCAAGCGGGGTGACTCGCGGCCTGGCGCTGACTGGGTCAGTGTCGACGTGGCAGGTCAGACCGAAAATCGCCTGCATCATCGCCACGGTCATCACCTG
Organism: Hydrogenophaga sp.; assembly: GCF_018780385.1. Taxonomy (GTDB): domain Bacteria; phylum Pseudomonadota; class Gammaproteobacteria; order Burkholderiales; family Burkholderiaceae_C; genus Hydrogenophaga. The sequence continues at coordinate 115,559 of NZ_JADMJO010000025.1, read as the reverse complement.
TTGTGGTGGTCCCTGGTCATAAATACGCCCATCGGGGCCCATTGCCACCATCACATCCGCATAGCGCGCAGCTTGATTGAGATCGTGCAGCACCGCCACGAGTGTTCGCCCCTGACGTTTCAATCCGGCCAACAGCTCCATCAGGTCATGCTGGTGGTTGATATCCAGGAACGTTGTTGGTTCGTCCAGTAATACGATGGCCGTTTCCTGCGCAAGTACCATAGCAAGCCACGCGCGTTGACGTTGACCGCCCGATAACTCATGGAGCTGACGCTCGGCCAAATCCGTCACGCCAGAATGGGCCATCGCCTGTGTCACGGCAGATTGGTCTACGGGGCCTGCACGACCCCACCATGATTGATGTGGCGCGCGTCCGTAAAGCACCAACTCTTCTACAGTTAACCCTTCCGGAGATTCTGCTCCCTGCGGCAACAATGCGATCTGCCGAGACAAGGTCCGGGGGGAAATGGCGGCTAAGTCCCGTCCGTCCAGCAACACCCTGCCCTCTCCTGGCACCAAGAGTCGCAGCAAGGTCTTGAGCAATGTGGACTTGCCGCAGCCGTTGGGGCCTACGATCGCGGTAAAAGCACCGTCTGCGATTGCTAGAGTGATTTCGTTCAGCACTCGCCTGGAGCCGTAATGCAGTGTCAGGCGCTCGACACACAGCCTTGCATTCATATCACCTTTCGGTAGCGCGATAAAAGATGGAGGAAATACGGCGCGCCAAGAAGCGCCGTCATGATGCCAGCCGGCACTTCCAGTGGTGACAGCAAGCCGCGGCCCAGCGTATCTGCCACGAGTAGCAGAAAGCCACCAAGCAATGCTGACAGCGGTAACAGTCGGCGCTGATCGGCACCAACCAGCAGGCGCGCCAGGTGCGGTGCGAGCAACCCTATGAATGCTACGGTGCCCGCAACGGCCACCGCACCGCTGGCTAACAGCACCGAAAGAAGAAGAGCCTGTTTGCGTGTACTGTTGACGGACACTCCCAGCGCTTGCGCCGCAGGGTCTCCCAGCGACAGCAGATTGAGGCGCTGGGCGAGCAACAGCGACGCCGGCAACAGCAGGACCAGGGGCAACGCCAATATCAGATGGTCCCAATTGCGTCCCCACAGCGAGCCACGAAGCCAGATCACCGCTTGGGCTACCCGGTCTGACTGGGCACTGGCCAAGTAGTCAATCCCCGCTGCGAACAATTGCGTCACCGCGACGCCGACCAGCACCAAATGCATCGGGCTGACGCCGCCGCGCCATGCCAACCGGTAGACCAGCAGCGCTGCGGCAATGCCACCGGCAAACGCAGACAACGGCAGAAACCACAGTGGCATGTCTTCGAGCACCAGCACCACAAAGGCGGCGGCAAGGCCGGCCCCGCTGGTGACTCCGATCACGTCCGGTGCAGCCAACGGATTGCGTGTTACCCCTTGCACCAAAGCACCAGAGACAGCCAATGCAGCACCAACTGGCCATGCCAGCAGAGCACGTGGCGTTCTGAGCTGCAGGACCAAATGGCTGTATGGACTGGTTTCAGACCATATGGCATGCCAAGTGTCGTGCAGTGTCAGCGGGACCGCACCGACAGCCAGCGACAAAAGCGTAAGCACCACCACGCTTGACAACGCGATACTCAGCAGCAGCGGGGAATAGGTGGACGGTCCCCTCATCGCCGCTGCTTCCAGGTCAGGTACAGAAAAAACGGCGCGCCGATCAGAGCCGTGACGATACCCACGGGTAACTCGAAAGGGTAGCTGATCAGGCGAGACACCGCGTCGGAGAGCAACATCAGTACACCGCCCAGAAGACCGGCCAGCGGCAACACAAGACGATAGTCTTGCCGCCCAAGCAGGGCACGCGCTGTGTGCGGCACGATGAGGCAGACGAAAGGAATCGCGCCGACATAAGTGACGATAGCGGCGGCGGCCACCACGACCAGCAGTGCGCACAGTATCCGCACGGTGTGAGTCTTCAGGCCCAGGGCATGCGCGGCTTCATTGCCCAGTTGCAACAAATTGAGCGGGTGAGCAAGCACCAGTGCGCCTAGGGTGGCACAAAGAACCCAAGGCCATAGACCGGCTACATCTTGCCATGTCATCCCATCCACGGAACCGGCCATGAAAGCGACGATGCTGACACCCAGCTCGTCGTTGAGTATCACTGCGCCGTCAGTCATTGCCGCAAGCAGTGAAGACAACGCCACGCCGGACAACACAAGACGCACCCCACTTGCACGACCGCGGTGAAGACCAGAAAGTAACAACACCAGTGCGCCGGACAGCATCGCGCCAGCGCAGGCCATCACCAATGTGGGCAATTGCCAACGCTGCAGCACTCCCAGCGACAGCGCAACGAACAGTCCCGCCCCTTGGTTGATACCCAGCACGTGGGGGGATGCCAGCGCGTTGCGGGTCACGGCCTGAAGCAGGCTTCCTGCCAACCCCAGACCCACGCCCACCAATGCACAGACCAACATACGGGGCAGACGAATGTCGCGCACGATCATTGCCGACATATCCTCGCCCCCCCACAGCCCTGAGAGCATCAGTGGGTGCGGAGAAAACGCCAGCAACGATAGCCAGGCAGCAAATAACAGCGCCAGCAGCGTTACCAAATAGACCAGCAGCGCTCGCTTCATTGCCGCAGCAGACTCTGCAGCTGTGCAGTCATCAACTCGGCGGAGATCAGACCGCGCGAGCGAGCCCACATGTTGCCATCCACCCAGTACACGCGCTTGTTTTGTACTGCCTTCAGTCCTCGCCACAGCGGAGTTTTCGCCCAGTTGTCTATCTGGGATGGCTGGCTGTAGCGCCCGAGCAGCAAGATGTCTGGATTGACCGCCAACAATTGCTCAAGCCCTGTTTTGGCGTAGGGCTCGGACCACATTTGATTACGCCCAGGCTTCAATGGGGTGTCGAAACCGAGACGCTTGAGCACGCCAGCCGCATAAGTCGCCTCGGTGTGCAACCAACTGCCTTTGTCGCTGGTGACGCCAAACACCGCCGTGAGCTTCTGATCGTTCTCTATTGAGCGTGCGTGCTTGTCCATCACCTGCGCGTGGCGTCGCAAACGTTGACGCATCAGCTCTTCTTTGCCCAGAGCTCGCGCCACCATCTGCAGTGTTTGAAGGTCCTCTTGGTAGGTGGAAGATCGAACGTCGATGATCAATGTCGGTGCAATGGCCTTCAACTCGCCGTACACCCCCTGGTGCAGCCGCTGGTCCGCGATGATGAGATCGGGTTTGAGCGCTGCAATCGTCTCAAGGCTTGGCTGGTAGCGACTGCCAACCGAGGTATAGCCTTTCACCGCGTCGCGTAGTGGTTCAATGATGCGGTCTGGCTGACGATCGTCGGCGATACCGGTCGGCGCCATGCCCACCGCCACCAAGGCGTCAACGAAGGAAAACTCCAGCGCCACCACTCGCTTCGGCGGCTCCGACAACACCAGCTCGCCCTGTGCGTGCCGAACGCGTATCTCGGCACGCACAGGCGTCAGCCAAGCAGCCGCCAGTGTCAGCGCCGGCAGCAGAATTCGTGCGCTTCGTGCGTTCATCTATTCGTTCCTTGTTCAAGTTTGGATTTCCATCCCACCATGGTCATGTGATCGCTACCTCCCCTCGTTGCGTTTCTTCGACGCGCGGACTGCATTGATCGCATGGAGTTCGGTGCGTCGTTGCGCGCGGCCGGGCTCGTCAGTCCGGCGGGTTGGGCATTGAATATGTGTTGCACGGATTTTTTCTGGGGAGGGATGAGTCAGCTGCTGGGGCGTAACCGGTGGCGAGTCGCCAGTGTCAAGTAGGCCGCGGCGCAAGCCACCATCGCAGCGCCGAGAAAAAACGGCGTGCCCAGACCGAAAGTCTGGGCAACAAAGCCGGCCGACAGGCCCGCAGCTACTGCACCCCATTTGGAGCTGCTTTCAAACCAACCGAAGGCACGACCGGCGCTACTGCAATGCACAGCCCCGGCGATCAGCCGGTGCAGCGCAATGAAACCCGCTGTCATCGCCAACCCCATCACCACTCGCCACCCGATCAGCGCGCCGAGCGAGCCGGACAGGGCTTGGCCCACCAGGCAGAGTGCCAGCGCGGCAAACGCCGCAGCCAGGATGACGGTTCGCCTCCTGTGAGCGAGCCAGCGGGTCAACGGCAGCGCCGCGAGCAGGTAGACAGCATGCGGCAGGCCGAACAGCAGCCCGGCGATGCCGGTGGATAACCCAACGAAGCGCTGCTGTACATACGGGACGAAATAGGGAAAAGTCACCACCGTCGCAAACACAAAAGTGAACTGCAGGGCAAAGACCTGCCTTGGCTTGGCCTCAACCAACTCCACAGCTTTGTGCACGACTGACATTTCATGCGCCGCGTTGCCCGTTGGCAGCCAGAGCGCCAACGCTAAGGCAGCCAAGGGCAACAGTGCCAACCAACGATACATTTCGATCGGTGAGCTTTCAGCCGCCTGTAAGGCCAGGCCTAAAGTCAGAGGCGCGACCACAAGAGCAGCGCGCGCCGACCACTGCAAGGCGCTCATTCCATCTGACAAGGTTGAACCGCTTGCAATGGTCGCCAAGTACGCATTGGAAGCCGCAAAGGTACCGCCCAGCAATCCCTGCAGTGCCAATGCAGCGAAGAAAACCCAAATGTCTGTGGCAAAGCCAGCCAACAGAAAGCTGGCGGCTAACCCGAGCTGGGCTCGGATCAGAAGCTTCTTCTTGCCATAGCGGTCCGCAAGCCGACCCCACCAAGGACTGCTCAGCGCGGCAAACGCGATCGGCACAACGTAGAACCAACCGACAAGATGGTGCGCCTCGCTGTTCAGTGACTGCTCTAGGATCAGTGCGAAGAACGGCGGCATGCCGAGCGCGGCGAAAGCGGCCATGAAATGACCCACCATCACCGCCAGTAAGACAGTGCGCGGTACAGACGGCGGCGTCATGGTGGGACCTTCAGAAAGTTGGGCACGCTATCCCCATCAAACTTGTTGACGTCGGCCAAACAGTTCATGCCCCTATCAAGCAGAGTCGCCGCGCCACAGCAGATACCAGATGAGCAGCCCACTTTTGTCGATCTGTATTTACAGATCCATCTGCAGGCTCGCCAGAACAGCTCGGCCCGGTTGCGGCATGCGCCCCTGGCTGTAGTCGACGCCACGGAAGTAGTAGTCACGATTGAACAGGTTGTTGAGCGCAAGACCAGCCTTCATACGGGTACCGTTCCACTTGAAGGCATACCCGACTTGCGCATTCCACAACCAGTACGATGGGATTCGGCCCACTGAGCCGCTCGCGTTCTCGGCTACTGTGTTGGCGCCATCGCTGAACATCTCGCTCTGGTAATGCCCGTTCAGGCTCCAGGTCCAACCTTCGCTCCGGTAGGTGGTGTCCAGTGCCAGTTGATGGCGCGGCGCGTAGGGCAGCTTATTGCCTTTGAACGAGCCGGACTGCTGCTCGGTGTCCACTTGCGTATAAGCAGTCTTGAACTCTAGCCCTCTAACCGCCTGTGGTCGCCACTTCATCTCGAGTTCTGCACCCTGGTGACGCGCCTGTCCGAGATTACGGAATCCGACAGTGGCATTGACAAACTCCAGCTTGTTGTCGAACTGGAAGCGAAATCCTGTCAGCGACAGATCCAGCTCGGGGGTGACGGCCCAGCGTACGCCAGCTTCAATGTTTTTCGCACGCTCTGCCGCCAGGTCGCCACCGAACGTAATCTGGGTGAACTGGACTGGGCGCAGCGATCTGTGAGCATTGGCAAACAAGAACACGTCATTGTTCGCCTGATAGCCCACATCCAGACCCGGCAGCCAGTCCTTGGTCGTATCACGCGTCTGTACGCCAGTGGCATTGTTGCGATAGGAAAGCCTGACGTCTTCGTGACGCACACCCGGTGTAATTTTCAGTTTGTCACTCAACAATGAAAAGGTGTCGCTGACGTAAGTTGCGTAGGCGTCGTTCTCGAAGCGCCAGTCACGGGTGACGGTGTAGGCGCCACTGGCGAGATTGGTGCTGTCGACCTTGTAATCCACTTCCTCGCGCATGTAGCGCATGCCCAGCATGATTTTTTGCTTGACTGGACCATCGATGTTGAAGCTGAGTCTTGGCTCGGTGCCATACACGGAGAATTCCCTTGGGGACGATTGGCGTTGAGTGGATGCAACGTCTGCATTGCTCGCATTGCCGAAAGCAAAGGTGCGCAGGCTGCGATGACCGAAATTGCTCCAGCTGAGTTCTGCCCCATCGCCGAATTGATGTGTGTAAGTCGCGTAAGCACGCGTGGTATCGCCATCGAAGCGATCGTGCGGACGGGTCGATTGCGTCCGGTCCAGTTCGTATGCGCGCGGCGTTAGAGCGCCGGGCAGTTCGTTGCGAGTCTTGTAACGCTGCAGTCCCGCTTTGATCTCTGTAGTGTTATTTGGAAACCAGTTGGCATCGAGCGTCAGGTTTTGTACGGAGGTGTCGGAATGGGCGCGTTCGCCCTGCCCGTCGATCACATTGGCCTGTACCTGCAGTCCTAAACTCTCGGTGACAAAACCGCCGGCTCTCGCGTAGGTATCGCTCAAGATCCTGCCGCTCTTGGCAAAGGACAAAGTCTCCTTGAGCGAGAAGGATGGCTTTACCGGAATGCGCTTGGTGACAAAGTTGATCACCCCCCCGACGTTGTTGGGGCCATAGTGCACCGCCACTCCTCCACGCGCCACATCCACCGCCTCGACAGCATTGAGCGTGAGGGGAAACAGCGACGCGCCGGTTTGGCCGTATGGTGCGAGCGTCATCGGGATGCCGTCCTGCAACAACAGCACCTGCTCGCTGCGTAGCGGATTGAGGCCGCGCACACCAATGTTCGGCAGTACACCCGTGCCACTCTCGTCAAGGACGGTCACGCCAGGCACTTGCCGCAAGATTTCGTCCAAGGTGCGTGCACCGGTGTCCGCTAGGTCATCTTCACTGATGACGGTTCGGGCACCAGGATGTTTCTTTGCTGCATCGGAACTTGGCGCACCCAACCAATCAGTAAAAATATTTACCGTCGGTAGTGTCGTTGCCGGTACGACTTGCTTCACTGTTTCAGCCTGAGTCAGTTCAGCGGCGTCGGCATGGGATGCGATCACGCCAAACATCATTTGTATGGCAACCATGACGGGATGTCGGGCAAAGTTACTGCGCATTTTTCTCTGGGCCTTTACTGTTTTGTAAACCTACAGCCGTGTATTCACCCATACGGGACATTGCACCAACGGCTTACGAATTGCGAATGCGATTGATTCGCATCATGTACTGTAACATGATGGAAATGTCATCCTCAAGTTTTGACACGGTTTCGCCAGGCCAACATCGTCAGGTCCGGTGCGCTGCGCTGCGCGCTAACCCACAGCCCGTGTACCGCGTATGCCCCGGTATCCCAGATCCACATGCGCCATAGGGGGCTTCATGCCCGTGTCCTGCATCAGAACGGTGGCCTGCTCCAGCTGGGTGCTCAGCGTGTAACCATCAAACGGGTTGCCAGTGAAGGCGCGTGCGCCCACGATCAGGTTGTGCTTCAAGGTGCAGCGATGCCTACCTTCACGCCGAATTCGTAATACGTCCTGCTCTTGCCCTTGGCAATGCACTCCACCTCGGGTGGCGTGCCAAGCGTGGAGCCTGGATGCTCCGCTGGTGTTCTTGCGGTTGCGCGATAGATCGATGCGTATTTCGGTCGCTGCTGGACACACAGTTCGGTTTCTATTGGACAGCGGGAACGGTGGGACCTGGCCACTGGCAACGGCTCTCTTGGGCTCGCGTAATTTGATAGTAGGGGTCGACTCTGCAGCGCGCAGTTGCCATGCAGGTTGGCCGGGCAGGTGCGCGGCCAGCTAGACTTCAACAATCGGTCATGAGCAGGCGTTTGCAGGAGGGCCGGTTCGGAGCGGCTCAGTCGATGAGTTGGGCCAAGCTGCTCAATCCTGAGTTCGAAATAGATCTGATGCACCGCCCGTACTGCGGAGAAGGGTTGAAGACATCGAGGAGATTCTGGAGCAACCGGTGATCAAGAAACTGCTCGCCCACTTGGATCGGCAGGCCCGAGCGCCATCACGAACACCTGCCCGCGCGCCAAACCGTCAGGCTGCGACGAACATCGTCGCGACACCCCAGATGATCAGCAGCAAGCCGGCGCCGCGGCCGATCCAATGTCCGGCGGGGCTGAGTTTTTCAACCATCACGAACAGCGCGATGCCGGCAATCCAGGCCAGGTTCATCACACCGCCGACAAACAGCAGCAGCATCAGCATCCAGCAACAGCCGACACAGACTGTGCCATGGCGCAGACCCATCGCGAATGCGCCGCGCGTACCCGGGCGCCATTGGGTCATGACGAAGTCGAGCGGCGAGCGGCAATGGCGTAGGCAAGCCTGCTTCAGCGGAGTCCACTGATACAGCCCAGCGGCGATCAACACCACACCGGCGAGTACGCGGCTGCTGGTCTGCATCATCGGCGACAGCAGCGCAGCTTGCTCGAGCGCGTATTGCAGCGTCGTCGCCGCCAGGCTGAAGGCAACCCAAGTGGTGAGGTAACCCGCCGCGACGGCGCCCGAGGCTGCGGCCGGTTCGCCGCGTTCGCCCTGGCGCCGCGCCAGCGTTGCATGCAGCAGGAGCATCGGCGCGGCGCTGGGCAGCATCATCGCGGCCATCATCACAGCCCACATCGCCAGCACAAGCAGTGCATGGCCTGGCGTCCACGGCCCGCTGCTCATCGGCATCAACATGTCGCCCATTTCCTCCATCATCCCGGCACCCATGAGCAGGTAGGCCCAAGACAAGGAGATCACGAACAGGAGGCAGCCGACGACGAGGGCGCGCTCGCGACGCAGCGCCCCTTCGATCAGTGTGCCTGCCGTCACGATGGCGCCTGTTCCATGCGCGAGCGTCAGGCGACCACGCCCTGCGGCGTCTGCACCACATGGGCCAGCGTGCTGTGCCCGCCCCTGGTCTCGAACTTAATGGCGCCATCGCTGCGGATGTTGGAAGAAGCCACCTCGCCGACGCGGTGCTCGAAGCCTTCGGGCATCACGATCTGGATGCGGTGGTCGGCGCCCGTTACCGGATTCTTGATCGGCTCAACCTCGGTTTCGAGCACGCCGGGGATCACGAGGCGCGCTTTCCGCGCGGCCTCGTCGAACTCAAGCGTGATCGGCGCGAAGATCGGCTCGTGCATCTTGGTCACGATCAAGCTGCAAATGTGGAACAGCGTGCCTTCGGCTGAATTCTGCCCCGACATGATGTTGAACAGCGCCTCGCGCTGTGCCGGACTGGCGCGCTCATCGATGATCGGCTGCAGCTGGCCGTTGCCTTCGTGCAGCGGGCCCGGGAAGGACACGACAGCGAAGAAGGTCACGCCGTCCATGCTCGTGTTCTCAAAGTGTCCCTTGATGATGCGCATGCCCAAGAAACCCATGCAATGACCCTGTGTCGGCCGGGCGTTGAAGTCGCATGGGCAGCCGTAAGCACAAGTGCAGTTCTTCAGCCATTCGCCTTCGAGGCGCCAGTTTGCGTGTGCCATGTCTCGTCTCCTTGAAGTTGGGTCGTCACGATGTCAGCAGGGAGCCGGGGCCGACGACATACCCCAGCGTTTCAACCCACGCAACCGTCCTGCGTGAAGCGCACCGCCGCAACGGCGCCATACTTGTCCGCGTAGCTCGCCAGCAGGTCGTCGTCACGCCACCACCAGCGCCGGGCGTTGGTCATCAACCCACGCTTGAACTCGATGCCATGCGGCAGGTCTTCGGTCGGGCGGATGACTGTGCCATCGGGGTAGCTCAGCAATTCGCTTTCGGCCGCACCGTAGCTGTCGATGTCCACGCGCCCGCGGCCGTCGTTCAGCTCGAACTCGATCGCAGCGCGCTTGGCCGGCAGCCAGGTGGTTACCAGCTCGGCGCCGAAGAGGACAAAGATGCCGCCGCCGGCCTTGCCCATGCCGATCTGCTCGAGGGCCTGCTGCTGCGCCGCCGTGGCGCGACTGTCGACATACGCGCAGGCTGTTCCATGGCCCTCTTCGACCCGGCCCGGGAACTTGTAAAACAGGGCAAACCTCGCGCCATCTAGTGAGACGTCGCCGAAGCGGCCCTGGTTGATGGCCCAGGCCCCCCAGCCCATGCACCGACCCTCCGTCGGTCGGGCGTTGAAGTTGCAAGGGCAACCCCAGTCGCAATTGCAAGCGGTGAAATAGTCAGCCTCAAAGTTCCATTCCAGCATGGCTCCTCCTCGCTGCTCGGCAGCCCGGGGGTTATCCCAGGTCGGTCTCGCGCGATGTCCATGGTAGTCCCTCGCCGGGCGAACATCAATCCCGCTGAGCACATCCCCCGCCGCCGACTCCTCGAGACGAGTGCAGCGGACACGACCTTGACCACGCGGGCCAGCGGCGTACGCGTTATCACGTTTGGGTTGCCGCATCTGCATACCGCGGTGGTCGGCGTAGTCCATTGAAATTTGTACAGCAGCTGATTTCACGGAGCCGAGCTCGGATCGGCCTGTCGTAGGGCGCCTCGGTGACGTCCCGCAAGAACGGCTGCTTCGCCCCGACCAATCCGGGCCGGTGAATGTCGCCGATGGGCCGAGGCTGTCTGAAAACACTTACTCAAAGTGCATCCCAAAAATAAAAATCGACCACCCCATTTGCAGTGAGGGGACCCATGAAATGATTCATCGAAGGCGCAGACCGACACCAAGTCACGTTGTTGCCAGAGTGCCTTGATGACTACGTCGACGAAGACAAGCCGGTACGCTTCGTCGATGCTTTCGTCAATGAACTCGATCTCGGCGCTCTTGACTTTGAGGGCGCAGATCACTCCTCCACTGGCCGAACTGGTTATCAACCGGCAGTTCTTTTCAAGCTCTACATCTAAGGCTACTTCAATCGCATCCAGTCCAGCCGCCGGCTGGAGCGCGAGACCCAGCTAAAAGTCGAACACATGTGGCTGATCGAATGCGTCGATGGCATGGTGGTGAGCTGGACGCTTGGTACCCGACCGGATTCCGAGTTGGTGAACACGATGCTCCATGCGGACATTGACATGGTGCAATCGTGCGACAGCAAGCCGATCATTCACTCCTACCGTGATGCCCATTACCGCTGACTGGCCCGGCTTGACCGGATGCACAGTACAAACCTGACACGGTCGATTTCGCGCAAGGGGTGCTCACCGGACAACGCGGCCTGCGAAGGATTCTTTAGACGCCTGAAGAATGAGATGTTCTACCCGCGGGATTGGAAGTCGACCACCATCGAGGTGTTCATCCGAGCGGTGCACGAGTACATCCTCTGATACAACGAAAAACGGATCAAGATATCGTTGGCCCCCTCAGCCCCATCGAATACCGCGAAAGTCTGGGCTTAATCAACTAAAACCAGTTCAAGAATTACGCTGCACCCGCAGTGGGTCAGTTTTCAACGGAAGCCAACATGTTATGCAACGTAAAGCAGAGGCAGTAATAAACAAGAAACCAACTCTTATGCGATGGCTAACAAACTGGTGTCACACGGAGAAACTGCAGCGGACTGAGACTGCGAGCAAGCAGCACTGTATGCATTGGAACCATGTGATCTGGGGCTTTGACGCCGGCAATGTGCGAAGCACCACGTTGGCCTGAATCAAAGTAGACAGCAGTTACGACATAGGAGAGAAAAAGCACCGATTGCTCAGCGAGCATGAAGTAATGGGAATAAAGATCTGACAGTGGTTGACAAAGCCCGCAATGTACAAAGCATCCAGAGTGCGTGTAAGCAATCGAGGCGTTAACCAGTAAATACCATCAGGAACAACGACTAAAGCGGCCGAGTGATTACATCAATGTTAAAAGTCATTATTTTAGAGTTTTATTTTTTAACTCTTCCAAATCGGCGCAAATTCTGACTTGACGCATCCGCAATAAAGGCGCTAATACCCTCCATTTTAATATCACTCAATACCGTATTCAAAGCTTCTTGATCAGTTTCAAATTCACCATCCCACACTGTCGTGTTGTGATTTTCGTCAATCACCTCAACAGTCCAGCCTGTATTCGGTAATCTGTAAATTCGAATGACAACACTACGAGAGTTCCATGTACAAGTCTGATTTAAAGCCGAGTAAATTAGTTTGTTTTCGTCTTGCATGGCAGAAAATGATGTCATGATCCGTTAATCGTGACAAATTGACGTTAATTTAATCTTTCGTGAATTGAATTTATATCAAATCGAATTGATGAGAACTCCAGTCAAACTTATAGTGGGCGAGGCATATATTCATCCCCATAAAGCTCGGAGAGCCGTGTAAGGTCTTTCACATCACAGCGAAATAAACGACCGTCCTTCATCTCGTGCAACCCGAGTTTTTGGAGTTTGAACATAGTTTTGTTGGTGTGAACAAGAAACAAACCCAACGCATCAGCAATGTGCTGCGGCGTCAGCGGTCAAACCAACCCACTTTTGCCAGTGTCGCATTGAAACGCAGCTGCGAGCAAAAAGCCTGTACCAAAGCTATTCGTTCACTTGCTGTCCGCTGTCTTACATACAAGAGCATATCGTCAACCAATGATTCTTCATGTACCGAAAGCCAAGCCGCAATGAAACCCATAGCGGGTGAGCGACGGCGGATGTAGGGAATACTCCTTGCATAACATTGCCGAAGAAAGTACTTTGTCGGTCCAGTCTTGCGGAATCAGGATGGGCTCAAGAATGGTGGCATTCATATTCACGACAGCCAGGAGTCACCTTAAATCAACAAAGTGGATTAGAGAAATTTGTCATGGATACAAGAAAGACACCAAGCAAACAATGAATTTGAGCTGGTTAATGCCGTTTAGACTGACTACTTGATGACCATCAGATTCACTATGAGTGAACCTGAATACAAAGATTACACCTCACAGCACAGCCCACCATCACCAACGCTTGGTATTATCAGCCTCGCAGATTGTAAAGGTCCGTAAATGAGCTTGTATCCAGACGATGAATTGATGGAGCTGATAGATCGTGTCGCCCTGCGTGACGAGTGCGCGCTCAAAGCCCTCTACGACCTGACCTCGTCCAAGCTCTATGGTCTGTCCATGCGCGTGGTCGGCAAGAACGAATGGGCCGAAGACGCACTGCAGGAAACCTTTTTGCAGGTCTGGCGCAGCGCCGGCGACTACCGTGCCTCGCTCAGTCCGCCAATGGCCTGGCTGGGCCTAATTGTTCGGAGCCGCTCGCTCGACTGTTTGCGCCTGCGCAGCGCCGAGCGCAGCCACCTCACCGACGAGTTCGATGACGCGATGTCCGACTCCATCGAAGGCAATTCGCCCAATCCGATGGACACCACCCTCGCCAGCCAACAGGCCTGGGCGCTGCACCAGTGCCTGGCCAAGCTGGAGAGCCGCCAGCGCGAGGTGGTGAGCCTGGCTTATCTGCGCGACCTCAGCCACAACGAACTGGCCGAACAACTCAGCCTGCCCCTGGGCACCGTGAAGACCTGGATCCGCCGCGGGCTGGACCAGCTGCGCACCTGCATGGGTCGCTTTGCCTGAGTATCGACACTGCGTTCTCCCAACTATCCCAAGCGTAAGTCCTGACGGAGTATCGGATCGCCATTTGCGGTGCACGATCGCTAGGACATGGCGTCCAGAGCATCGTTGGACAAAATGGTCGAAGCGGCCAGTGTGCAGGTGTCTTTATTATCTTCGAGTGTTGTCGAATGATAACGCAAGATTCAATTTCGGTTTGATAGTTCTTGTACGACCAAGTCGCGCAATCCACCCAAGATGGCCGTGTCCATCCGATCAAATATTCTCGGGGTCTTGTCCATGATACACAAGGTACCAACGTTCAATCCATTAGGTAACCGCAACAAAGCACCAGCGTAAAATCTGACACACGGCTCACCAAGAACAACAGACATTGCGTTAAAGCGACGATCTTCCAACGCATTTCGTACAATCAGTGTTTCCACCATCGACACAGCATGACTGCAAAATGACTCCTGGCGAGCACCCTCGCTGAAACGGACACCAACGGTTGATTTATACCAAACTCTTTCTTGATCAACCAACGAGATCAGTACGATGGGCACATCAAATTCGCTTGCTGCGAATGCTGTAATTCGATCAAATCTTTCTTCGCGCGGTGTGTTCAGAAGTAATAAATCGTGCAATGTCTGTATGCGTAAATTTTCATTCACAGCATGAAGATCGAAATGCATTGGACTCCGTAATTTATTCTTGTGATGTAAACAACATGCTGCAACGAGAATATTCCTCAGATCTTTCGCCGACCAACACCTGTAGAGACACCGTTTAGGTCAGTTGGCTTCTCGGGATCGCAAACGCGTCTCATGCGCGGGCCAAACCGGTCTTGAACACCGCCACCGAACCCACCAGCTGCAGCGCCTGTTGTTTGAGGCTGTCGGCCGCCGCGGCGCTTTCCTCCACCAGCGCGGCGTTCTGCTGCGTGCCCTGGTCCATGCGTGTGATCGCCTGGCCGACCTGCTCGACGCCCGAGCTCTGCTCGGAACTCGCCGCGCTGATCTCGCCCACGATGTCGCTCACGCGGCGGATCGAGGCCACCACTTCCTGCATGGTGGTACCGGCCTGGTCCACCAGGGCAGAGCCCTGCTCGACACGGGCCACGCTGGCGCCGATCAGGCCCTTGATTTCCTTGGCCGCTTCGGCGCTGCGTTTTGCCAAGCTGCGTACTTCGGCGGCCACCACCGCAAAGCCACGGCCTTGTTCACCCGCACGCGCCGCTTCCACCGCCGCGTTGAGCGCCAGGATGTTGGTCTGGAACGCGATGCCGTCGATGACACCGATGATGTCGCTGATCTTGCGGCTGCTCTCATTGATGCCCTTCATGGTCTGCACCACGCGGCCCACCACCTCGCCACCCTGGATCGCCACGCTGGAGGCGCTCTGGGCCAGTTGGCTGGCCTGGCGCGCGTTGTCGGCGTTGTGGCGCACGGTGGTGCCCAGCTGCTCCATGGTCGCGGCGGTCTGCTGCAGCTCGCTGGCCTGCTGTTCGGTGCGGGCCGAGAGGTCCTGGTTGCCCGCAGCGATCTCACCACTGGCGTGCGACACGTAATCGGAGCTGCGGCGCACATCGGTCACGGCCTTGGACAAACCTTGCTGCATGGCCTGCAACCAGGCGAGCAAGCTGTCGGTGTCGCCCTTGCGCAGATGGATCGGCGTCGTCAGATCGCCCTCTGCCACGGCCCTGGCAATGCTCACCGCGGTGCGCGGCTCGCCCCCGAGCTGGCGCAGCATGTTGCGGGTGATCATCAACGTCAGACTGATGCCGACCACCAGCGACAGACCAATCAGACCCATCACCGCAAACCGTGCCTGGTCGTACACCGTAGTCACCAGCGTGGCGGAGGCCTCGCCGCCGTCGTAGTTGTACTTGAGAAGCGCCGTGAGGTTCGTGATCACCTCATCAAATGCCATGCTGGACAGGCCATCGGCAATGTCGGCGGCGTCCTGCTGGAGTTTGTCGCGACCGAGCTTGATGACCTTCTCGTTGGCCTGCAGGTAGGCGGCCCACGCGGTGGTCAACTTCGTGTTCAGTGCCGTCTCTTCATCACCCGACACGCGGCCCTGATAACCGGTAAACAAGGCCTGCAGAGACTTGCCGGACTCCTTCATTTTGTCTTCGTACTCGGCGTGGTAACTGGTGTCCCCGGTGCGGCTGTGCTTGATCTCGAACTCCCGAAATTCAACCGCGAGCGCGCGGGCGTCCGACAGGGCGCCCACGCCCTTGAGCCATTTCTGGGACAGCGCGATGGCTTCGCCATCCACGCTCTTCAGACCCACCAAAGCGGTGGCGCCGAGCGCAGCCGTCAACACCAGGATGGACGCAAACGCGCCGAAGAGCTGCTGGGCGACCGTCAGTCGACGGAGCCAGCCAAAGGGATGGGGAAGTTTTTTCATCGCGCCACCGCCATCACTTCTTGTGACCGATGTAGCTGGCGCCGATCACCTTGCCGCCTGCGTCCTTGATGGGGTTGTAGCAAGCATCAAAGGCGGTGCCGAGCACGTCGATGGGACCGCAGAACTGCTGGCCCTTGCTGACGGATTCGTAGGCGGCGTTGCGCGCGAGCTGGGTGCCCACGCCGCGCTTGCCTTCGGGCGTGAGCACGTTGGTGCTGACGCGCACAAATTCGTCGCCCTCTTTCACGAAGACGGTGGCGGTGGCCTGGTGGCTCTTGCGGATGCCGTCGACCACGTCGAAGTTGTTGTTGATCTTGCGCTCGCCGAAGAACAGGGCTGGCACGGTTTTGCCGGCGACGGTGTCTGTGCCTTCAACGCGCGGAGCGCCGATTTTGCCCAGGCGACCGTCGAGGTCGGCGATGGTGGCCTTGGGGTCGTTGGCGTGGGCAAAGGAGGCAGAGACAGCCAGCGTGGCCAGCATGAGGACGCGATTCAGTTTCATGAGAACTCCAGCAAGGATGGGTTGAAGGTCGACCTTTCGATGGCCGTGAGATGTATATCGACGACCAGCCTTCAAACTTGACACGAGTCGCGTGATTGATCCCACACCTGGCCGCGGTGGTGCCAACTATTCCTTCACGTTCTCTCTGGCTGAGTAAAGAAGAACGCTGCAGTCAAGCGGATCTGAAGGGACCATTCACACCCTTATTTTTACGAGATCTTGGATTCGGGGGATGTGACAAGCTTTATTGCCCAGAACCCAGATGCTGGGCAACCTTCTTCAGAAGCAAATCGCGATTGAAGGGTTTAGCAATGAAGTCCACTGCGCCAGCCTTTCTGCTATCCACGATCACCTGCTTTGCAGTCTGACCGGTGAGCATGATCACAGGGATGTCCAAATTAAACTGGCCACCCCTGATCTCGCGCATCAGAAGAATTCCATTCGAGTCAGGAAGTAGAAAATCCATCAGGATGAGGTCTGGCCTGTTCGTTATCAAGAAACGCTGGGCGTCCATCGCTGTGCCCACCGCCTCGACCTCATAGTGCGCGCTAACAAGCAACTGCTTGAGCAGACGACGCATGTACTCATCGTCATCCACCACAAGCAATTGTGGTCGGCTCACTTTTGCGTGCTTCACCAGATCACGCGTTGCCTTCAAGGGTTCGGCCAATTCACTCGTGATGGTGTCCACCCACTCTCGCAAAGGCTGCGTTGCTTGCACCATGTCTTCTAGCGTAGGGATCAACGACTCACGCTGCAGTACGCCAAAAGCCTGCTCCACCCGCGAGGCGTCCCGCACGGTTAAAGCGCTATCAAGTCCGGTAGACAAGATTCTTTCAGACAGGCCGCCCATGGCTCGATTGACCGAGGCCTGAGCCTGGCGTGCAGTGGATTGCGCGTTTTGAGCGTGGATGCGTCCAACTTTGACCTGCTGCGCCAGCTGTTCCTCCAGCGCTTCAGCGCGGCGAGCCAGCGTAGCCAATTCCGACAGCGGTGCCAACGCGAGTTCTTGGTCAAGTGCTTCAAGCGCCAGATGCACTGACATTGCCAGACGCTTGGCGTCGTGGACGAGGGGCCAAAACAGCACGTAATCGTCAAAGACATCCTCAAGGCAGAGATCGAATGCGCGGCGAACGCTTTCTTTATCGCAGAGCAACAGCGTGCGGTGCATGAGCGACTGGATCACATCACTACGTCGATACAAGCCAAGGTAGAAGCGTTCGCAAGCTTCTACCGACTTGAAGGCCAGCACCAGCACTTGCGGCCTCACCCTGTCAAACACCGCATCCGACTTCATCGGATCTGTCGTTGCTTCAACGTGTGGGTAACGATCGCGCAGCATGCTGCAGACCTGTTCCCCGTCTACCGCGTTGTCGCCAACAACAAGGATGCGGGCTTCTCTGTGGCTCATTGGGTGTCCTTGTGGGCCCAAATGCCAGTATCCGAATACTGTTCAACGGATTGCTCGGTAAGACGGGTCATCAAGTGTGCTAACGCGTCTTCCATCAGGGCCAAATGCCCGTGCATCTGGTTAGCCACACCGGTGGGAGCCGCGCGCTCAATACGTTCGCAGCAGGCACCCAGAGAGACAGCCCCGATCGCACGCGAGGACGATTTGAGGCGATGTGCCAGATCGGCCATCCCCACAAAGTCACCTCGACTCGCAGCGCGGCGCATTTCGTCCATAGTGCTCAGGGCGGACAGCACGAAACGCTGTCGAAAATCGGCCAGCAAGTCCGGGTCGTCACCCACCAGCCGCGCTAGAGCTTGGTCGTCGTAAGCACAAAGTCCCAGCTCGACGCTGAACACATCTACTTCCTCGCAATCTACATGCTCCAGAGAATCCAGTCTGGTCATTTCCTCTGGAGGAAGCCATCGCTTGAGCATCTCACCAAGCTGTTCCGTTTGCACGGGTTTGCTCAGGTAGTCATCCATACCGGCAGCACGGCATCGGTCAATCTCGCCGATCAAGGCGTTGGCAGATAGGGCTACGATGGGCATGCGCAGCCCGCCTATCTCTTCACCCCGGATAGTTGCAGCCAGCGTATAGCCATCAATGCCCGGCATGTGCAGATCGGTCAGCAACATGGCGTGACGCTGTGTGGCTCGGCCGGCACGCCATCGTGTCAGCGCATCGAGGCCGTTATCGACCATCTCCACCGCCACGCCCAACAAAGCGAGTTGGTGACCAATCACTTTTTGGTTGATCTCGTTGTCTTCTGCCACCAGCAGCAACGGACCACCCGCAAGAGCGAAGCGCGGCCCAACTGGCATTGTTGCAGTCATCGGCTTGTCGTTTTCGATCTGTTTTGGTGCCAGTGCCAGCTCGAATGGCAGAGTCACTTTGAAGCAGGAACCCTGGCCCTCCAAGCTCTCAGCTTCTATCCAGCCACCCATCATGCTGGTCAAGCGTTTACAGATGGACAAACCCAGTCCGGTGCCTCCAAAACGACGCGTGGTAGTGCCCTCGGCCTGCACGAAAGGTTTGAAGATACGCTTCAGTGCCTCCGGGGGCATGCCAATACCATTGTCGATAACGCTCAGTTCCAGATGCCCGGGCAGCTCAGGTCCGCACAGCTGGACCCGGAGTTCCACACGGCCCGCGCGCCCAGTATCGGTCGAGAACTTGATCGCGTTGCCCAGCAGGTTGTAGAGAATCTGACGCACCCGACCGTTATCGCTCTGAATCCAGTCCGGCACACCTTCCCCGACGTTCGCATGCAATGCGATCGAGCAAGACGCAGCCGTGGCGCGTAAGGCATCGCACACGCTGTCACTGAGCCTTTCGAGGGAGACTGGCTCGCGTTTCAACGTCGCATGGCCAGCTTCGATCTTTGAAAAATCCAGGATGTCGTCAATGATGTTCAACAGGGCTTGTGCTGATTCGCCAACGGTATCCACCAGGTCTCGTTGATAGGGTGAGAGCTCCGAACGCTGGAGCAGATCGACACTTCCCACGACGCCGTTCATGGGTGTGCGGATCTCATGGCTCATTGTTGCGAGGAACGAACTCTTGGCTTCACTGGCAGCCTCGGCTGCGCGGCGTGCTTCCACTAACGCCACGGTTCGCTGCTCCACCAAATCTTCCAGATGATATTGGTGACGCTCCAATTCCTCGGAGAGGCGCCGTCTCTCCGTCACGTCGAGCATCAGCGCCAGATACTGGGTCACCTGGCCCTTGGCGTCGCGGATCGGTGTGATGGTCGCATCTTCTACGTATTCTTCGCCGTTCTTTCGGCGGTTGAAAAGTAGACCGCGCCAAGGCTTGCCAGCCAATAGCCGATCCCACATCTGGTCGTAGGTTTCTCTTGGCGTCTTACCTGATTGCAGCAGACGCGGGTTGCGCCCCAATAATTCGCACATTGTGTAGCCCGAACTTGAGAGGGCTGCAGCGTTGACGTACTCGATGTTGCCATCCAGATCAGTGATCACCACGCTTTGCGCGCTCTGCTCCACCGCCATCGACAACAAACGAACCTCCTGTTCCTGTGCATGGCGATGTGTGATGTCGCGCATGATCACAACGAAGCGCTGCTGGTCCAGCACACGGACACTAACCTCCGCCATGAGGCTGCTCCCATCGCGCCGAAGCACTTGCCAATCAGCCCACGGCTCTGTGCCCTTGAGCACATGCCTGACGGTTCGGGCAAGGCGCGCGTGTTCGCTGGCCGGCAGCAATTCGTGAAGAAGCATGTGCCGCAGGTTGTCAGCGCTGTATCCCAGCATTCTGGCGGTCGAGCGGTTGGCGTCAATCACGCGGTAGTTGCGGTCAAGTAGCAGCATGCCGTCGCCCATCTGGTCGAAGAGATGACGGCGGTCGGCGTCAACGCGCTGAAGCCGCATGGCGATCTGCTGGCTGCGCAGCCAATGTTCGGCCGATCGCGCCAAGTCTCTCAGCAGAGCGCGTTGCTCCAGTGTGAGTTCGCGCGGTTGGTGATCAATTACGCACAGTGTTCCCATAGCGTGACCGTCCACCATCAGTGGTACTCCAGCGTAGAAAATCACCCTGGGTTCACCGGTCACCAGCGGGTTATCTGCAAACCGTTCGTCTTCCTCGGAATTGCAGACCTCGAACAGGTCGTCTTGGAGAATCGCGTGGGCGCAGAACGCCAACTCGCGCGGAGTTTGCTGCGCGGCGAGTCCCTCGCGCGCCTTGAACCACTGGCGGTTTTCATCGACGAGGCTGACCAACGAAATCGGACACCCTATCAGTTGGGCTGCAGCGCGCACCAGACCGTCAAGCACAGGGTCGGCAGGCGTGTCCAGCACGTCCAGGGCGTCTAGAGTGGTGAGCCGAAGGGCTTCATCGGGTCTTAAAGTTGCGGATTGCATAGTGACTCTTGAGCAAGGTTGACGATAGGGTGTGTCCAGGCACGACGGGCTACCTGCGCAACACCTGTGGCGAACTTTAAAAAGT
The DNA here is from genome assembly GCF_018780385.1 of Hydrogenophaga sp. Classification (GTDB taxonomy): domain Bacteria; phylum Pseudomonadota; class Gammaproteobacteria; order Burkholderiales; family Burkholderiaceae_C; genus Hydrogenophaga. The sequence continues at coordinate 94,746 of NZ_JADMJO010000025.1, read as the reverse complement.
CCCCAGTTCGGTGTCTGTCAGGAGTTCTTGACGCCTAACAAGGGCTGACACGGTCGCCCGGGCTGTTGCGGCAGTGCTTAACGAACGGTCGCAAGGGTCGACTACAAAACGACGAAAGCTCACCCCGTGGCACGAGGCCATGCTTCTGCTCTTGAGCGATAGCTACACAGGGTAGCGCTCCCTTCAGGGCCCTGAACCGCCCCGGCCGGGGCGGTTCTCCCTGTGTAGTTGTACCTGCCTTGTGTTGATTGACGACCTGCACTTCGACGCGCACCAGCCAAGCGTGCGGGCGTGTTCTTGTCAGTTGGAGGCGGCTCTGAGCTCGGGTTCCGAGCGCACCGGGTCTGCCGCGCCAGGGGCGACTCGATGCGCGACGCGGGTATCCTGGACAAGGACATGCTCGACGTGGAGCGCAACACGACCACAGAGGAAGGCGACACCGTGGTGGTCGTGGTAGACAACGAGCCCATGGTCAAGACCCTCTTCATCGATTGCGAGTAAGGTGGCTGGCAGCTCCAGCTCGCCAACCCGACCTACACCGTCATTCAGGCGCCGTCGTCCCTGGGGGTTCTGGGCGTCGTGAAGGGCGTGTTCCGCCGGTTCGACCGTTGAGCGGCCTTATGCGAGGTACCTCCACATGCTCCGCACTCATGGCAGCCAGCAGCTTCAGCGCAAAGGCAAAGCTGAATTTCAACTCCACAGGTTCGCCAACGCCCGGTCAAGCCATGCCTCAAAGTGACAACGCAGAAGCCGATTTCGCTTCCGTTGAATACCACCGCTCAACCCTGTGGACTCAGTGCGACTGAAGACGAGTACGTAATGTCGAGATAGCGCTGCTGCGCAGTTGGCACACGCGCGACTCGGTGACGCCCAGATCCAAGGCTATCTCGCGCAGCTTGCGATCGTTTACGTAGCATTCCACCATCACATATTGTTCGCGCTGAGGCAGATCGCCAATGGCCTCAACCAGCGCCGTGCGCCGACGCTGGCTCTCGATCTGACTGAGAGGATCGGCCTGCCAGTCGCCACAGGCACTGTCCAGCAGCGACTCGCTCTCATCGTCGAGCGAATCTATGTCCTCAAGATGCACGAACTCCATGGAGTGCACCTTCCCCATGAGGGCTTGATACTCCTGAATGTCCATATGCAGTTCGCTGGCGACTTCTTGCGCTGCCGGCTGGCGCAGCAAGCGTTGTTGAAGCCGCTGTACCGCCCCATCAATCTCGCGACGGCTCCTACGAGCGCCCCGAGACATCCAGTCGCACTCGCGCAATTCGTCGATCATTGCGCCCCGGATTCGGGGCATGGCGAATTTCTCCAGCTCGCCTACCTCTGGAACGCAGCGGTCCATGGCGTCGCACAAGCCAATCATGCCGGCTTGAATCAAATCATCCACCTCCACAGAAGCTGGAAGCCTTGAGACCATGTGATAAGCAGCTCGGTGCACTATTGAGCTGTACTTGCGGAGCTGCGCTTCGCGATGCTGCAGGGTGGTGTTCAGGGCCATGGGATTCTCCAGTTGGACCAGACCTTCACCGGGGGGGGGACAGATCGTGCATCCATTGCATGCCTCAAGCGCGAGGCCATGGTTGAACTTTATGGAAGCGCGGCGAAGGTGTCTGTCGGGAGTTCTCGACGCGTCAAGTTGAATGGGCCAGCTGCGTCTGCAAGCGGCAGGTCACCCTCAACAATCAGGGATGTCAGCAACGGCTTCACCTCCAAAAAGGATCGCCTTCATGGTTGCTCGCGATGTGCTGCACTTGGGGGTTGCACAAACCGACGCACGCTCGTTCAGCCATGTGGTCGAAGGCTGTACCCATGCTTTGCTCCTAGAAATGTTCGGCGACGGCATTCCAGACCGTCCAATGTCGACGGGCAGCTCGAGTCATGACCCGCTTGGGCAGAGGTGGGCGTGCCCCGAGAGTGCCCCGTCGGTTGCGTTTCAATGGCACACTTCAAGGATGTTTGTTAGTGACGTTTAGATGGATCAATCTGCTCCTATGAGCCGCTGCTACTTACTCGATGACCACGCACTGCTGCGCGATGGTTTGCGCTTGGTGTTGGAAAAAAATGGCCATCAAGTTGTTGGTGAGGGGGGCGATCTCACACGTGGCAGTGTGGAGATCAGAGTGCTGGAGCCTGAAATCGTGGTACTCGATCTTCACCTGAACGGACGCTCAGGCCTGGAGCTGCTGGAAGAGCTGCGGAAGCGCCGATCAACCACCCGTGCAATCGTTCTCACCATGTCTGCACAGCCGCGCAACGTGGCTGAATGCATGCGCCAGGGCGCCAGCGGATATTTGCTCAAGGGTGGTCCCAACCAGGAGCTGCTGCTGGCCCTTCGACAGGTGCTAGCCGGAAAAACATTCCTGGGTGAAGGTGTGTCTGACCTCATGGCGGCAGCGCCGCCCGAGGGCGATGGCGTAGCCTCGTTGTCGGCGCGGGAACGCCAGATTGTTGTCCTGGTGGCACAGGGCCAATCCAGCACTGAGATTGGCCGATTGTTGCACCTATCGCCCAAGACTGTGGATACATACAGAAGCCGACTCATGGCCAAATTGGGAACCCCCGATCTTGCAGCGCTCGTGCGTTACGCGTTGACCAAAGGCATGATCGAGCCCGAAGGTTCGTAAACTCTAGGCGCAGCTGTACTGTCGCAAAGCGCCGCATTGCTCGTATTGGATGTTCCGCAAAACAGCCGTCGGCGTCTCCTCTGACATGGTCTTGGGTAGTCGATACAGTAATTATTAAAAATCTGTTCGCCTCGGGCGGACTTGTCTAGCCTGGAGTCCGAACTGTGTTCAAGTCTCCCCCGTACGCCAACAACCGCGTGACCTCCAGCGGAGTCGTTTCGACTGCGTTCACCCGCCCTCCAACGGTGGTACTGGTCTGCGAAGACATTCTGCGTCTCAAGAGCCTTCGCAAGGCCGTGACCGCGCTGAACATTTGTTGCTACATTGAATGTTTCCCCGCATTCGGAGACGCGGTGTTGCGCGCAATCATTCAAGAACCGCATTGCCTGCTCGTCGATGCCAATCCAAATTCGATGCTTGGCTCCACCATGCGGAGGTTCATCGCGCACAGCCTTCCTCGGTGCACCCCGCTTTGGGTAGATGACGCTCAGAACCCAGACCTTTCAGAGCTACGTCTGGCACTGGTCCGCTTGTCTGATCAGATGCAGTAGCGTTTGCAACGACGTTGTATTCATCCTGCGTTTCAGCATTGCCCTCCAAGAGCTGCATCGTTTAGCAGACGCGTTCCGACCGCTCGCGGAGTGCAAACCCATTCCGACCCGCAGTGAACAGCCTGAAACTGTGTTTGCCGTCCCTGTAAGGATCGAGATCTGCCCACGGCAAGAACGGGCTGTACTTCTTGATCCAGAGTTGACCCTCTTTGTCGATCTGGCCCTGTCGGACTCTAGCCAGCCCCAACATCCCCATAAAAGAGCACCAATCTCCGCAGCTTGAGAGCCTAAGCCAGTTGCAAGGTGACAGTGATGGTCGCACCTTCGCCTGGGGCTCCGCTGGCCACCACCTGACCACCGTGCCGTTCGACGATACGCTTGACGTTGGCCAGACCCATGCCCGCACCCGAGAATTCACTTCGCGAGTGCAGCCGCTGGAAGGGGCGGAATAACAGCTCGGCATGCTGTGGATCAAAGCCTACGCCGTTGTCACTTACAACAACATCCACATGACTCTCCCCACGCGGGTGTGCCACGACGGACACCCTGGTTTGCGGCTTGGGCGCGCTGTATTTGATAGCGTTGTCAAGGAGGTTCAGGAACACCTGAAACAGCAACCCCTCATGGCCAAGCACGGACGGCAATGGGCCGATTTCTAGATAGAAACGCTCAGGAGGAAGATTCGGTGCTGCTGCCTCTATGCAGCGCGTCAACAATGGCTCCAACGGCAGCGGCACCAATCTCAGGTGGCCATGTCCCAGGCGCGCGAAATCCAGCAAGTCACTCACCATGCGCAGTGACTGGTCGCCCGAACGTACTGCGCGGTCCAGCAGTTCCTGCAGGTCGGTTTCCAAGTCGGCTCCTATCTCTTCGCGCAAGAACGCCACGATGCCGCGTACGTTGTTGATTGGGCCGCGCAGGTCGTGCGCCAGTCGAGCAGCAAATGCATCCAGATCCTGATTCACAGTCGTCAGTTCTGCGTTTCGCTTCAGCAAAGTGGCCTGCAGTGCGCGGTTCGCGCGTTGCAGTTTTTGTACCTTGAGCGCGCGGACCACCACCGCCTCCAGCGCGGAAAGTGCGAAAGGTTTCTGCAAGTAATCGACGGCACCGCCACGCATTGCCTGCACTGCTGAATCGACCGACGCATGACCGGTCATCAAGACAGCCGACAGATCGGGATGTCGGGCCTGTGCTTGGCCGATCAGCTCAATCCCGTCCATTTGCGGAAGTTGTAGATCAGCGAGGAGCAGATCGATTTGCGAAAGCGCGGGGTGATCGAGAGCTTGAGCGGGCGTGGCGCATGTCTCGACCTCATACCCACGCATGCGCAGAAACGTCTGCAGCGTGCGCACAAGAAGGTCTTCATCGTCGACGATGAGCAGGCGCGGCGTAGATTTATTGTCGATATCGTCGTGCTCGACCATGTTTTGATTCCGTGATAAAAGTTAGCGTCTGCTGGAAGCACAATGCGGACCAACACAAGAATACCCTGTGTGATACCGATGGAAGACTCTAAACCTCTGCGTGTGCTCTGCATCGAAGATGATCCCGACGACCTGGTGCTGGTGCGGCTGGCGGCGCGGCGTTTTGCCAAGCCATTGCAGTGGCAGTGCACCGACAATGCTTTAGGCGTGACAACCGCACTCGCGCAGGGGGTGGATATCGTCCTGAGTGACTACCACTTGGGCGGTTACTCGCCACTCAGGGCAATCGCCGAGATCACCGCGCGAGGCTTGGACATTCCCCTGATTGTGGTGAGCAACGCGGTAGGTGAAGGTGCCGCGGTGGAGGTCTTGCGAGCTGGCGCGGCCGACTATGTGAGCAAAGATCGTCTTGCCACTTTGCCGATGGTGATCACTCGGGTACTCGAAGCGCGCGACCAGCGCGAAAGACAGCGCCGTCTGCTGGCTGACAACCGAGCGGTAGCCCAGCGCCTGAAGTCGCTCGCCGCCGAGCTGGTGCAAGCCCAAGAGAATGAGCGCCGCCACTTGGCAGATTCCCTGCATGACAGTTTGGGCCAGACGCTAACGGCCCTGCAGTTGCACATGCAAGCCGCTGATGCGGCCGATAGCACCGACGAGGCCCGATCACTGCGGGAGAAGTCTTATGGCATTCTGCGCGATGCGATTTCGCAGATGCGCACCTTGTCTTTTGCCGTGCGCCCTGCACAACTGGATGATCAGGGACTGGTCGTCACTGTTCAGTCTTTGGCAGAGGTCATGCTGGCGCCGGCTGGCGTGGACTTTGAGTTACAGACCCATGGGGTAGAGCGCAAGCGCGGCGGTGTTCAATCTGCTTTGGGTTTCCGTGTCGTGCAGGAGGCTGTGACCAACGCCATGCGCCATGCTCGACCTCAGCGCATGGTGGTTCGTCTTCGTTTCCGTGATCCTGGTTCCCTTGAGGTAATGGTCGCTGACGATGGCGTCGGCTTCGACACTCGCCGCCCCCATGAGCGGACCGCCATCGGGCGTGGCCTGAGCACCATGGGCGAGCGCTGCGAACTCACTGGAGGGAGCCTTCGGGTGCGTAGCCAGCCGGGCCGAGGTACGGTGCTGCGAGCGTGTCTGGGAGAGATTCGATGATGAATCGGGAGCGCTCCACCTGCGCTGCCCGGCACATCGGTAGACGCATCTGGATACCGCCTCTCGCTTTTGCGCTGCTGGCGCTCACCTTTGCCTTCGACCTGAGCACCCCGCAAGGCTTTGCTCACGGCATTCTCTATCTGCCCGTGGTTCTTATTGCTTTGCTGGGGCGAAATTCAGGTGTGCTGGTTGCCATCACCTTGACTGCTCTTGTGCTGGTGCCCGTGGCAGGCTGGCTGTCGCCGCCGCCACCGGCGGGCTTCCCGCTGCACCTGCTGGTGGCCAATCGGGTAGCGGCCATGCTTGCGCTGCTGCTGGCGATGGCAGTTGGACTCTTCACACTGCGCCTTCAGCGCCGTCTGGTGGCTGTGCATGAGAAAGCCCAGGGTCAGGCAGACCTGCTCGAGATTGCCGGTGCATTGGGGCAGCTGGGCGGTTGGTCGTATGACCTGCGCACCATGCGCGTTGAGTGGTCTGCCGAGGTGGCGCGGTTGCACGGCCGCCCGCCCGGTCACCAGCCTGACGTGGAAGAGGGTCTGTCCTATTACTTAGAGGCCGACCGTCCGCGTATCGAAACGATGTTCAATGCCTGCCTGCAAACAGGCGTGCCTTTTGACGACGAGTTCCAACTGAGAGCCTTTGATGGGCCGGTGCGTTGGGTTCGGGTGGCGGCACGCGCGCAGCGCGACATGCGTGGGAAGATCATTCGCCTGCATGGCGCGATTCAAGACGTGAGCGCGCACAAGCAAACCCAGCGCCAACTCGCCGAGAGTGCGCAGAGTTGGCGCCGCCTCGCCGAGGCCATGCCTTTCATCGTATGGACCTCCAACGCCCAGGGGCACATTGACTACATCAGCCCCGCGATCACTGAGCTCAGTGGCGTGGCCCAGCGCGATGCGATGGGTGAAGGTTGGCTCGACTTGGTGCACCCCGATGACCGCAACAACGCGATCTCGGTCTGGACAGAGGCTCGGCAAAATAGCAATCGCTACGAGAACGTCTTTCGATTGCGTGCTCTCAACGGTCAGTACCGCTGGCATCTGGCGCGCTCCATCAAGCAACATTTTCATCCAGACCAGGAAGAAGCCTGGTGCGGGACTGCAGTTGACATACACGACCGCGTGGAGCTGGAGCGCCATGCGGTGGACGCGCGCAACCGATATGAGGCAGTTCTTGAAAGCACCAATGACGCGGTCTTGGCCCTGGATGCGCAAGGGCGCGTGACCGTGGTCAACGGCCGCGCCGCTCATCTTTTGCAACGCGACCGGCAAGACTTGATCGGGACCACGGTGTGGGACGAATTTCCACAAGGACGAGGTTCGGTTTTTCAGAGCGAGTACGAACGTTGCCGGCGCGAGCAGGTCACGGTGAGGTTCGAAGAATACTTCTCACCGCTGAACGCTTTGTTTGAGGTCACCGCATACCCCAGCCAAGACGGCGGCGTCACCATCTTTTTTCGCGACGTGACTGAACTGCGCCGCGTTGCTGAGCAAATGCGCCAACTCAGACGACTGGAAGCCATTGGCCAGCTCACTGGTGGGGTAGCGCACGACTTCAACAATCTGCTGACTGTGGTGATGGGGAATGCGGAAATGCTGCGCGACCGATCCGCCGAGGGGAGCATCGAACGCGAACTGGTTGACACCCTTGCTGAAGCGGCCGCGCGTGGCGCGGCCATGACTCAGCGCTTGCTGGCCTTCGCGCGCAAACAGGCCTTGTCGCCCCAACCAGTGGATGTGAACCGGCTGGTGAGTGAGATGGCGCCGCTGTTGCGCCGCGCTCTGGGAGAGCACATCCAGATCGAAGTGGTGCAAGGGCTGGATCTGTGGCCCGCGTTGGTGGATCCGGGTCAATTGGAGAACGCGCTGCTCAACCTGGCCATCAATGCACGCGACGCCATGCCCGGGGGTGGTCACTTGCTGATTGAGACCAATATCGGTCACCTCGATGCCACCTACGCAGAAAAAAACCCCGGCGCGCAAGTGGGAGACTACGTGGTGGTTACCGTCACGGATACCGGTATAGGCATGACGCGCGAAGTACAGCAGCGGCTGTTCGAGCCTTTTTTCACCACGAAGCCCAAAGGCCAGGGCACGGGGCTTGGTCTGCCCATGGTGCACGGATTTGTGAAGCAATCCAGTGGGCATGTGTCTGTGTACAGCGAACCCGGTGAGGGAACGGCCATGAAGATATACATCCCGCGCTCGCACGCCGCTCCTCCCGAGCCAGTCGCACCGGCTCGGGAGGAGGTTCCCCTGGGAAGGGGCGAGCTGGTGCTTCTTGTGGAAGACGACGATCTGGTGCGTCACTTTGCCAGCGCTCAGCTTCACTCCCTTGGGTACCGCACATTGGTAGCGGCCAACGGACCGGCAGCACTGGAACTGTTCAAGCAACATCCCGACATCGATCTGTTGTTCACGGATGTGGTGATGCCTGGTGGCATGAGCGGACGCGACCTGGCCGATAACATCCAGGCTTCTCGGCCTGATCTGCCTGTGCTCTACACATCGGGCTATACCGACAACGCCATCGTTCACCAAGGCCGGCTGGACGCTGGCGTGATGCTGCTGAACAAACCCTACCGGCGGGGAGAGCTTGCCCATCGCGTGCGTCAAGCGCTTTCACCAGACCGCGACAAGTGATCTTTCTTCACAGGCTCAATGCCGAGCCGTTTCAAGCGCTTTCCGAACAGCCGCCATCAACGCGCTTCGCGTAAATGGTTTTCTTAAAAGCGCAATCTCATCTGACGCCTGAGGAGGATGCCCCATTTCCTCTGGAACGAACCCGCTCATCAACAAGCGCGCAACGTTTGGCGCTGTACTGTGAACTTCATACATCAGCTGGGAGCCAGTAATCCCACCTGGCATGACCACATCTGAAATGATCAAGTCCAGGTCGGGCGTTTGGGCAATTATCCGAAGCGCTTCCCGCGCAGAGCCCGCCACGCTGACATGGGCGCCTTCTTCGCTAAGAATGTTAGCCGTCTGTTTCAGGATGAGTTCGTTGTCATCCACAAGGAGCACTTTGAGTGCATGGATCGACGTTGAGATGTGGATCGTGGCTACAGTCCGGTCAGAGGGGGCAAGGGGCGAGTCCTGAACTGCGGGAAAGCGCAATGTGAATGAGGCTCCCTGCCCCTGCACGCTGTTGACCGTCACATCCCCCGCAGCCTGATTCATCAGACCCTTGACCATCGCAAGGCCGAGACCCGTGCCGTGTCCGATGGCCTTCGTTGTGAAGTACGGATCAAAAATTCGATGAACAATGTCGTGTGAGATACCACTGCCGGTGTCGCGGGCGGTAAGAACGACAAATCCCTTCTCGACATCGTAGAGCGTGGTGAGGGTGAACCGCCCTATGCCATCCATTGCGTCGCGGGCGTTCGCTGCCAGGTTCAAAATGATGGTGGTGAGTTGCGTGGGGTCGAATGCACACAAGGGCAACTCAGTGGCCAGGTCGAGAAACAATTCATGGGAGCCCAGCAAGCTTTCAAGCAACTCGCGCGACTCGACCACGACATCGTTGATCTGTATCGTACGGCGTTGTTGTACTTGTCGACGCGAATACGCCAGCAGCTGGTTGGTCAAGGCGGCGCCACGATGAGCCGACTTGATTGCATTTTCAATGAATGGGCCGATACCTGCGTCCTTCGTCACATTCATCTCGATCAGCTCGATGCTGTTGAGGATAACAGTGAGCAAGTTATTGAAATCGTGTGCGATCCCACCCGTCAGTAGCGACATTGCCTCATAACGCGCTTGCTCAATTCGTTCTTGCTCCATTCGCTTGCGTTTCGAAATGTCGCGCATGAGCGAGACAGATCGAGTCTGCGAGTTGGGCAATTCGATCAGCCGAGAGGAAATTTCCACCAACAACGGACTTCCGTCCTTGCGCCGGCAGGTCATCTCCCCGACGAAAAGTTTGTCCTGGCTGCGTGTTCGAACCGCCTCAATCAACGACGCATCATCCGGAAAGAACAGGTGCTCACGCCGCATACCGACAAGATCGCTGAGTGGGTATCCCAACAGTTCACTGGCCTTGTGATTGGCCGCAGCGATGATCTCGACTTCTTGTGCCGCGCCCGAGTTGATGGTGTAGAAGGCAGCGTCATCAATATTGTCGAAAAGAAAGCGGTAAAGCTGCTCATTGCTGGTGAGCTCAGCGCGGACTTCGTCAACTTCGTGTGCGTGGGATTGCAGCACGCCAAACACCCGGCTTGCTCTCTCTGCGAGAGATCTTACGAAGTCCAAATGGCTTGCGTGTGGCACTAATCGATGGGGCACCAGTTGCAACCATCCCGCTGGCCGGCCGTGCTGATCCAGTAGAGCCATCAAGACCCCTTGTTTGGCGCATGACTCCTGCCCCAGCCCAGAATTGGGCAGCTCAAACCGCTGGACTTGTTTTTTGAGCTGCAGGTTGTACGGCAGGATGTCTCGAAGTGCTTGCCTGTCGCAGGGTTCCACTCGAATGGTCCAGAGAACGTCGGTCGCAGCGCCCGTGTGAGGGTCAGCGCCGTACAGTGCACCTACGCAAATATCCATCTCGTTCCCGCTCAGTACCGCCTTCAATGAATTGGCGACAGCGAACAAAGGATCTGAAACGGTATCGGGCACAGAAAGCGCCAAGCTCTCGCTACGACGCCGGGAGACAACCTCGGCGGTTTTATCGGTGGCCACGGACATGACCCCCAACACGTGTCCACGCTCGTCCGACAGAGGGCTGTAGCAGAAATCGAACCAGCACTCCTCTGGATCGACATGTTTAACGAGCGCCAGCATGGTGTTTTCAAACCACATTGCCTCTCGACTGGTGCAGACTTGGTTCAGGGCCGGCTCCAGGAACGGCCAAATTTCAGGCCAGCTTTCTCGCGCGGCACGTCCGAAGCAGGTCGGATGCTTGTCACCGTAGATGGCGTTGTATGCCTCGTTGTAGATCTGGATGTATTCGTCGCCCCAAGCAGTGCAGATCGGGAACTCGGAATCCATGATGGCGGTGATGACCGCGTTCATGCTCACCGGCCAGAGTGCTCTCGGCCCTAGCGAAGTCTGGCTCCAGTCGATACGGGTGAGCAATTGTTTGTTGTTAGACATGGTGAGGAACAAGATTTGATGGGCCCGGGTTGGATCTCACTGTCCACAGCCATTAACGATGCTCCAGAGGATGTGCAGTTTAGAAAGGTACTGCCCGCTCTCCGTGTCCGGTCGAGTATTTGCCAGAGAGTATGCGCCCGTGCCAGGTCCGCGATGACTGCGTCGCTCTCCGAACAAAAGGATAGTTGGGCACATGCAGTGAAGCGCACACGGGCACTGGGTTCTCCGTGAACGGGATGATGCGGATAATGAATGCCACAGGCAAGCCGTCGAAACAAACGCGCAGCGCGTTGCCCCGTGGTGGGGTGCGGCGCTCCAGTGCGCAGACCCAAATCCCCAATTCAAGAACGGCGCACCCATTTAAGAACGGCGATGGTAGACAGGAGAACCGACAACCAATCCGGCGTTTTCCCCAGCCCAAGATTACCAACCGTAGATGCGCACGTAGCCATCCTCTGCAGGATCCGGATCGTCGCGTTTGGCCCACATCACAAGAACTACCTTGCGCTGGACGGCCTTACCCAGTTTCATGTCCAGTTCCTCAAAACGCTTGAAAACGCCTTCCAACCCATCAGCTTGGACCTTCATGCGCGCCGTGATCTCGATAGGCTGATTGGTGCTTTGCAAAATCCCGCGCGCGGCAGCACCTGTTAGCCACGCGATGTCTGTCCCCTGCTCCCGGAACACGTCGGCCACACGCTCGTTCTCCAGCACGTTCACCAGATTGTTGAGCAGCATGCGCCCCTCTCTCGTCATCTTGCTGCCCGTCAGTTGGAATCGTGAGCCGTTGTAGGCACCTGAGACGGCACGCCGCGCATGACCCAAAGCTCGGGACACAGCCAGCTCCGCCTGATCCACTGCGCCCAGACGGTCCTCATACTCTTGCGGAGTGTGAACACCTTCAACGGGTGGACGCAAACCGGAAACTTCCTCGTACAGATTGGCTGCAAACTCGTGACGCAAGCCGTGGCCGGTGACGCCCAATTGGGACTTGGTCACACCGATCTTTTTCATTACCGTGTAAAACCTGTTTTTTGCTTGCCGCACTGTCTTGCGTTTGGGCATCAGCACGCCGCGAGGGTGCTCTTGGGCAACGATTTTGGCCCGTGCAACAAACTCTCGCTGCTGAGATTCACGTACGGGGTCACTCGAGTACTCTACTGAGCGAGGAAGTCCACCCTTCGCCCCATGGAAAATGAAAAGATGCCGTGGGTCGCTCGATGCGTTCGGCTGCCAGTGAATGGCCTCGTTCAGTCGCATTCCAAACAAGGCCTCAGCTTCGAGGTACATGCCTACGTACATGTCTTCGGCATAGGCGTCTTTCAGGACGGTGTTCGCGTTAACGCCCTTCATGGTCCAGCTTTTGCTCGTGGTAGCGATCTGCGATCGACGCAGCCCACTGTGATCGATGCCTTTCTTCGCGAGGATGCCGTACAACTTAACTGCCTTGGGCAGCATCTCCTCTTTGCCGACCAGCAAGAAGAACTTTCTCATCGCGCTCAACTTGGTCTGGATAGTTGCGGCTACATGCCCCATTTTTTTCCAATGAACAATGAGAGCGATGGAGTGCTTAGCACTCAATTCGCTCAAATTCTGAATCGGCATCCCAATTTCTTTGAGCTGAATCACCGCACGCATAAGGTTGTCGCCGAAGTCGCTCCGCGTCTTGTCACTCACCTGACGCACACGACCTTTAGCCGCCGGCATCGATGACCTCCTCATGAACTGCGTGACTTGGCGCTTTATGTCACCGCGATGCTTGGTCACGATCTCCTTGAGCAGCGCCTCGCTCACCCCTGCCCCGGCTCGCCGACGCTGTGCAACGTGCTTTTCGCTTTTGGCCTGGGCAGAGATGCTGGCATTGGCCTTCTTCGCCTCAACCTTCTCTCTTGTGACACGGGCTTTCCTGCTTTCTCCCTCGTGCGGGCCCTCACTTGCTGGCATATCGTCCGACTGTCCAGTGAAATCCTCGTCCCACATGAAACTCATTCCTTCCATATAAAAAACAGCAACTTTTTCAAGGCCCGGTGTGCTCTAAGCTCAACCAAAAAAATACTTCTTTGAGCCTCACCTATGCACCCTGCAAACCACTCGCGACCCGCTTACGCAGCACGCGCCCTTTCACCTCTCTAAAGCAGCTTTCCGGTGCTCCGGGTGTAACCGCACATTGCAATCTCGTCTTTCGCTGTACACGCCTGTTCAATCCACCCCTGTTTAGGCCCAGAGGCACAGCATTCCCAAGTCAAATCTGAAACGTTCGTTAGCAACATCTCCTACCCAGCAAAACTTTCTTGCATGGATCCCTCTTTCAAGGGCAACTCAACGCCCTGATGAGCGTGGAGAAGGGTTAACCGCACGCCCTTACAAGCGCACAGAGTCGAGAGGGCGACCACCCAGGAAGTAGCTGTTCGCTACCCAATCTCTCTCACTTCACCCCCGGACTTGATCGGAGGCGCCAATAACAATCTATGTCCCGCAAATACCGAATTACGCCTTACTGGCTCCCGACTAAAGAGTCAGGCGGTAGCGCCCGTTTGCAGCCGAACCCCTAGAGGACCGGCAATCAAAATCATGTTGTGGTACGTGAGATAGCGATTCCGCGAAAGCGGCCACACAAACGCCATCGCAGGGGATGAGGCTTGCAGGTAGGCCTGTGCAGGCCGTGGGTTTTGTCGCTAGTGGGCAAGGTCAAAACAATGACTTCACCACTTCCGTTCCTCATCAAAGGCTCGGCTGCTGGCCACATTGGACCGGGGAACGGGCCATTTAGGGCTCGCTGTATTACTACATGCACAAGGCTTGCAGCATGGGGCCTCACGGTGGAGGATGGATGGAGCTAACCAACCTGTTAATGGAGGGGACTTGCCACTCTGAGATGTCACATGGACATGCACAAACGAAAGATAACCGGCCCAGCCGAAGACGGCAACCCGATCGGACCAGTTGGTGTTAGCAACTCGTTCTCACAGGGCACAATCCTGTTCCAAATTTAGTTTCACTGTGTGTTTCACTGCTTGCGATCCCCCGGGAAGCCGCATGTCTCCTGGCTTTATGCATCACTCTGTCTGGGAACGAACCTGTAAAGCGAGAATTTTTAAGGCTGTGAATAAGCGCTGCAGCTAGCCCAAAACCAGAACCCAGTCCTTGGCGGCGACCGGTTTGTGTTTATCGCCGGGCCCGCCCAGTTTCGTCCTCAGGCGACCAGCTTTCTGAGTCGGACTACCGAATCTCCACGGTGGAACAGCACGTTGGGTTGTGCGGCCCTGCTGAGCCGAGAGAATGTTAGGCCGGTCCCGGGCCCTCCACGGGCTGTGGGCTTGACGTTGTGAGGCGTCAACGATGATGTCGGTCATGGATAAGCCTGAGCGAGGCCGTGGCGGGCCTCTAACGGGCCCGAAAAAAATGGCTCTCGAAAAAAGGTGTCAAAACTGGTCCGATTGAATTGCAAGCAAGAGGCAGTCACCGGAAACTACCTCCAGCACATAGTCGTGCAGGCAAACAAACTGGAGAGTTCAGATGCAACGTGACATGAAAATCGTGGAAGTCGATGCCCGAGCGATCGATGTGGGGTACTTCAATGTGAAATACACGACAGGTCGAAAGTCCTTCGAGTCGAAAAGCCTCATCAGTGCTCACATGTTTCCCTCCCTCGCCCCTCGCCAGGCCAGCAATAAACGGACGACGAGTGCGGTCGAAATCGCCAGCGATGGCTGTGTTGTCGAGATCGAAGGCATCTCCTACTTCGTTGGTCGTGACGCAATTTTTCACAGCTCTGGCAAGGATCCGCGCAAGGTGCTTCCTGAGTACAGCATGTCAAAAAAGTACACCGCATTAATGCGAGGTGCACTGTATTACATGGCCAAAGACGCAGGCGCAGCTCAGGAATTGGTTATTGACCACTTGGTACTTGGGCTGCCAATGAACAACTATGGAGAGATGGCGGAGGCGCTTGAGGAGCGCGCCAGGGGGGAGCACCTCGTGAACTCTCCGGGTCGTGAGGGGTCCATGCTTCGCATCACAGTCAACCGTGCATCTGTCATGCCGCAACCCCGGGGCTCGCTCTTCAACTTTGGTGTTGAGAATCCTGGTTTCACGAGCAAACCAGCATGGAGCTTGGTGGTCGACGCAGGCGGTGGCACCCTAGACTGGTTTCTCTCACATGGCAGGACTCCCAACTGGGAGCGTTCGGGTGCCTATCCCAGTTCAATGCTAGCTTGCTCATATGCGGTGGCAGATATGATTGACCCAGACTGGAAAGAACGCTTTGATATCGTTCAGCAGATTGACGAAGCGATCCGAAGACGTGCGGCGACCTTCACCGTTGGAGCACGAGAGTTCGACATGCGCAAGTATCAAAGCGCGGTTGATGAAGTGCTCTACGAATCTGTACAAGCCATGCTGGCCAAAGTCGAGGACACAGACAACCTCTCGACCATCTTGATGACTGGCGGTGGCGCAACTGTCTATCACGATTTCATCGCCAAAAACTACCCGAAGTTGCGGCACAGCATGGTTCTGGAGCCGGATCCAATCTTCTCCAACGTGCGTGGGTTTCAGATCGCTGCAGAGCTCTACCATCCTCAAAAAACGGATCAAATTCGTTAAGAGGACAAGATGAAAAAAACGACTGGACAGGTAATAAAGGTGCAGCTTGACGTGAGTATGGGTGATGTCTGCTCCCATTTTGAGCGAATGCCTGTTCGTGCCAGAGCACGGGAGGCCGCCTACTTCCTTCGAATCGGTTATCTGGTGGGCAATGGCCTGATGACCATTGGCGCGATACCGACTCATGCAAAAACGGTTGAAGCGGTCGGCGGCCGCGGATCCGCAGAATTGGAAAGTGTGCCGGTGGCGCTCCCATCGCAGCGTGATGTCCTTGAGCAAGCTTTCACGACTGCCTTCGGCAACGACATTGAGGCAGCAATGATGGGGCCGCGCAAGAAGAAAACTTCCCACCCACGTTATTTAAACAATGAGTCAATGGATGAGCCTTCACCTTCGTGAAACGGCATTTCTTCACCGTAGCTGAACGCCAACTCCAGTTGGCCGGGCGGGTGCGAGGCCGGCTACACTTCGGTAACCGACTGGGAGCGACCACCAGTTTCGTGTTTTCTAACGTCCGATCAAGAATGTCGCGCACAAACGCCCAAGAATTCTTGAAGGAGTTCAGCCGCGATAACCAGTTATTGGGGCCATGAGCACTCGAACGGCGACAAATCATTCAAAAACGGTCGCTTCATCACTTGGAAGAAGGTGCATTAATGTCTTGGCACCATGTAACCCGAGGAAATCAGACTGACCGCCTACTTTAAAATCGAAAGGATCTGGGTTTGTCGACCGACCTGATACATCAGCAGTTTTTGGGTGGCTGATCTTCTTTAGGCTGCTTCGGCCAGTTCTGGCGCCAGCGGGCAGTTGATAAGGCCCTTGTCAACGCCGCTCATAACTACCGAGTTTTGAAGCAGGTTGGTGTCTATGTTCACCACACTGCCCCCGCGTGTGCGCAGGCTTGCAAGGTGTTCAAGGCGCCCTGCGACGCGCCTTTAGCTGGGCATCAAACGCTTCCCAGCGGATAGAGTCAAGCTTCTCCCGGGCGTCGCGATTGAAGGAAAAGTCCACCAGTTCGTTTTTGACCACCCGCAATTCGTTGGTCGGCCAAGCTCATCGCAATGCCGTGATCGCTTGCGACCAACCCTGCCAAAGTGACATTAAAACGAGGTGCGATGCGTCGGGTCTGACCCTGTGGATCAAGACGACAAAACTCGTGACGCGCGCGCATTTCGCCCATGACTTGAGTTCATACAATCGGGTCGCGCGCTTTGCGCTTCACATCACTCGAAAGAACCACTCTCCATGGCAACTGCAAAAACCCCCGCTACCCCAAAAAAGGCATCTGCCACATCGAAGAAGCCTGTAGGGACTTCCCAGAAGACCGCTTCTGCGAAGAAGCCAGCCACAGCTATTGCACCACTGAAGCCGATCAAAACAGTCTTCAACAAGACCACGCTGCAAGCTCACCTCGCAGACTTGGCCGGCGTCGAGCCCAAGTCAGTCAAAGCCGTGATGTCAGCGCTGGAAGCCACAATGGTCGCCTCTCTAAACAAGAAAGGCTTGGGCGAATTCACTCTGCCAGGTCTGCTCAAGATCACTACTCAAGCCATCCCAGCGAAGAAAAAGCGTCGCGGTATCGATCCATTCACCAAGGTCGAGCGAGAGTTCGCGGCCAAGCCCGCGTCTGTGCGAGTGAAGGTCCGTTCACTCAAGAAAATCAAGGATGCCGCACTTTGATTGCCTCGGGCGCGGGGCTTTTAGTCTGGCGACCGATCGATCTAAAAGACCAGAACTGAAATGAGAGTGGCGATGTCCGAGCAACGCATCGCCACTTTCACCCGACTCTTTACACAGGGTCCTTAGGTTCGTTCCTTTGTTCGCGAATGATCTGCAGAGCGATCTCGACAGAAAGCGTCTCTGCGGCTTTCTGCCATGACCAGGTCGAGGGCATCGATCCCATGTCAATTTCAGCCAATGCGAGCGTCAGCCGTTCTTCCAATGTCTCTCGGATGGCGGTCATACGTTCCAGATCAATCGTCAAGCCCTTGGCTATGCGGTGAGCAGCCACAAGGTCAAGCGCAAGCCGCATCGAGCGGCGCAACTCAAGTGGATCGAACTCGTTTTGGTGCATACAGTCGCAAGCTACTCGCCTCAGTGGTCTTAGGCATTCAGGTGAAACCCGACCTACCGTGTTGAACCTCTGAAATCCACTGCTGGACTGGAATTTCGGTCTAGTGATTCTGCGCGGGGATTTGCCCTATCGGGATCGCGCAGCGATACGACCAAACATCCTGACCAGCCAACTCTTCTCCACCTCCGACGGCGGGAGCGCGGGGGCACCGAGTTCAATCAACTTGGCCTCCAGACTTACCAGCCCAACATGCCGCGCTGCTTGTATAGGCGTCATGGCATCGAACTCAGAATGCAAACAGGGGTTGGCGCCAGCGTCGAGCAAGTAGACGGCAACTTCTTCCTGCCTGGCGAGGATGGTGTCCACCAGCGGGGTCGACAGAAACTCAGGGTGGGCGTAGTCGATGTCGACACCCAGCTTCACGTAGTACTCGACCAGCGGGAGATCACCGCTTTCGGCAGCGGCATACATTTCTTTCCAGTTACCTCCAGACATGCAGCCTCCCTGATTGAAACAGGTAAAGGCATTGACCAGCATCGGTGACTGCCGAATGCCCAGCGATGATCTTTCCGGACCACACCGTTGAAGCCATGAACCATGGAAAAGCGGCATTACTTCATGGCTGCGCGATCTAAGGAAAATCATCGTAGCCCAACCCAGACGACGACACACCACAATTAGGTGCTCAAAAATGCAGGCTCGTGAAGAGATTTCAAAAAACATGTGTGTTGACAGCATTCGTTGTTCGCAACCTCACTTGCATGAAGTGATTGCGCAATGACCTCAAAAGAACCATTTGCAAACCACGTTCTAAATATGAGGAACGCTGCGACTCCTCGGGGGGAAGCACACGGGACTCTGAAATGCGCTAACGGGAATGATGATCCGATTGCAGCCTTCGATCCGGTGGAAGAAAAACAAGCTGTGTCCAATCGGCCCCCAGCAATGCAGCTCGGGCCTTCTTCGTGGGATGGTGGTCAGGATGGGGGCGTGCGGAGTAGCTGGTTCCAAGAGTTTGAGCATGCGCTGCGCGTTTGGAATGAGTCATTTCATCCGGCCCGCGGGTGAGCCGATGTCTTGCCTTACACGTCGGGCCTTGCACTAGGCAAGTGGCTCACGGACAAGGAATTCATCAAAGAGGCCGGGCTTGTGCGGCATCGTCTTGGGATGGCCAAAAAAGATGCCGACCTGCAGCACCCGCTGCACATTGGAATGATCCAATCGACCAACGCGCTGATCGAGGAAATCCAGGCCATCGCCAAAGGGACGATGAAACCTTCCGAGCGGGTCCTGAGCAACACCAAAGATACCGTGCCCCTGGTCACCCACCTCTACGCCGCGTCCAAACAGGCGGCGAAGGACGTGAGTGGAGGAAAGCAAAAGCTCCTCACCAACGGGCGTCCGTTTCCCGCACCCATCTCTAGTATTGGCACGGCAGTATCAGGGGTGGTCATCCCCATTGATGCCAAGGCTCCGCCCGGATACAGAGACGACAAGGAAAACTGAGTGGCGCTACTTTGAGCTCCATCTGCCAGCGAAGAAGCTAGGCACCGCGGCGATCGTGGCAGCAACGACCGTCCAGGCCGCGGACCGAGCGCCATCGGTGTCAGCGGTGATGCCGGCATACGCTGCCGCGCTTCCCAAGCCGCCAACAAGCAGTACAAGGATCCACCCCAATGCAATGGCATTGAGATGGTCTCGATGATCTTTTGCCAGGCGGTGACTTCGCTCTTCGGGAGTCTCGTCCGACTGCCAGGTGACGGTCGTTTTTCCTGGAATGGAATTGAGATCGAGGGTGTTAGGGGTTTGAGTGTTGAGGGTCTGCTGGGTCATTCATAGTCCAATTACCTCGGTGTCGAGGCGGTCCGCCTGCTTCGCGAACCCGAACTTCATACCCTCGCGCTTCTTCTCGACCGCCACCATATACAGGGTGAGGGCCTTTCGAACGATCTCGGAAGCGGTTGTGCCGCTGTCCAGAGCTATCTGGGTAAGGTTCCGGTCCATCTCTTCAGGAATGATGAGTTGCTTACGTACTTGCTTCATGGAGTGCCTTCCAGATTAATTTCCACGGCCTGTTTACCGCGCCACGCTGAGCCGAACGTGGTCCTTTAAATGACTCTGGTACACATTATATGTGTATGCGTGCCGCATTTCAACAGTGATACTATGAGCGCTGGTGCAGCGCAAGATCAGGCCTTGATCACCAGGCCGGGCTTGAAGAATGGGCTCTCGCTTCCACTTTCATCCGATGGAGAGCAGCGGCAATGCGCTCCGCATTTCCAGGCGACGCGATCCCGCGATGCTAGTCCGTCACGATCACGCGGTCGCTGGGGTGGTCTGGCCAACCCTCATCAGTGTCATCCAGTGCCAGCCAACCAATAGGACGCCGGCGAGCAACATCCTCGATCATTTGCTTCCCCCTGGGCTTCATGAGAAGGAGCTGCTCGTTCATTTGATTGTGAAAAGTGGCGCCGATCACGCGGCGCCCAAGGCCTTCAGGTAGGCGCTGCGCAGCTCCATAGCAGCCATACGTGCGAACCCAGGAGGTGCTCGGAACGATGCTCATCTGCGGGTAAGGAGCCATCAGCTCGTCGAGGAGGGCTGCGTGCTCGAACAGCACGAACCCTGGCGGTCCGGCATAAACCACACGCCGCGGGTGCCAGAGGACGTTCTCATGGTGGAGCACCCCGTCGTAGTCCAGGTAGAGCACGGTGGTCCCTTGACGCGAGGCAGCTTGACTCTTTGGGAGTGCTGAGGGTCGATGGTGTCGATCATGGTGAGCAGAATAGCCCTAAAGGTACAGAGCTGGCCCCATGCGAACGCGCGCTCCTGTGCAGCCTTTCGGGGTGAACTTGCGGGCCCTCGGGCAACCAAGTCATTCCTCTTGTTCCTCCAATCCCCGCTTCCAGACGGGAGGCATAGCGGACGCTATAGCAATTTGCTAATATCTGTGGATGACATGGTTCAAACGTGGTTGATCCGTGGTCGGACGCAATCTCTAGAGGACTCCATTCATGATGCAAGCATCCTTCCAGGCTGCAGCGAAAGAGGCTGGCGGCCTTGGTCTCTTTGGCACGGTGCCGGAGGATTTCCTCCATCTGGGTGTCGGGAAGTCCCTCGATGCGAAGCGCGTCACCTCTCTTCTTGCCCTCAAGAAGGATGACGTCTCCAAGATCTCTACCGTAGCTCCCGCATCGGTTCGTTACGACGAATCGATGCCGCTTGCTGTGCGTGAGCGGATTGAGGAGATTGCCAACATCATGAACATGGTCGCTCAGACCTTCGAGGGGAGCGAAGACAAAACCGTCGCCTGGTTCAAGGCTCGCAATCCCATGCTTGGGGACATCTCTCCTCGCGACATGATTCGACTCGGACGATACGAACGGCTTCGGCGGTTCGTTTTCAATGCAATCATGGCAAGGCGTGGGGCATCCGCACAGCTTGACTTGGCAAGCGCCTGAGTGCACCGTCCAAAACAGCTACCTCCGTGGAAGGGGCCGCCAGCTTCGACTGAGCCGCAAGGCCTATATGAGCTTGATCGCTTCAGTGAGGCTAATCTTTGCAATTGGGCGACCCTCTCCAGCGATCTGGATGAGTTGCACGACGTCCTCTACTTTGGCTTGGAGCCTGAGCGCAGACGTCTTCACAAAGAGATCATCGATGCGCTGACATGTACTGAGCCGGCGACGCTTGTGATGGAGAGGTGGGTCCGCATCGTGACCTATCAATACGGCAACGCCCCACTTTCCGCAGCAGGCAGCTTGCACGGCTACGGAGGACGCTTCAACCTCGGTCTGGATGTGGATGCCTCGTCGCTCAACCCATGGCCAGCGCTGTACATCGCGCAGGACTACGAGACTGCATTCCGAGAAAAATTCGTGTTGCCCAGCGATGAACTGACGCAAGGCCTTACACCGCAAGAACTGGCGCTTGAGCACGGAGTCAGTCACTCCACGGTTTTTGTACACGGTACATTCACCCGGCTTTTTGACGTTCGAGAGATGATCTCGCTCACCGCGCTCGCAAGAGTTCTGGGAAGAATCAAATTGCCGGCCAGAGCGGAGAAGCTGAAGAAGAAGTTGCAGATCCCCGCGAACAGCCTGTTCATGATCAACACGCCACTTCGCATCCACGAATCGGTAGCGAAGCACAATTGGCGTCTCTGGCCAGCTCAGTTCGGATTGCCGGCTCCAAGCCACATCTTGTCGAACCTCGTGCGCCAAGCTGGATTTGAAGGCATCATTTATCGAAGCAGCAAGGCGCCTGGCGACTGTGTGGCCATCTTCCCAGATCAGCTTGCCAGCGCTTCGTTTGTTGAGCTCTCAGATCCTGCTCCCGACGGGGTAAAGCATGTTCGCCTTGACGAGTCATCGGCTTCTGAGCTCGAGGGCTGGGAATCTGTTGTTCCGAGCATGAGGCCTTGAATAAGCTGAATTCAATCAAGTTCTACAGAAACCAAAATGAACCAGCCTGAACCCATGAAGGCCCCTTCAGTCGATCACGACGCGTTCATGACCAAGCGCCTGGCAGACCAGGAGTAATGGCTGCAGTGCGCGAACACAGCACAGGCGCAGGCAGCCCATGCGTTCGCCAGGTTGCTCAAGATCGCCGAGGAATGCGATACCGGCCAGGCGAAAAAGATCGCGCTCTTCCTGGCTGGCACTTTCAACGGCCGCGCTTACCCTTTCGACCTCTGCGAATTGCGCAGCGTGGATGTGGCCATCGGCGACGACATGCTTGTGTGTCTGGACGCCCTGCGCTGGGCGCGAGCCGATCTGTTCAAGCTGGTGCCCGAGGGTGAGTCGCGGGTTGAGGCGATGATCAAGTTGTGGGGCATCAAGCTCGTGACGAGTTAGCCTGGGCCAGCTGGTTCAGGCGCTCAACCATCATGCGGTTGAGATAGAGCAGGTCCTCCTCACCCATGGGGCGCAGGGCCTGCGTGAACAACTCGCGATCCAGAATGGTCTGCTTGGAACTCATCATCGGTGCAAATCTCGACCGCCTGACGGTGGCGGTGCACCGCAAGTCTATGGGAGCCAGCGCACTCCCCAGGTTGGAGTGATGACCATCAACAACCGTCATGTGCAAGATGGGTTGGCCATCCGCTTACCTCCGAAACTCAAAAAGATGTTTCAGGTAGCTTGCCCGGCAACAAAAAGGGGCGGCAAAACACCCGCGCTGCTGCTCGAGTCCAACGCCATTCGGTACCCCATCGCGCGGTAACCGCGCTGGCGCTTCTCCCACATCCGCACCAACGCCGGGTGGCCCGTATCGACGAAGTCGATGATCCGCACGTCGACCTTGCTGGCGTGCTCACGATGCAGGCGGCCAGCGTACTGTTGCAGCGTGCCCTTCCAGGACACCGGCATGGCAAGCACCAAGGTGTCCAGCGGTGGGTGATCGAAACCCTCACCCACCAGTTTTCCTGTGGCCAAGAGGATACGAGGGGCCTCGGGCGGCAGTGACTCAAGCTCTTCGATCAAGGCGGCCCGCTGCTTCTTGGACATCCGTCCGTGCAATACAAATGGCTTTGCCATTCTGGTGCCAAGGCACACGAGAAGGGCGTCGAGGTGCTCTGTGCGTTCGGTGAGAACCAGTACCTTGCGGCCTTGTTCAAAGGCCGCTGCGATCTCAGCAGCAATGGCTTCGGTGCGAGCGAGGTCCGAGGCAATGTGCCGAAACACGTCTTGAATTCCAGCTGTGCCCGGTAGGTCGATGCGGGCGAACCGAGATCGCGGCACCACCTCCAGGTCGTGCGGTGCACTGGCCGGTCTGGTGGCCGTGTGTCGAATGGGACCACATTGCATGAAGATGATGGGCTGCTGGCCATCACGGCGCACCGGCGTTGCCGTGAGTCCGAGAACGTATTTGGCCTTGGTCCGCTTGAGAATCGCATCGAAAGAGGTAGCACCCACATGGTGGCACTCGTCCACAACGACTTGCCCGTAGTTCTCGACCAGCGCATTCACCTCACCCTGGCGTGATAGCGACTGCATCACGGCAATGTCGATCTGGCCGGTGGGTTTGGCCTTGCCGCCGCCGATGGTGCCGACAACCCCATTGCGGCCACGGTTGTCCAGGCCGAGGAAAGTCTGCAGACGCTCCTGCCATTGTTTGAGCAGCTCGGTGCGGTGAACGAGCACCAAGGTGTTGACACCACGCCGGGTGATGATGGCAGCCGCCGTCACTGTCTTCCCGAACGCTGTGGGTGCGCACAGCACCCCGGTGTCGTGCTGCAGCATGGCAACGACGGCCTGCTCTTGATCTGGCCGAAGCGTACCGACGAAGTCCGCGTCTATGGCCTCACCGCAAAACCTTTCGTCTCGCAGGTCGCAGCGAATGCCGTTGTCCTTCAACAGGGTTTGAGCGGCCTCAAGGCATCCGCGCGGCAGAGCGATGTGTTGTGGATAGTTCTCGGCATTTCCGATGACTCGCGGCTTGTCCCATACCGACATGCGCATCGCCTGAGCCTTGTAGAACTCAGGGTTCTGGAATGCGGCGAGGCGGATCAGCCGATTGGCCAGCGCCTGGGGCAACGCTGGCTTCTCAAAATAAACCAGATTGGCCAACGTCACCGTCAGGGCATCGGGCATCGCGCCCATCAACCGATTGGCCTTGATGACCTCGCGCTTCCAAGGCGTCGCCAAGTCCTCATCATCAATGAAGGTGACATCCAGGGGATGTAACCCCCCGGTGGCGCGCAGGATGGTGGGCTCGATGTCGTGCGGCGCCATCGGTTGAACGGATGCGAGAAACGCCCACTGGTCGCGGTACGGTCGCAACTCCGAGTCCACAAACACACTGCATCCGTTCTCGCGCGGGTGCTTCTGCAAGGGCAAGGCGATCAGGTTGCCAAAGCCGCCTTTGGGCATGGTGTCCTGGTTGGGAAACAAGCGGTCGTAGGACGCCAGCTTCAACTGCCGGGTGCGCGCACAAGTGTGGCTGATGATGGCGGTGCCCATGCGTCGCGCATCGCGAGCCGGTACACGTCCAGCGAAGAACACCCAGGCATGTGCGCCCTGCCCCGAGCGCGAAATCTCCAGCGCCATTGGGACGCCCAACTCGTTGCATGACTGCATGAATGCGAGGGCGTCCTGTCGCCATTCGGCTTCGTCGAAGTCGACCGCAAGGAAGTGACAAGCGTCGTCTTCCAGAAGTGGGTAGACGCCCACCGTTTGTTTGCCTGCCAGATGGTCATAGATCACCGCATCTGACAGGGGAAGCAGGAGCCGTTGATTGCAGTCACCGCACTTGATGCGAGGCTTCTCGCAGACGCCGGCGCGCCATTCGTTCCCACAAGCCGGGGCATAGC
Organism: Hydrogenophaga sp.; assembly: GCF_018780385.1. Taxonomy (GTDB): domain Bacteria; phylum Pseudomonadota; class Gammaproteobacteria; order Burkholderiales; family Burkholderiaceae_C; genus Hydrogenophaga. The sequence continues at coordinate 69,896 of NZ_JADMJO010000025.1, read as the reverse complement.
CCGACTTGCCCGAGGTTTTGCTTTCCCAGCGAACTGGGTACACGTCGGTGCGTCCCCGGAAAAGCCGCTGGAACAGGGCCACTTTTTCAGCAGTGGTGAGACTGGAACGCGCCGGTTGCGGTTCGGCCTCGGCTGCTGACACGGACCGATCATCTGTCGAAGGCCGCGGATGCCATTCGATACCGTGCGCTTCCAGCAACGCCACCAGCCGCGCGTTCTCGGCCTGCAGCCCCGCGATTTTTTCGGTTTCAGACATCGTCCACGTGCGCAGCCCACAAGTCATGCATTTCGTCGCTCACTCCGTAGCCAAGGTCGTGACATCGCTGCCGGACCGCATCAAGGCGCAGCCAGTACGCGGGCCGCTGTGCATCAGGCAAAGTGCCGATGGCTCGTAACGCCTGCTCAAACATTCGTACCATTGCATTAAAGAAGCCTTCGTCTTGCAGACCGACCTCGCAAGCGAAACCCGAGGCCTCTTCACAATAGAACACCTTGAGTTCTGCGAGCCCGATAGGCTGGCCACCGGCCTTTTTGTAGTCAGCGATCGCCTTCTTGGCTTTGGCTACTGAGGTGTCCTGATTCTTGAACACATCAGGCCACAGCCAGCGGGTGATGGCGGCCTTGTAGGGCTTGAGGGCATCGTCGCCCAAATGCATTCGGGCGTGCAGAAATGCCTGGTTGTCCTTGCTGGCCGTGTAGAGGTCTTGAACCAGGGCAAGCAGGTCGGTTCGGTCCAGGCCGGCAAGACTGGACTTGATATCACTCCATGTGGGACTTGTTTTCTTCGTGGCCATTAGGGCGTGCTTGGTCTGGCGGCTTCGCTGGCAATGACATGCGATGAGGCGAGCAACTGCTCAACCAACCGTTGCGCGCCGAGAAAAGGCCTTGATATCAATTCTGGCGTCACATCGTAGAGCACTGTTGAACGTGCATCCCACGGCAGAATGGGCGAATGAAAGTTTTTATCAGCTCATTGATCGGCGGCTACGAAGCGCTACGGCAAGCCGCGCGCGACGCAATCACCTCCCTTGGCCACGAGCCAGTGATGGCGGAGGACTTCCGCGCGCAAGCTACCTCGCCTCAGGTCGCCTGCCTTCAGGCGCTGAGATCGGCGGACCTTGTCGCCCTGGTCTTGGTCGACCGATACGGGCAGGCGCAGCCCGGCTCAGGCATCTCACCCACCCACGAGGAATACTTGGAGGCGCGAGGCAACAAGCCCATCCTGCTGTTCGTACTGGAAGGCGTGACCCCAGAGCCCAAGCAGCAGGAACTGCTCAGGGAGGCACAAGGCTGGCAGGGCGGCTTGTTCCGCGAGGGGTTCAAGACGCCTGAGCAGCTGAGGACCCTGATTACGCGCTCCATTCACACCTACGAACTGGCGCATGCATCAGGGCCGATTGATGGCTCCGCGCTTGCTCGGGACGCAGAGGCTCTGCTATCACGTCACGAGAGGGATCGCGGACAGGGGGGAACGGCGCTGCGATTCGCATTGACATGCGGACCAGTGCGCCAGATCCTTCGGCCAGCGGAACTGGAGGCTGAAAGTCTGGCCGACGCCATCCAGCAGCAGGCAATGTTCGGCTCCCCGAGAATTTTCGGGAAAGAAGAAAGGGTGGAGACCTCAATCGAGGAGGACGCATTGGTCCTGTCGCAAGAGGGCGGGGCGTTGGCGAGGATCGACGAGAAGGGGCGGATCGAGTTGCGGCTCTTGCTCGAGCGCGGTAGCCGACGGGATCAAGGCTTTGGCTCAATGCTAGGGGTGATTGAGGAGACGGTTCTTCGCGAACTTGCCAACGCGATCTCCTTCTCCGCCTGGCTCTTGGACCACGTGGATCCGACACAGCGCGCCATGCACGTCGGCATCGCGGCGATGCTAGACGCCTCGGATCATCTGGGATGGCGCACACAAGCCGAGCAAGACGCTAGCCCGAATTCGGGAACCATGAGAATGTTCTCAGGGCCGGACAAGCCTGTCTCGCGAGACCGCCCGCGAGCGTCGCTGAAATTCGATGCCGCACGCTTGGCAGAAGACCTCATGGTGCCAATGCGCAGGCAGCGGAAAAAGTAAGCGACCGCGGTTGGACGTTCGCTGATGACCGTCATCTAAGCCATCTACCCCCCAACATCGATCAACACTCATCCAATGGCACCCCCGAACGCCATAGCGCGACTTGCAACACCTGCAGCAGGCGATTGGTTCCTGGCTTGACGAGTCGCTTAGAGCTTCGCTTGCTCAGTCGGGTGATGCCGGAACTGAACAGCGCAAGGCAGGTGTGCTGGGGATGTTGCGCAGAGGCGTACACCACCCCATCGAGTTCCATGGCTCTGCATTCTGCAGCCAGCTCCTGTGTTTGAGACACACGAAGCGACTGCAGCACAGGGTATGGCTCGGCCAAGCCACGCGCGTCGGCCAAACGCAGTGGTCCTGACGTGACGAACTCCACCAGGCATCTGCGGCGCAGTTCCGAGAGGGTTCTGCTCACTGTTTCGCGCCTGAGCAGAGATTCGTACAGTGCCGTCTCCGGACTATTGGCCAGATAGGCCACCGGCTCGCTGGACAAACAAAAGCGCCCTTGCATCAAGCCAAGCGGGGGCAGGGACAAGCCATTCATTCGAATGCTGTGGGCGCGGGGCCGAATCAGCTGGACGCGATGAAAAACGCAGGGTGCAGGCAGTTCAATAACAGGCGGCTTGAGATCTTTGAATTTCATGGGCAGTCAGGCTCAATGCCCTTCTGCTGTTGCCAGTTCAACAATGCGCCTGCCAGACACGCCCTGCTCCAGGGCAATGCGTGGCGCCAGTCCGTCAAGTGCCTCATGCGGTGTTTCCAAGAACGACAGCAGTGGCCACCCATCGGTGGTGCCCAGGACTTCAGACAGTGCCTGAATCACGGGGAACACGTAGGGCTCAAACTGCCATTTCGGCATCTTGAAGCCTCGACGCAAATGCGTCACGCCAATGCAACGGCCGCTCTTGATCCAAGCGTTGATCGTGACGCGGGTCGTCCCGCTCAGTTCAGCAGCTTCATCGGTCGAGACCATGTCCGAGGCATTGATGCGTTGGCGCCTGTACTCGGCACCACGGCGCAGCAATACAGCGGTCTGCGCCTCACTGGCGTAGGGGTCTGCCGTACTCGCGCGACGTGGGTTGAGAGAGTCAAAAGCAACAGAAAAAGGGGAAGTTAAGGTGTTCATGGCGATTGAGTCTTGAGCACCGGTTCAAGGTGCGTTGCGCATGTCGGGTTTGCTGCTGCCGAAGAAACTTCGCTCCTTGCAGTGGCCTTGCAGCGAAGTCACCAAGAGAGGTCGTTCAAGCCCAATGGCTTGATTGACTGCATGTGCGCCGACCTTGGATGGTTTGATTGCGCGCCATAGACCGTGGAGCCATCCACTGCAGGCGCGCTGAGCGAAAGCCACAACGCCGTGCACCGCCAGGAACGCCGTCATCATGGCGTGGGCGAATCTGTTGGGCTCAAACGGCGTCAGGCCGCCACTGCGGCGAATGATCTGATATTGGGCAAAAACCCCTGCGATGCGAGGCAGGCCAGAGACCCTGGTCTCATCCCAAGTCAACATAAGTTTTCTCCGGTTCACGAACTGCTCTATTGCAGCGCATGGGCACAATTTTCGTTCAGTCGGGATTCTTCGTCAAGTTCGTTAAGTTGGCAAATTTGATCGCCTTGCCGCACACACCAATCGATGTGAACAGGGCTCAAGCCTTCACGTTCTCACGCCAAAAATCGTAGCGCCCGGGGCGTGATATGCCCGCGAGCTCGAACCATGGATCGCCTCCCAGCCTCGACGCTGTCGCACGACTTGGAGACATGCTTGCGAAGCGCCCTACACGGGATGCTTGCATTGCATCGCTGCTCTTCAATAAATCCATCGGCGAAAGGGCCACATTCTTGGAAAACCCGCCGCTCAGGTTTGATGAAGCGAATTGCTGGTCAGGACTGTTTGTGATGAAAGGTCGGCGCCAGTACTGCGACGCGATTGCACCAGGTCTGCCGGATGAACGGGTCGGTGATTGCATACCGTCCGTACCCCTTGCGAACGATGATGTTGCGGTCCTGCAGAAGCTGGGCAGTGCTCTGGACCTGATCGGCGGAGACAGCCCGCCCTACCGCGCCGGAATAAGCACTGAGTGCGGAGGCGGAGAAAAGGCCTTTGGCGTCCTCCTCTGCAAGGGCGATGCGCTCGAAGACGGCACAGGCAAGGACGCCAATTTCCTCGACCTTCGTGATCTCGATATCGGCAGCAGCCTCCATGAGTGTGGTGGCGATGACCGGAAGGTACTGGTCGGCCTCCTGCGGCTGGAATTGCTGCAGGGTGCGCAAAGCGCGCCGCAGTTCCTCGGGGCGGCAGCCGAGTCGGACGAACGACTCGCAGGTCACCGACAGACTGGGGATGACATTGGTGCCTTCACTCAACAGTGTCTCGAGGACAGACTGCACGTAGTCCTCGCCCAGCGTCGGGAAATCGGCAGAGGTTGCGCCCTCGAAGGCGCTTCTACCTTGCACCGTCATTCCCATGACCTGGGCGCGGTGTGATCCGGCCCCAATGAAGATGAAGTGGCCGGGGGTTTGGGGCCGGGCGTTGACGGCATCGCGTGCTGCCTTAAAGGCGTACGTGAGCGCAAGGCCGGCATCTGATGTGTGCATGTGCTGGACCTCATCGACGATGAAGACCAGATCGGTTTTGGCCTGGTCGACGATTTCCGTGGCTGCTTGCGCAATGGTGGCACCTGTGGGGGTGCCAAGGTCGGAGATTTGGAAGTCGAACGTCAAGCCTGCAGCTCGGCCTTGCAGATTCCCTCTCGTGCCTTGCAGACCCTCCAGCGCCGAGCACAGGGCGGCGCGGATGAGTTTGCTGGGTTCTGCGCTGGTATCCGACCACAGGTCCACGTAGATCACAAATGCGCCAGCGTTCTTCAGCGCCGGTGTCAGGTCATGGCGCAGGAAGGTGGTTTTTCCGGTGCGGCGCGGGCCAGATAGGAACAGGCCGGAGCGAAGGCCCTGGTCGAGGATGCCGGGACTCAGCAGCTGCGTGGCAATGTCGAGCGCGAGTTTGGGGCGGTGATGAATGCGGCTCATGGCCAGGCATGTCGGCTTTGAATCTTTGGCCATTCTGCGTAAGTGTGCGAAAGATGGTGGCTGCAACTGCCGCGATCAAGGTCGTTTGATGGAAGGCAGGGTCTCGGTGGTATTTGCCGCTGCAGAGCGCGCTCATAAAAGTGCTGGAGAAGCAGGCAAAAACATCGCGGGACGATAGTCAGTCACTTTCCACTGATCTCGAACCTAGACTGAATACATCCATCCACGCGCCCTGATGAAAACAGATGACTCGTGGAGGCACCCACGGCCGATCAGCGTACCAACTTGCTGAGAACTGCTTCCCTCCTCCACGAGGCCAAATGTCAAGCAACGATGAGAGACTGGGTTCCACGGGAGACAACAGAATGTTCTCAACAAGGCTCAGCCTGTAGCCAAGCGATTCCCACACCCAACGACTTGGCTCAAGTGCTGTGGCGGGGTGATAAGTGCCATGTTCACGAATCTTTGGAACCAAGATCCGTACAGCATTTGTAGCGACTTGCAGTCGTTCAATTCGTTTCATGTGCGGCGTCTTTCTCGGCAGCCTGCCCGGGTTTTCCTGTGGCGAAAAGAAGGGGAACGGATGACATCGCTGACTTGAGATTGATAGTCTTGGCTCCTGTGCATACAAATCGCTTCTGTGAAACGCACATCAAAAAAGCGGCAACTGCGAGAGCTGCCCGTATTGGCCCGACCATTTCGTGCGCCCACCTTGCCTCAACACGGAGCCCAGGATCGAGAGTGCAATGGATCGATCCTCCGGGCATGTTGCCTTGGTCATGGCTTCAGATAGCAGCGCCACTGTCACAGGGCGTTGACTCACCCTCAGCTCTATCCGCTCCCCCTGTGCAATCCTCTGTACCAGCCGGTCCGCCGCCTGGAGCACCTGTCTGCCATGAAGCAGTGACGTCTTCTTCTTGACTCGCTGGCCGCCCCCGCTCAGTGGATACTGGCATGCACTGGCAAGTGCATAGGTGAGTGACAAACCGGCCCCGAGGGACAGCGGTCGAAGCAGCCTCAGCAATGCAAACCCTGCTCCATCAGTGTTCTCGACAGCGGCCTCATCGCGGGCACCTGGGGTCACGAACGCGGACACCCATTGCGCAAACGCCAGCTCAAGCGTCGGTGGCACAACGGACTGCGCCTTCCAACCACGCAAATCTGAGTAGCACTGACACGCCGTCAGGCTCGGCCGGTTCCAGTCCACCGCTTTGTCGCACACCGGGCACCTGTCCGCCAAAAGGCAAGCGTGCCGCGGACAGGCCACCACGAGGACAAAATCCCATTCCGCTCGACAGAAGCCATGCTGCGACATGCACCGGGGACACACTCGCGGACGTCCTCGATTGAGAAAATAGCTCCGGCCGATCTCTTGGCCCGCATACGAGAACCCGGTTTTTGCGGCATCTCTGGAAATGTGCCCCAACGCCTCTGCGAGTTCTCCCTCCGGCGCTCCAAACCATTTGGAAATCCTCGCTGCATCATCTGCATCCAGCGTGTGGAAGCGAGACCGCCCCAATCCGCTTTTGACGAATGGCAAGCCGCGCAACCCATTTTCGGACGCCATCCTCAGAACATAGCCTTGGCCTGATTCACCAGGTCTTACGGTAAGCAGGACCGAAGTACCAGCCAACTCTCCCTAAGACCCTTCACGTAAGACCTAAAAAATCCACCCCGGCCTAGAGCCGGGGTTTTCATTTGGGCTTCGCCTCCAACTATGCAAACTCGCCGAAGCGGCTGGGCGCTCCGACCATGCCAATGTCTGGAGTGCTCATGCCTTTGCAGATAAGAGCGCGAGAAATCCGAACGCGCTGCCCAGAAACGCCCATTGCTGCAGCTGAGGGCTCTCCACGGGTACGCCGTGCGCGTAACGGACGAAGTGCTCGCAGTTGAATTTTGTCCATGAATAACCCTGTACCTGCTTCAGCCGCGCACGCTGCATCACGGTTCCGGGCGGCAGGCCACCGAGATATCCGTCTACCGTTACAGGGCGAGCGGCCGCGAATGTCGATATGCATTGCTCGACGAGCCCACAGCTTTGCGCCGAAAACGACAAGACACCACGCTCCCCGCCAATCCATCGATCACTGAGCAACGCCACATGATCATAGAAACCGCAGTTAACCCGAATGACGGTTCCTGCGGGAAGTGCCCAGATCTTTTGATGGTTTGAAACGGGAATCATGGTATCCTCCTGTTGAACATATTTGCATTAAACGCATACATGCAGGAAAAGTCAATCCCCCCTCAAAAACCGTTGGTCACCTATCCCGCTTTGGTCGGCAAGATATTGGCGCAGCAGCGTGAGGCTCGCGGGATCAAGCAAGGCGATCTCGCAGCAACCCTTGGACTATCGCAGTCCGCCTATTCCAGACTTGAGTCAGGCGACTCCGTACTAAACCTCTCGCAACTCAGGAACGCGGCAACACAGCTCGGCTTGCAGCCTGGCCAAGTGTTGCAGTGGGCCGATCAGTACGAGGCGCGCCTTCGGCAGCAAGGCGTCGATGTGATTTCAGAGAAGCCGGACAATCCAGCAGCGATTGCGATCGGTTTGGGATTGCTTGCTGCGCTGCTGATGAGCGCGCGATAGGTCACACCGGCCACAGAGTAGGGGTACACGCAAGAACGGGACGTTGTGGAATTCAACGATACCGCTTGAGCCGCCTTTTCAGGCTAAGTTCTTGATTTACAAGGACTCTGGGCTAACTTGGGATCGTCTGAGAAACAGAAGTGGTGCCTGGGGCTGGATCGAAAAATCCTCTCCAACCCGCGCCAATGCTCGCTCTCACGAACGTCTCGATTCTCGGGGTACACCTTTGGGTACACAGATCTCGATACGATATTCTACCTAGCCAGGACGGGACGTGAAAGCTGGATTGAACGTCCAGGCGGAAAGCGAAACCGCCTGGCAACCCAGATGTCGCCTAACGCACGGACAGTACCGCTCGTCGCACTGAGTCCGCGCAACTTGGACTTAATCCAAGGTCATTCATCAACTGGAAAAAGCTGTCCGACAAAGCAGATCCGAGCCCGGACGATCGAGCCAACTGTCGAGCGAGCTTGCGCGCCGGCTCAAGGTCACCACTGGTGAAATACGAGGGGTCGCCGACCAGCTCGGCCATCTGGCTTTTGATGCGCTCAGGCAATGCCGCCCCGTGGATGAAATAGCGGAGATGACGGAGAAAGTTTCCGTGTCCAAAGATGTCAACTCCTACAGTGCCGTTGCCTTCGAACACCTGCAGACGGGACTTTCTTCCTCCATTGAGCTCCGGATCGTCAAAGTAGCGCAAACGGCGCTCGGGGATCGCTTTGCGCTGCAAAAGCAACGGCATCAACCTTGCAGCCGCGTCACACGAACGCCGGCCACTGTCATGGGAGTGCCAGTTGAAATCGATTTGTTCAAGAAGGGCAAGCTCTTGTTCGGCCAGTTCGATCGTGCCTATCGTCATTCCTATCTCCCGAGATCCGTTGGCCGTATGCGCGAGTGATACACTGTGCTATGGAGCGCATGCGCTCCATAGCATAACCTATTTAGAAAGGAATTGCAAGAGTAGGGCTATGGTTTGACTGCTAGGCTGGGGCATATATGCCCCAGCCTAGCAGTCAACGAGCTCCCTGTAAACAACGCTTTGACCTGGCTCCTTGGCGAAGATGCGATTTGACTACCCACGGTGCCTATGTTATGCTGTGCAGCGTGAACGCTGCACAGCACAGCGTTACAACACCACATTTCCCATCCCGACTTCGAGGTAAATGGCTTGTAGCCTCGCTTCATCAATGGCATACTTGGCAGCATGCATGCTGCCAAGTACGCCGACCACATTGATTCGCGAGCTCACCCTGTCGGATGAATCGCACTCGAATCCAGATCGCAAAGCCGGACATCGTTCGGCACTTTGACGCGCTTCCCGACCATGTCCTGAAGCCGAAAGAGATTTACGCAATCCTCACGGAACAGCGGGATTTCTGGCGGCTTGCACAAAACACAACTGCTGAACGATTTATCGAATTTCTGGAGAAGCATTCGAAGCTCAAACAGTATGAGTTTCTCTTCCCTCAGCGGGCTGAGAAGTGCTACGTCTGGGACCAAGCCCCTTTGCTCGCCATCTTGCTAGGCCTGAAAAAAGACCTGCACTTCAGCCACTACACGGCGATGCGCGCACACGGGCTGACCGAGCAGTCACCCAAGTCCATCTATCTCACGGACGAACGAACCGCCTCGCATGCAAGCGAACGCGACAGCAAGATCAGCCAGGCAGATATTGACAACGCCTTCAAGAAGCCGGCACGCGCCTCAAGTAACTGGGTGGAATACGACGACAAGAAGATCTACTTGCTGAACGGCGCCGACACCGGCCACCTGGGCGTCGTCACCGAACTGATGACAGACGAAAGCGGGGCCGAGGTCCAAGCCCGGCTGACGAATCTAGAACGCACCTTGATCGACATCACAGTGCGGCCGGTCTATGCGGGCGGCGTCTTTGAGGTGGCAAAAGCGTACGAGCTGGCAAAGGAGCGCGTGTCCATCAACAAGCTGGTGGCGATGCTGCACAAGTTGAGTTTTGTCTATCCCTACCACCAGGCCGTCGGCTATTACCTGCAGCGCGCGGACTACAAGCCTAGCCAGATCGACCTAGTGCGGCGTCTGCCCATGGAGCAAGACTTCTATCTGACGCACGAGATGAACGACACACGCTACGACAGCGACTGGCGGCTACACATCCCAAGCGGGTTTTAGTTTGTTGATCAGGGCCAACGCATAGTCAAAGTAGAAGCGAAACTCCTGGAGGTCGAACCCCGGCGTGACGGTCGCCTCCACTGCGGCGAAACCGGCCCGGTGGAACTCGTACACCTCCGGCACCTTGCCCAGGAACGCCAACGGCACCTTCTTGACCTCGAACATTGACCTCAAGATCTGGGCCACCTTGTCCGTCGTCGGGTCCAGCTTTAGGGTGTCCATCAGCACAAAGATGTCAACGAAGTCCCGGGCGCGAGCGCTGCCGGCACGATCCCGCTTGATGATGGGACCGTATTCGGGCATCTGTTGGCAGATCGCCCGAAGCTTCTCACACACGATCATCACGGGCGAGTACACGTAGATCATGTAGCCCTCGAAGTCGACTGGCTGTTTGTCGTCGACATACTCGAAGCGGCTGATGTCAATCAGGAACTTGGTGCCCAGCCCGAGGTTGACCGCACGCCGGCGCAAGACCTCCAAGTCGTCGCGATGCTCCGCGAACACATCGGCAGTTGCCAGTTTGAATTCGACGGCGTAGCCGCCCCAGAAATGGCGCATGTCCTCGGAAATTGCCCGCGGCTTCTCGATCATGCGGAAGTCGAATACCTCGTACCCACTCGCGCGAAAGTTCTCGGTCAACGCCTTGTGGATACGCGCTTCAGCAGATGCGACGTCATCGCCGAAGTCCTGTTTCAACGAAAAGTCCAGGTCAACTGAGGCGCGCGCGCTGATTTGATGCACCAGGGCCATAGCGTTCCCACCCTTAAGGACCAGTTGCTCTAGCAGCTCATCGTCCGAGAACATCGCCTGAACCGCAAGGACCTTGATCCTGTCCAGCAACGCGGCAGCCTCGGACGTCTTCACATCAGCTTTCTTCATAACAAGGACGGTAGCACAGCCATATCGAAGGTCGGGACGGCCGAAGCATCAGTTGCTTGACGGATCCGGTGTGCGTCCTTGGGGTGGCCAATGCCCGGATGAAGGAAACTTTGAACTCTGGGCGCGATGCACCTTGCACGGAACAACCCGAACGGACAGGATCGTCAACAGATGTAACAATGCAGGGTCAGATAACAACAGCGGATATAGCCGCACACCGGAGGAGATTTTCTTGGACACTGTTAACAACGTCATCGTCCACAAGTTGGTCAAGGAAAAGCATGGCAAAGCAACGGTCGTCGAAAGAAAAGCCGCGCTCAAGGTTACTGATCCCGTAAAGAAATTGATCCTGGCGATTCATGACCTCTATGCGGGCAAGGCCAGCAAAGGATATGGGCGCTTCGAGGCTGATGAGGTTAACTATCCCTCCTCCGCTATTTTGAGAAAAACATTCATCGAGAAAAGCACCGGTTTCCTAGAAGCGTCAAAGCTGCTGTTGAGCGTTCTTTCGGCCAAAGCGGGGGGCGTGCCGCTCGCAACAGGCGGTTATGTCCTCATGGCACAGGTGACCAATGCAGCCCATGTGACTTGGTTTCTAGTCGCCATCATCAACAATGTGGATGGGAGCGTCATTAACGATGAAACCCTTGAGGTCGTAGATGCAATGCACGTTGATCTCAGCAACCTGCGCGTCGCGGGCCGCGTCAATCTCACCGACTGGGAGAAAGCGGATGAAGACATCCGCTATGTCGGCTTCCTCAAGCAGCGTGGCGAGATAGCAGACTACTTCAAGGTCTTTCTCGGTTGCAATGAACTGATCGCCGACACGGAAGAAACCAAGAAATTAGTCAGCGCCCTGAAGAAGTTCGCAAAAGGCCAAGGGCTGGATCAGAAAGCCGAAGAAGATTTTCTGCAGTCAGCTTTCAGCTATTGTGAGGAGCGCAACAAGAACGACGAGCCGTTGAGTCTGGAAGCCCTTTCGAATGTCGCGTGGCCAAACGAACCCAAGAAGCTGCAAGACGCTTTCGTCGAAGATGGCGTGCAGATATCGGACGGTTTTGTGCCGGACGGCCGCAGTATCAAAGCCTTGATGCGAATGAAGTACAAAACCGACTACTGGGCCGTGGATATTGATCGCCACGCTCTATCGCAAGGCTATGCGCATTACAACCAGAAGAAGGGTGAATTAACCTTGCTAAAGCTGCCTGATGGACTGAAGGCAGAGTTGGACCGTGAGATAAAAGATGGCGACTGAGGCAACCTGGGACGACCTGACCCAGGTTGTTCGGGGTCTTGCCAATCGGCAAGACGGGCCTCCTGTTCGTGGAACCTTCTCGATCAGCACAGCATCGGATCTCGCCGCGCTCAAGGCGTGCATTGATGCGCCACACGATGCGCATCTTTTGCTTGCCAACGAAGAGGATCCATCCACATTAGCCGTCGGGCAATCGGTTGAAATTTCGGTTTCGCCCCGGCTTGGCTTTGGTGTGCTCAAAAATGATGTCGGCGATCTGCTTTCTGGGGCTCGCAAAGCGCGTATCAAAGAGCCATCGTTCTTCTTGATGGCCGAGGGAATTTCCAGCAACGATCTCGTCGCGGAAGATCATGTTGTGGCACGTTACCGCACGGTGCTCCGTTTTATTCAAACGCTAAAACGATCGGCTGCGTTTCTGGACGTTGACGAACCAGCACTCATTTTCATCAAGGACGGTAAGTTCGAACTGCCCATTGAATACGGCGCGGATGACCTGAGAAAAATGTCTCTTCCTGTAGTGCGGGAAATTCTGGATCTCATTCCATCTGGCACACATGAGAAACAGTGCGCGTCGATCCTCGCGGAGGCTGTGATCTCTATCACCGAACATCTGTCAGGTGCACAGCGGTTTGGGCACCTACTGGCTAACGCAGGCGAGCTCAAGAAGAAGTTCGAGCAGGGATACCAGTTGTTTGCAGCAGGATTCTCATACGAGAAGGTCAGAGACCAAGTCGAAGCAGCGAGGGTGGAATACAGCGGGAAGATCCATAAGGTTTTCTCGGAGATACAAAACCAACTGCTCGGAATCCCGGTTGCCACGATCATCGTGGCAACCCAGATGAAAGACGCCAAGGCAGTTGGCTACGAGTTTTGGGTCAATACGGCGGTTCTGCTTGGTTGTTGGGTATTTGCCATTCTGATGATCTTCTTGCTGCATAACCAGTCGCATACGCTGGCGGTTCTGCGGGATGAGATTGATCGGCAGAAACGGCAACTCAAGAAAGAATTCGCCGCCGTTGCAGACTCCTTTACCGGAACATTCAACTACCTGTCAAAACGCGCTTTCACGCAACGGGTAATCCTTTGGGTCATCGACGCATTTGTCGTCGGAGGGCTCCTGCTTTCGCATGTGATTTATCTCAAACTCACGCCTCCAGCACGAGATTGGGCTGTAGCCTTTCTCCCCGTTCTTGCACGTTGGTTCTGATAAGTGGCATGAGCCTGGATCCGTGGGCTCACTAGCATGAAGTTTTCACTCCAACGGAGATGCGGCAGAGTTGTTGGTCGGCAACGCTGATCGAGGTCGGAACGCCGAAGCATTCAGGTGCTTGGTGGAGGCGGCGGTGCCGACAGGGTGTCGCTCTTGCGGCTACGCTTGAGGAACTCGCGGTCACGCGCAATGAATGCAGCAAGCATGTGCGGAATCAATGCAACCGCATTGACCGGCACGCCATGCGCCTGGCTGTGCAATTGCGCGTACCGCTCAAGGCTCTGCATCAATTCAGCCGGCAGGGTAACTGTGATCTTGACGCTCTGGGCCTTCGGCAAAGGTCCCAACCGCAGCTTGTTTGTGCTCATTGCGACGATCCCCGCTGGAAGAACAGGGGCTGATACGGTCTCAGCACCAAGTCTTTGCTGACCATCACCCGCATCGGGAAGCCCGGACGGACCGTCAGCGTTGGCTGGATGCTCATGTTGCGCTTCGTGATCTCCTGCCCGACTTGGTTCACCGTCTCTTGCGCGCTCTCACGCCCGGCGATGACGACACGGCTGCCATCGGTGCGACTCTCCGGTGCCGCTAGCTCTGCGCCGATCCCCAGCAGCGTGGACAGCGCAGCGCCGGCCAGGATGCGATCCCAATGCCAATCGACGCCGGGCAAACGATCCAGCGCCACCGACGACGTGTCGGGCAGGATCAACCGCGGCCACACCAGCAGCACACGCCGCTGGCCGAAGGCCACCTGGCTGTCGTAACGGCCGATCAGGCGCGAGCCCTGCGGGATCAGCAGATGGCGGCCCGTGGCGGTGTCGTAAACCGCTTCCGACACGTTGGCGATGACTTGCCCAGGCAGGTCGGAGTTGATCCCCGTCACCAATGCCGCCGCGATGATGGTGCCTGCCATCACCTGGTACGGTGACGCCGGCAACTGCAAGCTGCCGGGATTGCGCGTCGAGGTGTCGCCAGCCTTGGCGATGAACGCATCCTTCTGATCCTGCCGGTTCTGCATGGCCGTTGGATCGGCCGGCTGCGCTGGGGGAGCAGTGAGCCCCATCGGGTTGAACGGCTGATTGCCTGAAGCCAATGCCGGAGGATCAACGATGGTCTGCGCGGCGCCCGGCTTCAGTCCTCCGCCGCTCGCACCGCTTCGGAAAAACACAGACGACCGGGCCGCCTCTTCAGCCGCCAGCCGCTCGGCCTGCGCCGGATCGACGCCACCGCCCGGCGGCCGCGTCTCCATCGGCTGCTGCGCCTTGACGATAGCCGGACCCAGGTCGCCGGGCAGCGGCTCGCCCAACACTGGCGGCCCATGCTTCACGGCGGGCGGAATACCCGCATAGTCCTTCGGCAACTGGTCCAGGTTCTCGGCGCGTGAGACGCGATCGACGTTGTACAGCTCGGTGGCGGGATTGCGCTGGCGCTTGTTCGACTGCAGCGACCACAGGGTGCCGCTGAGCACGGCGGCGGCCAGGACGCCGGCACCGAGAGCCAGCACACGGCGGTTCAAGCGCGTGGCAGGGCGAGGCGAAGCGCGCATGGCTACGGATTCGGGTTCGACCTTCGCGGCAGACGCTGGCGCTGCATCGGGGGATGTTCTCATGTTCAGTTCCTCCGCGTGGCGCCCGCCCCGACTCCATCCGTGCGCTCGATGCGCACCACCTGCGCCTGGTCGCCGCCCAGCCGCAGTTCGGCCGCGCCGAACAGTCGGTCCACAACGTAGTATGGGGAGCGGAAGCGGTAGCGAGCGGCCACCGGCGGCGTCTCCGCTAGCACCCCTTCAACACTGCTCGTTGCAACTCAACTCCCCTGGCAACCCAATGCCGAGGTCCCGGAGAGTTCGAATGATGACTGCCGGAAGAGTGGCGGGCTTTTCATAATATGGAATCATTTGCGCAAGGAGAAAGCGCAGTGACGCGGAAGAGAAGGATGAGTGGCTTTCCGCAACTGCCGCCGCGCGCACTGCTTCCACCTTGGCGCGGGCTGGGCTCTTACAACTTTACTTGTCCGGCTTTTTTCCGTTTTTTAAAAATCACGTCTGCCTAACTAGTATTAGGATGCCGTAAAATTAAACTCAACAAAATATCGATTCCGCGTAGAACTCTGTTTTTGAATGAGAATCATTACATATTTTCCCGAAAACGCTTTGAAAATCAACCACTTGCCTTTCCCGATCCCAACCTCAGAAGCGGGTCCACACGGTGCGTCCGGAGCTTCAAGGTTCGCGTGCGAGAGCTGAACCACCAACGCCCCACCGAGCGCCCTCCGCAAGTTCCATGCAGCATGAGCCCACGCAAAAAAATGCCGATGCCCTGTCAACAGTTCCGGCTCCGCCGGCGTGTGAGGCCCCCGTCGCCAAGCGGGGGCGTGGACGGCCTCGCAAAATCGTCACCCCCCTCCTCCCTTCGCCACCCAAGCTTCCCCGAGGCCGACAGCGTGGCTACCGGGTACCGACGTTTGCCGATCTGGATGAGCTGACTGTCGAAGATTTCTCTTTCGTGCGTGGCGTGGTCAACGGTATGTCAACGAGCGCTGCATACGCCCGCTTCTACGCAAACGTCCACTTTAACTCGCAGGGTGCCCCGCTCGTTCCCCACGGGGCGACTCTCAAGGCGACGTACGATGACCTGGAACAACGCATCCTCGCCACCGCACAGGCCTCCGAGGACAAGCGCCTGCAGCTGGCAGCCTCGGTGCTCGCGGAGTCCATACCGGCTGAAGGCGCGGAGGCCGACAAGCGCGACCTCAATGAGATCTACGAGACTTGGTTCAACAGCCTTCCTTCGGCCGACTATTACGGTGAGGCCGAGCTTCCTGAGCGCTTCCAAGAGTACCTTCTGGACAACGGGATTGAGATTCGAGCGGCGCTCTCCTCCGAGGTCAACCGAGCAGTGATCATTGACCGCAAGGTCAAGGCCATCAACGAGCTCCAGACGATCCTGGCCTACCGTCCGCAACCGGATGCGGCTATATCGGTCTGGCTGGCGGGATCGCTCACCACTGCGCTGGCGCAGATGCAGATCACGACGCTGCGCCAGCTCGTGCAGTTCATCGAAGGTGCGGGGCGCAATTGGCACAGGAAGGTTCCGCGTCTGGGCCCTGTTCGGGCAGCACGACTGCAGGCCTGGCTCACTGAACACGCGGATTCGCTTGGGCGAATTCAATGCACCGGACCTTCGTGGTCACCCTACGCCCCACTCAAAAGCGCGCTGGTGCCTCTGAAGCGGGCCAGCGAGTGCCTGCTGGACCTCATGCCTGAGCCAGGTGGTGCGCTCGCCCTGCCCGCAGCGCATGGAACCGCCCTGGACATCGCCCCCCTCGAACTTCTGCAGGTGCCCGCTCGGCTCGATGGGCAGGATGGTTTGTTCCGCGTACGAGGTCCAAATCTATTCGAAGCAAGGACCGACCTCGATGCCATCACCGTGTGGCTTCGGTCATTTCTTGTGGCCGACAAGATGAGGACGTTCGAGGCGTACCGGCGCGAAGCTGAGCGCTTCCTGATTTGGTGCTACTCGATAGCGCACGTAGCGGTGTCCAGCGTGGCCATTGGCCATGCCCAGGCTTACCAGATCTTCCTCAAAAAAATCCCTGACGAACTTATCTGCGCTGACCGTGTTACTCGGGATGATCCGCGCTGGAAACCGTGGCGTGGCCAGCTGAGCGCAAAGAGCCAAGCGTACGCGCTCACGGTGATCAAGCTGATGTACCAAGCGCTGCTGACGAACGCCTATCTCACAGGCAATCCATTCTCCAGCTTGAAGTCACAGGCTGTCGTGGACAGAGCAATGGACACCTCTCGCTCGCTCGATGAGGGAGATCTGGCCTGGGTAAATCAGCTGCTGGATCGTCGCAAGCAAAGCGCGTCTAAGGTCGAGGGGACGGACGGCGCCACACCGCCCTGCCCGACCCTGATGCAGGCACGCACGCGGCGAGTCGAGTTGCTGATTGAGACACTGCTTCGGACGGGAATGCGTCTGGAAGAAGTGGCAACCAGTAGCGTTTCGAGGATGTTCGCCGCCCACGTAGACGGCAAGGCAGCAGTTGGCGAGTTTGCTTTGCAGGTCATCGGCAAAGGAAATAAGGCGCGCACGATCTACATCCCAGCAGTGATCAAGGATCTGATCGAAGCACACCATCGCGATGTTGAACAACTCATCGAGAAAGCCGAGGGCGCCAACTCCCCCCGTTTAGTCGCCTTTCGTATCGAACGCCCATTGATCGCAACATTGACCGGATTCGCCGCTAATACGAGCAGTACACCACAAAACATCGGGAAAATACCGCTCGGACTTGGCAAGCACGGCATCTACAAAACGCTCAAACAGTTCTTCCGAACTGCAGCACGGCGCGACATTACGGCACTGAGGCGGGAATATAAGGCGATCAAAGCGTCGTTGGACCGCGCCTCGAAACGAGGGGATGCGCAAGAGGTCGCGCGACTGCAGATCGAAATTCGTCGCCTCGACGGAGACTCCAAATTAGCGCACCGGCGGCTCACATTCAGCACACATTGGATGAGGCACACGTTCGCCAAGGAAGTTCTCCTCCGTAATCCCGATGGTGCGGGCCTCAACTACGCACAGAAGGCCCTGGGGCACGCCTCCATCGCAACTACTGGGGCATACCTGAAGCAGGACATTTCGGTCATGGTGAAGGCATTGCGGAAGGTCAACCCACTGGGGCGCTAGGTCTCAAACGGCCCAAGTCTGAAAAACTTTTCCCGGGAAAAGTCCACACAATGAAGCGCCTCGGATCGCGGATGGAGAAGCCATTCGAAGTAAAAGTTCCTCGGAAAAAGTCGCCCTTATGGACGCCCATCACCACTAACCCGCGAGACCGATCCTTCGCAAGTGCGAACTTTTCCCGGGAAAAGTCCCCAGCCCGCCACTCAAAGAAGCTCGAATTTGCCCCCTTACCCCCTCCGTCCGTGCTTTTCCCGGGAAAAGTTTGCAGAAGTGGGCGCAGGTTCAGTCGCCATAAAGCTCCGTTTTCAACACTGCGCCACAGGGCTAAGACGCTATTTCGGGCGTAAGGCATAGGTGCTGGGGCATCTCTCACGAAAACGGTGCTTGGGCTCATATCTCGCACTCCACAGCAACCAGGCACGTAGTTGCAAAAATCGCGAAAAAAGATCAATGGGCATTCTTGAATCTCTTGCAAGTTGTGTGAAAAATAATAGACAATTCACCCGTCATTAAGGAATTTCTATGGGCAAAACTCCGTTCGGTAAAATCGTCACGTTGTTCAATCAAAAAGGTGGGGTCGGCAAGACCACCACCACCTGCCAACTTGCTGGTACGTTCGGCCATCGCGGTTATGACGTACTAGTAGCCGATCTGGACGCACAGCAAACAGCAGCATCTTGGCTCGGTCGGATGGGAGGAAAGAACTTCCCAGCAACGCTGTGGAGTGGCTTTCGATACAAAGACAACACCGCCGCCGAACTAGGGAAGTTGGCGGGTAAATACGACTTGATATTCGTTGATTGCGCGCCAGCAGTAGACCAACCGGGAACCTGGGCATCGCTCCTGGTCAGCGACCTCGCTCTCATCCCGACCAAACTCAGCCCGGCAGATACAGACGCACTCCCTGCAGCCCTTGGGCTTGCCAAGAAGGCTAAACAGACCAGCGGCCTGGACTATCCGGTGCGGACCGTGGCGACCGCGTTCCGTCGGAACCGTGCAGACGAAAAGGCTGCGTTCGAAGCCATCGCGAACGACAAGAACTTTCCCGACTACCCACCACTGAAGCAGGTGCTCAGCGACCGCGTCGCCTTCACTCGTTCGATGCTCTACGGCGCCACCGTGCACTCCATGCCAAACGCCAAGGACGCGATAGCCGAGATCGACGCACTGGCAGACGCTGTAGCCAAACTCCTCAAGATTCCAGCCGAGAGAAAGGTCTGATGCCATGAAGCCAGTTCGCAAAGTCAAGCTCGACAACGTACAAGCCATGCAGGCACACCAGCAGGCCGCTAGCTCAGCGGCGGTGGACAAGTTCGCTGCGGCTGAAGCAATCACCAAGATCCAGCCGAATGGGCTAGCTGGGCCGATGTCGATTCCTCTTGCAGATTTGGTCATGGAGCCCGCACGTGCCACCCTTCCCCGCGCTCCTGTCGTGACCAAAGCGGTACCGTTCGATCTCAACGCCTGTTTGCCAGACGAGATCGTGCGGGTTCCACTCTACTTGATCGACACCAACCCGGTGAGCCCACGCCAGATCTACACCGGGGAGGAAATTGACAAAATTGCCAAAACGCTCCCGAACGGACAGGACGTCGCGGCACATGGCTACGTGGAGGAAGGCCGCATCAAGCTCATCGACGGTGGTACCCGCTTTAGGGCGGCCAAGATCACGGACCGGTCTTACCTGGACGTGAAGATCGAACGAGCGCCCAGAGACAAGCTAGACCTGTTTCGCCGCGCGCGAGAACTCAACGAGCAGCGTTCCGACACGGGTGCTCTCGATTTCGCTTTGAGCCTGCACACGCTGCTCAAGGAAGGTGCCGTGTCGTCCCAGCGCGAGCTCATCGAGAAGGTGGAAGCGCCTGGAGGAGGGCGCCTTTCCGAGGGAACGGTCAGCCAGTACCTCAGGATGGCCCGCATGCCCGAGAAGCTCCAGCGTGCCATGGTGGGCTCCGAGGAGACCTCCACGGCCGCGGCCCTGTATGCCATCGCCACCATGTTCGATGAAAACATGGACGGGGCTCAACAGGAGCAAAGGCAAGAACTCGCTTTTGAGGTGATTGAGGAGGTGAAGCGGCGCAAGCTCAACAAAGCGCAGATCGTCGCCTTGGTGAAGTCGAAGCTCGACGGACCAAAGTCGCGTGATCGCAGCACTGTTCATCCCTTGGCCTTCGGCGCCCACAAAGGGCAAATCAAGATGTTCACCCGCAAGGGAAAGATCGAACTCACGCTCGCGGGCCTCACCGAGTCTGAGATGCCAGAGATGCGCACAGTATTGGTTAAGGCGCTGGAAGACTTCATGGCAAAAAAGGGGGTCGCAAGCACCTGATCAGAACAAGGGGACGCAACTGGATCCGTCCCACAACTGGTCACCTTGGCGTGATAAATGAGTTGAGGCACGGCAAGATCAGGTCTCTACCCCCCTTTGATCGTCCCCTCACAGTGAGCACTCGCTATCCTGGTAGCTTCCCAAAAACGTTAACTACCACGGTTCACCTCTATGGGGACCCTCTCCAACTACTGGAGAACACCCCGTTGTCACCCTCAAAGGTGACCAGCTATGGGAGATCCGTCAATAAAGACCGACGTGCATCCCATAAGTGGTCACCTCACCTCCTCTTTTCGACCGCGCACAGGACCGAGAAGTAACATTTCGCTGAAAAGAGTCCCATAAGTGGTCACCTTGAAGCGTCCAAACCACATTGAGCGCACCAAAAGAGGCGACCTAAGACCGGATTGACCCGCCCAGGCCGAACTCGCACTCCGCCCAAGCCTCCCATAAATGGTCACCTATAGAGCCTCGGACTGTTTCTACCCAGTTTGCAAGGCAGCAGTCAGACTTACCCAAGTTCCCATAACTGGTCACCTTACTGGTTTCCCATGAATGGTCACCATACGTCTAATGGGTATAGGTCACCCAAGCTCAACTGCTTCCCATAACCTTCCACCGTGTCGCGGGGTGTCCCTGGAAACGCAGGTCGAAACGCGGGAGCCAACCAACCAGAAGCATGTCCCATAGATGGTCACCAGCGAATCGCACCCACTCACCGCAGCCAGCATGACTTCCCATAAACGGTCACCTCAAGTACTTCCCATAAACGGTCACCTTGCGGTCCGCTAAGAGGCGTGTACACACCAATACCCGACAAAGCTGCGGGGTTCCCATAACCGGACACCTATTGTGCAAATGCGACACCAGACCACGCAGGTGGGCTGCTCCCAAGCACTGCACCGAGTGCATCCCATAAATGGTCACCTGTGGAGATCTCCCATAGATGGTCACCTATGTCCCAAATCCAGTCACCTTGCGACCCATAGCTGGTCACTCCAATCCCATATCCAATGACCTGGACACCCACAAGTGGTCACCATTGCTCCCATCGATGGTCACCTCAGCACGCTGCAGGCCGCATAAACACTGGGGTTGTGCCAGGCTAAAGGTATTAAAGAGTTCAAAGTGTTTTTCAAAAAAGAACAACGTTGGGGCTGTCGTTGTGACAACCAAACCAACAGCCAAGAATCCCTTCATTGGTGGAAGGCATCTGAATGCGTTTCCACCCTAGAATGCGATTCATGGCAAAACGATCCGACACTCCTCGCACTGCAGTTAGGCAAATTGCCCTGTTCCAAGTGCCTGAAGTGCCCAAGCCTTACAAGAAGGCTGTTCAGGTCGTCCACAGCAAGCCACGGGCACCGATGTCGCTTGTGCAGCGCAAAGTATCCAACAGCTGGCTGAAGAACGCGGTACAGAACAAGCCAGACGAAGAGGGTTGGTGGTCGATCCGCATTGCGGACATGGCTACAGAGATTGGATTCGACTCCAACAACCGCGAGTACTTGCGAGACTCCGCGTTGGAGTTGATGCGCATCGTGTTTGAGTGGGACGTGGTGGCCGTTGAAGGCAAACGTCCCAAGTGGAAAGCCTCCGTTCTATTTCCAGATGTGGAGATGACAGCCGAGGTGGTCCGCTACAGAATCAGCACGCAACTGCGCGACCAAGTGCTAAACCCCGACATGTACGCGATGATCGACATGAATGTGGTGGCGAAGTTCAGACGGGCCTCATCGCTGGCTCTGTACGAGTTCTGTGTCCGTTTCGAGCGCATCGGCAGGACTGCGGAGATTCCTTGGGAGAGCTTCAGGGACATGGTTCTCGGGGAATCCACAGAGGCCAAGTCATACCTTGAGTACAAGTACTTCAAGCAAAAGGTGCTCAAGCCTAGTGTGGCTGAGGTGAACTCACAAGCGGACATTCAGGTTGAACTGATGGAAACCCACGAGGGCCGCCGAATCAAGAACATTTGGTTCACCGTCCACAAACCCGGACCGCCACAGCTTGAAGTGGTGATCGATGACGAGCGAGTGATGAAGCTGGTGGGGGAGATGGTCAACATCGGTCTGCTGCAATCCGAAGCAAAAAGACTGACCACTCAACACCAAATTGAAGAACTGTCCGCTGCGGTCGCGTACGTCAAGCGCAGGATGGCAGACAAGCGCGCGGCGCCTGTGGAAAACCCGGCCGCCTACCTTCGTCAAGCCTTGAAAAACAACTGGGCTATCGTGGACTCGCCTCTTGCCAACGCGGATGCCAAGAAGGCACTCCCTGGACGGAAGGCTTCCGCCGCGGACAAACTCATAGAGCAGTACATGGCCGAGCAGCTAAAACAGGCAGAGGGGTATTTCAATGAACTCGACCCTGCAGACCAAGATGCTTTGATCCAGCGCTACAACGCACAGCAAGAACTTCCGGGCTTGCGGATTGGAGCGAAGCCAGGGAAGGCAGCCAAAACGGCCTACTTCACTTGGGTAGGCCTTCAGACCTGGGGTGAACCTACCCAGTTACAGCTTCTAGAATTCGCCACTGAAAAGCTCATGGGTTAACTGAAAGTAAACCAGATGGGTCTCGTTGCTAATGGTTGTGACGTTGAAGCGTGAGTAGTCTTTCGAATGACTTCGGTTTATGCGGTTGGCTGTTCTGCTATCAGCCAAAACAGGATAGCAACCTGCGAGAGCGATACGTGCGTTCGTGCTGTACCGCTAGTAGCGGAGCAGCACACATAAAGTTTGCCAAGCCAAGCCTATTGTTTGGGGACAGTAAAACCAAAAGGGCGTGCTGCTCAGCTAGCAGTCAAATGCAAAATTTAGTAGGAATCATCCGCGAAGAGGTACCTCCCCCGACGAGGATCGCGTCCCGCGTAGGCGTCGCATGCACCCGTGCTGTACCGCTAATAGCGGAGTAGCACGCATAGCTCCGCTCCGTACTGCTTGAAGAAGGGCCATGCTGCTCCGCTATTAGCGGTACAGCACGCACCAGCTCTGATTCACTGTGCTATCTGGCCTGTTGTCCAGGCTCGAGATGGTGTGTGCTGGTGCCAGTGCTCGATCTCGATCACGCCGTCACTGCTCAGGTCCGGCCAGTGGTTCGTCTCGCTGCAGGCCTTGTAGACGGCCAGACAGTCCTGAAACTTCTTTGCTCCGTTGCTGAGGAATGAGTCGCCGGCGGCCAGCGTGTGCACCGAAAACGGCTCGCTCGTCTCGGCAGCGATGAACACGAACGGCTTGGGGCTGCTGCTGCCCTCAAACAGGGACCGACCCAGCGAATACATGAAGGCCTGCAGGTCGTAGTCGAGCTTTACGGCATCGCGCGAGAACAGGCCCACCGAGGGATGGCGCGTCGACTTCAGATCGAAGTCCAGATCCGGGTGGTAGATGTCCGGACGGATGCGCAGCTGCAGGCCGGTGGTGGGCTCGGCGAAGTAGAGGCTGACCTCGGTCATGGCCTCTTCAATGAACTTGCCCAGCGCACGGCCCTTGTAGAGCGTGTCCTGCACCTTGGCTGCGAGCTGGCGTGCTTTGGAGAAGGTGGGCTCGTCCACCACCAGCTTCATCGCGTTGTTCTCCAGGAACTGCTTGTAGTCCTTGTTGGAGGAGTGAACGATCCCCGGATACACGGCCACCTCCTGACCGGCCAGATGCGGCTGGAGCAGCAAAAGGTGGAGGAGTGAGCCGAAGTCCTTGGCATCGCTGTCCTCACGCCGCGCGGTGAGCGCGGTCTTGAAGTGGGCGGGCGAGATCAGCAGCGGCTTCAGGAGCGAGCAGCTGAGCGCGTCGCGGTCTGCGTGATAGATGTGTGCGGGCAGGGACTCGTACAGCAGGCTCCCCTCGGCATAGCCCGTCATCGGCTGATCTTCCTTGGTGGCGTCGGCCACAAGGTCCAGTACGTCGCTGAAATTCGTGAAGTTGTCCATGGTGTGTCGCTCCGGTGTTTCCTTGATCCATGAAAACACGGCGCGCCTCGATGTCAAGGCCGCACTTGCATATCGCATGAAGAAATACCGCGATCAACGCGGTGCCGACCCATTGTTAGGGGGGCTTGAACAACGAGAAGGCCGTGATACCTTAAACCGGAGGTAGCAAAAAAATGAACACAAACACTCACTGCAATAACTCTGGCATGCACGCACACCCTGTTCTCGTATCGGCTCAGTGGCAAGTTGAGCTCGATGAGGCGATTCGACGCAACGATGACGCCGGCATGTGGGACGTGGTCGCGCGCCAGCCCGACCAGGAAGAAGCCCAGGAGGCGATGGCCACTTTGGTGTCGCGCCTCGCCTTTCGGGTGGACAACCGCCCACGCTTCTCCGAGATGTTTCTGATGCCGGTCATCGCACCCGCAGGCAGCGAACTCATCGGCAACGCCTCCAACTGGAAATCGGCCAGCTTTGCGGTGAGCGAAGCGTTGGACCGGTGGTTGCCCGCCAAAGCATTCAAGACCGTCTTCAACGGCATCCGGCCGTTCGACTGGGTGGGCACATGGCGTCCTGCGGTGCTGCGCAGCCACCTGTACCGCACCATGCCCGGTAACGCCCAGGCCAAGATCACCACGGTCGCAGAGGACATCGACTATCCACCCGAGGCACCGCGTCTGGGCTTCGTCTGCATGGTGCTGACCAGCGACCGCGGCTGGCCAGCGCTGCCCGATCCCAGCACGATGTCCGACAAGCGCCTGCAGGATGTGGTCGGCTACGCCCTGCACCACGTTGAGGACGCGGACATGCCGACGATCCTCACCCCGGACCGGGTGCAGTTCTCCATCACGGACGGCGTGTGTCGCTGGCTCCTCGAACTCGACCAGTCGGTCAAGGTGCTGGGCTGGAGTGTTTCACCCGTGGCCAGTTCTGCCGATGTC
Source organism: Hydrogenophaga sp. (assembly GCF_018780385.1). Classification (GTDB taxonomy): domain Bacteria; phylum Pseudomonadota; class Gammaproteobacteria; order Burkholderiales; family Burkholderiaceae_C; genus Hydrogenophaga. Next base: position 44,842 of record NZ_JADMJO010000025.1, on the reverse strand, counting down.
ATCAAAGTCAGTTTGCGACTCGACAGCCAAGATGTTTCGCTGACCCAGTTCACCTTGCGCAAGCACCAGATCGGGTTGCGCGGTGTGGACGAGATCATGCAGATGCTCATGGCGCTGGCCCCGGTGATGGATGTGGCGCGCGATGGCGGGCTCCCTGCAAAAAGGTCAGCCGAGCGCTCTTGACACTCGAAAGCTTCGTGTTTTCATGGATGAAGCAGATCCCAAAACACACGAAAGCGAACACGCCATGAACCTCAACACCATCGCCATCACCCCCTTCGCACAAGGCATCATCAAGGTCGACAGCGAGGAGGGCGCCTTACCCGGCACGATCAAGACCAAGCCCAGCATGGTTGTCTGCGCTCGCCACCACCAGGCTCCAGCCGAAGGCAGTGCCGACATGCCCAAGCTGGCTGCTCATCCGATTCAGGAAACCCTGCTGGCCACCGACGCGAACAAGCAGGCCGGCGCTCTGGTTGAGATTCCAGTGCGCATGTTCTTCAACCGCCCCGACAAGTCACTCAGCCTGCAGTACAAGGCCTACGCCACCGACACCGGCGCGCCTCTGTGCACGGGCGATGGCAAGGACGCCTCGCGTATCACCGTTGCCGGCGACCACACGCAGACTTTCACCTCCGTTCCATGCCCCGGCGCCGAGGTGTGCGCCTTCGCGCAGGAGTCGGGCGTGGCCTGCCGCCGCCAGATGAAGATGACGGTTCAGATCGAGGGCCAGGACGATTCACTGAGCGTCTTCGAGGTCCGTTCGTCCTCGCTCAACAGCTACCGCGCGCTGGCTGCGCAACTCAGGATGCTCCATCTGCGTTTTGGCGGGCTCCGCCATGTGCCGCTGAAGCTGCAGATGTGGCAAGCCAGCAATGCCGCCAGCCAATACGAAGCGTTCGATTTGCTGCGCCTGTGCATCGATGCTCCATCCGAGGCAGAGGCCATGAAGCAGGCGAAAGTGGCGCGCGAGCAGGCACAGGCCGATGGACTCGTAGACGTGATGGATGAATTGTTCGAGGGCTCGACCAGCAGCGACCCGATGGCGCTGTTCTCCGACGACTTCCAGCTCGTGAGAGACTTCTACGCAGTAGAGCAGCCCGCGCGCCGCCGCACCGCTGACCACGCCATGACGGTCACACCCGCGGGCAAGAGTGGCCCCGTTCACGCCGACACAGCGGGCAACCTGATCGCAGATGCGGTCCGCATGGCCGGTGCCGCGCGACCCGCCGAACTTGAAAGCATGCAAGCATGAGCCAAGCTGACATCACCCGCTTTGTCGTGGGCGAACTGAGTGAACTCGCCGCGTACGGTGCTGTGATCCTGACCGACACCCTCAACGCTAAGGCCAATATCACGGCAAGGGCCTTCAAGACCTATGAGGGCTCTAAGGGAGAGGGCAAGATCAAGACGATCGGGCGCTCCTAAGAAGGGCAGGGGAGTGCCCGTGACCGCTCTTTCGCACAAGTGGCTGCGCCAGGTGCTCACCGACAGGGGTGTCAAAGCCCCATCAGATGCAGCATGCGCAGCGTTCGTAAAGTCGCTCGAACCAGCGGGCCATGAACAGGCTCGGACGTTCCTGAACGCTGTGGCGAAGGGAGTGGAATCAACCGACCAAATGGCAGCGTTCCTTGAGGCCATCAGCGCAGCCCACCGTGAGGTCACAGCAGTCCCCCCAGAGCCGCTGGCAGTGCGAGCGGTGCAGCCTTCTACCCGAAACACAAGGTCTGCTCCGCCCGTACCGGCGCTCAAGCGCAAGCCGGTGGCCGCCGCTGTCAATTTTGAGAGAGCTGTCTTGCGCGATCAGGGCATGCACATCTACGCAGCCAAGGCTGCGATGAAGGTTGAGCTCGACGTATTACGCGCGGCAGAGGGTGGGCCAAGCCGCCTCACTGTGCAGATTGAACTGGCACCGGCTGCGGCGCCGCGTTCCTTCGATTGGGGGCAGAAAATTCCTTTCCAGTTCACGCGTCGAGAACTGCCGCTCCTGGGCGCCATGCTGATGGGATATGCGGGGGAATCTCTGGTGCTGACCAATCACGGGCCGGACCACGACAAGCGTCTTGAGTTGCACCAGCAGGGAAGCGTGTTGTACGTGAAGCTGCGCCAGGGCACCACCACGCTGGCCATGCCCGTCGATGCAGCCGATCTCTACGGGTGGGTCGCGCTCACCGTCACGGCCCTAAAAAATCACCATCAGGCCCTTGACTCTGGGGCTTTGTTTGAGATTCTGAAAAAGACTGGGGCGATGCACGCAGCAGCCTCAACCTCAAAACCTCACACCTGAAAGAACCGATGAAATCCACTTGCACTCTCAAGCTCAGCTTGGCCATGCTCAGCGTGGCCGCTCTCCTCACCGCATGTGGCGACGCGTCCCTTGGTAGCGCTTACTCTTCGAGCGCTGCTCCCAGCATTGAAGACGTGAAAGCCTGGCGCTTGGCCAACGTCGACACCAAAACCTACAACGTGAAGTCCTATGAGGTCAGCGACCTCACCTGCTCCGACGTGAGCAAAGAAGAGCTGGAAACCGTCAAGAAGAGCTACTCGGCCTTCGGCATGAGTTCGGACGACTTGATGAAGGCACTCGTCCAGTGCAGCTACACCGTGAACGCTGCATTTGAGGGCCGCGACAAGGAATTCAGCAAAACCCAGGACTGGGGCATCACGAACCACAAGGTCAAGAACGAGAAGTTCGGGTTGCTGCGCAAGCGCGACACTACCCAATGGATGGGGACCCCGCGGTTGCCCAAGAACGAAGGATGAGCAGCGACCTGATGGGCTCGCCGCCCGCGCGCCGCCTGTTTGCGTCTGTTCAGGGCACGGGTCCTTTGCCTGCGTTCGCGCAAGCCATGCTGTTCCTGCTGGCATGAGCCGCGGTCAGATGGTTGGCGTAGGGAGAGGGCAGGGCGCCAGTGCTAGAAGCTTGCTGCCCGCTCCAGTAGCCCATTGTCGCTCACAGATGCAAGCGTTCCTGCTGGGGTTGGGCACGGGAGCATGTGCATCGACTCAGCGACGTGACTGCAGCACGCCAGCTGGAGAACGTGCTGCCATTCGCCGCGCATTACCGGCAGTTCGAGCCCGGCACCGAGATTCCCCCCAATAGCATCCTCGGTCGCGGTCATCGGCGCCTGGCGCCGAACGTTCAAGGGCACCGACACTTCTTCGCGAAATCACAGCTGAGTATTTCGGGCTTCCTGGACACCAAGTTCGACACCGTTGACACAGTGTTCGGCACCTCAGTCAACGAACTTCACCGGCCACCCTGTAGAGAACTCCATCAGACCCACCGATTGTTTGAAGAGGCTGGCGATACCTACTGTATGCGATCCCATCTTGATGGGTGGTTGACCCTCAGCTCCGAGACTAGATTTCAGAAATCGGCCAGTAACGGTCTTTCGACAAACGGGACAGCAGTCGCTTAACGCCCTAGGGATGGTGTTCAAAACCGGCGCAGAGAAGGCCGTTGAGCGCATGAATCTCGCGACATGAAATTACCGTGCTCGTTTCGATCGATTTCAACACTGCAGAGGTCGATTTCTCGGCCTTTCGAGGCCTCATCCTGGCCCTTGGGCGCGCTGCAGGCGCACTCATCCCTGCGCCCTCTGCAAAAGCCGGTGCCGCGCCATCCACAAGTTGGAGAGTGCGAACAGCGTGTGCAGTTGCGCCGTGTTCTTCATCAGCCCGCGGTAGCGCACCTTCACATGCCCGAACTGGCGCTTGATCACTCGAAACGGGTGCTCCACCTTGGCCCGGATGCTGGCCTTCACATGCTCCAGCTCATCCAGCACGCGCCCCATCGGCGTGGCCTTGTCCAGCGCTTTGCGTTTGCCCGGGCGCATGGCCACATGCCAGTTGGCCTCGATGCCTTGCGCTTCTTCGCGCTTGGCCACGCCTTGGTAGCCCGCGTCAGCAAACACATCGCTCTCTTCACCGTGCACCAGCGCGCTGGCCTGCGTCACGTCATTGACATTGGCCGCCGTGCCCACCACCGTGTGCACCAGGCCCGAATCGGCGTCTACGCCGATATGCGCTTTCATTCCAAAGTGCCATTGGTTGCCCTTTTTGGTCTGGTGCATCTCGGGATCACGCTCGCCGCCGCTGTTCTTGGTCGAGCTGGGTGCGGCAATGAGCGTGGCATCGATGGCCGTGCCGTTCTTGAGCAACAACCCTTTGGCTGCCAGCGTGCTGTTGACGGTGGCCAATATCTGCAGGCTGAGCTGGTGCTCTTCGAGCAGGTGGCGAAAGCGCAGGATGCTCACGCGGTCGGGGATGCGCTCTGTGCCCGAGAGACCAGCGAAGTCACGATACAGCGGCGTCTCGAACAAGGCCTCTTCCATGGCCAAGTCCGACAGGCCAAACCACTGCTGCAAAAAATGAATACGCAGCATGGTTTCGTGTGCGAACGGCGGGCGCCCCGTGCTGGCCACTGGCGAGGCTGCCGCGATCAAGCCAATGAGTTCGCGCCACGGCACCACCAGCTCCATCTCGTCCAGCAACACGGCCTTGCGTGTGCGCCTTGTGCTCAGGTTCAGTCCCAGTTCGGCTTGCTTCTTCATGACGCAATTGTTCCTCGGCTCGGCCCTTCAAACCATCGGGGACTGCACGGGGTTTTGAACACCATCCCTAGCTAACTGGCAGCAACGTGCGCATCAAACTGATGGGCAGTTGCATGCTGAATTAAGCGCCAGTTGAGGGTACATGACTGAATGCTTAGCAGTTGCCCTTTTTGGCTTGTCCGGGCGGGCAGAACGTCCCGCCACCTGAGTCATGCCGGCCAGCAGGGTCAATGACGACCGAGCCGGATGGCGTGTAAACGGCACAGCCGGCTAAGGACGACACAAGAAAAATCGCCACGATCAGTGTTTTCATAGATAGCCTTTGTTGATGCGATCGCACGCAGTTTATACGGGTGCTGTTTGCCTGCGGTGGAGGTGGTTCACAGACGCGGTTTTGGGCAAGAATGAGCCCCGAAAGTAAGCGAGATGGCGCCGCAAGGGGAGCCTTCGATTTTGACGGATGAGTTAGAAACTCTGAGAGATCCAACTACGGCCAATCACGACAAACAATAACGGTACCCCAAAGATTCTCAGTCGTACAAGCGGTCCCTTGAAGCCGGGCCCAGCGCCGACAGCGCCGCAACCACGTCGGACTGCGTCACGATACCCACCAAGTGATCTGCCCCATCGATGATGGGTATGTGGTGATGTCCGGTGCTGCCGAACAACGGAATCAACTCCGAAAGGTGCCGGTTCACGCTAGCCACTCGCACCTGGCGCGTCATGATGTCACCGACCCTGCCTGACCCGGCAGATACCGAGCCGTCAGTCCATCCGCGAAGTTTGCGAAGCCGGGTTTCGAAATTCATGCCGCGGTCGCCATCGCCGGCACGCATGAAGTCAGCGGGCGTGACGATGCCCACAATTCCACCAGCAGCATTGACTACCGGCAAGGCTTTGATGCGGTGCTCCTGGAACAAAGCCCAGGCCTGCTGTAGCAGCGTCTGGTGGCCGACCGTGATCAGCCTTTTCGACATGATGTCTCCGCATGTCAGATTGGCCAGCTTTCGCTGATAAGCGCTGAGTTGGGTGTCTTGCAACAAGGCCTTGAGGTCGTCGCGGCTGATGTCGAGCACCTGGTTGTAGCGGGCAAGGACCGCGTTCAGGTCCGCGTCTACCGCATCGGCTTCATCGTCGCGGGCTTGTCTGGAGACTGCAGCCGCTCTGTGTGGGTAGGGCCGTCGGGTCGCGCCGTTGAAGAGCATGCCCACCGCCACGAGGAGCACCGAGTTCACAAGCACAGGTGTCAATGCAAAAAAGGGGTCCCGAATACCGTTGAGCACCACCAGCAGCGCTGAGGCACCCCCAGGCGGATGCAGGCATCGCAGGGCGAACATCAATGCGATAGCGAGCCCGACAGCGAGCGCAGCCGCGATTTCCGGGCTGGCGACCCAGCGAACACAGGCGATGCCGACCAGCGTCGACAAGGCGTTTCCCGCCACCACCGCCCACGGCTGCGCCAAGGGGCTGGAGGGCACGCCAAAGACAAGCACCGCACTGGCGCCCAACGGTGCGATCAACCAGGGCCATGCAGCCTGCGAACCCGCCAGTGTGCGACAGACCAATGCGGTCGCGAGGATGCCAACTGTGGCTCCAAGAACAACCCGCAAACGCTCGCGCCAGTCGGCCCCAACAGAGGCAGGCAGTAGCGCTCGCAACCATGAACTCACGGCAACAAGAGGTATGGGCCAACGGTTGCGGCGAGTCGTGGGAGGGCGCACAGCAAGGGTCAATGGATCGAGTCGTTGAAGTTTAGCGAATGGCGATCGTTGGCTCGAACGACTGTCCATAGGATTCCGCGAAGCAAATTTTAGTTTTTGCGTCAAGCCTTATGCGGGCGACGTCTAACCCCGAGCATTTTTCTTTCGATAGGTCTGGCAGACGGGACGTGTCATGCTCCCTGTCGTTCAAGATCAAGTCCTGCACACGCAGTCCTCCAAGGCAGCTGTAGACAGAGGCTGTGTGAAAACTCCGTTTAGCGACGTTTTCAGGGGTCCTTCACCCCTTAGCCCACTGACAAAAACGCAACCTGGGTCAATCTGAGAGGTCGCCTTTCGGGCTGGCGTCGACCGCGATGAGTTTTCACTCAGCCTCGAATGAGTGCGTACCTTCATAGCTGCGGTAAAAACGGGTATTCGTTCTGATACCCTCCGTTCTGTATGCAAACCAATGAATGGCTGCAGTGCACGCCGAAGCTGCCACTTGCGGGCGAGCGGGCTCGAGTTCGTCACGGACCGCGCAGGGAACCTGACGAGAAGCGATATTTGCGTGCGTTGGGCCGAGGGTGTCCAATGCAATTTTCTTGCAGTGCCTGGAAGGCGAACGATTGGTGGTGAACTCGCTGTACCACCGCATCTTGCTGGACCAGAGACATCACGACCCCGCCATTCTGGACTTTGAGGAAATCGTGTGTCGCCAATTTGGATCGTGGTCGATGGGCCTCATCCACTCGGCCCCGGACAACCAAGCCCTCTTTCTTAAATATGCAGCGGGCCCTCAGTTCGACCCTTACGAGATGCGACCGAACACGCTGCGCGCGTTTTTCTCTGAACTGGTGGGCAACGCTCGTTGGCTCAGTTGAGGCAGCTCCACATCCTGGTGTGATGCGTGAGGTGAGTTGTCTCTGGCGCTGAGCGAGAATGCGCAGCCCTCCGATATGGCCTGCACACGCCTGCGCGCATCAAAGTCCAACATTCGATTCATCAACAGAACAATGAAACTTCAGAACACTTTTGCGTTTCTCGCAAAATCGATGGCAGCGCTCACCTTGACGTCTTTCGCCATCAGCGCCTGCGCGCAAGGCGACGCGTCCTCCGCGCGGCTGCACCCCTGGCAAGCTGCCGCCCCGCGGCTCACCGCTGAGGCTTACTTCACCAACCTCAAGGATGGGGACCAGATCGAGACGCCTTACTTGCTCAAGTTCGGACTTTCAGGAGGTTGGGGGCTGGCACCGATTGCTCAGCCTGGCCGCGAGCGCAGCGGTCACCATCATCTCTTGGTCAACCGGGATCTGCCATTGAACTTCAAACAGGCACTGCCCTTCAACGACCAGTACATCCACTTCGGCAAAGGTCAAATGGAAACGGTGCTCACACTTGAGCCAGGCACCTACACCTTGCGCATGCTCCTTGCAGACCAGCAGCACCTGCCTCACTTCGTGTTCAGCAAGCCGACACGCATCACAGTCACGCGAAAGAGCAGCAGCGATCCCAAGGCCCTTTCAGTCAAGGGCCTGTCTATTGGTCTGGAAGGCATCACCCAAAAGAATCCATTTCGTGTGCAGTTTCATGCATCGGCATTGGATGTGGCTCACCGTGCTCAAGGAATCGCCAACACGGGTCACTTTCGCTTGACCGTAACACCTGAAGGTGGGCGTGGCTCGCCTGCGGTGATGGAGTTCTCCGAAGGCCAGACCGAGGTTTGGTTGGCGCCACCCCCAGGCAGCTACAAACTCCAGCTTGACTTGATCGACAACGTGACCCCAGGCAAGCTGATGGCTGAGTCCGCTCGAACGACAGCAAAAGTGGAGTGAGCTGAATCAACAGTATCCGGTGATCCTCGGCCCAACAACGGTACCTCACTGTTGTTGGGCTTCCTGCGGCGGGGGACCCAGGTTTCACGTCAGTAAAGAGAGAGCGGATCTGTTTTTAGATCTCAGTCTGCTTGCAGACACTGGACCAATCGGGCAAGCATCGTGTCCGTCTCAAAGGTTACGCATTTCCTGAACGTGGGTTGAAACTGTGCGTTGAGCAACCAACCGCGCACCAGTTATTGTTTGAGAATCTGGAGGCGAGAGTTCAGTGAGAGGCTCCTGCGCGTTGGCTCCTGTCTTGAACAACCTTGTGTGACTGGCGGTGGTCCGTTCTGAAGGCTATGCCGGCACCGGCTGAACCCTCGGCACCTTTTCACAGAGGCGCCAGCAAGGGACTTGGTACTGTTTGTCTCCCTGTTTGGAGGTGCAGCTTGCAAGAGCCAGAAACATCGTTGCCGCTTCCTCAGCGTTTGCTGGCAGTGGCTGTTGTCGTGACGGCGCTGTACTTCGGACGCGATTTGCTGATTCCGTTGGCATTGGCGACCTTGCTGGCGTTCGTGCTGGCGCCCTTGACGGTCCGCATACGGCGTCTGGGCATTCCACGTGGAGTGGCTGTGACGGTGGTGGTCGCAATCACGCTGGGGGCCTTGATCGGACTCAGCCTGTTCATGGCCGGACAGGTCCGCGGGCTGGGCAAGGAACTGCCCACCTACCAAAGCAACATCGCCGCGAAGTTCGACCGGTTTCGCGCGCAGTTGCGCACGCCGGGTCTCTTCAGAGAAGCCAGCCGGGTGATCGACGCGGTCGAATCCGAGATCGAGCAGACGCAGGGAGAGCTGGAGCAAAAGCCCGCCACAGCCGCTCGGCGCCCCGCCCGGGTCGAGCTGGTTCCGACCGCACCCGGAGCCTACGAATCGGTGGGCCGCTGGCTCGAACGCATCGGTCCGCCTGCCGCGCTCTTCGGCACCACGCTCATCTATCTGTTTTTAGTGCTGCTGAATCCCGGAGACATGCGCGATCGGCTGGTCAGCCTGTTGGGCGGCAGCGTTCATCGCACCACCGACGCCCTCAACGACGCTGGCCAGCGCGTCAGCCGCTACCTGACGATGCAGTTGGTGGTCAATCTTTGTTACGCCGTTCCCATGGCCGCCGGGCTGTGGTTGATCGGCATACCGGGAGCCCTGCTGTGGGGGTTGCTGTCTGCAGTGCTGCGCTTCATACCCTACGTCGGCTCGCTCGTAGGGGCGGTGTTTCCGCTGTTGCTGGCCTTTGCGGTGGATCCTGGCTGGTCGATGGTGGCATGGGCCTTGGCCCTGATCGTGGTGCTGGAGCTGATCAGCAACAACATTGTGGAGCCTTGGCTCTATGGGGCGAGCACGGGTCTGTCGGCCATGTCGTTGATCGTTGCAGCGACTTTCTGGACGGCGCTGTGGGGCCCGATCGGGCTGGTGCTGTCGACGCCTCTGACGGTTTGCATGCTCGTCATTGGACGGCACCTGCCGCAACTGGCTTTTCTGGACGTGATGCTGGGCAGCCGGCCCGCGCTGGAACTCCCCAGCCGGATGTACCAGAGGCTGTTGGCCGGCAACAGCGCCGACGCCATCGAGCTGGCTGAGGAATCGGTGGCCGGGTCGAGCCCGCGCCAGTTCTACGAAGACGTCGGTATTCCCGTGCTGCGCATGGCAACGGTGGATCACCGCTTGCAAGAGGCCTCGGCGGAGCACAGACACCGCATCGTCAGCGGCATGTCGGCGGTGATTGACGAACTGCGGGCGCACCACGCTGCCGAGCGGCCGCAGGCGCCCCTTGAAGCCCTGTGCATCGGCAGCCGCTGGACGGTGGACACCCTCGGCGCAGGGATGGCCGCCCATGCGCTTGCGCTGGACGGCGTGGCCGCTTCAGCCGCTCCAGCAGCGGCGGGCGCAGTCACGGCGGAGCTCATCGCGTCGCTGGGTTCTGACGGTGCGAAAGTGTTCGTGCTGTCGTACTTCAGTCCACAACCTCAGGAGCACGCGCAGTACTTCGCCCGCCGCCTCAAGCGGCGCTGGCCCGACTCGAAAGTGATCTTGGCCTTGTGGAATGTGGAGGGCGCCGAACTGGCGGCGCTGCCGATTGCCGATTGGGGGGTGGATGCGGCCGTCGGCTCCATCAACGCCATGGTCACCGAAGTCTGCGCCCGGCTGGAACGCGAAGGGGCGGTGGGCTGGTCGCCTGCGCAATACGGCGCCGACGACGCACAGCGAGTGCGCGCGCTGCGTGACAGCGGCATCCTGGACGCTTCGCTGCGCGGCACGTTCGACAGCGCGGCACGACGCGCCGCCGACATCTTCGACGTGCCCGTGGCGATGGTCACGCTGATTGACGAGCAGTGGCAGTACACGCATGGCGACTCGGCCAAGGCCGGGCGCGTCGGGATCGGTGAGCCCGAGCGGGGGCCTGAGCGCGGTGCGTCGATGTGCGGACATGTTGTCGCCGACGGCGCGGCGCTGGTGGTGCCCGACGTGCAGCGGGACCCGCGGTTTGCGGCCAACCCAGTGTTGATCGAGAACGGGATTCGGTTTTACGCAGGGGCGCCGCTGCGGGATTCCGAAGGCCACATCCTGGGCACGCTTTGCTTGCTTGACACCCAGCCACGCACCATGAGCCTGCGCGATGCGAAGTTGCTGGAATCCCTTGCCGACGAGGTGATGGTGCCGCTGCGCAACCGTTCATGCCCCAATGGAGCTGTTTAGAAGCCAAAGGGGTTTCGTTGACTGCGCTGCGGCAGAGACTGTGGACTTGGTTTTTACTCCTCATCGTCGGGAATCGCTGCAGCGCAAGGCCCGTTTTCGAAATCCGCTCAAAACTGAATGGAGTCGCTTGGGTGATTCGCCTTGAAAGGCTGCAGCGTGCATCACCGACCGTTCAATGGCCACTGCCCGAATGGCCTTTGCGCAGCCAAGACAGGAGGTCGTGACGATGCTCTGAGCTCCATTCATGAGTCCGGCCGCACTTGCATTGCCAGCTGCTGAAGCTGCAAAGAGATCAGATTCAAGCCAAGATGTCTCTCTTGCCACAGGGGTGATGCAAAGGGACAAGGTCTTCGACATCCGCCACGCTGCGGAACTTCTGAGACGTTAGGGCCGCACCGTTCAAAAGAATGCCATCGTCCGTACTTCGATGCTCTCGCGCTTGGGCGCATCGGCGGGCGTGGTTGGGTCTTCAAACGCGGTGTGTCCCATGAAACGTGCGCGCCCATCAGTCTCACTGTCGTAGGTTTTCAATAGCAGCGCTTGGTGCGCTTCCATCTGCGGAAAGTACATCCAGCGGTGCGTGGATGCGTGACGCATGACGTAGATCTCACCGGTGCGTTCGCGGTACTTCAGATCCATGCGCAGCATGTCGCCCTCAGAATGTGTACGCGCGTCACACATTGCCAGAGGCAGTTCGTGCACTCGCTCGCGCAACGGTTTCCACACGTTGTAGAAGGCTACGCGGCGCTTGAGCAACGCGTCAGCTTCGTTGGGCAGAATATCTCGCACCCGCTGCGGCCCACTGGCCACGGTGTAGTCGCTATGCACCAATAGAACCGCCGGACGCTGAACGGTGGTCTGCACCTTTAGGTCAGCCGGCAGACGTTTGCGCACCGTGTGGTCGAACACCACGACGCGCTTCGCACCGGTATTTCGCTTCACGTGTTCGACCACCTGGGGATAGAAGTCGCGCTTTACAGCAGCGTCGTCATCGAAGGCATTGAAGGCGGCTCCAAAATCGTGCAGCTCGAAACCCTCGCGGTCAGCGCTGAGTTGTCCAACCTCGGACCAAGCATCGTGAATCTCCACCTCCCGTGCATCCGTTCCCGGTGGGTTGAGTTCGGTCCCCGGATCGGGTTCGTAGAAGTAGTAGTCGGGCGGGCGACCGTTGTCTACCGTGTAGTTCAAGGTCGCGCGCACCGAGCGCCTGGCAGACATCAGCATCAGGCGGCCTTTTTCAAAGTGCGTTCCAAGGTGAAGCCCTCGCCCACCCAGGTCTTGTCCCAACTCGGCAGGGACTCCACGTTGTGCATCAGCCAGCGCCGCACGTTGGGGTGCTCGTTCAGTGGCAACTTTTGCCAGCCGTGCAGGTGCATGGGCGCGGCCAGCGCGATGTCGACGATGGTCGCGCGCGAACCCATTACCCAGTCACGGCCCTGCAGCCGTGTGTCCAGGATGCCAGCGAGTTTGTGGAACTGCACTTCGTTGGCTTGCAGCACGTTGTCATCGGGCGCGCCCCCCAGCAAGGGCTTGACACAGTTCTCTACCAAGTAGGTGTAGCAGGCTGGAAACCAGCTGGCCGATTCCCAGAAGAGCCAGCGATTGAGGTCGGCGCGCTGCGCCGCATCTCGTGGGTAGACCGTCTCGCTGCCGGTCTTGTCGGCGGCGTACTGCAGTATGGCGTTGGACTCCCACAGCACCAGATCACCGTCGACCATGGCGGGAATGGATGCATTGGGGTTGATGGCGAGGTAAGCGTCGCCCTTTTGCTCGCCCTTGAAATAGTCCACGTGGGATAGTTCGTAGGGCGCCTGCATCAGGTCGAGACCCGCGAGCACCTTGCGGCAGTTGATGGTGATCGGATCAGCATAAATTTTCATGGGGTTTGTCTCCAGCGGTGGTTGGGGCAGTGGTCTGACGCCACCTGTAATAAATTCTAGGGATGGACACCGAAACACGCGCATGTTCGAATGCGAACGTTTTGTGTCCCGATTGGAAACAATGCCGATATCGCGCGAAATGCTCACCACCTTCCTGGGTGTGGCCGACTCTCTCAGCGTGAGTACTACTGCGCAGGCACTGGGGGTCGGCAAAAGCGTAGTGAGCAAACGCGTGGCACAGCTCGAGGACTCGGTTGGCGCCACGCTGTTTGCGCGCAGCACCCGACGTGTGGTGCTTACACCGGCAGGCGAGATCTACGCTGTGCACGCGCGCCGCGCGCTCGATGCACTGGGCGATGGTGAAGAGGAGGTGCGTGCGCTGCGTTCGGCGCTCAGTGGGCGAATCCGCGTGACGGCACCCGTGTCCTGGGGCCAGCGTGTGCTGGCCCAACAGGTGCCCGTGTTTCTGAAGCAGCATCCTGAAATCGAGATCGACCTGCATCTGGCTGACCGCATCACCGACATCGCCTTCGAGCGCTTCGACATTGCGCTGCGCTGGTCATCCACCGCACCCGCGCCAGAGCTGGTGTGCACCCCGGTGGCACAGGTGCACTGGGTGATGGTGGCTGCTCCCGACTACCTACGCACCCATGGTCATCCCAAGAGTCCAGCAGCATTGACTGACCATGCCTGCTTAGCCTATTGGCGGGACGCGCTGGATGAGGCGTGGACCTTGACCCAGGGCCGGCGGGTTCAGAGAATCAAGGTGCCCAGTCGCTACCACGTGGACAACCCTGAGGCGGTGGCCGAAGCCGCTATGGCTGGCCTTGGCATTGCACTCTTGCCCACCTACCTTTGTCAGAGTGAACTGGACGCCGAGCGGCTGCTGCCAGTGCTGCGGCAGTGGACACCCCGCACTCGCTTCGGCACCGAGATCACCGCAGTGACCACACCTGAACGCTTGCGCGTGGCGCGCAACCGCAGCTTGATCGGATTTCTGCAACAAGATTTGGTGTAGTAGCGGTGGAGCTGTAGATCTAGCGCCCGACGCGTGTCGCAATACAAGCTCATTCACCACGTGTATGTCTGAGTAAGACTGGTCTCGGGCATACATTGTGGAGGCGTTACTCGGTTGCGAGAGCGAGCACCGGTCCTAGAGCAAGACGCAGCTCGACTGACAGCTGAACATTCAAAACCGGCACGTCACGACAGCCGGCGGATGGACACCACCCGCGTTCCTGCTCGCCTTCAGGGTGCCTGTGAGTAATACTAACCAGAACTCACCTGTCCGGGAAACGGCCAATGACCACGTAGTGGCTTCGGTAGGGTACCCGAACAGGTCTAAGTTCAAACGCGAATGACTTCACCTTTGAGCGACCACAGGATGGCCAGCACTTCCACACTCAAGGGCTTGTTATGGCCGATTGGCGAAGTTTAGCCTTGGAGCTGGGGGTCAGCTACCCATCAAGACGGGATCGCCGGCAGTCTATGTATCGCCAGCCTCTTCAAGCAATCGTTGGGCTCGTGGAGTTCTCTACAGGGTGGCCGGTCAAGTTCGTTGACTGAGGTGCCGAACTCTATGTCAACGGTGTCGAACTTGGTGTCCAAGAAGCCCGAAATACGCAGGGCCAAACTCATCGAGCGCAACAGCTTCGAGTCCAAGGCCCACATGACTGTCATCACCTGGATTAAAGGCTGGTACAACCCCATGTGCCGCCGCAGCGGCTTGGGCTAACCACAGTAGTCAGTCGTTGCAAGTGCTGCTCGCCTCAATGATCAAAAGGCAACGTCCTGACGACTTGGCGCCTCTGCGACGAATGTCCGAGGTAAATCTGATCCCAGCTGTCAGCGAGCGAGGTCGAACGTCGGCAGATTGACGGCGGCGATAAGACAGCGTCATTGCAGCAGCTTGACCAGATTTTCTGCCGCGACAGCTCCGTATTGTTTGAGGTCGGCCGAAGTCTGTGCCACCAGTGGGTGGTCTCGGTGCGCCCCCAGACCCGACATGGGGTTGAGCCGACTGCTCTTTGTCCAGGCAACCACGGCAGGGTGAGACGCGCACGCGCGGTCGTGCGCCATTCGCGCGAGGTAGGTCGACAGGTAGTCGCGCGGCTCGTCCCAGTACCGGATCGGCGGGCACACGCGGTTCTTCTCGGCGGTGTCGGCGATGGTGGCTTCGATCACGCCCAGCAGGGCGGCCGGGTAGCAGGCAAAGCCCCAGAACAGGGGCTGGAGGGTTACCCGATCGGGTTCGAAGACTGGCCGCAGCGCCGGACGCGCCAGGCCGACGGCAGCGCAGTGCACATGCAGCGTCTCGGGCCCGGTGGGCACCGAGCCACCGTCAAACACGATGCGGTCACGCTCGATGCGGCGCACATGCCCCAGTCGCACCACGTCTTCGATCTGGCGCAAAAGGGCCAACTCGGCTTCGCTGATCATGGCCCCGCGGCTCATGGTGGGTACCACCCCGGTGTCCACCCGCAGGAAGAGGCCTTCGGCCTCTAGCCGTGCGAATACGTCATCCACAGAAGTGCCCTGCGCCATGGCCTTGAGCTGCAAGCCGACCCCCGCAAAGAAGTCTGGCAGACCTTCCCCCGGCTGGTAGAAGCGCCGGTTCAGCCACCAGGCTTCGCGCGGCCTGACCCACTGGATGGCGCTTGCCGAGACGCCATGCGACAAAAGCCAGATGCAGGTGTCCAACGCAGTCTTGCCAGTCCCGATGACCACGTATCGCTCGGGCCACTCGGTCAAACGAGCAATGTCGCCCGCAGGCACGCAGCGCACGCCCTCGGCCACTTCAAAGGGCGGCGGG
Source organism: Hydrogenophaga sp. (assembly GCF_018780385.1). Taxonomy (GTDB): domain Bacteria; phylum Pseudomonadota; class Gammaproteobacteria; order Burkholderiales; family Burkholderiaceae_C; genus Hydrogenophaga. Next base: position 29,330 of record NZ_JADMJO010000025.1, on the reverse strand, counting down.
CTGGTGGCGGGTATGCGTCCTTCGAGATAGCCGGTGTCGACCGGCTTGCGCCGCACACGCACCTCTTGAACCGCACCGGTGAGGCGCGAGGTAATGACGTGTTGGCCGTCGGGGCCGATGGAGTGATCGCTGCAGGGGAAGTGGCGCACCCGTCCGGTCGGCAGGAAGTGCTGGTCCATCACATGTGCGTAGTAGGCGCGCAGTTCGTCCGCACTCGCCATCTCGTGGAACCCGGCATTGATGCCGGACTGGCCCACCGCATCGCGCCCCAGGGGCACAGACGACACACCGTAGAAGGCGGACGGCTGGTGCAGGCGCACGAAAGGATAGGCGTCGATCCAGTGTCCACCCGGCGCGTGGCGCCGGTCCACCAGGGTGACGGTCGCATCAGACTGGCTGAGCAGGGCATCGGTGAACGCCATGCCGGCCGCTCCGGTGCCGACCACGAGGTAATCTGTCTCGAGAGGTTCACGCATCACCGCTCCTGAGCAGCTTGGCCCGGTGCGGGGTCGCACACGACGCGTGCACAATTAAATACAGATTTGCAAGGCTTGCCAAGGGCAGCGTTTCGGGTGTCCCGTGGCGCAGAGCACCTGATAGGGCTTCGGGTGATGTAACCCCTAAAGTTCGCCCAGTCGCTGCGCAGTCGAATGTTGACGGAACCGTGAATCCGCCAATCCTCTGCTCTCCACGTTGAACCAATGCTTTGCGGGAACGAACCTGATGATCACAGGGTCGTGGTCTCCAGGCTAGGCGGTAGCCGCGCCAAGATACCGCTGCGCAGCCGTTCAGGTCGATCGTTGCGCAGCATGTTGCCGTCGGTTGCCGTGGCGTGCAGGGCGGCACAGGCCAGCACGTGCTGAGCGGTCTTTTCGTCGGGCTGCAGATCGCCAAACAGGTAGGTGTGTTTACCCGGAGCTTGGAAAGCCACAGAGCAGGCGCGCGAGCAGCTGCTCAGGCAGGCGATGCCGCGCACACGCACCGATGGCCACCGGTCTTCGTGCAAAAGTTGCTGCATCTGCACAGCTTCGAACAAGTCGGCACCCGCCGCTGGCAGATCGCGCGATGCGCCAGGTGGACGGCAGGTGATGCAGATGATCACTTCAGTGATCGCGGTTGAAACGGGTTCTGACATGGCGTGTGGCGAGTAAGGGTTCGGTCTGGAAAGCGGTGTTCTCCGTGCCAGCACTCGGCCCAGGCCGCGCACCGGCCGATGGACCGCAAGGGATTATCAAAATCGACCACGACGATGTGGCCTGCCGCCTGGCGTAGGTCGGGACGTTCGAAGGTGCATCCAGCAGTGAAGAGCCACAGGCAGGTATCCTGGTCGCGAACGCGCTGGCGCGTGGTCACGCACAAAATCCGCTCGGCCTCTTTAAGGCAGACAGCCAGCGGCGTGCCACCGCCACTCACGGGCCGTGCCCGTGCGCTGCGTGCCGCGCGCGTGGCCTGCTCGATGAGGCATGCTGAATAGTTCTTGACCCGTGCGGGTCGACCCTCCTGGCGCATGGAGCCCGAGGAATCGAGTGCGATCAGGTGCAGGCCGGACATTCAGGCGTTCGACATCCCCCGACGCCTCCACCCAGTGTTTGTTGAGCGCATGTGGGAGCATGGTGATCAATCAGTGTCTCCTGACAGGAACAGCGAAGCGGTGGCTTCGGGATTGGAAGCGAACCAGGCGTGGAAATAGCTTGCATGCACCGAGCCCGAACGAAACACGGCCTCACCCGCACCGCTGGCGCCCGCCCGCGCCGGCTCGGTGCGGCACACCGGTTCGAGCGTGGATACACAACGCGAGTAGTGAAACGTGTGGCCACGCAACGCGCCCGCAGGCAGCGTGAGCCGCTGAGGCCCAAGCGCGGTCAGGCGCTTCTGCATGGTCACGGAACCCGGCAGCAAACCCCACATCGCATGCGTCTCTCCGTCGAGGGTCAGCAACTCGTCAAACAGCAGCATCATGCCGCCGCATTCCGCCCACAGCGGACCGCCCGCGTTCACATGCTCGATCAGGCTCGCACGACATACCGTGCTGCCTGCCAGGGTGGTCGCATGCAACTCGGGGTAGCCTCCGGGCAGCCATACCGCGTCACAAGACGGCAGCGCCTCATCGGCCAGCGGCGAGAAGAAAGCCAACTCCGCGCCCAGCCCGCGCAGCACGTCGAGGTTGGCAGGGTAGACAAAACAGAACGATGCATCGCGCGCAATGGCGATGGTCCGGCCGGCGAGCAAGGGCGCCTGGGCAGGAATCTCCACCGTCGGTTCGAAACTCACCGACCAGCGTGCCAGCGCAGCAGCGTCCATGCGCCCAAGCGGTGTGGCGGCCAGTGCGTCGGCGGCCGCGTCCAGGCGCGCCAGCGCATCGGGAATTTCAGACGCTACCGTTAGTCCCAGGTGACGCTCCGGCAGCGAAAACGCTTCATTGCGCATGACCGCGCCCAGCAAATTCGAGTCCGTGCGCGAGCCCTCGCCCGACAACGCGTCCTGCAACATCTGCGCATGGCGTTCGCTGGCCACGCGGTTGGCCAACACTCCGGCCCAAGGCAGTCCAGGTCGAAAGTGCTGCAGGCCGAAAGCGAGTGCGCCGAAGGTGCCTGCCATGGCCGAGGCGTCGATCACCGCCAGCACCGGCAGGCTGAAACGCTGGGCCAGGTCGGCCGCGCTTGGCTCACCGTCGAACAGCCCCATCACACCCTCGACAATGATCAGGTCGGCCTCGCTGGCCGCTGCGTGCAGCCGTGCGCGTGCATCGTCCTCGCCCGTCATCCACAGGTCGAGGTTGTGCACGGGGTGGCCCGTGGCAAGCGCGAGCCAATGCGGGTCCAGGAAGTCGGGCCCACACTTGAAGGCACGCACCCGGCGACCCGCCCGCGCATGCAGACGCGCCAGCGCGCAGGCTACAGTGGTCTTGCCCTGGCCGGAGGCCGGGGCTGCCACTAGGACTGCGGGGCAGTGTTGCATCACTGCTGCGGTGCCCAGTTAAGCGTTACGTAGGCCGCACGCCCGGGTTGGTTGTAGCTGTAGGCAGTTTCGTAGAACTTATCGCCCACGTTGTTCAGACGCAGGGCCACCGACCAGTCCTTGTTCACGGTGTAGCGCGCGTGCAGATCGAGCGTGCCGTAGCCCGGCAGGCGCTGCGTGTTGGCCGCGTTGTCGAAACGCTCGGAGACCAGTTGCAGCGAGGCGCCCCATTTCCAGGCCCCGACCTTGTGGTCGACGCTGGCGGTGAGCACTTCGTCGGCGCGGCGCTGCAGCTTGCGCAGGTTGAGCTCGTTACGTGCGTCCAGCAGTTCCAGATTGGTATACCAGCTCCACGCGCCCGCCGCACCGGTGTAGGCCAACGACCATCCTTCGATGCGAGCGCGCGGTACGTTACCCACAGCCGGTTGCAATGTGATGAAACCCTTCACCCGGTTGTCAAATCGCGTGACCTTGACCTCGTGCAGACCGCTGGAGTAGGTCAGTCCAACCTCTCGGTTTTTGCCCCGCTCGGGTTGCGTGGTGGGGTTGCCTTTGAAGGTGGGTGACCCTATCCCCGATCAGTTCAGTTGAGGGAATTTGGGTGGCCATCAGGGGCCGAGAGAACATTCATTGCCTCAACGGGCACCCGAGTGCAGGCAAAGAGCCTTTTCGGTGGTATCGCGTTCCTCCTGGGTCCTGCTGGCCATCGCATTGCAGGTGATCAAGCAATCTCGCGATGGTTTGGGCTCCGGCTGGTGGGCATTGCTGCTTTGCATTCCGCCAGTGGCCGGGATGTTGATGCTCGTGCTGGCTTTCAAAGGCACACCAGAAACGAGCACCCAATCCAACCCGGCATAGCTCCACGCCCAGCCACGGTGTTCCAACTCAGTCCAGGAAAACCTCCACGCCGTCATCGGGTTGCACGCCACCGAGCAATGGCGCGACCATCACACGCCCAGGAAGCAACTTTTCGAGTACGGCGTGCGCGTCGTTGAGAACAGACCACAACACGCCCTCCTTCAACGACACGGTGAGTTGCACGCGCTCGTTAGGCGCCAACTGGACGCCTTGACCACCGCGACCGGTCAGCCACGCACGCTCAATCCCCACCGCAAGCAAGCCTTCGGCGACGCCGGGTGTGTTCTGGAACATCTCGATCAGCTTTTCGATGCGAACCTTCTGCGTTTTGCTCATCCCTGCGATGGAGCCCAAGTACGCAGCTGAGATGCTCTTTCGCCAGTGCCCCAAGGCCTCCGACACCATGAGGTAGGCGTGATCAACCAGTTCCCGGTTCTTCTTGAACCAATCCGACGGCTCCTGCCCCTCCACCGGTGGGCGATGTCCAGTGAGTTGCTCGAACAAGTTTGCAGCGTACTCATGCCGCAGACCATGGCTGACAATTCCCAGATCAGCTTTCGTCACGCCCACCGCGTACAGTGTGTTGTAGTACTTCTGACGCGACTTCTCCATTGACAGTCCCGGGTAGCCCATGTCACCGCGGCGGTTGTTCTTGTTCATCCAGTCGATCGCGCGGTTCAGCACCTCACGCTGCTTGGCCTTCATTTCAGCACCTTCCATGTATGGAACCAGCCGATCCTTTCCGCCCTTGGTGCCTGACGTCAACAGCAGACCTCCCACAACGTCTGCCCGGGTGGGGTTGAGACTGAGCGCTTCCGACACCCGCAACCCGAAGTAATACATCAGCTCGATGAGCAATGACTCGTGGTAATGATCCTCCGCCAACAGCGCAGCAATGCCGATGGGTTCAATCCCTGCAGCGCTCCAGGTCTTGCTGCCATAGGCCACCTGCTGGCGCACCAAGGCGCTGCGCGGTACTCCCTTCGATTCCAGAAGTTGGTACCACTCCTCTCCCTTGGGGATCGCGCCCACCTTGCCGATGAGTTCGCAAAACTTGCGAATGAAACTCACCTTGTTGTTGACGGTAGCAGCCACCTGTTTTTCCTCGTTCACCCAACGCACAACCAGGGCAGCCACGTGGCGGCGGCTGACCTGGTCGATGCGCTGGATCGGCATGTTCAGTTCGCTTAGTTCACCGATCATGCGTTTGAGGGTTTGACCGAAGCGCGTTTCCGTGAGGTGCGACACCGAACGTACACGTCCTATGAAGGCCTGCGGATCCAGCCCGTCCAGAAAATTTGCCATCTGTTTGTGCGGGTCGTTCGCATACAAGGCGATGGCGTGGTCAGAACGTGGTTTGGCGCTGCCAGGACCTCCCCGCTTCAAGGTCTGTGCACGCGATTTGCGGGGAATCGTTGCTTTCTTCTTCGGCCGGAATGGAGCACCGTTATACGAACGCCCGCCTCCTGTCCCACCTGTAGATGCATCTCCCATACCCAAATGTTTACCTTCATCCATCTTGACGCTCCTTTACTGACGTGGCCTCTACCGCAGAGGGTTCACACCTGAAGGCGGCTCTCGCAACCTGCATGTGTCAACCCTCCGGGCAACCTCAAACCGCCAGATCGCTCTGGCTCCTTTTTTCGTGTTTCGCTACTGGTCGCCCGGTACAAGGCCCCTGGGCAAGGCACAACAGTCTTCAGTGGTTTCCGTTTTTCGTTAGCAAGCCATCCTGTCGGCATAGGTGGAATCCCCATGTGACCCTCATCCTTACTGGATGAGCACCCCAACGCAGTGATGGCGTTGGGGGGGTACTGTCTTCTTCAGACAGAGCCTTGTGTGGTGGGCTAGACCAGAGTAGTTATTCACTACCCAGGTGAACTCACTTCACCGCCAGACTGATTTGGCGGCGTTGTCCTTTGCTACTTGTCCAACCTGCCCCTTTTTAGGCCCAGAGGGCTCCCGGCTCAATTGCCAGGCGGGAGGTACTTGTGACGAGCCACCCGAAAGTAGTCGTCAGAGCGAAGTCAAAACGTGAGTTGTTCTTTACGCTTGCGCGTCCACACATGCTCCGTAGCTCGGAGCGTTGGCTGGCGGCTTCCATAGGAAGGCCTAGTTAGCTTGCTGTGGGCAATCCCCATCCGGGGGCCACCACTTCCGAACCGCATCGCGGATTCAGCAGCTGGTCTTTATGCGACCTGTTTTGCGATGCCCCATACAGAGCACCGTCTTGGTTTGCGACTTCCAACGTGGGAGGCCGACTTTTTGCCTTAGGACACTCACAGTGGAGCGTCGGTTGGCGGTTTGCCCGGTGGGCTAGGACATCACTGGTGTGAACCGGGATGTCGACGTACCGAGGTACAGCGAAACGGATATTAGGGGCTGTGCCACATCTTGTCATTCGATGCGGACCAGTTGTGGGCAACCCCTCGCGATATGCGTTCTGTCGTCGGGTTATCCACAGACTAAAGAAAGTTTTCCTCCCCCCTTTCCTCTCTTTATATGTTGGAAAAAATGGCTTGCGAAACAACCCTCTTGTTATCACTCTGTCTTTAAGCGTTCCTTTTCTGTCGCACCTCCCCTTCATGACCTGAGTGAAAGGGCCACTCCGTTCGGAACGTTCGAGGGTTGCGATGGCGTTCACTGAAGGCGAAGCCGCCTGTTGAAGAACAACACTCCCTGGCCCGGAGTGACCCGGCGCGGGCCACTCCGGGCCAGCCGAAGAAGCTCTTGGCACTATTCCTGTCCGCATGTGCTTGGCATGGCCCGGAGTGGCCCGGTGCGGGCCACTCCGGGCCAGCTCCCAATCCGTTGTGTCGCTTTTTGACTGTTGACCTGGCCCGGCGTGGCCCGGTGCGGGTCACTCCGGGCCAAGGACTGGTCGCCATCGCTTGCGCACTTGAGCATGCGACCAGAAACTCCCCTACCAGCACACCCCGTGCATGCAATTTCTTCAAGGAGAGTCCCATGAAACGCGATACGAACATCACCAGCGTCCCAGCTCGAGCAATCGACGTGGGCTACGCCAACACCAAGTACACCTGCGGGCGCAAGCAGGTCAACGGGATCAACATGGTTCACGCCGACTTGTTCCCCTCGATCACTGCCACGCTGCGCCCGAATGCCACGTTCATGCACGCGCCTGGTTCGCACGGTGCTGACGGCTGTATCAGCGAAGTCAACGGCGTCCCCCACTTTGCAGGCCGAGGGGTAGACATGCACTTGAAGGGCATCCAGCCACGGCACGTGATGAAGGATTACTGCACCTCTCCCGCGTACCTGGCGCTGATGCGCGGCGCGATGCACTACATGCTGGAGGATGCAGGCAACCCGCAGGAAATGGCCATCGAGCACCTGACGGTGGGATTGCCTCTGAACACGTACCTCGAATAACGTGATCGACTCCGCAGCCTCGTGGTGGGTCGGCATGAAGTCGTGAGCCCTGATCCCCAACTGGGCGCTCGCCATGTCACGGTGGTGGATGCCTCGGTGATGGTTCAACCTATGGGCGCTCTGTACAACTACGGCCTGACCCATCCCGACTTCAATCTGAGCGGGTGGAACCTCGTCATCGACGTGGGCGGTGGCACCATCGACTTCCTTGTTGCCCGTGACAAGGCTCCCAACTACGAGCGGTCCGGTGCTCATCCGGAATCAATGCTGGCCTGCGCTTCGGCCGTGGCCAAGATGATCAACCCAAGCCTGCGCGGCCAGTACAGCATCATCCAAGAAATCGACACCGCGATTCGCGAGCGCAAGGAGACGATCCGGATCTCGGGTGTGGAATATGCGATGTCCGACTTCTCTGGAGCCATCAGCGACGTGCTGCGCGGGGGCTACGATGCGATGCTGGACACGATCGGTGCTCTGGAGGACTTTCACAGCATCCTGGTCTGTGGTGGTGGTGGTGGGGCTGTGTTCTACGACTTTCTGCGCGAACACCACCCGGAGCTGCGCCCTCGCCTTCGCATCGATGCCGGCGCGGCCTTCTCGAACGTGCGGGGATTCCAGATCGTCGCCGAGTACACCCAGCGCATGGGCAGTGCGAACCGTTGACCCGGAGAGCAACGAGCATGGCTACATCCAAAGAAGGAACTGGCGTGCGGGTGCGCCTTCGCTTTCCAAAGGACGCCGATGGCCTGATGGAGCATCTGGACGGGCTGGACCCATCGACTCTCTCGAACGCCGTGTACCAGCTGGCTTATCTTGGGTGGCTGTTCAGGAAGGATATGTTGCGAAACGGGGGAATCTCCTCACCGCAAGCGCCGGTCACACCACATCGGTCAGCGGTAGATTCCGCCGAGGCGAGCGCGGCGTCTGTACCGGCAGCGAGCGTGGTGAACAACGAAACCGACGAAGCTGAACTCAACAGTTTCGGACGGATGTTCGGTGAGACCTACAAACTGGCGGCGCACTAGACGCAAGCGCGATCTGAGCATGAAAGGGGGCTGACAAATGTCGGCCCTTTTTTTCGTTTGAAGCACCCTTGACACGAGCTTGATACGTGAGAACCTAGTTTCAAGCAAACCGAAAGAGAGGACAAAAATGTCTTACCTGGCCGAAATCGATATGACCGTTGCAGACTTCCGCGAGCACTACGCTCCCGTCGAGGCCGCCGCCAAAGAGCCTCACTGGCTGCTGGGGAGCCTTTACGGCCGCGATCTCTTGAAGATCAAGCTGCACATCAGCCGCCCCGAGGTGGTGGTGTCGGAGTGGAAGCACGCCGCCCACCTGGACCCGCTTCTGGAGGACATGGTCGACGAGCTGGGACTGCGGGACATGCCCGAGCCCAAGACCTTCGGCCAGCGGCTGGCGTATGTGAAGACGGTGGCCATGATGACGTTGGCCGTGAAAAAGAACATGGCGCTGCCTGAGTGGCGCTTGAACTCTTGATAGGGGAACGAAATGGAATCTTTGCTGATTTTGTGTGTGGTGGGATTCGTGATCTTCCTTGCACTCAAAGGGATTGCAAGTGGGATTGGTGGCGGTGATGAAGACGAAGAAGGCTCCAGCGGCGGGGGGCGGGCCGTTACCCACAACCACGGCAGCATCGACCAGTTCGGGAACCATGATGACTGAAGCGTGTTCTGTGAGTTCATCTGCAATGGCGTTGGCTCAGGAGCTTGCGTCATTGCTTCCAGCTATCCGCGAGGGATTGTTCAACCCCTACGCCACGCCTCACCCACTGGACGCAAACAGCAACAACCCCCAGGCGAAACTGGCTCGCTTGGGAGCCCATTTGGATTGCGATCCAGAGGTGATCTGCGTTGGTGAAGCGCCAGGGTATCAGGGCTGCGCTTTGTCAGGCGTCGCATTCACCTGCGAGGATCAAATACTCAGCGGCGCGATTCCTCGGGTGGCGCGTTTGGCATCAGGTAGCTGACGCCACCGAGTTGGTTGTGGCTGGTCTCGCCCGTGTAAGTGACGAACTTGGAGGTCCGGATGTTGCGGCCGATATGGCTGCCCACCACAGTCTTGATCCAGTTGCGGGCTTGGTCTTTGACGTTCATGGTTTTTCCAAAAAAGAAAAGCCGGGAGCCTCGAAAGCCCGACCGGGCAATGAGTGCACCCGGCGGGTTGGTTGAAGTTGGCACCGCAGGGGTGCCGATGTATGGCGTGGCCGTCAACGGTTGAGATTGTGGTTCAGAGCTCCAGGCTTGTCGCCTGAATCGGACCACCCGTGGTTGTCGTGGTCAGCGCTTCAAGCCAGTCACGGCAGTACTCCTGACTGTTGCAGTCCTTCGCCGCACGGACCTGTACTTCGGCTGTGCAGCGACAGCCGTCGGTCGTGGTCACGAGCTGGGTAGACGCTGGCTGGCACGAAGCCGTCATCGACTCACCCGTCAGCGTTACGGCAACAACAACGGCTATTAAGGGGGCTGCAGTCATCCAGCCCCAGCCCGACCAGTACCGCGCCGGTCAGTACGGCTGCGTCGGGGGGTGAACCAACCGACGAGGCTCATGACGAGGTCAGGCGTCGGCATGAGAGATCTGCACGTTCATTTTCCGTATCATTTCCTTGAGGCGATCTGGATCAATCGCCACGTCCCGAGCCCGCCGTCCCGCCCGCGCTCAGGGGCTGGCCCCAAGCGTCTTCAAACAGCACATCGTCCAGTGCCGTTCGCTGTGCCCAGCGCTGTTGCTGGAGCATGGGGTCATCATAAAAATGGCGGACCGGGCCAATGCACAGCAGCGCGACGGGCTCTGCGCCTTCGGGCATACCCAGCAATGAAGCCACCGCCACCGGGTCGAACATCGAAACCCAGCCCATGCCCAGGCCCTCGGCGCGCGCGGCCAGCCACAGGTTCTGTATCGCGCAGGCGGTCGAGGCGAGGTCCATGTGCGGCAAGGTTCGCCGGCCGAACACATGCTGTTCACGGCCCTCGGACAGCGCCACCACCCAGACCTCGGCCGCGTCCATCAGGCCTTCGACCTTGAGGCGCAAAAACGCATCCATGCGCTCTCCCAGCGCCGTGGCGGTTTGCTGCCGCTCCTGCTCCACCAGCGCCTGCAACTCGGCCCGCAACGCGCGCGTGGCTACCCGCAGGAAGCGCCACGGCTGCATGAAGCCCACGCTGGGCGCATGGTGCGCGGCCATGAGCAGGCGGCGCATCACAGCCGGCGCAACCGCACCGCCGGCAAAGTGGCGCATGTCGCGCCGCTCGAAAATGGCGCGGTAGACGGCCTCCTGCTGAGCCGGCGAAAAAACGTGCTCCGGGGCCGTCGCCCCGGTCAGGTCGGTGTCTGCCGCGGCGGCTTGCACGGCCGGACTTTCAACGGCCCGCGTCATGATTGCTTTCAGCGGATGAACGGGTCGGTGGCAGGCGGCACAGGATGCCGCTGCGCAAAAGGGCAGGGCGGGCATCGCGGGGCAAGTTGCCATCGGGCGCCCGAAAATGCATCACGGCGCAATCCAGCAGTTGCCGGGCAGCGTCCTCTGAGGGGGTCAGGTCGCCAAATTGGAAGCTGTGCTTGCCAGGAGCCTGAAAAGCCACCGTGCAGGCGCGCGAGCAGCCGGCCGTGCACGCCACCCCTCGCACATGAATAGCGGCCCACTCGGGCTGATCGCCGAAGGCCTGTGCGGTTTGCACGGCTTCCAACAGAATGTCACCTGCAGCGCGCTGATCTCGCGTGTTCTCCGCAGGGCGGCAGGTGGTGCAAATGATGAGCTCAGTCGTGCTGAGGTCGGTTTTTGGAGTCATTGTGTGTCAGTGGTGGGTTGGCGCAACTCGGCGCCCCAGGCCTGTGCCCAGGCCCTGCAGCGTCCGAGTGGGCGAGGAGAGTTGTCGAAATCGACGATGACGATGTGGTCAGCCGCCGTAGGTGCTGCTGGTTGCTCCAGGCTGCGCCCGTCGGTGAGTAGCCACAGCAGGCGGCGCCCATTGCCGTGGCGCCGCCGATGCGCCAGAAGTTCGGTCTGCGCCTGACCCAGCGCTGCCGCCAGGGGCGTACCGCCACCCCCGCCCAGCGGCCGAAGCCGCCCCAACGCCGAGCGCCGCGCCTGGGTGGGCGACAGTACGCATTGCACCCCCTGTCCCCCGAACAGCAGCAGTCCGACCTGGTTGCCGGTACGGGCCGCGTCCTCGATAAGGCGCGCCGCGAAACCCTTGGCTCGCGCCAGACGACCGCCTTGCCGCATGGAGCCGGAATTGTCCAGCGCGATCAGGTGAAGCGTCGACATGTCAGCGGGGCGGTGTTCGCGCTGCAGATGGGACCGCTGCAAGGCGGCGGGCCCTTTGCGCAGCAGGGTGCGACACCAATCGATTCGCCCTGGCGTGTGGGCCGATGCCTGCATCGCGTTCTGCGCCAGTTGCGGCCTTGCGTATGGGTCAATGGAGAACCACCGCCGCAGTCCGGGCACCGTGGAGGCGCGGCCTGCGGGGTGGCTCAGGCTTTTTTTGCGACAGGCCCTCCAGTGGTTCGAACCGCTTCCCAGCCTTCAGCCTGCGCCGGCAGTGCGCCCCAGTCCCCGGCGGCACTCGTCAATGAATGATCTGCCTGCGATCCGGCACTGCCCGCCCCTGAGGGGCCGCTGGTCGTGCGGGGGGGCGCCGCAGCCTGCTGGGCCTGGGGAGCCGGCGCCATCCGGCGGTGGCACAAGGCCCATTCGGCCACGGTGTCGACATCCGCCGGCGTCACCTCGAACCGACCCGCCAGCACGGCATGGGCCCGGGCCGCCTTCAGCAGCACTAGGTCACCGCGCACACCGTCCACGGCGGCCTGCACGGCCAGCGCGGTGGCGTGCGTCAGCACGGCATCGCTCCAGTCCACCGCAGGTAGCGCTTCTCGCGCGGCTGCCATCCGGGACACCAGCTCGGCCTGCGCGCTGGCTGTGCGCTGCATCAATGCCTGCGGATCGAGGTCAAAGTCCAAGCGGGCACGGACGATCGACTGGCGCAGCGCATGATCGGTGGGATTTTCCAGCACCACCGACAGGCCAAAGCGGTCCAGCAACTGGGGGCGCAACTCGCCCTCTTCGGGGTTCATGGTGCCGATCAGCACGAAGCGGGCCGCATGCTGGCGCGAAACGCCGTCACGCTCGATCGTGTTGATGCCGCTTGCCGCCGCGTCAAGCAGGGCGTCCACCAGCGCGTCGGGTAAAAGGTTGACCTCGTCCACATAAAGGACGCCGCCGTGCGCACGAGCGAGCATGCCAGGCGCCAGGCGCACGAGGCCGTCGCGCAGTACGTGTTCGAGGTTGAGTGTGCCCACCAGTTGCTCAACGGTGGCCGCGAGCGGCAGGCTCACGAAGGGAGCACCCGGCAACAAAGCCGCCAGTGCGCGCGCCGCAGTCGATTTGGCCGTGCCGCGTGGCCCGCTGATCAGCACGCCGCCGATGCCGGGGTCTACCGCCGCCAGCAGGAGCGCCTGCCGCAGCCCGGCGTGGCCGATCAGCGCAGAAAATGGGTACATCACATCGTTGGCGTCCTGCAGTTCGTGGGACGTGTTGTGTGCGTTGAATGTCTTCATTTCGTGGGTCCTTCGCCCTGAGTTTCGAGCCGGTGTTCCAGTGCCAACAAGGTCTGTTCGATGCGCTCCCGATGCTCGCCGGGTTCCTGCCACATACCACGCTGCATGGATTCAAGCAGGCGTTCGCCCATGCTGCGTAAGGCCTGGGGGTTGTGTTGTTCAAGAAAGGCGCGGTTGACAGGGTCGTACACGTAGGCATCGGCCACAAGCGCGTACTGGTGGTCCCCCACCAGGCCAGTGGTTGCGTCAAAGCCGAAAAGGGAGTCGACGGTGGCAGCCATCTCGGAGGCACCCTTGTAGCCGTGGCGTTGCACACCCGCGATCCACTTGGGGTTGACCACGCGGGCCCGCACCACCCGCGCCAGTTCGTCACTCAGGCTGCGGATGCGCGGCGATCCAGGTGTGCTGAAGTCGCCGTGGTACATGGACGCCGCCTTGCCGCTCAGGTGTTGTACCGCGGCAGCCATGCCGCCCTGGAACTGGTAAAAGTCACTTGAATCCAGGATGTCCTGTTCCTGGTTGTCCTGGTTCTGCAGCACCACATCGAAGCCGCCCACACGCCGCTCGAAGCTGGCGCGCGCCGCCGCACCGTGTTCGTCCTGGCCGTAAGCAAAGGCGCCCGCACGCAGGTAGGCCTGGGCGATGTCACCCGGCGCTTCCCAGCGCCCACTGTCGATGACGTCTTGCACGCCGGCGCCGTAGCCGCCCGGCCGCGGGCCGAAAACACGCCAGCTGGCCTGCCTCTGCGAAACCTCTTCGGACATCCCTTGGGAACACGTATCGGCCGCCTCGCGCTGCACGCGAGCACGCACTGGATTCACGTCGTCGGGCTCGTCTTCTAGCGAGATGGCCGCCACCGCCTTAACCGCCGTGTCGAACAGGTCGATCAGATTCGGAAAAGCGTCGCGAAAGAAACCCGAGATGCGCAAGGTCACGTCCACCCGAGGACGGTCACGTATCGCCATCGGGAGCACCTCGATGTCCACTACGCGCTGGCTGCCCGGCGCCCACTTGGGCCGCACGCCCAGCAGTGCCATGGCCTGGGCGATGTCTTCGCCGCCAGTGCGCATGGTGCTGGTGCCCCAGACCGAAAGCCCGATCGACGCTGGAAACCCGCCGTGGTCCTGCAGATGGCGCTCGATCAGCCGCTCGGCCGCCATTACGCCCATGGCGTAGGCGGTGGGTGTAGGCACCGCGCGCGTATCGATTGCGTAGAAATTGCGGCCGGTGGGTAATACGTCCGGCCGTCCGCGCGATGGCGCGCCGCTCGGTCCGGGGGGGATAAAACGGCCTCGCAAGCCGCGCAGCAGCTGGGTCATTTCCTGCTCGCCGCAGGCGTCCAGCCGGGGGCCGAGCCGCTCCTGCAGCTCGTCCATCACCTGCGCGGTGAGCGGCCACTTGGCGCGGTCCAGAGGTTCGCTGCCGTCCACCAGACGGCTGGCCAATCGCTCCAGCCGATCACGGGTGTGGCCCGCATGGCGCCAGGCTTCGTTTCCTAAGGCTGCCAGTACCGGTGGGCGCGACTGGGTCCAGTTATGGTTCCAGTTGGGGTCGAGCGGGTCGAATCCGTCCAGCCGCAGGTCGGCTGACAAGGCTTGCAACAAGCTGGCTTGTCTCTGGCCTTTGCCGCGTGGAAACCGCACCAGAGCAAGTAGGGTATCGGTCCGCAAACGCCCTTGAGGCGACAGACCGAACACGTGCAGACCGTCCCGGATCTGTGATTCCTTGATCTCGCACAGGTAGGCGTCCAGCCGTTCCAGCAGGCGCTGGCGTGCGGCTTCGTCGGCGGGCGCCTCAAAACCCAGGTCGGCGTGCAAGCCGTGGCGCAGCACTTCCTCCAGAATGGTCTGGCGCAACCGAGTGGCGCGGCGTGGGTCGAGCGACAGAGCCTCGTAGTACTCGTCCATCTGCCGCTCCAATACCTGCAGCGCCCCGTAGGTTTCGGCCCGCGTCAGCGGCGGCATCAGGTGGTCGATGATCACCGCCTGCGTACGCCGCTTGGCCTGGCTGCCTTCGCCCGGATCGTTGACGATAAAAGGGTACAGGTGGGGCAGCGGCCCGAAGATCGCATCTGGCCAGCAGCCCGCACCCAGCGCCACGCTCTTGCCCGGCAGCCACTCCAGGTTGCCGTGCGTACCCACATGTACCAGCGCATCGGCGCCCCAGACGCGGCGCAACCAGAAGTAAAACGCAAGGTAGTTGTGCGGGGGCACAAGGTCGGCATCGTGGTAGCTTGCGACCAGGTCCAGGTCGCGCCCGCGGGCCGGCTGCAGGCCGACGAAGACCTGGCCGACGCGCAGGCCCGGCACCATGAAGCGGCCGCTGCGCAACAACGGATCTTTCTCGGGTGGTCCCCACAGCGCGTTGACCTCGGCCTGCTGGTCAGGGGGCAGGGCTTCAAAGTCAGCCAGGTAGTCGGCCATGGAGAGGCTTTGCCCGACGGGGCGATGGTCGTTGGCGTCCACTTTGTGGGTTACGCCCTCGATCAGTCGCGCCATTAGGGCGTCGCCGTGTGCGGGCAGCTCGCCCGTTGCATAGCCTTGGGCCTGCAGCGCGCCTAGGATGCCCACCACCGAGGCCGGGGTGTCCAAGCCCACGGCATTCGCCAGGCGGGCGTCGTCGCTGGGGTAATTGGCCAGCACCAGGGCCAGGCGCTGATCGGCCGCCGGCTTGCGGCGCAGGACGCACCAGCGCCGGGCAAGCTCGGCGACGAATGCAATCCGGTCGGCCTCTGGCTGGTAGCGCACTACATCCACCTGCGAGCGCTCGCAGCGCCAGGCCACGCCCTTGAAGCTGATGGCCCGGGTGCCGATGCGGCCGTCCACTTCGGGCAGCACCACCTGCATGGCCAGGTCGCGCGGCTGCAGGCCGTGCGGATCGGCCTGCCACTGCTCACGCGCGCAGCCGGCGGTGATGAGTTGCAGCACCGGCGCGTCGCCGGCGAGCAGTGGAGCGTCCACGCCGTCGGCGCCATCGTCGCCCATGGCACCGACTGCAAAGCTGGTGGCATTGAGCACGACATCGACCGAGTGCTCGGCAGCCAGGGCATGCACGGCCGCCAGTGACGAGGGCGACTTCAGCGAGTCCAGCGCCAGGGCCAGCGGGTTGACGCCCTCGCGGTGCAAGGCCATCATCAGGGCGTCGAACACCGCTGTATTGCCCGTCTGCGCATGGGCCCGGTAAAACAGCACGAGGGCCACCGGTGCACCATCCAGCCAGGCCGGTGGCAGGGCAGGAAGGTAGCGTGCGACGGGCGGCAAGGGCTGTGGCAGCGCGGGCAAAGACCCCCGCCCCAGCGCGCGGTACGCGATCAAGTCAAAAAAGGCGCGGGCATTGTCGCGACCGCCCTCGCGCAGGCATTGCCACAGAAAACGGCTGTCCTCCACTGCTGCTGTGCTGCGCAACAGCAACTGTGGGTCCTCCAACTGCTCGCCCGAAAACATGGCCAGCCACTGGTCGTGCTGGCGAGCCAGCGTCGTCGCCTGTTCCACCACATAAGCCCAGTCCGCTGGTGCGCCCAGGTGGTCGATCACCACGACACGGGCGTGGCGTAGCACGTCGTCAACGTACATGTCGGTCGATGCGGGCTGCCGCAGCCACATCAGATTGGCCAGGCGCACGGTCGGGAAATCTGGCGGCAGCGCCGCCACCGCTTCTGCCAGCAGGGACAACGTGGTGTCGGCCACCGTAAGAACCACGATGTCGGCGGGCGTTTGCGCGACGCGCACCACGCCCAGGCCAGCGTCTTCCACGTGGCCGCCGGGTCGGGTAGACAAAAGATGCATGTTGGACCTTGGGGGCGCGGCGTCAATCCACCGGGTTCATGGCGCCCGGGGCGGCGTGTTCGTGCCGGACAACGCGGCGCGAACGCCGGGCGCCACCCAGCGCTGGAACGCCAGGCCTCCCACCAGCCCCATGCAAAGCCAGAACGACAGCGCAACCCAAGTGGTTGCCAGGATGAACTGGTGACCCAACTGCTCCAGTGAGGCATGAGCTTCAGGGCCAAAGCCCGCGAGTGCATCGCCTCGCGGCTTGGGCGCTCCCACCACGTACGGCAGCACGAGCAAAGCCGCCACCGCCAGCCAGCGCCAGGGACTGCGCACAAATGCAGCGATGGCGCAGGCACCCGCTGCGCACCCCACCGCCAGCGTCCACCATATCTGTCGGGCCTGCAGCGGGCCCGCCTGCATGCCGGGAACCTCGGCGTGCAGCCCCAGGGTGGGCCACAGGTGAAAGCTCACCCAGCCGGCCGCCGCCACCAGACCAGCGACACGCAACGAAGCGCTCGCCGTCAGGCAGGACGTGTCCTGCCGAGAAAACCAGAAGCCCATCGCTGCAAACACCAGCAATGCCATGCTAAAGGCATGCAGGATGTTGGCGACCCACGTCCAGCCAGTGCGCTCGACGCCGTTCTCGGGCGCCCATTCCTCGGCAGCACCATGGTCGTGCGCCGGGCCGGCTTGGCCCTCGCCATGCGCGTGAGCGGTAAGCGCTGCGCCTGGTGGGGATACCTCTGCCTTTTGGTCCTCGTACACCTCGGCCGCCAAGATCAGCGGAGCGGCCTGCCAGCGCTGCACACCGGTTTGGAGACTGCCCACCACCACAGCGGTAGTGAGCGCTGCCCAGATCAGCTTTTGAAAAAGCATGTTGCTCTCCTTGGTGCCAACAATTCAGTGGCAGGGCTTAACAGTGATGTGTCGGACATCGTGCGCGGCGTTGTGGGCCAGCGGGCTCTCAGCGAAACCCACGCCATACAGAACCACCAAGCCGAGTGCCGCCGCTGCCAGCAAGGGGCGCAACACAGTCCGGGCCGGTTCGTGGGTATAGGAGGGTCTGTGGGTCTCGGAGGTCAAGTCGGGCATAAAAAGTCCTTTCAAGGGTGGAGTGGAGGGAAAAACGCACGGGATAAGTGCTACCGGGTCAATTCGGCCTGGAGCTCAGAAAGCAGGCCGGCGGCGTCCAGGTGGTCGCCGATCAGGACCAGGCGGGTGGCACGCGGCTCGTCGGCGCGCCAGGCGCGGTCGAAATAGCTGTCAAAGCGCTGGCCCACCCCCTGCACCACCAGGCGCATGGCCGCACCGGGCAGCGCCACGAAGCCCTTGACGCGGTAGATTTCATGGCGCTGCACCAACGCCATCAGCGCCGCGAGCAGCCTGGCACGGTCGGTCACGTTCAGCGCTACCGACACGGAGTCGAAGGCGTCGTGGTCATGGTCTTCGTCGTCGTGGTGGGTCTTGCGCTCGTCAATGACATCTTCCACCGCACGCTGCAGGCCCAGCAGTACGTCCAGCGGCACATCGCCATGCGAAGCGCGCACCAGCTTCACACCGGCCGGTGCTTCGGCGCGGACGGTGGCTTCGACGGCCTCGAGCGCCACCGCGTCCATCCCGTCGACCTTGTGCACGATGACCAGATCGGCCGTGGCCAGCTGGTCTTCAAACAGCTCGTGCAGCGGCGAGTCGTGGTCGAGATTCTCATCGGCACGGCGCTGCGCATCCACAGCCACCGGGTCGTCCGCGAAATCACCGGCGGCCACAGCGGGCGCGTCCACCACGGTGATGACTGCGTCCACGGTGAAGGCGTTGCGCAGCGCAGGCCACTGGAACGCCTGCACCAGCGGCTTGGGCAGTGCCAGGCCCGAGGTCTCGATCACGAGGTAGTCGATTTGGTCGCGACGGGCCGCGAGCAGCTCCATCACGGGTGCGAATTCTTCTTGCACCGTGCAGCACAGGCAGCCGTTGGCCAGCTCGAACAACTGGCCGTTTTCTTCGCCGTTCTCATCGCAGCCGATGCCGCAGCCTCGCAGCAACTCGCCGTCGATGCCAAGCTCGCCGAACTCATTGACGATGACCGCGATGCGGAGACCCTGCGCGTTGGTGAGCAGCTTGCGCAATAGTGTGGTTTTGCCACTGCCCAGAAAACCGGTGACGATGGTGGCGGGGATTTTCTGGAGATTCATGAGGGGCCTGTTGATGAAATGGGTGAAAGATCAAAGCAAAGAGCGGGTGTGCGGAAATGACGACGCCATCAGTCCTCGATGCCGCGTTGCGCAGGCACACCGGCATTGAAATGGTGTTTGATGAGTGTCATCTCCGTCACCATGTCGGCCAGCTCGATCAGCTCGGCCGGTGCGTTGCGCCCAGTCAGCACCACCGTCACCGACGGGGGCCGTTCGCGCAGACAGGTCAGTACCGTCTCCAGTGCGATCCACCCATATCGCAGCGGATACATGATTTCGTCGAGCACCACCATGAAGTGCTCTCCGGTCCGCACGGTTGCCTCGGCCTTGGCCCAGCCGGCCTGCGCCAGTTCTGCAGAATGATCGAGGTCGCGGCTTTTCCAGCTGAAGCCATCGCCCAGCCCCTCGATGGGGATGCCCAGGGACTCAAACAGGCGGTGCTCTCCGAAACGGGCCGTTGGCACCTTCATGAACTGGTAAACCTTGACTTTTTTGCCCCGGCCGTGGGCGCGCAGCGCCAGCCCGAACGCGGCCGTGCTCTTGCCCTTGCCCTTGCCGGTGTGCACCATCACCAGCCCACGGCGCTCGCCCTGGGGCTTGGGGGTGTCACGGTTGATAGGCGGTGTTTCAATTTGCATGATGGGTGTGGGCCGGGCCCGTTCGCTTGAGCAGATAGGTGTCCATGATCCAGCCGTGTTGTGCCCGCGCCCGTTCACGCTCGCGCACGATCACCGGCCCCATCTCGGCCAGGTTGCCACTGATGCACAACTGGTTGGCCATGCCCAAGTAAGCACCCCACCAAATGTGCAGACCCGCCGGCGCCAAGGTCTGGAAGGCGCACTGGCCGTCCAGCATCACCGCCACGGTATCGGCACTCTCGGGCCAGCCCAGCTCGCGCAGCTGCCGCCCGGTGGTGATCAGCACGGGTGAGTTGATGTCGTTGAGCGCGATGGCGTGCGCCGCCGTGAGGGCCTGCAGCGCCGTGATGCCTGGCACCACATGGGTGGTCAGCTCGGTCCGCAGAGCCAGCCGCTGGGCAATGCGCAGGCTGCTGTCATACAGCGAGGGGTCGCCCCAGACCAGCAGCGCCACCCGACCGCCATCGGGCAGGTGCCGGCCGATGGTGTCTAGCCAGGCGGCGGCGATGGCGTCGTGCCAGCGGTCGACCGCTCCTAGGTAGTCGGTGTCGGCACCTTCGCGCACCGGCATGTCGAAGGTCGCGATCACGGCGCCGTCGTTGGTGATCAGTTCCCGGCACAGGCTCAGGCGCAGGGCCGCCAGTTCGGCCTTGTCCTCGCCCTTATGCGGTATCAGGACCAGCTGGGCTTTGTTGAGGGCCGCAGCACCCTGGCGGGTAATGTGGTCCGGATGGCCCGTGCCCATGCCGATCAGGCTCAGCTCGAGTTTCATTCGGCACCTTCGGGGAAACGCGCATCAGCGCCTATCGGGCGGTAGCGGCGGTCGTAGTCGGCCGCGTACAGGCGACTGTGGCCGAAGTCCTGCGCGCCCAGGTTGTGCCCGACCACGATGAGCGCAGTTCGGTCGATGCCTTCGCCCATGGCCGCCTCGATGGTCGAGAGGCTGGCCCGTACCACCCGTTCGTCAGGCCAGCTGGCGCGCCAGACCACGGCTACCGGGCAGTCGGCGCCGTAGTGGGGCAACAGCGTCAGCACCACGTCGGACAGCACATGGATCGACAGGTGGATGGCGAGCGTGGCCCCGGTGATCGCAAAGTGGGCGAGGGCTTCGCCCTCGGGCATGGGCGAGGCGCGGCCGCTGGTGCGGGTGAGCACCACCGACTGGCTCATGCCCGGCAAGGTGAGCTCGCAGCCCAGCGTGGCAGCCGCCGCCGCGAACGAGGGCACACCCGGCGTGACGGTATAGGAGATGCCCGCCTCACGCAGGGCGCGCAACTGCTCGCCCATGGCAGACCACATTGAAAGGTCGCCAGAATGCAGGCGTGCCACGTCCAGCCCCTGCTCATGCGCACTACGCAACTCGGCGACGATCTGCTCCAGTGAAAGGGGCGCGGTGTTGACGATGTGCGCGCCGGGCGGACAGTGCGCCAGCACCCCCTCAGGCACCAGCGAGCCGGCGTACAGGCAAACGGGACTGGCGGCAATCAGGTCGCGCCCGCGCAGGGTGAGAAGGTCGGGGGCACCGGGTCCAGCGCCTATGAAGTGAACGGTCATGGTGCAGTGTGCTCAGGCTTGTAAAGGGCGATGGCTGCGGTGGCGGTGCCGTCGGCACTGATGTGGCGGCGCGATGCGAGCACCGCGCCCTGGCCCGCAGCCGCCAGGGCGGCAGACTCGGCGAGGCTCTGGAACCCGTAACGTGCGGGTGCATGTGGGCTGGGCTGCGTGCTTTGGGCGCGCACCTGGGCCAGCGGCACGGATGCAACCGGTAAACCCAGCTCGGCCGCGAGCTGGGCCAGGGCGGGGTGGCCGCATTTGTCCTGTGCTGTTGCCAGTGCCTGCAGCAACATTGGGACGTGTTGATCGTGTTGTGCCGACTGCACGGCCTGCTCCAGCACCTGGCGCAGCGCATGGCAGGAGGTGTGATGGCGAAAGCCCAGGCCGGCGACGACTCTCATCACAGCCGCACGCTCCACTGAACCACCGGACGTGACGGTTGCCAGCTCAGCATGCGCCCCAGTGGCTGCGCCTGTGCAATGGCCACCTGCAGCAGCTCGCCGCCGTGCCGGACGAGCAACTCTTGCAGCAATGACTCGGTTTGCAGGGTGACGCTGTTGACCACTAGGCGCACACCCCGGCCTGTCGAAGTGGCGATGGCGTCGAAGATGGCGCGGTCGAAACCGCCCCCAACGAAGACGGCATCGGGCCGAGGCAGCGCGGACAGACACTCCAGGGAATTACCGGTTTGCACATGCAGCCGGTTTGACAGCCCGAACTGTTCTGCGTTGTGCCGGATATTGTCCGCGCGCTCCGCCTGCTGTTCGACAGCGTGCGCACAGCCGCCAGCCAGGCACCATTCCACCGAGATCGAGCCGGATCCCGCGCCCAGGTCCCACAGGCGTTCGCCTGGGCGCGGCGCCAGGGCGCGAAGCGTCAGCGCGCGGATTGTGGATTTCGTGATCTGCCCGTCGTGGACGAACAGTTCATCGGGCAGGCCGCTGGAGGCGGGCAGGCCCGGCGGGCCTTGGTGCAGATCCATGGCCAGCGCCAGCGGCGCCTGCAATTCGGGCAGGTTCGCCGCCGCCAGGCGGAACGCACGGACGCGCTCAAGCGGGCCGCCCAGGCGTTCCAGCGCCCATCCGCTCGCGTCGCCAAAACCTTGAGCGCTGGCCAGCGCGACCAGCGCGCGCAGCGCCTCGGCGTCGCGCACCAGGCAGACCAGGCGTTGACCACGGCGCAGCCAGGGCCGTACCGTGCTCAAAGGCGCGGCGTGAAGACCCAGGCACTGCACGTTCTCCAGTCGCCAGCCGAGTTTGGCAGCGGCGCGCGAGAACGTGGAGGGCGCGGGATAGGCGATCCATTCATCGGTTTGCAGGTACTGGCAGACGCTGCCACCGGCTCCGAACCAGAACGGGTCTCCCGAGGCGAGCAAGGCCATCGGCTGACCGCGAAGGGCCAGCAGGGGCTGAAGGTCGAACGGCACGTCCCAGGTGGTGCCACGGTCGTTCACTTGCGCCAGCGCCAGGTGGCGTGGCGCGCCGAAAACGTGGTGGGCGCTGGCTAGTGCGGCGCGGCTAATATCGCTCAGTCCTGCCAGCCCGTCCTCCCCCAAGCCAATGATCGACAGCCACGGTTCAGCCATGCGACGTGTCCTCCTGCTGGGTGGCACCACCGAAGCCAGCCAGCTGGCACAGGCATTGGCCACGGCCGGCGTGCCCGCTGTTTTTTCTTACGCTGGGCGAACCCATGCGCCCGTGGCGCAGCCCTTGCCCACCCGTGTGGGTGGCTTTGGCGGTGTGGCCGGGCTGTGTGATTGCCTGCAGGCCGAGGCCGTCACTCATGTGATCGACGCCACGCACCCTTTTGCTGCCCAGATGAGTCGCCACGCGGTGCAGGCCTGCGCCGAAATGGCGCTGCCCCTGCTGGCACTGGAGCGCCCGGCCTGGCAGGCACAGGCCGGTGACAAATGGCAGCACACAGCCGATATGGCCGGCGCATTGGCAGCCCTGCCCGAGCGCGCGGCCCGGGTGTTCCTGGCGATTGGCCGGCAGCACGTGGCGCCTTTCCTCGAAGAGACCCAGCACTGGTACCTGTTGCGGCTGGTCGACCCCGGTCTGACACTCCCAGAGGGCCGGGGCGCCGTGGTCATAGACCGCGGCCCGTTCACGCTGGACCATGACCTGGCCCTGATGAAGCGACACCGCATCACCCATGTGGTGGCCAAGAACGCGGGTGGGCAGGGCGCCCGGGCGAAGCTGGACGCCGCGCGGCAACTGGGCTGCACGGTCATACTGATTGATCGCCCGCAGTTGCCTGAGCGCCCCACCGTGAGCACGGTTGAGGATGCGCTGCGTTGGCTGGGTGTGCAAGCCGCTCATGAGGCCGAACGAGGGGTGTAGACAAAACGTCCCACGCGCCGCGTGGTGGAACTGCCCACGATGACCAAGGTGCGCATGTCGGCCATTTCGGGCCGTGCATCGCACAGGGGCACGCTCAGCAAATGCTCATGCGGCGTGCTCACGGCCCGCGCAAACACGAGCAAGCGAGTGGGCTCGCAGGTTTCGCGCAGCACTTGCAGCACCTGCTCAAAGGTGTGAGGCCGGCTGGCCGAGCGGGGGTTGTAGAAGGCCATGGCCATGTCGGTGCCGGCGGCTGCGCGCACGCGCTTCTCGATCAGTGCCCAGGGCTTGAGGTTGTCGCTCAGGTTGATGGCGCAGAAGTCATGCCCCAGGGGTGCGCCGGCCCGCGCGGCCGCGGCCAGCATGGCGGTGATGCCAGGCAGCACGCGGACGTCCAGAGCCTGCCAGTCCTCGCGCCCCTCCATGGCCTCGAACACGGCGGCGGCCATGGCGAACACACCTGGGTCGCCCGAGGACACCAGCACCACGCGGGCGCCTTGGGTGGCCAGCGCCAGCGCGGCGCAAGCCCGGTCAAGCTCTTCGCGGTTGTCGGACGGGTGCAGGCGCAGCCCGGGGCGCGCGGCCACGCGTGCCACATAGGGGATGTAACCCAGCACATCAGTGGCATCGGCCAGTGCTTGGCCCACGGCGGGCGTGAGCATGGCTTCGTCGCCCGGGCCCAGGCCCGCAATGCACAGCCAGCCGCTCATTCGGCCATCTCCGGCCGCCGGCCCTGGCCATGCACCAGCACGATGGCGAAATACGGGCAGACCTCGTCGGGTGTGTCGGCCAGGCGCGCCATCTGTTGCTGGGGCATTGTGCCGTGCTGTACCAGCCAAGCCTGCTCGAGCCGGCCAGCGCGTGCCAAGGCACGCCGCACACGCGGCAGATTGCGGCCGGTTTTCATGACGACGATGGCGTCGGCTGCCTGCATGCGCTCGACCAGAGTGTCTTCGGGTAGCGTGCCCATCAGCACCGTCATCACGTCGTCGCCCCAGGTCATGGGTTGACCGGTGACCCACCAGCACCCCACCATGCCGGGGATGCCCGGCACCACCTCCACCTCTGCGCGGCCTTGCAGCCGGGTATAGAGGTGCATGAAGGACCCGTAAAAAAAGGGATCGCCTTCGCAAAGCACCACGATGTCCCGCGTCCTCGCCAGCTCAGTCAGGCGCGCCGCCCATTCGTCGTAGAAGCGGGCCAGGCACTCGATGTAGGCCGGGCTGTCGAAAGGCAGCTCGGTGGTGACCGGGTACTCCATCGCGTATTCCATCGCGCCTGGAGCCAGCAGCGCATTCACCATCTTCCGTGCCTGCCCGGATCGACCCTTCTTGCGGAAGAAGGCGACGTGCTGCGCGGTGCGCACCAAACGGTCGGCGCGTACGCTCATCAGATCCGGGTCGCCAGGTCCCAGGCCGGCGCAGATGATGCGGCCCATCAGATCTCCTGCTCGCTGGCCAGCGCATTAACGGCGGCCACGGTGATGGCCGAGCCGCCCAGTCGGCCGTGCACCACAAGCGACGGTGCGGCATTCGAAGCCATCAGTGCCGCCTTGGACTCGGCCGCGCCCACGAAACCCACCGGGCAACCGATGATGGCGGCCGGTCGCGGGCAGTTCGGATCCTGCAGCATATTCAGCAGATGGAATAGCGCCGTGGGGGCGTTACCGATGGCTACCACGGCCCCGGCGAGGTGCGGGCGCCAGAGTTCCAGCGCAGCGGCGCTGCGGGTCGTGCCCATCTCATGCGCCAGCGCGAGGATCTGCGGGTCCTGAAGAGTGCAGATCACCTGGTTGTCCGAGGGCAGGCGCTTGCGCGTGATGCCCTCGCTGACCATGCGCGCGTCGCACAGGATGGGCGCGCCTTCCTGCAGGGCCTCGCGTGTGGCTTGCGCCATGCCCGGCGTGAACGCCACGTGCTGTTCCAGGCCTACCAGGCCGGCCGCATGAATCATGCGGACCACGGCCAGTGCCTCGATTGGCGTAAAGCGGCCAAGAGCGGCTTCGGCGCGAATGATCGCGAAAGACTGGCGATAAATGGCGTCGCCATCCCGTTCATAGCGGTGCAGCATGGGCCGTTTCTTCTCTCAATCGTTGTTCGAGGGCCGCACGGTCCAGCCCATGGTAGTCCGGCAGGCTGGCAGCGGTGCCGCGCCGGATGAAGTCCCACCCATGGTCCGTGGCGACCACCGTGGTGGCAAATTTCGGATGGGCGCAGCCTTTGGGACACCCCGAGACGTGCAGCAAGTGTCCCGGGGCCACCGAAGGCGCCAGCGCCAGCGCCAGGTCACGGGTGGTACCGCGTGCCTGCGCACAGCCCGGAGCGCCCGTGCAGGCGGCGGCCCGCAGGCGCGCATCGCCCGGATCGGTAATGAGTTCGGCGCAGGTGGGCAATCGGCTTGCGCTTTCGACGAGCAGGCTGCGCCACGGAGTCAGCCGCAAAGCGCCGCACGCGCCCAGCGCCGCCAGGGTCTCGGCCTGCACGAGACCAAAGACCAGACCCACGATCTGCCCTGCGAGTTGGGGCCCCGGCCCGGGCGCGGGCAGCGCGCGGTCAGGCACCGGCGTTGGTCGCCACTCTGGCGGCAACCCGCGCTGTCTCACAAGGGCGGCCATCCGCCCACGGCCTGCAGGTGCACCGCCAGCGTCCAGGAACCAGCGTGACAGGGCCAATGCATGCTGTGGCGCCGCCCACGGCGCGACGACCAACCCACCATCGGCCCCATCGGCATAGACGATGACGCCATCGACGTGGCGCTCGAGCCGGATATCTGCATGGGTGTTGCGCATGCAGGGCGCAATGCCGGTGTCGACCACGAAGCCGAACTTGGCTGGTAGTTCAGGCACATCCCTGCCGGCAAGCAGTTCGCCCAGCTGCAGGGCCAGGTGGGGCGTGACATCGCCCTCGGTCCACAGCGGGTTGACCTGCACGTTGCGCCGAGCCTCGGACGAGACGTCTTCGTCGACCAGCCCCAGCGTGCACAAGGCATCGAGCAACTCAGCGTGCCGCCCGGGATCCACGCCGCGCATCTGCAGGTTGGCCCGGTTGGTCAGCTCCAGCATCGGGTTGGCGTACTGCCGCGCCAGTGCGGCGATGCCTTGGGCCTGCGCCATGCTCAGTCGCCCGGCTGGTGGACGGATGCGTATCACCAGCCCGTCGCTGGCTGCCATGGGCCGCAAGGTGCCGGGGCACCAGCCCTTAACCTGCACAGCGCCATCGCTGCGAAGTGAAGTGAGGTCGGTCATGGATTGGCGCGTCCCGCTTCACGCAGATTGGAAATGGGGGCTCAGCTGCACCGTCTCACCGATGATGAGCAATCCAGGCTGAGGACCATACGCAGGGGCGGTGGCGGCCAGCCGGCGAAGGCCGCAGGCCTGCACCGTCTGCGACGCGCGAGTACCGTCACGTATGACCGCCGCCGGGGTGGTAGGCGACAGTCCATGTGCGATCAGTTGTTCTGCAATCTGTGGCAACCGCTGGATGCCCATGTAAAACACACGTGTCTGCCCGGGGCGAGCCAGCGAACGCCAGTCGTGCGTGGCCTCCGCGTCGGCAAGATGGCCGGGCAGGAATACGCAGCTGGTCGACAGCTCTCTGTGGGTCAGCGGGATACCTGCAGCGGCTGAGCACCCGTTGGCGGCCGTGACCCCCGGCACTATCTCAAACGCAATACCAGCGGCCTGCAAGGCCTGCACTTCTTCCCCACCACGTCCGAAGACGTAGGGATCACCGCCCTTGAGCCGCACTACGCGCCGCCCCTCCCTCGCGTGCTGCACCAACAAGGCGTGAATGTCCTCCTGAGGGATAGCGTGATTACCCAGGGCCTTACCCACATACACACGCTGCGTTCCAGGGGGAATCCGTTCCAGCACTTCGGATGAAACTAGTCGGTCGTACATCACCACCTCCGCGGCCTGAAGGCGGTCCAGCGCGCGCAAGGTCATAAGGTCAACCGGACCAGGGCCAGCGCCCACGATAGACACCCAGCCAGTGCGCTGCAACTCATCCATGGCCACGGCCCGTCCAGATCGCGTGGTTTCGTCCACGAGCCGCCAATCCCAGCAAGTACCACATCAGGCTGTGATTTAAAGCCGGGGCTCGACCCAAGGTGAGCCTTTGAGGCGGTGTAGTTGCTTGGCCAGTGCCAGCACGGCCAGGTCTACCAGCGGCTCCAGTAACAAGCCCATGTAGGCCACGCCAAAGGTGCCGATGCTCGGCAGGTTTGCAGCACCTAAACCCTGGCCTTAGACGGCCCATAGGCCCGGCCAGACCACGATGCCGCCCTGTTACGTCAACGACAGCTTCAAGGTCTGAGCGTGTCGGTTGGACGGGGCTGACGTTGCGCGGCGTGCTCGAGCTCATGCCAAAGTACCCGGTGACAGCAAGGCGGCAGCTGCCGCCGGACTGGATGCCATCCAGGCATGGAAGTAACTGGCGCGCACGGCGCCGTGCTGATACAGCGCTTCTCCCGTTCCCGCAGCGCAACTGCGGCCGGGGTCCGTGCGTTTTGTTGGCTGCAGTGCTGTTTCGCAGGTCGAGTAGTGAAAGGTATGGCCGCGTAAAACCCCGGCAGACAGCGCCAACTGCTGCATACCCAGCCCCGCTAGCCGTGGCTGCATGCGCACTAGCCCGGGCAAGAGGCCCCAGGCTGGGTGGTGATTTCCTTCGGTGTCCACGATTGCGTCGAACAACGCCATCATGCCGCCGCACTCAGCCCAAAGGGGCCGCCCCTGCGCCACATGAGCCTTCAGGCTGTCGCGGCACGTCAGACTGTCGGCCAGAGCGTGCGTGTGCAGTTCCGGGTATCCGCCGGGTAGCCATACCGCGGCGCAGGCGGGCACCGGCTCGTTGGCCAGCGGCGAGAAAAACACCAGCTTCGCGCCGAGCTCACGAAGCGTGTCTAGGTTGGCGGCGTAAATGAAGCAGAAAGCAGCATCACGCGCCACCGCTACGGTCTGACCCGTCAGCAACCTGGGTGTGGGCTGCATTTCAGGCGGTGAGTCGAACGCCACCGACCAGCGCTGTAGGGCCTCGGCATCCATCTGACCCAGGGAGGTGTGCTGGAGTGCATCGGCGGCCGCATCCAGGCGGGCTAGCGCGTCAGGCAGTTCGCCCGCGACGGTCAGTCCCAGGTGACGCTCCGGCAGCTTGAATGCGGCGTTGCGCATCACCGCCCCCAGCCAACTCGCTGGTGCTATCGCGTCGCCGGCTGGCAACGCAGCCTGCAGCAGCTGCGCATGCCGCGGGCTGCCCACGCGGTTCGCTAGCACCCCGGCCCAGGGCAAGCCCGCACGGTAGTGCTGCAGGCCAAAGGCCAATGCACCAAAAGTTGCAGACATAGCCGACGCATCGATGACCGCCAGCACTCGCAAGCCGAAACGGCGCGCCAGGTCCGCAGCACTTGGCTCCCCGTCAAACAGGCCCATGGCCCCTTCGACAATCACCAGATCGGCGTCCTGCGCAGAGGCGTACAGGCGCGCCCGTACGTCGTCCTCGCCGGTCATCCAGAGGTCCACGTTGTGCACCGGCTGGCCAGTCGCCAGTTCCAGCCACATCGGGTCCAGAAAGTCCGGCCCACACTTGAATGCCCGCACCCGCCGGCCCTGCCGCGCATGCAAGCGCGCAAGTGCAGCGGTGACCGTGGTTTTACCTTGCCCAGAGGCCGGCGCGGCGACCAGGATCGCAGGGCGGTGGACCCGGGTTACCACCGGGTGCAAGCCAACCACATCACTGCGGGGTCCGCATGCAAAGGACTTGAAGCCATAGGCGAGAAAACACAAGCAGAAGCCCTCACCGCCTTCCCCGACAGTGCTTGAGCGTAAAAGTGGACTGCCTGTTGCCAGACGCACCACCACCTTGTTGGCCGGTATCCGGGCTGACAGAACAACCTTCATCGCCTTCCCAGACAACAACGTGTGTCGTCCAGTGGCTGCGTGATGAAAGCGGAGTGGCCCGATCTGCGTCGGGTCTCTCGTCTGCTTACCGTTGCGGGGGCAGCGCAGGTTAGGTTCGTCCTTGTGGACTCGCCCTCCTGCTTCCCGTTGAACTGCGG
>NZ_JADMJO010000035.1 GCF_018780385.1 Hydrogenophaga sp. | reverse complement strand
GCCCGAAGGCATCGGCCAGGCCGAACTGCTGCAGCGCGCGGATCAGCGTGTTGTAGAGGCCACCCTGCACGATGAGACCCAGGTCCTGGTGCTCGCCGTCGAAGAACTCGTTGAGATCGTTCTCGACGATGTAGCGCCGCGCGGCAGGAATGCGTTCGTCGCCCTTGAGCTTTTCGTGGCGGAAGGTCACCGGCGGGTGGGCGAGGCGGTTGTAGTCGAAGCTGGCGGGCTCGTCGATCAGGTTGTGTCGCGAGAGCGCTGGCTTGACGTTGTCCTTGGCCACAAAACTGCCGCGCACGTGGCAGGCCCGGATGCGCAACTCCATGAGCGCCGGCATGTTGGAAGCCTCCGAGAGCCGGAAGCCCTGTTCGACCATGTGCACCATGCGTTCCAGGTCGGGGCGCGGGTCGAGCAGCACCATGCTCGACTTGAGCGCGTAGGCGTGGGTGCGCTCCTGGATCACGCTGGCGCCCTCGCCATAGTCCTCGCCCACGACCACCAGCACGCCACCGGTGACACCGGGCGAAGCGAGGTTGGAGAGGGCGTCGGCCGCCACGTTGGTGCCAACGATGGACTTCCACGTGACCGCGCCGCGCAGCGGGTAGTGGATGGAGGCGCCCAGCATGGCGGCGGCCGAGGCTTCGTTCGAACACGCCTCCACGTGCACGCCGAGTTCGTCCATGTAGGGCTTGGCCTGCACCATCACATCGAGCAGATGCGAGACCGGTGCCCCCTGGTAGCCGCCCACATAGGCCACGCCCGATTGCAGCAGGGCCTTGGTGATGGCCAGGATGCCCTCGCCGTGAAAGGTCTGGCCGTCACCGAGCCGCAGGGACTCGATTTCCTGAGTGAATGAAACTTCCAAGTGCTTGTCTCCAGCGGGGTCGTCATCGTGAGGTTGCGACCGATCCTTCGAGTATGGGGAGGCGTCGCTCATCGATCAATACAATGAAGGGACTAAGCGACATGAACGCCATGCATATCAAAGACCTCGACCTCAACCTGCTGCGCCTCTTCAACGAGGTGTACCGCGCCGGCAGCGTGAGCCGGGCGGCCGAACACCTGGGACTGACGCAGCCGGCGGTGAGCCACGGCCTCACGCGCCTGCGCCTGCTGGTGAAGGACCCGCTGTTCGTGCGCGCGCCCGGCGGCGTGAAGCCCACGCCCAAGGCGGTGGCGCTGGCCGAGGCGGTGCAGGGTGCGCTGGCCACGCTGGCCAGCGCGCTGAGTGAGTCCAGCGGTTTCGACCCGGCCAGCTCGCGCCGCCTGTTCCGCCTGCACATGAGCGACATTGGCGAGAGCCGTTTTCTGCCCGAGCTCATGGCCCGTCTGCAGCAGCAGGCGCCCGGCGTGCGCGTGGCCACCCGGCCCGTGCCCCACGGTGGCCTCGCCGACGCGCTGGACAGTGGCGTCATCGATTTCGCGTTCGGCTTCCTGCCGCAGGTGAAGGACACCCAGCGCACCGAGCTGCTGCAAGACCGCTACGTGGTGCTCATGCGCAGTGGCCACCCGATGCACGCGGCGCTGGAGCGCCTGCGTGGCGCGGCCCTGCTCAAGGCCTTGCAACAGCTCGATTTCGTGGCGGTGCGCACGCACAGCGACACCTTGCGCATCCTCGCCCAGACCGGTCTGCAGGAGCGCCTGCGCCTGACCACCGAACACTTCATGGTGCTGCCTTCCATCGTGCAGGCCACCGACCTGTGCGTGGTGATGCCGGGCAACATCGCGCAGGGTTTCGTGCAAACGGGTGGGTGCGTGATCGTGCAGCCGCCGTTTGTGGACCGGGGCTTCACTGTGTCGCTGCACTGGAGCCACCGCTTCGAAGGTGATCCCGACAACCGCTGGTTTCGCGAACAGGTGCTGTCGCTGTTCGCGGTGCGCTGAGTCAGCCGCCGGGCCGCCCCAAGGCAGGCTCAGCCCCCTCGGGGGGCAGCGACCCGCGCAGCGGCGGAGCGTGGGGGCACTCTAGTTGGGTGCTGCGCTGCCGAGCAGGCCGTCGGCGCTCGGGGGCTTGTAGCCTGCCGGCAAGGACACACCGCCCGGCGTGGGCGCCGCACCCGTGTGTTCGCCCAGGCGGGAATGCTGCATGGTCGTGTGGTAGCGCTCGCGCAGCACGTCGGTGCGCTCGTTGAGGGCAACGTGGTCGGCGATGCGCACGGTGTAGCGCTGCAGCACCTGGTGGGCCGACTCGATGAGCTTGGCGTTGAGGGTGCGCTCACCGTCCTCCAGCAGCTTCAGAACCGTGCCCTGCGGGTCGCCCTTGATGCTCAGCGTCATGGCCTGTTCGGTCATCTTCAGAATCTGGCTGTGCGCACCGCGCACGCGATCGGCAAAGTCCTGGCAGCCCGAAGCTGCACAAGCCATCAGCTCGCTCATGGCCTTGCTGGTGCAGAAGCGCAGCGCCAGCGTGTCCACCGCGCCTTCGGCTTCGTTGAGCGCGATCGAACGCATCTGCAGCCGGCTCATGAGGGCGAGCAGGTTGCACGCGGTCTCGAAGTCGAAGTCGGGGTTCAAGGCGTCGTTGGCCATGCGACGCACGTCGTCCAGGGCGCGCGAGGTGTGTTGCTGCTGCAGGGCGAGCAGGCTCTCGGCGATGGCCAGCAGGCGGTGGGGCCGCGCGGGCATGTGGCTGCGGTCGCGCAGGCGGGTGAGTTGGTCCACCGTGCGGGCCAGGCCGCGCTGGTCGTTGTTGTCCAGGCGCGCAAAGGCCAGCAGCAGCAGGGCCTGCGCGTCGAACATCTTG
Organism: Hydrogenophaga sp.; assembly: GCF_018780385.1. Lineage (GTDB taxonomy): Bacteria > Pseudomonadota > Gammaproteobacteria > Burkholderiales > Burkholderiaceae_C > Hydrogenophaga. The sequence continues at coordinate 143,304 of NZ_JADMJO010000035.1, read as the reverse complement.
GAGTCCAGGCCCAGGCGCGTGGCGCGGTCGAGCAGTTCCACGCCTTCGCTCTTGTCGCCGGTGTAGTAGGCCAGCATGCCGTGCTTGAGCAGGCGGCTGATGGAGGAAGGCGTGAGCTTCGTGGCCATCTCGTAGGTGGTCAGCGCGCTCTGGAAATTGCCCAGCTCGAACTGCGCCCGGCCCATCACGTCGTAGGCATCGGCGTAGGTGTTGTCGTCCTGGATCAGGCTCTCCAGCGTGGTCACGGCCTTGGCAGGCTGACCGCCTTCGAGCTGCGCGCGCGCCACGCCCAGGCGCGCCCAGGGCAGGGTTTTGGCGGCGATCACGGCTTCGTAGAGTTTCTGCGCATCGCCGATTTCGCCGTTGCGCAGCAGCAGCTCGGCGCCGATGCGCGCGGCATAGAGCCAGTAGGTGCCGCGGGCTTCAAAGCGCTCCAGACACAGGACCGCAGCATCGTGGAACCGCTCGGCGTCGATGGCGGTGAAGATGGCTTCCAGCGCCTTCTTGCGTTCGCGCGCCATCATGATGCGGTCGCTCAGGCGGGCGCCGGTGTGGGGCTTGAGCAGGTAGGCGTCGAGTGCGGACTCGGCGGCTTCGGCCACCTTGGCGTACGACGCCTCGGCGGTGACCATGATGAACACCGTGTAGAAGGGCAGGAGCTGGTTGCGCCGCAGGTCGTCGAGCAGGTCCTGGCCCGACATCGAGTCACGGTCGAAGTGTTGTTCGCAGATCACCACGTCGTAGCGGTTCACCTCCAGCTTGCGCCGGGCCTCCACCAGCCGCGAGCACTGCGAGACCGTGCCCACGCCGAGTTCGCGCAGTTGCGACACGAGGATCGAGCGCGACTGCAGGTTGCCCTCGATCACGAGCGCATGGGCGTCTTGCAGGCTGTTCGGGGCTAAGGGCATGGTTGGTTCAGGGCGCGCGGCGTGCTCGCCCATCAATGGCTATTCCATTCTGCTCACGCCCATCGCGTCCTGGTGCGACGAACAGCAGGCGTTTTGTACCCCAATTCGAGCGGTTCAGACTCGCCAGATGCGAGGTGGCGTGTTGGCAAGGCCCCAGGCTTCGGTGCGCAGCGTGGCCCAGACCTGCTGGAACAGCGCCATGAGGGGCTCCACCAGCGGCGCCACGGCGCGCACCACCAGCATGCGTGGGTTGGGGCAGGTGGCGCCCACCTGCACGCCGTGCTCGCCGCCCAACACCGCACGCACCATCTCCAGCAGGTGTTCGCGGCGTTCGCGCGTGATCGGCGTGCCGCAGGCCAGCCAGAGCGTGCCCATGCATTTGTGCCCGCCCAGGCCCAACGGGGATTCAAGCAAGCGCGTGTCGCTGGCCTCGATGCGCGAACGCTCCAGCCACAGGCCCGGGATCTCCAGGTGCTGCGTGAGGCTGCCCCGGTCAAACGGTTGGTTGGCGGTGGGCAGGCCGAGCGCGCAAACGTCCCAGCCGATCATCTCGGCACCCTCTGCCAGCGTGGCATGCAAGCTGTTGAGCGCCAGGCAGCCGGGGTAGGCGATGGCTTCGAGCGGCAGCCATTCGAGTCGGGCGCCTTCGTCCAGCGCGAGCGTGACTTGCTGCGTGGTGGTGGGGCCGTCGGAGCGGTAGAAGCGCGTGGCCCCGGGTGTGGAGATCAAGCCATGCGTGCCAGCACCCGCGTGCACGCGGACATCCAGCACATCACCCCCGACCAGACCACCGGGTGGGTGAACGATCACGTTGTGGCAGATCGCGGGGCCCTCCGGGTACAGGCTCTTGAGGATGCGCAGCGGGCCGTCGTGCTCGAAACGGGCGGTGGTTTTGTGGTTCTCGAAAGTCAGGTCGAGCGAGAGACGGGCGTGCCAGGGCATGGCGAAAGTGTACGAGGCGCAATGAATTAGTCCCTTCGCGGTATTTCCCTGGGCGTTGGTGCTCCCTAGCATCGGCGCGGCCACATCGGTGTGGCATTCGTCACCTATTCGTCAAACATTCAGGAGGAATCAAAAAATGAGCACAGAACCCTTTCTCGGTGAAATCCAGATGGTGTCTTTCCCGTTCGCGCCCGTGGGCTTCGCCATGTGTGATGGCACGCTGATGCAGATCGCGCAGTACCCCGCGCTGTTTTCGTTGATCGGTGTGGCGTACGGGGGAGATGGCGTGCAGACCTTTGCCCTGCCCGATCTGCGTGGCCGTGGCCCCATCTGTGCCGGCACCGGTCCCGGATTGCAGCCGGTGTACGTGGGCCAGTCCGGCGGCTCCGAATCCGTGGTCCTGAACACCAACCAGCTGCCGACGCACACACACACGGCAACGGTTCAGCCCGGCGCACACGCCCAGCAGAGCTGCTCCACCAATCTCGGCTCCGTCCCCAGCCCCGCCGGGGCCATTCCCGCCGAAATATTTGACATTGAATCCGGTGCTGTCGCGCCCGCGTTTGCCCCCCCTTCGGCGGCCAACCAGACCATGGCCCCCTTGCCGTTGACACTGAACATCAGCGTGAGCGCCACCGGTGGCAGCAAGCCCGTGGGCATACGCAGCCCGTATCTCGGGGTGTACTACGTGATCGCCCTCGAAGGCATTTTTCCGTCGCGGGGCTGACATGACACGCCGCACATTGCCCACCCGCCAGCTGCCTGTCGCGGTGCTGGCCGTCTTGTTGTTGAGCGCCTGTGGTGGTGGCGACGGACCAGCCCCGAGTGCGCCCGAGATCACTCACCCGGTGTTCTACGGCGGGCCGGGCGCACCCGTTGCGTCCGTGGGCAAGGACGGGGACTATTTCGTCGACGACCAGACTGGCGCACTGTATGGGCCCAAGGCCGCAGGCGCCTGGCCCACGGTGCCGGTTTCCCTGGTTGGCCCGGCAGGGGCAGATGGCGCTGCCGGGCCCGAAGGGCCTGCAGGTGCCACAGGAGCGACTGGTGCGACCGGTGCCACCGGTGCGACCGGTGCCGCGGGTGCCACCGGGGCAACCGGTCCAGCGGGCGCTGCGGGTACGGCTGGTCCTGCAGGTGCCACGGGTGCCACCGGTCCCGCCTCCGTGGACTACAGCTGGTCCCTGGCCAGCGGTAACCTGTCACCACCCGGAACCTACTCGGTGCTGGCTGGCAGCTCCATATCCGTCTCCACCACCCGTTTTGCCCAGATTCTTCCGCACGACTGCGGCACTGGAACCCTTCGCGTTGCGACTCTGGGTGTGCCCGATGTGGGGCAGACACACACTTTCAAGCTGCTCCGTGCGCCTGGTCCCTCACCCGTTGTCGCAGATCTGACCGATCCCGCCGCCTTCTCCTGCACGATCAGCAGCGCCGCGCGGACTTGCATCACCTCCGGCCTGGTGAACTTCAGTGCCGGCGACGCGATTGAACTTCAGTGGACCAACACGGCGACCGTTGCGGACCAGGCTGTCAACGGGGCGATCGGCATCACGTTCAGCTGCAGCTAGCCGGTCACCCTGGTTTCCAGAAACCCGCGTGCGGCTCGCTAGCTTCTTCGATCAACACCGGCCCGATGCATTCAATCGGGTGCGGTGAAGCCTTGAACACATCCCGGCACGAGAGTTCGGCATCGCGCTGCTCAGAGCGTTCGCCGCGGAACACCCGCAGGCGCACCGCGTCGATGCCGAACACCACGCGGCCGATGTTGCTCCAGAAGATGGCGCCTGCGCACATCACGCAGGGCTCGGCCGAGGAGTAGAGCGTGGCGCGCGAGAGCGTCTCGCGATCCACCACCGGGCTCACCTGACGCACCGCGTTGGTCTCGGCGTGGCCGGTGCAGTCGCCGGTCTCGCTGGTGTTGCACCAGGCCTCGGCCAGCACGCGGCCGTCGTCGGCAACCACCACCGCGCCGAAGGGCCGGTTGCCCCGGTCGCGCGCCACGCGCGACCAGGCGATGGCCTGGCGCATGTACAGACCGTCGCGTTCGTTGATCGGTGTTTCCGCGTCCATCACGCCTTCACCATGCGTTGACTGGCGGCGGGCAGCATGGCGCGGTTGAATAGGCCTTCCACACCCGGGCGCACCTTCAGTCCATAGACGCTGACCACCTCGTCCACCTGTTCTTCCAGCGTGCGCTTGAGCACGTCGCCCAGGCCGTGGCTGCGGGTATCGCCCGCGGCGATGTACTGCTGCGTGATGCGCCAGCGCTCCAACTCCACGGCTTCGTTCAGGATGGGCTCCCGCAGCTTGGTGGCGGCGATCGCTGCAGCAGGGTCGGCCATGCTTTCCAGGATGGCGCGGTTGGTGGCGCGCAGGAAGCCGGCCACGGCGACGGGGTTCTGCGTGGTCATGGCGTTGCTCGCGAGGATGGCGTTGCCATAGAGGTTCACGCCGGCCTGCTGGTACTGCAGGATGGAGAGCTCGTCGAGCTTCATGCGTGCGAACAGCGACACGGCGGAGTCGTGGAAGTAGGTGGCACCGTCCACGTCGCCCCGCACCACCACGTTGTCACGCGAAGAGAAGTCGGTGGTGGCCCACTGGAAGTAGTCGTCCTTCACGCGCAGCTTGCGCGCCACCATGGGCCAGGCGCGACGGGTGGACTCCACCGCGGCGGCGGCGATCTTTTTGCCTTCGAGGCTGCGCCAGTCGCTGGTGATGCCGCGGTCCTTGCGGCCGATGATCGCGAACGGTGCGCGGTTGTAGTACTGGTAGACCGCCTGCACCAAAGGCGTGCCGCTCTGACTGGCCTGGAACTCGATGAGCGAGCTGATGTCGCCCAAACCCATCTGGTACACGCCGCTGGCGATGCGCGTGATGGAGGCCACGGAGCCCGCCCCCACATCGATACTCACGTCCAGGCCTTCGTCTTTGTAGTAGCCGCGCTGCTGCGCGAGGAAGAAGGGCGAGGTCTGGCCAGTGATGCGGAAATCGAGCGTGAACTTGATGGGGGTGAGCTTGGGTGCCGACTGGCCCCAGACGGCGGGTGCGCCCAGTGTGGCGAGGGCGGCAGAAGATGCTATGAAGAGGCGGCGTTGCATGGTGATGCTCCGAAAAAATGGACTTGTTCCAACCCGCTGCACCGCATGGGCACAGGGGACGTACAAGAGCAATTTCCGGGCGGGTGGTGTGACACCCACTGAACGCTTCTACTCTGCGAACTGCTCGTACGCACAAGCCATGCCAACAAGAATTCATCAAAACGGTGCGTCGCGATGGCCTGCGTTTTGCTAGCATTCCCACCCAGAGTAGAAGCGTTCAGCTCCGCGCCATGCGGAGCAGGAAATTGCTCTTGAGATTCCTCAAGCCATTTCTTTCAGGAGCGTTTCCATGCTGGTCACCCAACAGCCCGTCTTCCGCCGCTACTGGCACGCTGTCATGCCGCTGAGCATGCTGGCCGACGGCCCCAAGCCCTTCACCCTGCTGGGTGAAAACATCGTTCTTTTTCTTGACGAACACGGCGCGCCCGCCGCGTTGAAGGACCGCTGCTGCCACCGCACGGCCAAACTGAGCAAGGGCTGGTGCAAGGACGGCAACATTCAGTGTGGGTACCACGGCTGGGTCTACAACCGCAGCGGTCGCGTGATCATGATTCCACAGTACCCAGTGGAGCGCGAGATCCCCAAGGACTACGGCACAACGGCCTATCACTGCACGGCGCGTTACGGGTATGCCTGGGTGGCACTCGATGACCCGGTGGCCGACATTCCGGTGATCCCGGAGTTCGAGGCCGACGGCTGGCGCACCATCTTCCAGTTCTACGAAACGTGGAACACGAGCCCGGTGCGCGCGCTCGAAAACTCCTTCGATAACTCGCATTTCAGCTTCGTGCACCGCGCCACCTTTGGTGTGGCCGCATCACCCGCGCCGAGCAAGTACGAGTTGGTTGAGAACGATGCCGGTTTTTACGCCGAAACGGTGATCGACGCGGCCAACCCGGAGCGGTTCCAACGCATCAGTGGTGTGAAGGATGCAATCACGCAGCGGCACATGCGAAATGCGTACTACCAGCCTTTTTCACGCCGGCTCGATATCGAATACCCGAGCGGCATCCGTCACATCATCATCAACGCGTTCACCCCCATCGACGATGGCCGCATGCAGTTGTGCCAATGGCTGTTTCGCAACGACACGGAGGCAGACTGCCCGGCGCAGATGTTGATCGATTTCGACGACGAGATCACGCGGGAGGACAAGGACATCCTCGAATCGACCGACCCGGATGCGGTGGTGGATTTGCGCAGGCGTGGTGTGGAGTATTCGATGGACTCGGATCGGCCTGGGATTCTGATTCGTCGGAAGCTCATGGCGCTTCTGTCCTCTGCTGGGGAGGCGGAGGTTCATCGCTGAGGTTTTTTGCCTGCACCTCCCAGGCTCGTGAGCGCATGGCGCAGCGGCATCAAGGAGGAGCCCCGGGCGGGGGACAGCCGCGGAGCCGTGCCCCGTGGTCGCCGATGACCGGACCAGCCGGAGAAAACAACTCAACGCAAAGACCAAAAACCGCGATGCGGCTCCAACATCTCAGCCTCCAAAGAAGGCACAGGCCCAATGACCTCAACAGCCTTCTGCCCCCGCGCCAACACCTCACGACAAGGCAACGACAACGTGGGGTTCTCTTCATGACTGCCGGTGAGCGCGAGCAAAGCCTCTTCACTCGCCCCATAGACCACACGCCCGATGTTGGCCCAGTACAGCGTGCCCGTGCACATGGCACACGGCTCGAAGGTCGTCACCAGCGTGCAGCGCGCCAGGTACTCACCCGGCCAGTTGCCCGCCGCCGTGCGAGCCAAGGTGGACTCTGCGTGGTTCACCGTGTCGATGTTGCCCTGCTCGGCCAACACCGTCTCACCATCGGGCGCCACCAGCAAGGCACCAAACGGGTGGCGGCCCATGCGCGCCGCGCGGCGCGCCACCTCGTTGGCGCGGCGCAGGTGCCTGGTGACCTGGTCCGGACTCATGGCTGCAGCGCCGGGCCGCCCCAAGCCAAGCCGCACCCCCTTGGGGGGAAGCGACCCGCGCAGCGGTGGAGCGTGGGGGCGCTCATGTTCCTTGCGAACCCCGGTGCGCCCAACCGGTGGTGTGCTTCTCGATGAAGCTGAACAGCTCGTACATCACCATCGCCATGGCACCCACCACCAGCAGGCCGCTGAACGCCAAGCCCATCTGCATCGACGAACCGGCCGAGATCAACAAGTAGCCAATTCCCTCGTTGGAGGCCGTCATTTCCGACACCGTGGTGCCCACAAACGCCAGCGTGATCGCGACCTTGAGTGAGCCGAAGAAGTAGGGCATGGAGCGTGGCAGACCGACCTTGGTCAGCACGTCCCAACGCTTGGCGCCCAGCACGCGCAACACGTCTTCCAGCTCGGGCTCCAGCGTGGCCAGACCGGTGGCGATGTTCACCATGATGGGGAAGAAACTGATGAGAAACGCGGTGAGGATGGCCGGGCCCACGCCGATGCCGAACCACACCACGAGGATGGGCACGAAGGCCGCCTTGGGCAACGCGTTGAATGCCGTCATGAGCGGGTAAACCGCGGCGTAGGCCAGGCGCGAGCTGCCGATGAGAAAACCCAGCAGCACGCCGACCACGATGGCAATGCCGAAGCCGGCCATCGTCACCCAGTAGGTGCGCCACGCGTGGCCGAGGATGGTGGTCTTGTGCTCCATCGTCTGTTCCCAGATGCGCGACGGGCTGGGGAAGATGAATTCGGAAACACCAAAGCCACTGGTGATGACTTCCCAGATGATGATGATCGCCAGCAGCAGCAAAAACGGCGACCAGCGCTCCATCTGTTTTTTGTTCAGGTTCATGGCGTGGGTCCGTTCACTGGTTGACAGGGGTGCGCATGGCGCCGATGTGGCCGCGCAGTTCCAACACGATGTCTGAAAATTCTTTGGTGTACGTGACCTCCAGATCGCGTGTGCGCGGGATCGGAATCTCGCGCTGCACCACAAAACGCCCTGGGCTCTTGCTCATGCAGTACACCGTATCGGCCAGAAACACCGACTCGCGCAGGTCGTGGGTGACCAGGATGACGTTGAAGCGCTGCGCCTCCCAGAGGTCGCGCAGCGTGCACCAGAGTTCTTCGCGCGTGAACGCATCGAGCGCGCCAAAGGGCTCGTCGAGCAGCAGCATCTTGGGCTCGTGGATCAGCGCGCGGCAGATGCTGGCGCGCTGCTGCATCCCGCCCGAAAGCTCCCAGGGAAACTTCTTTTCCATGCCACCCAGGCCCACGCTGGCGAGCAGCCGGCCGGCCCGTTCCACGTATTCCTTGCGCCGGTCCTTGAACTGGCTGCGGTAGGGCTCGACGATCTCCAGCGGCAGCAGCACGTTGTCCAGCGTGGTTCGCCAAGGCAGCAGCGAGGGCGCCTGGAAGGCCATGCCCGAGATCTTCAGCGGGCCGGTGACGGGCTGGCCGTCGATGCGGATCTTGCCCATGCTGGGCATCTTCAGCCCGGTGGTGAGCTTCATGAAGGTGGACTTGCCGCAACCCGAGGGGCCGACGATGGCGATGAACTCACCCTGCTTGACCTTCAGGTTGATGTCTTCCACCGCGAAGGTGTTCTTCGCCAGCAGCTCGTCGTTGTAAGCCAGCCAGACCTGGTCGAAATCGACGAAGGGCGCGTTGCTGGAGGTGTCTTGCATGGGTCTTCCTGAAAAAAAGGCCAGCCGCCGCAGGGTGGCTGGCCTGGGCCAGAGGTGCCGGGCCGGCCTTACTTCTTGAGGGGCGGCAGCACGTTGAGATCGGCGGCGGCGGGCATCATGGTGCCGTTCCAGATCGCGGCCGGGTCGATGCGGGTCTTGGTGGCGTAAGCGTCGGACACCTGCGAGGCCATCAGGCTCATGCGGCCGGGGTTGATGAGGCCGAAACCTTCCTTGCGCGCGTCGGGGCTGGCCACCACCGAGTCGATGGCGAGCTGCAGGCGTCGGATTTCCAGCGGCACGTTGATGATGCCGTCGCGCGCCTTCACGGTCTCGATGGCGGCGGCCGGGTTGGCCATCACTTCCTTGGCGCCTTTGGAGAAGGCCGTGAGGAAGGCTTTCACCGCGGCCGGGTTTTCCTTGATCATCTTGGGCGAGGCGATGATGACGTTGCCATACAGCTTCACGCCGTAGTCGGCGTACGGCAGGATGACCACGTCTTCGGCCTTCACGCCGCGCGCTTCGAGGTTGAGCAGCGAGGTGAACGAGAAGCCGGTGATGGCGTCGATGTCGCCACGCACCAGCATGGTTTCACGCAGTGGTGGGTCCATCGAGGTCCAGGCCACGTTGGTCACGCTGTTGGCCTTCTGGAAGATCGGGAAGGCCTTGCGGCCCGCGTCAAACACCGGGGCGCCGAGCTTCTTGCCGTTGAGATCGGCCGGCTTGGTGATGCCGCTCTTCTTGAGCGCGAGCACGGCGGCCGGCGTGTTGTTGTAGACCATCATCACGGCCACCGGCTTGTTGGGGGCGTCCGGGTTGTTGGCGTGGAACTCCATCAGCGCGGCCATGTCGGCAAAGCCCATGTCGTAGGTACCCGAGGCCACGCGCGTCACGGTGCCGCCCGAGCCGTTGCCGGAGTCAATCGTCACGTCCAGACCGGCGGCTTTGAAGTAACCCTTGGCAGCGGGCTGCAGGAACAGTGCGGCGGGGCCTTCGAAGCGCCAGTCGAGCTGGAACTTCACGGGGGTCTGGGCCTGGGCGGTGCCCATGGCGGCCAGGGTGGCCAGTGCGGCGACGGTGTGGATGAAGTGGCGTTTGTTCATGGGTTCTCCTGTGGGGTGAGGGGCTGCAAGGGTTCGAGGACGGAGCGCCCAGGCATGTTTCTTCATCAGCAATAAGGGTGCCAGCGGTGCTTACCCTTGGAAACAGGTGGTTGGGAGCCTTTTGAACACACAATGTGTATACAGATTTTGATTTCCTGGGCCGTCCACGTCTACCTGAGTAACCCTGAATGGTGCGCACCAGATTGGGGTGCACCATGGCGGGGCGATTTTGCCTGTGTATGGTTCGCATGCACTTCTTCGGCTGGTCCGGTCATCGGCGACCACGGAGCAGAGTGCCGTGCGCTCACGAGCCCGCGCGGTGCAGGCGCGAAAAAAAGGGACGCCATGGCGTCCCCTCGTATGCACAACGCAAGCGCTCAGGCTCTGGCCACACCCTGCGCACTGGCCGCCGCGAGCGCAGTCATGTTGAGCACGCGCCGCACCGTGGCCGCTGGTGTGAGGATGTGCACCGTGCCGGCCGAGCCCATGAGGATGGGGCCCACCGTGACGCCGCCGCTGGCGGTCGTCTTCATCACGTTGTAGAGGATGTTGGCCGCATCGAGGTTGGGGCAGATCAGCAGGTTGGCCGAACCTTTGAGCGTTGTATCAGTCAGGTAGACGCTGCGGATTTCGGGCTGCAGCGCTGCGTCGCCGTGCAGTTCGCCGTCGCACTCGATTTCGGGGTGTGCGGCCACGAACAGGTCGCGTGCGTGCGCCATCTTGCGGGCCGATGCGCGCTTGCTGGAGCCATAACTCGAATGCGAGAGGAAGGCGATCTTGGGTGGCAGGCCGAAACGCTGCACTTCCTGCGCGGCCATCCATGCGATCTCGGCCAGCTCTTCGGCGCTGGGCAGTTCGTTCACATAGGTGTCGGCGATGAACAGCGGGCCACGGTCCGTCATGAGTGCGTTGACCGAGGCATAAAGCCCCGCGCCGGCGCGGCGTCCGAGCACGTGGTCGATGCGCTCCAGGTGCGTCATGTAGCCACCCACCAGACCGCAGATCAGCGCGTCGGCGTCACCCAGCGAGACCATGAGCGAGCCGATGATGGTGTTGGAGCGCCGCACCGCCGCCTTGGCCACTTCGGGCGTGGCGCCTTCGCGGCCCATGAGTTGGTGGTAGTGCTCCCAGTACTGGCGAAAGCGCGGGTCGTCCTCGGGGTTGACGTTCTGCACATCCTGCCCGAGCTTCATGCGCAAGCCCGCCTTGGCGATGCGCGCCTCGATCACCGCCGGGCGGCCGATCAGGATGGGCAGCGCGAGCTGGTCGTCGATCGCCATCTGCGCGGCGCGCAGCGCGCGCTCATCTTCGCCATCGGCATAGGCCACACGTTTGCGGTCGGGTTGCGACTTGGCCGCGTGAAAGATCGGCTGCATCAGGATGCCGGTCTGGTAGACGAAGCGGCTGAGTTCCTGCCGGTAGGCGTCCATGTCCTTGATGGGCCGCGTGGCCACACCGGAGTCGGCCGCCGCCTGTGCCACGGCCGGCGCAATTCGAAGGATCAGCCGTGAGTCGAAGGGCTTGGGGATGATGTAGTCGGGGCCGAAGGAGAGGTCTTGCCCGGCATAGGCGTTGGCCACTTCCTCGCTGGTCTCGCTCTTCACCAGATCGGCAATCTGGCGCACGCAGGCCAGCTTCATTTCTTCCGTGATCTTGGTGGCACCACAGTCGAGCGCGCCACGGAAGATGTAGGGGAAGCACAGGACGTTGTTGACCTGGTTGGGGTAGTCGCTGCGGCCGGTGGCGATGATGCAGTCAGGCCGCACGGCCTTGGCCAGTTCGGGCCGGATCTCGGGCTCGGGGTTGGCCAGCGCGAGCACGATGGGTTGGGGTCCCATGGTCTTCATCATGTCGGCGGTGAGCACGCCCGGCGCCGAGCAGCCCAGGAACACGTCGGCACCGTTGACCGCATCGGCCAGCGAGCGCAGTTGAGTTTTCTGTGCGTAGCGCGCCTTCGATTCGTCGTAGCCACCGGGGCGCCCTTCGTACACCACGCCCTTGGAGTCGCAGACAAAAATGTTTTCGCGCGCCACACCCAGGCCGACCATCACGTCCAGGCACGCGATGGCGGCGGCGCCCGCGCCGCTCACAGCGAGCTTGACCGAGCCAATGTCCTTGCCCACCAGCTCCAGGCCGTTGAGCAGGGCGGCGGCCGAGATGATGGCGGTGCCGTGCTGGTCGTCGTGGAACACCGGGATGCCCATGCGCTCGCGCAGCTTCTTCTCGATGTAGAAGCACTCGGGCGCCTTGATGTCTTCGAGGTTGATGCCACCGAGCGTGGGCTCGAGCGCGGCAATGATGTCGACCAGCTTGTCCGGGTCCTTTTCATCCAGCTCGATGTCGAACACGTCGATGCCGGCGAACTTCTTGAACAGGCAGCCCTTGCCTTCCATCACCGGCTTGCTGGCCAGCGGGCCAATGTCGCCCAAGCCGAGCACGGCCGTGCCGTTGGTGATCACGCCGACCAGGTTGCCGCGGCTGGTGTACTCGGCCGCGAGTGTGGGGTCGGCCTCGATGGCCAGGCAGGGGTAGGCCACACCGGGGGAGTAGGCCAGCGAGAGATCGCGCTGGTTGGACAGGGGCTTGATGGGATTGACGGAGATCTTGCCCCGGCGCGGCAGGCGGTGGTATTCGAACGCGGCTTCGCGCAGGGCTTCTTCGGCGGGTGTCATGGCGGTCTCCTGTGGCCGTTGTTGTGAATTCATTGTGCCCCCGGTCAGGGCTCGCGCAAGAGGGAAACTCAGGCTGGCTGGAGCAACTCAAACAGTGTGCGTGCGATCACCTTGGTGGCGCGCCGCAGGTCTTCCAGCACCAGGTTCTCGTCGGCGCGTTTGGCATTCGACTCGCGCACCGTGCGCGGGCCCGCGCCGTAGATCACGCCGGGGATGCCGTGCTCGCCGTAAATGCGCACATCGGTGTAGAGCGGCGTGCCCACAGCGGGAATGGCTTCGCCGAAGATTGCCTGGCCGTGTTTCTGGATTGCCTTGACCAGCGGCTGGTTGCCGGGCAGGGGCTTGAGCGCCCGCGCCAGCAGGATGCGCTTCACATCGACGCTGATGACGCGGCCGCCGCGTGGCGGGTTGAAGCTGGCCGCGGCTTGCTCGATGGTGCGGCGCAAGGATGCTTCCACCTCGGCCGGGTCTTCCTCGGGGATCATGCGGCGGTCGATCTTGAGCACGACCTTGCCGGGGATCACGTTGGTGTTGGTGCCGCCGTTGATCTGGCCCACGTTCAGATACGGGTGGGTGATGCCCTCGACGCTGGACGTGACCTTCAGGTAGTCAGCGTTGAGCGCGTAGAGCGCGTTGAGGATGTGCGTGGCGCCCTGCAGCGCATCGGTGCCGCTGTCGGGAATGGCGGCGTGCGCCATGTCGCCATGCACCGTCACCTCCAGTTGCAGGCAGCCGTTGTGCGCCACCACCACTTGGTAGCTGAAACCGGCGGCGATCATCAGATCGGGCTTGGTGAGGCCCTTCTTGAGCAACCAGTCGGGGCCCACTTCGCCGCCATATTCCTCGTCGTAGGTCACGTGCAGTTCCACGCCTCCAGCCAGCTTCGCGTTCAGCGATTCCAGCGCGCGAATCGCGAAGGTGAAGCTCGCGATGTCGCACTTGCTGACCGCGGTGGCGCGGCCGTAGATTTTGCCGTCCACGATCTCGCCGCCGTAGGGGTCGTGCGTCCAGCCTTCGCCGGGCGGCACCACGTCGCCGTGGGCGTTGAGGGCAATGGTCTTGCCCGCGCCATACGGGCGACGCACGATCAGGTTGGTGATGCTCTGCAGGCCGGCGGCCTCGACTTCATTCGCGGGCACAGCGTGCTTCTCGGCGCTCAGACCCATGACGGCGAGCAGCTCGGCGGTGCGCTCGGCGTGCGGCGCGTTGTTGCCCGGCGGCGTGTCGGTGGGCACGCGCACGAGCTCCTGCAGGAAGCGCACCTCCTCATCGAAGTGGGTGTCGATCCAGGCATCCAGTTGTTGGTCGGTGGTCATGTGGCTTCAGTGCTTGTGTTCGGTGGCGAGTTGTTCGAGCAGGTGCGAGAAGGCGCGCACGCACAGCTCGATGTCGTCGCTGGTGGTGGACTCCAGCGGGTTGTGGCTGATGCCGCTGTTGAGGCCGCGCACGAAGAGCATGGCCTGCGGCATCACCTCGTGCAGTTTCATCGCGTCGTGACCGGCGCCGCTGGGCATGCGGTGCAGTGGCACGCCCAGCGCGTTCACCGCGGTTTCCCAGCGGGCCTGCCAGGCGGGGGCGCTGGGCGCGGCGGCGGCGCGCATGGTCTCTTCGGTCTTGAGACCGATGCCGCGGCGTTCGCAGATGGCGAGCAACTGCGCGAGGATGTCGCGCTCCAGTGCGTCGCGCTGCGCATTGCTCGGGGCGCGCAGGTCGAGCGAAAACAGGCAGCGGCCCGGCACCACGTTGATCGAGCCACCCGGCACCTGCAGCATGCCGATGGTGGCGACCGAGTCGCCATCGGCCGCGGCGCGCTGCTCGGCATGGAGCGCGAGCTCGGCCACGGCGCTGGCGGCATCGCGCCGGCGGTTCATGGGCGTGGTGCCCGCGTGGCTGGCCATGCCGATGGCTTCACACAGGTAACGCACGCTGGCATTGATGGAGGTGACCACGCCCAGTGGCAGGTCCATCTCGTTGAGCACCGGGCCCTGCTCGATGTGCACCTCCACGAAGCCGAGGTATTTCGACGGATCGCGCCTGAGCGCACCGATGGCCTCCAGCGTGGCGGGCAGGCCGGCGTGCAGCATGGCTGCGCGCATGGTGACGCCGTCGGCGTCTTGCTGGTCGAGCCAGGTCGGGTTGAAGTGTCCGGTGAGTGCGCCCGAACCGAGGAAGGTGGCCTTGTAGCGCTGGCCTTCCTCTTCGGAAAAGCCCACCACCTCGATGGCGAACGGCAAGCGCCTGCCAGCTGCGTGCAACTGTTTCACGCAGGCCATGGGCACGAAGATGCCCAGGCGTCCGTCGTACTTGCCGCCGTTGCGCACGGTGTCGAAATGGCTGCCGGTGAGGAGGGTGGGTGCATCCGGCGTGGCGCCGTGGTAGCGCCCCACCACGTTGCCCACTGCGTCGATATCGACCTCGTCAAACCCGCACTCACGCATGCGCACCACCAGATCGGCAGCACATGCACGGTGCGCGTCGGTCAGGTAGGTCACGGTGAGCTGGCCTTGTTCGGCAAACGCCGGGTCGCTGTGGCGCGAAAGGTCTTCGTGCCAGTCCCACACCTCGTTGCCGAGCACGGGCTCGAAGCCGAACTTGTCGTTCAGCCGGATCTCGGCAATGCGGTGGATGTTGCGCAGGCACTCGGCGCGCTCGAAGTCCACCGGGTTGCCCAGGCGGCGTTCAAAGGTGGCGATGATCTCGCGCTTGGCGAGACCCGTGCCGCGCGGGCCGCGCACGGCCAGGATGAACGGGAAGCCGAACTTCGCGTTGTATTGCGCGTTGAGTTGCTGGATGTGCGCGAACTCTTCGGGTGTGCAGTTCGTGAGACCCGCCTTGGTCTGTTCGTGGGTGGACTCCGCGGTGAGCGATTGGCTCACCATGGCCTTGCCCGCGAGCTCGGGGTGGGCGCGGATCAGCGTCAGCTGCGCATCCACGCTTGCGTGGGCCAGCACCGTGACCATGGCGTGCTTGAGAGCGGCCAGTGAAGCGAACGGGCGCTGCGCGAGCGCCTGCTCGGCGATCCACGGCGAGTGTTCGTACAGCCCGTCGAGCAGGCGCATCGCCTCGGCAGGGTCTGCGCTGTTGAGTTGGTGCAGGGTGGGGGTCATGGGTCAGACGGGTGCCGGATGGTGTTGCTGCCAGTGGCGGGCGATGTCGATGCGCCGCGCCACCCAGACGTGGTCGTGCTGCGCGATGTGGTCCAGGAAACGCTGCAGCGCCACCATGCGGCCAGGCTTGCCGAGCAGGCGGCAGTGCATGCCGATGCTCATCATCTTGGGCCGGTCGAGGCCCGCCGGGTTGCCTTCGGCATAGAGCATGTCGAAGCTGTCCTTGAGGTACTGAAAAAACGGGTCGGCATGCGAAAAGCCCTGTGGCAGCGCGAAGCGCATGTCGTTGCAGTCCAGTGTGTACGGCACGACGAGCTGGTGGTGGTGGTTTCCGTCGGTCTTCTTCACCTTCATCCAGAACGGCAGGTCGTCGCCGTAGTAGTCGCTGTCATAAGCGAAGCCGCCGTGGTCGGCCACCAGGCGGTGGGTGTTGGGGCTGTCGCGCCCGGTGTACCAGCCTTGTGGGCGGCTGCCGGTGAGGTCTTCGATGATCTGCATGGCCTGCGCCATGTGCGCGCGCTCGGTGGCCTCATCCACGTTCTGGTAGTGGATCCACTTGAGGCCGTGACAGGCGATGTCGTGTCCGAGTTTTACAAAGGCGGCCGTCACGTCGGGGCAACGCTGCAGCGCGGTGGCCACGCCGAACACGGTGAGCGGCAGGCCGCGCTGCTCGAACTCGCGCAGCAGGCGCCACACGCCGGCGCGTGAGCCATATTCGTAGATGCCTTCCATGCTCATGTGGCGCGCCGGATAGGCCGCGGGGTTGAACATTTCGGAGAGGAACTGCTCGGACGCGTCGTCACCGTGCAGCACGCTGTTCTCGCCGCCTTCTTCAAAGTTGAGCACGAACTGGACGGCGATGCGCGCTCCGTTCGGCCAGCGAGCGTGGGGCACGTCGCGCCCATAGCCGGCCAGGTCGCGCGGGTAGGGCAGTGTCGAGTCGTAGGTCATGACAGGGCCATGGAGATATCGTTGGTGGGCAGCTTGCGGTCGAAGGTCAGGTTCTCTTCGACATGCTGCAGGTGCTCGTCCATCAGGCGCACGGCCAGTTCCTCGTCGCGCGCGGCCAGCGCCTTCACGATGTCGGCGTGTTCGTCGTTCGAATGCTCGGCGGCCTGGTTGCTCTGGTACATGAGCGTGATCAGCGCGCAGCGCGAGATGAGCTCGCGCAGCATCTCGGCCAGCACCCGGTTGCCCATGAGTTCGGCCATGCGCACATGGAAGTCGCCCAACAGCTCGGTGCGGCCGGCCACGTCCTCGTTGTTCACCGCGAGCTTTTCCTGCGCCACGTGTTCACGCAGCGCCTTGATCTTGGCGTTGGTCACGGTCTTCACGAAAGCGCGGGTCATTTCCGCCTCCAGCATGCGCCGCACCGCAAACACCTGCTGCGCTTCTTCCACCGACGGCGCGGCCACAAAGGCGCCACGCGCGGGCTCCAGCCGGATCAGGCGGTTCTGCGACAGCTGGAACAGCGCCTGACGCACGAGGGTGCGCGAGACGCCGAAATGGTCGGCCAGTTTCTGCTCGGCCAGCTTGGTGCCCGGGTGCAGACGGTGCTCCACGATGGCCCGGGTGAGCGACTCGACGATGTGCAGGGTGCTGGAGGTTTCCATGGAATCATCATATCCAGAAAAACAAAAAGTGTATACACTTTCAGTCTACTGCAAACCATTCAAAGGACGACCATGGGCTTGAGTACACACGTTCTGGACACCATGCACGGCTGCCCTGCCGCCGGCATGCAGGTGGAGCTGCACACCACGCAAGGCGACCAGGCCACGCTGGTCAAACGCTTCGTGCTGAACCAGGACGGCCGCAACCCCGATGGTCCGCTGTACGACAACGCGAGCCTGAAGGCGGGTACCTACCGGCTGGTGTTCGACGTGAGGGGTTATTTTGCGGCCCGGGGCGTGGCTTTGCCCGAACCGAATTTCCTCAACCGGGTCTCGCTGGACTTCGGTGTGGCGCACACCGACCAGCATTACCACGTGCCGTTGCTGGTGAGTCCGTGGAGTTACTCCACGTACAGGGGGAGCTGACGCTGCACCCCCCGCGCCGCTTCGCGTCACCCCCCAAGGGTGCGATGCGAGTGGCCTGGCAGAGCCAGTTCCACCGCATCCTTGGTGAAGGCACGTCGCGCTGGAAGGGGAGTTGGCCCAGGGCACCGCGGAACCGGCTTTGCCGGGCCGCCAGTGCCGCCCCCTTGAGGGGGTGACGCCGCAGGCGGCGCGGGGGTGTCACTTACTGCGCTGCCCTTCGGTCAGCGTGTCGAGCTGGAAGTTGCCGCTCTTGTCCCAGAGCCAGATGTCGGTGTAGGTGACGCTGCCCATGCGCACCGGTGCCGGGAAGGGCGCGGCTGCGCGCACCGTGCGTTCGATCTCGCGCATGACGTCGGGCACATGGCTGGGCGCGCGCATCCAGTTCACGGTGCGCACATTGCCACGGCCATCCACCTCGACCTGCAGCACGCCCACCGCGTGCATGAGCGGCGGCAACTGGCCTTTGTAGATGCGGTGGCCGTTGCGTTGATAGATGTGCCGAGCACCATCCTTGCGGTAGTCGAGCGGTGACACAGCGTGGGACACGAAGTCGGGCGCGGGCAGTTCGGAAATGGGTGGTGGTGCGGGAGCCAGTGCCGGAGGGAGGGGTGGGGGGGCCGGGGGTGGGGGCGGAGGCGGGGATGCGCAAGAGGCGAGCAGTGCGGCGGTGAGCGCCCCCATCCATGCCCAGGAGCCACGGCCGGCGCGGTTGGTTGCAACAGGCGCATCGGGCCGTGAAGCCGGTTGCGGTGCGGGTTCAATGTCTCTCATGTGGGATGGCCTGTTTGAACTGATCGGACCCCGGTATGGCCACGAGAGCGCATACGAACGGGTGGATGGAATGTATTGTGGCTGGACTGCGAGGTTTCGCACAGTAAGGTTGATACTGACGCGCCTGGTTTGACCTTGCTTCTCCCCACCTATTTTTTGACGTCGACGCCACACATGCTCAGCGAACTTGAAACCTTTCTGCTGAATCTGGCGCACGTTCCCGCGGTCCTCATCACCGTTGAGCAAGCGCGGGGCTCCGTTCCTCGCGAAGTGGGCGCGTGGATGGCGGTGTTTGCCGACGCGACACGCGGCGAAGTGGGCACGATCGGCGGCGGGCATCTTGAGTGGAAAGCCACACGCCAGGCCCGTGAAGCCCTGGCACGCCGGGCTGAGCAACCTGACGAAACCCTTCAGGGCTGGCACGAGCGCGTCACGCTCGGGCCCAGTCTGGGCCAGTGCTGCGGCGGTTCTCTGGTGCTGCGCTTCGAGCCCGTGGATGCTTCGCACGGCGAGGAACTGAGCATTCGGCTGCGGCCCGCCCACACGCCGCTGGCGCTGTTCGGCGGTGGCCATGTGGGACGCGCCATCGTGCAGGCGCTGGAGCCATTGCCGTTCGACGTGACCTGGATCGACAGCCGAGATGGTGTGTTTCCGTTGAGCCTGCCGCCGCAGGTGAGCACCGAACATTCCGAACCGGTGCACGCCGCCGTGCGCGACCTCCCGGCGGGCGCGTGCGTGCTGATCATGAGCTTCTCGCACGCCGAAGACCTGGACGTGGTGGCAGCGTGCCTGCAGCGCCAGCGGGAGCGCAACGATCTGGCCTTCATTGGTTTGATCGGCAGCCGCACCAAGTGGGCGACCTTTGGCCATCGCCTCATGGAGCGGGGTTTCTCCGCCGAGGACCTGGGCGGCGTGACCTGCCCGATCGGCTTGCCGGGCATTGTCAGCAAGGTGCCCGCGGTGATCGCGGCTTCGGTCGTGGCTCAGTTGTTGCTTGCCGTGGAGGCCAGTGCCGGCAGTTCGAAAACACCTTGATTGTCTCCAAAAGTTGTATACACTTTGCCCACTTGGTCGCAGCGGAGCAGGTGGGCGCACTCCCGCCCAATCGCGGCCCTCAGTCGACTCACAGCGCCCGCGGTGGTGAGTCGCAACCCTTGATGTTGCCTTGAGGTGCCATGGAAACCTACCTGTTTGATTGGGCCAATCTGCTGCTGCGCTGGCTGCACGTGATCGTGGCCATTGCCTGGATCGGCTCTTCCTTCTATTTCGTTTTTCTCGACAGCAGCCTCACGCCGCCCCAGGACGAACAGCTGAAGAAAGACGGCGTGAGCGGTGAGCTCTGGGCCCTGCACGGCGGTGGCTTCTACCACCCGGTGAAGTTCGCGGTGTCGCCGCCCAAGCTGCCCGAGCACCTGCACTGGTTTTACTGGGAGAGCTATTCCACCTGGCTGTCGGGCTTTGCGCTGTTCCTCATCTCGTACCTGTGGAGCCCGAGCGTCTACCTGATCGATCCCAACGTGTTTGTTTGGAGCCCGGCCGCGGCCATCGCGGGCGCGCTCGCTTTCCTGGTGGTGTTCTGGCTGCTGTACGACGCGATCTGCCGCACGCTCGGCCAGAGCAAGAACGGCGACGCCAAGGTGGGTGCGCTGGTGCTGGTACTGGTGTGCGTGGCGGCGTGGCTCGCCACGCAGCTGTTTGCCGGGCGCGCGGCCTTCCTGCTCGTGGGCGCGATGATCGCCACCGCCATGAGTGCCAATGTGTTCTTCTGGATCATCCCGGGCCAGCGCACCGTGGTGGCCGACATCCAGGCCGGCCGGCCGGTGGACCCGATCCATGGCCAGCGCGGCAAGCAGCGCAGCGTGCACAACACCTACTTCACGCTGCCGGTGCTGTTTTCGATGCTGAGCAACCACTACAGCTTCACTTACACCCATCCCCAGAACTGGTTGATCCTCGTCGGGATGATGTTTGCGGGTGCGGCGATCCGTCAGTTCTTCGTCATGCGCCACGGCTTCAAGCTCGGCCGCAATGCGCATCCCTGGCCTTATGCGGCCGCCGGAGTTGTGGTGCTGATCGCGCTCATCGTCGGGCTCAGGCCCGCGCCGGTGCAGGCCGTCGCGGTACCCGATTCCGTGACCTACGCGCAGCTCAAGCCCGTGATCGAACAACGCTGCGTCATGTGCCACGGCAACGCCGTGCAGTCCAAGAACGTGCGACTTGATTCACCCGAGGCGGTGAAGCAGCATGCGCAAGCGGTCTACCAGCAAGTGGTGGTGTCGCGCCTCATGCCGATGAACAACGCGACCGGCCTGACCGAAGAGGAACGCGCGCTGATCGGGCAGTGGTTCAAGTCCGGCGCGAAGGTCGAGTGACGCTTCACGGGGCTATGGGCGCTGGGACGCCGACGCAGGTGCCCAGGATTGACGCGGCGTTGGTTGCATCCGTCCCGCGCCAGGCAACCATCTGATCTGGCCGGATCAGCACCATCGGGGCTTCGTACAACGCCAGCAGTTCCGGGGCTGCGTGACGGACCACTTGCAGGTCCAGCCCCGCTGTCAGGGCTGCGCGCTCGAATGGCTCGGTGTCGGGTGCGTGCGGTCCGAGTGCCAGCAGCGTCCATTCAAAGTGGAACGAGTCGTAGAGCGATCGACCGTCTTCCAGCCAGGCGTGTGGCGGGCGTCCGCCCGGGCATGCCGTGGGCACGTATTCGTTGGGCTTGTCGTCGGGCGGTCTTGATCCGTCGGCCACGACGATGGGGGAACCGTCGTAGCGGCCACCGAAGGTCACGCCCGGAATGTTGAATTCCAGCCGCACGTGCGCGTTGAGGTGCACCGAGGCAGCCTGGCGGGCGCGCTCACCTTCGACGGTGTCCTGTTCCAGTTCGGGCGTGGCGCGGAACAGGCCGACCGAGTCGGCAAACTGTCTGGCATAGGCGGTGTTGCGCTCGGCCAGCGGCCTGCGCTCCACCTCGTAGGTGTCGAGCAGCGATTCGGGTGCTCGCCCCTGCAGGACATGGGCCAGCTTCCAGCCCAGGTTCACGGCATCCTCCACCGCGGTGTTGTAGCCCAGGCCCCCGGTGGGCGTGAACAGGTGAGCTGCGTCGCCGCCGAGGAAGACCCGGCCTTGCTGGAACTTCTCCGCGACCAGCGCATGTCCGGCCGTCCAGGTGAGCATGGACAAAACCTCGATGGGCAACCCACACCCCATGGCCTCAGAAAAGATGCGCTTGGCGTCGTGCTCAGTCCAGGCGTCGGCGTCCTCGCCTTCGTGGATCGCCGCATGAAAGGCGAATTCGCTCTGGCCATCGACCGACGCTATGAAGGCGCGCC
Organism: Hydrogenophaga sp.; assembly: GCF_018780385.1. GTDB lineage: Bacteria > Pseudomonadota > Gammaproteobacteria > Burkholderiales > Burkholderiaceae_C > Hydrogenophaga. The sequence goes on along the minus strand of NZ_JADMJO010000035.1, from coordinate 121,727 downwards.
GTTGCGAATTCACCGATACGTACATCCATGCCTTGTCGTGGGGGAATGAATCGTGGAACGTGGGTGCGCGGCAGTACAGCGCGAACATCTTTCCGCCCATGAACTCGCGTTTGAAGCCGGTGGCGCCACCGTAGCCGATGCCGAGTTGTTGACGCACCGTGCTGCGGGCGCCGTCCACGCCGACGAGGTATAGCGCCGTCACGGTGCGGGACTTTGTTCCATCGACCGAGGTGATGTGCGCCTGAACGTCGTCCCCTCTGTCGGTGAACTGGCCGAGCTGCCAGCCATGCTCGACGTGATTGCTCGGCCAACGTTTGGCGTGGCGCAGCAGGGTGGCCTCCACGAGCTTCTGCGACACGCGATGGGGCAGCTCCGCAGCACTCCATGAACCCCCCATGCTCTTGATGGTTGCCGTCGCCTGCCGGGCCGTGGGCAGGCGAAGCCGTGCCAGTTCGTGTTGACTGAAGCGGGTGAAGTAGGCGATGTCGGTCGGGTGATCAGCCGGCAAACCCTGTTCGCGGATCTCCGCCGCAAAACCATGCCGGCGGAAGTGTTCCATGGTTCGGGCCTGTGTCGCATTGGCCTGCGGGTTGAAGGCGGTTCCGGGCTTGGGCTCCACCAAGAGGGTGCGCACGCCACGCCGACCGAGCTCGTTGGCCAGCATGAGACCGCACGGTCCGCCGCCTGCGATCAGCACATCGGTCCGGATTTCGTCGTCCGGCTCACCCGCCGGGCTCATCGATAATTGACCTGCCATATCGGTTATTTGCTTAGGTTGCCTAAATACTTTGAGTGTACCGAAAAAGAAACCTCCGTCCAGACCTCGCCGCGCGCCGGACGCCTGGCGCATGCACAACGCGGGTCGCGTTCTGGGCAACGCGCTGACGCGCTTCGAGGCCCGCGTGCTGGAACTGATGGCCCAGGCCGGGCACGGACAAACACGCCTGCCCCACATCAACCTCACCCGCCATCTCGACCTGGAGGGCACGCGCATCACGGTGCTGGCGCAGCGCGCGAACATGACGAATGCGGCGATGACGGAGTTGATCGACCAGTGCGAAGGCTTGGGCTTGGTGGTTCGCCTGGCCGATCCGGCAGACCGGCGGGTGCGCATCGTGAACTTCACCGATGCCGGGCGCGTGTGGCTGGCCGCGTTCTCGAAAGCACTGAAGAAGGCGGAGCGGGAACTGTTTGAAGAGATCGGTGAGGACGCTGCAACCATGCTGCTCAACGCACTGGCAAGGTATGGGGGCGTGGTGGCATCCATTGGTGCGCAGGACAGCGCCAACTGATCTGCGGTACCCTCGACGGCGATCTCATCAACCCATCGAACACACCATGAAAACGCAAGCCGCCGTCGCCTGGAAAGCAGGCCAGCCTCTCACCATTGAAACCGTGGATCTGGAAGGCCCGAAGTTCGGCGAAGTGCTGGTGGAGATCAAGGCCACCGGCATCTGCCACACCGACTACTACACGCTCTCGGGGGCCGACCCCGAAGGTATCTTCCCCGCCATCCTGGGCCACGAAGGCGCGGGCATCGTGGTGGATGTGGGCCCTGGCGTGACCTCGCTCAAGAAGGGCGACCATGTCATCCCGCTGTACACGCCCGAATGCCGCCAGTGCAAGTTCTGCCTGAGCCGCAAGACCAATTTGTGCCAGCTGATCCGCGGCACGCAGGGCAAGGGTCTGATGCCCGACGCCACCAGCCGCTTCAGCCTGGACGGCCAGCCCATCTTTCATTACATGGGCACCAGCACCTTCAGCAACTACACCGTGGCGCCGGAAATCTCGCTGGCCAAGATCCGCGAAGACGCACCGTTCGACAAGGTCTGCTACATCGGTTGCGGCGTCACCACCGGCATTGGTGCGGTGATTTTCTCGGCCAAGGTCGAGGCGGGTGCCAACGTGGTCGTGTTCGGCCTGGGCGGCATTGGCCTCAACGTGATTCAGGGCGCGAAGATGGTGGGCGCCGACAAGATCATCGGTGTTGATCTCAACCCCGCGCGCGAAGCCATGGCACGCAAGTTCGGTATGACGCACTTCATCAACCCGAAAGAAGTGCCCAATGTTGTTGATGCGATCGTCCAGCTCACCGATGGCGGTGCCGACTACAGTTTTGAATGCATCGGCAACACCAAGGTGATGCGCGACGCGCTGGAGTGCACGCACAAGGGCTGGGGCCGCAGCATCATCATCGGCGTGGCCGAGGCCGGCGCCGAGATCTCGACCCGTCCGTTTCAGCTGGTTACCGGCCGTAAGTGGGAAGGCTCGGCCTTCGGTGGCGCGCGCGGCCGCACCGACGTGCCCAAGATCGTTGATTGGTACATGGAAGGCAAGATCAACATCGACGACCTGATCACGCACAAGCTGCGCCTTGACCAGATCAACGAAGGCTTCGACCTGATGAAGCGTGGCGAATCGATCCGCGCCGTGGTGGAGTTTTGATGGGCCTGGAGACGCTCAGCGAGCACCGCTGCTTTGGTGGCGTGCAGGGCTTTTACCGGCATGCTTCCACCGAGATCGGCTTGCCGATGAAGTTCGGCGTGTTCGTGCCACCGCAGGCCTCTCAAGGCCCGGTGCCGGTACTGTTCTTTCTGGCTGGCTTGACCTGCACCGAGGAAACATTTGCCATCAAGGCCGGCGCGCAACGCATGGCGGCCGAGCTCGGCTTGATGATCGTCACGCCCGACACCAGCCCACGCGACACCGGCATTGAAGGCGCCAGCGCCGAGTGGGATTTTGGCCACGGTGCCGGCTTCTACCTCGATGCAACCGAGATGCCCTGGGCGAAGCATTTCCGCATGGAGAGCTGGATCACGCAGGAGCTGCGTGCTCTGGTGCTGTCGCAGTTCCCGGCGCGGGGCGACCGTGTGGGCATCTTCGGTCACTCCATGGGCGGCCACGGCGCGCTCACGCTGGCCTTGCGCCACCCGGGGCTGTACCAGAGCGTCTCGGTGTTTGCGCCGATCGCTGCGCCCAGCCAATGTCCCTGGGGCGAGAAAGCGTTCACCGGTTACCTGGGAGCGGACCGTTCGGCCTGGGCCGCGCACGACGCCACCGAGCTGGTGAAGGCCGGGCACAAGGTGCCCCCCCTGCTGATCGACCAGGGCCTGGGCGACACTTTCCTCGCCACGCAGTTGCATCCGCACCTGCTGCAGGACGCTTGTGTGGGCGCCGACCAGCCGCTCGTGTTGCGCAGCCACCCGGGCTACGACCACGGCTATTACTTCATTGCCAGCTTCATCGAAGACCACCTGCGCCACCATGCGCAGGCGCTGGTCTGAAACGGATCCATGCGCCCTCGCCAATACGACCTCATCGCCTTCGACTGGGACGGCACCCTGTTTGATTCCACGGCGCTCATTGCCCGCTGCATTCAACTGGCCGTGACCGACGTGGGCGGCACACCGCCCACTACCCAGGCCGCCAGCTACGTGATCGGCATGGGGCTGATGCAGGCGCTGGCCTACGCCGCTCCCGACGTGCCGCCCGAAAAATACCCGCAGCTCGGCGAGCGCTACCACCACCACTACATAGCGCGTCAGCATGATCTGAGTCTGTTTGAGGGCGTGCTGCCCCTGCTTGCCGAACTCAAGAGCCGCCAGCACTGGCTCACGGTGGCCACGGGCAAGAGCCGCCGCGGTCTGGACGAGGTGTTGCGCACAGTGGAACTCGCTGGCGTGTTCGACGGCTCGCGCACGGCCGACGAAACCGCCGGCAAGCCCCATCCGTTGATGCTCAACGAGCTGATGCGCGAGTTCAGTGTGACGCCCGAGCGCACGCTCATGATCGGGGATACCACGCACGACCTGCAGATGGCGCTGAACGCGGGCTGTGCGAGCGTGGGTGTGAGCTACGGCGCGCACGAGCCCGACGCCTTCCACGAACTCAAGCCCTTGCATGTGGCGCATTCGGTGCGCGAACTGCACGACTGGCTCACAGCGCACGCCTGAGACCACCATGACGCCACTGCCCGACGACCCGATTCACCCGCTGTGCAACAGCTGCGATCTGGTCGACGGGGGGAGGGCGGTCTCGTTCGACGTGAACTACGCGGGCCAGACCTGTCGGGCTTTTGCGGTGCGTTACCAGGGCCAGCCGCACGCCTATCTGAACCGCTGCGCGCACGTGGCGATGGAACTCGACTGGCAGCCCGACCGCTTTTTTGACGACACGGGTCGTTGGCTGATGTGCGCCACGCACGGTGCGGTGTATGAGCCTTCAACAGGGGAATGCCGGGGCGGACCGTGTCGCGGCGGGCTGTTCAAGATCGAACTGCTGGAGCTCGATGGGGTGATTCACTGGCGGTCACAATACCACCTCAAACCCGTTGAATTCTGAGAACACACGCACCATGAACGACGACAACCTGGGCTCGGCCAACTCCGCTGGCAACGACCGCAACAACGGCGGGGCCTGGGAGCGCGCCACGCTGGAAAAGCTGGTGTTCGCCACCATCCGCGAGCAACAGGCGGCACGCCGCTGGAAGATGTTCACCCGCTTCATGTGGCTGGCCATCCTGGGCGCCATCGTCTGGCTGATCTACTCCAGCGACGGCGTCGTCTCGACCACCAGCACACCGCACACCGCGGTGGTGGAAATCAAGGGCGAAATCGCTTCCGGAGCGGAAGCCAGTGCGGAGAACGTGGTTGCGGCGCTGCGCTCTGCTTTTGACGACGAAGGCGCCCAGGCGGTGGTGCTGCTGATCAATTCACCCGGCGGCAGCCCGGTGCAGGCCGGCATCATCAACGACGAGATCACGCGCCTGAAGGGCCTGCACGAGAAAAAGGTCTATGCGGTCGTTGAAGAAACCTGCGCATCTGCCGCGTACTACATTGCGGCGGCGGCTGACGACATCTACGTGGACAAGGCCAGCCTGGTCGGCAGCATCGGCGTGCTGATGGACGGCTTTGGCTTCACCGGCTTGATGGAGAAACTCGGCATCGAGCGCCGTCTCATGACGGCCGGTGCCAACAAGGGCCTGCTCGATCCGTTCAGCCCTCAAGACGAATCGCAGCGCCTGTTCATGCAGAACCTGCTGGGGGAAATCCACGCGCAGTTCATCGAGGTGGTGAAGAAAGGCCGTGGCGACCGCCTGAAAGAAACGCCCGACACCTTCAGCGGTCTGGTCTGGAACGGCCAGCAAGCAGTGGCCCTGGGCCTGGCCGATGGCCTGGGCAACCTGGACTATGTGGCGCGGGAGATCGTCAAGGCCGAGGAGCTGGTGGACTACACCCGCCGCGAAAACGTAGGGCTGCGGCTGGCCAAACGCTTCGGTGCAAGCGTGGGTGAAGGCATGTTCCTGGCAGCCCGCGCAGCTGGCATTCAGCTCCGGTAACCCGAGGGGTTGGCGCTCTGCCAGCGCCAGGCATCTGCGCACATGTCGTCCAGCGTGTGCAGGGCCTGCCAGCCCAGCAGCCGCAGGGCCAGGGCAGGGTCGGCCCAGCACTGCGCCACATCGCCCGCGCGGCGCGGCGCCACGCGGTAGGGCACCGGGTTGCCGCTGGCGGCCTCAAACGCCTTCACCACGTCGAGCACGCTGTGGCCACGGCCTGTTCCCAGGTTCACCGTGAAACTCTCTCCACGACCCAGCAGCGCCTTGATGGCGGCCACATGGCCGGCGGCCAGGTCTTGCACGTGGATGTAGTCGCGCACGCCGGTGCCATCGGGCGTGGGGTAGTCGTTGCCGTAGACATTGAGGTGTTCGCGCTGGCCCACGGCCACCTGGGCCACGTAGGGCATGAGGTTGTTGGGAATGCCGGCGGGGTCTTCGCCAATGAGCCCGCTGGGGTGTGCACCCACCGGATTGAAGTAGCGCAGCACGCCCACCCGCCAGGCCGGGTTGGCCGCACCCAGTGCCGAGAGCATGTCCTCGATCACCAGCTTGCTGTGGCCATACGGGTTGGTGTGGCTGCGCGGAAAATCTTCGGTGATGGGCACGGTGGCGGGGTCGCCGTACACCGTGGCGCTGCTGGAAAACACCAGCGTGGGCGCCATGGCGGGGTCGTCGGTGTGTGCGGTTTCCATGGCGCGCAGCAGGCTCACCGCGCCACCAATGTTGTTGTGGAAATACTTGAGTGGCAGCGCCACGCTCTCGCCCACCGCCTTGTCACCAGCGAAATGCACCACGCCCGCCGGCTGGTGGCGGCGCAACACATCTTCCACCCAGGGCGTGTCCAGCACATCGCCGCGTTCCAGCGCAATCTGCCTGCCGGTGATCGTGGCCAGGCGCTCCATCACCACCGGATGGCTGTTGGCGAAGTTGTCCAGGATGACCGGGTCGAATCCGGCCGCGACCAAGGCCACGGCGGTGTGGCTGCCGATGTAACCGGCACCACCGGTGAGCAGGATCTTCATGTCAGGTTCTCAGGGTTTGGCGGCGTCGGGCTGGCGACCGTACTTGTCTTCCAGGCGAACGATGTCGTCTTCACCCAGGTAACTGCCCGACTGCACCTCGATCATCTCCAGCGGCAGCTTGCCGGGGTTGTGCAGACGATGCACCTCGCCGATGGGGATGTAGGTGGACTGGTTCTCGGACAGCAGATAGACCTCCTGTCCGCGCGTGACTTCGGCCGTGCCCTTGACGACGATCCAGTGCTCGGCGCGGTGGTGGTGCTTTTGCAGGCTCAGGGAGGCGCCGGGTTTGACGCCGATGCGCTTGACCTGGAACCGCTCGCCCATGTCGACGCTGTCGTACCAGCCCCAGGGGCGCGCCACGCGGCGGTGCAGGGCGGCCTGCGGCACCTGCAACCGCGAGAGATGCGCGACCACGTCCTTGACCTGTTCCGCGTGGTCCCGCTGCGCGACCAGCAAGGCATCGGGCGTGTCGATGATCAACAGGTCTCGCGTGCCCAGGGCCACCACGGTGCGGCCCGGTGCGTGGATGAAGGTATTGCTCGCGTGCAGGGTGTGGCCTTGTCCGGTGATGCGGTTGCCGTCGTCGTCGGCCGGGCTGAGGTCCGCCACAGCGTTCCAGCTGCCGACATCGCTCCACTGGCCCTGGAAAGGCACCACGGCCACATCGGCGTGGTGCTCCATGACGGCGTAGTCGATGCTTTGTGAGCGGCAGGCCAGGAAGGGCGCGGCGTCCGGCCGCACGAAATGAATCTGACCCACGGTGTCCTGCTTCTGACTGCCCATGGCCAGGCGGCACGACTGAAGGATGTCGTCCGCGTGCTGGCCCAGCGCCGTCAACAGTGTGCTGGCGCGGACCAGGAAGATGCCGGCGTTCCACAACACATTGCCCTGCAGCAGAAGAGCCTGGGCGGCTGCGGGTACGGGTTTTTCGATGAAACGCGCCACGCGACGGCTGCCGTCGGCTCGGGTATCGCCTTGTTCGATGTAGCCATAGGCGGTGCTCGGGAAACTGGGCACCACACCAAAGGTGACGATGGCACCGGCCTCGGCCGCCGGGACACCCTGACGGATCGTGTGTGCAAAAGCCTCGACATCAGGGATGTGGTGGTCGGACGGGCAGAACAGGAGCAGCGGGTCGGCATCGGGCGCGCTGGCGGCGAGCAGGGCAGCCAGCGCCATGGCCGCAGCCGTGTTGCGCGCGGCGGGCTCCAGCAGCACCTGGCCCGCCGTTCCCTGCGATTCCATCGCATCGGCGACCAGGAAGCGGTGGTCCTCGGAGGCCACGCACATCGGCGGGTTGCCGCACCAGGCCAGGCGCGCGAGCGTGAGCTGCAGCAGGCTCTGGTCGCCCACCAGGGGCACGAATTGTTTGGGGAAGCTCTGGCGGCTCAGCGGCCACAGGCGGGTGCCGGAGCCTCCGCAAAGAATGACGGGGGTGATGCTCATGCGCTGCAGTGTTTGGAGTGGGCGGTGAGGACGATGAGGGCGCCTCGAGGGCTGAAGCAGTGTAGCCTTTCAACGTATTTTTACATCTCACTGTCGCTGTGGAAGGCTATCCTTCGTGCACGACACCACAACGCAAAGTGAGAGCATGAAAATTCGCAAAGCCGTTTTCCCCGTGGGTGGCCTGGGCACCCGATTTCTTCCAGCCACCAAAGCCATCCCGAAGGAAATGCTGCCGGTGGTGGACAAGCCCTTGATCCAGTACGCGGTGGAGGAGGCATATGCCGCCGGCATCCGCGAAATGATCTTCGTCACAGGGCGCCACAAGAGGGCCATTGAAGATCATTTCGACACCGCCTATGAACTGGAGATGGAGCTTGAAGCGGCCGGCAAGTCGGCCCTGCTCGAACTGGTGCACTCCATCAAGCCCGACGACATGGACTGCGTTTATGTGCGCCAGCCCCGCGCACTCGGTCTGGGCCACGCGGTCCTGTGCGCCGAGCGACTGGTGGGCGACGAGCCGTTTGCCGTGCTGCTGGCGGACGATCTGATGATGGGTGCCCGCCAAAGCGAGGGTGGCCCGACCGTGTTGCAGCAGATGGTGCAGGCGTATGAATCGAGTCCCGGCACCGTGCTGGCCGTGCAGGACGTGCCGCGAGCGGATACCCGGCGCTATGGTGTGGTCGATGTGCATGGCGTCAGCACGGCATTGGCCGAGGTGTTTGGCATGGTGGAGAAGCCCGCGCCCGACGTGGCTCCGTCGACCCTGGCCGTGGCTGGCCGTTACGTCCTCACGCCCGCGGTGTTCGAGAGCATCCGCCGCCAGCCGCGCGGTGCGGGTGGAGAGATCCAGCTCACCGACGGCATTGCCGCCTTGATCGGCACCGAAAAGGTTCAGGCGTTTCGCTATGACGGCACGCGCTACGACTGCGGCAGCAAAGAGGGCTTTCTGGAGGCGACGATCGATCTGGCGTTGGCCAATGCCGATCTCGGCGCGTCGGTGCGCGCCCACCTCAAGCGCGTGATGGGCTGAAAACGTCGGGAATCGCCTCAGCGACCCAACAGAAACACCGCAGGCATGTCCAGCGGCAGGCTGTTGACCATGCCCTGGGGGCGTTTCCACTCGCTCACCAAGGCGCTGCGGCTCACCTGCTGCGGCAGCGACATGGCGCAGCACACGGCCAGTCGGGTGTGTGGGTGCAGGGTCTGCAGGAGCGCTTGCAGCAGCGCGGTGTTGCGGTAAGGCGTCTCGATCAATATCTGCGTCTGCCCGGTCTTCAGGGCCAGGGCTTCCAGTTCGCGCAGGCGCTTGCTCCGCTCCGTGGCGTCTTGCGGCACATAGCCGACAAACGCGAAGTTCTGCCCGTTCAGGCCACTGGCGGCCAGCGCCAGCATCAGCGAAATCGGTCCGGTAAGCGGCACCACCCGCAATCCCATGGCGTGCGCAGCGCGCACCACCGCACTGCCCGGGTCGGCAATGGCCGGCATGCCGGCTTCGCTCACCAGCCCGATGTCATGACCCTGCAGGGCGGGGGCGAGCATCTCGCGCGCCTGGGCGTCACTCTCGGCCTGCGGAGCGTGGTCACCCTTCTTGTGTGCTGCGCGGGGCAGTTCGGTGATGTGTTGACCCTGCACCGGCGCCGCGATACCCACTGCGGATTCCACCCGCTTCAGGAAAGCACGCGTGGTCTTGGCGTTCTCGGTGATCCAGTGGGTCAGGCCGCTGGCCACCAACATCGTCTCCCGGGGGAGCCAGGTGTCTGCCGGCGCGGCGTCCATCGCCATGCCGAAATCCAGTGGCGTGGGCACCAGGTAGAGCACGCCCGGTTTGGGTTGCCCGACGCTCACGGCACATGCACGCCAGCGGCGCGGATCATGCGGCAGGTGCGGATCAAGGGCAGGCCCACCAGTGCGGTGGGGTCGTCGTTGTCGATGCGTTCCAGCAGCGCGATTCCCAAGCCTTCACTTTTGGCGCTGCCGGCGCAGTCGTAAGGTTGCTCAGCCCGCAGGTAGCGCTCGATCTCGGCATCGCTGAGTTTGCGGAACACCACGCGTACCGAGGCGATGTCGCATTGCTCGAACCCCGTGGCCGCGCAGACCACGGCCAGTGCGGTCTGAAACACCACCGTTTCGCCGCGCAGGCGCTTGAGCTGTACTACCGCACGTTCGTGCGTGCCCGGTTTGCCCAGCGGCTCTCCCCGCAGGTCCGCCACCTGGTCGCTGCCGATCACCACCGCCTGCGGATGGCGCTGAGCCACTTCGCGCGCTTTGGCCAACGCCAGCCGCACCGCCAGGTCGGCGGGGTTCTCGCCCGAGCGCGGGGTTTCGTCGACGTTGGGCGCCACTGCCTCGAAGGGCAATTTCAAACGCGACAACAGTTCGTGCCGGTAACGGGACGTAGAGCCCAGGATGAGAGGGCGCGAGGCCGGAGGTGTGGCGCTGGGGCGGTCGGAGGTCATCCCGCTATTCTCCTTGCATTCTCTTAAACTGATCCACATGAAACCCACCCCCAAGACAGCCTGGAGCCCCGATCGGCTGGATGTGCGCGCATTTGCCCAGGCTGGCGCCAGTTTGAGCGCCGACGATCCCATGACGCGCTTCGAGCGCCTCCAGGCCGAAGCCCACCGGGAAGACGGTGCGCCAGCGTTGGGCGGCGTGAGCTGGCAAGCCCAGGGCGAAATGCGCCCCGGAGCTTCCGGCGGCGCCCCGGCCGTGTGGCTGCACCTGGAGGCCAGTGCCCGGGTGCCCCTGACCTGCCAGCGTTGCCTGGGGCCGGTCGAAACTTCGTTGTCGGTGGACCGCTGGTTCCGCTTTGTCGCCGACGAGGCCACTGCGGCGGCAGAAGACGACGATTGTGAGGAAGACCTGCTGGCGCTGGAGCCCCGTCCCCGGCTCTACGATGTGCTGGAAGACGAACTGCTGATGGAGTTGCCCCTGGTGCCGTTGCACGAAACCTGCCCGGTGCATGTGGTCATGAGCGCGTCCGATCCCCTGGTGGGACCGGAAGAAGGCGAACCAGAACGCAAGAATCCGTTTGCCGGACTTGCCAAGCTCAAGAAATAGGCTCTTTGGGCAGCCTCGACAAAGGAGGTGGCTTCAGAACTCCGCTTCGGGCTATAATGCTTGGCTTTGCGCTGGCATCCAAAGGCACACCGATGTGCATGGTTCAGGCGCACCCGTTTGACCCTACCGATTTCAGGAGCCCACCATGGCTGTTCAGCAAAACAAAAAGTCCCCCTCCAAGCGCGGCATGCACCGTTCGCACAACGCCCTGAACGTGCCGGGCATCGCCGTGGAGCCCACCACCGGTGAAATTCACCTGCGCCACCACATCAGCCCCAACGGTTTCTACCGTGGCCGGCAGGTGCTGAAGAACAAATCCGAAGCCTGACGTGACGGTTCGCCGTTGGCCCTGTTGCGTCATGCGCTCGGGGTCAGGCGGGCTCGAAAGGCACAGGCCCGCATGATCCATGCGGGCTTTTTTCATGGACGGGGCACCTCGCGTGCCCTCCTCAGGAAGTTGAGATGATCACCATTGCCGTGGATTGCATGGGTGGAGACGTCGGCCCGGGTGTGACGATGCCCGCCTGCCAGGCCTTTCTTGTCAGCCACCCGCAGGCCCAACTGTTGTTGGTGGGCAAACCGGAGGTCTTCCGGGCGTGGCCACAGTTGCTCAACAACGTCCGCTGCACCGTTGTGTCCGCCACAGAGGTTGTCGGGATGGACGACCCGCTGGAGATAGCGCTTCGCCGCAAAAAGGACTCGTCCATGCGGGTTGCCATCAACCAGGTCAAGGACGGCCATGCGCAGGCGGTGGTCTCGGCCGGCAACACCGGTGCCTTGATGGCGATCGCCCGCTATGTGCTCAAGACGCTGGAGGGGATCGACCGGCCTGCGATTGCCACGCAAATGCCCAACGCCCGTGGTGGTGCCACCACTGTCCTGGACCTGGGGGCCAATGTCGATTGCACAGCGGAACACCTTTTGCAGTTCGCCGTGATGGGCTCGGCCCTGGTGGCAGCCGCCAGCGGTCGCCCGGAGCCCAGCGTCGGGTTGCTCAATGTGGGCGAAGAGGTTATCAAAGGAAGTGAAGTGATAAAAAAGGCCGGTGTGCTGCTGCGAAATGCGGCCAACACCGGCGATCTCAACTTTTTTGGCAACGTTGAGGGTGACGACATCTTCAAGGGCACCACCGATATCGTCGTTTGCGACGGTTTTGTGGGTAATGTCGCGTTGAAGGCCAGCGAAGGCTTGGCCTCCATGATCAGCGGCTTCATTCGTGAAGAGTTTTCCAGCAGCATTTTCCGAAAAATCGCAGCTATCGTGGCTTATCCGGTTTTAAAGTCGTTTAAAAACCGCGTAGACCACCGCCGGTACAACGGAGCTGCCCTGCTCGGCCTGCAAGGGCTGGTGTTCAAGAGCCACGGCTCCGCCGATGCTTTTGCGTTCGAGCACGCCTTGAGGCGGGCTTATGATGCGGCCCACAACCAGCTGCTGGACAACGTGCGTGATCGCATCGCACATGCCCGGCAACTGATCTCGCCAGAATCGCTGCCCAGCGAGCTCAAGAGCATCCCGACACTTTGATTTGTCCCATCCGCCTCGCATGACCCGCTTTGCCCGCATCACCGGCACCGGCAGTTGCCTGCCGCCGAACCGCCTGACCAACGCCGACATGGTGGACATGTTGGCCAAGCGCGGTGTGGAAACCAGCGACGACTGGATCGTCGAGCGCACCGGCATCCGCGCGCGGCATTTCGCTGCGGATGGCGTGTTTGCCAGCGATCTGGCTGCCGTGGCCTGCCGCGAGGCCATGACCGCCGCAGGCGTGCTGCCAGCAGACATTGACCTCATCATCGTGGCCACGTCGACGCCTGACATGGTTTTTCCCTCCACCGCAGCGCTTCTCCAGCACAAGCTGGGCATGGCGGGTTGTCCGGTGTTCGATGTGCAGGCGGTCTGCAGTGGTTTCATCTACGCGCTCACCGTGGCCGATGCCCTGATCCAGTCGGGTACGGCCCACAAGGCGCTCGTGGTGGGCTCCGAAGTGTTCAGCCGCATCCTGGATTTCAATGACCGCACGACCTGCGTGTTGTTTGGTGATGGTGCAGGTGCCGTGGTGCTCGAAGCGTCTGATGCGCCCGGCATTCTCGCCACCGACATCCACGCCGATGGCAAGCACTCGGGCATCCTGTGTGTGCCCGGGCATGTGTCGGGTGGCGCGATTCTGGGTGACCCGCTACTCAAGATGGACGGCCAAGCGGTGTTCAAACTGGCCGTTGGCGTGCTCGAAGACACCGCGCGGGCCGTGCTCGCCAAGGCTGGTCGAACAGCCGAAGATGTCGACTGGCTCATTCCCCACCAGGCGAACATCCGCATCATGCAAAGCACGGCGCGCAAGCTCAAGCTGTCCATGGACAAGGTGGTGGTGACCGTCGATCAGCACGGCAACACGTCGGCCGCCTCGATTCCGCTGGCGCTGGACCATGCCGTGCGCACGGGTCAGGTGAAGCGGGGCGACACCTTGATGCTTGAAGGGGTGGGCGGTGGCTTCACCTGGGGCGCTGTGCTGCTGGACTTCTGAGCTTGGCTTCCCCAGAGCCAAGGCTTCTCCCGCACAAGACCATTTGAAGATCACATGAAGAATTTCGCGTTCGTATTTCCCGGCCAGGGATCCCAGTCTGTGGGCATGCTCGACGCTTGGGGCGATCACCCCGAGGTGCTCGGCGCCCTCGCCGAAGCGTCGGATGCCCTGGGCGAAAACGTGGGTCAGCTGATTCACGAAGGCCCCAAGGAACTGCTGTCTCTGACCACCAATACCCAGCCAGTGATGCTGGTTGCGGGCGTGGCTGCATGGCGCGTTTGGCGTGCTGAGGGTGGTGCGTTGCCCTCCGTGCTGGCAGGCCATTCACTGGGGGAATACGCCGCGTTGGTCGCCTCTGGCGTGTTGACGCTGACCCAGGCTGCGCCGCTGGTGCGTTTTCGCGCGACCGCCATGCAGGAAGCCGTGCCGGTCGGCACTGGGGCCATGGCCGCCATCCTCGGCATGGATGCGCAACGTGTCATGGCTGGCTGTGCCGAGGCGCAAGCCACGTTTGGCGCGGGCAGCGTCGAAGTGGTGGAAGCGGTGAACTTCAACGATCCCGCCCAGACCGTGATTGCCGGCAGCAAGGCAGCTGTGGAGAAGGCCTGCGAGGTGCTCAAGACGCACGGTGCCAAGCGCGCGCTGCCATTGCCGGTGTCGGCTCCTTTCCATTCCAGCCTGATGAAGCCGGCGGCAGAGCGGTTGAAGGAGATGCTGGCGAACACGGTCTTTGCCCCTTCGCAGATTCCCGTGATCAACAACATCGACGTGGCCGAAGAATCCGACGCCGACCGCATCCGCGATGCGCTGTACCGCCAGGCCTTCGGCCCGGTGCGCTGGGTCGAATGTGTGCAAGCCATCAAGGCGCGTGGCATTGACACGATCGTCGAGAGCGGCCCGGGCAAGGTGCTCGCCGGCATGGTCAAGCGCATCGACCCCCAACTCACGGGCGCTGCCCTGTACGACCCGGCCACGCTGACCGACGTCAAAATCTTGTTGGCCTGAGGCCTGGAGCACACCATGTCTGAAGTTAAGTTTGCAGGTCAGGTGGCGCTTGTCACCGGGGCCTCCCGCGGCATCGGTGCCGCCATTGCTCACGAGCTCACTGCACGCGGCCTGATCGTGATCGGTACCGCCACCAGCGACGAAGGTGCCGCCAGGATCACCACCAGTCTGACGGGTGTTCCCGGGGCCGCTGCGGGATGCCGGGGCGCGAAACTGGATGTGAACGATGTGGCCTCGGCCGAGGTGCTGATCGATGAGATCGTGAAGACCCACGGCGGTCTGCAGGTGCTGGTGAACAACGCCGGCATCACCCGTGACATGCTGGCCATGCGCCTGAAGGACGACGACTGGGATGCCGTGCTGGATACCAACCTCAAGGCCGTGTTTCGCATGAGCCGTGCTGTGATCCGCCCGATGATGAAGCAGCGCTACGGTCGCGTCATCAGCATCACCAGCGTGGTCGGCGCATCTGGCAATGCAGGCCAGGCCAACTACGCCGCCGCCAAGGCGGGCGTGGCGGGCATGACACGTGCACTGGCGCGTGAACTCGGCAGCCGCAATATCACGGTGAACTGCGTGGCACCCGGTTTCATCGAAACAGACATGACCGCGGCGCTGCCCGAAGAGCAGCAAAAGGCTTTGCTGGGCCAGATTCCGCTCGGGCATCTGGGCAAACCGGCCGACATCGCGCACGCGGTGGCCTACTTGGCCAGCCCACAGGCGTCTTACGTCACCGGCCAGGAGTTGCACGTCAACGGCGGCATGTTCATGTCCTGACCACGCCTTCCGCTGTCAATTTTGTTGAATCGCCGCGCCAGCCGCCCGGCGGGCCATCTGGGGAGTCCTCCCTAGCCCGGCTAAAATGGCGGCCTTGTATTTCAACCACCCTCAGAGGGACTTATGAGCGATATCGAAGCACGTGTTAAGAAAATCATTGCCGAACAACTCGGCGTGGAAGAGGGTCAGGTCACCAACGAGAAAGCTTTCGTGGCCGATCTCGGCGCCGATTCCCTGGACACGGTCGAACTGGTGATGGCTCTCGAGGACGAATTCGGTATCGAAATCCCCGACGAAGACGCCGAGAAGATCACGACGGTGCAAAACGCCATCGAATACGCAACGGCCCACCAGAAGGCCTGATTGTCCATTTGCAAACGCTTGATCGTCCCCCGGCTCGCACGTTCATCAGACGCTGCGTCCGAGGTGCGCGACACAAGGCGTGGGGGAATTGAATGAGCCGTCGTCGCGTTGTCGTGACCGGTCTGGGTTGTATCAGCCCCGTGGGCAACACGGTGGCAGACGCTTGGGCCAATCTCCTGGCCGGACGTTCCGGCATTGATCTCATCACCCGGTTTGATGCATCCAACTTCGCCTGCAAGATCGCAGGCGAGGTCAAGGGTTTCGATCTGGAGTCCTACATGAGCGCCAAAGAGGCGCGCACGATGGACAGCTTCATCCATTACGGAATTGCAGCGGCTCACCAGGCCGTCGTCGATTCGGGGCTGCCCTTGGGTGACGCGCTGGACGAAGAAACCGCCATCCGCATCGGTTGCATCATCGGTTCGGGTATTGGCGGACTTCCGTTGATTGAAAACATGCACGCCGAGCTGGTGAGTCGCGGCCCGCGCCGCATCTCGCCCTTTTTCGTGCCTGCTTCGATCATCAACATGATCGCCGGCCATGTTTCCATTCGATACGGCTTCAAAGGCCCGAACCTGGCGGTGGTCACTGCATGCACCACGGGTTTGCATTGCATCGGCGAGGCTGCACGCAAGATCGAATACGGCGATGCCGACGTGATCGTTGCAGGTGGCTCGGAGGCCACTGTGTCGCCTTTGGGTGTCGGGGGCTTTGCCGCCATGCGCGCGGTATCGACGCGCAACGACGACCCGGCAACCGCCTCTCGCCCGTGGGACAAGGACAGGGATGGTTTCGTGCTGGGTGAAGGTGCCGGTGTCATGGTGCTGGAAGAGTACGAGTTCGCCAAGGCGCGCGGCGCGCGAATCTACGCCGAGGTTTCGGGCTATGGCATGAGCGCCGATGCCGGTCACATGACTGCACCCAGCATGGACGGCCCACGGCGCGCCATGGTCAGCGCCCTGCGCAATGCGGGAGTCAACGCCGATCAGGTGGATTACCTCAACGCGCACGGCACTTCGACGCCTCTGGGCGATCTGAACGAAACGAACGCCATCAAGGCGGCATTGGGCGACCACGCGCACAAGGTGGTGGTGAACTCCACCAAGTCCATGACCGGTCACTTGCTGGGTGGAGCTGGCGGCATCGAGAGTGTGTTCACCGTGCTCGCACTGCACCATCAAAAGAGCCCGCCGACCATCAACATCTTCAACCAGGACCCGGAATGCGACCTGGATTACTGCGCCAACACGGCGCGGGACATGAAGATCGATGTTGCGCTGAAGAACAACTTTGGCTTTGGCGGTACCAACGGTTCGCTGGTTTTCAAGCGCGTTTGAATCCAACGATCGCCCCTATCCTGAGATACCTCCATGCACAACGCCCCATCCGTGGTCTACCCGGTGGGGCGTTGCGTTTTTTACGCCTTGCTGCTGGCAATCATCGGCTTGCTGAGTGCTGCGGTGGGGACCTTGTTCCTGCTCGGGTTTGCTCAGCGGTCGGATCACTCTTGGCGGTGGGCGCCTGTGTTGGCCTGGGTGCTTTTGTGGATGGTTTGGGTAGCGGTGGCTGTCACGAGTTGGCTTCGGTCACTTCAAGGAACCCTGAAATGGGACGCAAATATGGTGCGCGACGAGGGGGGAGCAGGCGCATGGCTTTGGAGCGACCTGTCCAGCTCCGAGCCCTTAGCGCTGAGCAAGGTGGAGCGGGTGTTGGATCTTCAAAACAAGATCCTGCTGCGCTTTCGATCAGTCAGCACTGGCCAGCGCTGGATCTGGGTGGAGCGAAGCGGCCATCCGGCGCGTTGGAACGACCTTCGACGCGCACTTGTATCCAGTCGCGCCTGAGCGCCGGCCACCGTTTGCCAGGAGCTGGGATGGCAGGTCTGGGATCAGGCCCCGCCTTCCGTTCGACCCCTTGGGTTATATTTCCGCGCGCATGACTCCCGAAGACCACACAGCCCCGCCACCCGACAGCGATGTCATGCTGGTGCAGCGCACACTGGGCGGAGAGCAGCGCGCTTTCGAGTTGCTCGTCATCAAGTACCAGCGCCGAGTCGAGCGGCTGATTGGGCGCATGGTGCGCGATTCCGACCTGGTCCAGGACATCGCGCAAGAAACGTTCATCCGCGCGTACCGTGCCCTGGCGCAGTTTCGCGGTGACGCGCAGTTCTACACATGGCTCTACCGCATTGCGGTCAACACGGCCAAGAAACAACTGATGGAGCTCAAGCGCGACCCCTTGGTTTTCCAGTCGCAGATGAAATCCTCGGACGACGATGAAACTTCCTCGTCAGAACGCGAACTAAATTTCAACGCTGCCGATACCGAGACGCCCGAAGCGGTGTTGGCCAGCAAGGAGATCGCCCAAGCGGTCAATGCGGCCATGGATGCGTTGCCCGAAGAGTTGCGTATGGCCATTACCTTGCGGGAAATTGAGGGCATGAGTTACGAGGAAATAGCGCAGGCACTGGAATGTCCCATCGGAACCGTTCGTTCGCGGATATTCCGGGCCCGCGAGGCGATTTCGGGGCGTATCAAGCCCATGCTGGAGCGCCAGACGGGTAAGCGCTGGTAACGACGCAAGCAGTCGATTGACACGAACTCGGCCGATTGCACTGCACACGGGGAAATGAATCATGAATGCCGCACAACATCACAACCAGTTGCCAGGTGAAAACGCAGCAGCCCCCACGAACGGTTTGGGCAGCGACCTCGCTTTGTCAGCGTTGGCCGATGGGGAAATCAGCGCATCGGAGCTGGGCGCCTTGCTGGCTTCCTTGGACGCGTCGGCTTCGACGTTGTCGAACTGGCACTGCTATCAGGTGATCGGGGATGTTCTCCGTGGGCATGAAGACCCGATCAGCTCGAAGTCGACCAACGATTTCCTGGCCGCTGTCCGACGCGGTCTGCAAACACAGGGCACCGAATCGGATGCCACACCGCTGCGGCCTGTAGAGGTGATTGCTGGTCGCGCCACCAATCGCCACAGCGATGCCGCCAACGATGCCGTCTTTCGGTGGAAGCTGGTGGCAGGGCTTGCTTCCGTCGCGGCCGTGATGGCCGTGAGTTGGAGTGTGGTGGTTGGATCGGGAGGTGTGCTGGATGGCGCTACCGGCGCTCAATTGGCGTTGACATCACCCGGCACTGATTCCATGCCCACCCTGCAGCCCACGAAGGCGGCAACGGCCAAGGTGCCTCCGACCACCTCGCCGGTGGTGGTCAGCACCGATCAGGGCGTTTTGATTCGCGATGCCCAGCTCGAAGCACTGCTGGCCGAGCACCGCCAGCACGGCGGCATGTCTGCCTTGCAAATGCCTTCCGGGTTCATTCGCAACGCGACGTACGACGCCGGGGGGCGCTGAACCGCCATGACGCCACACCTGTTTGCCGCCAGTCCCAACATGCCTGTTTTTGCAGATGCCTCGTTCGTGCACATCCCACGCAGTCTTGCTCGCCGTGGGCGCTGGCGGCCGGTGGGCGCCATGGCCTTGTTGGCTGCGGGGCTGCTGTTGGGCGGGCCCTTGCAGGCGCAGGTCAGCCCGGGCGCCCAGAACGGGGCGCGAACCGTCAATGAGTGGCTCACCCGCATGCACGAGGCTTCGCGTCAGCGGGCCTACACCGGCACGCTGGTGGTGTCGGCCGGCCCCGCGATGTCCGCTTCGAAGATCTGGCATGTGTGCGACGGTACCCAGCAGATGGAGCGCGTCGACACGCTGACGGGTACGCCTCGCACGACCATTCGCCGCAACAACGAGGTCATCACGTTCGAGCCGGAGACCAAGACGGCGTTTGTTGAAAAGCGCGAGTCGCTGGGCATGTTTCCCGAGTTGCTGCGCACGCCGAGCAACCTGATTCCACAGTTCTATTCGGCGCGCGAGACCGGTGTTCAACGTGTGGCGGGGCACTTGGCCGACATGGTTGAAATCCTGCCCAGGGATGAACTGCGGTTTGGCTATCGCATCTGGTCCGAACGGCAGACAGGTCTGGTGGTGAAGCTGCAGACGCTGGGCGAGCAGGGGGCCGTGCTGGAGCAAATGGCGTTCTCCGAACTTCACCTGGATGCCTCGGTCAGCATGGACAAGCTCCAGCGACTGATGAAGGACACGCGTGGTTATGAAGTGCACAAACCCGTGCTCAAGAAGACCACGGCGGAAGCTGAGGGCTGGCGTTTGAAAGAAGCCGTGCCCGGATTCACGGCCATGAGTTGCCACACGCGCGACGCCGGCGCCGCCCAAGCACCTGGCACAGCACCGATGCAATGGGTGTTCTCAGACGGCTTGGCCTCGGTGTCCCTGTTCGTCGAACCCTTCGATCCGCAACGCCATGGACTGGAGAAGGCGGCTGCCGTCGGCGCAACGCACTCTGTCAGCAAGCGGGTGGGCGATCATTGGCTGACGGTGTTGGGAGAGGTTCCTCCGTCGACGCTGCGCCGCTTTGCCCTTGCGTTGGAACGGACTCGGTAAACCTGCCGACTTGTTTTTGTTGGGTGGAGCCGCATCTGCGCAAGGTTTTATTGAGTCCTGCGCCGCGGCATGCACGCCGCCCGGTTCTGCTACTTGCGTTTGTGTAAAGGATCACCATGACGCACCCTAAACGTACTCAACAACCCCTGCTGGCACTGGCCGCGATCGGGACAGCATTGCTCATGCTGCACCCCTCTCTTTCAGCGCAGACGGTGGTTCCGGTGACGCCTGCGGCCAGTGTGCGAGGCCTGCCTGACTTCACCGATCTGGTTGATCTGGTGGGACCCTCGGTGGTCAACATCAGAACGCTGGAGCGCGCCGTGGCCGCCCGTCCGGGGGCGGGTGGTGCACCCGATGAGCAGATGCTCGAGTTCTTCAAGCGTTTCGGCATTCCGGTGCCGCCCGGCATGACGCCGCGCACGCCCCGGCAGGAGCGCGGACCGTCTGAGGATGCACAGCCGCGCGGGGTGGGCTCGGGCTTCATCCTGAGCGCGGATGGTCTGATCATGACCAACGCCCATGTGGTGGAGGGAGCCGACGAGTTGCTCGTCACCTTGCCAGACAACCGCGAATTCAAGGCCAAGGTGGTGGGTGCCGACAAACGCACTGATGTGGCGGTCGTGAAGATCGAGGCCACCGGCCTGGCACCGGTGAAGATCGGCGATGTGAACCGGCTGCGGGTGGGCGAATGGGTGATGGCCATCGGATCGCCGTTCGGTCTTGAGAACACCGTGACCGCCGGCATCGTGAGCGCCAAGCAGCGCGACACCGGCGACTTCCTGCCGTTCATCCAGACCGACGTGGCAATCAACCCGGGCAATTCGGGTGGGCCGCTGATCAACATGCGGGGCGAGGTGATCGGCATCAACAGCCAGATCTATTCGCGCTCGGGCGGTTTTCAGGGCATCTCGTTCGCCATCCCGATCGATGAAGCGGTGCGTGTGTCGGATCAGCTCAAGACCACCGGCCGTGTGACGCGCGGTCGCATCGGTGTGCAGATCGACCAAGTGAGCAAGGAGGTGGCCGAGTCGCTCGGGCTTGGCGGCCCGAAGGGTGCATTGGTTCGGGGTGTAGAGCCCGATTCGCCCGCGGCGAAAGCGGGCGTCGAACCGGGCGACATCATCTTGAAGTTCGACGGCAAGACAATTGAGAAGTCGGTGGACTTGCCGCGCTTTGTGGGCAACACCAAGCCAGGCAACAAGAGCGCCGTGACGGTCTTGCGTCGTGGCGCGCAGAAGGAACTGTTCATCACGGTGGCGGAGTTGGAGCCCGAAAAGGCAGAGGTGAAGGCCGCAGCACCTGAGCCCACCAAGCCCCAGGCGAGCAACGCCGTGCAATCGCTGGGTCTGGGCCTGGCCGAGTTGACCGCCGCTGAAAAGAAGGAACTCAACCTCAAGGGGGGTGTGCGCATTGCTTCGGCTGAGGGGCCTGCGGCGCGTGCCGGTTTGCGCGAGGGCGACGTCATCGTGGCCATTGCCAACACGGACACCGCGAGCTTGAAAGATATGGAGACAGCGCTCAGCAAGATCGACAAGTCGCGACCGGTGAATGTGCTGTTCCGTCGCGGTGAGTGGGCGCAGTACGCTGTGATCCGCCCGCTTCGCTGAGCCGGTCCTCTCTGACCGCTGGTCGGAGGCTTCAAAAACCCTCAGACCCTTTGGATCTGGGGGTTTTTTCCGAGGGTGGCCGATTCGCCACAGTGCTTAGAGTCGAGCAGACGCGCTTCGCCAAGAAGATTTGTTAGTGGATACTTACTATCAACGATCTTGTGTTGACCGATTTCGCTAAAATAGGCCTGTTTTCGGAGAAATTCCTGCGTCGAGATGCTGCATTGACCCACGATGTGGGAGTGGTCTCGGAAGTCCCCAGGTCGTCCACAGCCGGCCCACAAGTTTTCCCGTCATCTTGTGGATATGCTGTGTATAAAGTTCACGTTGCTGCGTCGCAACAAGGGACTGTCGGTGGTTCTGTGGTGTGCATTCCGGGCTTTTTGCCTACAATGAAACCCCAACTATCGCAGTTGCCATTGATTGTTGGTTACGGGCGCGTCAGCAGCTGACGCGCCCTTTTTTATGGCCGCTCGTTCCTGCTCGGAACCGCGGTTTTCCCCAGTGTTTGAGCCGCTCTCCTGATGAATCACATCCGCAATTTTTCGATCATCGCGCACATCGACCATGGCAAGTCCACGCTCGCCGATCGCATCATTTCCCTCTGTGGCGGCCTCTCCGATCGCGAGATGAGCGAGCAGGTGCTCGACTCGATGGACATCGAGAAGGAGCGCGGCATCACCATCAAGGCCCAGACCGCTGCACTCAAGTACAAAGCGCGTGATGGGCAGGTCTACAACCTCAATCTGATCGACACGCCTGGCCACGTTGACTTCTCCTACGAGGTGTCGCGCTCGCTATCGGCGTGCGAAGGCGCGCTGCTGGTGGTGGATGCCAGCCAGGGCGTTGAAGCCCAGACCGTGGCCAACTGCTACACCGCGCTCGAGCTCGGTGTGGAGGTGGTTCCCGTGCTCAACAAGATGGATCTACCCAACGCCGATCCCGAGAACGCGAAGAGCGAGATTGAGGATGTGATCGGCATCGATGCCACCGACGCCATTCCCTGCTCGGCCAAGACCGGCATGGGCGTCGAAGACATCCTTGAGGCGGTGGTCGCGCGCATTCCCCACCCCAAGGGCAACCCCGACGCGCCACTGCGCGCCATGATCGTGGACAGCTGGTACGACGCCTATGTGGGCGTGGTGATGCTGGTGCGCGTGGTCGACGGGCACCTGCTCAAGGGCGAGCGCTTCAAGATGATGGCGACCAACACGGTCTACAACGCCGACAGCATGGGCGTGTTCACGCCGGGCAACGAGCCCCGCGAGTCGCTGCAAGCCGGCGAGGTGGGCTACGTTATTGCGGGCATCAAGGAACTGCAGGCGGCCAAGGTGGGCGACACCATCACCCTGGAAAAGAAGCTGCCCAACAACGCGGGCCCGGCCACAGAAGCCTTGCCTGGCTTCAAGGAAGTACAGCCCCAGGTGTTTGCCGGCCTGTACCCGACCGAAGCCAACCAGTACGACTCTCTGCGCGACGCGCTGGAAAAGCTCAAGCTCAACGACGCTTCGCTGCAATACGAGCCGGAGGTGTCGCAAGCGCTGGGCTTTGGCTTCCGCTGCGGCTTCCTGGGCCTGCTGCACATGGAGATCGTGCAGGAACGGCTGGAGCGCGAGTTCGATCAGGACCTCATCACGACCGCGCCGAGTGTTGTGTATCAGGTGGCCAAGCCCGACGGCGAAGTCATCATGGTGGAGAACCCGTCCAAGATGCCCGATCAAGGTCGGCTGGAAGAGATCCGCGAGCCCATCGTCACCGTACATCTGTACATGCCGCAGGAATACGTGGGCGCGGTCATGACCCTGGCGAACCAGAAGCGCGGCCTGCAGCTCAACATGGCCTACCACGGCAAGCAGGTCATGCTGACCTACGACATGCCGTTGGGCGAGATCGTGCTGGACTTCTTCGACAAGCTCAAGTCGGTGAGCCGCGGTTACGCCTCCATGGACTACGAGTTCAAGGAGTACCGGGCGGCCGACGTGGTCAAGGTGGACATCCTGCTCAATGGCGAGAAGGTCGATGCCTTGTCCATCATCGTGCACCGCTCGCAGTCGCAGTACCGTGGCCGTGCCGTGGTGGCCAAGATGCGCGAAATCATCAGCCGGCAGATGTTCGATGTGGCGATTCAGGCCGCCATTGGAGGTAATGTGATCGCGCGGGAAACCATCAAGGCGCTGCGCAAGAACGTGCTGGCAAAATGCTACGGCGGTGACATCTCCCGCAAACGCAAACTCCTCGAAAAGCAGAAAGCAGGCAAGAAGCGCATGAAACAGATCGGCTCGGTGGAAGTTCCCCAGGAGGCGTTCCTCGCCATATTGCAGGTGCAGGACTGATGCAGGCGCTCATGGGGACGGTCACTGCGGTGATCCTGGCGGCGTTCGTGGCCTACACGGGCGCTTGGTACACCGGCGTGGTGGAAGGCAACTTCGCCCTCCTGCTGATGTTGGCCACTGTCGTCACCGGTGTGTACTGGTTGGCAGAGAGGGCCGTGTTTCTGCCGCAGCGCCGGCGCGCGGCGGAGCAGTTGCTGTTGGAGCACAACACGCGCAAGGAATCCTTGCTCAAGCAGGGTTTCAGCCAGATTGAGGGTGACGTGGAGCCCGCGCGGCAAAAGCTGCTTGCTCAACCCTGGTGGCTGGACTGGACTGCGGGTCTGTTCCCCGTGATTCTGGCGGTGTTCGTGTTGCGCTCGTTCCTGTTCGAGCCGTTCAAAATCCCGTCGGGCTCCATGATCCCCACCTTGCGGGTGGGTGACCTGATTCTGGTGAACAAATTCCACTACGGTGTTCGCCTGCCGGTGTTCAACACCAAGTTGATCGCCAACAACGAGCCTCAGCGCGGCGACGTGATGGTGTTCCGCTACCCGCCCCAACCCAGCCTGGACTACATCAAGCGAGTGATCGGTGTGCCCGGCGACGAGGTGGCCTACCTGAACAAACAATTGACCGTCAATGGCAAAGTCGTGCCGCGCGTGGCGCAGGCCGATTTTTTTGACAGCGATTCGATGCGCTATTCCAAGCAGTTCGCGGAAACGCTGGACAAGCGCAAGTACAACACCCTCAACGACGACGACCGCCCCGCGTTCATTCCGGGTGCCACCGAATTCCCGTTTGCCGATGGCTGCAAATACACCGTCGAAGGCGTGACCTGCAAGGTGCCGGCGGGTCACTATTTCATGATGGGCGACAATCGGGACAACTCGCTGGACTCGCGCTACTGGGGCTTTGTGCCCGAGCGCAACATCGTCGGCAAGGCCTTCTTCGTCTGGATGAATTTTGGCGACCTGGGGCGCATCGGGTCCTTTGAATAAAAATCACCACCCTTGGAGCATGACGTCATGAAACTGAAGCGACAACAGCAAGGCCTGACTTTCATGGGCCTGATCATCGTGGGCATCTTGCTGGCGTTGGCCGGCGTGGTGTTTGCGCAGCTGGTTCCCACCTACATCGAGTACATCGCCGTGCAGAAGGCGGTGGACAAGGCGGCTGCGGGAACAACGGTGGCTGAAGTGCGCAGTACGTTCGACAAGGCGTCGCAGATTGATGACATTCGCACCATCTCGGGCAAGGACCTGATCGTGGGCAAAGAAGGTGATCGCGTTGTGGTCTCTTTCGCCTACACCCGTGAGGTGCACCTCGCCGGCCCAGCGTATCTGGTCATGAAATACGAAGGCCGCTCGAAGTGACATGCAGCCTGGGCAGGGAGCGCTCGATGGAGCGCCCATATTCTTGAATCCGGAACTTCTGGCGCTGCAACGGCGCCTGCAACACAATTTTGCCAATCCGCGCTTGCTTGAGCGCGCGCTGACTCACCGCAGTTTCACCGCCGACCACAACGAGCGACTTGAATTCCTGGGCGACTCGGTGCTCAACCTGGCCGTCTCCGGGCTCCTGTTCGAAAAACTCAACCAGTTGCCCGAAGGCGACTTGTCCCGCGTTCGCGCCAATCTGGTCAAGCAGGACACCCTGTTCGAGATCGCATCGCGCCTGGATCTGTCGGCCGGTCTTCGGTTGGGT
Source organism: Hydrogenophaga sp. (assembly GCF_018780385.1). Classification (GTDB taxonomy): domain Bacteria; phylum Pseudomonadota; class Gammaproteobacteria; order Burkholderiales; family Burkholderiaceae_C; genus Hydrogenophaga. Next base: position 96,113 of record NZ_JADMJO010000035.1, on the reverse strand, counting down.
GATGGCGAAAAGCGCTCGGGTGGGCAGAAGCGCCCCTCCATCCTGGCCGATGCGCTCGAAGCGGTGATCGGTGCGGTGTACCTTGACGCAGGCTTTGAAGTGGCTGCCGCGCTGGTGCACCGCCTCTACAGCGGCCTGGAGCTCAACGCGCAGATGAGCGCCATGGGCAAGGACCCCAAGACCGAATTGCAGGAGTGGCTGCAGGGGCGCAAAATGAAGTTGCCGGTCTACCGCGTGGTGGCCACTCTGGGCGAGGCGCACAAACAGACCTTTGATGTGGAGTGCACCGTGACCGAAACCGGCCGCAGCGAGCGCGGCATCGGGGCGTCGCGGCGAGCTGGTGAGCAAGCTGCCGCCGCGGCCATGTTGCAGCACCTCACCGCCGATCCCAAGCAGGCCGATGCCTTGCCCCCCGCGACCGCCGATGTCGCCCCTTCCGCCAAGGTACCTTGAAGCCATGCCCCGCACACCTGTGAATCCTCCGTCCAATCCCGATCTTGATGCCATGCTGGCCAAGGCCTTGAGCAAGGAAACAGCCATTGGGCCAACGGACGAACCCGCCGAGTCCACCGGCGATGCAGCCGACGTCGATCCCACCGAGCAACGCTGCGGCTATGTGGCCATCGTCGGCAAGCCCAACGTGGGCAAGTCGACCTTGCTCAACGCCTTGGTGGGGCAGAAAGTCAGCATCACCTCGCGCAAGGCGCAGACCACTCGCCACCGCATCACCGGCATGCGCACCGTGGGCCCCACGCAGTTCATCTTTGTGGACACCCCGGGCTTCCAGACCCGCCACGGCAACGCGCTGAACCGCGCGCTGAACAAGACCGTGATGGGCGCCGTGAGCGACGTGGACCTGATCCTCTTCGTGGTGGAGGCTGGGCATTTCAATCTGGCCGACGCCAAGGTGCTGTCGCTGCTGCCGGCCAATGTGCCGGTGATCCTGCTGGCCAACAAGTTCGACCTGGTGCACCGCCGTGGTGACCTGGCACCGTGGCTGCGCTCCATGCAGGAGCGCCACCCGTTCACCGAGTTCGTACCCATGTCGGCCAAGACCGCCAAGGACATCGAGCGCCTGTTCGGCATCTGCGAGAAGTTCCTGCCGCAGCAGCCCTGGATGCACGATCCTGACGACCTGACCGACCGCAGCGAGCGCTTCATGGCCAGCGAGATGGTGCGCGAAAAACTCTTCCGGCTCACCGGCGACGAGTTGCCCTACACCTCGACCGTGATCATCGACAAGTTCGAGGAAGAGGGCTCGCTCAAACGCATTGCCGCCACCATCGTGGTGGAGCGCGAAGGCCACAAGGGCATGGTGATTGGCGAGGGTGGCGAGAAACTCAAGCGCATCGGCACCGAGGCGCGCCAGGAGCTCGAAAAACTCTGGGACTGCAAGGTGTTCCTGGAGCTGTGGGTGAAGGTGCGCTCGGGCTGGGCCGATGATGACGCCCGCGTGCGTTCATTCGGCTACGAGTGAGCCGCCGGCTGCTTGACCCGTGGCCCTGAAACGCGTCGCCGAAGAACCTGCCTTCGTGCTGCACCGCTACGACTGGAGCGAAACCAGTCTGGTGCTTGAGGTCTTCACCCGCCACCATGGCCGCATCGCGCTGGTGGCCAAAGGCGTGAAACGGCCCACCTCCCAGTTCCGCCCCGTACTGCTGCCCCTGCAGCCCCTGCAGGTGTCGTGGACGGGTGACGCCGAGGTGCGCACGCTCAAGTCGGCGCAATGGCAGGGCGGGCATGTGATGCCCACTGGCGAGGCGCTGATCTCGGGCAGCTACCTCAACGAACTGCTCATGCGCCTGCTGGCGCGCGACGATCCGCACGAGCGCCTGTTCGACCACTTCACCACAGCCGTGCAGCTGCTCGCCGAGAAGAGCGATGCGCAGCAGCTGATCCTGCGGGCGTTCGAGTTGCTGCTGCTGCGCGATGTGGGTTTGTTGCCCGACTTGGCGCAGGAGGCCAACACGCTGGCGCCCCTCGACCCGGAAGCGCTTTATGTACTGACCCCCGAGAGCGGCCTGCGCGCCGCGCACGCGGACGACGCGCATCCGCTGAGCGGTGACCAGTGGCTGGGCCTGCAAGCCGCCATGGATGGTCCGGCACCCTTCATTGCAACGCTGCGGGCCTGCGTCAGTGCGCTGCAAGCCCTGCGCCCGCAGCTGCGCCATTTGCTGCACTACCATTGCGGCGTGCGGGTGTTCAAGACGCGGCAACTCATGCTGGATGTGCAAGCGATGACGCGGCCCCGTTCCACCGTGGCACCCGTACAGGGTGAAGCGGCAAACTCCAACCCCGAGCCCTCCCCATGAACGCGGCCACCACCCCACACCTGCGCACCGCGCTGTCCGTCAACCTCAACAAGGTGGCCCTGGTGCGCAACACCCGCCACCTCGGCATTCCATCGGTCACCCGTGCAGCCACGCTCTGCCTGCAGGCCGGTGCGCATGGCATCACCGTGCATCCGCGTCCGGACGAGCGCCACATCCGCGCGCACGACGTGCACGACCTGTCCGAACTCATGAAGGCGTGGCCGGACCGTGAATACAACATCGAAGGCAACCCCTTCCACAACCTCATGGGCTTTGTGCGCGAGGTGCGGCCCCACCAGGTCACGTTCGTGCCCGACAGCGAGGGGCAGTTCACCAGCGACCACGGTTGGAGTTTCCCTGCCGATGCCGATCGCCTGCGCCCGTTGATCGACGAGTGTCATGTGCTGGGTGTGCGGGTGAGCCTGTTCATGGACGCCGATGCCCTCCAGATGGTCGGCGCCAAGGCCGTGGGCGCCGATCGTGTGGAGCTCTACACCGAGCCTTATGCCGCCGCGTGGCACACGCCGCAGCGGGCTGAGCAGCTCGAGCGTTTTCGCGCTGCCGCGCAGGCCGCGCTGGATGCCGGGTTGGGCGTGAACGCCGGGCACGATCTGAACCGCGAGAACCTCACCGCGTTTCTGCGCGCGGTGCCCGGTGTGAGCGAGGTCTCGATCGGGCACGCCTTGATGGCCGATGCGCTGGAGCTGGGCTACAGCACCACCATCGCTGAGTACAACCGCTGCATCGCCGAGGCCTCTGATCGATGATCTACGGTATCGGCACCGACATCTGCGACATCCGCCGCATCCAGGCGACGTTCGAGCGCCAGGGCGAACGCTTCGTGCGCAAGGTGCTGAGCGACGCCGAGTTCGATGTGTGGCAGAAACGCAGCGCGCGTTGGCCCCAGCGCGGCTTGCGCTTTCTTGCCACGCGTTTTTCCGCCAAGGAAGCCTTTTCCAAGGCCATCGGCCTCGGCATGCGCATGCCCATGACCTGGCGGGGCTGCGAGATCGCCAACCTGCCCAGTGGACAGCCGGTCATCGTGCTGCACGGCGAGCTCAAGACCTGGTTTGAAGCCAAGGGCCTGCGTGCGCATGTGACCTTGACCGACGAGACCGACTACGCTGCCAGCTTCGTCATCGTTGAACGCGATTGACGGCGACCCAACCTTTGACATCCGCCCCCATGAATCCACACGCCCCCCTCATCATCGACGTGGCTGGCCACAGCCTCACCACCACCGACCGCCAGCGGCTGGCCCACCCCTTGGTCGGTGGCGTGATCCTGTTTGGCCGCAACTGGCACAACCGGGTGCAACTCACGCAGTTGTGCCGCCAGATCAAGGCCGTGCGGCCCGACCTGCTGATCGCAGTGGACCACGAAGGTGGCCGCGTGCAGCGATTCCGCACCGACGGCTTCACCCACCTGCCACCGATGGCCGCACTGGGCGCCTTGGCCATGCGCCCGGCCAAGGCTGGCGAGCCCGAAGGTGTCGCCACCTTGCAGGCCTGCAACGCGGCCACCGCCGCCGGTTATGTGTTGGGTGCCGAGCTGCGCGCATGCGGTGTCGACCTGAGCTTCACACCCGTTCTGGACCTCGATTTTGGCGAGAGTTCGGTGATTGGTGACCGCTCTTTCGGCCGCGATCCGCGCATCGTCACGCTGCTCGCGCAGACGGTGATGCACGGCCTGTTGCAAAGCGGCATGGGCAACTGCGGTAAACACTTTCCGGGCCATGGTTTCGTCAAGGCCGATTCACACCTCGCCGTCCCTGTTGACCGGCGCAGCCTGAAAGCCATCCTGGCTGAGGACGCTGCGCCCTACGGCTGGCTTTCGGCCAGCCTGCAAGCGGTGATGCCGGCCCACGTGATCTACCCCAAGGTCGACCAACGCCCAGCCGGTTTCTCTGCACGATGGCTGCAGGAGGTGCTGCGCCATCGCCTGGGCTTCACCGGCGCCATCTTCAGTGACGACCTCAGCATGGCCGCGGCGCGGCAGATCGATGGTCAGGCGGTGAGCTTCACCACTGCTGCACTGGCCGCCTTGCAAGCAGGCTGCGACATGGTCTTGCTGTGCAACCAGTCGGTGGAAGAGGGAGGGGCACCGATCGACGAAGCCATCAACGATTTGTCGAAGGCTTGCCTGCAGGGCGACTGGGTGCCCAACCCGGCCAGCGAAGAGCGGCGCCTGGCCTTGCTGCCGCGTGCTGCGGCGCGCGATTGGGATGCGTTGATGGTGGGAGAGCGCTACATGCAGGCGCTCTCGCTGCTGCCCGATTGAGGCAGGGCGCGGGGATCAGTTCTCCAGACCCAGCTTGTCCAGCAGGTCCGATACCAGTTCCAGACGCAGCAGCGGGTTGTCCAGCGCCATCAAGCGCTGCTTGAGTTCGGCCGGTGTCGGCAGCAACTCGGCCCAACGGTTGGCCACCCAGCCGCTGTCGTCCCAGTGGTAAGGCGGTTGCAGTGGCAACTGGTCCAGGCTCTCGGGGTCGCGCTCCTGCAGGTTGTGCAGCAGGCGCTTCAGCGCATCGCGGGTGTTCGCCAGGTCGGACGGCACGGCCACGATCGACTCCGGCTCGTCCAGCGTCACGTCGGCCACCCACAGGCCATGCGGCAGCTGGCTGCGGCGGTTGATGTGGAAACGCTGCAGGCCGCGGCACTTGATCACCATGAGCCCGGGCTGAGGGCGGTCCAGACTTTCGATGTGGGCCAGCGTGCCCACCCCGTGAAACACTTCCTTGGCGAAGCTGTCACCGGTGGGTGCTGCCGAGGGATTGACCCGGCGCACCTCGCTGCCTTCGCTCAGGCAGACCACACCAAACGGCGCACCCGCCTTGTGGCAGCGGCCGATCATGTCGAGGTAACGAACCTCGAAGATGCGAAGCGGCAACCACCCGCCAGGAAACAGGACGGTCTGCAGCGGAAACAGGGGAAGCTGAGACAGCGTGAGCGCCCCGGCCGCGGGCTCGGAACTCAATCGTTGACCACCGCGTCGGCGCTCTGGCGCTGCAGCATGGCCAAAGTGTTGGCGATGGTGGCTCGCAGCTCGCGCCGGTCGGAGATGAAATCGACCGCGCCTTTGGTCTGCAGGAACTCGGCGCGCTGGAAGCCTTCGGGCAGCTTCACCCGCACGGTGTTTTCGATCACGCGAGGGCCGGCAAAGCCGATCAGCGCCTTGGGCTCGGCGATCACCACGTCGCCCAGGAAGGCGAAGCCCGCGCTCACGCCGCCCATGGTCGGGTCGGTGAGCACGCTGATGTAGGGCAGGCCCTTCTTGGCCAGACGCGTGAGGGAGGCGTTGGTCTTGGCCATCTGCATGAGAGAGAGCAGGCCCTCCTGCATGCGCGCGCCACCGGTGGCAGTGAAACACACGAACGGCACTTTTTGCGCAATGGCTTCTTCGACGCCACGCACGAAGCGCTCGCCGACCACCGAACCCATGGAGCCGCCCATGAAGTCGAATTCAAAGCACGCCACCACCAGGCTGATGCCGTGCACCGCGCCGCCCATGACGATCAGCGCATCGGTCTCTCCGGTGGTCTCGAGTGCGTCTTTCAGGCGCTCGGGGTACTTGCGGCTGTCCTTGAACTTGAGGGCGTCGACGGGCAGCACTTCCTGGGCGAGTTCGTAGCGGCCTTCGGCATCCAGAAACGCGTTGAGCCGCGCGCGCGCGCCAATCCGGTGGTGGTGGGTGCAGTGCGGGCAGACGTTCTGGTTCTTCTCCAGATCGTTCTTGTAGAGCACGGCCTCGCAGCTGGGGCACTTGATCCACAAGCCCTCGGGCACGCTGCGGCGCTCGGTCGGGTCGGTGGGGGTGATCTTGGGGGGCAGCAGTTTTTCGAGCCAGGACATGTGGTTTTCTCCATGCGGTGGCGCCCCAAGGACGCCACCCGGAATTATGCGTCGAGTGCCTTGCGGATCGTGCGAATGAAGTTGGACGCCACGGCCACCACTTTTTCGTGCGGTTCGTTGTCGATCAACTGGATGATCTTGCTGCCGATCACCACGGCATCGGCCGCACGGCTGATGGCGCGCGCAGTTTCCGCGTCCCGGATGCCGAAGCCCACGCCCACGGGCACGCTCACATGCGAGCGGATGCGCGGCAACATGGCCTCGACCTGACCCACATCGAGCGTGCCGGCACCAGTGACGCCCTTGAGCGACACGTAGTACACATAACCAGTGGCCACACGCGCCACCTGCGCCATGCGCTCGTCGGTGGAGGTGGGAGCGAGCAGGAAGATCAGGTCCATGCCGTGTTCGCGCAGCGAGGCGGCAAAGTCTTCGCACTCCTCGGGCGGGTAGTCGACGATCAGCACACCGTCCACACCGGCGGCCGATGCGTCGCGCACGAAGGCGCCCGCGCCGTGCTTCTGGTCATAGCGCTCGACTGGGTTGGCGTAGCCCATGAGCACCACGGGCGTGGTGTCGTTGCGCTCGCGGAAGGTGCGCACCATGGCAATGACCTGGGTCAGGCCAATGCCGGCCGCCAGCGCGCGATCACCTGCCTTCTGAATTACCGGGCCATCGGCCGAGGGGTCGGAGAACGGCACGCCGAGTTCGATCACGTCGGCACCGGCCTCGGCCATGCCGTGCATCAGGTCGGGCGTGATGTCGGCGTAAGGGAAACCGGCGGTGACGAAGGGGATCAGGGCCTTGCGGTCCTGCTTCTTCAGCGCGGCAAAGGTCGCATCGATACGGCTCATTTTTTCACCTCGATGGTGGCAACGCTGCCTTTGACCGACTGCCCGCGGCAGCTCGGTCGACAATAAAAATCGGCGCTGGACAGGTCGGCCACGGTGCCGATGTCCTTGTCGCCCCGGCCCGAGAGGTTGACCAGGATCGACTGGTCGGGCTTCATGGTCTTGGCCAACTTCATGGCGTAGGCCACGGCATGGCTCGACTCAAGCGCGGGGATGATGCCTTCGGTGCGGCACAGGTAATGGAACGCTTCCAACGCCTCGGCATCGGTGATGCCCACGTACTCGGCGCGGCCGATGTCCTTGAGGAACGCATGCTCCGGTCCGACACCGGGATAGTCCAGACCGGCGCTCACGCTGTGCGTTTCGGTCACCTGACCGTTGTCGTCCTGCAGCACATAGGTGCGGTTGCCGTGCAGCACGCCCGGGCTGCCCTTTTGCAACGAGGCCGAGTGTTTTCCGCTCTCCATGCCTTCGCCGGCGGCTTCCACACCGATCAGGCGCGTTTTCTCGTGCTCAATGTAGGGGTAGAAGATGCCCATGGCGTTACTGCCACCACCCACGCAGGCGATCACCGCGTCGGGCTGCTCGTTCTTGCAGCCGGCGTCGGCCAGCATCTCGGGCATCTGCACCAGGCATTCCTCGCCGATCACGCTCTGGAAGTCGCGCACCATCATCGGGTACGGGTGCGGGCCCGCCACGGTGCCGATGATGTAGAAGGTGTTGTCCACGTTGGCCACCCAGTCGCGCATGGCCTCGTTGAGCGCGTCTTTCAGCGTGCGGCTGCCGGAATCGACCGGCACAACGGTCGCACCCAGCAGCTTCATCCGGTAGACGTTGGGGCTCTGTCGCTTGACGTCTTCGCTGCCCATGTAAACCACGCATTCCAGGCCGTAGCGCGCGCAGATGGTGGCGGTGGCCACACCGTGCTGGCCGGCGCCCGTCTCGGCAATGATGCGCGGCTTGCCCATGCGCCTGGCCAGCATGGCTTGGCCGATGGTGTTGTTGATCTTGTGTGCGCCGGTGTGGTTGAGGTCTTCGCGTTTCAGGAAGATCTGCGCGCCGCCCGCTTCACGGCTCATGCGCGCGGCGTGGTAGACCGGGCTGGGCCGGCCCACGAAATGCGCGAGCTCGCTCCTGAATTCAGCGAGGAACTCGGGATCGTGCTGGTACTTCGCGTACGCAGCCTTGAGTTCGTTGATCGCGTGGGTGAGCGTTTCGCTCACGAAGCTGCCGCCGTAAATGCCGAAGTGGCCGCGGGCGTCGGGTTGTTGGTAAGTCTGCATGGAGTGATCTCGGTTCGGCTGCCCAACCCAAGATCGGGGACGATCAGGGCAGGCGGGAAAGGTGTTCATCGGCTGCGCGAACGGCAGCGATGAAGGCGTTCATGAGGTCCGGGCTTTTGATGCCCTTGGACACCTCGACGCCGGAACTCACATCAACGGCCCAGGGCCGCACGCACGTGATGCCATCGGTCACGTTTGCAGGCGTGAGTCCACCAGACAAAACGAGGCGAGAGCTGGCGTTTAGAAGCGGGTGTGACCAAGGAAATGCCGTCCAGTCGAAGGATTGACCTCCGCCGCCGTAGCCTTCGACATGAGCGTCGAGCAGGAGGGCCTGGGCTGCCGAGAAGTCAGAGGCGTATTTTAGGAGATCGAAGCCATGCCCGGCGGGTCCTGCGGGTATGCGTGCCGCGCGCATGAAGGGCCGGCCTGCTGCCAGGCAGTCGTCGGGCGACTCGTCACCGTGGAATTGCAGCAAGGCGTTGGGAACTTCAGCACACGCCCGTTGGATGTGCTCGGGGCTGGCGTTGACGAACAGCAGCACCGGCGTGACGAAGGGCGGCAGGCGCCGGGCCAGTTCGCCGGCGCGCTCGGGCGTGATGTGGCGCGGGCTCTTGTCGTACAGCACGAAGCCCACGGCATCGGCGCCGGCACGGGCGGCCGCGTCCACATCGACCTCGCGCGTGAGGCCGCAAATCTTGATGCGGGTGCGGTGAGCGTTCATGGCAACCAGTCGAAGGTGGGCGTGCGCTGTGGCAAGCCCCATGCTGGATCGTAGACCGGTCCGAGGAAATACAGGCCGTCAGGGGAAAAGGTGGGGGCGGCCACATCACGGCTGCGAGCGAGCAGGACCTCGGTCATCCACTCGGGAGGACGGCTTCCGATGCCAATAGTGATCAGGCAGCCCATGATGTTGCGGATCATGTGGTGCAGGAAAGCCGACGCCTCGAACTCGAAGCGCCAGTAGGCGCCGCGACGCGTGACCTCGGCGCGCATCAGGTGCTTGACCGGCGAATGGGCCTGGCACTGGGCGGCACGGAAGGAGGAGAAATCGTGTTCGCCCACCAGCGCCTGCGCCGCTTGCACCATCGGCTCCAGAGCCAACGGGCGAAACACCCAGCCCACTTGGCCGGCGTCCACGCTGGGACGCACGGGGGATTCGAGCAGCACGTACGCATAGCGACGCGAGCGAGCGCTGCCGCGAGCGTGAAAGCTGCTGTCGACGTGACGCGCCCACTGGATCGCGATGTCGGGGGGCAAGAAGCTGTTGGTGCCCCGTACCCAAGCGTTTTCGTCGCGATCCAGCGGGGTGTCGAAGTGCACCACCTGCATGAGACCGTGCACGCCAGAGTCGGTGCGACCAGCACACAGGGTCTTGATGGGGTCAACGGCCCCGAAGCGGGTGAGGGCCTGCTCCAGTTTGTCCTGCACGGTTTGACCCCCCAGCTGACTCTGCCAGCCTTCGTAAGCCCGGCCGTTGTAGCTCACACCCAAGGCGATGCGAGTCACGTCAGGCACGGGATTCTGCGAGGTCTGTTGCTGGCTCGAAGGGTTTGGTTCGTCGCTGGCCGAGTGGCTCAAGCCAGATCGGCCAGGAAGGTGCCTGCCTTGTTCTTGAGCGAACCAGACGCTTCCGCAAGCACTTCTTCGGCCAGCGATCGTGCACCTTCGAAGTCACCAATTGCGCGGAATTCCTCGGCCAAGGAGAGCTTGGTTTCCAGGGGGTTCTCCTGGCCCGACACATCGTTGGACGCATGGGTGTCCTCGGCCGGCGAGTCCAGATCGAGATTGAGGTCGTTCAGATCAAACGTCATCAACTCGGGCGAGCCGCCCACGGCTGCCTTCGTGGTGGGCGCTGGAGAGGTCGCTTCGTCGGGAAAATCCATGTCGAGACCGAAATCCGGTGCTTCCTCGCTCAGGTCGAAAGTAGGCGCGTTCTGAGCAGCCTGCATGGCAGGGGAGGCATCTCCGGGTGCCGGGGTTGCGTTGAATGCCGTCGTTTGCAAGTGATCGGGCTGTGACGGAAAGTCGAGGTCGAAGTCCATCGACATGGACGAAGGGCCCGACGCCTCAGCCGCTTTGCTGGTCAATGCTTCCGTGGCCTGCAGGTCTCCCATGTCCGACATGGCAGCATCGCGCGCCATGCTGGCCGGGGTTGCGTCGATGTGTTCTTCCGGTTGGGGCTCGTCCAGCGAGAAATCCAGATCGAGATCGAGGTCGCTCGTGCCTGCGGCTTGAGCACCTGAAGAGTCTGACATCGTGCTGCTTGCGAACGGCATGGTATTGGCACCCGCACCCACAAAGCTTTCCACGGCGCCAGACTTGGTGAGGGGTTTGCCTCCCGGCTGGTACAGGGGGTTGCTCGGATCCAGTTCTTTGCCCAGTTCGCACGCGCGATCCCACTCGGGGCCCTGGCCTTGTGTCAGGCCAAACGCTTCGGTGGCCACCACTTCGAAGGCCCTGGCGTCGCGCCGCTTGGCATAGATCTCCAGCAGCTTGTTGTGAATGGCCACGCGGGTCGGCGTGCTGCGCATCGCTTCTTTGAGAATTTCCTCGGCCTGCAGATCGCGTCCGTAGGCGAGGTACACGTCCGCCTCTGCCACGGGATCCACATCGCCTGCCGCATCGAGCTGGCTGGGTGAATACACCATTGAAGATCCGGAGGCGACGGACTCTGCCGTGTCGATGCGCTGCCCACCGCTGGAACCGAAGAACGAGTCGGGTTGCAACCGGCTTTCCAGGAACGAGCTGTCGACACTGGAGCCACCTTTGCGCTGACGCATGCGGTAGATGCCGAAGCCGGCCAGCAGGGCCAACAGGCCGCCAGCCAGCGGCAGCACCAAGGGGTTGTCCCGCAGCTGGTCAATGAACGAAGGCTCGTCTGGCAGCGGCACGGGTGCTGGTGGAGGTGCCTGGGGGGTTGGCGTCGGAGTTGGGGCCGGAGCCGGTGCATCCGCAGCCACTGGCGGCGCAGCTGGCGACGCTGCCGGCGTGGCGGTGTCGGGCGTTGGCGTTGCGGCGGTCACTGCTGGTGCGGGGCTGGCCGCCGGCGTGGCAGGTGTTGCCGGTGCGGCCGGCGTCGCAGCAGGAGCGGTGGCTGCAGGCGCCGTGGCTCCAGGTGCGGGCGTGCCGAGTTTGGACAGTTCTTCGATGTTGCGCGAGAGCTCGGCCACGCGGGTCGATGCTTCCTTGGCCTGGCGATCCTTGGCGATCTGTTCTTCGCTGGCAGTTTGCGCGGGTGTCGCGCCTTTGGACAGCGTGAGCTTGTCCGCAGCGGGTGCCGCAGGGGCCGCGTCTTTAACTTCAGTCTGCACGCGTCCGGCCGCTTGGCGGTCCGCAACGCCAACCTCAGCCTCCGGTGCAGCACCGGCCAGACGCCGGCGGAAATCGTTGAAATCGCGACTTTGGGCTGCGATTGTTTGCCGGGCCTCACCAGCGTTGACGGCCCCCGCCTGGTCGGCCGTCGGGAGATCGACCACTGCGCCGGCCTTGATCCGGTTGACGTTGCCACCGATGAAAGCGTTCGGGCTGGAACGAAGCATGGCAACGAGCATCTGGTCCAACGACACGTTGGCTGGTTTGTTGGCTGCTGCAATGCGGCCGGCGGTGTCTCCTGCCTGGACACGCACTTGTCCGCCACCGGCGGACCCGGTGGGGGCCGGGCTTGGGGTTGCGCGTGGGGGCTGTGCAGGTGCCGCCTGCTCAGGAGCTGCTGGGCGGCTCACCGAAGGTGCCGGGGTGGCTTGCGCCACCGGCGGCGGCAGTGGCGTGCTGGGCAGCACTGGCTGGGCACGGGTGGACGCTGGCGGTGAACTCACGCCGGGTGCAACAGGAGCGGGCCGAGGCGCGGGGCGCAGGTTGGGTGGATCAAAAAGGAGGGTGTAGTCGCGAACGATGCGACCGGATGCCCAATTGGCCTCCACGATCAAGTCCACGAAAGGCTCGTTCACCGGGCGGGGACTGGTCAGTCGAAGGAATGACCGACCATCCGCTCGCTTTTGCAGCGAAATCTGCAGCCCGGCCAATGCCGCGTTCATCTCCATTCCGGAGCCCCGGAACGTTTCGGCAGATGCCAGTCCCACCCGAAGGCTGGCCGCCTCTTCAGCGTTGATGTCTGGAACGTCGATCTCCGCTCTCAGGGGTTCGCCGAGCGCAGATTGCACAACCACACGACCCAACGCCAGCGCTTGAGCAGCACCATGGTGCGTGAGCGAGGCACACAGCAAGGCGGCCGCGGCGATTGCTTGCAAGCCACCAAACCCGGTGATTTGTCGCACCTGGCGCGCCGATTGAAATGGGGTAGGGCGGGGTTTGAATGGCACTTGGACCTCGAAGGAAAAAACCTAATTTTGACCTTAACATCAACGGATTACGGTGACAAGCTGAGAATCCGCTTGAGTTTCCCAGCCCACCGTTTGTCGTGTTTGGTCCTCGAATTTGCGTTGCTGACTTGCAACGCACCATTTCCATGCCGCGCCACCCCTGCGCCCGACCCAGCGGGCGTTCAGGCGTCCAGCAGGATTCGCAACATGCGCCGCAGCGGCTCCGCTGCGCCCCACAGCAACTGGTCACCAATGGTGAATGCGCCCAGGTATTCGGGGCCCATGGCCAGCTTGCGGATGCGACCGACCGGAATCGTCATCGTGCCGGTCACGGCCACCGGGGTCAGGTCCTTGACCGTGGCCTCGCGCGTGTTCGGCACCACTTTGACCCAGGCGTTGTCGGCCGCGATCATGGCTTCAATATCGGCCACGGGCACGTCCTTCTTGAGCTTGAAGGTCAGGGCCTGGCTGTGGCAGCGCATGGCGCCCACGCGCACACAGAAGCCGTCCACCGGAATGGCCGGCGCGCTGAAGCCCTCGCCCATGCCGAGGATCTTGTTGGTCTCGGCCATGCCTTTCCACTCTTCCTTGGACATGCCGTTGCCCAGGTCCTTGTCGATCCAGGGAATCAGGGAACCACCGAGCGGCACGCCGAAGTTGGCGGTTTCGGCACCGTTGAGAGAACGCTGCTTGGCGATCACCTTGCGGTCGATCTCCAGAATGGCGCTCTTGGGGTCGTCCAGCAGGGCCTTCACTTCGGCGTTGAGCGTGCCGTATTGCGTGAGCAGCTCGCGCATGTGTTGTGCACCGCCGCCCGATGCGGCCTGGTAGGTCTGCGTGCTCATCCACTCGACCAGACCCGCCTTGTACAGTGCACCCACGCCCATGAGCATGCAGCTCACGGTGCAGTTGCCGCCGATCCAGTCCTTGCCGCCGTGGGCCAGCGCGTTCTGGATCACGGGCAGGTTGACCGGGTCCAGGATGATGACGGCGCTCTTGTCCATGCGCAGCGTGGACGCGGCATCGATCCAGTGGCCGTTCCAGCCGGCGGCGCGCAGCTTGGGATAGACCTCGCTGGTGTAGTCGCCGCCCTGGGCGGTGATGACGATGTCGCAGCGCTTGAGGGCCGCGATGTCGTGCGCGTCCTGCAGCGTGGTTTCGTTCTTCGCCATGGCAGGGGCTTTGCCGCCTGCGTTGGAGGTGGAGAAGAACAGCGGTTCGATCAGGTCGAAGTCGCTTTCCGCGACCATGCGGTCCATCAGCACGGAACCGACCATGCCGCGCCAGCCTACGAGTCCTACGAGTTTCATGTCAACGCCCTTTAAAAGTTGAAAAACCTTTTGAGCCCCGGCTCGTCGTGCCGGGGAGGGGCGTGACGAACCGGAGCTGGATCAGCCCTTGGTAATGGTTTTGGTGATGGCGGCCACGACGGCATCGCCCATGCCGCGGGTGCTCACCTTGGTCGTGCCTTCAGACCAGATGTCGGTCGTGCGCAAGCCGGACGCAAGCACGCTGCTCACCGCATGTTCAATGCGGTCGGCGGCTTCGGTCTGGTTGAAAGTGAATTTGAGCATCATGGCAGCGGACAGTATTGTAGCCAGAGGATTGGCCAGGTTCTTGCCGGCGATGTCCGGCGCGCTGCCGTGGCTGGGTTCGTACAGGCCCTGGTTCTTCGTGTTCAGCGAGGCCGAGGGCAGCATGCCGATGGAGCCGGTGAGCATGGAGGCCTCGTCGGACAGGATGTCGCCGAACATGTTGCCGGTGACGACCACGTCGAACTTCTTGGGCGCGCGCACCAGTTGCATGGCCGCGTTGTCCACGTACATGTGCTCCAGCTCCACGTCGGGGTACTGGGCGTGCACCTCGGTGACCACGTCCTTCCAGAACTGGAAGGTCTCCAGCACGTTGGCCTTGTCTACGCTGGTCACCTTCTTGTTGCGCTTGCGCGCGGCCTGGAAGGCCACGTGGGCGATGCGCTCGATCTCGGGCTTGCTGTAGCGCATGGTGTCGAAGGCTTCCTCCGCGCCGGGGAAGTGCCCGTCGGTGGCGGTGCGGCGGCCGCGTGGCTGGCCGAAATAGATGTCGCCGGTGAGCTCGCGGATGATGAGGATGTCCAGACCCGAGATGATCTCGGGCTTGAGGCTGGATGCGCCCACCAGCTCGGGGTAACAGATGGCGGGGCGGAAGTTGGCGAACAGACCCATGTGCTTGCGCAGGCCCAGGATGGCCTGCTCCGGGCGCAGCGGGCGGTCCAGCTTGTCGTACTTCCAGTCGCCGACGGCGCCGAACAGCACGGCGTCGGCGTCCATCGCCAGCTTGAGCGTGGCTTCGGGCAGCGGATGCCCGTGTGCTTCATAAGCCGCGCCGCCCACCAGGGCCGATTCCATTTCGATGGGCAACTCGAGTGCTTCAAGCACCCGCACGGCCTCGGCGACGATTTCGGTGCCGATGCCGTCACCCGGAAGAACTGCGATTTTCATGTTGGAAGTAGAAGAAGGAGATTCAGAAACACCGCGGAACCGGCTTTGCCGGGCCGCAGGTGTTGCCCCCTTGAGGGGGGATGTGGCTACACGAAGTGAGCAAGCGACGGGGGTGGGTCAGGCCACCGGCATGGTGTGCGCGAGCCAGGGCTTGGTGGCCAGGCGCTCGGCTTCGAACGCCGCGATCTTGTCCTTGTAGCGCAAGGTCAGGCCGATGTCGTCCAGGCCATTGATCAGGCAGAACTTGCGGAACGCCTGCACCTCGAACGGCAGCTCTTCGCCTTGCGGCTTGACGATCACCTGTCGCTCGAGATCGACGGTCAACTCGTAGCCGGGGAAGGCCGCCACCTCGTCGAACAATTGCGCCACCTGGGCTTCGGGCAACTGGATGGGCAGCAAGCCGTTCTTGAAGCAGTTGTTGAAGAAGATGTCGGCATAGCTCGGCGCAATGATGGCGCGGAAGCCATACTGGTCGATGGCCCAGGGTGCGTGCTCGCGGCTCGATCCGCAGCCGAAGTTCTTGCGCGCCAGCAGCACCGACGCACCCGCGTAGCGCGGCTGGTTGAGCACGAAATCGGGGTTGGGCTTGCGGCTGGTCGGGTCTTGTCCCGGCTCGCCCTTGTCGAGGTAGCGCCACTCGTCAAACAGGTTTTCGCCGAAGCCGGTCTTGCGGATCGACTTCAGGAACTGCTTCGGGATGATGGCGTCGGTGTCCACGTTCTCGCGGTCCATCGGGGCCACCAGGCCCTTGTGGAGGGTGAATTTTTGCATGGTGTGGTCCGCGGGCGTTACTTGGCGACGCCCTGAATTTTCTCGCCGGCCTTTTCAATGCCCTTGCCCGCGGCTGTACCGACTTCCTTGGCGTCCTGCTTGACGCCGGACCAGGTGTTGCATCCCGCCAGCGTGAGCGACAGGGTTGCGAGTGCGACTGCGATCCAGGCAATGCGTTTCATGTGGGTCTCCTGAGGTTGGTTGTGGGATGGGGCGGTCAGGCGAGGGTGCGCACGTCCACGAAGTGGCCGTGCACCGCGGCCGCGGCGGCCATGGCGGGGGACACGAGGTGCGTGCGGCCGCCGGCACCTTGGCGGCCTTCGAAATTGCGGTTGCTGGTGGAGGCGCAGCGTTCTCCCGGTTCGAGCCGGTCGGCGTTCATGGCCAGGCACATCGAGCAGCCCGGCTCGCGCCACTCGAAGCCGGCAGCCTTGAAGATTTCGTGCAGGCCTTCGCGTTCGGCCTGCGCCTTCACCAGTCCCGAGCCGGGAACCACCAGCGCGAGCTTCACGTTCTTTGCGACCTTCTGACCAAGCTTCTTGACCACGGCGGCCGCCTCGCGCATGTCCTCGATGCGGCTGTTGGTGCAGGAACCGATGAAGACCTTGTCGACGAAGATGTCGTTGAGTGGCTTGCCGGGTGGCAGACCCATGTAGGTCAGGGCACGCTCAATGGCGCCGCGCTTGTTGGCGTCCTTTTCGCGGTCAGGGTCGGGCACCACACCGTCGATGCCCAGCACCATTTCGGGCGAGGTGCCCCAGGTCACTTGGGGCACGATCTTCGAGGCATCCAGCTCGACGACGGCGTCAAACGTCGCGTCGACGTCGGACTGCAAGGTCTTCCAGTAAGCCACGGCCTGGTCCCACTCCACACCGGTGGGCGAAAGCGGGCGACCCTTGACGTATTCGATGGTCTTCTCGTCCACCGCCACCAAGCCGGCGCGCGCGCCGCCTTCGATGGCCATGTTGCAGACCGTCATGCGGCCCTCGACGCTGAGCGTCCGGATGGCAGAGCCGCCGAACTCGATGGTATAGCCCGTGCCGCCGGCGGTACCGATCTTGCCGATGATGGCCAGCACGATGTCCTTGGCGGTGCAGCCTTTGGGGAGCTGTCCCTCCACGCGCACCAGCATGTTTTTGGCTTTTTTGGCGAGCAGGGTCTGCGTGGCCAGCACGTGTTCGACTTCGCTGGTGCCGATGCCATGGGCCAGCGCGCCGAACGCGCCGTGGGTGGAGGTGTGGCTGTCGCCGCAGACCACCGTCATGCCGGGCAGGGTGGCGCCGTTTTCGGGGCCGATCACGTGCACGATGCCCTGCCGCTTGGACATGAAGGGGAAGAACGCGGCGGCGCCGAACTCGGCGATGTTGCTGTCCAGCGTGGTGATCTGTTCCTTGCTGATCGGGTCGGTGATGCCGTCGTAGCCCAGTTCCCAGCCGGTGGTGGGCGTGTTGTGGTCCGCGGTGGCGACCACCGAACTCACGCGCCAGACCTTGCGGCCGGCTTGGCGCAGGCCTTCAAAAGCCTGCGGGCTGGTGACTTCGTGCACCAAGTGCCGGTCGATGTAGAGCACGGACGTGCCGTCCTCTTCGGTGTGGACAACGTGTTCGTCCCAGATCTTGTCGTAGAGCGTGCGTGGCATGGCGTGGGGCCTCTTGTAGAAGGATGATTTTAGGCGGCTTGCCGCACCGCGTCGGCCGTCAGGTGATCGACCAGCAGGCGCGCAGTGGCCGGCAGAGTTGAGAAGTCGCGGGCCACCAGCACCAGTTGGCGTTGGGCCCAGGCGTCGGTCAGTGGCACCGCTTGCAATGCGTCGCCGGTGTGGAGCAGTTCAAAGGCGCGCTCGGGCATGACGCCCACGCCCAAACCGTTGGCAATCATGCGGCACATCGCATCCAAGCCGGTGACGCGAATGCGCACGCGCACGGGGGTGCCGGCCTCGGTGGCGGCCTGGTGGGTGGCGAGGTGGATGGAGCTGTTGGCATGCAGGCCCACGTGGTCGAAAGGCAGGGAAGCCTCGAACGCCACCGGCCCGCCGCTGGCGAGCGCGTGCCCGCGCGGCACCACCAGCACCAGGCTGTCGCGCCGGTAGGGCAGGCTTTGCAGACCGCCGGCGCCCATCGCGCCATTGCACAGGCCCAGGTCGGTGGCGCCTTCCTGCACGGCGCGCAGCACCTCGGGGCTGAGGTGTTCCTCCAGATCGATCTTCACCTGCGGGTGGAGGCGCGCGAAGGCGCCCAGGTCCTCGGGCAGGAACTGCACGATGGCCGAGATGCTGGCATGCACCCGCACGTGGCCGCGCACACCGTCCGCGTATTCGGACAGCTCGACCTGCATCTGTTCCAGCCCGTACAGAACGGCGCGCGCGTGGTGCAGCAGCCCTTCCCCGGCGGGTGTCAGGCGCACGCCCCGCGTGTGACGGTGCAGCAGCGTGGTGCCCAGCGTGCCCTCGAGGTCCGACAGGCGCTTGCTGATCGCTGACGCTGCGATGAACTCCCGTTCGGCTGCGCGGCCGATGCTGCCCAGTTCGCACACAGCCACGAAGAGCTGCAGCGAGGTGAGGTCGATCTGGCGGGCGAAGTTGCGTTCGGAGAGCATGGGGTTGTGGCTTCTCGTTTCGAGATGCTGAAGAGGGATTTTCCTCTAGTTGGGAGTGATTTGACATCTCCAAGCACGATGTCCGGGTTGCCGCCCCGCGAAGGCGCGGGCGAAAAAAAGCCCGCTCGGTAGCGGGCTTCTTCAGCGGACGGGTGCCTCTC
The DNA here is from genome assembly GCF_018780385.1 of Hydrogenophaga sp. GTDB lineage: Bacteria > Pseudomonadota > Gammaproteobacteria > Burkholderiales > Burkholderiaceae_C > Hydrogenophaga. The sequence continues at coordinate 77,490 of NZ_JADMJO010000035.1, read as the reverse complement.
AGCGGCTGGCCAGTGGCTTGATGTCGCGGCGCGGCGAGCCGGTGAACAGCTGGCGCGGGCGGCCGATCTTGTACTCGGGGTCGCCGATCATTTCGTTGAGCTGGGCGATCCAGCCCACCGTGCGGGCCAGCGCGAAGATCCCGGTGAACAGGTTCACCGGGATGCCGATGGCGCGTTGCACGATGCCGGAATAGAAGTCCACGTTCGGATAGAGCTTGCGCGAGACGAAGTACTCGTCTTCCAGCGCGATCTTCTCGAGTTCCTTGGCAAGCTTGAACAGGGGGTCGTTTTCCAGACCCAGCTCTTGCAGAACTTCGTTGCAGGTTTCCTGCATCAGCTTGGCGCGTGGATCGTAGTTCTTGTAGACGCGGTGACCAAAGCCCATGAGTTTGACGCCGGAGTTCTTGTCCTTGACCTTCTCCATGAACTCACCGACCTTGGACACGCCGCCCTGGCGCTGGATGTCTTCCAGCATGTTCAGGGCTGCCTCGTTGGCACCGCCGTGGGCGGGGCCCCACAGGCAGGCCACGCCGGCGGCGATGGCTGCAAAGGGGTTGGTGCCTGACGAACCGCACAGGCGCACGGTGGAGGTGGACGCGTTCTGCTCGTGGTCGGCGTGCAGGATGAAGATGCGGTCAAGCGCTCGCTCGAGCACCGGGTTGACCACGTACTCTTCGCACGGTGTGCCAAACATCATGCGCAGGAAGTTGCCCGAGTAGCTCAGGTCGTTCTTCGGGTACATGTAGGGCTGTCCAATGCCGTACTTGTACGACATGGCCACCAGTGTGGGCATCTTGGCAATCAGGCGGATCGCGGCGATTTCGCGGTGCTTCGGATTGTTGATGTCGGTGCTGTCGTGGTAGAAGGCCGAGAGGCCGCCGACCAGACCCGTGAGCACGGCCATCGGGTGGGCGTCACGGCGGAAACCACGCAGGAAGAACTGCATCTGCTCGTTGACCATGGTGTGGTTGATCACGAGCTTGTGGAAGGCTTTGCGCTCTTCCTCGTTGGGCAATTCACCATTGAGCAGCAAGTGGCAGGTGTCGAGGTAGTCGCACTGGGTGGCGAGCTGCTCGATGGGGTAACCGCGGTACAGCAACTCGCCCTTGTCGCCATCAATGTAGGTGATGGCCGACTGGCAAGCGGCGGTGGACAAAAAGCCCGGGTCATAGGTGAACATGCCGGTCTGCGCGTACAGCTTGCGGATGTCCAGGACATCCGGGCCGATGCTGCCGGCGTACACCGGCAGGTCCACGCTGGGGCTGCCGTTGGAAAACGACAGGGTGGCTTTGTTGTCAACGAGTTTCATTCGGGTTCCTTCTTGTGGGAATGGCTTAAGCGGATTGCCGGGTTGCACGAAGCATGCCCAGCACACGGGTGACGTCGTCACGGGCCAGATCGTCCTGCGGCGCTTTGCGGCCGAGCAACAGATCGAGCAGATCGTTGTCGGACAGGTCCATCAGCAGCCCCAGGGCATCGGCTTGACGAACCGTCAAGCCAGATTCGTACCGAGCGAAGAAACGCTCGATGAAAAGATCGTTCTCCAGCAACCCACGCCGGCAACGCCACCGGAGCTTGCTCAGGGCACGCTCATCCAGCAACGCGTCAAGCGCTGCTTCGGAGGGTTGTTCGGGGAGGGTTGCGGTGTTCATGGCAGGGCAGTCAACGCGCTCAAACGGAACGCATCACCATCATTTCCTTGATCTTGCCAATGGCCTTGGTGGGGTTCAGGCCCTTGGGGCAGACGTCCACGCAGTTCATGATGGTGTGGCAGCGGAACAGGCGATACGGGTCTTCGAGGTTGTCCAGACGCTCGGCCGTGCCTTGATCGCGGCTGTCGGCGATGAAGCGGTAGGCCTGCAGCAAGCCGGCGGGGCCGACGAACTTGTCGGGGTTCCACCAGAAGCTGGGGCAGCTCGTGGAGCAGCTCGCGCACAGGATGCACTCGTACAGCCCGTTGAGCTCGTCGCGCTCTTCGGGGCTCTGCAGGCGCTCCTTTTCAGGCGGCACGGTGTCGTTGATCAGGTAGGGCTTGATGCTGTTGTACTGCTTGAAGAACAGCGTCATGTCCACGATCAGGTCGCGCACCACGGGCAGGCCGGGCAGCGGCTTGAGCGTGATCACGCCCGGCAGCGTGTTCATGTTGGTGAGGCAAGCCAGACCGTTCTTGCCGTTGATGTTCATCGCGTCCGAGCCGCACACGCCTTCGCGGCACGAGCGGCGGAACGAGATGGAGGGATCAACCGCCTTGAGCTTGCCCAGTGCGTCGAGCAACATGCGCTCGTGGCCGTCGAGTTCAACCTCGATCGTCTGCATGTAGGGCTTGGCGTCCTTCTCGGGGTCGTAGCGGTAGATCTTGAATGTGCGTTTGGCCATGGTGTTTTTCTCTGTGCGTCGTGGGTGCGGGATGAAGGGGCTTCAGAAGGTGCGTACCTTCGGAGGCACCGACTCCACGGTCAGGGGCTTGAGGTTGACGGCCTTGTAGGTCAGGCTGTTGTCGGCGCTGTGCCAGAGCGTGTGCTTCATCCACTCGGCATCGTTGCGACCCAGCGGGAACTGCGCGTCATCGGCGGGGCGCTCGTAGTCGTTGACCGTGTGCGCGCCACGGCATTCGTGGCGGGCGGCGGCCGAGGTCATGGTGGCCTGGGCGCACTCGATCAGGTTTTCCACTTCCAGCGCCTCGATGCGCGCCGTATTGAACACCTTGGATTTGTCTTTCAGCGCGATGTTGTTGACCCGCGCACGCATGGCGTTGATCTTGGCAACGCCTTCGTCCATGCTGGCCTGGGTGCGGAACACGCCGGCGTGCTGCTGCATGGCGGCGCGCAGGTCGTTGGCGACGTCTTGCGCGTATTCGCCGCCGGTGGTGTTGTCCAGCCGGGCCAAGCGCGCCAGGGTCTTGTCGGCTGCATCGGCCGGCAGGGGCTTGTGGGTCTTGTTCTTGTCGTTGAACTGCACGATGTGGTTGCCGGCCGCGCGGCCGAAGACCAGCAAATCCAGCAGCGAGTTGGTGCCCAGGCGGTTGGCACCGTGCACGCTCACGCAGGAGCACTCACCCACGGCATAGAGACCATTGACCACGGCCTGGTTGCCCTGGCCGTCCGGGGTGACGACCTGGCCATTGATGTTGGTCGGAATGCCACCCATCTGGTAATGGATGGTGGGCACGACGGGGATCGGCTCGCGCGTGATGTCCACGTTGGCGAAGTTCACGCCGATCTCGTAGACCGAGGGCAGGCGTTTGTGGATGGTTTCTGCGCCGAGGTGGTCGAGCTTGAGCAGCACATAGTCCTTGTTGGGACCACAGCCGCGGCCTTCCTTGATCTCCTGGTCCATGCAACGCGAAACGAAGTCGCGAGGAGCCAGATCTTTCAGCGTGGGCGCGTAGCGCTCCATGAAACGCTCGCCTTCGCTGTTGAGCAGAATCGCGCCTTCGCCACGGCAGCCTTCGGTCAGCAACACGCCGGCGCCGGCCACGCCGGTGGGGTGGAACTGCCAGAACTCCATGTCTTCAAGCGGAATGCCGGCGCGCGCCGCCATGCCCAGGCCGTCACCGGTGTTGATGAAGGCGTTGGTGGAGGCGGCGAAGATGCGGCCGGCGCCACCGGTGGCCAGCAGCGTGGTCTTGGCTTCCAGCACGTAGGTCTCGCCGGTTTCCATTTCCAGGGCGGTCACGCCGAGCACGTCGCCGCTGGCGTCGCGGATCAGGTCGAGCGCCATCCATTCGACGAAGAAGGTGGTGCGTGCCTGAACGTTCTGCTGGTAGAGCGTGTGCAGCATGGCATGGCCGGTGCGGTCGGCCGCGGCGCAGGCGCGTTGCACGGGTTTTTCGCCGTAGTTGGCGGTGTGGCCACCGAAGGGGCGCTGGTAAATCGTGCCGTCGGGGTTGCGGTCGAACGGCATGCCCATGTGCTCGAGCTCGTACACGACCTTGGGGGCTTCGCGGCACATGAACTCGATGGCATCCTGGTCGCCCAGCCAGTCGGAGCCCTTGATGGTGTCGTAGAAGTGGTAGTGCCAGTTGTCCTCGTTCATGTTGCCGAGCGAGGCGCCAATGCCGCCTTGCGCGGCCACGGTGTGCGAGCGCGTGGGGAACACCTTGGAGAGCACGGCCACCTTGAGGCCGGCGCGCGCCAGCTGCAGCGAGGCGCGCATGCCGGAACCACCGGCACCGACGATGACGACATCAAACTGACGCTTGGGAAGATTTGCGGTTGCGGTCATTGCTTCAGAGCCTCCAGAGAACTTGAACGGCCCAGCCCAGGCAGGACAGGAGCCAAACCATGGTGAACACGTGCAGCACCAGGCGGATGCCCGCGGGCTTGACGTAGTCCATCCAGATGTCGCGCATGCCGACCCATACGTGGTAGGTCAGGGCGAGGAAGACGGCGAAGGTCAGGGCCTTCATCCACTGGGCGGCAAAGATGCCGGCCCAGCCCTCGTAGCCCAGCGGGCCGCTGGTGAACAGCACCTGTACCAGCAGGATCAGGGTGAACACAGCCATGATGGCGGCGGTGATGCGCTGGGCCAGCCAGTCGCGCAGACCGTAGTGGGCGCCAGTGACGACGCGCTTGGAACCGTAGTTGACAGACATCTTGTGGGTCCTGGGGTGGGTTCTCGGAATCAATAAAGGCCGAACAGCTTGGCGCCGAGCAGCACGGTCAGGCCGATGCTGACCACCAGCGTGAAGATGGCGGAGGACTTGCCGAACTCTTTGGTGACGGCGTGGCGCGCGTCCATGTAGAGGTGGCGCACACCGGCAATCAGGTGGTGCAGGTAGGCCCAGATCAGGGCCAGCACCACGAGCTTGAAGAACCAGCCGGGCACGAAGCCAAAGCCCGCCGAGAAGGCCGCGCTGAAACGTTCGAAGGAAATCTCTGAGGACACGGAGGTGTCGAACAGCCAGACGATCAGGGGCAACAGGATGAACATCAGGCCACCGCTGATGCGGTGCAGGATCGAGACCCAGCCCGCGGGTGGCAGGCGGTAGGTGGGGAGATCCTTGAATGCGTTGATGTTGCGGAACTCGGGCCGCTTTTTGGTCAACTCGGTCATGGTGGGGCTTTCTTGCGCGGAAGGGGTGCGGGGAAGGGATGTCGGTGGTGTAACGCGTTGGTAACCGGAACCACCGAGTGTCAAATTCTATTGCAATGCACCAATCGTGAGGCTGACACCGGAGGCACGTGCGGGGCTATCAAGGACATAGCAGCGCATGCCTCAGCTCAGTTCGTTGCGGTAGTGACGGGCGTCGGTTCGGTACAGGCCGCGCCGCAGTTCCATCGGGGTGTCGTTGTACGTGAATGCCAATCGCTCGACGCTGAGCAGCGGAGAGCCTTCGGCCACGCCGAGCAGGTTCGCGCTCTCGCCGTCCGCTGAAACGGCCTTGATTTTCTCGACCGCGCGCACCATGCGCACACCGAACTGGGCTTCAAACAGGGCGTACATCGGCCCCTTGTCGTCCGACAGGGTCTCGATGGTCAGGCCCTTGAACGGCACGCCGGGCAACCAGAGGTCTTCGAGGATGGCCGGCACCTGGTCAAAGGTGAGCACGCGTTTGACCTGGAGCACCGGGTCGCCGGTGCGCAGGGCGAGTTGACGCGCCACTTCGGCGGGCGCGCGCAGGCGGCGGCATTCGATGATGCGACGCTCTGCCGGGCCCTGGTCTTCCAGAGAGCCGGTGTCGGGCAGCAGGCGCAAGAAGCGGTACTGGATGTGTTGCTCGGAATGCGTGGCAACAAAGGTGCCCTTGCCTTGTCGGCGCACCAGCAGGTTGTCGGTGGCAAGTTCGTCGATCGCCTTGCGCACCGTGCCCTGGCTCACCTTGAAGCGTGCCGCCAGGTCGAATTCGCTCGGGATCATGTCGCCAGGTTTCCACTCACTGGCCTGCAGGCTGCGCAGGATGAGCGTCTTGATCTGCTGGTAGAGCGGACTGAAAGCCGGCGCGGAGTGTTCAAACGCGCCGACATCGGGCGCGGGGCGGCCATCGCTCGGTGACGCGTCTGGGGTGGTGAGTGGGGTCGTGGCCATGTTTTTGGGCGCGTCTGAAGACTGCGCACGAGCGTCGAATGATATCTTATATAAGACATAAGACAAATTGACGTATCAGGGTTTGCGAGGGTACACTCTTCGCCTGACCTTGACCCACCTGCGGCGCGTCATTCGCCCGCTTCTGTCGCCTTTGTCTTGGGGTGTCCCTCCCCAACCCCATCCCCTTCCTCTCGTCTCATTCTGGAGTTCTCACCATGCAAAAGAAGCCCGTTCGTGTTGCCGTCACCGGCGCCGCTGGCCAGATCGGTTACGCCCTGCTGTTTCGCATCGCTTCCGGCGAAATGCTGGGCAAAGACCAGCCCGTGATCCTGCAATTGCTGGAAGTGCCGGTGGATGGGCCGCAAAAAGCGCTCAAGGGCGTGATGATGGAACTGGAAGATTGCGCGTTCCCACTGTTGGTGGGCATGGAAGCACACAGCGACCCGATGACCGCGTTCAAGGACACCGACTACGCGCTGCTGGTCGGCTCGATGCCGCGCAAAGCCGGCATGGAGCGTGCAGAGCTGCTGGCCATCAACGGTGCCATCTTCACCGCGCAGGGCAAGGCGCTCAACGCCGTGGCCTCGCGCAACGTCAAGGTGCTCGTGGTCGGCAACCCGGCCAACACCAACGCGTACATCGCCATGAAGAGTGCACCCGACCTCAACCCCGGCAACTTCACCGCCATGCTGCGCCTGGACCACAACCGCGCCCTGAGCCAGATCGCGGCCAAGACCGGCAAGGCCGTGGCCAGCATCAAGAAGCTGGCTGTGTGGGGCAACCACTCGCCCACCATGTACGCCGACTACCGCTTCGCCACCATCGACGGCGCCTCGGTCAAGGACATGATCAACGACCAGGTCTGGAACAAGGACGTGTTCCTGCCGACCGTGGGCAAGCGCGGCGCCGCCATCATCGAAGCGCGTGGCCTGTCTTCTGCCGCATCGGCAGCCAATGCCGCCATCGACCACATGCGCGACTGGGCGCTGGGCACCAACGGCGAGTGGGTCACCATGGGGATTCCTTCGCAAGGTTGGTACGGCATTCCCAAGGACATCATGTTCGGCTTCCCTGTCACCTGCCAGAACGGTGAGTACAAGATTGTTGAAGGCCTGGACATCGACGCCTTCTCGCAAGAATGCATCAACAAGACCCTGGCCGAGCTGCAAGGCGAACAGGACGGCGTGAAACACCTCCTGTAACCCGCTGGTAACTGCGCAACATGAGCGACGCCGGGCCGCCCCAAGGCGCTCAAGCCCCCTGGGGGGGCAGCGCCTTACACGCAGTGAAAAGCGTGGGGGTGAGTGCGCGCCATCCCCGATCCATCCTGCTGGGCGCTCAGGCCGGCGCGTTCGCGCTGCCGGTCTGTGACCACTACAGCGGGGTGGAGGCGCGGATGAAGAAGAGCCTGGCGCTGCAGGCCGAGATGACCGAAGAGTTCGGCACCTGTGTGTTCGACGTGACGCTGGATTGCGAGGACGGCGCGCCCGTGGGCGGGGAGGGCGAACACGCCCTGCTTGTCACCGAACTCGCGCTGGCCGCCAGCCCCGATGCCCGTGTGGCGGTTCGGGTGCACCCGGTGGACCACGCTGCGTTCGACGCCGACGTGGCCACCATCGCCGGCCGTGGGGGTCAACGCCTCACGCACCTGATGGTGCCCAAGGTCGAGTCGGTGGCCGATGTTCAGCGCGCCGTGATGGCGCTCGACGCCGCGGGCGCGCAGGCACTGCCGCTGCACGTGCTCATCGAGTCGCCCGCCGCCGTGCACCGCGCCTTCGACATCGCGGCCCACCCGCGCGTGCAGAGCCTGAGCTTTGGGCTGATGGACTTTGTCTCGGCGCATGGCGGGGCCATCCCCGCCGACGGCATGAGCGTGACCGGCCAGTTCAGCCACCCGCTGGTGCTGCGCGCCAAGCTGGACATCGCCTCGGCCTGCCACGCGCACGGCAAGGTGCCCTCGCACTGCGTGGTCACCGAGTTCAAGGACATGGTCGCGCTGCAGAACGCCGCACACAAGGCTGCCCGCGAGCTCGGCTACACCCGCATGTGGAGCATCCACCCCGATCAGATCCGCCCCATCCTGGCCGCGTTCGCGCCCTCGGAGCGCGAGGTCGACACCGCTGCGGCGCTCATTGAATGCGCCATGGCCGCCGACTGGGCGCCGGTTCAGTTTGAAGGCCGTCTGCACGACCGCGCGAGTTACCGTTATTTCTGGCAGGTGCTGGAGCGCGCGCACCACACAGGCCTGTCATTGCCCGAGACGGTGCAGTCCCATTTCAGCGAGCCCGTTGCACCGCGGCATTGAGCTTGCTTGCCCTGTTTCCATCTGTTTTCCGACCCCCACGCACACCACTTCCCTCTGGAGATCGCCATGTCCACCACCTTCCTCACCGACTACCGCGCCCACACCGCCGAACGCGCGGCACTGGGCATTCCACCATTGCCGCTTGATGCGAAGCAGGTGGCCGACCTGATCGAACTGGTCAAGGCGCCACCGGCCGGGGAAGACGCTTTCCTGCTGGACCTGCTCACGCACCGCGTGCCCCCCGGCGTGGACGACGCCGCCAAGGTCAAGGCCAGCTTCCTGGCCGCCGTGGCGCACGGCGACATCGCTGTCGGGTTGGTGTCCAAGGCCAAGGCCACCGAATTGCTCGGCACCATGGTGGGCGGCTACAACGTGCACCCGCTGATCGACCTGCTTGACCAGGCCGATGTGGCTGCGGTGGCGGCCGAAGGCCTGAAGAAGACGCTGCTGATGTTCGACTTCTTCAACGACGTGGCCGAGAAGGCCAAGGCCGGCAACGCCAAGGCGAAGGAAGTGATCGAGAGCTGGGCCAACGCCGAGTGGTTCACCACGCGCCCCGAAGTGCCGAAGGTGATCACCGTGACGGTGTTCAAGGTGCCCGGCGAGACCAACACCGATGACCTCTCGCCCGCCCCCGACGCCTGGAGTCGCCCGGACATTCCGCTGCACACGCTGGCGATGCTCAAGAACACACGCCCTGACGCGGCCTTCAAGCCCGAAGAAGACGGCAAGCGCGGCCCGATGCAGTTCATCGAAAACCTCAAGAAGAATGGCCACCTGGTTTCCTACGTGGGCGACGTGGTGGGCACCGGCTCCTCGCGCAAATCGGCCACCAATTCGGTGATCTGGGCCACCGGCCAGGACATCCCCTTCGTGCCGAACAAGCGCTTCGGCGGTGTCACGCTCGGCGGCAAGATCGCCCCCATCTTCTTCAACACGCAGGAAGACTCGGGTGCGCTGCCGATCGAGGTCGACGTGAGCAAGCTCGAGATGGGCGACGTGATCGACATCCACCCCTACGACGGCAAGATCACCAAGGGTGGTGCCACAGTGGTGGAGTTCCAGCTGCGCAGCGATGTGCTGTTCGACGAAGTACGAGCCGGTGGCCGCATCAACCTGATCATCGGCCGCTCGCTCACCGCCAAGGCGCGTGAGTTCCTGGGCCTGCCAGTCTCCACACTGTTCCGCCTGCCGACCACACCCGTGGCGACCAAGGCCGGGTTCACGCTGGCGCAGAAGATGGTGGGCCGCGCGGTCGGTCTGCCCGAAGGCCAGGGCGTGCGCCCGGGCACCTACTGCGAGCCCAAGATGACCACCGTGGGCAGCCAGGACACCACCGGCCCCATGACGCGCGACGAGCTGAAAGACCTGGCCTGCCTGGGCTTCAGCGCCGATCTGGTGATGCAGTCCTTCTGCCACACCGCGGCCTACCCGAAACCGGTGGACGTGAAGACCCACCGCGATCTGCCGGCCTTCATCAGCAACCGGGGCGGCGTGTCCCTGCGTCCCGGTGACGGCGTGATCCACAGCTGGCTCAACCGCCTGCTGCTGCCCGACACCGTGGGCACCGGCGGTGACTCGCACACCCGCTTCCCGATCGGTATTTGCTTCCCCGCCGGCTCCGGCCTGGTGGCCTTCGGCGCCGCCACCGGCGTGATGCCGCTGGACATGCCCGAGTCGGTGCTGGTGCGCTTCAAGGGCAAGATGCAGCCCGGCATCACCCTGCGCGACCTGGTGCACGCGATCCCGCTGTACGCCATCCGGGCCGGTCTGCTGACCGTGGCCAAGGCCGGCAAGATCAACGTCTTCTCCGGCCGCATCCTCGAAATCGAAGGTCTGCCGGATCTGAAGGTGGAGCAGGCGTTTGAACTCTCCGACGCCTCGGCCGAGCGCTCGGCCGCCGGCTGCACGGTCAAGCTCAACCCCGAACCGATCAAGGAATACCTCACCAGCAACGTGGTGCTGATGAAGAACATGATCGCCGACGGTTACGCCGACGCCCGCACGCTGGCGCGCCGCATCGAGAAGGTCGAAGCCTGGCTGGCCAACCCCAGCCTGCTCGAAGCCGACAAGGATGCCGAGTACGCCGCCGTGATCGAGATCGACCTGGCCGATCTCAACGAACCCGTGCTGTGCTGCCCGAACGATCCGGACGACGCCAAGCTGCTGAGCGATGTGGCCGGTGTGAAGATCGACGAGGTGTTCATCGGTTCGTGCATGACCAACATCGGTCACTTCCGTGCCGCCTCCAAGCTGCTCGAAGGCAAGCGCGACATCCCTGTGAAGCTGTGGATTGCTCCACCCACCAAGATGGACGCGGCCGAGCTGACCAAGGAAGGCCATTACGGCGTGTTCGGCACCGCCGGTGCGCGCACCGAAATGCCGGGCTGCTCGCTGTGCATGGGCAACCAGGCGCAAGTGCGCGAAGGCGCCACTGTGGTGTCCACCTCCACGCGCAACTTCCCCAACCGCTTGGGCAAGAACACCAACGTGTACCTGGCCTCGGCCGAGCTGGCGGCCATCGCGTCCAAGCTGGGTCGCATTCCCACCGTGGCCGAGTACCAGGCCGACATGGGTGTGATCAACAAGGACGGCAGCCAGATCTACAAGTACCTGAACTTCGACCAGATCTCGGAGTACGCCGACACGGCCAAAGGGGTCACCGCCTGAGCCGCTGCAACGGCATGAAAAAAGCGGCCTGCGGGCCGCTTTTTTTGCGCCGCGTTTTGCCACGAGCAGCCGATAGACTCAAAGCCACATGACCTTGCCGCTCTACAGCCTCGTCCTCCTGCCTTTCGTGGGCAGTCTCGTTGCCGCCTTGCTGCCGTCGAACGCTCGAAACGCCGAGTCGACGTTGGCCGGTGCCATCGCACTCTTCTGCGCGGTGCAGGCCGCGCTGCTGTTTCCCGAGGTGGCTTCGGGCGGTGTGGTTCGCGAAGAGATCGTCTGGCTGCCGTCGCTGGGCTTGAACCTGGTGTTCCGCATGGACGGATTCGCGTGGATGTTCTCCATGCTCGTGCTGGGCATCGGCGCGCTGGTGGTGCTCTACGCGCGTTACTACATGTCACCCACCGACCCGGTGCCGCGTTTCTTCTCGCTGCTGCTGGCCTTCATGGGCTCCATGAGCGGTGTGGTGCTCTCGGGCAACCTGATCCAGCTGGTGGCGTTCTGGGAGTTGACCAGCCTGTTTTCGTTTCTGCTCATCGGCTACTGGCACCACCGCAGCGATGCGCGGCGCGGCGCCCGCATGGCGCTGACCGTCACCGGCACGGGCGGCCTGTGCCTGCTGGCCGGCATGCTGGTGCTGGGCCACATCGTGGGCAGCTACGACCTGGACGTGGTGCTGCGCGCGGGCGCCGTGATCCGCGCCCATCCGCTCTACAGCACGGCGCTGGTGCTGATCCTGCTGGGGGCGCTGACCAAGAGCGCGCAGTTTCCGTTTCACTTCTGGCTGCCGCACGCCATGGCCGCACCCACGCCGGTGTCGGCCTACCTGCACTCGGCCACCATGGTCAAGGCCGGGGTGTTCCTGCTGGCGCGGCTGTGGCCGGTGCTGGCCGGCACCGACGAGTGGTTCTGGATCGTGACCTGCTCGGGCCTCATCACCTTGCTCATCGGGGGCTTCTCGGCCATCTTCCAGAACGACCTCAAGAGCCTGCTCGCCTACTCGACCATTTCGCACCTCGGACTCATCACCACGCTGCTGGGACTCAACAGCCCGCTGGCTGCCGTGGCGGCGGTGTTCCACATCATCAACCACGCCACCTTCAAGGCCTCGCTGTTCATGGCGGTGGGCATCATCGACCACGAGACCGGCACGCGCGACATGCGCCGCCTCAGCGGCCTCTGGCGCTACATGCCCATCACCGCCACCCTGACCATGGTGGCGGGGGCGGCCATGGCGGGCGTTCCACTGCTCAACGGATTCATCTCCAAGGAGATGTTCTTCACCGAGGCCGTGTTCGTGAATGCCGCGCCCTGGTTCGACAGCCTGCTGCCGATGGCCGCGGTGGTGGCCGGTGCCTTCAGCGTGGCCTATTCGCTGCGCTTCACCGTCCACGTGTTCTTCGGACCCGACACCTGCCAAGCCCTGCCGCGCACGCCGCACGAGCCGCCGCACTGGATGCGCGTGCCGGTCGAACTGCTGGTGCTGGCCTGTCTGGTGGTGGGTGTGCTGCCGCATTGGTCCATTCAGGACATCCTGTCCACCGCGGCCACGCCGGTGGTGGGCGGGGAGTTGCCCCCCTTCGATCTGGCGGTGTGGCATGGCTTCAACCTGCCGCTGTGGATGAGTTTCCTCGCGCTGGCCGGGGGCATCGTGCTGTTCCTGTTGCTGCGCCGACCGATGCAGACGGGGCGCATCCGGCGCACGCCGGTGCTCAGCCGGGTGAGCGGAAAACGGGTGTTCGAAGGCACCCTGGCGTTCATCACCGGCGCCAGTCGCACCCTGCAGCGCTGGCTGGGCACGCGGCGCCTCCAGACACAGCTGCTGCTGTTGGTGCTGGTGACCCTGCTGGCTGCGTTCGCGACCCTGCGTGGTGCTGGTGAGTCGACCTGGCTCGCGGGTGAGCGGCGTGTGTTGCCGTTCTCGCCCATGTTTGCGCTGCTCTGGCTGGTGGGCATCGGCAGCGCCATCGGCGCGTCGTGGCAGGCCAAGTACCACCGGTTGACGGCGCTGGCCCTCATGAGCGTGGCCGGTCTGGTCACGGTGGTTACCTTCGCCTGGTTCTCCGCGCCCGACCTGGCCTTGACGCAGCTCTCGGTGGAGGCCGTGACCACGGTGCTGATCCTGCTGGGTCTTCGCTGGCTGCCCAAACGCTTCGAGGAAGTCGATCGCAGGCAGCCGCTGCGCAAGCGCATGCGCACGAGCGCGCGGCGCGGGCGTGACCTGGCCGTGGCGCTGACCGCCGGCTGCGGCATGGCGGCGCTGTCGTATGCGTTGATGACGCGCGACTTCCCGCAGAGCATCTCCACCTTCTTCCTGGAGCGTGCCATGCCCGAGGGCGGTGGCACCAACGTGGTCAACGTGATGCTGGTGGACTTCCGTGGCTTCGACACGCTGGGCGAAATCGCCGTGCTCGGCATCGTGGCGCTCACGGTGTATGCGCTGCTCAGGCGCTTCCGGCCCGCGCCCGAGAGCATGGACCTGCCGCCGCAACAGCGTGCCCTGCCCACCGACCTGATGACCGATCTCGTGAATGCGCAGACCACCGCCGACACCGCACGCGGCTACCTCTTGGTGCCCGCGGTGCTGGTGCGTCTGATCCTGCCCATCGCAGCTGTCATCGGTGTGTACCTTTTCATGCGCGGGCACAACGAGCCGGGGGGTGGCTTCGTGGCCGGGCTGGTGCTCTCGACCGCGTTCATCCTGCAGTACATCGTTTCGGGCACGCAGTGGGTCGAAGCCAACATCAGGCTGCGGCCCGTGCGCTGGATCGCAACAGGCCTGCTGCTGGCCACCTTCACGGGCTTGGGGTCGCTGTTCTTTGGCTACCCCTTCCTCACCACACACACCGCCCACCTCGACCTCCCGCTGCTGGGCGAGATCCACGTGGCCAGTGCGCTCTTCTATGACATCGGCGTGTTCACCCTGGTGGTGGGCGCCACGCTGCTCATCCTCACGGCGCTGGGCCACCAGTCGGTGCGCGGCCACCGCCGCGTGAGCACCGATGCCCGGGGTGCTGGCGGACAAACCCAGGGAGACCTCTGATGGAAATCGTGCTGGCTCTGGCCATCGGTGTGCTCACCACCTGCGGCGTGTGGCTCATGCTGCGCCCGCGTACCTTCCAGGTGATCATGGGCCTGGCGCTGCTGGGCTACGGCGTGAACCTGTTCATCTTCAGCATGGGGCGGCTCTCGGTCGACAGCGAGCCGATCCTCGTGGCTGGTTTTCCGCCCACATTCGAGTTCTACGACGACCCCATGCCGCAGGCCCTCGTGCTCACCGCCATCGTGATCGGCTTTGCCATGACCGCGCTGTTCCTCGTGGTGTTGCTGGCCCAGCGGGGTTTCTCCGGCAATGACCATGTGGACGGACACGAGAAGGCTCGGGAGGATGGCGAATGACGGCTTTGGCCCAGGCCCTGATGCCGCACCTGATGGTGGCTCCCATCCTGTTGCCGCTGCTGGCGGCCTGTCTGCTCATGTTCGTGAGCGAACGTCGGCACCGCACCAAGGCCACGCTGGGCCTGCTGGCCACCGCCGCCAATCTCTGTGTGGCGGTGCTGCTGGTCTTCTGGGTCAAGGCTGGCGACGAGCCCGACGCCTTCGGCATCTACCTGCCGTCCAACTGGGATGTGCCTTACGGCATCGTGCTCGTGCTGGACCGGCTCTCGGCCCTGATGCTGGTGATGACGGCGCTGGTGGCCCTGATGGCCTTGCTGTTCTCGCTGGCGCGCTGGCACCGGGCGGGTGCGCATTTCCACCCGCTGTTCCAGATCCAGATCATGGGTCTCAACGGTGCTTTCCTCACGGGCGATCTCTTCAACCTGTTCGTGTTCTTCGAGGTCATGCTCGCCGCTTCCTACGGTCTGCTGCTGCACGGCTCCGGGCCGGCTCGCGTGAAGGCCGGTCTGCACTACATCGCCATCAACCTCGCCGCATCCTCGTTGTTCCTCGTGGGTGCCGCCTTGATTTACGGCGTGTCGGGCACGCTCAACATGGCCGACCTCGCCGCGCGCATCCCCGAGGTGCCCAGCGCCGACCGGGCCTTGCTGCACGCGGGATGCGCCATCCTGGCAGTGGCCTTTCTCGCCAAGGCGGCGATGTGGCCGATGAACTTCTGGCTGGTGCCGGCGTACGCGAGCGCCAGCGCGCCGTCGGCTGCTGTGTTTGCCTTGCTCACCAAGGTCGGCATCTATGTGCTGCTGCGGCTGTCGACGCTGCTGTTTTCAGATGATGCGGGTGAGTCCGCCGGCTTCGGTAGCCAATGGTTGCTGTGGGGCGGCCTGGCCACGCTGACCATGGGCGCCATCGGCATGATGTCCGCGCAACGACCGGCGCGCATGGCGGGCTTCGCGGTCATCATCTCCTCGGGCACGCTCATGGCGGTGCTGGGGCTGGCCCGGCCCGAGGTCACGGCCGGTGCGCTGTATTACCTGCCGGTGTCCACCTTCGCGGTGGCGGCGTTTTTTCTGCTGACCGAACTCATGGACCGCTCGCGCCAGTCCGATCCGGCACGCCAGCAGGCGCCCGAAGACGAAGAAGACCACCTGCCGTTCTCCATGGCCGAGCTGGAGCTCCCACGCGGCGCCAACCTGGACGAGGACGAAGTGCCGCTGGTCGGGCGCGCCATTCCCGCGTCCACCGCGCTGCTCGGTCTGGCTTTCATCGTCTGCACGCTCTTGCTGGCGGGTCTGCCGCCGTTCTCAGGTTTCATCGGCAAGTTCGCCATGCTCTCCGCCTTGCTGGACGCGCCGGGCGCAGCCGTGGCGCCCGTGAGCTGGTTGCTCATGGCCTGCATCATCGTCTCGGGTCTGTTGGCGCTTCTGGCGTTGTCGCGCACCGGCATCCGGTTCTTCTGGGCGCCGGTGGATCGCCCGGCCCCGGTGCTGCGCGTCGTGGAGTACCTGCCGATTGCCTTGCTGATCGCGCTGTGCGTGGTGTTCACCGTGCGCGCCGAAGCGGTGATGCGCTACACCAGCGCCACGGCAGCCGCGCTCTACCAGCCCCGCCTCTACATCGACGCCGTGATGACCTCACGGCCTTTGCCCACGCCCACCAACGCCGATCGCCTGGGCGTTCCACAGCCGGGGGGGCGCCCATGATGCGCCGACTCTTCCCGGCGCCCCTGCTGTCCCTGGCGCTGGTGGCCCTGTGGCTGCTGCTCAACAACTCGCTCGGCCTGGGCCAGTGGTTGATGGCCCTGCTGCTGGGCTGGCTGGTGCCCTGGCTCACGCATTCGCTGCGTCCCACGCCCGTGCGCTTCAGCCACCCGCTGGTGGCACTGCGGCTTTTCTTCCAGGTCGGGTGCGACGTCATCGTCTGGAACTGGCGCGTTCTGTTGGGCACGCTGGCCCCCGCGGACAAGGTTCCGCAGGGCGGTTTTGTGGTGGTGCCGCTGGACCTGCGCGACCCCAACGGCCTGGCCGTGCTGGCGGCCATCATGTGTGTGATCCCCGGCACGATCTGGTCAGAGCTTGCGCTGGACCGAAGCGCGCTGCTGGTCCACATGTTCGATCTGGAAGACGCGCAGGCGGAGATCGACCTGATCAAACACCGCTACGAGCGGCCGCTGATGGAGATATTCGAATGACCCCGGTGCTGTTTGTCGCCATCGTCTTTGCGCTGTCCTGCTACGCAGTGGCCATGGGGCTGTCGTTGTTGCGGCTGTACCTGGGTCCGTCGGCGCAGGACCGCGTGCTGGCCATGGACCTGATCTGCACCATCGCCATGTTGATGATGATGGTGCTGGCCATCCGCTATCGCAGCTCGATGTACTTTGAAGCAGCGCTGCTGATCTCCATCTTCGGTTTCATCGGTTCGGCGGCCATGGCCAAGTTCCTGTTGCGCGGCGAGGTGATCGAATGAGCGGCAACCTGTCCTGGTGGATCGATGTTCTGGTGGCACTGCTGCTGGTGCTCAGCGGCGTGTTCACCCTGGCGGCAGCGGTGGGTGTGTTGCGCTTCAAGACCTTTTTCCAGCGCATGCATCCGCCGGCGCTTGCGTTCACGTTCGCCGCCTGGTGCGTCACGCTCGCGAGCATCGTCTACTTCTCCGCGCAGGACGACAGGCTCGCGCTGCGCAGCTGGCTCATCATCATCTTCCTGGCGCTCACCGTGCCGGTGACCACCATCCTGCTGGCGCGCACCGAGCTGTTCCGCCGTCGCAACGGCACCGGCGGCAGCGGCGAGATCCCACCACCGCTGAACCACGAGTCGGCGGCGTCGACCCCGACCGACGGCCCGCGCTGATCAGGCCGTCCTAGAAGCCAGCAGCCCGCGCAGCACGGCGGCCGAGGCTTCGTCTGCCGGGAAAAAAGTCTCCAGCGCGAGTTCCTGCAAGGTGATGTCCACCGGCGAGCCGAACACGGTGGTGGTGCTCACCAGCTGCAGCACACCGTGCGCCGTGTGGAACTGGAACGGCATCAGCACACCCAGGTGTTCACCGGGCAAGGCCAGGTGTTCCGAGCCAAAGGCATCGGGGTAGCCCTTGAGTTCTTCCAGCAGCGCGGCCAGCACCGCGTCGCCCGTGGCCCGAATCTGCTGGCGCAAGCGCTCGAACAGGTGTTCGCGCCACTGCCGCAGGTTGGCGATGCGCGGCGCCAGGCCCTGCGGGTGCAGGCTGATGCGCAGCACATTCACCGGGCCTTGCAGCAACGCGGGCGCGGCACCGGCCATCAGCATCGGCACGAGGCGGTTGTGCATCACCAGGTTCCAGTGCCGGTCCATGGCCAGCGCGGGGCAGGGCTCGTGGCATTCGAGGATGCGCTGAACCGCCGCGCGGGCCGAGGCCATCTCGGGGTCGTCCAGCGGCCGCGCGCGGTACATGGGTGCAAAGCCCGCCGCCACCAGCCAGGCGTTGCGCTCGCGCAGCGGCACGTCCAGCCGCTCCACCAAGCGCAGCACCATCTCGCGGCTCGGGCTGGCGCGGCCGGTCTCCACGCAACTCAGGTGGCGCGTGGAGACTTCCGCCACGTGCGCCAGGTCCATCTGGCTGAAGCGTCTTCGCTGGCGCCAGTGGCGCAGGTGTTCGCCAAACGTGGAGGGTGGGGCGCTGCGGTGGGGGAGGGCAGAGGTGTCCATGGCCGCCATGTTAGGCCGCTCGGGGCTCCGCTTCCATGACCTGTGAGGTCATCGACGCGGTGCACGACCACGTCCACGATGAAGGCCTCTTCAACCCCCGCAAGGAGTGCTTCCATGTCCCTCACCTCCCAACTCTCTTCGCCCACTGTGCTGCGCCGCGTGCTGGCTTTCGACGCCTTGTCAGGCGCCGGCACCGGCGTGCTGCACCTGTTGCTGGGGTCCACGCTCTCGACCTGGCTGGGCCTGCCCGAGGGGCTGTTGCAAGCCTCGGGTGTGGTGATCTTCGCGTTCGTGGCGTTGGCCGGCTGGCTCGCGCTGCATGCCTCGCCCCCGCGCGGGCCGCTGATGTTGATCGTGCTGCTCAACTTCGCCTGGGCCGTCGGCTGCCTGTGGCTGGCGTTCGGCGCTGCGATCAACCCCACACCGCTGGGCATGGCCTACCTGCTGGTGCAGGCGGTGGTGGTGTTCGTGCTGGCCGAACTGGAATGGATGGGATGGCGCCAGCTCGCCACCGGTGAACGCATGCCGTTTGCTGCCTGATCCCCTGTCACAACGAAAAAAGCGGCCCGAAGGCCGCTTTTTTTGTCCGAAGACAGCGATCAGCGGGTGCCGGTCACTTCCACGTCGACGCGGCGATCAGGCTGCAGGCAGGCCACGAGTGCGGCGGTGCGCTTCGTGCCTTTGCAGTCACCCGGCTTGGTCACGGGCATGGTTTCGCCCTTGCCCACGGCGGAGATCTTCGAACCATCGAGCTTGCCGGAGGTGACCAGGTAGTTCTTGACTGCCGTGGCGCGCTGTTCCGAGAGCTTCTGGTTGTACGAGTCCGAACCCAGACGGTCGGTGTGACCTTCGACGGTCACGGTCTGGTAGTTGGCGCTGGAGAGGTCACGGGCAAACTTGTCGAGTTCGGCGCGGCCTTCGGGCTTCACGGTGGAAGCGTCAAAGCCGAACAGCGACTCGGCCGACATGCTCACGCGCTGGGGCATGGGTGCGGGTGCTGGTGCGGGCATGGGGGCTGGTGCCGGTGCGGGTGCCTGCACGATCGGTGCGGGCGCCGGTGCCGGTGCCACGTAAGGCGCAGGGGCTGCGGCCACGTAGGCAGGAGCGCGGTTGAACGGGAACACCAGGCCCACGGTCACCACATCGACGTTGGTGCGGCCGGCGCTGGCGGTCTTCACCCGGTAGCGCTCGATCTCGGCGCGCAGCCACATGGAGCGGTTCAGTTCGTACTGAACGCCCAGGCCGACCTTCACGTCGGTCTTGCTGTCGCGGCTGCCCTGCACACCGGCAGCGGTGGCACCAGCGCCCGAGTAGTTGCTCTGGGTGCGGCCATGGGCAGCGCCGACGCGACCCAGCATGGAAAAGCGTTCGGTGATCGGCAGCGTGCCCACCAGATCCAGGTTCAGACCGTGGCGGCGGGTGCTGTTGTTGAAGGCGCCTGCGGGCGTGGTCGACGAGAAGCTGGTCTTGCCCAGATCGTAGTAACCACCTTCAAGTGCGATGTTGCGGTTGAACTGGTAGCCGCCGAAGAGCTTGTAGGCGGTGTCCTTTTCGTCGCTGCTGAAACCGGTGGCCGGGCCGTTGGCGCCGAGCAGGTTGTTCGCAACGCCGGCTTCGTCCACCTTGGCACGGGATTCACCGGCGGACACGCCACCGTAGAAGAAGCCGGGTTCCTGGTATTGAGCCGACGATTGGGCCGACGCCGACATGGCGGCAACCGAGAGGATGGCGAGGGTCAATGCACTGAAGGTGTGACGGGATTTCATGAGGAGCTTTCGAGAGACTGTGAACTTCGTTTGCACGAAGGGATATTTGCAGCGGCGACGCACTCGTGAGTGAAGGGCGTTTCGTTGTCTGACGTGTTTTTAGTTGGGCGCCCCAGGAGGGTCTGTGCGTTTGCAGACGCAGCCGGGTGGTGGTTGTTTTGTGGACACACGTGAGCGGATGTTTCTGCATGAATCGTTCATCGGGTGTTCGCCAGCGAACAGATGGCGCGTCAACGAACCCCTAGGCTGCAATCACACCGATGGAGTTCATGCAAAGCGCATGTTTGTCTTCGGTCCGACCGTGCAACTCGAGCAACCGCTCAAGCCCCGGTCAGATTCACCAAGGAACACCTCATGAACAAAGTACTTCTGCTGGCCGTTGTTGCCACCACTTTCGCCCTGGCCGCTTGCGACCGCGAACCTGTGGTGGTGAACACACCTCCCTCCACGGTTACGGTTCCAGTTCCCGGTCCTGCAGGTCCTCCCGGCGCTCCGGGCAGTACCGGCTCGACGGGCTCAACCGGGTCCACGGGTTCCACCGGCGCAACGGGTGACACCGGCGGCACCGGTGCGACCGGCAGTACGGGCGACACCGGCAAGACCGGCAATACCGTGATCGTTGTGCCACCTGCAGAACCGGCGAAATAATCCGTTTAATCGGTTTCTGTCAAAAACAAGGAGATAGCCATGAGCATTGGAACCATTCTGTTGATCGTTCTGGTCTTGCTGTTGCTGGGCGTGATTCCCAGCTGGAACCACAGCCGCAGCTGGGGCTACGGTCCCAGTGGTGTGCTGGGCGTGGTGTTGATCATCGTGGTGGTGTTGCTGATCACCGGCAGACTCTGACCTCCACGGAGCGCCATCCTCGCGGGTGGTGTCTCCTTCGTGAAAAAGCCCCCGCAGGTTCGCCTGCGGGGGCTTTTGCTTTGAACCGCCGCAGGCGGTTTGCTCAGCGGGTGCCGGTCACTTCCACGTCGACACGGCGATCAGGCTGCAGGCAGGCCACGAGCGCGGCGGTGCGCTTCGTGCCTTTGCAATCGCCCGGCTTGGTCACGGGCATGGTTTCGCCCTTGCCGACGGCGGAGATCTTCGAGCCATCGAGCTTGCCGGAGGTGACCAGGTAGTTCTTGACTGCGGTGGCGCGCTGTTCCGAGAGCTTCTGGTTGTACGAGTCCGAACCCAGACGGTCGGTGTGACCTTCGACGGTCACGGTCTGGTAGTTGGCGCTGGAGAGGTCACGGGCAAACTTGTCGAGTTCGGCGCGGCCTTCGGGCTTCACGGTGGAAGCGTCAAAGCCGAACAGCGACTCGGCCGAGAGGCTCACGCGCGTGGGCGGGACCACCGCAGGGGCCACTGGCGCCGGTGGCGGTGCCTGCACGACGACGGGAGCCGGTGCCGGCGGAGCCACATACACAGGTTCGGGTGTCGCGGCCCGTTGCATGGGTTGGGGCGCGGGGCCTCCAAAGCGGTACACCAGGCCCACCGACACCATGTCGATGTCGCCCTTGTTGCCGATGGCGTCGTTCACGCGGTAGCGCTCGACCTCCAGCCGCATGTTCAACGCATCGTTGAAGGCGTAGTTCAAGCCGACGCCATACTTCACGTTCGCCTGGCTCTTGCTTGCAGTCGGGTTGCTCACGTTGACCGCGCCGGTCCCGGAAAACCGGTCATTGACGCGGGCGTAGTTGACGCCGACCCGCCCCAGCGCCGAGAGTTTTCCGGTCAGCGGCAATGTGCCCACGAGATCCAGGTTCAGTCCCCTGACGCGCATCTCTCCATTCAGGGTGCCGGCCGGCACGGTGTTGGCGGTGTAGCCAAACTTGCCCAGGTCGAAGTAGCCCCCTTCCAGCGCCAGGTGGGGACTGAACTGATAGCCGCCATAGAGCTTGAAGCCGGTGCTGCGGTCCCGGTCATCGATCGAGGTGGTGCTGAATCCCTGTCCCAGCAGACCGCTGGTGATGCGGGGATCATCGATCTCGGCACCTGTGCGACCCGCGTTGGCACCGGCATACCAGCCCGTCGATTGCGCCAAAGCATGGGGATGTGCGAAAAGAGCCAGTGTCAGCAGGCTCAAGGCGCCCGCGCTTTTGTGAATGGTGGGTGTCATGGTGTTCTACAAAATGAGGTTGCGGCGCGGTGTGCGTCAAGGTGCGGGCACGTTGATCACCGTGTTCACCATGGTGACGGATGCGTCCAGCGAGAGGGCTCGGCCATTGAGCGTTGCGACAGCGACGTTGCCCGCCGTGGAGAACGTGACGCCGGCCCTCGAGATGATGGTGCCCACCATGGTGCCGCCGCCCCCGGCGTTGATGGTGGCCGCGCTACCGACCTGCCAGTACACGTTCTTTGCCAGCGCCCCGCCCACCAGTTGCACGCTCTGTGGAAATGCCACGCCCGGGCCGCCCACGGTGAGGGTCTGTGCCATCTGGAACACCCACACGGCATTCGGATCGCCCTGCGCGTCCAGCGTCAGGTCGCCGCCCTGGATCATGAAAGAGCCGGAAGCCGCGGTGTAGACACCCGGTTTGAGCACCAGATTGGCCAGGTTGCCAGCGCCTGGATCGGGACCACCGGCGAGACCGGCCAGTGTGTTGTAGGTCGCGAGGGCATCTGCGCGTGCCGCAGTGGCTATTGCAAACGTGCCCGCCGTGCCTTGGGTCGGACAAGTGACGGTGGGCGGCGGCGGGGCGGTGTTGATGGTTCCCGTGACCAGACCCGCGTTGGCGCCCGTTTCCGTGTAGGTGCAATCCACGGTGCTGTGAAAGCCCGTGACGGCGGTCGAGACAGCCGTGGTGCCGATGTCGCCATTGATCACGGTGAGCAGGCCCTGGTTGGTGATGCCTGCCGAACCGCCGAAGGCACCGAAGGTCGAGGCTGAGGCCAGCACGATGGGCGTGGTCACAAGTGGCGCCACAGCGGGGGTCACGGGCGATGTGCCTGTTCCGCCAGTTCCGAGCACGGGATCGCCACCCCCGCAAGCTGCCACCAGACTGCTCAGCAAAAGAGGGGCAAGCCATTTCCAAGGGCGGTGGGGGGAGTGTGTGTGCTTCATGGGGTTCTCGCTGGGGGATTCGTGGGAGTGAGCCGCCTTGCAGTATTCGGAGGATGTGCACGAGAGTCGGTGCGTTGGGATACCAAGGAAAGCGACATGCGTTGCACAGCGGCCACGTGTTTGTCGCGAACCGCGATCCGCCGGTTGCGACTTGAAAATCCACTACAGACAGCGCGGACACCTTCCCTGCTGACAGAATGGATTTGTCAGCCCTTGCCTTCCTATGGAGTTTTCATGCCCACACCCGCCCGTTTCGCGCACCCGTTCGCCAACACCGTCAAGAGTTTCAAGACCGCTTCGGGGAAAAACGGACGCTTCTACTCGCTCCCGGCCCTGGCCCAACAGTTCCCCGAGATCAAGCGACTGCCGGTGTCGCTGCGCATCGTGCTGGAGAGCGTGTTGCGCCACTGCGATGGCGAGCGCGTGATGCCCGACCACGTGGCCCAGCTTGCGCAGTGGAAACCGCAGGGCGAGCGCACCCAGGAGATCCCGTTCACCGTGGCGCGCGTGGTGCTGCAGGATTTCACCGGCGTGCCCCTGCTGGCCGACCTGGCCGCCATGCGCAGCGTGGCCGAGCGCCTGGGCAAAGACCCCAAGAAGATCGAACCGCTGGTGCCGGTGGATCTGGTGGTCGACCACTCCGTGATGGTGGACCACTACGGCACCAAAAGCGCGCTCGACCTCAACATGAAGCTGGAGTTCCAGCGCAACCGCGAGCGCTACGAGTTCATGAAATGGGGCATGCAGGCCTTTGACACTTTCGGCGTGGTGCCACCGGGCTTCGGCATCGTGCACCAGGTGAACCTGGAGTACCTGGCACGCGGCGTGCACCTGAAGGGCGGCCTGTACTACCCCGACACGCTGGTGGGCACCGACAGCCACACCACCATGATCAACGGCATCGGTGTGGTGGGCTGGGGCGTGGGCGGCATCGAGGCCGAGGCCGCCATGCTCGGACAGCCGGTGTATTTCCTCATGCCCGACGTGGTGGGTTTCGAACTCACCGGCCGCCTGCGCGAAGGCGTGACCGCCACCGATCTGGTGCTCACCGTCACCGAAATCCTCAGGCAACACAAGGTGGTGGGCAAGTTTGTGGAATTCTTCGGCGAAGGCACTGCCTCGCTGGCCTTACCCGACCGCGCCACCATCGCCAACATGGCGCCGGAGTACGGCGCCACCATGGGCTTCTTCCCGGTGGACGACAGGACGCTCGACTACTTCCGCGGCACCGGCCGCAGCAAGGCCGAGATCGAGGCGTTTGAAGCCTACTTCCGCGCACAGGGTCTGTTCGGCGTGCCGGGCGCGCCAGGCGCCTCCATCAAGGCCGGCGAGATCGACTATTCGCAGGTGGTCAAGCTCGACCTGGGCCAGGTCACCCCCAGCCTGGCCGGCCCCAAGCGCCCTCAAGACCGCATCGAGCTCGGCCAGGTGGCCAGCCAGTTCGCCGAGCTCTTCAGCAAGCCCAATGCACAGAACGGCTTCAACCGCCCCGCGGCCCTGCTGCACACGCGCTACCAACCCAGCAGCAGCGACGAGGTGGACACGCTCGCGCCCGGCAAGGAGCGCACCACGCCACCGGGCGCGCCGCGCTTTGTGGCCGAGATGGAGGCCAACAAGCCCACGCTGGCCTCCGCCACCGCGCTGGCAGAGCCCACCACGGTGGTGGCCAACAAAGGGAGCAAGCTGGCCATCGGCAACGGTGACGTGCTGATCGCCGCCATCACCAGTTGCACCAACACCTCCAACCCCGGTGTGCTGCTCGCGGCGGGCTTGCTGGCCAAGAAGGCGGTCGAGGCGGGCCTGAAGGTCAAGCCGCACATCAAGACGTCGCTTGCACCCGGTTCGCGCATCGTCACCGAATACCTCACGCAGACCGGGCTGCTGCCCTACCTGGAAAAGCTGGGTTTCTCGCTGGCGGGTTACGGCTGCACCACCTGCATCGGCAACGCCGGCGACCTCACGCCCGAGCTCAACGAGGTCATCACCAGCAACGACCTGATCTGCGCAGCGGTGCTCTCGGGCAACCGCAATTTCGAGGCGCGCATCCATCCCAACCTCAAGGCCAACTTCCTGGCCAGCCCGCCGCTGGTGGTGGCGTACGCGATCGCCGGCACCGTGATGAAAGATCTGATGACCGAGCCGCTGGGCAATGGCAAGGGGGGCAAGCCGGTGTACCTGGGCGACATCTGGCCCTCCAGCGACGAGATTTACCAGTTGATGAAGTTCGCCATGAACGGACGGGCCTACCGCGAGAACTACGCCCTCGTGAAGTCCGAGCCCGGCAAGCTGTGGGAGCGCATCAAGGGCGTGAGCGGCAACGCCTACACATGGCCGACCAGTTCCTACATCGCCGAGCCGCCGTTTTTTGCGTCTTTCGAAATGGCGCTGCCCGCCGCCACCGAGCCGCCGGCCGTGCGCGGTGCGCGCGTCATGGCCCTGTTTGGCGACTCCATCACCACCGACCACATCTCGCCCGCGGGCAACATCGCCGAGAACTCGCCCGCCGGCCAATGGCTGTTGGCGCGCGGTGTGCTCAAGGCCGACTTCAACAGCTATGGCGCCCGCCGGGGCCACCACGAGGTGATGATGCGCGGCACGTTTGCCAACGTGCGCATCAAGAACCTCATGCTGGCCCCAGGAGCCGACGGCTCGCGCGAGGAGGGCGGCTGGACGATCTACCAGCAGGAAGGCGTGGGCCACGGCCAGAAGATGAGCATCTTTGACGCTGCCATGCGCTACCAGGGCGCGAAGATTCCTACCGTGATCTTTGCCGGCGAGGAGTACGGCACCGGCTCCAGCCGCGACTGGGCCGCCAAGGGCACGCAGCTGCTCGGTATCAAGGCCGTGGTGGCGCGCAGCTTTGAGCGCATCCACCGCTCCAACCTGGTGGGCATGGGCGTGTTGCCGCTGCAGTTCAAGGCTGGCGATTCATGGGAGAGCCTGGGGTTGCGTGGCGATGAACATATCGATGTGCTGCCGCACCCCGATCTCACGCCCCAAAGTGATGCACGGCTTGTGATCACGCGCGCCGACGGGTCCAGCAAAACCGTCACCGTGACCTTGCGCATCGATACGCCGGTGGAGGTGAACTATTACCGCGAAGGCGGAATCCTCCCCTACGTGCTCAGGCAATTGTTGAGCGCTTGAGCCGGATGCCGCAAAGCGGCATGATGTGTTGTCCGTCGCACCAGGAGCCGCCATGCGAAAGCCTGCCTTGTACAGCCCGTCCCACCGAGCGGGGTCTTCGCAGACGGATGAGCGCGCAACCCAGGCGGCCGAGGCCGCACCCGAACCCGCGCCAGCGGGCCGTGTGCGCCGCTTTCGCCAGGCCAGCGCGCGCGCGGCGTCCAGCCCGCGCGTGATGTGGTCGGCCATGGCGCTGCTGGCAGCGTTGTTGGCCGCCAGCGTGTGGCAGGCCGGCGTGGGCGGCCCCAAGGCCCTCACGCAGAAAGACATCGACGCAGCCGTGCTGCGCACCCTCACCACACAAAACCTGCCCTCGCGCGCGGCGCGCGCGGCCGAGAAGATCCGGCCCGCCGTGGTGCGTGTGATGTCCTACGCCAAGAACAGCGAGGGCAAGGAAGTGGAGCAGGGCGTGGGCACCGGGGTCGTGATCACCGACAAAGGCATCATCCTGACCAACCTGCACGTGGTGCAGACCGCCATGAGCGTCAAGGTGGTGTACGCCGATGGCTCCGAATCACCCGCCACCGTGACCGGCGCGCAGCCGCAGAACGACCTGGCCGTGTTGCAGGCGCAGATCATTCCCGACGACCTCATCTCCGCCACCATGCGCTCGACCAATGACCTCGTGCCCGGCGAAGAGGTGGTGGCGGTGGGCTTTCCCTTCGGCATCGGACCCTCGGTCTCCTCGGGCGTCATTTCGGGCTTTGACCGCGCCTTCAAATCGCCCGAGGGCGTGCAGGAAATCGGCAACCTGATCCAGTTCGACGCCGCGGCCAACCCGGGCAATTCGGGTGGCCCGCTGGTGACCATGGACGGCGAAGTCATCGGCATCGTCACCGGCATCCTCAACCCCACCAGCCACCGCACCTTTGTTGGCATCGGATTTGCTGTGCCCATCGAGAGCGCTGCCTCCGCTGCCGGCCTGCCCCCCTTCTGAACCCGTTTTCTGAACCTTCATCCCTCGCTCTTTTCCGCCACAGGAGATTCCATGGACCAGAATGCCGCCCCCGACACCGCCCAGCTCATGGAGCAGATCCTGTACGAAGTGAAACGTGTGGTGGTCGGCCAGGACCGGTTCCTGGAACGCGTGATGGTGGCCATGCTGGCTCAGGGCCACCTGCTCGTGGAAGGCGTGCCGGGCCTGGCCAAGACGCTCACGGTGAAGACACTGGCCAATGTGGTGCAGGGCCAGTTCAAGCGCATCCAGTTCACGCCCGATCTGGTGCCCGCCGATCTGGTGGGCACGCGCATCTACAACCAGAAGACCGGCGACTTCAGCACGTCGCTGGGCCCCGTGTTCGCCAACCTGCTGCTGGCCGACGAGATCAACCGCGCGCCGGCCAAGGTGCAGAGCGCGCTGCTGGAGGTGATGCAGGAGCGCCAGGTGACCATCGCCGGCGAATCGCACAAGGTGCCCAACCCCTTCCTCGTGATGGCCACGCAGAACCCGATCGAGACCGAAGGCACCTACCCGCTGCCCGAGGCGCAGGTCGACCGCTTCATGATGAAGGTGATGGTGGACTACCCCTCGGACGAAGAAGAGTTCGTGATCGTCGAGCGCGTCACCGGCCCGGCGGTGCAGGTCAATGCCGTGGCCACCACCGACCAGCTCGCGGTGTTGCAGGCGCAGTGCCGCCAGGTGTATGTGGACCCGTCGCTGGTGCAGTACGCGGTGAAGCTGGTGTCGGCCACGCGCACACCCGAGAAGCATGGCCTGAAGGACCTGGCGCGTTTCATCACGTTTGGCGCCAGCCCTCGCGCCACCATTGGTTTGGTGGAAGGCGCACGCGCGCTGGCCATGTTGCGCGGGCGCAGCTACGCGCTGCCCGAAGACATGAGCGACCTCGTGCCCGACGTGTTGCGCCACCGCGTGGTGCTGTCGTACGAAGCCTTGTCCGAGGGGCTCACCGCCGAGTCGTTGATCGCAAAGATCATGAAGCAGATCGTGCAACCCGCCCGGCCTCTGGAGCACGAGCAGCGCGCCGCCTGAGCGGAACAGGACACACGCCATGTTCTTCAAACGCCTGTTCGGATCCGATCGCACCCCAGCGGATGCGAATGCATCGACCGCAGGCATCGCGCTGGCGACGCCCGTGACCCGGCGCGCGGACGCCTTGCTGCGCCGGCTCGAATGGACCGTGCTGCGCAAGCTCGACGGCCTGCTGCAGGGCGACTACAAGACCCTCATGCGCGGCTCCGGCCTCGACCTGGCCGACCTGCGCGAATACCAGCTGCACGACGACGTGCGCCACATCGACTGGAACGTCACCGCGCGGCTGCAGCAACCCCATGTGCGCGTGTTCACCGAAGACCGTGAGATGGCCGCGTGGTTTCTGCTCGATCTCAGCCCCTCGGTGGACTTTGGTTCGGGCAACCAGCGCAAGAGCCAGGTGCTGCTCGATTTCACCGCGGTGCTGGCGCGCCTGATCGGGCGCCACGGCAACCGTGTGGGCGCGGTGCTCTACGGATCGCGTGGGCAACCCGTGGTCGATGCCGTGCTGCCCGCGCGCGGTGGCCGCACCCAGGTGCTGCGTCTGATGCAGATGGTGCTTCAGCCGCCGCCCAAGAAGGCATCGGGGAAGGATGGCGTGACGCAGCTTTCCGACTTGCTCAAGGCCGCCGTGCACACGGTGCGCCAGCGCGCCACGGTGTTCGTGGTGTCCGATTTCATCAGCGAGCCCGGCTGGGAAACGCCGCTGGGCGAACTCGCCCGCCGCCACGACGTGGTGGCTGTGCGCCTGCTTGATCCCCTTGAGCTCGATTTGCCCGACCTCGGGCTGATCCCCATCCGCGACGCCGAAACCGGTGAGCAGCTCATGGTGGACACGCACGACGCCGGTTTTCGCCAGCGCTTTGCGCGCATCGCCGCGCAGCGCGAGGCGCAGCTGCGGGAAAGCCTGGCGCGCGCGGGTGTGGACACGCTGGAGCTCTCCACCGACGACGATCTCGCCGAAGCGGTGGTGCGTTTTGTCGACCTGCGCAAGCGCCGCTTGCGCGCCGGCAAACACGCGCAGGCGGGTCGCAGCATGCCGTCTCAAATGCCCGCACGCGACCGTGGCAGCTTCGACGCTTCACGTGAAGGAACACGTCCATGAACATCCCTGTCACCTTCCTGTGGCCGCAGTTGCTCTGGCTGCTGCTGACGCTGCCGCTGCTGGTGCTTCTGTATGTGTGGCTGCTGCGCCGGCGCAAGCAGACCGCGCTGCGCTATGCCAGCCTGGCCATCGTGCGCGAAGCCATGGGCAAGGGCCCGGGCTGGCGCCGCCATGTGCCGCCAGTGCTGCTGCTGCTGGCCATTGCCACCATGCTGCTGGCCTCTGCGCGCCCGATTGCCAGCATCGTGCTGCCTTCGCAAGAGCAGACCATCATCCTGGCCATGGATGTGTCGGGCAGCATGCGCGCCGAAGACGTGAAGCCCAACCGGCTGGTCGCCTCGCAGGCGGCCGCCAAGGCTTTTCTCGCCGAGCTGCCGCGCCATGTGAAGGTGGGCATCGTGGCCTTCGCCGGCTCGGCTCAGGTGGTGCAGCCCATCACGCTCAGCCGCGAAGACCTGGTGACCGCCATCGACAAGTTCCAGTTGCAGCGCGCCACCGCCATCGGCAGCGCCATCGTGGTTTCGCTCTCCGAGTTGTTCCCGGGCCAGGGCTTTGACATTGGCGCCATGACCTACAACCGCAACAGCGATCCGTTCGCACCGCAAGGCCGCGCCATCGACAAGCCTGAGACCGAGAAGAAGGCCTTCGTGCCCGTGGCGCCCGGCTCGTACACCTCGGCGGCCATCATCCTGCTCACCGACGGCCAGCGCACCACCGGCGTGGACACCGCTGAAGCCGCCAAGATGGCGGCCGACCGTGGCGTGCGCGTGTACACCGTGGGCGTGGGCACGGTCGATGGCGAGATCATCGGGTTCGAGGGCTGGTCCATGCGCGTGCGTCTGGACGAAGACAGCCTGAAGGAAGTCGCCCGCACCACGCAGGCCGAGTACTACTACGCAGGCACCGCCGACAACCTGAAGAAGGTGTACGAGACCCTGAGTTCACGCCTGACCGTGGAGAAGAAGGAAACCGAGATCGCCGGCCTGCTCGCGCTGGTGGCGTCCATCCTGGCGCTGTTCTCGGCCGGGCTGTCGGTGTTGTGGTTCAACCGGATCCTGTGAGGGCGCGGCCGGACGCCACCGGCACAATCTCCGGATGAACCAACAAGTGATCGTCGCCGGTGGGGGCATCGGCGGCCTGGCCTGTGCCCTGGCCCTGGCCCGTTCGGGCGTGCCGACCGTGCTGCTGGAGCAGGCGGCGGCGTTCGGTGAGGTGGGAGCGGGTCTGCAGCTCGGGCCCAACGCCACACGGGTGCTGGCCGACTGGGGCTTGACCGATGCGCTTCAAGCCTGTGCCGCATTCCCCGAAGCACTGCATGTGCGCGATGCCCATCG
This sequence comes from Hydrogenophaga sp., assembly GCF_018780385.1. Taxonomy (GTDB): domain Bacteria; phylum Pseudomonadota; class Gammaproteobacteria; order Burkholderiales; family Burkholderiaceae_C; genus Hydrogenophaga. Next base: position 46,982 of record NZ_JADMJO010000035.1, on the reverse strand, counting down.
CGGCACCGATCTCGGGCAGTTGCGCCTGGGCGCCATGGCACTGGCGCGCTATGGGCAGCCCTACGCCACCGTGCACCGGGCCGACCTGCATGCGCTGTTGCTGGCGGCGGTGCAGGAGCAAGGGCTCACGGAGCTGCGTTTGAACACGCGGCTGGCGTCATTTGCGGAAAGACCTGCTGGGGTGAGCGCCACGCTGGACGATGGGGCCGTGGTGGATGGCGATGCGCTGCTCGGTTGCGACGGCCTGTGGAGCCGTGTGCGCGCGCAGTTGCTGGGCCATCAGCCCGCACGCTCCAGCGGCCACCTGGCCTACCGCGGCATGGTGCGTGCGGCCGATCTGCCCGCGCCGCTGCGCGCCAACGTGGTCACGGCCTGGCTCGGGCCACGGATGCATGTGGTGCATTACCCGGTCCGCGGTGGCGAGTGGATCAATGTGGTGGCGGTGGTGGACGGCGTGCTGGGCCAGGGCCACGGCGGCGACCCCGGCGCCGATCCGCAGAGCTGGACCCACCAGGCCCGGGCCGCCGATCTCGCGCGCGCGCTCGGCGCGGCCTGCGCCGGTCTGCTGTCCATGATCCATGCCGTGCCCGCTTGGTCGCTGTGGGCCTTGAACGACCGCCCGGCCATGACCGGTGCCCATGAGCACGCGCAGGGCAGGGTGGCGCTGGTGGGCGACGCTGCGCATCCGCTGCGCCCCTACCTGGCGCAGGGCGCGGCGATGGCGATCGAGGACGCGTGGACGCTCGGCCGCCTGCTCAAACCGGTGCGGGCCCGAGACGAATGGCCGACAACGCTGGCCCGATTCGCAGACACCCGCTGGCAACGCAACGCGCGCGTGCAGCAGCACTCGCAGCGCAACGGCCGCATCTTTCACGCCACGGGCGTGGTGCGCTGGGGACGTGACACCGCGATGCGCGTGCTGGGGGAACGTTTGCTGGACAATCCCTGGCTCTATGACGGGCCGCCCGAGCCCTTGCAGGATCCGACCGCTTCACCCCACCCCAAGAGGAAGACATGACGCGATGGCGAGGTGACCCAGCACTCAGCGAATCGTGACTTGCACGCGGCGGTTGCGCGGCTCCGGCACCCCGTCCTTGGTGGGGATGAGTGGGTTCTTTTCACCGTGCGACTCCAGCGTCAATGCCGAAAGCTTCAGCCCGGCAGCCTGCAACCGGCTGGCCACCGCTTTGGAGCGCTGCGCCGAGAGCGCGACGTTGTTCTCGGCGCTGCCCACGGTATCGGTGTGCCCAATCACCACGACCTCGACAATCGCCTGCGCGCCCCGGGTTCTCCAGCGCGTCAATATGTCGGCGAATTGGATTTCCGATTCATCGGTCAAACGAATTCCACCACTGACGAAATACAGCAGGAAATGCTCGGGCGGTACAGGCTGCGCGGCCTTGGCGTCTGAAAAATCGGCGTCGAATTTCGCACCGGCGAGTGCTGCCTTGACTTCATTGCCATCGATGCCGGCCACCTGCCCGGCGCGCGTCAACACCTGGCGGCCCTTTTCGCCGGTCACGACGACCTGACCCACAGCCCCATCCAGATCGGGCACCAGCACAACATAGGAGCGCGGAATGGTGGGAGCGCAGGCCGTCATGAGCAGGAGCGCGCCCAGAAGGCTCGACATCAGCGCCCGGCGACGAAGGTTTTGCATTTCAAACATCGCGATCACTCCAATTCTTCACAATCCGATAGATACCCACAATCGGAAATCAATGCCAGGCCGAATCATGCCATTGCGTGCAAGACAGTGGACATGGATTGCACAGGGGCAATGTTAGTATGCTCACCTGTCAATTTCCCCGGGAATCGGGGTCCCGTCGGGCTAAAACGCCGCATTTTCTCGTATGTGGCATCACCACATTTGAGAGCGACATGACTGCAGACGACACCGAATTCCAGCGGCGCCGCGACGTATTGGCGACCTATCTCAGCGACAATTTCCCGGGCATTGACCAAGAGACGCTGCAAGACATTGAGAGCAACGTTCAATGGATGGAGCTGCGCGCTGGCGATGTGCTCATGGAACAGGGTGCACCAGGGGATGCCGCCTACCTGACCGTCAGCGGTCGGTTGCGCGTCTACGTCAAGACCGATGACAACGCGCCTCGGATGGTCCGTGAGCTCGGACGCGGTGAGATCACCGGGGAAATCAGTCTGTACACCGACGCAACGCGCTCGGCAACGGTGGTGGCCATCCGCAGGACCGTGGTGGTGCGGCTGGACAAGGCGCATTTCACCGCGCTGGTGGCGCGCAATCCGCAGGTGTCCATCGCCCTCACGAAGAAGATCATCGAGCGCCTGCAGACCCAGCAAGATCGGCGCCCCTTGCCTCCGCCCGTGATGGTGACGCTGCTCCCGATCACCGGGGGCGTAAATGCCGCTGCCATTGCGCAGCGCCTCATGCAGGCATTGGGACAGTTCGGCCGTGTCTGCTGTGTGGATTCGTCCACCATGGCATCCCGCGCGGCCGCCGAAGTCGCCTTGAGCGGCCGGCATTCCGCCAGCCACTGGTCGACGGTCCTTGAAGACCTGGAAGACGAACACGACTTCGTGCTGATGGTGGCGGATACCGAGCCGAACGAGTGGACGCAGCTGTGCGTCAGCCGGAGCGATGAGGTGCTGTTGCTGGCAGACGCGACGCAGCCCGCCGCCATCCACCCCGTGGAGCAGGCTTGCATGGTCGACCCGCCGCACCGCAACGAGGCGGCAGAGACGCTGGTGTTGCTCCACCCGGCGAGCACCCAGTCGCCGCTCGGAATGCGCCGGTGGATCGAACGCCGGCCCGTCACGGGCCACCTGAACCTGCGCCCCGAGCTGGATGGCGACATCGCGCGGCTCGCACGCCTGCTGAGCCGCAACGCGGTCGGTCTGGTGCTGGCGGGCGGCGGCGCGCGTGGCTTTGCTCACCTGGGCGTCTGGAAGGCGCTCAACGATCTCGGCATCGAAATCGATTGCGTCGGCGGCACCAGCATGGGGGCCGTGATGGCCGCCGTCATTGCAGCAGACCGTGACATCCCCCGAACCATGGATGTGATCAAGCAGGCGTTCAAGATCAACCCCACCGGTGACTACAACATGCTGCCCCTGATATCGCTGATCAAGGGCCGGCGGGTGCGGGCCATCATCGAGCGCTCCATTGCATCCCTGATGGGTGGGCCGGTCGATATCGTCGATCTGTGGAAAGGCTATTTCTGCATCGCGAGCAACTACTCGCAGGGCTGTGAGATGCAATTGCACAAAGGCGACCTGGGCCGCGCTTTGCGGGCCAGCATTGCCATTCCCGGTGCGCTGCCACCGGTCGTGCTGGACGGAGAACTGTTCTGCGATGGCGGGACCTTCAACAACTTCCCCGCCGATGTCATGAGAAACATGCGTGGGGTCGGCAAGGTGATCGGTGTGGACCTCAGCGCCCGGCGTGCCAAGCGGCTTGATTTTGATGAGATGCCAAGTGCCTGGCAGGTCCTGTTCGATCGGCTCAAACCCCGCGCCAGGCAGCGTTACCGCGTTCCTTCCCTCGTGTCGTACCTGCTCAATGTGTCGGTCCTCTACAGCGTGTCGCGGCAGTCGGAGTCGCGCAGGCAGACCGATCTGTATTTCAATCCCGCGTTGTTCAAGTTCGGATTTCTGCAATGGGGGCGATTTTCCGCCATCGTCACGCAAGGCGATGCCCATGCGCGCGAGGTCCTTGGCGCCTTGAGCCACCCCGAGAAGCAGGCCTGGGGCATCCGGGAAGCTTGAGTCCTGCATCGCCTTGATGCATGAAAAGCAAACTGTCCCTGCGTTCGGTCGCTGCGTTGCTCAGTCTCGCGACGGCCCTGCCCGGCCTGGCGCTCGTGCTGGCGGATCCACTGGCGCTGCAGACCCTCCGGAACCATGGGTTCGATCAGTACCAGCGCTGGCAACCTCGCACCTACGAGGCGGCGCCGGTGAGGATCATCGACATCGATGAAGAGAGTCTGGAGAAGGTCGGTCAATGGCCCTGGCCACGCAACAAGCTGGCTCAACTGGTTGAACAACTGGGAGCCAAGGGGGTCGCCGCCATAGGCTTCGACGTGGTGTTTGCCGAGCCGGATCGCACCTCTCCCCGCCGCGCTTCTGCCGAGTGGGCGTTGTCGCCCGCCCAGGCGCGATCGCTCGACGCGCTGCCGGACCACGATGCAAGCTTCGCCAAGGCCATCGCTGCGCACAAAGTGGTGCTGGGCTTCGCGCTGCGCAGCGACGCTGCAGCGGCGCACCCGCAGCGGCTGGGGGCTCCGAAAGCACCCTATCGCTACGTGTGGGTGGGAGAGCCCAGCCCTCAGGCGCTGCACGCTTTTCCCGCTGCGGTGCCACCGCTGCCGCCGCTTGATGCCGCGGCCAGCGGGAGCGGCGCGCTGACCTTCATACCCGATGGCGACGGCGTGGTGCGGCGCGTGCCCATGGTGCTGGCACTGGCGGACCTACCCGTGCCGAGCCTGAGCGCCGAGTTGCTGCGGGTGGCCCAAGGCGTCGACAACTACATCCTCCGGCGCGCCGAGGGCGAAGCGCCTGCGCTGGCGCAGGTGCGGATCGGTCAGGTCAGCGTGCCCACCAACGCACGAGGTGAGATGTGGCTGCACTACACCACCGCGCAGGCCGATCGCTACGTGCCGGCGTGGAAGGTGTTGGCGGGAGATGCAGACCCCGCATTGCTGGAAGGCCACATCGTGCTGGTGGGCAGCTCCGCGCAAGGCTTGATGGACCTGCGGTTCAATCCACTGGGCCGCGTGATGCCCGGCGTCGAGGCGCATGCGCAAGCCTTGGAGCAGGTGCTCTCCGGGCACTACCTGAACCGGCCCAGTTGGACCGTGGCGGCCGAGGCGCTGGCCGTGGTGCTGGGCTGCGTGGCGGTGGTCTGGATCGGTTCCTTTTTTCCATCGCTGTGGGCCGCCGCCATTTCGCTGGCGCTGGTGGGTGGCGTGTTGTGGGGTGGCTGGTCGGCCTTCTCGAACCACCGACTGCTGCTGGACAGCTTCACGCCCGCGCTCGCCTGGGCGGTGGCGTTTGCTCTGGCCAGCCTGTGCCGGCATTTCTGGAGTGAGCGGCAGCAGCGTTGGGTCAAGGAGGCGTTTTCCCGTTATGTCTCCCCCAACCGGGTGGAGTACTTGATGAGCAACCCCGGGCAACTTGAGCTGGGCGGCAAGCGCCAGCACTGCAGTTTCATCTTCACCGATCTGGCCGGGTTCACGACCTTGATGGAGGACATCGATCCGGCGGCGGCGGTCACCCTGCTCAACCGCTATCTCGAAGAGATGATTTCCATTGCATTCCGCCATCAGGGCACGCTGGACCGCATCGTGGGTGACGCCCTGGCCATCATGTTCTCCGCGCCCGTGGTGCAGCCCGATCATGCGCAGCGCGCGCTGGACTGTGCGATGGAGATGCACGCTTTTGCCACGGCGTATGCGCGGGACTTGCAGGGCAAGGGCATTGCGTTCGGGCACACCCGGTTCGGCGTGCACTCTGGTGAGGTCATCGTGGGCAACTTTGGTGGCCGTGCGCTCTTTGATTACCGTGCGCTGGGGGACCCGGTCAACACGGCGGCGCGCCTGGAGAGCGTGAACAAGCATCTGGGCACGCTGATCTGCGCCTCGGAGGCCACGCTGTCGGCCTGCGTCCACGTGTCGGCCAGACCGGTGGGCCATCTGGTGCTCAAAGGCAAAAGGGTGGCGCTGCAGGTGTTCGAGCCGCTGCCCGACCCACTGCCGCCGGGGTACGCGCCCACCGCGATGTACCTGGTGGCGTTTGAGGCGGTGCGTGACGGCGACGCGCAAGCGCAAGAGCGCTTTGATCGCTTGCGGGAAAGCTACCCGAACGATCCGCTGGTCGCCCTGTATTGCTCGAGGCTGGCGGAGAACGAGCTGGGCGACAGGATCGTTTTCAACGCCAAATGATCACTCTTCAGAGACCTTGAGCAGGAACTGCGTGCCGCGCACGCCGATCATTCCCGTGGGGGTCTTGATCGTGACGGCTTCGGGTTGCAGTTTGGCGATCACGCCGGACACATAGTTCAACGTGCCTTTGCCCATGCGCGCGCCCAGCTTGAGCTTGCCTTCACCCGGCTCATACAGGTACTCATCGACGGTGAGCAGCGTGCTCGGCCCGAAGGACATCATGGTGTTGTCCTTGAACATGACGCCCATGCTTGATTGCGCGCCGGTCTTGAGCTCGCTGCCCTGGTGCAGAGGTGTTCCGGGCTGGGCCTCCACGGCCTTGCCGTCGGTCGTGACCGTTGCCGTGCCCTTGACGTTCTTGACGTAGCCCACAGGCGCCTTGTCCTGAGCGACCGCCATGCCCGTCCACGAAGCCAGGGCCAGGCCCGCAGCAACGGCGCAAGCCATGAGGAAACGGGCGGGAAAGCGCGGTGGGTGGGTGGGCATCGTGAGCTCTGTTCAAAAGAAAGGAGGGCGGTATCGCCCGAAATCTCCAAGCACACGGAGCGCCAGATGCAGAAGCGCGACCGACGAACGGAATGATAAACGGTGTGGCCGGATACTCCCTCCCATATTTTTGGGATGTTCCCGCCCTGAGCTCCGCCCGGGGCTCCGGGGCACTGACGCGACACCGCGATGCGCCTGCTGGGTGAACGTTTGCTGGACAATCCTGGGCTTCACGAGGGGTCGCCCGAGCCCTGGCAGAACCCGACCGCTTCACCCCACTCCAAGAGGAAGACATGACCCCGAAGTCCCCAGCACCCACCCGCCGCCACGCCCTGGCCACAGCCGCAGCCCTGGTGGCCGCCACCGTGCTGCCCGCCGCGCGGGCGCAGACGACGTGGCCCAGCCGGCCGCTCAAGATCGTGGTGGGCTTCCCCGGGGGATCGTCGCCCGACCTCATGGCGCGTCTGCTGGCCGAGCCGCTGTCGCAGGCGCTGGGTCAGCCGGTGCTCATTGAAAACAGGCCCGGCGCGGGCGGCAACATCGCTGCGGCCCAGGTGGCGCGCGCCACCGACGATCACACCATCGGGCTGATGATCAACGGCAACATGACGATCGCGAAGATCCTCAATCCCGACACCACCTACGACCCGCTGAAAGACCTCACGCCGGTCTCGTTGATCGCCGTCGCACCGCTCGTGCTCAGCGCACCCGCCGGCAGCCCCAGCGGTGCCGCTTTCTTTGCAGCGGCCAGGCAGTCGGGCACGAGCTGGAACTACGGCACGCCCGGCGTGGGCACCGTGGCCCACCTCGGCATGGAGCTGCTCAAGAGCCGTGCCGGCATCGCACCGGTGCATGTGCCGTACCCGGGCAACCCGCAGGTGATCACCGCTCTGCTGGGCAACCAGATCCAGATGTCGATGCTGCCGCCGGGCCTGGCCATGGCCCAGGTGCGCGCGGGCAAACTCAACGCGATCGGTGTCACCTCGGCCGGGCGCAGCAGCGTTGTGCCCGAGCTGCCCAGCCTGACAGAAGCGGGCGTGAAGAACCTGCAACTGGAAATCTGGAACGCCGTGGCCGCGCCCAACAGCCTGCCCAAGGCCCATGTGAACCGCCTGGCCACGCTCTTGACGGACATCGTGCGGCGCGAAGACATCCGCCAGAAGATCTTTGCCCAGGGTTGGCAGGTGGCGGGCACCTCACCCGAAGGTCTGCGCCGGCGCATCGAGAGCGACACGGCCGTCATGGCCGACGTGATCCAGCGCAACAACATCCGGCCCTGACACTCGGGGTCAAGCCGGCTCGCTCAGCTGGTTCCCCCAGCTCTCCACGGTTTCCTCGATCAGGCGGGCGACGATCTTGCTGGCCGGTGTGAGTTGCCCTTGCTTGGGCAGCGACAGCGTCACGTGGCGCCGGCAGTCGGGATTCATCACGCGTGCCGCCTGCAGCCGACCGGAACGCAGTTCGTCGGCAATGGAGAACGGGCCGAGCAGCGAGTACAGGTGCTCGGTGTGGGCCACCAGTTCTTTTTGCACGCGCAATGAGTCGGCTTCCACATCTGCCTGCAGGGTGAAACCCTTGCCGCGCGCGGTTTCGTCGAGCACCGAGCGCCAGTGTGCGGGTCTGCGCGGCAGCACCAGGCGCAAGCCTTCCAGTTTGCTGAAGTCCACCGTCTCGTTTCGGGTGAGTGGGTCACCCGGGCGCGACACCAGGTAGGTGCCCACCGTCGCCAGGAGTTTTTCGTCGGGGCCAGCCGGCTTCTGGTAGCGGAACAACACGGCCATGTCGACGCTGCCGGTGTCGAGCAGTGCGTCCAGCTCGCCGCCCTGGCCCTCGCGGATGTTGAGCTTGATCTTCGGAAACTCGGCCTGCAGGCGCAGGTAGAGCCGGGTCATCAGCGGGTGCGCTGCCGAGGGCAGGATGCCCAGCTTCACTTCGCCCATCGGCACGCCGGCATCGGTGCGGATGTCCGCCAGCAGTTGGTCGGTGTCTCGCACCCAGCCGCGCACGCGGGTCTCGATGTGCTGCCCCAGATCCGTCAGCACCACACCGCGCCCGGTGCGCCGGAAAAGCGCGCCCCCGCAGGCCGACTCCAGCTCGCTGATCTGGCGGCTGATGTGGGATTGCACCGTCTGGCGCTGCGCGGCGGCCTTGGTGAAGCTGCCCAGTTCGGCCACCTCCAGGAAGAGTCGAAAGTCGTTCGGGTTCATGCCGTCTCCTCAGATATGGTATGCCAATCAAGGCATGTCTGAAATGTCAGATTGCATTCTATGCAGATGGCTGGTGGCTACCTAGACTCCACCCCCATCACCACCGCGCCGCGATGGGCACACCACCGGAGAACCACCCGATGCGTTACGCAAGCTTTGAGACCCGTGGCCAGGCCAGCTACGGCCTGTTGGACGATTCAGGCCACTACCGCCAGGTACCCGCCACCTTCCAGGCGCGGTTCGCCGACCTGAAGGCCGTGATCGCGGCCGATGCCCTGGGCGCGTTGGCCGAGGCCGCCATGGCTTCTGGCGATTCGCTGGCGGCCTCGCAGGTGCGCCTGTTGCCGGTGATCCCCAACCCGGGCAAGCTGATTTGCGTTGGCCTCAACTACAAGAGCCACGTGGCGGAGACCAAGCGCGCCGACAGCGAATACCCCTCGCTCTTCCTGCGCTTCAACGACAGCCTGGCCGCGCACGACGACGTGGTGCTGCGCCCCGCCTTCTCGGAGCGTTTTGATTGGGAAGGTGAACTCGCCTTTGTCATCGGCACGGGCGGGCGGCACATTGCCAAAGAGAAGGCCTTCGACCACATCGCCGGCTACGCCTGCTTCAACGACGTGAGCGTGCGCGACTGGCAAAAGCACACCCACCAGTTCACGCCCGGGAAAAACTTCCCTGGCACCGCGCCGTTCGGTCCTTTCATGGTGGACCGCGCTTCCGTGCCCGATGTGACCGCGCTCACGCTGGAGACGCGCGTCAACGGGCAAGTGGTGCAGCACGCCAGCGTGGGCGACCTGATCTTCGACATTCCGACCATCGTGGCCTACGTGTCGCGCTTCACGCCGCTCTCGCCCGGCGATGTGATCGCCACCGGAACCCCCGGTGGCGTGGGCGACCGCCGCGAGCCGCCGATGTACATGAAGGAAGGCGATGTGGCCGAGGTCGAGATCACCGGCCTGGGCGTGTTGCGCAACCGCATCGGCACCGACCACAGCGCCTCCTGAACGCACCCTCACCGAGAGAAACACCCCATGAACAACCCACCCCAACTCCGGGTCGCTGTCGACATCGGCGGCACCTTCACCGACATGGCGGCTTTTGACGAAGCCACCGGCAAGCTGCTGTTCGGCAAGGCCCTGTCCACCCACGGCCAGCTGGTCAACGGCATTCAGGCCACGCTCGACAGCGCGAGCATCGACCTGAAAGACGGCAACCTGTTCCTGCACGGTTCCACCATCGCGATCAACACCCTGCTGGAGCGCAACGGCGCCAACACCGCGCTGTTGATCACCGAAGGTTTCCGCGACATCTACGAAATCGGCCGTGTGAACCGGCCTGACGCCTACAACCTCTTCTTCAACAAGCACCAGCCGCTGGTGAAGCGCTCGCTGCGCTTCGAGGTCGCCGAGCGCCTGCGCGCCGATGGCAGCACGCACAAGCCGCTGGACGAAGCCGCCGTGCGTGAGCTGGCGAAGGAACTGCGCGGCCAGGGCATTGAAGCGGTGGCCGTGCTGCTGCTGCATTCGTACCGCAATCCCGCGCACGAACAGCGCGTCAAGCAGATCCTGCAGGAAGAACTGCCCGGCGCCTTCGTCTGCGCCTCGCACGAGCTGAGCCAGGAATACCGCGAGTTCGAGCGCGTCTCCACCGCCGTGGCCAACGCCTATGTCGGCCCCCGCGTCTCGGCCTACCTCGGCGAGCTGGAGCAGCACCTGAGCACCCAGGGATTCAAGGGCGACTTCTATGTCGTGCAGTCCACCGGCGGCCTGTTTCCCAGCGCCCATGCCCGGCGCGACTGCGTGCGCATGCTCGAGTCCGGCCCTGCCGCGGGTGTGATCGGTGCCCAGGCCATTTGTGCCCAGCTCGGCATGGGCGACGCGATCGCCTTCGACATGGGCGGCACCACGGCCAAGGCCGGCGTGATCAGCGAAGGCCGGCCGCTCACCACCGGTTCGGCGCTCATCGGCGGCTACGAGCGCGCGCTGCCGATCCAGATTCCGATGATGGACATCCACGAGGTGGGCACCGGCGGCGGCTCGATCGCCCGCGTGGAAACCGGCAACGCCCTGCGCGTGGGCCCGCAGAGCGCGGGCTCCATCCCCGGCCCGGTGGCCTACGGCCGGGGCGGCACCGAACCCACCGTGACCGACGCCAACCTGTTGCTCGGTCGCCTGGACGCAGAACACTTTCTCGGTGGTGAACTCAAGCTCGACCTGGCCGGCTGCCAACGCCAGATGCAGGAACGCATCGCCGGCCCGCTGGGCCTGGAGCCGACCGCCGCGGCCGACGGCATCCTGCGCATTGCGGTGACGCAGATGTCGCACGCCGTGAAGGCCGTGACCACCGAGCGCGGCCTGGACGCCGGCAGTTTCACCATGGTGGTCTACGGCGGTGCCGGCCCGCTGCATGCGTCCGCCATTGCCCGCGAGCTGGGCATCCGCAAGGTGCTGATTCCGTATGCACCGGGCTACTTCTCTGCCTACGGCATGTTGTTCTCAGACCGCCGTTATGACTACGTGCGTTCGGTGTTCCGCAAACTCGACGAAGTCTCGTTTGATGAAATCGAAGCGCTCTACAAATCGATGGAAGACGAAGGCCGCGCGGCGCTGACGCAATCGGGCACCAAAGCAGAAGACGTGGTGATCGAACGCGCCGCCGACATGCGCTACGTGGGCCAGGAGCACGCCGTCACGGTGGACCTGCCCGGCGCCTTCTTCGTGGACAAGGACCGCTCGGCCATCAAGCGCCAGTTCGACGATCTGCACAAGGTGCGCTACGGCACCTCGGCGCCCAAGGAGCCGGCCGATCTGGTGAGCCTGCGTGTGACCGTGCTGGGCACCATGAAGAAACCGCCGAAACACAGCGTGGATGTGGGCGTGGCCGCACCCGAGAAAGCCGCGCTGCGCGGCGTCAAGCCGGTGTACTTCCGCCAGGGTGGCTGGGCCGATACACCGGTCTACAAGCGCGACCTGCTGCGCGCCCGCAACCAGATTGCCGGGCCGGCACTCATCGAGGAACACGCCTCCACCACCGTGGTCCAGCCGGGCGACGACCTGCGCGTGGACGAACTCGGCAACCTGCAAATCAACATCGGGAGCGACCGCTCATGAACACGCGAGACATCCAGAACCCGGCCGTCGATCCGGTCACCGTCGAGATCATCCGCAACGGCCTGTACGCCGTGACGGAAGAGATGAAGACCAACCTCACGCGCACCGCCTACAACCTCATCATTTACGAGGCACTGGACTTCACGGTGGGTCTGTTCACCAAGGAAGGTGACACGGTCTCCATCGGTCTGGGTCTGCCGATGTTCATCCGCGGCATGTCCGAAACCGTCAAGGCGAAGATCCGCCACTTCGGCATTGACAACATCCTGCCGGGCGACATCCTCGTCACCAACGATGCCTACACCACCGGCAGCCACCTGAACCACTTCACGTTCACCATGCCGATCTTCCACGAGGGTCGGTTGGAGGGCTTCACCTGCTGCATGGCGCACTGGCTGGACGTGGGCGGCACGCTGGGCAACGTGACGACCGACATCTTCAGCGAAGGCATTCAGATCCCGATCCTCAAGTACCAGCGCGAAGGCGTGGTGAACCAGGACCTGATCGACATCATCGCGATGAACGTGCGCTTGGCCGAGCGCGCCCTGGGCGACCTGCGTGCGCAGATCACCGCCATCACCACCGGCGAGCGGCGCTACGTGGAGCTGCTGCAGCGCTATGGCGCCGACGCGGTGAACGCATCGATCCGCCAGATCATGGACTCCAGCGAGGCCGTGGCGCGCAAGAACACGCTGTCGATTCCCGATGGCGTGTACGAAGCCGAATCCTTCATGGACGACGACGGCCTGGAGATCGGCAAGCGCATCCCGATCCGCGTGAAGGTCACCGTCAAGGGCGAGGAGATGACGGTGGACCTGTCGGACGTGAGCAAGCAGGTGCGCGGCTTCTACAACTCGGGCTTCACCACCGGCATCGCCTGCGCGCAGGTGGCCTACAAGTGCCTCACCACGCCGACCGACTACCCGGTCAACGACGGATCGTTCCGCTCGCTCAAAGTGATCATGCCCATGGGCACCGTGATCAGCGCCGAGCGCCCTTACCCGATGCGCGTGTGGATGACCTTCCCGATGACGGTGATCGACACCATCTTCAAGGCGCTCGCGCCCGCGATTCCGAACCGCTCCATCGCCGGCCACCACGCCGACCTGGTGTTCCCCAACATCCACGGCATCAGCCCGGAAGACGGTCGCCTGTTCATCGTGGGCATCGGCCCGCTGGGCGGCGGTTGGGGCGCCAAGAGCAGCGAGGACGGCGTGTCGGTCACGGTCTGCATCAACGACGGCGACACCCACAACAGCCCGACCGAGCAGCTTGAGGCCAAGTACCCGGTGCTGGTGGAAAAGTACGAGATCCGCAAGGACAGCGGTGGCGCCGGTCGCTACCGCGGCGGTCTCGGGGCCGAAATGGTGGTGCAGGCGCTCAGCCCTTTCACTGTGACGACCCGCATCGACCGCGTGCACTGCAAGCCCTGGGGGCTGGACGGTGGCGGCGACGCCATGGGCAACGGCCTGGCGGTGCGCCACAAGGGCGAGTGGAAGACAGACCACCTCAACGCCAAGATCTTCAACGTGCGGCTGGATCGCGGCGACGCCTACAAGATGCTCTCGGGCGGTGGCGGTGGTTTCGGCAGCCCGCTGGACCGCGAGCTCGACAAGGTGGCGGAAGACGTGCGCGAGGGGTATGTGAGTGCCCAGGTGGCGCGTGAGGTCTACAAGGTGGCGCTGGATGGCCACGGCCAGGTGGACCACGCCGCGACGCAAAGCCTGCGCAGCGCTCCGGTCCCGGTTGCGGCCGAAGACGTGGCCTGGGACGGGCAGTGAGCACCATCGTGGCCGATCCGCGCGCCGCCCGCCTCGCGCAGCTGTGGAGCCGGCTCTCGGCCCAGCACGTGACGCTGGGCGCGGGCTGCGGTTGCATGGTGGGCGGTGTCAGTGTCTCGCTGGAAGACTTTGAGCTCGACATTGCCGACTACCTGTGGGCCGAGGGTGAACGCCTGGGCCAGACCGAGGTGGTGGTCTGGCTGCTGCAGCCAGGTCCTATCGAACAACAGGTGAAACCGGTGATGAGCCTGCTGACGCGCCTGGAAGAGGGCGAGGCCGATGAAGCCGTGGCCGACTGGCTGCTCACGCGCCTGGCGCGCACGCTCGACTCGTTCGCCAAGCTGCACGGTCCATCCAGCATCTGAGCGACTCCACATGGCCTTCATCCTTCCCCGCGCAGAAGCCGGCGACAACGCCGATGCGGCCGCGCGCATCCCCATCACCGTGCTCACCGGCTTTCTGGGCAGTGGCAAGACCACGCTGCTCAACCGCCTGCTGCGCCAGCCCGACATGCACGGCACAGCCGTGGTCATCAACGAGTTCGGATCGGTGGGACTGGACCACGACCTGGTCGACCACACGCAGGAAAACATGGTGCTGCTGGCCAACGGCTGTATCTGCTGCACCGTGCGGGGCGATCTGGTCGAGGCCTTCGAGCGCCTCGCACAAAGCCCCGAGGCGCAGCGCGGTGCTCTGCGCCATGTGGTGGTGGAGACCACCGGCCTGGCCGACCCGGCGCCCATCCTGCACACGCTCATGGGCGACCCGCGTCTGGCACGCCAGTGGCGCCTGGCCGGCGTGGCCTGCACGGTGGATGCCTTCAACGGCATGAGCACGCTGGACCAGCACACCGAAGCCGTGAAGCAGGCCGCGGTGGCCGACAGGCTGCTGCTGACCAAGTCCGACCTGGTCACGCCCGAGCAGTTGGCGCCGCTGCTGGAGCGTTTGCGCGCCATCAACCCGCTGGCGGCTCTGACGACTGCACCTGATGACGCCCTGGAGGCTTTGCAAGGGCTGCTGGACCGCACGACTGCTGCAGCCCTGACACCTCTGTCACAGAACAACGAGCGGTCCCTCTTTTTCCCGCTGAGCGCGCCGGGTCAGCACGACCCGAACCGGCACGACGACCACATCCGTGCCCACGTCATCGTGCGTGAACAGGCGCTCTCGCGCGAAGGTTTCATGGCCTGGCTGGACATGATCGCGACCATGCGCGGTGACGACCTGCTGCGTGTGAAAGGCATCGTGCAGCTGGCCGACGATCCGGAGCACCCGATGGTGATCCACGGCGTTCAGCACCTGTTCCATCCGCCCGAAACCTTGTCGCGCTGGCCAAGCGACGACCGGCGCACCCGCATCGTGTTCATCACCCGAAACATGGACGCCGAAGAGATCGAGGCGACCCTGAGCATTTTCGAGAGACGCCGCACCCGCGGCCCACGCCCTGCCCAACCCGTTTGAATGTCATTTGGAGACAACACCATGATGAAGAAACTGATCGCCTGCGCCTTGCTCGGCGCGTGCAGCCTCTCGCCCGCGCTCGCCCAAGGCAAATTCCCCGACGGCATGCTCAAGCTGGTCGTTCCGTTCGCCGCTGGCGGTGGCGTGGACCAGGCGGCCCGTTTGCTCGGCCGGCAGTTGCAGACCGACCTGGGCGTGTCGGTCATCGTCGAGAACAAGGGTGGTGCCAGCGGCACCATCGGCGGCAAGGCGGTGCAAAGCTCGCCCGCCGACGGCATGACCTTGCTGTTCTCCGCCGCCACCCACGTGCTGGCCCAGCAGGTGCTGGCCAACCCGCCTTACGACCCTCAGACAGATTTCGAACCCGTCGCGCGTGTGGGTGAAGCGCCGCTGCTGCTGGTGATACCACCCAACGCACCGCAGAAAACCTTGAAGGAGGTTCTGGACGCAGCCCGCCAGAATCCCGAGAAATGGACGGCGGCCCTGCCTGCGCTGGGCGCGCCCAGCCACCTGGCCACGCTGCTGCTGGCCAAACAGGGCAACGTCAAGCTCACCATGACGCCGTACCGCGGCACGGCGCCCGCGCTGGCCGATGTGGCCGGCGGCCATGTGCAGTTGCTCATGGACTCCATCATTTCGCTGCAAGGCATGGCCAGGAGCGGCAAGGTCAAGCCCATCGTCACCACCTCGGCGCAGCGCAGCGGCGTGGCACCCGACGTGCCCACGGCCGCCGAGAGCGGCTACCCGGGCATGGTCTACAACTCCTGGTACGGCGTGTGGGCGCCCAAGGGCACGCCGAAAGACCGGGTGCTGTTCATGAACAAGGCCATCAACAAGGCCGTGGCCGAGCTGGCCAAGTCAGGGTCGTTCACAGCGCTGGGCATCCTGCCTGTGATCGACAGTGCTGATCAGTTCCGCAAGTACATCGCAGCCGACGTGTCCCGCAGTGCCGAGTTGCTCAAGGAGTCCGGTTTCAAGCCGGAGTGAATCGATGCGGGACGCGCCGGGCGTCGCGCGCCCGGCTGTGTGGATTTGTAAATGCCTCCCCAAAAACGTAGTTGTTCCCGCCTCCTGAACGAACAAGCGGTATAAAAACGTCAAATAAATCACACGTTAGTTGTAAAAAACTGACGAAATGGTGACCTTAAAAGGTTCATCGACATAACGGTTTGACGACATCCGGGAGGGGGCGGCATGCATCGTTCACGGGGCTTCCTGCGCGTGCTTCTGCACGCGTTGCGGTGGTGAATCCATGGCCAACGTGCTGGCGATTCACTCGGTCTGCAGTTCCATTGCGACCTTCCTGAACAACACCTACCCGGCGTCGACCAACGGCACCACCATGCCGGCGTGCGGCTTCGAGGTGCTGTCGTCGCAAGAGATGGCCAGCCCGCCGCCCGAGGGCAGCCGCATCAGCCTCTACCTCTACCGTGCCACGGTCAACGAGCACAGCCGCCAGCAACGGCCCTCACGCGCACCGCAGGCGCTGCCCGTGCCGCTCGGCCTGGATCTGCACATCCTGCTCTCGGCCTGGGGCAGCACCGCACTGGACGAGCACATCACCATGGCTTGGGCCATGCGGCAGTTGCACCTGCATCCGCTGCTCGATGCATCGTCGCTGTCGCCCGAGCCGGGGTGGGACGCCGATGAGGTGATCCAGATCGTGCCGGCCGAACTCTCCACCGAAGACATCATGCGCATCTGGGACGCGCTGGAGCCCTCTTACCGGCTCTCGGCTTCGTACATTGCGCGCACCGTGCGCCTGGACCCCGACGCGTTGCCCGAGGCCCGCGCGGTGGTGGCCAGCCGCACCAGCTACAGCGCGGGGTTGGCGTCATGACGCTGCTGCTCCAAGCCCGTGAAGTCGAACGCGTGGAGCGCCGTGTGCTCGGTGCCTTGCGCTGTGTGGACGCCACCACCGGCGCGCCGCTGGAGCAGAACCTGCGCGTGGATGCGCCCGCGGGCGCGCGCATCCAGCGCAACCGCAGTGGCCTGCTGGTCATCCACGAATGGCGGCCGCTGGCGCACCACGCGGCCGCGTTTGCCAGCCCGCCGGGCGATGTGCCGGTGGGCTCGCTGGCACTCATGCTCACCGTGTCCGACCCGCTGGGCCACTACCTGCCGCGGCTGGTGCGGGTGGACCTGCCCCGCGACGCCAACCCGGCCAACGCCGACCAGCCCGGCTCGGTGTTTCGCCCGATCACCGTGCCCATGTACCCCTCGGCCACGGGCCGTGTCGGCTCCAACTGGGCGTGTGTGAGCGTGAGCGTGTTCGAGCTCGGCAGTGGCGACGCGTTGGGTGGTGTGCTGCTGCGTGTGGTGGCCGCCGGCGCCGTGCGCGCGATGGGTTTGTCGGACTGGCGCGGTGAAGCGCTGGTGCCGGTGGCCGGCGTTCCCGTGACCACCTGGTCCACCGAGCCGGGCGATGTGATCGTCACGCAGATCCAGGCCGAAGTGCAGGCCGTGGCCGATCCGGCGAGTGTCACGCGCACGCCGCAGGCCGTGCTGCAGCTGGGGCGTGCGCCCGCCGTCTTGCCGCTGGTGGACCCGGTGGCCATTGAAGCAGCGCGCGCGGGCCTCCCGCAGGCCAGCGTGCTGGTCAACCTGGCGGCCGGTCGACCGCTGCATGTTTCCCTCGGCGTGGATCTGCCGGATCTGCCATGAGGACCCACGCGATGTTCCCACCCGCACTTCACAAGGAGAACCACCATGCCTGAATACCTCGCGCCAGGCGTTTACGTCGAAGAAACCAGTTTCCGCGCCAAGAGCATCGAAGGGGTGGGCACCAGCACCACCGCGTTTGTCGGGCCCACCCGCAAGGGGCCTTACCGGGTGGATGACGACACCCCCGAGTCGCCCGAGCTGCTCACCAGCTTTGGTGATTTCGAGCGCATCTACGGAGGCTTCGCCGACCTGTCACTGGGCACCGGCGTGCCGGGCACCAACTACCTGGCGCATGCGGTGCGGGCGTTCTTCAACGAAGGTGGCTCCCGGCTGTATGTCTCGCGCGTGGTGGGGGCCGACGCGGCGGTGGCCACGGCCGAGGTGGTTGCCGGCACCGACGAGGGTGTGGGATTCGTCGCGCGCTTTCCCGGCGCGGCGGGCGGCGGGCGCGTGGTGGTGCGCGAGGCCGCCACACCGGCGTCGGAAACCACGCTGACCAACGCGCCACCCGGCAGCCTGGTGCGCGACACCGTCGCGGGCAGCGGAGCCTTGCTGGTGCGCGTGGGCAACACCTGGCGGCCAGCGGCCAACCTCGCGGGAGATGCGGTCACGCAGGCCGACGTGCTCGCCGGCACACCGCAACTGCTCACCGTCTCGGTGCAGACCATCGACGGCGACGGCAACAGCCTGAGCTTTGATGACATGGGCCTGACCAACACGCACCCGCGCTGGATCGGCCACGTGATGTCGGCCACACCCTCGCGGCGCAGCGACCACCTGCAAAGCCTGTATGCCATTAATGTGGGCGCGGCCGTGTCGCCGTCGGAGTTGCACGCGGGTCTGTTCAATGGCGCGACCAACAACGCCGCCGGCCAGCCCGAGCGGGTCTGGACCCTCGCCGGCGGTGCCGACGGCGCTGAGCCCACGCCGGCCGACTACGCGCTCGCGCTCTCCGAGATCGCTTCGCTCGAAGATGTGTCCATCGTCGCCGCGCCCGGCAGTTCGGCGTACGGCGTGGATGATGAAGACAACCCGCAGGCCATCGCCAGCGCGTTGATCGCACACGCCGAAGGCCGGCGCGCCTACCGCATCGCCGTGCTCGACACACCGCCCGAACTGCTGCCCACCACCGCGCGCACCTACCGGGGTTTGTTCGATTCCAAGTACGCGGCCATGTACTTCCCGTGGGTGGTGGTGTCCAACCCGCTGGCGCGCCCGGGCCGCGAAGACATTCCGAAAGAGATCGCGCTGCCACCCTCGGGTTTCATGAGTGGCATCTACGCGCGCAACGACGTGCAGCGCGGCGTGCACAAGGCGCCGGCCAACGAGGTGGTGCGTGGCGCCTTGCGCTTCGAGATCGACGTGAACTTCGCGCAGCAGGAGCTGCTCAACCCGGCTGGCGTGAACTGCCTGCGCTTCTTCAGCGGGCGCGGCAACCGCGTGTGGGGCGCGCGCCTGGTCTCCAGCGACCCGGAGTGGAAATACGTCAGCGACCGGCGTTACTTCAACTACCTCGAAGCGTCCATCGACCGCAGCACCCAGTGGGCCGTGTTCGAGCCCAATGGCGAGCGCCTGTGGGCCAACATCCGCCAGACCGTGGCCGACTTTCTCTACAACGAGTGGCGCAGCGGCGCGCTGCTCGGCACCACGCCCGACGAAGCCTTCTTCGTGCGTTGCGACCGCAGCACCATGACGCAGAACGATCTGGACAACGGCCGCCTCATCTGCCTGATCGGCGTGGCCATCATCAAGCCGGCCGAGTTCGTGATCTTCCGCATCGGCCAGAAAACGGCCGACGCCCGCGAGTGAAACCCACCCTCAGGAGCTGAACCATGGCCAACCGCACCACGCCCTACGGCGCCTTCAACTACCTCGTCAACTTCGACGGCGGCGAGATCTTCGGCGGCTTTTCCGATGTCAGCGGCATCGGCACCGAAGTCACCGTGGCCGAGTACCGCAACGGCAACGACCGCGAGAACCACGTGCGCAAGGTCGCCGGCATCCACAAGGTGTCCGACGTGACCTTGAAGCGCGGCATCCTCAACAGCAAGACGCTGTTCGACTGGATCAGCCAGACCCGCACGCAGGGCCCGGCCGCGCAGCGCAACGTGACCATCACGCTGCTCGATGAGGCCCACACCCCTGTGCAGACCTGGGTGCTGCGCGGCGTGATCCCGATGAAATACACCGGGCCCACGCTGGCGGGCAAGGGCGGGGGAGACGTGGCGATGGAAGAGATCGCACTCTCCGCTGAAGCGCTCGAAATCACCGCCTGACCGACCGAGGGCCTGAGTCATGAGCCTGCTTTTTGAAACCGCCGCACCCGCCCTGCGCACCGCACCCGAGCGCGCCGACGTGGCGTGTTTCGTGGGCTTCGTGGCGCGCCGGCGCGAGCAGCCGCTGCCCATGTCGGTGCGCCGCCAGCTCATCGACGCGGGCTGGGTGCACGGCCCCTGGCGCAAGGGGCCGGACGTGCTGGAAGCGCTGGACAACGTGCCGGTGGTGATCGACAGCTGGGCCTTGTTCGACCGCCTCTTTGCCTGGGATGAACGGCCTTTGGGCCGCGCACCCGATGCGGTGAGCGGTGAACCGGCGCACTGCGCCACCTACCTCGGTGCGGCCGTGCGCAGTTTCTTTGCGCGCGGTGGCCAGCGCGCGGTGGTCGTGCGCGTGGGCGACCCGTGGCCGTTTCTGGAGTCGGCCTCCAACCGCGCAGCCAAACGCCGTGCGCGTCTGAGCCGGCTGATTCCCGGTTTCAGTGAACGCGATCAGGTGGGCGAGGTGTTCGAGCCCATGGACCCACGCACCTGGCGCGGCATCGGCCATGTGGTGGGCCTCTCCGAAGCCAGCGTGTTGTGCCTGCCCGATGTGCCCGACGCGTGCGCCACCGAACCCCTGGCGCCATCGGTGGCCGTGCCGTTGCAGCCGCCCCCAGAAGGCTTTGTGGAGTGCAGCCCCGACGAACCGCCCTTGCCGCGCGACGCGGGCCTGCGCGCCCTGCACGCACCACGCCTGGACGGCCCGGGCTACGGGCCCTGGCGCGTGGCGGTGGCCAGCGTGCGGGCGTTTCTCGCGCGGCACCAGCGCGAGATGTTGTTCGTGGGCGCGCTGCCCCTGCCGCGTGAAGATGCGCGCCGGCCGGTGAGCGACGGCGGCGTGCACGCGCACAGCGACATGCTGGCGTTTCTGCGGCGCAGCGGTGTGCTGGAGGCCGAAGGCAGCGTGGACGCGAGTGGCCTGTCGATCGCCAGCGCCTTTGTGCAACTGGCCTACCCGTGGCTGGCCACGCGCGCAGCGCTTGACCTGCCTGAAGGCCTGGAGCCGCCGGATGGCGCGCTCGCCGGCCTGATCGCCCGCAGTGCGCTGGCGCGCGGCACCCACGCCAGCGTGGCGGGGGAGCACTCCATGCCGGGTCTGCGCGACCTGCACAGCGCCGAGCCGCTGCCCGGCTGGGGCGCCGGCCCGCAATCACCCAGTGCGCGGCTGGCCGAGCGCGTGTGCCTCTTCACCCAGCAGGCCGGCGGTTGGGCGCTGCAGTCGGACGTGACCACCACGGCCGATGCGGCCTGGCGCAGCGGCGGTGTGAGCCGCCTCATGGCCACGCTGCTGCGCGCGGCGCGCCTGCGCGGCCAGAGTGTGCTGTTCGACGGCAACGGCCCCGAGACCTGGGCGCGGCTGGAGCGCAGCTTTGAAGAACTGCTCAAGGGCTTCTGGCGCGTGGGCGCGCTGGCCGGCGCCACACCCGAAGACGCGTTCAGCGTGCGCTGCGACCGCAGCACCATGACGCAGCACGACCTGGACAACGGGCGTCTCGTGACCGAGATCACCGTGCTGCCGGCGCACAGCATCGAGCGCATCACCGTGGTGCTGGCGCTGGCTGCGGCCGGCGTGGGCCAGGCCAGCGTGCGGGAGGCTGCGTGATGGCCATCGGCGCAGAGTTCTCCGCCAGCGCCTCGGCCCAGGTGTCGATCGGTATCGGTGCGGGCGCACGGCCGTCCTCGGCGCCGCTCATTCCGTTTCGTTTCCAGGTGCGGTTTCGCCAGTCGGGCGCGGGCACGGGCCAAGGCAACGAGGTGGAGATGTGCAAGGGCGCCTTTGCCGAATGCACGGGCTTGGAGGCCACCATGGAGCCCAAGGTGATCCGCAGCGGCGGTGTCAACCACGGCGCATTCCAACGCGCCGGCCAGGTGACGCACGCCACCGTGATCCTCAAGCGCGGCATGACCGACAACCGCCACCTCTGGAAGTGGTTCGCGCTGGTTTCGGGCGGCGACTACGCCGCGCGCATGGACGTGGACATCGACATGCTCGATGGTGCCGGCACCAAGGTGATGACCTGGTCGCTCGCGCGCTGCATGCCGGTGAAGTTCAAAGCCGCCGACCTCAATGCCCGCGCCACCGAGGTGGCGGTGGAAGAGCTGCACCTGGCGCACGAGGGCCTCACCCTCGGTTTCCCCAAGGCCTGAGCATGACCGAACGAACCATCGCCGTCGCCGAGTTCAAGACGCTGAGTCCGGCGCCCGAGACCGTGGTGAAGGTGCACTTCAACCCGGCCTCGCTGCAGTACACCGTGTCGAACACGCTCGGCCCCGCGGGCCAGGGCGCGGGCAGCCGCCAATACGTGAGCGCCACCGTGGCCAAGCTCACCATGGACCTGGTGTTCGACACCACCGCTGAAAACCTGGGCGGCGAGGTGCGGGGCGGTGAAGACGTGCGTGGCACCACCGACAAGATGGCGCAGATGCTCAAACCCTTCGGCGGCGAGAACGAGAAGACCCCGCCGCGCGTGGAGTTCAGCTGGGGCGCCTACCGCTTCGTGGGCACGGTGGAGCAGTACAAGGAAACGCTGGACCTGTTTTCGCACGACGGTGTGCCGCTGCGCGCGGGCATCAACCTCACGCTCTCCAGCGACGCCCCCAACTTCGAAAGTGCCAGCGCGCCGGCATCGTCGGCCGATCGCACAGGCGGTGCATCGTCCATGGAGGTCCCAGGCGGGGTCGGCCCGTCGGGCGTGGCCGCGGCCGGCGGCGATCCGCGCGCCGCGCGGGCCGTGGCGAGTGCCAACGCCTCGGCCAGTTTGCGCTTTGGCGGCAGTGCCTCGCTGCTGGTCGATGCGAATGTGTCGCTCGGAGCGCCGGCGGCGTTTGCCTCGGCGTCGCTGTCGGTGGGCGCTGGAGCCGGTGTGGGCATCGGTGTCGGCGCCACGGCCGGAGCCGCCTTTGCCGGCCTGCGCACCGGCGCGGGTGGCGGCGCATCACTGCCCAACGCACAGGCCCTGCTGCCCTCGGCGCAATCGCGCACCGGCGCCACCGGCTTCGCACCGGGCGGCATGGCGCGCGGTTCGGGCGCGGGCAGCCTGGGTACCGACGTGGGTGCCGCCGCCGACCTGCAGGCCCGCATCGCTTTTGACTGAACGACCCGGGGAGACACACATGCCCATCACCTTCGAAGAAGTCACCGCCGAGGTGCCCGCCGATCGGCCCACCCCACCCACCGCGCAGGCGAGCGAAGCCACCTCACCCGACGACCCGCGCCAGCTGGAGGCGTTGCAGCGAGCGCTGGACCTGCGCGCCGAACGCGACTGGCGCCTGCAGACCGACTGAGCGCCATCAACACGTCAACGCCATGACCGAAGCCGCCCTCAGCCGACAAGCCCTCTACAGCGCGCGTCCCACGCTGCGGCTCGGTGGTCAGGCCGACGTGCGCTTGTCCAACCTGCTGGTCGCCATGCGCATGGACGAGAGCGAAGGCGGCATGAGCCGACTGGAGCTGCGCCTGTCCAACTGGGTGGGCACCACGGCGGGCGGCACCGAGCAGGCCTTTGGTGCGCAGTCCGGGCTGAAGCTGGGCGCCGAACTCGCGGTGTACGCGGGGGACGTGCAAGCCCCGGTGGAGGTATTTCGCGGCAAGGTCAGTGCCATCGAGTTGTTGTTCAGCATGGGCGGCGCACCCGAGATCACGGTGCTCGCCGAAGACGCGCTGCAGGCCGCGCGTCTGGCCCGGCGCAGCAAGGTCTACAACGACATGTCCCCCGCCGACGTGGTGCGCGAAGTGGCCGGCGCGCTCAACCTGCGGCCCGCCATCACCGGCCTCACCAGCCCGACCGGGACCTGGGCGCAGATCAACGAGAGTGATCTCGCCTTTCTGCGTCGGCTGCTCGCGCGCTTCGACGCCGACCTGCAGATCGTGGGTGACGAGCTGCAGGTGGCGCCGCGCGGTGACGTGGCGCGTGGCGAGGTGGAGCTCGCGCTGTTTGGCCAGCTCATGCGCGCCCGCGTGATCGCCGACCTGTCGCAACAGGTCACCGCCACCAGCGCGGCGGGCTGGAACCCGGTGGACGGCAGCGCGGTGAGCCATGAGGCCACGCAGATCACGCACAGCGGGCCGGGCAGCGGGCGCGGTGGGTCGTCGTGGCTCGATGAGACCTTCGGCCCACGCCATGAACACATCGGCCACCTGGCGGTGAGCAGCGATGCCGAAGCCCAGGCGGTGGCCCAGGCCGCTCACGACCAGCGCGCGCGCCGCTTCGTGCGCATCGAAGGCTTGAGCGAAGGCAACCCGGCCATCCGCGTGGGCACCACGGTGGCGGTCACGGGCCTCTCGCCGCAGTTCGACAACCGCTACTTCGTGTGCGCCGCCTCGCACCTCTTCGACCTGAGCTCGGGCTACCGCACCGAGTTCAGCGGCGAGTGCGCGTTCCTCGGGGAGGGCGCATGAAACGTGATGCGCTGCTGGAGCGGCCGGCAGGCTGGCTGCAGGCCGGCGCGCTGGCGCTGGTGGTCTCGCTCGACGACCCCGAGCGCCGCAACCGCGTGCAGGTGCGCCTGCTCGCGCACGACGGCGTGACCGACCAGGACGCACCGCTGTGGGCGCGCGTGGTGGCGCCGTTCGCGGGCAACGACCGGGGCTTCTTCTTCCTGCCCGATGTGGACGACGAGGTGCTCGTGATCTTCATGAACGGCGATGCGCGCCACCCGCTGATCATCGGCGGGCTGTGGAACGGCAACTCGCCATCACCCGCCGACCTGGCCGATGGGCAGCACCGCACCAAACGGCTGAAGTCGAAGAACGGCGTGGCCATCACCATCCTCGACGAGGACGGGCAGGAAACCCTGACGCTGGAGACGCCCGGCGGCCAGACCGTCACGCTGCAGGACGGGCCGGGTTCGATCACGCTAGCAGACGCCAACGGCAACCGCGTGGTGATGGACACGGCAGGCATCACGGTGGAAGCCGCGGCGAAGGTGAAGGTGACGGCCGCGCAGGTGGAGGTGAGCGCGGGCATGGTCAAGGTGGACGCGGCCATGTCCGACTTCTCGGGCATCGTGAAGTGCCAGACGCTGATCACCAATGCGGTTGTCTCCACGAGCTACACCCCGGGCGCCGGGAACGTCTGGTGACGCCATGGCCCGCACGCTGACGCAACAAATTCCACACGACGTGGCCCTGGGCTCGCCGCGTGGCGTCGCCTCGGGTGGTGCGCCGCTCTTGTTGCAACGCGCCGATGGCGACTTCATCGATGCTGTGCTGGACGAGATCACCACCGTCGAGGGCCGCGCGAAGTTGCTGGCCTCGCGCGCCGCGGCGCGCACCCCGCGCCAGGTGCTCAAGCTGTTCCAGCCCATCCAGCGCCAACACCACCTGGCCGTGCTGGAGGCTTGGTGCGACACACCGGGCACACCGCGTGTGGACCCCGCCCGCGTGGCGTCGGCGGGTCTCGTGGTTCGCCGCGTGCGTCGCGCGGGTGGTGCCGCGGAAGAGGGCTGGATGCGTTCGCGCGGACGCCTGCGCGGCTGGCTGCCGGTGCAGCGCATCGGTGGCACCGCGCGTGATCCGGCCAGTCAGCTGCGGCTGCACAGCGGCCAGACCGGTGTGGCCGACATCGACCACGAGCTGGTGCAACTGGCCCTGCAGCGCGAGGACACGCTGCTCGATGAACACGTGGTGCCCATGTTCGTGGCGCCGCCCGAGGTCTGCAAGGCCGCGGGCAAGACGCTGTACTACGGCCTGGTGCCCACGGTGAGCGGCGAGCTGGCCGAGACCGCGCCGGTGTTCGACGAGGCCAACACCTTCGGGCCGGAGAGCACCGATTTCCGCAACCACCTGGTGCAGGCCCTGCGCGGTGAGGCCATGGACTTTCCCCTCGATGGCGAGAGCCTCAACCCGGCCTGGACCGAGGCTGCAGAGCTCGCCACCACCGTGCGGCCCACCGGGGTGTCCATCGACCACTGGAACCAGCTGCGCCCGGGCGGTGGGGCTCGCACCGGCATGCAGCGCTTGCTGCGGCTGCTGCGTCAGCTCGATGGTGAGTTCAACGCCTTCGCCGGCACCTCGACCGCCAGCCAGGCGCTGCGCCAGCAACTCGCGGCCATCGCTTTGCCCTTGAAGCTGCGCGATGGCGAAACGGTGGCGCGCACGGTGAACGCCGAAGCCTTCCTGCGCCAGGCGGTGCCGGTGCTGGTGCAGCGCGACGAGCAGGCTGCACGGCCCGAGATGCCCGCGCGCTGGCCCGCCTTGCCCAGCCACGAGGCGCAGGCCTTGCGGCTGGCGCTCTCGCGCGCGGTGGCCGAGCGGTTTGCGCAACTCAATCCGGCGCCGGGCCGCTTCGACGATCCGGCGGCACAGTACGTGGTGCGCGCCTTCGTGCGCCTGAAGCCCGAGTGCGGTTGCCCCGCGCGCATCGTCTGGAGCGAAGCCACCGAGCCCTTCGTGATCGCGCCGTGGTTCGAAGGCTCGGGCGCGCCGCCGGTGCGCATCAGCCTGCCCGACATCACCGAACCCGGCCTGCTGCGCTCGCTCAAGCCCAACGTGTCCTTCACCGTGCCGCCGGCGCTGCAGAACCTGCTCAGTGGCAACCCCAAGGACCTGATGGAGGGCAAGAAGCCAGCCGACGGCGGCATCACCATCGGCTGGATCTGCAGCTTCAGCTTGCCCGTCATCACGCTGTGCGCCTTCATCGTGCTGAGCATCTTCCTGAGCCTGTTCGACCTGATCTTCAAGTGGATGGCGTTCATCAAGATCTGCATCCCTTATCCGAAGAAGGGCGAGTGATGAATCCGGCATCAGCCCCCATCGGTTTCCCCTGGCTTGGCCTGCCCGACGAGCACGGCCAGCTCGGCTGGCCCTCGCTGGAGAAGAGCGTGCGCGACGGCATCCGCATCGTGCTGAGCACGCGCCCCGGCGAGCAGCTCATGCGGCCCGAATTCGGCGGCGGGCTGGACCGTTTGCTGCACGAGCCCAACACGCTGGCCACGCGCCGACGCATCCGCGATCTGGTGCAGGGCTCGCTCACGCGCTGGGAGCCGCGCATCCTGCTCGATGCGGTGGAGGTGTGGGATGTGCCCGATGCCCCCAGCCACCTGCGGGTGGAGATCCAGTACCGGCTGGCGCGCACGGGTGCGCCGGGCCGCATGAACGTGAACGTCCAGCTGGAGACCTAGATGCCCATTGTTCCTCCCAGCCTCGATGACCGCCGCTTCGACGACTTGGTCGAAGACCTGATCGCGCGCATTCCCGCGCACACACCCGAGTGGACCAACCCGCGCCAGGGCGACCCCGGGCGCACGCTGATCGAGCTCTTCGCGTGGCTGGGCGACGCGCTGCTCTACCGCGCCAACCTCATCCCCGAGCGCCAGCGCCTGGTGTTCCTCAAGCTGCTCGGCCAGGCATTGCGCCCCGCACAACCGGCGGGCGGCATCGTGGGCCTGTCGTATGCGCAGCCGCTGGCCGATCTGCGCGCCAGCTCGCTGCTGCCCGGCGCGCGGCTCAAGGGTGCTCAACCCTTTGAGACCCTGGGTGAGACCACCGTGCTGCCGGTCACCGGCGAGACCTACATCAAGCGACGCCTGAGCGACGCCGAAGCGGCGCGCATGGCCGATGTGATCAGCGGGCTCTCGCGCGTGCACCGCATCAGCGGCGCGGTGCAGGGCTACGAAACGCTCGCGGTGTTTGGCGAGGGGCGCGCCGAGACCGGTGGCTTCGACGTGTTCGAGCGTTCGACCGACCGCGCCTTGTGGATCGCCTTGCTTGCACCCGCCGCGCCCGGCCCGCTGGAGCAAGTGGACGTGAACGACAGCGTGCGCGCCGCGCTTGGCGGCGGCGACACCGGCGTGCCCTCGCTGCTCTCGCTGGGCATCGTGCCGGCGCTGCCCTTGCCCGCCCTGTTTGAAGAGGTGGGCCCGCTGGCCGAGGTGCCGGTGATCTGGGAGATGGTCACGCGCCAGCCCGGCACGCAGGCGCTGGACTACCTCACGCTGGAGCCGCTGCCCGGCAGCGACACCTCCCGCGGCTTCACGCGCCCCGGCCTGCTCCGCCTGCCGCTGCCCGGCCAGGACGACATCTGGGTGCCTTCCAACCAGGTGGGCGTGAACCCGCTGGCCGGTGTGGGTGATGCGCCGCCCCGGCTGGACGACGCAGCCCGCGCGGCCCGTCTGGTGGCCTGGCTGCGCGTGCGCCCGCGCCCGGGCAGCCAGGTGCAGCGCCTGCCCTTGACCTGGCTGGGCATCAACGCGGCCGAGGTCGACCAGCGCGTGACGCTGCAAGGTCAGGTGCTCGGCACCAGCAGCGGCGCGGCCGACCAGAGCTTTGCCTTGCCCGCCGGTTCGGTGGACGGCGAGACGCTGGTGATCGAGGTGGAAGAGCCCGGCGGGCGCGGGTTTCAGCCGTGGCGGCGCGTGGACGACCTGGCCGCGATCAGCGCCGATGCCCTCACGGCGCGCGAGGCCGGTGCGTTTGAACTCGATGCCGAAGCCGGCACCGTGCGTTTCGGCGACGGCGTGCGCGGGCGCATCCCCGAGCGGCTCATGCGCGTGCGCCTGGCGCGCGGGCGCTTTGGCGGCGGGCGCGCGGGCAACCTCGCGCCCGGCAGCCTGAGCGAGATCGCCGCCACGCTTATCAACGGCCAGCGCGCCCCCGCCATGAAGGTGTACCAGCCCCTGGCCATGGACGGTGGCGAAGACGCCGAGACGCTGCCCCAGGCCGAGCGTCGCATACCGGCCACGCTGCGCCACCAGCAGCGCGCGGTCACCGCCGACGACTTCAAGCGCCTCGCGCTGGAGACGCCCGTGGCCGATGTGGGCCGCGTGGAAGTGATGCCGCGCTTCAAGCCGCGCGACCGGCGCTTCCATGTGCCCGGTGTGGTCAGCGTGGTGGTGCTGCCGTCCGCCGCGCTGGCCCCGGCACCCAACCCACGGCCAGACCGGCCCTTCATCGAACGTGTGCACGCCCACCTCTCGGCGCGGGTGCCGTTGGCCACCGAGCTGTACGTGATTGGCTGCGAATACGTGCCGCTGGGCCTGTCGGTGGCGCTGCGCCTGCGCGAGGGTTTTGCGCGCGACAAGCTGCTGTATGAGGTGCGCGAAGCGCTGCGCCGCCTGCTCTGGCCGCTGGCGCCCGGCGGGCTGGAGGGCGAGGGCTGGGCGCTCGGCCGATCGGTGCGCGAGCGCGAACTGGAGGTGGAGGTCTCGCGCGTGGCCGGTGTGGCCGAGGTCACCGGCCTGCAGCTGTTTGCGCGCCAGGGTGCCGCCGGCCAGGAAGACTGGGCGCTGCTGCCGCGCAACCAGGCCGGCGCCCAGCAGACGTTGAACCTGCTGCGCTGGCAGTTGCCCGAGTTGTTGTCCATCGTGGTGGTCGAAGGCGCGGAAGCGCCGACGAATCTGCGCGCGCTGCCCAACCCGTTTGCGCAGGCCAATGCCGTGGCCGTGCCCGTCGTTCCGGAGTTGTGTTGATGGATGCCAACGGCTCCCGCTTCTGGTCGCTGCAGGCGCCCACCCACTGGCCCTCGCTGGGGCAGGGCGGTGGTCATGTGCGCTGGCACGCGGCCTGCAGTGCGCTGTGTCTGGCGTCCGAGCGCGCGCTGGAGGCGCCTGCCGATGCCGAGGCCAGCCGCGTTGCGGCGCTGCTGGCACTGAACGAAGTGCCGCGCGCGCTCGATGCGCAAGGGGTGGTGTGCAGCTGGCACGCGCCCAGCCAGGCCATCGTGGTGCGCAGCGGCCACCTGCCCGAGGCCGCCATTGCACTCCCCCTGGACGCCGTGCCCACCGACCTCTGCGTGGCCAGCGACGGCGTGCTCTACGTGGCCCTGCCCGGGCGCGTGCTCATGCACGACTTGCGCCAGCGCTGGGCCGCCGTGGAGGTGACTGAGCCCGGCTTTGCGCCCTGGCGCCTGGCCGCGCACCCGCAGGGCGGTGTGTGGGTGCTGGAACGCGGCAGCGGGCGGCTGGCGCGTTTGAAAGGCTACCCGCTGCCCAGCCAGACACCGGCCACCGACGCCTATGCGCCTGGCGTGTTCCGCCCCGATCCCGAGAACTGCAGAACACCCGCGATGACGGTGGTGCACGACGGGGGGAGCGGTGTGGCCGAGCCGCTCGCGCTGGCGTGCCATGCCGACGGCGGCTTGCTGCTCATGGGCTGGAACACCGCGGGCCAGGCCTGGGTGCGGCTCTGGGATGAAGCGACCCGCACGCCCGGCCCGATGCGCCTGCTGCGCGGCGCGCTGCATGCACACGCGCTCACCTGGATCGATGGCGCACGCATCGCGCTGCGCATGCCGGGCCGGGTTGACGCGCCCGCGTTTGCGATCGACGATACGTCAGAAGGTGAGCTGCCCGCGCTTGGCGAGGTGTTTCCGCTCGCGAGCGACCAGCGCGAGGCACCGTTTGTGCACCGCGTCGACGGCGTGGCGCACTACCCGGTGCGCGAAGACGCGGCCGAGCCGCTGTGGCCGCTGGCCTTGCCCAACCTCGCGCGCAGTGGCACGGCGGCCAGCTTCACCACCGAGGGTGGGCAGTTGCGCGCGCAACTCATCGACAGCGGCACACCCGCCACCACCTGGCACCGCGTGTTCATGGAGGCCAGCATTCCCCCGGCCTGCGGCGTGGTGGTGTGGCTGGCCGCCACCAACGACCCACAGCCGCCCGCTGCCGAGCGGCTGGACGCCTGGCATCCCCACGCCTTCGGCCGCGACGTGCGCGCCATCGACCCCGGCGCGTCCGGGCCGCACGTGCCGCACGCGGTGTGGGAGCGCACGCCCTCCGAGCTGCCGGCCCACCCGGGCCTGGCGCCCTGGACGCCGCAGCGTGGATTGCGTGGCCTCTTTTCCGTGCTGGTGCAGAACGCGCGCACCGCCGCGCGTTCGCTCAACGGGCGCTACTTGTGGGTTCGCCTGAGCCTGCACGGTGACGGCCGCGCCAGCCCCGAGGTGGTGGCGTTGCGCGCCTGGGCCAGCCGCTTCAACTACGCCGAGCAGTACCTGCCGCGCATCTACCGCGAGACCCTGTTTGGCGATGCGGCGCAGTTGCCCGGCGAGCGGCTGGACAGCATCGACGAGGGCCACGCCGACGGGCTGAACCGCGGAGGAACGCCCGATGTCGAGCTGCTGCTGCGCCTGGCCACCGGTGGCATCGCGGTGAGCGACGGCGCACAGGTGGTGGTGGAGCACACCGGACGCAGCTGGCTGCTGAAGGATGGCGGCAGCGCGCGTTGCTGGCGCCTGCTGCTCGATGGCCACGCCATCGGCGTGTACCGGCCGCAGGCAACACCGGCCGATTTCCTGGCGCGCAGCCTGGCCAATGTGGAGGGCGTGCTCACGCAGCTCGAAGACCGCGTGGCGCACGCGCACCTGCTCACCGACCCGGCCAGCACACCGGCTGAACATCTGGATTGGCTCGCCAGCTGGGTCGGGTTGAGCTTTGATGCGGCCCTGCCCGATGCGCGCCGGCGCGCCTGGCTGCAGGCCGCGCCCGAACTCGCGCGCTGGCACGGCACGCGCCGCGGCCTGGCGCTCGCGCTCGACGTCGCCACCGGCGGTGGCGTGAGCGGGGGCGAGGTGGTGGTGATCGAAGACTTCCGCCTGCGCCGCCTGCTCGCCACGCTGCTCGGTGTGGACCTGGCCGATGAAGACGACCCGCTGCTGCCGGGTCTGCAGGTCAGCGGCAATTCGGTGGTGGGCGACACGCTGGTGCTGGGCGACCAGGCGCGCGCCGAGCTGATGGCGCTCTACCGCGAAGAAGCCACCTCCGAGACCGAAGACCAGGACATTGCCGATTTTTACGGGCGCCTGGCGCACCGTGCCACCGTGCTGGTGCACCGCGAGGTGGACAACGTGGACCTGGGCCTGATCCGGCGCATCGTGGCCATGGAAGCACCCGCCCATGTGCAGGTGCGCGTGACCACCGCGAGCTGGCCTTTCATGGTGGGTGTGGCCAGCCTGGTGGGGGTGGACACGTATCTGGCGCGTGCCGTGCCCCCGCGCCCGGTGCGTGTGCAGCGCTCGGTGCTGGGCGGGGGCGACTTCGTGCTCGGCCCGACCACGCTGGACCCGCGTTTGCGCGGCGAGGCCGCGCCACCGCCCGTGGTGCCCGCCGGACCCGTTTGAAGCCCGCGCACCCGACAACCACGACCACGCAAGGAGCAGCCCATGAGCACCGCCACCACCTTCAGCACCCTGGACCCGCTCACGCGCCAGCCGCTGGGCGAGCGCCCGGTGTACGCCACCGGCATGCTGCTGGACGCGCAGGATTTTCAGGACGAGCAGACCTACCACCGGGGTCGGCTGGCGCGCGCACTCGGCGCGGTGGCGGGCAGCGGCACGCTGGCGGGCTTGCTGGTGCAGCACCGCCCAGCGGGGGACACCGCGCCCGAGGAAATCCAGGTCAACGCGGGCCTGGCGGTGGACCGGCTGGGCCGCCTCATCGAGCTGCCGCGCCCGGCCTGCCTGAGGGTGCAGCGCTGGTGGGACGCCGAGGCCGCGCGCGACGGCCTGCTGCAGGCCGACTACACCACGCCGGGCCGCTTCATCTCGGCGCGTGCGCAAGCCGGTGTCACGCTGCCCACGCGCGCGGTGGTGGCCGACGTGTTCCTGCGTTTCGTGGCCTGCCCGCGTGGGCTCACGCCGGCCTTTGCCAGCGGACCCTTCGATGCGCTGAACGCGGTGAGCGTGTCGCGTTTGCGCGATGCCTACGAACTGCACCTGGTGCCGCGCCAGAACCTCACCGACACCGGCCTGGGCCTGCCGTTGCGCCCCGGTGCCTTCACCTTGCCGGTGGAAGACGAAACCGCCGAGGAAGCGCTGGCGCGTGAAGCCGCCATGGACGACCCCTCGGTGGACCCCGCCGTGCGCCGCGCCGCGCTGCAGGACGCGGTGCTGCACGGCTACAGCCGCCCGGCCGACGACGAGCTGCCGCGTGGCCCCGAGCACCCACCGCAGGTGGACGCCAGCGCGGTCTTCATCGCGCGGGTGCTCATTCCTGTGTCGCCCGCCGACCCGACCGCGCGCCAGGGCAGCGCGGTGCTGGTGGACAACTACAGCCGCCGCTTCCTGCCCGCCACCGGTGTGCTCGCGCGCTGGACTGGGCTCTGAGCGACCCATGCCTTCCAACCGCTTCACCGGAGCACGCCATGAACCTCAGCACAGGCACCGCCCGCGAACCGATCGCCTCCGCGCAGGTGCAGACCTTGCGCGACGCCGGCGTGTTGATCGAAGACCACCGGCGCGACCGGCCGCGCTACTTCGACGGCCGCTTCCTCGCCGCGCGCGATCTCATCCGGGACCAGCAGTACTTCCTGACGCGCGAGGCCGATCTGGGGCAGGCCGCGGGCAGCGGCGTGGCCACGGGTCTGTTTGTGCAGGAAGGGGGCCAGCCCCAGACGCTGGTGGTCTCCAGCGGGCACGGCGTCACACCCTCGGGCGAACTGGTGCTGCTGCCGCGCAACATCGACGTGCAGCTGGCCAACCTGCCGGTGGCCGAGCAGCTCTCGGCGCGCTTCGGCCTCTCGCGCCTGCCGCAGCCGCCGCTGCGCAGCCGCACCGGGCTCTTCGTGCTGGCGCTGCGCCCGGTGGAGTTCACCGCCAACCCGATCGGCGCCTACCCGACCTCCATCACCGGCCAGCGCACGGTGGAAGACGGTGACGTGATCGAGGCCACCGCCGTGGTGCTGGTGCCCTGGCAGGACGACGGCGCCGCCGATGCACTGGATGCGCGGCGCGGCCGCGCCGCGCGCGCCATCTTCACCCAGGGCAGCTCGGCCGGCGTGTCGGCCAACGTGCTGCCGCTGGCCATGATCGCGCTGCAGAACAACACCGTGGTGTGGATCGACGAGGCCCTGGTGCGGCGCGAGCTCGGCGCCGACCGGGGTGACCTGCCGGGCCTGGGCTTCGCACCGCGCGGCCTGCGCCTGGCGCACCTCATGCAGCACCAGGCGCACCTGGCCGATGTGGAGTCGCGCAGCGGCGGGCGGGGCTTTCCGGCCATCACGCACTTCCCCGCGCTGCCACCGGCCGGCCCCTTGCCGGCGGGCGTGATCAACGCGGTGGACTTCACGCAGAACTACTTTCCGGCCGAGGTCGACGTGGACTTCACCATCATCCCGGAGGACGAACTGCCCGCGCTGATCGAGGAGGCGTTGGCCCTGCAGCCGATCGACCTCACCGCGCCGGCCGAGTCGCTGGACTCCACCGCCGTGATGATCCTGGCGCCCGTGCCGCGCGTGGAATGGCGCGCGGTGGCCGCGCGCGTGGGACAGGGCGCTACACTGGCCCAGCGGGTGGTCAAGCCCGCCGCGCCCAACCTGATCGCGCAGCGCAGGCCGTTTGAAATCCTGCAGAAACTGCGCCTGCCGCGCGCGGTGCTGCAGAGCACGGCGCTGGGCCCGCTTGAGGCCGAATGGCAGCGCCTGGCGCGCCTGAACAACCTGTGGTTCGTGCGCCGTCGCCACCTGGCCTACCGCGACGACCTCGCCGGCAGCTACCGCGAGATCACCGGCAACGACGAACGCGTGATCGAACTCGACCTCAACACCCGCATCGCGAAGCTGGGCCTCACGCCGCGCTACAACAACGTGCTGAAGGTCGCCACGCCCGCGGCGGCCAGCACCGTCATCGGCCTGCTCGCGGGCAAGCGTTACCTGGAGTCGCCGGTGCTCACCGCCGCCGCCCTGGGTTTGCTCACCGATGCCATCGCGACCTCCGAACAGCTCACCGGAAAACCCACGCTGGACAAGACGCAGGTGCTCGGCGTGGCCGCCGTGCTGGGTGAGCCCGAAAAGAACGAGGCGCTGTGGGCGCTGATCCAGCGCGAGAGCAAGGAGCCGATTCCGGCGGACGAGCTGCTGAGCATCGCCAGCGGCGCGGCCTGGAACACGCCGCCGGTGGACGAGGGCGCGCAGGCCGAGCGGGTCACCAAACGCATGGACAGCCTGGGGCTCGGCGACGTGTGGACCGAGGTGTTCAAGAACTCGTCGGCCAAGGCCATGGCCGTCGAGGTGCAGTTGCTCGCCAGCACGCGCTACGAGGCTTCACCTGCGCTGAGTGCCGCCGCGCTCGGCCTGATGCTGGAGCTCGTGCAGCGCAACGGTTCCATCAAGGACCCGGCGTTGGTGAACGAGGTGGCCAACAGCTTGCTCGACCCGATCAACAGCGATGTGCTCAACAAGCACCTCGCGCTGGAGCGCCGACGGCCGCTGGACGCCGACACGCTGCGCGGCCTGGTGAAGTCGGTCGATGAATGGCGGCCCAAGACCGAGCGCATCACGCGCGCGGCCCCGGCGAAGGCTGCGGCCAAGGCGGTGCCATCGAAGAAGACCACCCCAACCCCGGCCCGCAAGAAGTCCTGACCCGCGCCCCAACCCTCACCCGGGAGACCCGACGTGACCATCGAACGCATTGACCAACCGCTGCAGGGCGAGCGCGTGGTGGCCCTGTCGCCGGAAGACGCGAGCCGTGCTGCGACCGACTGGCGCCGCCGGCCCAACCTGTTCGCCGGGCGCACCCTCACCGAGGCCACGCTGCAGGGCCGCCAGCGCTGGCAGGCCGGGCGCTTGAACCACCGCGCCCAGGCCCTCACCCCGGGCGTGGTGCGCGGCCTGGAGGTGTTTGCGCTGCCCGGCTCGGGCGGTGCGCGCCTGCTCATCGAACCCGGCCAGGGCCTGGCGGTGAGTGGTGAAGACGTGGTGCTTGCGCGCCGCGCCGAATGCCGTCTGGACGACCTGCCCGTGGTGGCGCCACCGGCCTGGCTGCAGGTGCAGGAGGGCGGGGTGGGCGAGGCCACCGAGACCGACGGCCTGGGGCTGGTGAACCCGCGCGACGTGCCCGAGGGCATCACCCTGGCCGATCTGCGCTCGAGTGCCGGCGCCCGTTTTCCGAGGGTGGGTGTGCTGGTGCTGCAGCCGGTCACCGTGGACACCGCCGAGTTCGATCCGAACGATCCGTGCGACCGCTGCCCGTGTGGTGAGGGCGAGAGCACCGATGCCGGCGTGGCGGCGTTCGAGGACTGGCGCATCGCCGACGGCGCGCGGCTGCTCTGGTACCCCTGGCCGGTGGAGTGGCTCGCACTGCCCCTGACCACACTGCGCCTGCGCAATGCGCTGGCCCACACCGTGTTCGAGGCCGAGGCCGCGCTGCGCCATGGTGAGGCCCTGCCGTGGGAAGACTGGGGTGTGCCGCTGGCGCTGGTGGGCCTGAGCGAGACGGGCACGGTGCAGTGGGTGGACCGCGCTTCGGTGGTGCGTCAGGGTGGGCGTGCGAAAGAGGCTCGCCTGCAGCGTTTGGCGGTGGGCGCTCTGGGCGCCAACAGCCGCCTGCCCGCGCTGTGGCAGGCCCGCATCGAGCAGTTCGCGCAGCAGATGGCCGAGACCCCCGAGCCGCTGCCCGCGCCCAACGTGCTGGCCGATCCCTACCTGCGCCTGCCGCCGTGCGGCCTCATGCCCCGGAGCGCACTGGACCTCGCCACCGTGCTCACCCAGCCGACCCTGAGCAGCCCGTTTTTTCCGCCCGGGTTCGAACTCGACGCGGTGCCGGTGCCGATTGAACAACTGGATCTGGCGATGCGCGAAGCCGCGCCGCTGGCCAGCTTCGACCTGTCGGCCCCCGAGCGGCTGCGCCTGCTGGTGCCGGTGACGCAGGCTTCGTGGGAGCCGCGCCTGTTGCACGCCGAGGTGGTGGACCCGGCGTTTCAGGAAGCGCTGAGTGAATTCACCGAGCGCCGCGCGCGCGAACTCGGCGGGCGGCAAGGTTTGCGGCACGAGCAGGCCCACCTGGTGCGCGCGCTCACCGGGCGGCCGCAGGCGGTGCCCGAGCTGGGCGACGACCCGCAGGCCCTTGACGAAGAAGGTCTGGCGCCCTGGGGGCCACCTCCCACCGGGGGTGGGCACGTGAGCACGCTGCAGGCCGGTGCGCACGCCCACCTGTTCGACGGCGCACTGCAGCCCTTCACGGCCACCGCAGCCGAGGCTTTGCATGCCTGGGTGTGCCTGGCTCCGGACAACCCGCCGCGTTGCCTGATGCTGCAGTGGCGCGACGACACCGGTTGGTCGCACCGCGCCTACTGGGGCGAGCCGCTGCTGACCTGGGGCCGTCCGGCCACCGGCGCGCACCCGTTCAAGGTGGCCGGGCATTACCACGTGGGCGATCTGCCGCCCGCCGGCCGTTGGGTGCGGTTGTCGGTGCCGAGCAGCGCGGTGGGCCTGGTCGGCGTGGCGGTCAACGGCATGTCGTTCGACTTGTTCGACGGGCGTGCGGCGTTTGGACCGACCGGGGCGGGTGAGCGAACGTGGTTCGGCCATGTGCTGCCCACCGGCGCGCGGCAAGATGGCAACGAGCCGTGGGCGCTGCTTTCGCACAACGACCTGTGGGCACCCTTCGAGCTGAACGAAGGCCTGCAGCCCACGCAGCCCACGCTGGTGCCGGACGGTGGCGGCCATGTGGAAGCGGCGCAGCCCGGCATCCACCAGCATTACCTGGAAGGCGCCACCGCCACCTTGGGCGCCATCGGGTCCACGGACAACCTGTTCGTCTGGGTCTACCTGGACGCGACGCGACCGCCGCGCGAACTCATGATCCAGTGGAAGGTGGGACCGAACTGGAACACCGATGGTCGGCGCGCGTACTGGGGCGAAGACCTGATTGCCTGGGGCGTGAACAACAGCCCGAGCCGCCGACCCAAGGGCGCCCTGCCCAAGCTCGGTGAGTGGGTGCGCCTGGAGGTGCCCTCGGCCGAACTCGACATCGGCACGCGCGCCATCAACGGCATCGCCTTCACCCTGTTCGACGGTTGCGCGGCCTTCGGAGCCAGCGGGAAGGTCGCGCAGGCCACGACCAGTCCACCCGGCATCCGCGCCGAGACGGTCTGGTTCTCGGGCGCCGCGCCCACCGGCGCCAGCCTGGTGGGCACCTGGACCTGGCTGCAGCCGCTGGAGATGGTGGAGCCCACGCCGGCGGCGCGTGTGGGCCAGTCCAGCGCCATCGCCAGCCTCATGGCCGACCCGGTGGTCACGGCCCTGTCGGAGCGCGAGCAGGCCCAGCTGCCACTGCGCGGGCTGGAGGGTTTCATGGCCTATCTGCGCGCGCGCATCGACCGGGCCGACGACATCACCGACTTCGGTTTCACCCACATGCAGGTGGACATGCACCGCATCCGCCAGATGATGATGACCACGTCGGATGCCGCGCGGCTGTCCACCTCGCCCGCGCTGGCAGCGATCGCCAAGTCCGACAGCGCGGTCAACGTGCAGACGCAGATCAAGGAGTTCATCGGGCGCATCAAGCAGCCGGTGCTCGCGCCGCTGCGGGCGCCCGATCCGGTGCCGGTGGCGCGCAATGTGACGCCTGCGGCCGCGGTGTTCACCTCGATGAACTTCGTCTCCTCGGTGAGCAGCGTGCAGCTCGTGCAACAGAAGAGCCAGATCACGCTGCTGAAGGCGCCGAGTGCGCCGATCAACATCGTCTACGCCAATCCGGTGGTGGGCCTCTCGCCGGTGCGCACCGTGGCCGTGGCCGACCGGCTCAAACAACCCCCGTCCACCGAAGCACGCGACTTCGCGCTGGCCAACCGCCAGCGCACCGTGCTGGAGGTGTTGCAGTTGCTGCAGACCTTCACCGCGGAAGACGGCGGTACCACGCCCGCCCTGTTGCGCGATCTCAAGGTGCGTGGTCTGGCGCAAGACCCGTTTCTGGAGGGTGCCAGCGGCGAGCGGGCGCTGGCCGATTTCCTGGGCAACGAGGCGCTCAAGACCAAGCTGCTCGCCCCTCCACCCACCACGGTGCTGGGCACCGACGGTGCGCCCAAACCCGTGGAGCCCGACGAAGCGGTGCTGTTCACGCAGACGGTGGCCTTGTCGGAAAACACCATCGCCATCCTGCGCAACCTCGAAGGCCGTTTGACCGCGTACCGCAGCGCGCTCACGCGCTGCGAACAGGCCTTGAGCGCGCTGCAGGGGCACATCGGTGCCGCCGGTCTGCGCGTGCGCGAGGCCGACGACCGGCTGGCCGAAGCGCGGCACGACGTGGGCGTGGCGCGGGCGTTGCTCGAAGAAGAGAAGGCCCGCGTGCTGGCCGTCAATGCGCGGCGCACCCGCGTGCTGACCGAGGAGGTGCAGTACCTGGCCTTCGTGCGGCCGCGCGAGACCAGCAATCTGCTGGCCGCACCGCGCCGCGTGCTCGACCCGGGCCTGCTCGAAGCGCCGGTGCCGGCCTGCCTGCGCGAGCACGACGACGTGCCCGACGAGCTGGATGAAATGCTCAAGGTGCTGCGCGAAGCACCGGCATCGCACTTCGTGGGGGCGCCCGCCATCCTGCGGAAGATCGACCGGCCCGAGCTGTTGCTGCGCACGATCCAGAGCGCGCAGCTGCGCAGCAGCGTGATCACGCAGCGCGTTGCGCCCACCTTCACCGCCACCGCGGGCAAGCTGGGCGTGCACATCGGCCAGATGCTGGTGCGCCAGACGCAGGCCATTGCGGTGCGCGCCGAGGCGGTCCAGCGGCTGGACATCCAGCGCCTCTCAAGCCACTCGTGGCAGACGGTGCAGCGCGAAGCACAGGCCGTGATCTCGCTGGGCGACATCATCGACGGCGACCACGGCAAGGGCGAGGTGTCGCGCCGCGCCAGCGAACTGTTCGAGCGCATCGCGGGCGTGTGCGCCTGCCTGCACGCCGAGTTCTCGGGCGTGCTGCCGGCGGTGCGCCTGGAGTGGGCCGAGGTGATGTCGCAGTTCGACGAGGCGCCCAACCTGCGCAACCTGGGTGGCCTGCCGCGCTGGAGCAGCATCGGTTATGTGGACCGGCGGCAGATGCAGGCCTACGTCGACTTTCTGTTCGACCAGGTGCCGCCGACGAACGAGGCGGCGGTGGCGCTCGTCAACGACGTGGTGCGCATGGCGCTGCTGCTGGCCAGCCACGCACCGGTGGGCCGCATCGTGGCCGGGCGCATGCCGCGGCCGGTGACGGCGGTGCGCGTGGGCAGCCGCATACCGCTCACCGCGCTGGATCACAGCCGCCTGCGCGTGGGCATGCAGGCCATGATCTACAAGGGCAACACCCTGATGGCGCGCGCCACGGTGGAAGACGTGGGGCAGGGCGAGGTGTCGGCCCGGCTGGTGCACACCAGCAGCGTGCAGATCGATCTGGACACCGACGTGCGCGTGCACTTCGACCAGGCGAAGGTGCTGAGCAGCGCCTCGGTGCGCAAGGCCGGCCTGCTCAAGGTCTGAACACCACACGGACCCACCATGGGCGCCGCCGACCGCACCGTTCAACACCTGCACCTGCGCGCGCCCAGTGCCCAGGCCGCGGTGCGCGCGGTGCACCGGCTTGAAGACGCGCTGCGCTGTGCCAGCCTGCCCGATGCGGGTGAGCGCGTGCTGCTGGTGCGCCGGCTTCACCTGGGTCGACTGCCCGAGGGTCTGTCGTCGCAGAGCCTGAGCCTGCTGATCGAGCAGCGCGTGGCGGCGGTGGGGGGCGCCTGGGTGCACGGCGGCGAGGAGCGTGCGGCCTTCAGCGACACGGTGTTTTTTGAAGGCCGCTGGCAGGCCGCGAGCATCGCGCTGGACCGGCGCGCGCGCGGCCTGCCGCTGTCGGCCTGGTACTGGCGCGCTGCATTGCCCGATGTGCCCTTGCAAGACGACCCGCAGGTCTTGGTGCCGGGTTTGTGGCGTTGCCTGGAGCGCGAAGCGGCGGCGCCGGCCAGCCACTCGGCGCTGGTGGCGGACGCGGTGGCGCGAGGCCATGGTGACTGGCTGGTGCGTTACCTGTCGCACACCCTGGCATCGGCACAGACCGCGGCGCACGCGCAGGAGATCGCTGACGATCCCTGGGATGGCGTTGATGCTGAAGAGGGCGTCGTCCACTACCGCCATCCGCACGGCGTCGACGTGCCCCGCGCCTGGCCGGCGGCGCTGCATGCGCACCTGCGGGCCGCCGGGTGGCGCACACACCGCACAGGCACCCCACCTCCGCCGTCCGTTGGGCGCAGCGTGTCGCAGGGCGCTCCCACGTCACCCATGGGCTTGGCCGAAGGCCGGGCGCGCGTGGCACCCGCAGCACCCGATGCAGTGGCGACCGGCACACGCGCCGACGTGGCCGCCCAGGAGGATGCCGACCCGGGGAGCGCGACCTTGGTGGGGGGCTTGCTGTTCCTGCTGCCTGTGCTGAGCGGCCTGGGGTTTGGGGGGTGGCAGGCGCAACACGCCGACCAGCCCCTGTGCTCGCCGATCCTTCGCCTGGCCTTGCAACACCTGCGTGTGCCCGAAACGGACGCCGCCTGGGCTCTGGTGGACAGCCTGCCCAGCGGAGCGGGGCTGTGGACGCATGGCGATCTGGCGGCCGGCTGGCTGGACGCCTGCCGTCGCCACCTGTACCGCGCCGAGCGCCTGAGCCTGGCGCGCCTGTGCCGGCGCCCGGCCCGGCTGCAATGGAGCGCGACCCACCTCGGCGTGCAGCTGGACCTGCGGCACGCCGACATCCGCGTGCGCCGGCAGGGGTTGGATCTGGACCCGGGCTGGCTGCCCTGGCTGGGCCGGGTGGTCACCTTCCGCTACCAGCCGATGGACGCGCTGCCATGAACGCCCCTCACACCGTCAACGCCGGGGCGCGTCTCGCGCCGCCGCCGCTGCACGAGCTGGCGCTGGCGGCGCTGGTCGACACGGCCCACACGGCGCTGGACGGACCCGAGCTGACATGGCTGCACGCGCGCCGCCTGAACTGCGGCTTTGCACCGGTGGAGGCATTCCACCACTGGGAGCAGGACACACCCGCTCACGATGCGCGGCTGCTCGCACTGGCGCGCGAGCTTCGGCTCAGCTGGGGCGAAGTGCTTGCCGTGGCGCTGGCGGTGGCGGTGGAACACGACGCGATGGTGGGGCGCGTGGTGGCGTGGTGGCAGGCCCCGGCGGGTGGCCCCCGGCCGTCGCTGGGCCTGATCGACGAGATCGCTCGCGCGCTGGGGGTGGGCGCCGCGAGCGCGGACATCGTCAACGGGCAGGCGATCGCCACCGGGCTGCTGCAAGCGCTCGACGACAGCCGACCGCTGCCGGAGTTGACCGTGAGGACACCGGTGCCCATCGCCATGGCGCTGCGTGGCCAGAGCGGACACTCGGGCGGTGTCCGGCCGCTGGTGCTGGACGAAACGCTGGTGGTCGCTTCGATCCGCGAAGCGGCGCGGCAGCAGGCGCGCGGTCTGGTGGTCGATCCAGCCGGTGGTTTGCAAGCGGGGCCGAGCGTGCTGGTGGTGCGCAGCGGACACCCGCGCGAAGCGCGCAACGCGGCCGCGCTCGTGGCCCAGGCGCTGGAGCGTGTGCCGGTGCTGGTGGAGGATGCAGCGCCCGCTGGCCTGGGGCCGTGGCTGTGGCTCACGGGTTCGGTGCCCGTCGTGTGTGCCGAACTCGCGCCCGGCGAGACGCGCCGCCTGCCTGCGCTGCCGGGCCACAGCGGGCCGGTGCTGGTGGCCGCTGGCCCGGACGGCAGCTTTGAATGGGACGGTGACACCGTGGGCAGCTGGTCGGTGCCGGTGCCGGGCTCGCACGAGCGTGAGGCCTTGTGGCGGTCGAACCTGGGCCCTGGCGAACTTGCAGGCGAGCTCGGGCGCGCGCACCGCTACGACGCCGCGCAGATCCAGATGCTGGCCCGCACGGCACACCAGCATGCCCGCGCGCTGGGCGCGGATGCGCCGACCGTGGCGCACGTGCGTCTGGCCGCTCGCGCGGGCGTGGCGGGCGAACTCGGCAGCCTGGCCGAGCGGCTGCCGCAGGAGGTCCCGGACGATGCCCTGCTGGTCACCGAACAGCTGCGCACGTCGCTCGCGTCGTTCCTGCAGCGTTGCGCGGTGCGCGAGCGCCTGGTGGACGGCCTGGGTGTGTCGGCGCGCACGCGCTACAGCCCTGGGGTGCGGGGCTTGTTCGTCGGGCCGTCGGGCACCGGCAAGACGCTGGCCGCGGGCTGGCTGGCGACACGGTTGGGGGTGCCGCTGTACCGGGTGGACCTGGCCTCGGTGTCGAGCAAGTACATCGGCGAGACGGAGAAAAATCTCGCGCGGCTGTTCGCGCGCGCCGAGCGCACCGAAGCGGTCCTGCTGTTCGACGAAGCCGACGCCCTGTTCGGCAAGCGCACCGAGGTCAAGGAGTCCAACGACCGTTTTGCCAACGCCCAGACCAACTACCTGCTGCAGCGCATCGAATCGTTTGAGGGCATCGTGATCCTCACGAGCAACAGCCGCACGCGGTTCGACTCGGCGTTCACGCGCCGGCTCGACGCCATCCTGGAATTCACGCAGCCCTCGCCCGAAGAACGGCGCGCGCTGTGGCTGGCCCACCTGGGCGAGGGCCACACGCTGTCGGCGGCGGACATCAACCGGCTGGCCTGCCTGTGCGATCTGGCGGGCGGACACATCCGCAATGTGGTGCTGAGCGCGGCGGTGAGCGCTTCGCGTGGCGACCAGGCCATCGGAGAGGCCGACGTGATGGCCGGGCTGGTGGAGGAGTACCGCAAGCTGGGCAAACAGCTGCCCAACGGGCTGGCGCGCGCGGGGCCGTGATGCACGCGAGCCCGGTTCCGCGTCCTCGCTCGCCGGCACCGCCGCGACCCCGCGCGCGACCGGGCGGGCCACGCACCGACGCACCCGAGGCCGAGCGCCGCACGCCGCGTTATCTCGACCGCACGGGTTCGCCGGAGGTGGGCGCCGCGCTGCGCGCTTCGCGGCTTGCACAGGAGGGCGAAGCCAGCGCCGAAGGGTTGCCCCCGGGGCTGATCGACAGCTCCGTGATCGACGCCGAGCTGTCCGAGGTGACGGCCTCGCCCGGCATCGAGGCCGAGCGCGCACCGGGGCGGCCGACCGTGTTGCAGCCGCCCGCCGCTGCGCGTGCCGCGCTGGTTGCTGAAGCGCCGGCCGCATCGGCGCACGGCAGCGCTGTGGCGCCCGCCGATCCGGCCACCGAGCTGCCAGAGGCGACACCGGAAGGTGGGACCACGGACGAAGCACCAGCCGAGGACGTGCCCAACCCCGAAGCGGTGCCCGAGCTGATGGCCACGGAGGAGACCGCCGAAACAACGGAGGCCGAAGCCGAGGCCGTGCCGACGGTGCCCGCCACGCTCGACGAAGCGGTGCCGCCCCCACAACCCGAGGCGCTGCGCGCCCACGTGCCCGAACGCGCATTGACCGAGGACGAGTTCATCGCGGTGTTCGAGTCGACGCAGACGCCCGAACAGGATCTGGCGCAGGCCGGTCAATGGCTGGCGGAACTGCGCGCCGAGTCCGAGGCCACGAAGGCGGTCATC
Organism: Hydrogenophaga sp.; assembly: GCF_018780385.1. Taxonomy (GTDB): domain Bacteria; phylum Pseudomonadota; class Gammaproteobacteria; order Burkholderiales; family Burkholderiaceae_C; genus Hydrogenophaga. The sequence continues at coordinate 2,816 of NZ_JADMJO010000035.1, read as the reverse complement.
CTGGCCGACGCCCAGTTGCAGAAGGACACGGTGCTGGCGGCTGCGGCGGCCGAAGCCGAGGCGGTGCGGGGTGCGGCCGCGGGCGCCATCGCGGGCGTGCGCTCGCGGGGTGCCGCCGCGCGCTCGGCGCTGGCGGCGCAACTGCAGGCGAAAAAGGGCGCGCTGGCCGAGCAGGTCGCGGGGCAGGTGGCGCGTGTGGACGCGGCCTCGGCCGCGAAGATGGAGCTGGCGCAGGCCCAGCTCGACGAGCGTCAAAGCCGCATCGCCGCTTCGGCCGAGAGCGAACAGGCCAGCCCGGGCGAACTGGCGCAGGTCGAGGCGCAGCGGGCCACCGCCGCCCTGGAGTCGGCGGCGGCCGAATGCGACGCGGCCGGGGCTGCCGAGGCCGCGAAGCACCCCGGCGCGGACGACGGCAACCCGGACCAGCGCGCCGCCGCGCGCGAGGTGGGCAGCGAGAGTGCGCAGGACATCCGTGCGAAGAAGGTGGACCTGGCGGAGGACATCCGCTCGCGCAGTGACGATGCGTCCACCCGCTACGGCGAATACGCACAAAGTGTGAGCGATCAGATCGACATGGCGCGCGCGGATCTTCTGCCGTCGCTGGTGGAATTCGCGGCGCAGGCCATGGCCTCGCTGCAGGCCAGCGCACAGGGCGTGAGCGACAGCCTGGACCAGCGCCACGCCACCGATCTTGCCGCGCTGCAGTCGTCGGAAGACAGCGCGGTGGGCCAGGTGGCTCAGGCGCGGCAGGCCAGTCTGGCGCGCATCGACGTTGAAGCCCAAGCGGCCTGCGCGGGAATCGACACGCAGGCCGGCATCCTCGCGGCCAACATCGACGTGGCGCTGCAGGAAACCGAGGCGGTGGTGATGAGCGGAGGCGAGGTGTTTCTGCCCGGGGTGCTCGATGTGATCGCCAGCGCGCGGCTGGGCCTGCAGACGGCGACCGGGGAAGGCCGCGCCGCGCTGGCCGCCACCGCGCAGGCGAGCCTGGGCGCGCTGGGCCAGGAGACCCAGGGCCTGGCTGCGCAAGTCGCGCAGGTGCTCGGCGGCATGGCGGCGGGCACGCGGTCCCTGGTGGCGGCGGCCGACGCGGCGGGCGACGGCATCGTGCAGGGGCAGGCCACGCAGGGCGAGCAAACCGCGGAGGCGGTGGCTTTGCAGCAGGACGGGCTGATCGAACCCGTGATGGCGCAGATCGACGAGGCGCTGGACGAGGCCGAAGCGGCCATGACCGACCTCACCACGGAGTTCGCCACCGGCCTGGAGGCAGGGGTGGACGAGAGCATCGAGCAGGCGATCCTGCCGCGCACGGACGATGTGGAGACGCGGGTGGAAGAAGCCGCCGACCAGGCCGACGACGCGTGGTACGAAGGTCTGGCACGCGCCGTTGGCCAGATCGTGATCGGGCTGGTCATCATGGTGGCCGTGGCGCTGGTGGTCGCGGCGATCGCCGCCGCCTTCGGTGTGATCATCACGGCGTGGACGGCCGTGATGATCGCTGGCGCCATCCTGCTCGTGGTGGGCTTTGTGCTGGCCTTGCGGGCGCGCTCGCAGCAGGAACAACTGGCCGACGCGCCCTGGTACGAGGTTGCGGCCATCGCGCTGGGCGACACCGTGGGTTATGTCGGCATCCACGAAGCCGCGAGCGGCCACGATTTCGTGACGGGCGACCGCCTCACCGAAGGCGAGCGCACCGAACGCGGAACCATGGGCGTGGTGACGATGGTGTCGCTGGCGCTGGGGGTGCGCGGCGCCATCAAGGGGCCGCCGGGGGGTGCGTTCGTGCGTCCCAGTGCTTTGCCGCGCGGGCTCTTTGGCTGGCGACCGGGCGCGGGTGGTTTTGTCGGGCTGCGCGGCGCCATGGGCCAGATGGGGCGCGGCATGCGGGCAGTGGGTGTGGAGATGTGGGCCGGCACGCGCGGCGGCGCCAGCAGCGCGGTGGAGTGGGTGCGCACGCGGGTGCTGCGCATGGAGCCGACCCGGCCGGCACCCGAGCTGCTGGCGCGCGTGGGTGAGCCCTCCACCGCCGAGACGATACGGCCGAACGAATTGCCCTACCGCCTGCCCCCCGAGGTGTACGTGGCGGAACGGGGCCGCCCCATCGACGTCTCCCGCCTCGACCCGAACCAGCGCTATCTGTGGGTGGTGGACCCGGAGGGGCGCGTGATCATTGCGCCCGAGACGCAACCAGGCTTTGGCCGGACCGTCAAACACGGCGACCTGGTGCCGGGTGGGGGTGGTGAGTTTCGCGGCTCGGCGCGGGCGGGTGGTGAGCTCAACGCGCGCCTCAACCGGGCGACCGGGGAGTACGTGTGGGAGATGGACAGCGACTCCAGCTACAGCTTTGCGCGCACCGACCAAGGTGTGTTGACCGAGCCCAGCCGCGCGGCGGCCCACGACGTGCTCACGGAGACCGGCACCAACACCGAGAACATCGATGTGCTGGTGAAACCGCGCAACCCGAACTCACCCACCCGGCACACGCCTGCCGCACCGCGCCCCGGTGGCGCCCCGGGTGTGGTGCCCGCCCGGTTGCCTCCGGACACCAGCCCACGCGCGCGCGAAGAAGGGGCCGTGGTGGTGCCGTGAGGCGCCCGCTCAGAGCGAGGTGCGCAGGCGCCAGATCTCCGGAAACAGCACCACGTCGAGCATCTTGCGCAGGTAGCTCACGCCACCGGTGCCACCGGTGCCGCGCTTGAAACCGATCACGCGCTCGACCGTGGTCACGTGGCGGAAACGCCAGAGGCGGAAGGTGTCCTCCAGGTCGGTGAGTTCTTCGCCGAGCTGGTACAGGTCCCAGTGGTCCTTGGGGTTGC
>NZ_JADMJO010000099.1 GCF_018780385.1 Hydrogenophaga sp. | reverse complement strand
GAGCCTGAAGGAGCAGGCCAGCCGCCTCACCGAGGTCATCAAGATCTTCCGCATCGACTCCGCACAGGCCTACAGCGCGCCAGCGGCGGTGGCGGTCTCCAAACCTGCCAACACCTTCAAGCCGGTGGCGCACAAGCCGACCAGCCTCAAACCCGTTGGCCCCAAGTCGACCAGTCCCAAAGCTGCTGCGCCCCTGGTCGCGACAGTGGTGACGCCCATCGAGGCTGCCAAACGCTTGCCCGCACCGGCACCCGTTGCCCGCCCTGCGCCCGTTGTTCGCCAAGCCGTGGCGGCCGGCGAAGAAGGCGACTGGGAAAGTTTCTGAGCCCTCCGGGTTGAGCCGCTGATGCGGCCGGCCTCTTTTTGCCAACCCTCTCCACCGTCAGGACCACCCCATGAAACACATCCGCAACACCCTCGGCGCCTGCGTGGCCGCCACCTTGCTCGCCATTTCGTTCAGCGCTCAGGCTGACGCCACCGCCGAAGACGCCACCGCCATGGTCAAGAAGGGCGTGGCCTTCATGAAGACCAACGGCAAAGACAAGGGCCATGCCGAAATCAGCAGCAAGGAAAGCCAGTTCAAGAAGGACGACCTCTACCTGGTGGTCTACGGCCTGGACGGCACGGTGCGCGCCCATGGCGCCAACGAAAAGATGATCGGCAAGAACCTGATCGAGCTCAAGGACATCGACGGCAAGCTGTTCGTGAAGGAGCGCGTTGAGCTGGCCCAGAGCAAAGGCACGTTCTGGCAGGACTACAAGTTCACCAACCCCACGAACAAGAAGATCGAGCCCAAGGCCATGTACTGCGAGAAGCTGGAAGACGCCGTGGTCTGTGGCGGCATCTACAAGTAATCGCTCGCCGTTGACCATTCCCACTGCCCCGGAGCCGACATGAAACTGAGCCACAAGCTGATCCTCGCCCCGGTGATCACGGCGGCCGTGGTGCTGACCACCGGGCAGCTGAACACGTATTTTTCGGGCCAGTCTTCTGTGGCCAGCAGTGCCCGGTTCACCCAGCAGCTGGCGCAGCTGCAGTCCCTCTCCGATGTGCAGGACCAGGTGGGCCGCATGCATGTGGAGGTGTACCGGCTGATGACCATCATCGGCTCGGTGGAAGAGGCCAAGACCGTGGCTCTGCGCAAGGCCATGGCAGAACAATCGCAGGGCGTCCAGCGCGAGCTGGGCGTGCTGGCTGAGAAAGCACCGGCCGACAGTCCGGTGCGCCAGGAGCTGCAGACCGCCACGGTCCAGATTGACGAGTTCCTCAAACGTTCGGACTCGGCGATCGACCTGGGGTCGGTGGACCCGAACACCGGCGTGGCGGCGATGCAGGGAGCCGATGAGGCGTATGCCAAGCTGGCCAGCTCATTGGCGGCGGTGAAGCAACAGATGAAGGACGCCTCCACGGCCGCGGCCACGGCAGCCAATGATGAGTCGAGTCGGATGAACTGGCTGCTCACGCTGCTGTCGCTGGTGGCTGCTGCCGTCGTGGTGGCGGTGGCCTGGGTGATGTTGCGCCGGGTGGCCGAATCACTGGTGCACGCGGCCCATGTGGCGCGCGAAGTGGCTGACGGCAACCTCGATGTGGACGTGCAGACCACGCGCAAGGACGAGCTGGGTGATTTGCTCAACGCGCTGGGAGC
>NZ_JADMJO010000115.1 GCF_018780385.1 Hydrogenophaga sp. | reverse complement strand
GGGTTGTGCCTGGGCGGCATCGAACAGCACATCGAGGCGTTCACCAGGTGCCAGAAAAGCCTGCGTCACCGCCTCCGGTTTTTCGATCAAGCCACCGTCAGTACCGATGACGGTAAAGGGCAGCAAGGTATCGCCTCGGGCGAAGGCCAGCCGGTAGATGCGGGCATTCGATCCGTTGAGCAGCCGCAGCCGGTAGGTGCGTGGCGTGACCTCGTGCACCGCATTCGGCGTCAGGTTCGCCAGCACGATGTCACCCAGCCAGCCCATCATCGATTCGTGCATGTCGGGCTGGTACACCAGGTGGCCTCGTGCGTCGAACCGTTTGTCTTGGATCACCAGCGGGAGGTCTGTCACACCCAGCTTCAGGTCGAGCGCCTTTGCCAACTTGCGTTGGTCTTCGTCATCCACCAGGAAAAAACTCGCCAGGCCGTTGTAAGCCTGCTTGGCGGTCAGCTCGTGCGCGTGGGTGTGATACCAGTAGGTGCCGCCACGGTTACGCACTATGAAGTCGTATTCATAGCGCGCTCCCGGCGCGATGGTGTCGCCGGGATGGCCGTCCATCCTGGCCGGTGTGTGCAGTCCGTGCCAGTGGATGATGGTCGGCTCGGTCAAGCCATTGTCCAAGCGAGCGGTGAAACGCGCGCCGCTCTCGATGCGCAGGATAGGGTTCTGGAAAGTCGCGCCACCGTGCTCGGTCTGGTACAGCAAGAAGGGCGAAGGGCCTTGTGATGGCGGACCGGGTAGCAGCGGGAAGCTGGCCGCCGTGGCGCGCAGCGTCAGCGGCCCGGACACGCTGAGCACACCGAACGGCCCGCTGGCGACCGGGATGAAGAGCTTTTGCCGGAAATTCTCGGCAGCCACCGGATCAAAGGGGTAGTGGCGAAACGGCCCGACGCCCAAGGCCTGCGAGCCATGCATGCCACGCGACCCGAAAGCGGTCCACACGACTGCTCCCGCACCGGCCACAGCCACCAGACCACCCAACTGAATCAGTTGTCTTCTTTTCAACATAAGGGGCTTTCTTCAGTTGTCGCGGTCAAGCAATGCTTTGTGTTCTTCGTACTGCTGGGGTGTGATCGCCCCGCTGGCCAGTCGCCTGCGCAGCAACTCGTGCGGCGTCTCCCGAGGCGTGTCGTCTGTCTCTTTGCCACCCGGGTCCGGGCGTTGCCAGACGTAAAACAGCGCGGCGCCAATCGCCAGCAGCAGGATCCACCATCCGCCATGCATACCCATCATGTAACCATAGCCATTGAACATGGAGCTCTCCTTCAAGGGTGAACAGGTGAGGCCGCAGGGGTCAGCGCAGAACGCACCCGCTCGAGCCGCTGGCGAACTTCGTGCGCGACGCGTGCCACTTCAGGATTGCAGGTCATCTGCATCACTGCGACCGGGTCCATGAAACCGACAACAAGTTGGCCATCGGGTTTTGCCCGCACGATGACGTTGCACGGCAGCAGCAGGCCGATGTCGGGTTCCGCCTCCAGCGCCCGGTGGGCCAGCGGTGGGTTGCAGGCACCCAGGATTCGGTAGGGTGGCCCGTCAATACCCAGCTTGGCCTTCAAGGTGGCCTGGACGTCGATCTCGGTAAGGATGCCGAAGCCTTCCGCCTTGAGCGCTTCGGTCACCAGGGCAACCCCCTGCGCGAAGGCCTGCGGTGGCA
>NZ_JADMJO010000141.1 GCF_018780385.1 Hydrogenophaga sp. | reverse complement strand
ACCTGCAGAAGTTCATCGACCGCTTCAAGGCCAAGGCCAGCAAGGCCAAGCAGGCACAGAGTCGCGTGAAGGCGCTGGAGCGCATGGAGAAGATCGGCCCGGTGCTGGCCGATGCCGACTTCACCTTCGAATTCGCCGAGCCGCAGAACCTGCCCAACCCGATGCTGGCCATGAGCGACGCCAGTTTTGGTTACCCACCGCCCGACGAAGGCAGCGAGCCCACCATCATCGTCAAGAACATCAGCCGTTCGGTGCTCGCAGGCCAGCGCATCGGCATCCTGGGTGCCAACGGTCAGGGCAAGTCCACGGTGGTCAAGACCATCGCGCGCGACCTGCAGCCGCTGGCCGGCCAGATCACCGAAGGCAAGGGTCTGAACATCGGTTACTTCGCCCAGCAAGAGCTGGACGTGCTGCGCCCGGCCGACACGCCGCTCGAACACATGATCCGCCTGGTTCGTGAATGCACCGCCGAAGGCCGCCTGAGTGGCCAGCCCACGCGCGAACAGGACTTGCGCAGCTTCCTCGGCAACTTCAATTTCACCGGCGACCAAGTCAAGCAAAGCGTGGGCAGCATGAGCGGCGGCGAAAAGGCTCGCCTCGTGCTGTGCATGATCGTCTGGCAGCGTCCCAACCTGCTGCTGCTTGACGAGCCCACCAACCACCTGGATCTCGCCACCCGCGAGGCCTTGTCGGTGGCGCTCAACGAATTCGAAGGCACCGTCATGCTGGTCAGCCACGACCGTGCCCTGTTGCGCGCGGTGTGCGACGAGTTCTGGTTGGTCTCGCGCGGGGGCATCGAACCGTTTGACGGCGACCTCGATGACTACCAGCGCTACCTGCTGGACATGGCCAAACAATCGCGCGAGGCGCAACGTCAGGAACAGCGCGACGCACAGCGCAGCCCGGTGGCAGCCCCCGTGGCAGCGCCCGAGCAGAAGGCCAGGACGGTCGAGCCGAACCGTTCGCCCGAGCAGAAACGCAACGATGCCCAGCGCCGCCAGCAACTGGCCGAGAAAGCCAAGCCGCTGAAGAAGGAACTGGAGCAGACCGAGAAACGCATGGCGCAAATCGCGCAGGAAAAATCCCGGCTGGAAGCCAGCATGAGTCAACCCCTCAGCCCGGCCGACCTGGCTCACAACGGCAAGCAGCTCAAGGCCTTGAACGACGAGAACGAAGCGCTCGAAGCGCGTTGGTTGGAGCTCACGGAAGCCATCGAGGCCGTCAGCGCCTGATCCCTTGGTGGGCCGCCGCAGGCTCGGCGAGGAACGGAGGTAAAAAGCAGCTAGAGTGCAGGCTCTATTGCTTTTGTATCAACCTCAACCCTCAGGAGTCTTTCGAATGATGTCCATTCTCGGCACCCTCTTCATCGGCCTGATCGCCGGTTTCATCGCACGCGCCATCAAGCCCGGCAACGACAGCATGGGCTGGATCATGACCGCCCTTCTGGGTGTCGCCGGTGCGTTCCTGGCCGGTTACCTCGGCGCCGCACTCGGTCTGTATCGTCAGGGCGATCCGGTCGGTTTCCTGGCGTCGGTGATAGGCGCGATCATCCTGTTGGTGATCTACGGCTTCTTCAAGAAGCGTTGAGTCTTTGCGAATCGCCGCCCGCTGCATGACATGTAGCGGGCAACAAAAAAGCCCTGATCTTTCGATCAGGGCTTCAAATGTTTTGGTGGGACGTGCGGGGGTCGAACCCACGACAAACGGATTAAAAGTCCGCTGCTCTACCAACTGAGCTAACGTCCCATCAGGGTTTCGCATTCGACACACTGTCTGCACATTGTGTATCCCGCGAAGCCTCAAATTATAGCTTCTTTTTGAGGGCCTTTTGAAGCCGTCGTTGAGATTGATTGCGCGTCTTTCGCCAGAGTGTTCATCACCCACCCCGCAGCGCAAAAACCAAAGGTCGCCGTGACGCTCACCACCGAGCCATAACCGTGGCAATTGAGCGAACCATCAGCGCCTTCAATGCTGCACGACGCGTCAGGCGGTGCCACGGTTTCGCGACTGAACACACAGCCCACACCCATGCGCCCCGTGCGCGCGCCGCCATGGTGCTTGCGCAAGCGATAACGCAATTGCGCCAGCAAGGGATCGTGGGTGACGTCGGCCAGATCGGCGACGTCAACCGCGTGGGCGAGCTGCTTTCCCCCGGCGGCACCCACCGTGACAAAGGGCACCGAGTGAGCGGCCGCCCAGGCGGCCAATGCAGTTTTGGCACGCACCTGATCGCATGCATCGATGACGGCCGAGGGCACACCTTCAAGACCGGGTATGGCGTCGAGCAAGGCAGGCCAGTTGTCGGGCGTCACGAAGTCATCGACCACGTCGACAACACAACCGGGGTGAAAAAGCGCAATGCGTTCGCGCATCGCTTCGGCCTTGGCCTGGCCAAGGGTCGGCTCCAGGGCATGGATCTGCCGGTTGATGTTGGATTCGGACACATGGTCAAGATCGATCAGTGTGAGGCGCCGCACGCCGCTGCGCGCCAAGGCCTCAACCGCCCACGATCCGACACCACCGATGCCCACCACCACCACGTGCGCGTCGAACACGCGCTGCGCTCCATTGACCCCATAGAGCCGGCGCAGACCGCCAAAGCGGCGTTCGAAAGATTCGCTGGTGTCGTGAGTCACTCGCGGTCCAGCAACCAGATCTGGAATCGAAAACCAACAATGGCGCCCAGCATGATCCCTGTGACAGCGATGATGCTCGTCAGGCTCAACGTGGACAGACCCGACATGCCCTGCCCCACCGTGCACCCCAGCGCCGTGACACCACCCACACCCATGCAGACGGCACCGGCCATGTGCAGCGCAGTGTCTTGCGTGGTGCGGAAACCCTCCCAGCGGAAGCTGCCTTCGACCAAGGCGCAGATGAACGCTCCCACGACCATGCCGGCCACCGTGACGATGCCGAAGGTGAGGGCCTTGGAGGTGTCGCTGAAAAAGATGATCCAGTCCAGCGTGAACGCCATCGGTGCGGTGAAGGTCAGCGCCTCCATGCGGCCGGTGTTGCTGCCCAGGTAGACGGCTTCCAGCGTCTCGGGATGTTCGGCCACAAAACCCAGTCGGCCACTGACCCACCACATCGCGATCACCACCAGCCCGAGTCCGATGCCGGCAAGCAGGTTGTTGCCGGTGCGGAAGTCACGGCCCACCAGCGCCCACACCACGAGGGCACCACCTGCCACCAGCGCGAAGACCAGCCCGGTGAGTGCGGGCTCCATGCCCATCGCGCTGGCCAGCCAGGCCGGCAACGCAGACCCGGAGGCCATCTCGAAACTCACCTTGTCCACGGTGTTGACGCGCAGCACGGCGGTCACGCCGCGCAAGGTGGCAAAAGCGGCAATGCCCATGACGAAGAAGACCACCAGCGACTTCAGACTGCCTGCGCCGATGCGCACCAGGGTCTTGCTGCCACAGCCCGACGCCAGCACCATGCCGAAGCCAAACAAGAGCCCACCCGTTATGGCCGAGAGCCAGATCACGCGGCTGCCTGTGTAGATGCTCTGGGTCGGATCGATCCAGCCCAGCCAGGCCATGCCATAGAACCCGATCATGGCAATGCCCACCGCCATGCCCCACATGCGCATGCGGGTCCAGTCGCCCATGTTCACGATGTCGCTGATCGCGCCCATGGTGCAGAAGTGGGTGCGTTGTGCGATGAACCCGAAAACAACGGCCACCGCGAAGGCGGCCCAGAGCACAAGGGCGTTCAGCTTGAGAATGTCTGCGATTTCCATGGCCGCCATTGTAGGAGGCGGCCCCTGCCTCTCATGGACGCGCGCCGAAGCGCGCGTCTGGCGTCAGCGCAAGCGGGCCAGCCGCTCGCGCGCCGCTGCGGCGGCTTCGGAGTTCGGATGCGCCTTGACCAGGTTTTCGAGCGTGCTCTTGGCGGTGCGTGGGTCTTTCAGCTCAACCTGGCTGTTGGCCATGGCCAGCATGGCCTCGGGTGTGCGCACGTGGGCAGGGAACTCGCGCACCAGCCGGCCATGCGTGACCACAGCTTCCTTGTAGGCACGGCTGGCGTACTGGGCGTTGCCCAACCAGTACAACACCGAGGGTGTGTAGCCGCTGGCCGGATACCGCTGCAGAAACGCTGCATAAGCCGCGGACGCGGGTTGGAACTCGGACTTGCGCAACTGCGCCATCGCAGCCTCGAAGTCGCTCTTCTCGGCGGGCGCTGCCGTGAAGGTCTGACCGTCGTACTCGACGCGCAGGGGTTCCACCTGACGCAGGCGCTCGTCGATGCCCGACTGCACGTCTTTCTGTTGGCGTTGCAGCTCGGAGACTTCGCGCGCCAACTGTTCGTTCTGGCCCCTCAGCCGCGCCAACTCGGCGCGCAGCTGCTCGATCTGGTTGGACAACTCGAGCAGGCTGCGCCGCGTGCCCGCATCACTTTCCCGCGCCTCTGTGGTTGCGGCGTCGGTGGCCTGCTTGTTGGCATCCACCTTCTGGCGCAGCTCGATGATGGCCTTGCGGGCCTCGTCGTCGCCGAACAGCGCATGGGCCTGCAAGGGCCACAGGACCGCCAGGGAAAGCGCCCAGGGCGCTGCGGTGGAGAGCTTCATGTTCAACGGTAGGTCAGTTCGACGCGGCGGTTCTTGGCGAAGGACGCTTCGTCCAGACCCACCTGGGCGGGCTTCTCTTCACCAAAGCTCACCGCTTCCATCTGCGCTTCGGTGACGCCCAGCAGGCTCAGAGCACGGCGCACGGCTTCGGAGCGTTTCTGGCCGAGCGCCAGGTTGTATTCACGGCCACCGCGCTCGTCGGTGTGGCCTTCGAGGTTCACACGGCGGGTGCGGTTGGCGTTGAGGTAGCGCGCGTTGGCTTCCAACGTGGAGGCCGAGTCGGCCTTCACCTCGAAGCTGTCGTAGTCGAAGTAAATGATGCGGGCCACGGCTGCAGGCTGGACCGAGTCGGCACCACCCACGGCCACGCCCGACACGCCACGCGGATCCACCGCACCGCCCTGTCCACCTGCGGCTGCACCGGAATTGAGAGCGGAACCCGAGCGGTCTTCAACCGGCACATCGTCGAGCTTCACACCGGAACTGCAAGCAGCCAGCACGGCGGCCAGGCCGAGTCCAGCGACCAGGCGAATGCCACGCTGGGCCCAGTTGGTGTTTCGAATGGAGGCGATGTTCTGGATGTTGTTCATGTGGAGATTCCTTGGAATTGAAAAGATGAATGCGAAAGGGAGCTTGATGGCTCCCCGTGTGAATCAGCGCAGGAACGGGCCCCATTCGGGTTCCCGGATGTCGCCCTGCGCGCCGGCCAGACGGGTCTTGATGCGCCCATCCACCGTGGTGGTCATGAGGGCTTCCTGGCCCTTTTCCCGGGTGGCGTAAATGATCATGCGGCTGTTGGGCGAGAAGCTGGGGCTCTCGTCGGCACTCGACTCGGTCAGCGCTGTCACATTGCCGCTGGAGAGCTCCATCACGTGCAGACGGAACGCACCATTGACCCGCGAGACAAAAGCCAGCCAACGGCCATCGGGGCTGGGCGCTGGTGAAATGTTGTAGTTGCCGGTGAACGTCAGGCGCTGCGCGTTGCCGCCTTGTGCGCCCATGCGATACACCTGCGGCGAGCCTCCGCGGTCGCTCACGAAATAGATGGTCTTGCCGTCGGGGCTGAACACCGGCTCGGTGTCGATGCTGGCCGATTGACTCAGGCGGCGCGGCTCACCACCATTGGCATCCATGGTGTAGACCTGCGCGTTGCCCGAAAGCGAGAGCGTGGCCACCACCGAGCGGCCATCGGGCGACCACGACGGCGCGCTGTTGGAGCCCTTGAAGTTTGCCAGCAGCCGCCGCTTGCCCGAAGCCACGTCGTGCGCGTAGATCACGGGTTTGCGGGCTTCGAACGACACGTAGGCCAACTGCGCACCACCCGGTGCCCAGCTCGGCGAGATGATGGGTTCGGGGCTCGTGAGGGCCGCGCGCGCATTTTCGCCGTCGGCGTCGGCCACCCACAGGTTGTGGCGCTGCGCGGTCTTGGTCACGTAAGCGATGCGGGTGGAGAACACACCCTTTTCGCCGGTGATCTTCTCGTAGATGAAATCGGCAACGCGGTGGGCGGCCAGGCGCAGGTCCTGCGCACCGACGGGATAGCTCAAGCCACCGAGGTCCTGGCCACGCACCACGTCCCAGAGGCGGAAACGCACGTCAAAGCGGCCGTCGGCCAGTTTGGTGACGCTGCCGGTGAGCAAGGAGTCGGACCTGCGCTCGCGCCAGGGGCCGAGATCGGGGCGGGAAGTTTCGTCCAGCCCGCCCGCAATGGGCTCGACAAATCGGAACTGACCGCTGCGCTCGAGGTCGGCCCGCACGATGGCGGCGATGTTCTCGCTGGCCACGTCGTTGCCGCGGAAACCCACGGCAGAGAATGGAAACTGGGTGAGGCCAACGCCCGCCACTTCAACCCGGAACTGGGCCTGCGAGGCCAAGGGCCAGCCGAGCAGAGGCAGTGTGGAAACCAGGCCGAGCGCGCGGCGTCTCGGAATCAGGGGCAGCGCGTTGTGTCGGGTCAAATCCAGCATGCTGTGTGTGTCGCTTGTCCTGAGGTCGCAGCAGGGGCAAAACGCCCTGCACAGCCGACCGATAATAACGGAGGCATCCGGCCCTTCCGTGACAAGATGTGTGCGCGCAGGGCCGGCGCTCGTGGTGCAAGGCTGATTCAGCGCCGTGCGGAATGTTCCGCAAACCAGCACATTTTGGGACCGATCCGCTTTTGACCGCATCCAACCGCTCCAATCCGCCCCTGGCGGGCACGCTGACCCAGCGCCTGCTGCGCCTTTGGCCCTATTTCCGCTCGGCCAAGACCGGCATCGCCCTGGCGGCCGTCAGCACGCTGATCGGTGCGCTGACCGAGCCACTCATCCCTGCTCTGCTCAAGACCTTGCTCGACCGCGGCTTTGCCGAAGGCAACATCGACCTGTGGATGGTGCCGGTGGCGCTCATGGGTCTGTTCGGCATCCGCGGGATGGCGGGCTTTGTGGCGCAGTACACGCTGTCCTACACCGCCAGCCTGGGCCTGCTCAACCTGCGCCGGGCCATGTTCGTCAAGCTCAACGATGCCCAGATGACGCTGTTCGCCCGCCAGAGCGCGAGCAAACTGTCCAACACACTGGTCTACGAGGTGCAGACCGGCTCGCAGATGCTGGTGTCGGCCTTCCTCACGCTCACCAAAGACAGCCTCACCGTGATTGCCTTGATGGGCTACCTGTTCTACCTGAACTGGAAGCTCACGCTGATCGTATTGACCGTGTTTCCAGGCCTGATCCTGATCATGCGGGTGCTCTCGCGCCGCCTCTACAAGCTCACCCGCGACAGCCAGACCGCCACCGACGAACTCGCCTATGTGGTGGAAGAAAACGCCTTGGCTCACCGCATGGTGCGCCTGCATGGCGCCCAGGCGCGCCAGACCGAGCGCTTCGATGTGCTGAGCGTGGCGCTGCGTCGGCTGGCGCTCAAATCCACCGTCGCCATGGCGGCCATGACGCCGCTCACCCAGTTGCTGGCCTCGGCCGCCCTCTCCGCCGTGATTGCCGTGGCGCTGTGGCAAAGCAACAGCAGCGGTGTCACCGTTGGCAATTTCGTGGCCTTCGTCACCGCCATGCTGATGCTCATCACGCCGATCCGGCACCTGGCGGAAATCAGCGCGCCGATCACGCGCGGTCTCGCCGCACTGGAGCGCGGCCTCGAACTCATCGAGAACACGCCCGAGCAACCGGGCGGCACACACACGGCAGACCGGGTGCTCGGCTCCATCGCCTTGACCGATGTGTGGGTGCGCTACCCCGCCAAGGACGATCAGATCGTGCACAGCGATGACGACAGCCTCGTGGCCCTGCGCGGCGTCTCGCTGGACATCCACCCCGGTGAGACCGTGGCCTTCGTCGGACCCTCCGGCTCGGGCAAGACCACCCTGGTCAACCTGCTGCCGCGCTTCGTGGAATTCGAGCGCGGAGACATCCGGCTTGACGACGTGCCGCTGACCGACTGGAACCTGACCAGCCTGCGCCGCCAGTACGCCATGGTGAGCCAGGACGTCGTGATGCTCAACGACACCCTCGCGGCCAACGTGGCCCTGGGCGCCATGGGCAACGAGATCGATGAGGCCCGCGTGCGCGCGGCACTGGTTTCAGCCAACCTGGGCGAGTTGGTCGAACGCCTGCCCCAGGGCATCCACAGCACTGTGGGCCACAACGCAGCCGAACTCTCAGGCGGTCAGCGCCAACGCCTGGCGATCGCACGCGCCATCTACAAGGACGCACCCATCCTGATCCTGGACGAAGCCACCTCGGCGCTGGACAACGAATCGGAGCGGCTGGTGCAGGATGCACTGGCCCGGCTGATGAAGGGCCGCACCACGCTGGTGATCGCGCACCGCCTCTCCACCATCGAACACGCCGACCGGGTGGTCGTGCTGGCAGATGGGCGCATCAGCGAACAGGGCACGCACCGGGAGTTGCTGCAGGCCGACGGACTGTACGCGCGGTTGCATGCCCAGAGTTTCAGGCCGGAAGCCGAGGCCTGAAAAGACCGGTCACAACAGAACAATGTCGTATTGTTCCTGCGTCATCGAGCTCTCGCTCTGCAGCGAAATCGGCTTGCCGATGAAGTCCGACAAACCCGCCAGGTGGGCACGCTCCTCGTCAAGGAACAGCTCCACCACCTTGGCCGAGGCCACCACGCGGAATTCGCGCGGGTTGAAGGCGCGGGCTTCGCGCAGGATCTCGCGCAGGATGTCGTAGCACACGCTGCGCGCGGTTTTCACCACCCCCTTGCCACTGCAGGCCTCGCAGGGCTCGCTGAGCATGTGCGCCAATGATTCGCGTGTGCGCTTGCGCGTCATCTCCACCAGACCGAGCTGCGAAAAGCCGCCGGTCATGGTTTTCACGCGGTCGCGCGCCAGCTGTTTGCGGAACTCGCCGAGCACCGAATCCCGGTGGTCCTCGCGCACCATGTCGATGAAATCGACAATGACGATGCCGCCCAGGTTGCGCAGGCGCAGTTGTCGAGCGATGGCCTGTCCTGCTTCCAGGTTGGTGCGGAACACGGTGTCGTCAAAGTTGCGCGCGCCCACGAAGCCGCCGG
>NZ_JADMJO010000085.1 GCF_018780385.1 Hydrogenophaga sp. | reverse complement strand
AATCAAGGAGGAGGTGGCCGCAGGCCACCGGGGGACATTCGCGGAGCCGTGCCCCATGGCCGCCGATGACCGGAGCAGCCGGAACGAACCGGAACAGCCAGAGAAATATCTCAGCCCTCCAGCGTCTCCAGCAGTTCCGTCTCGATCTCGATCTGCCGCTTGTTCATCTGCAACTGCGCGCCGCTGATGAGGAACGTGTCTTCCACCCGCTCGCCCAGGGTGGTGATCTTGGCCAGTTGCACGTTGATGTCGTAGCGCGCCAGCACACGTGAAATGCCGTAGAGCAGACCAGCACGGTCACTCGCCGAGACCGACAGCAGCCAGCGCTGGGCCTTCTCGTCGGGTCGCAGATCCACACGCGGCGTGACGGGGAAACTCTTGACCCGGCGCGAGAGCCGGCCCTTCATGGGCGCGGGCAATGGTCCGCACTCGTCGATGGTTTGCGCCAGGTTGTTCTCCACCATGGCGATGAGTTCGCGGTAGTGATCGGAGAGCGTGGGCGCCACCACCTGGAAGGTGTCGAGCGCATGGCCGGTGAGCGTGGTGTGAACGCGCGCATCGAGGATGCTGAAGTTCGAGCTGTCGAAATAACCGCAGATGCGCGCAAACAGGTCGTGCTGGTCGGGTGCATACACCAGCACTTGCAGGCCTTCGCCCTCGGGCGAGAGGCGGGCGCGCACGATGGCACGGTCCGGGATGTCGCCTTCGGGCACCGGTTTGCCGGCCGCCTTGGTGGCGGTGTGTGCGATCTGCCGGGTCAACACGCGCGTGTGCCAGGCAATTTCGTCGGCCTGGTGGCGCATGAAGTAGCTCACGTCCAGCGTGTCCCACAGCGCCTTGTGCGCCATGTGCGGCAAAGCATGCAGCGCCAGCATCGAGAGCGCCTCGCGCTTGCGGCCTTCGATCACGGCACCGGGGTCGGGCGCACGGCCGCCAAGCGCTCGCAATGTGTAGCGGTACAGGTCTTCGAGCAGCTTGCCTTTCCAGGCGTTCCAGACCTTCGGGCTGGTGCCGCGGATGTCGGCCACGGTGAGCAGGTACAGCGCCGTGAGGTAACGCTCGTTGCCCACGCGCTGGGCGAATGCGCTGATCACGTCCGGGTCGCTCAGGTCTTCCTTCTGCGCCATGCGGCTCATGGTGAGGTGTTCGGCGACAAGGAACTGGATCAGCTTCATGTCTTCGCGGTCGATGCCGTGCTGGTGGCAGAAGGTGCGCACGTCGCGCGCGCCCAGGTCCGAATGGTCACCACCGCGGCCCTTGGCGATGTCGTGGAACAGCGCTGCGATGTAGAGGATCCAGGGCTTGTCCCAGCCGGCGGCCAGCTGCGAGCAGAACGGGTATTCGTGTGAATGTTCGGCAATGAAGAAGCGGCGCATGTTGCGCAACACCATCAGGATATGCTGGTCGACCGTGTAGACGTGGAACAGGTCGTGCTGCATCTGGCCGACGATGTGGCGGAACACCCAGAGGTAGCGGCCCAGCACCGAGGTCTGGTTCATCATGCGCAGAGCATGGGTGATGCCCTCGGGCTCCTGGAGGATCTGCAGGAACTGCTTGCGGTTGACCGGGTCGGCGCGAAAGCGCGCGTTCATGACCGGCCGGGCGTTGTAGAGCGCGCGCAACGTGCGCGCGGAAAACCCCTTGATCCCCACCGTGGTCTGGTAGATGTGGAAGGTCTCCAGGATCGCGTGCGGCTGCTGCACGTACAGGTCGTCGCTGACCACTTCGAGCATGCCGCCCTTGTCGTAGAAGCGCGCGTTCAGTGGCCGCAGGCGATCCACGCCGGCCATGTCGTCCTGCAGGCGCTCCTGGATGTTGAGCAGCAGGATCTGGTTGAGCTGGGTCACGGCCTTGGCGGCCCAGTAGTAGCGCTTCATGAGCGCCTCGCTCGCGCGGCGTATGCCCCTGGCCATGGGGGCCGTGTGGGGCTGGCCCGAGGGGCCGGCGGTGATGACGGCGGGGATCTGCGCCTTGAAACCGAACGATTCGGCCACCGCGGTCTGCAGGTCGAACACCAGGCGGTCTTCGCGTCGGTTGGCCAGCAGATGCAGTCGCGCCCGGATCAGGCTGAGCAGGGCCTCGTTGGCCTTGATCTGGCGCGCTTCCAGCGGCGTGGCCAGGCCTTTGCGGGCCAACTCGTCCCAGCTGCGGCCCAGGCCGGCAGCCTTGGACACCCACAAAATGATCTGCAGGTCGCGCAGACCACCCGGCGACTCCTTGCAGTTGGGTTCCAGCGAATAGGGGGTGTTTTCGTACTTGGTGTGGCGCTGGCGCATCTCCAGCGTCTTGGCCACGAAGAAGGCCTTGGGGTCCATGGTCTCGCCGAGGTGCGTCACCAGGCGGTTGAAGGCGTTTTTGCTGCCACAGATGAGGCGGCTCTCGAGCATCGAGGTCTGTACCGTCACATCCTTGGCCGCTTCATCCACGCAGTCGCTCACCGAGCGAACGCTCGACCCGATCTCCAGGCCGAGGTCCCAGCAAGCGCCAATGAAACCTTCAAGCCGCCTCTTGAGCTCGGCATCTTCGTCGGGCTGCGCACCATCGGGCAGCAACACCAGCACGTCCACGTCGGAAAAGGGGAACAACTCGCCGCGGCCATAGCCTCCCACTGCGATCAAGGAGAACCCGGTGCCGAAACCGGCCCGGCCCCAGAGTTCGCGCAGGGTCTGGTCTGTCAGCCGCGAAAGCTGCTGCAGCGCCTGGCGCACGCCACGGGTGGACGCGCCCTGATCACGCAACAGCGCAAACAGGGCGGTCTTGTCGCCGCGGTAACGCAGGCGCAGCGCGCCGATGTCGCCCGCCGGCGCCAGAGGGGCGTCCATGGGCTCAGGCGGCCACGGCGGCCGCTGGCTTCACGAAGGCCGGCGGTGGCAGACTGCCGGCCGACAAGGTGAGCACCTCGTAGCCGGTTTCGGTGACCAGCACGGTGTGTTCCCACTGGGCCGAGAGCGAGCGGTCGCGCGTGACGATGGTCCAGCCGTCGCCCGCTTCCTTGATGTCGCGCTTGCCGGCATTGATCATGGGCTCGATGGTGAAGGTCATGCCGGGTTTGAGTTCTTCGAGCGTGCCCGGGCGGCCGTAGTGCAGCACCTGGGGGTCTTCGTGGAACTTCTGGCCGATGCCGTGTCCGCAGAACTCACGCACCACCGAGAAGCCATTGCCTTCGGCAAAGGTTTGAATGGCATGACCGATGTCGCCCAGGCGGATGCCCGGCTTGACCATCACGATGCCTTTCCACATGGCTTCATAAGTCACTTGGGTCAGCCGGCGTGCTTGCACCGAACAGGCCGCTTCGCCACCGATCAGGTACATGCGGCTGTTGTCGCCGAACCAGCCGTCCTTGATGACGGTGACGTCCACATTGAGGATGTCGCCTTTTTTCAGCGGTTTCTCGTTGGGGATGCCGTGGCAGACCACGTGGTTGATGGAGGTGCAGAGGTGGCCCGGGTAGGGCGGGTAACCGCTGGGCTGGTAGCCGATGGTGGCCGAGACCGTGCCCTGCTGCTTCATGAACTCGGCCGCGAGGCGGTCGATCTCGAGGGTGGTCACGCCCGGCTGGATCAGCGGCGTGAGGTAGTCCAGCACTTCGGAGGCCAGGCGGCAAGCCACCCGCATGCCTTCGATGCCCGCTTCGTCTTTGTAGGTGATGCTCATGGACGCAGATTATCCCACCGGGCCATGCGGCGCAGGGTATCGGCGGCGATGACTGGGCGGGCCACGCGGGTAAAATCGGCGCTCCGCCCAACCCCCGGGTCTACGCACCTCAGGCTCCCAACGTGTCCCTGCACCTGCGCACTTTTGATGGCGGCAATGCCATCAGCGACTTCAAAGTCCAGCAACTCCTGCCCCGTCTGGCAGCCCTCTCCGACAAAATCACCGGCCTCTCGGCCCGCTTCGTGCACCTGGCCGCCTTCGACGGCGAGCCCGATGCGGCCCTGGTGGCCCGTGTGGGTGAACTTCTGACCTACGGTGAACCCGCCACCCAGGCGCACGGCAAGCTCGAAGCCGCCGGCGCACCGGCCCTGCTGGTGATGCCGCGCCTGGGCACGGTCTCTCCCTGGGCTTCCAAGGCCACCGACATTGCGCACAACTGCGGGCTGGCGCTGCACCGGGTGGAGCGGCTGGTGGAATTCCGCCTGCAGCTCAAGAGCGGCCTGCTGGGCAAAGCCAGCCTCTCGCCCGAGCAGCTGCGCGCTGTGGCCGACCTGCTGCACGACCGCATGACGGAAAACGTCTCGCTCGACCGCAGCCAGGCCCAGGCCCTGTTCACCGAGCTGCACGCATCAAGCATGGAGCAGGTGGATGTGCTGGGCGGTGGCCGCTCGGCGCTGGAGCGCGCCAACACCGACTGGGGTCTGGCCCTGGCCATTGATGAGATCGACTACCTGGTGACCGCGTTCACCGGCCTCAAGCGCAACCCGACCGACGTCGAACTGATGATGTTCGCGCAGGCCAACAGCGAGCACTGCCGCCACAAGATCTTCAACGCGCAGTTCACCATCGACGGCGTGGCGCAGGACAAGAGCCTGTTCGGCATGATCCGCCACACCCACCTGCTCGCGCCCCAGCACACGGTGGTGGCGTATTCGGACAACGCCTCCATCATGGAAGGCAGCGTGGTCGAACGTTTCGTGGCGCGCGCGGGCGGTGAGGCCTCGCCCGCCTATGCGGCAGAAACAGCCACGCACCACGTGCTGATGAAGGTGGAAACCCACAACCACCCGACCGCGATCTCCCCGTTCCCCGGTGCATCCACCGGCGCGGGCGGCGAGATCCGCGACGAGGGCGCGACCGGCCGCGGCTCCAAGCCCAAGGCCGGCCTGACCGGCTTCACCGTCTCCAAACTCTGGGGCGGTTTGACCGACCAGCCGGGCGGCAAGCCCGAGCACATCGCCAGCCCGCTGCAGATCATGACCGAGGGCCCGCTGGGCGGCGCGGCCTTCAACAACGAGTTCGGCCGGCCGAGCCTGCTGGGCTACTTCCGCGAGTACGAGCTCGCTGTGGACGGCGTGCAGCGCGGGTATCACAAGCCCATCATGATTGCCGGTGGTGTCGGCGTGATCGACGCGACGCAGACGAAAAAGATCGAGTTCCCGGCCGGCTCGCTGCTGATCCAGCTCGGCGGCCCGGGCATGAAGATCGGCATGGGCGGCAGCGCGGCCAGCTCCATGGCCACCGGCACCAACGCCGCCTCGCTCGATTTCGATTCCGTGCAGCGCGGCAACCCCGAGATCGAACGCCGCGCGCAGGAGGTCATCAACCACTGCTGGCAGCAAGGCGCCAACAACCCCATTCTGGCGATCCACGACGTGGGCGCGGGCGGTCTGTCGAACGCATTCCCCGAACTGACCAACGACGCGGGACGCGGGGCGCGCTTCGATTTGCGCGCCGTGCCGCTGGAAGAAAGCGGCCTGGCGCCCAAGGAAATCTGGTGCAACGAAAGCCAGGAGCGTTACGTGCTGGCGATCGCACCCGAATCGCTGGAGGTCTTCAAGGCCTTCTGCGAGCGCGAGCGCTGCCCGTTTTCCGTGATCGGCGTCGCCACCGAAGAACGCCAACTGGTGCTGGCCGACATTCCCGTTTTCCCTGACGACACCCCCGTTCGCCCTGAGCCTGTCGAAGGGCTCGCCAACACCGATGGAGGGGCTTCGACAGGCTCAGCCCGAACGGAAGTTGGCTCAGCCCGAACGGGGATGGCGGTCGACATGCCCATGAACGTGCTGCTGGGCAAACCGCCCAAGATGCACCGCGACGTCAAGACCTTGGCCCGCGCGCCGGCGCCCCTGGACCTCACCGGTGTGGACCTGCGGAAGGCCGTGATCGACGTGCTGAGCCACCCCACCGTGGCCTCCAAGCGTTTCCTCATCACCATCGGCGACCGCACCGTGGGCGGCCTGTCGCACCGCGACCAGATGGTCGGCCCCTGGCAGGTGCCGGTGGCCGACTGCGCCGTGACCCTGGCCGACTTCAAAGGCTTCGCGGGCGAAGCCATGAGCATGGGCGAGCGCACGCCGCTGGCCGCGCTCGACGCGGCCGCCTCGGGCCGCATGGCGGTGGCCGAGGCCATCACCAACCTGCTGGCCGCGCCCATCGAACTGCCGCGCGTGAAGCTCTCCGCCAACTGGATGGCCGCCTGCGGTGAACCGGGCGAAGACGCCGCGCTGTACGAAACGGTGAAAGCCGTCGGCATGGAACTCTGCCCGGCGCTGGGTATTTCCATCCCTGTGGGCAAGGACAGCCTGTCCATGCGCACGCAGTGGCAAGAGGGCGACGAGACCAGGAAGGTGACCTCGCCGGTCAGCCTGATCGTGAGCGCTTTCGCCACGCTGGCCGACGTGCGTGGCACGCTCACGCCGCAGCTCAACAACGCCCTCGAAGACACCACGCTGGTGCTGATCGACCTCGGCAAAGGCCACCACCGCATGGGCGGCAGCGTGCTGGCCCAGGTGCTGGGGCAGGGCGGTGGTGAAGCGCCTGATCTTGATGATGCGCAAGACCTCATCAGCCTGGTGAACGCGGTCAACGCGCTGCGCACGCAAGGCCAGATCCTGGCCTACCACGACCGCAGCGATGGTGGACTGCTGGCCGCCGCGGCCGAGATGGCCTTTGCCGGCCACGTGGGCGTGGCGCTCAACGTGGACCTGCTGGTCACCGAGGGCGACGGCATCAGCGACAGCCGCGCCGAGATGGGCGACGCCAAGAACTGGGCCGGCCAGGTCAGCGCGCGGCGCGAGGAACTCACGCTCAAGGCCCTGTTCAGCGAAGAGCTGGGCGTGCTGCTGCAGGTGAAGACCGAAGACCGCAACGCCGTGATGCAGACCCTGCGCGAGCACGGCCTGTCCAAACACAGCCACTTCATCGGCAAGACGCGCCCGGCCAGCTCGGCCATGGACGCGGGCAAAGGTCAACTGCAAATCTGGCGCGACACCAAGGCCGTGTTCTCTGCCGACCTGTTCGACCTGTACCAGGTCTGGGACAGCGTGAGCTGGAAGATCAACCAGCAGCGCGACAACCCAGTCTGCGCTGATGCAGAGCACGGGGCGGCAGGCCGGCCCGAAGACCCGGGGCTGCACACGACACTGAGCTTCGACCTCACCGACAACGTGGCCGCGCCGTTCCTCAACCTCACGCGGCCGCGGGTCGCGATCCTGCGCGAACAGGGCGTGAACTCGCACGTCGAGATGGCCTACGCCTTCACGCAGGCCGGCTTCGAGGCCTACGACGTGCACATGACCGACCTGCAGACCGGTCGCGCGAAGCTCGCCGATTTCAAAGGTGTGGTGGCCTGCGGCGGCTTCAGCTACGGCGACACGCTGGGCGCGGGCATTGGCTGGGCGCGCAGCATCACCTTCAACCCGGCGCTGTCCGACCAGTTCAAGGCCTTCTTCGCCCGCACCGATACGTTTGGTCTGGGTGTGTGCAACGGCTGCCAGATGTTTGCCGAGCTGGCCGACATCATTCCCGGCGCTGAGGCCTGGCCGCGCTTCACCACCAACCAGAGCGAGCGCTTCGAAGCGCGCCTGTCGATGGTGGAAGTGCTCAACTCGCCCAGCCTGTTCCTGGCCGGCATGGCCGGCAGCCGCCTGCCGATCGCGGTGGCCCACGGCGAGGGCTATGCCAATTTCCACCACCGCGGCGACGCAGCCAAAGCGATTGCCGCGATGCGCTTCACCGACAACACCGGCGCGGCCACCGAGGCCTACCCGTTCAACCCCAACGGCAGCCCGGGCGGCCTCACGGCCGTGACCACGGCCGACGGTCGATTCACGGCCATGATGCCGCACCCCGAGCGCGTGTTCCGCAACATCCAGATGAGCTGGACCGACCAGGACCCGGCAGCCCACAGCGCCTGGATGCGTCTCTGGCGCAACGCGCGCAAGTGGGTGGGGTGAGATGAACACCCCCCGCGCCGCCTTCGGCGCCTCCCCCCTCTCTCGCCTTCGGCGGGAGGGGGGCGACACCTGGGGCCGGCGAAGCCGGACCCTCGGTGTCCCTGGGTGCGGCGTTGCTTCGCTCGTGGCGGGTCTCGCTGGCTGACAGGAGCAACCCATGCCACGCACGCTCGAACTGGATGGCGACGCGGTCCACGACTACGCCCGCGACGGCGCCGTGGTGCTGCGCGGCGTCTTCAACGCCCCTGAGCTGGCCCTGCTCGAACGCGGCATAGAGCACAACCTCGCGCACCTGAGCCCGCTTGCCCTGGTGGCCAGCGAGCCCGACGACCCGGGCCGTTTCGTCGAGGACTTCTGCACCTGGCAGGACAACCCGGCCTACCAGCAGATCCTCAGCGGTTCGGCCCTGCCGCACATCGCGACACAACTGATGCAAAGCCGCAGCGCGCGGCTCTACCACGACCACCTGCTGGTGAAAGAACCGGGCACGCGCCAGCCCACGCCCTGGCACCAGGACCAGCCCTACTACAACGTGAGCGGCCGCCAGAACGTGAGCTTCTGGATTCCCGTGGACCCGGTGCCATTGGCGAGCACGCTGCGTTTCGTGGCCGGTTCGCACGCGGGCACCTGGTACATGCCGCGCACCTTCCGCGACCAGCAGGCCCGGTGGTTCCCCGAAGGCACGCTGGCCGAGCTGCCCGCGATCGACGCCGAGCCCGAGCGCTTCCGCCAGTTGGCATGGGCGCTGGAGCCCGGCGACTGCGTGGCCTTCCACATGCTCAGCCTGCACGCCTCCAGCGGGGTCGGGCCGGGGCAGCGGCGGCGGGTGTTTTCTGCACGCTACCTGGGCGACGATGCGCGTCACGCCCCTCGGCCTTGGCGCACCTCTCCCCCGTTTCCCGGCCTGACCGAGCGCATGGCCGATGGCGCCTTTCTTGACGATCCGCTTTTCCCACCCGTCTGGCCTGTGCCCTGACACCACCCATTCCCAAGGAAACGACCCATGGCCGGAAGCAGCTTGCTTTTGTTGATCGACGACATCGCCACCATCCTCGACGATGTGGCGGTGATGACCAAGGTCGCGGCCCGCCAGGGCATGGCCGCGGCCGATGACGTCGCCGTGATGACCAAGCTGGCCGCCCAGAAGACGGCAGGCGTGCTCGGCGACGACCTCGCGCTCAACGCGCAGCAGGTCACCGGCGTGAAGGCTGACCGGGAGCTGCCGGTGGTCTGGGCGGTGGCCAAGGGTTCGATGATCAACAAGGCGATCCTGGTGCCGGCAGCACTGCTCATCAGCGTGGTGGCGCCCTGGGCGATCACGCCGCTGCTCATGATCGGCGGATTGTTCCTGTGCTACGAGGGGGTGGAAAAGCTCGTGCATGCCTTCGGCGCCCACAAGGCTGAAGACGAGGCCGAGCACGCCAAGCTGCTGGAGGCCGTCGCCGACGAAAACGTGGATCTGGTGGCCTTCGAGAAGGAGAAGATCAAGGGCGCGGTGCGCACCGATTTCATCCTCTCGGCCGAGATCATCGTGATCAGCCTGGGCACCGTGGCGGCTGCCAGCATGGGCCAGCGCGTGGCCGTGCTGGTGGGCATCTCGCTGCTCATGACCGTGGGCGTGTACGGCCTGGTGGCCGGCATCGTCAAGCTCGACGACCTGGGTCTGTACCTCAACCAGCAGATCCAGGGCTGGAAGCAGGCGATCGGGCGCGGCATTCTGGCCGCGGCACCCTGGCTCATGAAGACGCTCTCGGTGGTGGGCACCGCCGCGATGTTTCTGGTGGGCGGCGGCATCCTGGTGCACGGTGTGCCGGCGGTGGGCCATGGCATCGAGGACTTCGCCGCGGGCCTGGGCTGGGTCGCGCCCGTGGTGACCAACCTGGCCGGGGCGCTGGTCGGCGTGGTGGCCGGCGCTGTGGTGTTGCTCGTGGTGGGCCTCATCGGCCGTTTGCGCGGCAGCAAGCCCAAGGCGGCTTGAGCCCGATGTCCCCCCGGCTGGGGATGGCAAGCGCCGGGGTAGCGTCCTAGAATGATCCGGTCGGTCCGGGCGCCTTGGCGCTCGCTGGACCAGACACCGGACACCGCACCGCCTGGCGGTGACACCTGGGGTCTTCGCCACATGGACGGGATCTTCATCAGCTACCGCAGGGACGATTCGGCTGGCTATGCCGGGCGCCTCTATGACCGGTTGTCCGCGCACTTCGGTGCCGAGCGGGTGTTCATGGATGTCGAGGGCATCGAACTCGGCACCGACTTCGTCACTGCCATCGAGAAGGCGGTGGGCTCCTGCAAGGTTCTCATGGTCGTCATCGGTGACGAATGGTTGAGCACCACCGACCCCACCGGGCGCCGGCGACTCGACGACCCCCACGATTTTGTGCGCCTGGAAACCCGCGTGGCGCTGGAGCGCGAGATCCGCGTGGTGCCGGTGCTGGTGGGCGGCGCACTCATGCCGCGCGCAGACGAACTGCCCGAAGAACTCAAATCGCTGGCGCGGCGGCAAGCCATCGAGATCAGCCACAAGCAGTGGGATGCGTCCACGCGCGAACTGATACGGGCACTCAACATCATGCTCGGGCAGCGGGCGGACACAGGGATCACCGTGCCGGGCGACCTGCCCGAGGTGCAGCGTGAACCCCTGGCCCTTGCCAGCATGCCTTTGCCGGCTTCGTCTGCGAGTTCGTCAGCCAGGCGCGGTGGGTGGCTGTTGGGGGCGGGTGCGGGAGCCGTTGTGCTGGGGGCGTCCGTGTGGGTGGGGCTGCGGGGCGAGGACCAGCCTGCGCGCCAGTTGTCCTCTACACCCATGCTGACCGCAGCGACCACCCCACCACCCGAAGCACCGGTGGTGGTCGCAGCGGCGCCAGTGAGGTCACCTGCGTTGGCGGCGTCGCGGCCCACCGCGCAGGTGGCAGCGGCGCGAGAGAGTCCTTCAGAGTCCGCGCCAGCCCTGGTGGCCGCAGCCCCTGCACGCAGCCCGGACGTCGCGAGCCCGGTCAACGTTGCGTTACCGCGACCGGGCGAAAGCTGGACCTACCGCACCAGTGGCAAATGGCCCACCAGCCCCCGCCGCGACATCGTGATTTCGGTGCAATCGATGCGCGATGGCCTCGTGACGGACGCGCTGCGTGCCGATGCCGAAGCGCGCGTCGTCGGTGACTCGCGCCGCGCCATGGGCGGCCGCCCCGGATTTCTCAAGTGGGATCAGCTTGGTCTGGAGTACAGCCCCTATCTCGGCGCCTTCCGTGACCTGAGCACCCTGGGCGCCCTGAGTGATTTCGCGACCCCGGACGTGGACACCTGGGGCCAGTGGCACTCGCAGGCCAAGGTGCTGGGGCGCGAGACAGTGAACGTGCCGGGAGGCACCTTCGAGGCCTTCAAGGTCGAGGTTTGGAGCAGCCGCAGTGCCACCGGTGGCGCCACCCAGGCGGCGATCGAGCCGGTGCGCATCCACTACCTCGTCTGGTACGCGCCTCAGGTCAAGCGCTACGTGAAGATGCAGCGGCGCGTGATCAGCGCGGCCAACCGTGAAATCGAGAAAGATCTGTTCGAACTGGTGGCGCACCGCTGAACCGCCACCGCTTGACCTGCGTCAATGCGCCGGGCGGTGGTCTGCCTAGACTGGCTCCATGCGCCGGGGACTCGCCCGGTGCTCCGCCAAGGAGACACCATGGCCACCCCAGCCCACCCCACGCATGGCGAGAATGCGCCGCTGAGCACCTTCACCGACTGCCATGTCGGCATCCTCAAACGCCTCAAGGCGCTCGACGGCCTGCCGGCCCTGCTGAAGCCCGCTGCCCAGGCGCGCCAGATCGCCGCGGACTCGCTGGCGTTCTTTCGCGAAGCGATCTTCGAGCACCACCTCGACGAGGAACGCGACCTGTTTCCAGCCGTGCTGGCCAGTGCCCAGGCGGGCGCCGAGCGCGACCATGTGCAGCACATGACCGAACGCCTCACGCGTGAGCATCGCGCCATTGAATCGCTCTGGAAGGGTCTGGAGAAAGCGCTCAAGCGCGTGGGCAAGGGCCAGGATGCCGACCTGGATGTCGACGAGTTGCACCAGCTCGTGGCCGCCTATGCCGCCCACGCGGGCTACGAGGAAACGGAGTTCCTGCCTTTGTCGGAGACCATCCTCGGCCGCAACAGCAACCACATGGCAGCGCTCGGCCTCTCGCTGCACATGAAGCACGTGCGGCAACCGACCGCCTACATCTGACACGCCGGCGCGCGCAGGGCAGAATCCGGTGGAATTCCCAACCACTGGAGATTGCCCTTGACCTCAGCCACCGACCCCGCGACCACCTCCATCGTGCTCGTGCACGGCGCCTGGCATGGCGCCTGGTGCTGGAGCCGGGTGCTGCCCCTGCTGCGCAGTGCAGGTGTGGACAGCCACGCCGTCACGCTCACCGGCGTGGGTGAACGCGCCCATTTGATGTCGCCCGGCATCGATCTGCACACCCACATCCAGGACGTGATCGGGTTGATCGAAGCCGAAGAGCTGCAGCGCGTGGTGCTGGTCGGGCACAGCTACGCGGGCATGGTGATCACCGGTGTGGCCGACCGCCTGCAGCGCGAGCGCCCCGGCCTGCTGGCACACCTGGTGTATCTCGATGCCGCGCTGCCATACCCGGGCGACAGCTGGAGCAGCCACCACTCAGCCGAGACGAAGCAAACGCGCACCGAGGCGTCGAAACCCAGCGGCGGTCTGAGCTTTCCGCCGCCCGATGCCGCCGTGTTTGGCCTGAGCGGCGCCGACCGGGATTGGGTCAACCGGCGCCAGACACCGCAGCCCTTCCGCCTGTACCTGCAGCCGCTGGCCTTCAATGCCGCGCGGGTGGACGCGCTGCCCCGCACCTTCATCGACTGCATCCAGCCTGCGCTGGCCACCATCGCCCCGTCGCGCGTGCGGGTGCGCAGCGAGCCCGGCTGGAACGTGGTGGAGATGGCCACCGGCCATGATCCCATGGTCAGCGAACCCGCGGCGCTCAGCCAGATCCTGCGGAACATCCACGCCAGCGCCTGAGATCGCCATGGCGCAACCGACGGCGCAGCGCCTGGAGCACATCGACCTGCTGCGCGCCGCCGCCATGCTGTGGATGACGGCCTACCACTTCTGCTTCGACCTGAACTTCTTCCGCCTGATCCGCGAAGACTTCTACCGCGACCCGTTCTGGACGTGGCAGCGCACCGCCATCGTGAGCCTGTTCCTGTTCACCGCCGGCCTCTCTCAGGCCGTGGCGGTGCACCAGGGGCAGACCTGGGCGCGCTTCTGGCGGCGCTGGCTGCAGGTGGCGGGTGCCGCCTTGCTGGTCACCGCCGGTTCGCTGTTGGTGTTCCCAGGCAGCTTCATTTACTTCGGCGTGCTGCACAGCATCGCGGTCATGCTCATCGTCGTTCGCCTGACGGCCGGGTGGGGCGCCTGGCTGTGGCTGCTCGGGGCGCTGGCCGTCGGTCTGAAGTGGGCTGCCCCATCGATCATCGTGGCCTGGCCCGCGCTGGAGGTGTTCAACACGCCGTGGCTGAACTGGCTGGGCTTCATCAGCCGAAAGCCCGTGACCGAAGACTATGTGCCCTTGTTGCCGTGGCTGGGGGTGATGTGGTGGGGTGTGGCGGCGGGGCGCTGGGCGTTGCGGAGCCACCTGCAGTGGCTGGGCGCCGGCAAGCCGGCCGCAGGGTTGCGCCGCCTCCCGATCCTGATGGGCCGTTGGAGCCTGACCTATTACCTGCTGCATCAGCCTTTGCTCATGGGCTTGATCTGGCTGGGTATGCAGCTCACCTGAAACAAAAAAAGCGCGGGGGTTCCGCGCTTTTTTTCAAGCCGCAAGGCTGTGTTATTCGATCTTTGCCTTCTCGCGCAATGATTTCTGGAACTCGGTGAGTTTTTGCTGCTGCATCTGCTGGGCGATCTGCGGCTTGATGTCTTCCATCTTCGGCAGTTCGGCCTGGCGGATGTCGTCCACGCGGATGATGTGCCAGCCGAACTGGGTTTTCACCGGCACCGGGGTGGTCTGGCCCTTCTCGAGCTTGACCATGGCTTCGGAGAATTCGGGCACGTAGCTGGCGGCGGCGGCCCAGTCGAGGTCGCCCCCGTTGGCGCCGGAGCCTGGGTCCTTGGACTGCTTCTTGGCGATGTCTTCGAACTTGCCCTTGCCCTTGAGCGAAGCAATGATGGCCTTGGCTTCGTCTTCCTTCTCCACCAGGATGTGGCGGGCGCGGTATTCCTTGCCACCGTTGGCCGCGACGAACTTGTCGTACTCGGCTTTGATGTCGGCGTCCGTCACCGGGTTCTTGGCCTGGAAGTCGGTGAACAGCGAGCGGATCATGATGGTCTGGCGGGCGAGTTCGAGCTGGTTCTTGAACTCGTCCGTGGCGCCGATGCCGCGCTTCTGGGCTTCCTGCATGAAGATCTCGCGCAGGACCACTTCTTCCTTGAGTTGGGCGCGCACGGTGTCGTCCACCGGGCGGCCGGTGGCGGCGATCTGCTTGGCCAGCACCTCGAGACGCTCGGTCGGCACGGCCTTGCCGTTGACGATGGCGACGTTCTGGGCGGATGCACTGAACGCGGTGGCGATGAGCACGGCCGCGGTCAGGGCCGAGAGGGAAAATTTCATGGTGTTCCTCGGGGTGTAAAAGGGTTTGGAGCCGCGACGACCGGGTGGGTTCAGCAGACTCGTATCAGAACGTAGCGACGGGCTGGCAAGCCGCTTCAGGCCTTGATTTCAATGGCCAACGCATGCAGTCCCGCGTCGGTGAATTTTTGCAGCGCATCATACACAAGGCGGTGCTTGGCGACCCGGCTCAGACCAGCGAAACCAGGGGCTGCAATCCGCACTCGGAAGTGGGTACCGAAGCCCAGGCCGTTGGATCCCGAATGCCCCGCGTGGGCGGCGCTTTCGTCCAGCACTTCCAGGTCGGTTGGGGCCAGCACGGCGCGCAATTGCGCTTCGATCGCGGCCGCGGTGGGCGTTGCAACCTCGCTCATGACTTTTCCACCGGGTCGTCTTTCAGGAAGCGCGAGATGTACACACCCTGACCGACGATGAAGACCACCGGGAAGATGTAGCCCCACAGCTTGAAGTTGACCCAGTCTTCGGTGGAGTAATAGGCCGCCACATAGGCGTTGATGGCCGCCATGAACAGGAAGTAGCCGACCCATGCCACGGTGAGTCTGGCCCACACGCCATCGGGCAGGCTCAGCTGGCTGGCCAGCAGGAGCTTCAGGAAGTTTTTCTTCCAGATCCAGAGGGCTGCCGCCAGCACGATGGCCATGCTCGCGTACAGCACGGTGGGCTTCCACTTGATGAAGCGCTCGTCCTGCAGGAAGAGGGTGAGGGCGCCAAACACCAGAATGAGCACCAGCGTGACCTTTTGCAGCGTCTGCAGCTTGCGGTCGATGGTGTAGATGATCCCGGTCTGCACCAGCGTGGCAACCATGAGGACGGCGGTGGCGGTGTAGATGTCGGCCAACTTGTAGGCCGCCACGAACAGGGCGATGGGAAAGAAGTCGATGAGGAAACGCATCGCAGGATTATCCCCTTTGCTCCACGGCCTTTGCCCGGCGGGGTCAAGCTCCCGGAACTCACAGCGCATCCGGTGGCTCCATACGAATCGCGCATCCACTTTTGGTTTCAAGGAGCACCACCGACATGTCCCCTCAAGAACAACAATCCATCCTCACCATCGCCTTGCTCGCAGGCTTTGCCGATGGTCACAAAGCTGACACAGAGCGCGAGGCGATCCGGCGCATGGCGGAGTCGCTGGGGCAGGAAGACGCCGGCGCCGGCCTGCCGAGGCTGTATCAGGATGTGTTGCTCAAGCGCGTGTCGCTGGGCGACGCGGTGTCGGGTCTGGAAGACGCCGGGCAACGCCAGCTGGCCTATGAAATGGCGGTGTGTGTCTGCGATGCCGATGGTCGGCAGAGCGACGCCGAGCGGACGTTTCTGGCGGATCTGAAGACACGCCTGAAGCTTGATCCGGTGGAGGCGGCGGCGTTCGAGCGCGAGGCCGACGCCATCGTGGATGCGGCGGAAAAGGCCGTGCCGGTCGCAATGCCCGCAGCCGCTGCGGCGGCCCCGGTGGTGGCGGCCACCGTGGCGCCCGGGGTCGATCTGGACAAATCCATCTTGAACTACGCGATGCTCAACGGCGCGCTGGAGCTGCTGCCGCAGTCCTGGGCGTCGATGGCCATCATTCCGTTGCAGGTGAAGATGGTCTATGCCATCGGCAAGGCGCACGGCGTGGAACTGGACCAGGGCCACATCCGCGAGTTCATCGCGGCGGTGGGCGTGGGCCTGACCTCGCAGTACCTGGAGCAGTTCGGGCGCAAGCTGCTGGGCGGTTTGCTCGGCAAGGTCGCGGGTCGCGCCATCGGTGGCATGGGCGGCGCGGCCACCGGTGTGGCGTTTTCATTTGCCACGACCTACGCGCTGGGCCAGGTGGCCAAGCGCTACTACGCAGGTGGGCGGGTCATGAGCACCGCGCTGCTGCAGGAAACCTTTCAGAGCCTGCTCGGCCCGGCCAAGCAGATGCAGACGGAGTATCTGCCGCAAATCCGGCAGAAGGCCGCGACGCTGGACGCCGGGCAGATCATGAAACTTGTGCGGGGAGGCTGACTTCCTGCGACACCATGGCTTCGGCGGCGATGTCCAGCGAGCGCAGTCGCAGCGCCGGGTCGAACAGGTCGCTCACGATCATGAACTCGTCGGCCTGCGTCACGTCGGCCAATGACTGAAGGCCCTCGCGCACCGTGTCGGGGCCGCCAATCACGGCTGCAGCCAGGAAGTCGGCGATACCGGCCTGTTCCTGCGGGTGCAGGTTTTTCATGAAGCCATGCACCGGTGGCGGCAACTGGCCGCGTTTGCCGGTGAGGATGCCCAGCACGCGCTGGTAAGTGCTGCTGGCGAGAAACTCGGCTTCCTCGTCGGTTGGCGTGGCGATCAGCGGCACCCCGATGACCACGTAGGGCTTGGCCAGTTGGGCGGAGGGCTTGAAGTGACTGCGGTACATGTCCAGCGCCTGCAGCAGCATGCGGGGTGCGAAGTGCGAGGCAAACGCATACGGCAGGCCGCGCTCGGCCGCCAGTTGCGCCGAAAACAGGCTCGATCCCAGCAGCCAGATCGGCACGTTGGTGCCGGCACCCGGGTTGGCGATCAAGCGCTGGCCGGGCGTGGCGGGGCCCAGCAGGTGCTGCAGTTCGGCCACGTCGCGTGGGAAGTCGGCCTCGGTCTCCACGCGATCGCGGCGCAGCGCGCGCATGGTGTGCGGGTCGGTGCCGGGCGCGCGGCCCAGGCCCAGGTCGATGCGGCCGGGGTAGAGCTCGGCCAGCGTGCCGAAGGCCTCGGCCACCACCAGCGGCGCGTGGTTGGGCAGCATCACGCCGCCCGAGCCCACGCGCATGTGTTTCGTGCCGCCGGCGATGTGGCCCACCAGCACGGCCGTGGCCGAGCAGGCGATGCCGCTCATGTTGTGGTGCTCGGCGAGCCAGTAGCGGGTGAAGCCCAGCGACTCGGCGTGCTGCGCGGTGCGCAATGCCACCGCGAGGGCGTCGGCCACTGTGCCACCTTCGCGCACGGCGACCAGGTCGAGCATGGACAGGCGGATGTCTTTCAGGTTCTTCATGTGATCTTGTTCAGTCAGGCGGGCAGGAAGCCCTCGATGGAGAGGTATCGCTCCCCGGTGTCGTAGTTGAAGCCCAGCACCACGGCGTTGGCCGGCAGATCGGGCAGTTTTTGCGCGATGGCGGCCAGGGTGGCGCCCGAGGAGATGCCGACCAGCATGCCTTCTTCGCGCGCGCAGCGGCGCGCCATCTCGCGCGCGGGCTCGGCTTCGACCTGGATCACGCCGTCAAGCACGCTGGTGTCGAGGTTGTCGGGAATGAAGCCCGCGCCGATGCCCTGGATGGGGTGGGGCGACGGCTGGCCGCCGGAGATGACGGGCGAGGCCGCCGGCTCCACGGCAAACACCTGGAGCTTGGGCCAGCGCGCCTTGAGCACGCGTGCGCAGCCGGTGATGTGCCCGCCGGTGCCCACGCCCGTGATGAGCACGTCGATGCCGTCGGGGAAATCGGCCGCGATCTCTTCGGCTGTGGTTTGCATGTGCACCGCCACGTTGGCCGGGTTGTTGAACTGCTGCGGCATCCACGCGCCGGGCGTGCTGGCCACGATCTCTTCAGCCCGCGCGATCGAGCCTTTCATGCCCTTCTCGCGCGGCGTGAGGTCGAAGCTCGCGCCGTAGGCCAGCATCAGCCGGCGGCGCTCGACCGACATGCTGTCGGGCATCACCAGAATGAGCTTGTAGCCCTTGACCGCGGCCACCATGGCCAAGCCGATGCCGGTGTTGCCTGAGGTGGGCTCGACGATGGTGCCGCCGGGCTGGAGCGCGCCGCTTTTCTCGGCCGCGTCCACCATGGCCAGGGCGATGCGGTCCTTGATGGAGCCGCCCGGGTTGCTGCGCTCGGACTTGATCCACACCTGCTGCGTGGCCTCGCCAAACAGGCGTTGCATGCGCACGTGCGGCGTGTTGCCGATGGTCTGGAGGATGCTGTCAGCTTTCATGGCGTGTCCTTGGTGGGCGAGTGCTCCAGTGAAGCCGAGTTCATGCAGTAGCGCAAGCCCGTGTCGGTGGGGCCGTCGTCGAACACATGGCCCAGGTGGGCGCCACACTGGCTGCACACGGTCTCCACCCGCACCATGCCGTGGGTGCTGTCGGTGATTTCGGTGATGGCACCGGGCACGGCTTGCGAGAAGCTGGGCCAGCCACAACCGGCGTCGAACTTGGTCTTGGCGTCAAAGAGCATGTTGCCGCAGCAGATGCAGTGGTAGCTGCCATCGGCCCATACCTGTTCGTACTTGCCGGTGTAGGGACGCTCGGTGTGCGCGTGGCGGGTCACGTCGAAGGCACGCGGTTCCGCGCCTTTGGCGGCAAGCGCTTCGCGCCATTCGGCTTCGGTTTTCTGGATGGGGAAGTTCATGTGTTCTCCTGGTTGCTCATGACGAACAGCTGATTTCGATCCCGCTGGCCCAATCGGGTGGAAAGGCGGCGAGGTCTTCTTGGCCGGGGGCTTCTTCAAATGGGCGCTCCAGCGCGTTTTGCAACCGCGCGAGCTCGCTGAAGTCGCCTTGCTTCGCGCGTTGTATGGCGACCTCGCCCAAGTGATTGCGCAGCACCACCTGCGGGTTGGTGTGCAGCATCCGCGCTTGCGTGGCAGAGGCGTCGAAGTCTGGCTGTGCCTGCAGGCGTTCGCGCCAGCGCGTGGCCCAGGCGTCGAAAGCCTCGCGTTGCAGGAACAGGTCGCGCACCGACTCCAAGGTGCCCACCACCGCGTGGCTCAAACGGCGCCAGAAGATGGTGAAGTCCACCGCGTCGGCGGCCATGAGCTTCATCAGCGTCTCGGTCAGCTCGGCGTCGCCGTCTTCCACGCGGTCCAGGCCCAGCTTGGCGTTCATGCGGCGCTGCAGCGCAGCCGGCATGTGGGCCTTGTAGGGCTCCAGTGCGTCCAGCGCCTGCTGCTGGTCGTCCATGAGCGGCAGAAGCGCCTGGCCCAGGGCAAACAGGTTCCAGTAGGCGATGTTGGGCTGGCGGTTGTAGGCGTAGCGCCCGCCGGTGTCCGAGTGGTTGCAGACGTGGGCCGGGTTGAAGGCGTCGAGGAACTGGAACGGGCCGTAGTCGATGGTCAGGCCCAGGATGCTCATGTTGTCGGTGTTCATCACGCCGTGGCAGAAGCCCACGGCCTGCCACTGCGCCACCATCTCGGCGGTGCGCGCGCTCACGGCTTCCAGCAAGGCGGCGTACGGGTTGCCCGGCGCATCGCGGCAAGCCGGATAGAAGTGGTCGATGACGAAGTCGGCCAGGGTGCGCAGCTGGGCGTGCTGGCCGCTGTGCGAGAAGTGTTCGAAGTGGCCGAAACGGATGAAGCTGGGCGCCACGCGCGTGACCACCGCTGCGGTCTCGATCTCTTCGCGGCGTACCGGCGCGGGCGAGCCCGTCACGCACAGCGCGCGGCTGGTGGGAATGCCCAGCGCGTGCATGGCCTCGCTGCAGAGGAATTCGCGGATGGAACTGCGCAAAACGGCGCGGCCATCGCCCATGCGCGAGTAGGGCGTGAGGCCCGCGCCCTTCAGTTGCACTTCCTGTGGGCCCGAGGCGGTGTCCACCTCGCCGAGCAGGATGGCGCGGCCGTCGCCCAGCTGGCCGGCCCAGTGGCCGAACTGGTGGCCGCTGTACACGCTGGCCAGGGGCTGCGTGCCAGCTATGGCAAGGTTGCCGGTGAAGGCATCGAGTGCGGCCGGGGACGCGAGCCATGCCCGGTCCAGGCCCAGCAGGTCGGCCACCGCCGGGCTGGTGCCCACCCAGTGGGGCGCGGGCAGGGGGGTGGGGGAGAGCAGGGTGTGGAAGGCTTCGCCCAGGCTGGCGAATCGGTTGTGCCAGGCCAGGCCGATATCCAGGCTGGCGGCCATGTCGACGGGTCGGTTCATGCCCGCCATTGTCCCCATAGCGCCCGACATGGCGTGGTGCAGGGTCAATCCGGCTCGGTCAGCGGCTCGGTGACGAGCAGGCGCGCACGGTACTGGCCCGGCGACACGCCGAACCAACGCTTGTTGGCCCGGAAGAAGTTGCTCTGGTCGGCAAAGCC
The DNA here is from genome assembly GCF_018780385.1 of Hydrogenophaga sp. GTDB lineage: Bacteria > Pseudomonadota > Gammaproteobacteria > Burkholderiales > Burkholderiaceae_C > Hydrogenophaga. The sequence goes on along the minus strand of NZ_JADMJO010000085.1, from coordinate 22,765 downwards.
CAGCAGGTCGGCCACCTGGCCCAGCGTGTAGCGCGCTTCGGCCAGGTACTTCTGGGCCAGGTCGCGCCGCGCGTCGTCGAGCAACTGCTGGAAGCTGGTGTGCTCTTCGTGCAGGCGGCGCTGCAGGGTGCGGTCGGCCATGGCCAGGCTGATGGCGATGTCTTCGCGGCGCGGTTCGCCCAGGTGCAGGCGGCGAATGACTTCCTCGGTCACGCGGTGGCCGGTGCTGGCGTTGCCCAGTTGCACCATGCGCGCCTCGATCACGCGCTGGTGCATGTCGAACAGCACCGGGTCGCTGGAGGGCAGGCTCCTGTCCAGGTCCGTGTTGTCGAGCAGCAAGCGGGTGGCGGGCTGGTTGAAGCGCACCGGGCAGCCGAAGGCGCGCAGGTAGGGGCCGGTGTCCACCGGCTCGGGGAAGATGAATTCGGCGGCCCGCGGCTGCACGTCGCGCCGCGTGATCCAGCGGCACAGCGTGGCCAAGGCGAGCAGGCCGTATTCCTGGCGCTGGCGCGGCACCGGGCGCGTGTTGCCGATGTGGCCCAGCACCAGCCAGCATTGCTGCGCCCCCTGCGGTTCCAGTTCAAAAGTGGCCGCATCGGAGATCACCGCCAGGTAGCGCGCGAAGTTCTGCAGGCCGGCCTTGAGCGTCGGGCTGGCCAGCATGATGTAGCCGACCATGCCGAAGTTGACGTGGCGGCTCGCAAGTTCGCTGTCCATCCCCAGCGCCGGATTGCCCGACCACGCCACCGCGAGCTCCCACAGGTGGCTGATGTCCTCGACGTCCAGGCGGGCGTCAGGCTTGTTCAGTTGCGCAATGTCGAGGCCGGCCGACTCGAACAGGCGCGTCACGTCCAGGCCCTGAGACGCGAACATCTCGGCGATGCCCTTGACCCAGGTGACGGAGCTGGTCCTTTTCATGGGGGGTGGTGTCCTGAAGTCAGTCGATTGGCCATGTTGCGATAGCGGCGTTCGGGCCATGCGTTCCTAGAATTTCCCGAGCGGTTTGTGCCGCCGCCGAGGACCGGATTCAACGGGATTTCGACGCGCCGCGCAAGCTGTTGTTTACCCCCGAAAACAGGAGACAAGACATGATCAAGAAGACACCGACGTGGGTGGGTTGGGGTGCGGGCGCCGCCTGCTTGTTGCTCGCCGCGTGTGGCGGTGGCTCGGAGGCCCCGCCACCCGAAGTTCCTCAACCCGAGGTTCGCCAGCTTGTTTACGGCACGGTGCAGGGCAGCAACCAGGCCAGCACCACCGGCACCTACGCCTGGAAGGGCATCCCGTATGCCCAGCCGCCGGTGGGGGCGTTGCGCTGGAAGGCGCCGGTGGCGCCGGTCGCCTGGACCGGCACACGCCAGACCACAAGATTCGGACATGCCTGCCTGCAGAACGGCCGCATCTACGGCCCGGGCACGAACAACACCTACGACGCCACCATCGCATCCACGCTCAACACCCCGGTGGGCAACGAAGATTGCCTCACGCTCAACGTGTGGCGCCCCGCCAGCGACACCACCGGTCTGCCGGTGATCGTGTTCGTCTACGGGGGCAGCAACATCTCTGGCTACACCGCGGACCCGGTGTACGACGGCGCCGCCCTGGCCCGCACGGCGAACGCGGTGGTGGTGACTCTGAACTACCGCGTGGGCGTGCTGGGCTTCATGAACCTGCCGCAGCTCAAAACCGGCCTGGACAGCGCCGAGGACTCGGGCAACTTCGCGTTGCTCGACATCGTGCAGGCGCTGAAGTTCGTGCAGCAGAACGCGTCGGTTTTTGGTGGCAACGCTGGCAACGTGACACTGATGGGGCAGTCGGCCGGCGCGATCAATGTCTGGGCGCTGATGGCCTCGCCGCTGGGCGCAGGCCTCTTTCACAAAGCCGTGCCGCTGTCGGGTGGCATCTCGCTGGCAAGCAACCTGCCGCCGGGCAGCATTCCCACGCTGAACCCGGCCAGCACCTACCTGGCGCAGGGCAACAACTTGCTGGCGCGCCTGGTGATCGCCGATGGCTTGGCGATCGACCTCCTCGCTGCACAGGCCTGGATCGCCTCGCAGACGTCAACCCAGATCGCGGACTACCTGCGCGGCAAGGCCGGCGGAACCATCCTCACCACCGTGCTGGCGAACGGCCTCACCGGCTCGGGCCCCATCCCCGACGGCACCGTGTTGCCCACCGACCCGATCGCCGCCATGGCGGCCGGCCACTACAACAGGGTGCCCGTGCTCGCCGGCAACACGGGCGAGGAGGGCAAGCTGTTCGCGCCCTTCCTCACCCTGTTCGGTGGCCCGCCGGGCTTCAAGATCAACGATGCCGACCGCTTCAACCTGATGGCCGCCTTCAACCCCGACGCGCCCACGCTGTTGACCGAGGGCGACATCATCACGGCCGACTACGTGCCCTCGAACACCCCGCTGACCGGCTGGTCCGCCCGCACCGCGCAGTTGGCCGCCGCCTTCATGGCGCCCAGCCGGGACAATGTGCTCGACACCCTCAAGGCGCATCAGGCAGACCTCTGGTACTACAAGTTTGACTGGGCGAAGGAGCCCGCGCCCTGGAACACGGTGTATGGGGCCGCCCATGCGTTCGACCTGCCGTTTCTCTTCGGCAACTTCGGACCCTCGGTGTTCTCCAACGCCACCAACAGCACCGCCAACCAGCCCGGCCGGCTGGCCCTCTCGGCCCGCATGATGGCCACGCTGGGCAGCTTCGCGCGCACCGGCAACCCCAACCACGCCACGCTCGGCGCCACCTGGCAACCGTGGCCTGGCCAGTTGCACTTCGATGCGTCACTCACCGACGCGCAGATCACCGCGGTGCCCTGAATGGTTCCATTCCCTTCGTTTGCCGCAATGCTGCATGGAGGCCGACCGACAGTTCATGTCCCGGAATGGACACCGAGGGCCTTCCTCCCGTGGAAGCCCTCGGTGACCGTGCAGATCAAACCGCTACGATGAAGCCGATTCCAAAAAACTTCATCGACAGGAGACTCCCCATGCTGGGACAAATGCAGAACCAACCCCTTTTGATTTCCACACTGATCGTGCACGCCGAGCGGCACCACGCCAGCGGCGAGATCGTGTCCCGCCGTGTCGAGGGCGACATCCACCGCAGCAACTGGGGCCAGATCGCCGTGCGCTCCCGCAAGGTGGCCAACGCACTGAACGCCCTCGATCTGGCCTTTGGTGACCGCGTGGCCACTCTGGCCTGGAACGGCTACCGCCACCTGGAGCTGTATTTCGGCGTCAGCGGCACCGGCCATGTGCTGCACACGCTCAACCCGCGCCTGCACCCCGACCAGCTCACCTGGATCGTGAACCACGCCGAAGACAAGGCGATCTGCTTCGACATGACCTTTCTGCCGCTGGTGAAGGCGGTGGCGGCCAAGTGCCCCACGGTCAAGCACTGGATCGCGCTGTGCGACGCCGACAAGCTGCCCGCTGATAGCGGCCTGCCGGGTCTGCAGAGCTACGAGGCGTGGATCGGCAAGCAGCCCGACACCTACCACTGGCCCACGTTTGACGAGAACTCGGCCTCCAGCATGTGCTACACGAGCGGCACCACCGGCAACCCCAAGGCCGCGCTCTACTCGCACCGCTCCACCATCCTGCACGCGTTCACCGCTGCACTGCCCGATGCGCTGAGCCTGAGCGCGCGCGACAGTGTGTTGCCGGTCGTGCCCATGTTCCACGTCAATGCCTGGGGCCTGCCGTATTCAGCGGCGGCCACTGGCTGCAAACTGGTGTTCCCCGGCCCGGCGATGGACGGCAAGTCGATCTACGAACTGCTGGAGTCCGAGAAGGTGACCATGGCCGCGGGCGTGCCCACGGTGTGGCAGATGCTGCTGGGCCACCTGCAGGCCGGTGGCCTGAAGTTCAGCACGCTCAAGAGCACCGTGATCGGTGGTTCTGCCTGCCCGCCCGCGATGATGAAGGCCTTCAACGACCAGTACGGCGTGGCCGTGATCCATGCCTGGGGCATGACGGAAATGTCGCCACTGGGCACGGTGTGCTCGCTGAAAAACGCGCAGATGGCGCTGCCAGCGGAAGAGCAGCACAAGGTGCTGCTCAAGCAGGGCCGCGCGGTGTACGGCGTGGACATGAAGATCGTCGACGATGCCGGCGAAGAGCTGCCTTGGGACGGCAAGAGCTACGGCGACCTGCTGGTGCGCGGGCCCTGGATCATTGCGAGCTACTTCAAGGGCGAGGGCGGCGACCCGCTGCAGTACGACGCGCAGGGTCAGGGCTGGTTCCCGACCGGCGACGTCGCCACCATTGACGCCGACGGCTTCATGCAGATCACCGACCGCAGCAAGGACGTGATCAAGTCCGGCGGCGAGTGGATCAGCTCGATCGACGTGGAGAACATTGCGATGGCCCACCCGGCCATTGCCATGGCGGCCTGCGTGGGCATGCGACACCCGAAGTGGGACGAACGGCCCATCGTGGTGGTCGTGAAGAAGCCCGGCACCGAGGTCACGCGCGAGGAACTGCTGGCCTTCTACGAGGGCAAGACCGCCAAATGGCAGATCCCGGACGACGTGGTGTTCGTCGACGCGATTCCGCTGGGCGCCACCGGCAAGATGCAGAAGATGACGCTGCGTCAACAGCTCAAGGACTACGTGCTCCCCGGGATCTGAGGACACATTTCCGACAGGTGGAGTCGCCCGGACCGCCACCGTCGTCCCCCCACAGTCGCCAGCGCGATAGCCCCTAGGGGCTATCCCTGAGTGCTGCACCGCAGCAGGCTTGTAAGCTGCAAAGCGGATTCCAAAACCACCGGAGACAAACATGCATTTCGCCATCAAGAGCCTCACCGCAGCATCGCTGCTCGCCTGCGCTTTCGCCGCAAACGCGCAGAAGGGCGAGACCGTCAAGATCGCCCTGATCGACCCACAGACCGGCCTCATGGGCCCCGTGGGCAACAACCAGCTCAAGAGCTGGCAGTTCTTCGCCGAGAAGTTCAGCGCCGCCAATCCGGCCGGCGTGAAATTCGAGGTGGTCGGCTTTGACAACAAGCTCAGCCCCGCCGAGAGCCTGAACAACTTCAAGGCCGCACTCGACCAGGGTGTGCGCTACATCGCCCAGGGCAACGGCTCCTCGGTGGCCGGCGCGCTGATCGACGCGGTCAGCAAGCACAACGAACGCAACCCCGGCAAGGAAGTGATCTTCCTGAACTACGCCGCGGTCGACCCCGATTTCACCAACAGCAAGTGCAACTACTGGCACTTCCGTTTCGACGCAGACACGTCCATGAAGATGGAGGCCATGACCACCTTCATGAAGGACCAGCCCGACGTCAAGAACGTCTACCTGCTCAACCAGAATTACTCGCACGGCCAGCAGGTCGCGCGTTTTGCCAAGGAAAACCTCTCGCGCAAGCGCCCCGACGTGAAGATCGTGGGCGAAGACCTGCACCCGCTGGCGCAGGTGCGTGACTTCGCGCCCTACGTGGCCAAGATCAAGGCCTCGGGCGCCGACACCGTGATCACCGGCAACTGGGGTTCCGACCTCGCGCTGCTGGTGAAGGCCGCCAACGAAGGCGGCTACACCGGCAAGTTCTACACCTACTACACCGGCGTGACGGGCACCCCCACCGCGCTGGGCACCGGCGGCGAAGGCCGCGTGTACCAGGTGGCCTACCAGCACTACAACATGGGCGGCCAGATGGGCAAGTGGGCCGACGAGTTCAAGGCCAAGTACAAAGACGACATGTACACCGGCGCGATTCCGCTGGCCTACTCCGCCGTGTCTGAAGCCATGGCCAAGGCCAAGTCGACCGACCCGGTGAAGGTGGCAGCCGCTCTGGAAGGCCTGAAATTCAAGGGCTTCAACGGCGAAGTTGAAGTGCGCAAGCTGGACCACCAGTTGCAGCAGCCGCTGTTTGTCGCGGTGTGGCAGAAAGCCGGGGGCAAGTTCCCTTACAGCCCGGAAAACACCGGCATGACGCTGGCTCCGGTCAAGGAATACCCGTCCTATGTCTCCAGCACGCCCACCAGCTGCGAGATGAAGCGCCCGGGCTGATCGACAGGACCCAGCGCACGAATCCGGTTTCGTGCGGATGGGTCCTCTTGGGTAGAACCAGCGCCGTTTCAGGCGCTGGTTTGTTTTCACCGTGCTCCGACGGCTGACACACCAGCCACGAAAGGCGAACTTCATGGAGTTCTTCATCATCTCCATGCTCAATGGAGTCAGCTACGGCCTGTTGCTGTTCATGTTGAGCTCGGGGCTCACCCTCATCTTCAGCATGATGGGCGTCCTCAATTTCGCGCACGCCAGTTTCTACATGGTCGGCGCCTACATGGGCTACACGCTGTCCAACTGGATCGGCTTCTGGCCCGCCCTGATCGTGGCGCCGCTGCTGGTGGGTGCCATGGGTGCGCTGTTCGAGCGCCTCACATTGCGCAAGGTGCACAAGTTCGGCCACGTGCCCGAGCTGCTGGTGACCTTCGGTTTTTCCTACATCCTGCTCGAGGTGGTGCAACTGGTCTGGGGCCGCACGGCGCTGGACTTCGCTCCGCCCGAGGCATTGCGCGGCCCGGCCTTCACGCTGGTGCACCTCGCAGACGATTCCCTGCAAATGGTCTGGGGCGCGGCGACGAGCGAGATGTGTTCCGCCGCCGGCGCGATCTGCTCGCCGTTTCCGGCCACACGCGGTTTCATGATGCTCGTGGCTCTGCTCATGCTGCTCTCGCTGTGGCTGCTGCTCACGCGCACCCGCATCGGTCTGGTGATCCAGGCCGCGCTCACCCACCCTGAAACGGTGGAGAGTCTGGGGCACAACGTGCCGCGTGTGTTCATGCTGGTGTTTGGCGCTGGCACCGGTCTGGCCGGCCTCGCCGGGGTCATCGGCGGCAGCACCTTCGTCACCGAGCCGGCCATGGCCGCCACGGTGGGCTCGGTGATCTTCGTCGTGGTGGTGGTCGGCGGCATGGGATCGCTCTCGGGTGCCTTTCTCGCCTCCCTGCTCATCGGCGTGATCCAGACCTTTGCGGTCGCCTTCGATTACTCCTTCATCAGCCTGGCGCAACAGCTCGGCATCGAACTCTCGGCCGCCACCAAGGAGAACTCGGTGGTCAAGCTCACGCTGTCGCAGGTGGCGCCGATCCTGCCCTACCTGTTCCTGGTGCTGATCCTGATCTTCCGCCCCAAGGGCCTGCTCGGCACGCGAGAGGGCTGACCCGACATGAGCAACATGAACAACTCCATCGTCCGCCCTGCCATCGGCTTCAACAAGGGCCGCTGGACCGTCTGGTCCCTCTTCGCTGCGGTCCTGCTGGTGGCACCTTTCGTGTTCAGCAGCAACCTCGCGGTGACCATGCTCTCGCAGATGGGCATCGCCATCATTGCCTGCCTGTCCTACAACATCCTGCTGGGGCAGGGCGGCATGCTGAGCTTCGGCCACGCGGTCTACACCGGGCTGGGCTCCTATGTGGCCATGCACGCGCTCAACGCGGCGGCGGGTGGGCAGTTGCCCATTCCCGTGACGCTGCTGCCGCTGGTCGGTGGCGTGGCGGGCCTGTTCTTCGCCATCCTGTTCGGCTACGTCACCACCAAGAAGGCCGGCACCACCTTCGCCATGATCACGCTGGGCATGGCCGAGCTGGTGTTTGCCATGTCGCTGATGTTCTCCGAGTTCTTCGGGGGCGAAGCGGGCGTGTCGGGCAACCGGGTGATCGGGGAGGCCTTCATGGGGATCACCTACGGCCCGCCGCGGCAGGTGTACTACCTGATCGCGGTCTACACCTTCATCTGCGTCGGGCTCATGTTCGCGTTCACGCGCACGCCGCTGGGCCGCATTCTCAACGCCGTGCGTGACAACCCGGAGCGCGTGGAGTTCATCGGCTACAACACGCAGAAGGTGCGCTACCTGTCGTTCATGATCGCCGGCTTCTTCGCCGGCATCGCGGGCGGCCTGGGCGCTCTCAACTTCGAAATCGTCACGGCCGAGGTGGTCGGCGCCGGGCGCTCGGGCGCCTACCTGCTGTTCACTTTCCTGGGCGGCGCCACCATCTTCTTCGGGCCGATCATCGGCGGCATCCTCATGGTGCTGGCCTCGGTGCTGCTGTCGGAGCTGACCAAGGCCTGGTTGCTCTACCTGGGCCTGATCTTCCTGTTCATGGTGATGTACGCGCCCGGTGGCGTGGCCAGCCTGATCATGATGAACGTGCGCGTGGCGGCTTACGGTCTGCTCAAGCGCGTGCTGGGCAGCTATGCGTTGCTGGCCATCATGGGCCTGATCATGCTGGCCGGTGCCGGCGCCATGATCGAAATGATGTACCACCTGCAGCTCAATGCGGGGCAGGACACGGCCTTGCGCTTCCTGGGCGTGAACCTGGACGCCCGCGGCGTGACGAGCTGGGTGGGCGCGTTGGTCGTGATGCTGGTGGGCCTGGGCCTGTTCGAGCTGGTGCGCCGTCGCTTCATGCTCCAGTGGCACGACATCCAGGTGACGATTGAACAACACACACAACAGCGGGAGGCAATATGACGACACCCGCCCTCGAATTGCGCGATCTGCGCAAGAGCTTCGGCAAGACCGACATCATTCGCGGCGTCAACCTGGTGGTGAATCCGGGTGAGCGCGTGGCCATCATCGGCCCCAACGGCGCGGGCAAGTCCACGCTGTTCAACCTGATCTCGGGCCGCTTCGAGCCCAGCAGTGGCGACGTGATGCTGGGTGGCCACCGCATCAACGGCCTGAAGCCGTTCGAGATCAACCGGCTTGGCCTCTCGCGCAGCTTCCAGATCACCAACATCTTTCCCAAGCTCAGCGTGTTCGAGAACCTGCGCTGCGGCGTGCTCTGGAGCCTGGGCTACAAGTACACCTTCCTGAAATTCCTCGCCAACCTCAAGGACGCCAACGACCGCGCCGAAGAGCTCATGCGCATGATTCGTCTGGAGCGCAAGCACGACACGCTGGCCATGAACCTGACCTACGCCGAGCAGCGCGCGCTGGAGATCGGCATCACCATCGCCGGCGGCGCGCAGGTGATCCTGCTGGACGAACCCACGGCCGGCATGAGCAAGAGCGAAACCAGCCGCTTCATCGAGCTGATCCGCGAGGTGACGGTGGGCAAGACGCTGCTGACAGTGGAGCACGACATGGGCGTGGTGTTCGGCTTGGCCGACCGCATCGCCGTGGTGGTGTATGGCGAGGTGATCGCCTTCGACACACCCGAAGCCGTGCGCGCCAACCCACGCGTGCAGGAGGCCTACCTGGGCTCGGTGCTGGCGGATCAACAGGCGGCAGGCCACTGAGGACACACCATGCTTGAGATACAAGACCTTCACGCCTACTACGGCAAGAGCCACGTGTTGCACGGGGTACATTTTTCGGTCGGCAAGGGCGAGATCGTGGCGCTGCTGGGGCGCAACGGCTCCGGCCGCTCGACCACCGCCAAGGCCATCATGGGCCTGGTGGAGAGCACCGGCAGCGTCAACTGGCAAGGCAAGCCCATCCTGGGCAAAAAGCCGTTTGAAATTGCGCACCTGGGCATCGGCCATGTGCCGGAGAACCGCGACATCTTCCCCAAGCTCACCGTGCACCAGAACCTGCTGCTCGGCCAGAAGGGCAAGGGCATCGGAGCCCGATGGAGCTTCGACGACATGTACGCCATGTTCCCGCGCCTGAAAGAGCGGGAGCACACCGAAGCCGGCGTGCTCTCGGGCGGCGAGCAGCAGATGCTCACGCTGTGCCGCACCCTCATGGGCGACCCCGACCTGATCATCATCGACGAGCCCACCGAGGGCCTCGCACCCAAGATCGTGGAGCTGGTGGCCGAGTACCTCCAGACGCTCAAGGCCCGCGGCGTGTCGGTGCTGCTGATCGAGCAGAAGCTCACCATCGCCCTGAGCATCTCCGACCGGGTGCTGGTCATGGGGCACGGCAGCATCGTGTTCCAAGGCACGCCGGAAACGCTTCGCGCCGATTCCCAAGTACGCAAGGAATGGCTGGAAGTCTGACGCCTGACTCACTGGCGACAAGAGGCCCTTGCGGCAGCGCAGCAAGTTCCTAGAATCGAACGATCGTTCTTTTCTGGGAAGAACATCACAGTCCATGCCCCCGGGGCACCCGTTTCCGCCAACAACGAAGGAGATTCCATGACCGCTGAGTACCAGGTCCACGGCGATGTTGCCGTCATCACCATGAACAACCCGCCGGTCAACGGCCTGGGTCTCTCCACCCGCCAGGGCATCGCCGCTGGCCTGGAGAAGGCGGAAGCCGATCCGGCCGTCAAGTCCATCGTGCTCACCGGCGCTGGCAAGGCGTTTTCGGGCGGTGCCGACATCCGTGAATTCGGCTCGCCCAAGGCGCTGGCCGAACCCAACCTGCTCTCGGTGATCCTGGCGGTTGAAAACGCTTCCAAGCCGGTCGTGGCTGCCATGCACAGCGTCGCCATGGGCGGTGGCCTGGAACTGGCCCTGGGCTGCCACTACCGCATTGCCGCGCCCGGCACCAGCGTGGCGCTGCCCGAGGTGAAGCTGGGCCTGATCCCTGGCGCCGGTGGCACGCAGCGCCTGCCGCGTGCCCTGGGCGTGGAGCCGGCGCTCAACATGATCGTGAGCGGTGAGCCAGTGAAGAGCGAAATGCTCGCCATGCTGCCGGGCCAGAAATTGTTCGACAAGATGGCTGCTTCGCCCGAAAGCCTGGCCGAAGAAGCCCTGGCCCTGGCGCGCGAGATGGCCGCCAAACACGCCGACGGCAGCGCGCTACCGAAGGTGCGCAACCTGCCGTGCAAGCACCCGCTGGGCGATGCGTACTTCGCTTTTGCCCGCAACATGGTCAAGGGCATGTCCAAGAACTTCCCCGCGCCCGCCAAATGCGTGGACGCGGTGGAGGCTGCCACCAAGAAGAAATTCGACGACGGCATGGCCTTCGAGCGCGAGATCTTCATCAACCTGATGTGGACGCCCGAGTGCCGCGCGCTGCGCCACCTGTTCACCGCAGAGCGCGCAGCGAGCAAGATTCCTGACGTGCCGGAAGACACGCCCAAGCGCGAAATCGCCTCGGTGGCCGTCATCGGTGCCGGCACCATGGGCGGCGGCATCGCCATGAACTTCCTCAACGCCGGCATCCCGGTGAAGATGCTGGAGATGAAGCAGGAAGCGCTGGACCGGGGTCTGGCGACGATCCGCAAGAACTACGAAGCCCAGATGAAAAAGGGCAAGCTCAAGCAGGACAAGTACGACCAGCGCATGGCCCTGCTCACCACCACGCTGAGCTACGACGACCTGAGTGCCGCCGACCTCGTGATCGAGGCCGTGTTTGAAGAAATCGGCGTGAAGGAAGCCGTGTTCAAGGAACTCGACCGCGTGATGAAGCCCGGCGCGATCCTGGCTTCCAACACCTCCACGCTGGACGTCAACAAGATCGCCTCCTTCACCAAGCGCCCGCAGGACGTGGTGGGCCTGCACTTCTTCAGCCCGGCCAACGTGATGAAGCTGCTGGAAGTGGTGCGCGGCGAGAAGACCGCCAAGGACGTGATGGCCACCGTGATGACCGTGGCCAAGAAGATCAAGAAGACCGCGGTGGTCTCCGGCGTGTGCGACGGCTTCATCGGCAACCGCATGATCGAGCAGTACGGCCGCCAGGGCGGCTTCCTGCTCGACGAAGGCTGCACGCCCGAGCAGGTCGACAAGGCGATGGAGAAGTTCGGCATGGCCATGGGCCCGTTCCGCATGGGCGACCTGGCCGGCAACGACATCGGCTGGGCGATCCGCAAGCGCCGCTACCAGGAAAAGCCGGACATGAAGTACAGCAAGACGGCCGACCTGCTGTGCGAGAAGGGCCGCTACGGCCAGAAGACCGGTGCCGGCTGGTACGACTACGTGCCGGGCAAGCGCGACGCGATCCCGAACGCCGAAGTGGTGAAGATGATCGAGGACCACCGCAAGAGCCTGGGCATCACGCCGCGCAAGATTTCCGATGAAGAGATCGTGCAGCGCCTGGTGTATTCGCTGGTCAACGAGGCCGCGCACATCCTGGAAGAGGGCATCGCCAACAAGGCCAGCGACATCGACGTGGTCTACATCTTCGGCTACGGCTTCCCCGCGCACCGCGGCGGCCCGATGATCTACGCCGACACCGTGGGCCTGTTCAACGTGGTGCAGAGCATGAAGCGCTTTGCCAAGAACCCGCTGGACGACGCGAAATTCTGGGAGCCGGCCCCGCTGCTGGCGAGCCTGGTGGCCGAAGGCAAAACCTTCAACGCCTGAGCCCAAGAACCCACACAAGGAGAACATTTCATGACCAACGCCGTCATCGTTTCCACCGCCCGCACCCCCCTGGCCAAGAGCTGGAAGGGCGCCTTCAACATGACCCACGGAGCCACCCTCGGCGGCCACGCGGTGCAGCACGCCGTGCAGCGCGCCGGCATCGAAGCCGCCGAAGTGGACGACGTCATCATGGGCTGCGCCAACCCCGAAGGCGCCACCGGCGCCAACATCGCGCGCCAGATCGCGCTGCGCGCCGGCCTGCCCATCACCACCTCGGGCATGACGGTCAACCGCTTCTGCTCGTCCGGCCTTCAAACCATCGCCATGGCCGCGCAGCGCATCATTGCCGGCGAGGGCGACGTGTATGTGGCCGGCGGCGTGGAGAGCATCTCCTGCGTGCAGCAGGAGATGAACACCCACATGCTGGCCGACCCATGGCTGGCGAAAAACAAGCCCGAGATCTACTGGAACATGCTGCAGACCGCCGAACAGGTGGCCAAGCGCTACAACATCGGGCGCGACGCCATGGACGAGTACGGCGCTGCCAGCCAGCAGCGGGCCACGGCAGCACTCGAAGCCGGCCTGTTCAAGGCCGAGATCGCTCCCATCACCGTGACCGCCGGCGTGGCCGACAAGGTCATGGGCCTCACCACCAAGCAGGTGACGGTGGAGAACGACGAAGGCATCCGCGCCGGGACCACGTTTGAAGGTATCCACGGCCTGCGCTCGGCCCTGCCAGGTGGCCTGGTCTCGGCCGGCAACGCCAGCCAGTTCAGCGACGGCGGTGGCGCCTGCGTGCTCATGAATGAAACCATGGCCGAGAAACGTGGCCTGACGCCCCTGGGCCGGTTCCTCGGCTTCGCGGTGGCCGGTTGCGAGCCCGACGAGATGGGCATCGGCCCGGTGTTCGCCATCCCCAAGGTGCTCGCGCGCCTGGGCCTGAAGGTGAGCGACATCGACCTGTGGGAACTCAACGAAGCCTTCGCGGTGCAGGTGATCTACTGCCGCGACAAGCTGGGCATCCCGGGCGACAAGCTCAACGTCAACGGCGGCGCGATTGCGGTGGGCCACCCCTACGGCGTGTCGGGCCAGCGCCTGACCGGCCATGCGCTGATCGAAGGCAAGCGCCGCGGCGCCAAGCGCGTCTGCGTGACCATGTGCATTGGCGGCGGCATGGGTGCCGCGGGCGTGTTCGAAGTCCTCTGAGGAATAGCGCCATGGCCGAGGCCAGCGTCAGCCCCGAGGTGTTTCTCGCCATGGGGCGCGAGGTGCTGGCGGCCCAGCCGTTCTCGCGCCTGATCGGTGCCGAACTCGCTGCGTTCTCCCGGGGGCGCTGCGAGCTGCACGTGCCCATCGGCGAGTCGGTCAAGCAGCAGCACGGCTTCGTGCACGGTGGCGTGCTGAGCTACGCGGCCGACAACGCGCTCACCTACGCCGGCGGCAGCGCGCTGGGCTTGCCCGTGGTCACAGCGGAGTTCAAGATCAACTACCTGCGGCCGGCGATAGGTGAGCGCCTGATCGCGCGCGCCGAAGCGGTGCACACCGGCAAGACGCAATCGGTCTGCCGCTGCGATGTGTTCGTGCTGAAGGACGGGGTGGAAAAGCTCTGCGCGGTGGCGCAGGGCACCATCGCCGCCTTGCCGCCCAAGAACTGACGAGAAGAAGAGACACCATGAGCCTGCGCCCCACCGTCGATTTCCTGCTGTATGACTGGCTCGATGCGCCCTCGTTGAGTCAACGTGAACGCTTCTCCGACCATGGTCGGGAAACGTTTGATGCGGTGCTCGACACCTGCGAACGCATCGCGCGCGAGAAGTACGCACCGTTCAACCGCCTCGTGGACACGCAGGAGCCGCACTTCGACGGCGAGCGCGTGATCCTGCCGCAGGCCACACACGATGCGCAGAAGGCCTACGCCGGCTCGGGCATGCTGAGCGCCGCGCAAGACTACGAGGTTGGCGGCATGCAGCTGCCCTACACGGTGGAGGCGGCAGCCAATGCCTTTTTCGCCATGGCTTCGGTGAGCATTGGCTCGGGCATGCTCACCACCGGCAACGCCAACCTGCTCATGGTGCATGGCACGGAGGCGCAGAAACAGGTGTTTGCGCTCAATGAATTCAGCGGCCGCTTCTCGGGGACCATGTGCCTGTCCGAACCGCAAGCCGGATCCAGCTTGAGCGACGTGTCCACGCGTGCCGTGCCCGATGGTGCTGATTTCGCCGACGACCCGCTCGGCCCGCGCTACCGCCTCAAGGGCAACAAGATGTGGATCTCGGCGGGCGAGCACGAACTGACCGACAACATCATCCACCTGGTGCTGGCCAAGATTCCCGATGAACACGGCAAGCTCGTGCCCGGCACGCGCGGCATCTCGCTGTTCATCGTGCCCAAGAAGATGGTGAACGCCGCGGGTGAGTTGACCGGCGAGCGCAACGACGTCGCGCTGGCCGGCCTGAACCACAAGTGCGGCTGGCGTGGCACCACCAACACGCTGCTCAATTTCGGTGAGGGCAAGTATCCCGTTGGCGGAGAGGCGGGTGCCGTGGGCTACCTCGTCGGCCAGGCCGGCAAGGGCCTGCACTGCATGTTCCACATGATGAACGAGGCCCGCATCGGCGTGGGCATGGCCGCCACCATGCTGGGCATGGCGGGTTACCTCGCGAGCCTGGACTACGCGAAGAACCGCCCACAGGGCCGGCCCATGGGTCCGGCTGGCAAAGACCCGGCGCAGGCGCCGGTGCGCATCATCGAACACGCCGACGTGAAGCGCATGCTTCTGGCGCAAAAATCGTATTGCGAAGGCGCGCTCGCGCTCGAACTCTATTGCGCCCGGCTCGTCGACGAGCAGCACACGGCAGAAACCGCCGCGGCCGACGACGCCCGCCTGCTGCTCGAAGTGCTCACACCCATCGCAAAGAGCTGGCCCAGCGAGTGGTGCCTGGAAGCGAACAGCCTGGCAATCCAGATCCACGGTGGCTACGGCTACACACGCGATTTCCCGGTGGAACAGTACTGGCGCGACAACCGCTTGAACATGATCCACGAAGGCACGCACGGCATCCAGGCCATGGACCTGCTGGGCCGCAAGGTGCTGATGGAGGGCGGCAAGGGTCTGAGCCTGTTGGCCGGGCGCATCAACGACACCATCCAGCGCGCGATCCACATCCCCGAATTCGCGGCCCATGCCAATGCACTGGGCCAGGCGCTCGCGCAGGTGGGTGCCGCCACCAAGGCCGCATGGTCCACCGGTGAGCCGACCGATGCGCTGGCCAACGCCGTGCCCTACCTGCAGGCGTTTGGACACACGGTGCTGGCGTGGGTCTGGCTCGACGTGGCGCTGGCCGCGCACGCGGCGCCCGAATCGAGCGCACGCACCGGCCGCCTGGCCGCCATGCGTTTCTTCTTCCACTACGAGCTGCCGAAAATCGGCGCCTGGCTGCAGGTGGTGAGCAGCCGCGACCTGACCTGCGCGGCCCTGCCCGAGGAGGCGTTCTGATGCTGCAGCACATCGTCATGTGGAAGATCAAGGACCTGGGCGCCGAGGGCGACAAGGCCACCAACATCGCGAAGGCCAAGGCCTTGCTCGATGCCTGCGCGCAGCTGGTGCCCGGCATCGAACGCTTCGAGGTCGCCACAGCCCGGCCCGATCTGGAGGGCACCTACGATCTGGTGCTCAACAGCAGCTTCACCGATCGCGCAGCGCTCGCGGCGTACCAGACGCATCCCTCGCATGTGGCGTTGAAGCCGTTCATGCGAAAGGTCGTGCTCGAACGCCAATGCATGGACTACGAAATTTAAGCAACACCACAACACGGAGACCAACATGACCCGAACCATCCACCAACTCTTCGACCTCAAGGGCAAGACCGCCCTCATCACCGGTGGCTCGCGCGGCCTGGGCCTGCAGATGGCCCACGCGCTGGGTGAGGCCGGTGCCCGCGTGGTGATCAGCTCGCGCAAGACCGAAGACCTCGAAGCGGCCACGGCCGAGCTGCAGGCCGCCAACATCGATGCGCGCTGGATCGCTGCCGACTGCTCGAAGGAAGAAGACATCCAGCGCCTGGCCGACGAGAGTCTGCAGCGCCTGGGCGACATCGACATCCTGATCAACAACGCCGGCGCCGCCTGGGGCGCCCCCGCCGAAGACCACCCGGTGGACGCGTGGGACAAGGTGATGAACCTCAACGTGCGCAGCTACTTCATCCTGAGCCAGATCGTGGCCAAGCGCAGCATGATCGCGCGCAGAACCGGCAGCATCATCAACACCGCTTCCATCGCCGGCCTGGGCGGCAACCCGCGCGACATGAAGACCATCGCCTACAACACCTCCAAGGGTGCGGTGATCAACTTCACCCGCGCGCTCGCCGCCGAATGGGGCGCACACGGCATCCGCGTCAACGCGATCTGCCCCGGCTTCTTCCCCAGCAAGATGACCATGGGCACGCTCAAGGCCATGGGTGAAGAGCGCCTGGCCGCGCACGCACCCCTGGGCCGTCTGGGCGACGACGAAGATTTGAAAGGCCTCACACTGCTGTACGCGAGCGACGCCGGCAAGCACATCACGGGTCAGTGGTTGGCGGTCGATGGAGGTGTGTCCATCATCACAGGTGGCTGACCACACCCATACCGTTCGGGCTGAGCTTGTCGAAGCCCTCGCCCACACCCTGGCGAGCCCTTCGACAGGCTCAGGGCGAACGGATACTGTAGGAATCACATGAAATTTTCCGTCCGCATTCCCTTTGTCGAACTGCTCGGCTTCGAACTGCACAAGTTCGAAGGCGGTGAGGCGGAGATCGTTTTCAATCCCCTGCCGGACCACTTGAATTCTTTCGACGTGGTGCACGGCGGCGCCAGCATGACTTTGCTCGACGTGGTGATGGCGCACGCGGCGCGCTCGGTCGAGCCCGACATGGGCTGCGTCACCATCGAGATGAAGACCAGCTTCATGCGCGCGGCGCAGGGACCGTTGCACGCCAAGGGCCGCATCCTGCACCGAACGGCCACCATGGTCTTCACCGAAGGCAGCATCTTCAACGCGGCCGACCAGCTGTGTGCACACGCCACCGGCACCTTCAAGCTGGTGCCTCGCCTGGCCACCGGACCCGGCAGCGCCAAGCCCTTCAACCGCATTTCAACAGACTGATTTCCACAGGAGACACACCATGCCCACCAACCACCAGATCGTGCTCGACAACCGCCCCCAAGGCGAAGCCACCGTCGACAACTTCAAGCTTGTCACCACCGACACCGCCGCCCTCAAGGACGGCCAGGTGCTGGTGCGCCACCACTTCCTGAGCCTGGATCCGTACATGCGCGGGCGCATGAACGACAGCAAGAGCTACGCAGCTTCGCAGGCCCTGGGCGAGGTCATGATCGGTGGCACCGTGGGCGAGGTGGTCGAGTCCATGCACCCCAAGTTCAAGGCCGGTGACCAGGTCGTGGGCATGGGCGGCTGGCAGGAGTTCAGCGTGGTCGACGCCAACCAGGTGGGTGCCTTGCGCAAGGTGGACACAACCCACGTGCCGCTGTCGTATTACCTGGGTGCGGTCGGCATGCCGGGCGTGACCGCCTGGTACGGTCTGGTGAAGCTCATCAACCCCAAGGCCGGCGACACCGTGGTGGTGAGCGCGGCCACGGGCGCGGTGGGCAGTGCCTTCGGCGCGCTGGCCAAGGCGCGCGGCTGCCGCGCGGTGGGCATTGCGGGTGGGCCTGACAAATGCAAGTACGCGGTGGAAGAGCTGGGCTTCGACGCCTGCATCGACTACAAGCTGCACAAGGACGCCTGGTCACTGGCCAAGGCACTCAAGGAAGTCTGCCCCAAGGGCATCGACGGCTACTTTGAAAACGTGGGCGGCATGGTGCTCGACGCGGTGCTGTTGCGCATGAACGCCTTCGGCCGCATCGCGGTGTGCGGGATGATCGCCGGCTACGATGGCCAGCCCCTGCCGCTGACCAACCCCGCGTTGATCCTGGTGAACCGCCTGAAGATCGAAGGCTTCATCGTCAGCGAACACATGGAAGTCTGGCCCGAAGCCCTGACCGAACTGGGCACCCTGGTGGCCACCGGCAAACTGCGCCCGCGCGAGACTGTTGCGCAAGGCCTGTCCGCTGCACCCGAGGCCTTCATGGGCCTGCTCAAAGGCAAGAACTTCGGCAAACAACTGGTCAAACTGATCTGACCGCCAGGAGGCCGGCATGGTGACCACCCACGAAGTGTTCAACCAGCCTGCGCCGCTGGTCGATACCAACCTGTTCAGCGCCAACCGCGCCATGCAGGCCGCGCTGAAGTTCAACGCGCCCGCGCTGGACACGGCGCCGTTGCATGCGCTCGGCGCTTTGGTGGGCAGCGGCGAAATGCAGACGCATGCGCGGCTGGCCAATGTGCACACGCCGCAGCTCAAGACGCACAACCGATGGGGTCAGCGGGTGGATCAGGTGGAGTTCCACCCGAGTTACCACGCGCTGATGACCGCAGCCACGGCTGCAGGCCTGCACGGCACGGCGTTTTCCGCGGAGCAGCAGGCCACCGGCCATGCCCACCAGTTGCGCGCCGCCGGCTTCATGCTCTTCACCGAGCTCGAACCCTCCATCCTGTGCCCCATCTCCATGAGCTACGCGGTGGCGCCCGCGCTCAAGGACAACCCGGCCATCTACCAGGACTGGGAAGCGGGCCTCACCAGCCGCGCCTACGACCCGGCACTCAAGGTGTGGCGCGACAAGCCGGGCCTGACCATGGGCATGGGCATGACGGAAAAGCAGGGCGGCTCCGACGTGCGCGCGAACACCACGCGCGCCGAGCCGGCCGGCAGCGACGCCTGGGGCCAGCGCTTCAGCGTCACCGGTCACAAGTGGTTCTTCTCCGCCCCCATGTGCGACGCCTTCCTGATCCTCGCGCAAACGGCCAGCGGCCTGAGTTGCCTCTTTCTGCCGCGCGTGCTGCCAGACGGTTCGATGAACCAGGTCTTCATCCAGCGCCTGAAAGACAAGCTGGGCAACAAGGCCAACGCGAGTTCCGAGGTCGAGTTCGTGGCGGCAAGCGCCTGGCTGGTGGGGGAGGAGGGCCGTGGCATCCCGCAGATCCTGGCCATGGGCACCATGACGCGGCTGGACTGCGCCCTGGGCACCAGCGGCCTGATGCGCCAGGCACTGAGCATTGCGCTCAACCACACGGCACAACGCAAGGCCTTCGGCAAAACGCTGATCGACCAGCCGCTGATGAAGAACGTGCTGGCCGACCTGGCGCTTGAGTCCGAGGCCGCGACCGCGCTCGCACTGCGCCTGGCGCGCAGCTTTGACCGTGCTGGCGACCCGCACGAACAGGTGATGAACCGCCTGCTCACGCCCGTGGCGAAATTCTGGATCTGCAAGCGCGGCAGCCACTTCGCGCAGGAAGCCATGGAATGCCTGGGCGGCAACGGCTACGTGGAGGAGGGCGGCGAGGGCGTGATGGCACGCATCTACCGCGAGATGCCGCTCAACTCCATCTGGGAAGGCGCGGGCAACATCATGGCCATCGACCTGCTGCGCGCACTGAAAAGAGCCCCCCACGCTCCACCGCTGCGCGGGTCGCTGCCCCCTGAGGGGGCTGTTTCATCTTGGGGCGGCCCGGCGATGAAACAGGTCGACGCGGTCGCCGCACTGGCGCACGAGCTCGCACCCGCCCGAGGCATGCACCCTGCGCTGGACCGGCTGGCGGCGCAACTGCCCATCCGCGTGGAAGAGATGGCCACCGAAATGGAAGCCCGCCGCCTGGCGCAAGACGTGGCACTGGCGGTGCAGGCCGCGCTGCTGGCCCAGACGGCACCCGCCGCCGTGTTCAGCGCATTTTGCGATTCCCGCATCGGTGGTGAGTGGGGCCACAGCTTCGGCTCGCTGGGCGCCGGTGTCGACTTCGACGCCATACTTCAGCGCGCGATGCCCACCTGAACAACGACCCCGGAGACACCATGTCCGACCTCATCCTGCACCACTACCCCACATCCCCGTTCTCGGAAAAGGTGCGCCTGATCCTGGGCCACAAGAAGCTGGCGTGGCAGAGCGTGCACATCCCGCGCATCATGCCCAAGCCCGACGTGATCGCACTCACCGGCGGCTACCGCCGCACACCGTTTCTGCAGATCGGCGCCGACATCTATTGCGACACCGCGCTCATCTGCGACGTGCTCGAACACCGCCAACCCGAGCCCACCCTTTACCCCGAGCACCTCAAGGGCATGGCGCGCGTCTTGTCCCAGTGGGCCGACAGCACGCTGTTCTGGGCCGCCATGGGCTACAGCCTCAGCCCCAAGGGCGCGGCAGCGATGTTTGCCGGCCAGCCGCCGGAAGCGGCCCAGGCCTTTGCGGCAGACCGCGGTGCCATGCGCGGTGGCATGACCAGCCTGCGCTCGGGTGACGCGACTTCCGCCTACAAGAGCTACCTGCGCCGCCTCTCGACCATGGTGGAAATGCACCCCTTCCTGCTGGGTGACGTGCCTTGCGTGGCCGACTTCGCGGCCTACCACCCGCTGTGGTTCAGCCGCGTGGTCAACCCCGCCATGGCCCGCATCCTGGACGCCACGCCACACGTCCTCGAATGGATGGACCGCATGGCCGCGATCGGCCATGGCAGCTCCACCAAACTCACGTCCCTTGATGCGATTGCCGTCGCCGCCGCCGCCCAACCCGCGCCGCATACCGACGACACCTTCCAGGACGACCACGGCATCGCGCTGGGCAACCGCGTGACGATCCACGCCGAGATCTTTGGCCAGGAACCCACTGAAGGCATCCTGCGCGCGGCCACGCGCACCCGCTACACGCTGGAGCGCACCGACGAACGCGCCGGCTTGCTGCATGTGCATTTCCCGCGCATCGGTTTCGTGCTGAGGGAAGTGCGCGCTTGAATTCAAACTCGCTGAACTGGCGCTGCCTGCCTTTTGATGCCCTCCATGCCCGCACGCTCTATGCCCTGCTGCAACTGCGCACCGAGGTGTTCGTGATGGAGCAGAACTGCGTGTTCCAGGACATGGACGGCGCCGATGCGCAGTGCTTTCACCTGCTGGGTGAAACGGCGGACCAGGCCCTGGTCGCCTGTGCCCGTCTGGTGCCGGCCGGCCTGAAGTTCCCCGAGGCCAGCATCGGCCGTGTGGTCACGCTGCCGGCGGCACGCGGTGGTGGCCTGGGCCACGTGCTGATGCGCGAAGCGGTGCAGGCCCTGCATGGCCTGTGGGGCGTGCAGCCCATCCGCATCGGCGCGCAGGCGCGTCTGGAAGCCTTTTACCGCCAGCACGGCTTCGAGCCCATTGGTCCGATCTACATCGAAGACGGCATCGACCACATCGAGATGGTGAGAGCCGCTTGAGCTTTTTCTTATCTACAAACAGGAGACACGGATGATTCAGGACTTCAAAGGCAAGACAGCGGTGCTCACGGGCGCCGGTTCGGGCTTCGGCCTCGAGTGCGCGCGCATCGGCGCCAAGCTGGGCATGAACCTCGTGCTGGTGGACGTGCAGCAGGATGCGCTGGACAAGGCCACGGCCGAGATCGAGGCCACAGGTGTGAAGGTGCTTTCGCGCAAGGTCGACGTGTCGAACCAGGCGCAGATGGAAGCGCTGGCCGCCGATGTGGAGAAGACCTTCGGTGCGCCGCATTTCGTGTTCAACAACGCGGGCGTGGGCTCGGGCGGCCTGATCTGGGAAAACTCGTTGAAGGACTGGGAGTGGGTGCTGGGCGTGAACCTCTGGGGCGTGGTGCACGGCGTGCGCCTGTTCACGCCCATGATGCTGGCCGCCGCAAAGAAGGACCCGGCCTGGCGCGGCCACATCGTGAACACCGCCAGCATGGCCGGCCTGCTCACACCACCCAACATGGGCATCTACAACGTGAGCAAACACGCCGTGGTAAGCCTCACGGAAACGCTCTACCAGGACCTGAAGCTGGTGAGCGACCAGATCAGCGCCAGCGTGCTCTGCCCGTACTTCGTGCCCACCGGCATCAGCCAGAGCCACCGCAACAAGCCCGCCGGCCTGGCCGACGAGAAGGCCACGCAGAGCCAGATGATCGGCCAGGCGCAGAGCGACAAGGCCGTGAGCTCGGGCAAGGTGACGGCGGCCGAGGTGGCGCAGCTGGTGTTCGACGCGATCAGTGCCGACCGCTTCTACATCTTCAGCCACCCGCGCGCGCTGGGCAATGTGCGCGCGCGCATGGAAGGCATCGTGAACATCACCAACCCGGCCGACCCGTTCCACGAGCGGCCGGAAATCGGTGTGGCCTTGCGCGCGGCGCTGCGCGCCGTGTGAGACCGGGGCGGCCATGGGCGAGGGCGGCCACGCGCTGTTCGACACCGCCATCGGTGTCTGCGGCATCGCCTGGGGCGCCGCGGGGGTGTTGGCGGTGCAGTTGCCCGAGGCCGATGCGGCCCGCACCCGCGCGCGGCTGCTGAAAGGCCTGCCGCCGCTGCCCGAGGTGGCGCAGCCGCCGGCTGCGGTGCAGGCCGCCATCGAGGGCGTGCAGGCGCTGTTGAACGGCGAAGCGCGCGACCTGCGCGAGGTGGCGCTGGACATGGCGCGCGT
>NZ_JADMJO010000105.1:7263-9321 GCF_018780385.1 Hydrogenophaga sp. | reverse complement strand
CCATCATCGCTCCAGCGCGGCGGCCTCGTCCAGGACCTGATGCGCACAGTCAAGTCGGCATCACCGCTGGCAGCGTCGCTAGTGGCCTTTGTCATCGTGTACTTCGCTGGTCGTGAAGGCTCTGGGGTTCAGTGGGTCGGCCAGGTCCTGAGTGGGCTGCAAACGGAAAACGAGTGGTTTAAGCGCGGAGGGTTTGATCAGGGCCGACTGGTCTTCAGCGGCTTGAAGGGCTTGGGTGGGCCGGTGTCGCCGAGCATCTTGCCAGCGACCTCGCGGCCATACATCGAGTCTTCGGTGGTGTGGAAATCGCGCTGCGTGCCCTGCACGCTGCCGGTGTAGCGCGGGTCTTGTGGCCGTTCGTGGCTGTTCATGTACAGCGCCACGTCCCACGCCTCTTGCTCGGTGAGCGTGCCGGGCAGGCCGAGTGGCATGTTGGCCTTGACGAAGGCGGCGGCGTTGCTGATGCGGCCCATGCCAGCTCCCCAGTTGAACGAATCCGACCCCCAAAGCGCTGGAAACACCGCGTAGCCGCTCTGCGTGCGCTGGCCTACACCATCGGCGCCGTGGCAAAGCGCGCAGTTATCGGTGTAGACCTTTTCACCACGGACGAAGTCGGCTTGTTGCGCCGGTGGGGCCAGCGGTGGGTAACCACGGCCCGCGATCTTCGGGTCAAGCGGTGCGCCCGACGCGAGCCAGTAGGCGTAGCTCTCCAGCGCAACCAGCTCGGGCGCTCCCAGCAATGGCGCGCGCCCGTTCATGCTGTACTCAAAACAGCCTTGCAGCCGCTGCTGGAAGGTGGTGACGCTCTTCGTCTTGCTGCGGTAAGCGGGATAACTCACGAAAGCGGCCCACAGCGGTGACGAGTCCGCGAGCCGACCGGCGTCAAGGTGGCAACTGACGCAGCGCAAGCTGTTGCCGACATACGCGGGCATGGCGCGCGGCGTGTCGACAAAAATCTCGCGACCTCGGCGTATTACGTCGCCGAACTCGCCTGTAGGCATGTCGGACTCCAGCGGCGGCCGAAACAAGCCGACCTTTGCCGGCTGGGTTGGCGCCGCAGTGAGTTCGGCGCGCGGTGGATCACCTGCCAGGTCCTTCGACGTTTCCGCACTCGACATGTCCGCGCCTTGCTGAGCGCTTTCCCGCTTGGCGGTCCATCGGTCACTGTAGGCCTGCATGCTGAAGTAGTCGAACACCCCCGCAACATGGAGGCCAATGCCGATGGTCAGCACCACCAGTGCGCCGACAGCCAGCTGTATTTGTCCAGCCTTCATCGGTCGTCTTTCGCAGGCAAGGCGGCGTAGTGTTCAGCGATGGCGAGCACCTCGGCCTCGGACAGCTTCTTTGCAACGACGGCCATCAGCCCCATCGGGCCAGGCGGTCGTGCGCCGGTTTTCCAGGCTTTCAACTGGTTGGCCAGGTAGGTCGCACTTTGCCCGGCCAGGGGCGGGAAGTCCGGACCCACGCCGCGCCCACCCGGGCCGTGACACTGCTCGCACGCGGGCAGCTGGTCGGCCCATCGCCCGCGGGTGGCTAGGACGCTGCCGACCGAGGCAGGGGCAGGGGTCGCTGCGGCCGGCGCGGCCGATACCGGCAAGGCGGCGTAATGCTCCGACACCTCAACGCGCTGGGCCGCCGACAAGGCCTTTGCAATCGGCATCATCACGTCGCTGACGCGCGAGCCGTCTGCGAAGGCAGTGAGCTGGCGTTGCATGTAGGGCGCACCCAGACCCGCCAGACGTGGAAAGCCCGCCTGCGCGATGCCCTCGCCGGCGGTGCCATGGCAGGTCTGGCAGGCCGGGGCCGCACCTACTCCCCCCTGGGCGATGGCCGCGCCGTTGGCGTGGGAGCTGGCACTCAGCATCAAACCCAGGCCGAGAGAAAAAACGCGCCATCGTGTGGTCACAGTTGGGCATTCTGGGGTGGTGTTCATGAATGTCTCTTGGTTTGTGTCTGCAGTCAGACCGCCACCACGCTGCCGCGCCGGCTGCCGCGCACCTGGCTGCCGCGCGAGAACAACTGTTGCAGGGAATCGATCGCATCGATTTCGATGCTCCG
>NZ_JADMJO010000105.1:0-7163 GCF_018780385.1 Hydrogenophaga sp. | reverse complement strand
ATGGGCGGATGGGTTGGGACGATGTTCCACAGGTGCTCCATCGTGACTTCGCCGGGCAATATTGGCGCACCGTAGCGCCAGCCGTTGGAAAACGCCAGGCGCGTGCCTGCCGCAGCGGCAATCGCGTCGAGCAGCACGTTGTCCATCGACGCTTCGAGTGAGGTGGCACGGTCCAGTGGGCTCTGTACTTTTCCGACCACCTGATCGAGGAAGGCGCGATGCGGTGCGATGGTTTCCTTGACACGCTGGGACATCTCGGCGTCGGGTTCGACATGCTCATCGACGCAGATCAGCTCATGCCGTGCGTCGACCACCTTGCCGCAGTCCACCGTGAGGTCGAGCCGGCCGACGAACGAGCCATGACAACCCGACTGGATGATCGGCGTGCTGCCTACCCAGACGGGCCGATACAAGCGGTTGTGGGTGTGGCCGCTGATCAGCGCATCGATGCCCGACACCTCGGCTGCAAGCTTGGCGTCCTGTGCGAAGCCGAGGTGCGACAACACCACCACCAAGTCGACCTTCTCGCCGCTGCGCAGCCGTTCGATGTGCGCTGGTAGCTCGGTATTGCCCAGTGTGAAGTACACCCCCTCGGAATAGCTCGGCGGCATGCTCTTGTCGACGATGTTCGAAGCGATGCCAATGATGCCGATGCGCAGACCTCCGCGCTCAATCACGCAACTCGGATCGAACATGAGTCGGTTCGAAGCCTTGTCGTAGATGTTGATCGCCAGTGCCGGGTAAATCAGTCCCGCGGCTAGCTTGCGTACCTGCGTTGGCCCGTAGGCGAACTCCCAGTGCAGCGTCATCGCATCGAATTCGAGCGCATTCATCAGCGGCAGCATTGACTCGCCTTGGGATTGTCCGGCAACGAAGGTGCCATGGAAGGTGTCGCCGTTGTCCAGCGCCAGCACTTCTCCGGGGTGCTCGGCGCGTACCCGGTTGAAAATGCTGGAGATTCGCGCCAGACCGCCGCAGGTCCTGTAGTTGAACTTGCCTCGACCGCGAAAGGCTTCCGGATGCGGTTCGAGGTAGCCGTGCAGATCGTTGATCTGCAGGATCGTGAGTTTGCGTTCAGCCATGTCTGTCTTTCGAGCGGTGAGGTGGCAATCACGAATCGGTCCACTTGACCTGCGTCGCGCTGCCTAGGGCAGCGGACTGCGCATCAGGCCGAGTTGCAACATTGCTTGTCGGGTCACGGTTCGGTCCTTTGCCCGGAGTTGCTCAGCGTTCTCCACCTGACCAGGAAGTAACCCGCAGTCAGCGAGATCACCAGCGCACTGATGCCGATGAGGACGAGCCCGTCGGTGTGTTCGAAGTCAAGCTGAATGATGTGGCGGCTGACGGCGATAACCGCCACGATGAGAATCAATT
Source organism: Hydrogenophaga sp. (assembly GCF_018780385.1). Lineage (GTDB taxonomy): Bacteria > Pseudomonadota > Gammaproteobacteria > Burkholderiales > Burkholderiaceae_C > Hydrogenophaga. Next base: position 5,789 of record NZ_JADMJO010000105.1, on the reverse strand, counting down.
CGAGCCGGACCTTGTGCTCCGTGAAGAAAATCTTCAGCGATTCGAGTATCTCAAGGCCAAGCAGGATCAGCAGCACGCCTGCAAAGCGTCTCTGAACGGCCAGTTGGAGGTCTGGCACCGAGTCCACGTTGCGAAGCCAATCGGCGGCAGTGGTGAAGAACAGCCAGAACAGTTCCAGCACCGCTACCGTGATCACGATCATCAGCAGGAGTTGCATCGCGCCAATCACGACGGCGGTGAAGTGCGAGCCGATACGATCGATGCGTGTTGTACTGGTCATGTCGGGGGTCACTTCGGTATGGCCTGTTTCGCAGTAGCGCGCTGTGCCGTGTTGAACTCGCCAATTGAGATTCGCTGATTCGCGTCAGCATCGAACTGCATGAACATCGATCGATGCGTAGCGAGGAACTCAGCTTTCGAGACCGCGCCGTCTGTGTTGATGTCGAAACTGCCGAACGGCAGCTGGCCACGAAATTCGACATCCGTGATGCGGCGGTCGTTGTTCTTGTCCATGGCGTCGAATTCGCGCGCTCGCGAGGGCGCTGCCTCTTCCCAGGTGACCGCGCCATCACGGTTCGTGTCCATGCGCGTGAATCGCCGCTCGACATCCGCCTGGCTCGACACGCTCAATGGCGCAGCGGATCGGGCTCCGTGGACGGCGGCGATTGGGCGCGCATCCCAACCCCATTTGGCAAAGATCTCCTGCCCGGCTGGCGACTTCAGGAACGCCACAAAGGCGGTGGCCTGCGGATCGGTCTTTCCCTTGCGCGTCAGCACCACGCCAGCATCGCGATAGATGCGAAACGGCTCATCCAGTTCGACGACCTGCGCCAGATTGGGGTTGGCCACCTGCCAGATGTTCCAGATCAGCCACACGTCGATGTCTTTCTGCTGTGCCCACTGCTCCTTGGCTGCGCCACTGCTGGCGGCCTCGGGAAAGACCATGTTCTTGCGAAACGCCCGCACCATCGCGATGTCTCCGGTGCGCCCCGCCACGTCCTCCCATAGCCCGGTTTGCCCAGCACCGGCGACAGTCAGCAGCTTGACGTTTGGGGCTAGCAGGTCGCGAAAGCTGCGGATGTTCTTCGGGTTGCCGGGCCGCACCAGGATTGCTGCGGGCCGCAGGTAAAGTGGATAGGCGTCCTTCAACTCGAAGGCGCCCGGCAAGGCCTTGGCGAAATCGGTAAACATGTTTTCGGCGCCGCTGAAAATGACGTCGGCATCCTCTCTTGCCTTGTCGATCCACTGCGGGGTGGGTCCTGCAGCCACGTTCACGGTGATGTTGTTTGTGGCGCCAAACGCCTTGGCAGCCTCCTGCATTGCTGGGGCCGGGCCGCCGGGGCCGTACACATTGACGACGCTTTGAGCCTGGACCGGGCCCACCACACCGGCGGCCAACACCAATGCCGCAGTTAATGCTGAAAGCGCCCTGGAGAAGTGGGTCATGTGTGAGTCCTTGAAAGAATGATGCGAGTCGGTGGAGACTTTTTCAGCCTGCCCGACAGACCTACTCGATGTGTAGGTGATACCGACGTGCGGATCATTTCGAGACTGCATTACTAGCATCACAGTGCACCACGCGGTGGACGAATTTTCTGTGCGTTGGCGAACAGTGCAATCGATGCAACTTTCCGCGCTCATCGTGGCCCGAAAATGGCAGCTAGATCGGACTCCGGCGCGCCCTGGCGCATCTGCACGCCGCCCTTGGTGTCCTTCCAGACCAAAGCCGGGGTCGCTTGCAGGCCGTAAGAGGCCATCAGCGCAGCATTCGCATCGAGCTGAGCTGCGATCCCGGCAGGAACCACCGACAGCGGTTTCAGACTGTCATCACCTAGGGGCTTGGGCCGCCCGCTGGCCAGCGTCTTTGCATTCGACGCGACGTGCCTGCGTTCATATGCGTCCAAAGCGGCTGCCGGGTTCTTGTCGCCCAGCAATGCTGCTGCCTTGCCGGCACTGGTCGGCGTCAGAATACCCACCATAACGTGGCGAAGCTGTACTTTTCCCGCATCGACCCAAGGTCGTGCATCGGCCCACAGTTTGTTGCAGTAGGGGCAGTTGGGGTCGGTGAAGACATAGACCGTTCGTGGCGCGTCCTCGCGACCGTCGGCAATCCAGTGGCTCTTCTCGAGCTTGCTCCAGACGGCCTCCGTCATTGGCTGAGCCAAGACTTTCTCCAACCCGGTCACGGTGAGGTTCTTGCCGGTGGCGTCAAACAGCGTCCCGACGATCACATGCTTGCCGTCGGGCATCAAGTACAACGCCATCGGCTCGGTTCCCGCGTGGGCAGCGTAGGCCGTCATTCCGCTCGGGCTGGGAAATGTGCCCACGACGCTCAGGCCTTTTTTCTCCAACGCCTGAAGCGGTGCGGGGAGCGGCGGCGCAGCGAAGACCAGCGATACGGCCGATGCGAGGGCGATCAGCACGACCACGGTGGACATGGTTGCGGAAGGAAGAAGTGATGCGCAGGCGGGGGTGTCTTGATGATTCATGGCGAAGTGAGTTGTTGTGACGGGGGTGAGTCGGCGCGAAGGCTTGTGAGGCGCTGTGTGAGCGTGGCTTGCGACAGCTCGCCAATGCGGGTGTCGGCAAGCTTTCCTTGCGCATCGAAGAACAACGTGGTCGGCAAGGCGCGATGGCCGAGCGCCGCGCCAGTCAGACGCTTCGGATCGAGCAACACGTTGCGCAGCGTCAAGCTGTGCCGGTTGAGGAAGCTGGTAATCGCTTTTGAGTCTTCGCCTTGATTGACGAAGACGATGTTCACGTCCGGGTAGGCGGTCTGTGCCTGTTGCATCACGGGCATCTCGCGCACGCACGGCGGACACCAGGTGGCCCAAAGGTTGACCACGGTGGGCTTGCCTGCAAAGCCCGCAAGCGACACCGGCTGGCCATTGAGCGAGATCAGCGCCAGCGGCGGCAAGGGCACTGGTGTGGTCGACATCAACACGGAAGCGAAGCCACCCAGCATGAGCACCATGCCTGTGGTGATCGCAGCAGCGAACACGGGTTTGCGCATGCCTGCATCGCGTTGCGCGCGTTGCAGGCCAAACAGCAAGGCCGCAACAACACCCGCAGTGGGCTCCCAACCGCCGTCGCGGATGTCCAGGATGCTCAGCGGAGCATCGAAATACTGCTCGTGCCATTGCCAGACGAAGGCGAGTCGTGCCGCGAACAGACCGACAAACAGCATGCGCATCAACGTGGGCTCGGCCTCAATGCCTGCCGCCTTTGCCATCCATCTGGCGACCCACCTTCCAAGCGCGATGGCAAACAGTGCCAGCAGCACCGAATACGGCAGCGACAGAGGGCCGATCTGCAAGGACTGGTTCATGCGGGAGCTCCCATGTCGGGTGTGGGTGGCCCAGGCTGTCGCTGCAAGAACTGCTCGACCGTGAATTCACCGACCAGGCGGGCATCGCGCCGCTCGCGTCCAGCTGCATCGAACATCATCACGGTCGGCGGGCCAATCACCTGGTGGGCACGCATCAGCTCACGGTGACGGGCATCGTTCGCGGTCACGTCGGCACGCAGGAGCAGCACGCCGACGAGCGAGCGTTGCACGCGTGGATCTCCGAAAACCTCTTTCTCAATCGCCTTGCAGGAGATGCACCAGTCGGCATAGAAGTCAACGAGGGTGGGTTGCCCCGCCGCCCGCGCGGCGGCCAGTCGGGCCTGAAGTTCGGCTTCGCTGGCGATCGGTTCGAACGTCAAGTTCGTCGTTTGCGCCAGGCCCGTTGCCGACGCCGCAGCGAACGTCAGTGGCCGCCAGGGATCCACCGCACCGCCCGCCGCGCCGAGCACCATTGCGCTGCCCCACAGACCGGCCAGCACCGCCAGCGTGCGGATCGCGAGCAGGTTTGGCGACCCGCTGGAAGCGACAGCTGCAGCGCTGCGGGACGACGTGTGAACGAGAGTCACCGCCACAGCCAGCAGCAGCGCGCCCCACATGAGCAATGCGGCTGGCTCGGGCACGACGCGTTCCAGCATCCAAACCGCCGTGCCGAGCAGCGCGAAGCCGAGCGCGCCCTTCACGCGATCCATCCACGGACCTGGTTTCGGCAGGAAACGCGAGCCCAGTGTGCCGACGATCACCAATGGCGTGCCCATGCCCAGACCCAGCGCCGCCAGCAGCAGCGCGCCTTGAACAACGTTGCCACTTTGGGCAATGTAGAGCAGCGCACCCGCCAGCGGCGCCGTCATGCACGGGCCGACGAGCAGAGCCGACAGCACGCCCATGGCCGCTGCGCCCGGCAACGATCCGCCGCGCAGGCCACGGCTTGCGCCGTCGAGCTTGTCGCGCAGCCGGGCAGGCAGTTGCAAAGTGAAGACGCCGAACATGCCGAGCGCGAGCACAACATAAATGCCGCCCAAGGCGAGCATCGTCCAGCGGTTCTGCAGCATCGCCTGCAGGTTCGCGCCGGCCAGCGCTGCCGCCACGCCCAGAGCGGAATAGGTCAACGCCATGGGCAGCACGAACGCCATGGACAGCGCGAACGCCCGCCGTGGCGGCGCTCGGCTGCCCACCACGATGCCGGAGACAATGGGCAACATCGGCAACACGCAGGGCGTGAACGCGAGCGCGATGCCGAGCAGGAAAAAGAGAGGCAAGGTCCAGCCGAGTGCGCGTTCGCCCAGCCACTGGGTGATCTGGGTGTCGCTGCCGGAAACGCTGTTCCACAGGCCGGGGGCGCCCGGTTCTTGCGCCCGCACCGATGGGTCAGCGGGTGCTGTGGTGGCGGTGTCCGACGAGACGTCGGCCACCTGAATCGTCTGCGTCTGCGGCGGATAGCACAGCCCGGCGTCGGCGCAACCCTGCCAAGTCACGTTGAGTGCGGCGGCACCGGCGGGCGACACCTTCATCGTGACCGCGTCGTGGTAGACCTCCATCACGCCGAAGTTGGGGTCGTCCTTGCGGATGCCGGGCGGGAGTTCGGTTTGCACGCGTGTCCCAGAAGAGGATGCGGTCACCGCCATACGATCACGGTACAGGTAGTAGCCCGGCGCGATGGTCCAGCTCAGGTGCAACTGGTCGGCGCTGGACTTCGTCACCTGCAGGCGAAAGGCCTGCTCGGGCTGCAGGAACTCTTCAGCCGCGTGAGCCGGCCAGGCCACGCCCCACAGCAGCACCAGGGCAGCGAGGGCAGCGAGGGCAGCGCGCAGGCTGCTTCGAAGGCGATCGGAAAGTACGGGCATGGGCTGGTGTCAAAGCGTGACGGGGTGTCACCGAAACGCCATCCTTGAATGCCGCGATTAAGGTGGCGTTAACAACCTTCCCGGCGAATTACCCCCCTGCTTGGCAACCACCAGCCACCATAATTGCGCCATGAAACCCATCAGGCCGTGTATCGCCGTCGTCGCATCGTTGATGCTGATTGTCGACCGTGAGCCTCGCCAGTGGCCCCTGCGAAAACTACTGTGCACGTCCTGCTGATTGAAGACGACCGTCTCGTTGCCAGTGGCATCGTCGCCGGGCTGCGTCTGCTCGGCGTGACCGTGGACCACGTCGACACCGCCGCGAAGGCGCGTGCGGCGGTAGGCGCGTCGCACTTCGATGTCTGTGTGCTCGACCTCGGCCTGCCCGACGAAGACGGCATGGCAGTGCTCGCACGCTGGCGCGCCCAGGGGCAGGCGATCCCCGTGCTGGTGCTGACGGCGCGCGACGCGCTCGAACACCGCGTCGCGGGCCTGCGGGCCGGCGCCGACGATTACCTGCTCAAGCCCTTTGAGCTCGACGAGCTGGTGGCCCGACTGCATGCACTGGTGCGCCGCGCCAGTGGCCGCAGCAGCGACCT
>NZ_JADMJO010000101.1 GCF_018780385.1 Hydrogenophaga sp. | reverse complement strand
GCTCCCAGCGCGTTGAGCAAATCACCCAGCTCGTCCTTGCGCGTGGTCTGCACGTGACCATTCAGGTCACCCGCGGCCACCGCCGTGGCGATGCCCACGGCCTCGCGCAATGGGGCCGTCACCGACAGGGTGATGCGCCAGGCGATCAGGCTGGCCAGCAGAACGGACAGCGCGGCCAGGGCCACCATGATCGTTTCCTGGCGAAGGATCGTGGCATTGGAGGCGGCCACCGCTTCATCGAGCAACTCCCGCTGGTACTTCCGCAGTTCCGACATGTTCTCGGTATAGCGGTTGGCCGCCGGCAGCAGGGCGGAATCCAGCTGTCGCATGGCCTCTGCGATTTCGCCGCCCTTGAGCGCTGCGAAATAGGCCTTGCGCACAGCGATGTACTCAGCGCGGCTGTTGGAGATGTCCTTGAGCAAGGCTTTGCCCTGGTCGCTGCTGATCTCGTCGTCCAGCGTCTTTTGCAGCACGTTGATGCGCTCGGTGGTCTGCGCAATCAAGGGCTTGAAGTAGATGTCCACCTCGGGGTTGTCCCCCGACTTCGCCATGGCGAGCACACGGTTGATGTTCAGGCGCGTACTCGCGAGCCACTCGTCCATGACGGCAGAGCGACGCTCCATCACCAGCACCCGGGCGGTCGCTTGTTGCGCGGATTGCAGACTCGTCCAGGCCAGGGCGGTGAGCGCAACCAGCAGCACCAGCACACTGGCAAAGCCCAGCGTCAGGCGGTGGCCGATCTTGAGTCGGTTGAACATGGTATGTCTCCGAAAGGGGTGAGGCAAAGGCCGGCGCGAGGGTGCCTACTGCAGGGACTGGGTGGCGTCCATCAGGCCCATGTCGGTGCTCGACATGAGGGCTTCGATGTCCATCAGGATCAACATGCGCTCGCCCACACTGGCGATGCCGGTGATGAAGCTGGTGTCCACGTTGGTGTTCATCTCGGGTGCGGGCTTGATCAGCTCGCCGGCGAGTTCCAGCACGTCGGCGACGGCATCAACCACCGCGCCGACGACGCGGCCGCGCACGTTGAGCACGATCACGACCGTGAAGCCGTTGTATTCCACCTTGTCGCAACCCAGCTTGATGCGCAGGTCCACCACCGGCACGATGACGCCGCGCAGGTTGACCACGCCCTTGATGAACGAGGGCGCGTTCGCAATGCGGGTGGGCTCTTCGTAGGAGCGGATCTCCTGCACGCGCAGGATGTCGATGCCGTATTCCTCTCCGCCCAGGCGGAAGGTCAGGAATTCGGCGCTGGCCTTCTGTGCGGCCGCTGCACGGGCGCTGTCGTGGCGGGCGATGTGGCTGGCTTCGTTGCGCATGTCCATGGAATGGGTCCTCGGTTTTTCGGGTTGGTCCATGGAATATCGGCCAGCCCGGCGCAGGCTGAAGTCGGAAAAAAGCGGACAAACCCTGTCCATTCCCGCCGCTTGTGCACGCGCCCAGTACTTAAGTGCACAAAACGCCATCGCAGTGAGCCCATGGACTGTTTGTCCCGAACGCGTCGGCGAGGCACGACCTCCTCTGCTAACTTGTGCCCATGCAACTGAACCGCACCCACCCCGAGCACCTGTCCCCCACACAGGCCATCAACTGCGACCACGCGGCCGTCGTTTCCTTTGCGCAGGCGCATGCGGTGGGCGGCAGTGCGCGTGAGCGGGCGGTGTCGATCTACCGCGCCGTGCGCGACCAGGTGCGCTACGACCCCTACCGCATCGACCTCTCCGACCACGGCATGACCGCCAGCACCGTGCTGGCGCAGGGATACGGCTGGTGTGTGCCCAAGGCGGTGCTGCTGGCGGCGGTGGCGCGCGCGGCGGGCATTCCCGCACGCCTGGGTTTTGCCGACGTGAAGAACCACCTGTCCACGGACAAGCTGCGCCAGACCATGCAGACCGATGTGTTCGTCTGGCACGGGTACACCGAGCTGTGGATCGACGACGCATGGCGCAAGGCCACGCCGGCCTTCAACGTCGAGCTGTGCGAGAAGTTCGGCCTGCTGCCGCTGGAGTTCGACGGCGTGCACGATTCGCTCTACCACGCGTTCGACCGCGCAGGCCGCCAGCACATGGAGTACGTGAACGAACGCGGCAGCTTCGACGACCTGCCGCTGGCGCAGATCAGGGCCGTGTTCGCCGAGGTTTACCCGACCATGAACGCGGGCAACCCGATCAGCGGTGACTTTGCGGCGGACGCGGCGCGCGAAGCCAGCCGAAGTTGAACCATCTGCCACGGCGAAGTGCCCCCAGTCCAGAACACCGCGGAACCGGCTTTGCCGGGCCGCAGGTGTTGCCCCCTTGAGGGGGTGACGCGCCCAAGGCGCGGCGCGGGGGTGTGGGTCAGGTGCTGAAGCGGAACACTGCTGTGCTGGCCATCAGATTGGGCCAGCGGTGCACCTCTTCGCCTTCGTGCAGGCCGAAGCTCTTCTCGATGGTCAGGCCGTTGCGCCGGGCCAGCACCTCGAAGTCGGCGTGCGTGCCCACGCGGATGTTGGGCGTGTCGTACCACTGGAAGGGCAGGCGCTTGGTCACGGGCATGCGGCCCTGCACCACGGCCAGCCGATTGGGCCAGTGGGCGAAGTTGGGGAAGGCCACCACGCCGATGCGGCCCACGCGCGCGGTCTCGCGCAACATGGTCTCGGCATTGCGCAGGTGTTGCAGCGTGTCGATCTGCAGCACCACGTCGAAGGCGTTGTCACCAAAGGTGCTCAGGCCGTCTTCCAGGTTGAGCTGCAGCACATTGACACCGCGGCGCACGCAGGCCAGCACCTTGGCATCGTCGATCTCCACGCCGTAGCCGCTGCAGCCGCGCGTGGCCTGCAGATGGGCCAGCATGGCGCCGTCGCCACAGCCCAGGTCGAGCACGCGCGAGCCGGGTGGAACGAGCCGGGCGATGGATTCCATGATGGCCTGCTCGCTCATTGGCCAGCCTCCGTGCTGCGCGCTGCGGCGCGAACTTGCTTGGGGCGGCCCGGCACGGCGTTCATGCCTGGCCTCCTGCGATGGTCTGGTCGAAGTAGGCACGCACCGCGTTGAGGTAACGCGGGTCGTCGAGCAGGAAGGCGTCGTGACCGTGCGGCGCATCGATCTCGGCGTAACTCACGTCGCGGCGGTTTTCCAGCAGCGCCTTGACGATCTCGCGGCTGCGCTTGGGCGAAAACCGCCAGTCGGTGGTGAAGCTGACCAGCAGGAACCTGGCCGTGGCCTTGGAGAGTGCCGCGCTCAGGCTGCCGCCATGCTCTCGCGCCGGGTCGAAGTAGTCGAGTGCGCGGGTGATGAGCAGGTAGGTATTCGCATCGAAGTACTCACTGAACTTGTCGCCCTGGTAGCGCAGGTAGCTCTCGATCTGGAACTCCACGTCCTGCGTGGTGTAGCGGTAGGCCAGCTCGGCCGCGGCCGTGGGGTCGCCCTCGTCGATCGAACGCAGGCTGCGCCCGAACTTCTCGTTCATCACGTCGTCGCTGAGGTAGGTGATGTGCCCGATCATGCGGGCGATGCGCAGGCCGCGCCGTGGCAGGGTGCCTTGTTTGAGGTAGTGCCCGCCGTGGAAATCGGGGTCGGTCACGATGGCGCGCCGCGCCACCTCGTTGAAGGCAATGTTCTCGGCCGTGAGGTTGGGGGCGCTGGCCACCACCACCGCATGGCGCACGCGGTCCGGGTACTGCAGCGTCCAGGCCAGCGTCTGCATGCCGCCCAGGCTCCCACCCATCACGGCCGCCAGGGTCTGTATCCCCATGACATCGAGCAGGCGGGCCTGCGCGTCCACCCAGTCCTCCACCGTCACCACCGGGAAATCCGCGCCCCAGGGCGCTCCGGTGGCCGGGTTGGTGTGCGTGGGGCCTGTGGAGCCGAAACACGAGCCCAGATTGTTGACGCCGATCACGAAGAAGCGGTCGGTGTCCACCGGCTTGCCGGGCCCGATCATGTTGTCCCACCAGCCCTCGCTGCGCGCGATCGGCCGGCCCTGTCCGTCGGCATGCCAGCCCGCCACATGGTGCGAGGCGTTGAGGGCGTGGCAGATGAGCACCGCGTTGGAGCGCTCTGCATTGAGCGTGCCGTAGGTTTCCACCACCAGCTCGTAGGCGGGCAAGGCAGCGCCGCTGCGCAGCGGCAGTGGCTCGGTGAACCGGAACGTTTGGGGCGTGACGATCAATCTGGTTTCCTGTGGGCGGTGCGCGCCCGAAAAAAATCCCGATGCCGCCAAGAGCGAGACCGGGATACAGGACCAAGAGTCTCTTCTTTAGCGGCATTTTTAAAGCGCCCGCAATTCGGATCAAATCGGCGCTGTGAGCGCGGAGTATAGATTGAAGCTTTGTCCCGGTGCGAGCCGGGGGCAGGGCACACGCCACGTCTTGGGCCATAAAAGCGGTGTTGTAAAGCCGCGTCGACGTCAATGGGGGCCGCGGCGTCCTGAAAAATAGTTACTGTTTGCGCGACATTGGGCGCATAATCCTCTGGCGAGCGTCCAAGACGCTCGTTTTGACAAGTGATCGGTCGGTTTCGCGTGCTACAGGTTTTTGTGTGCTAACGGGGCTCCATCGCTATTTTTCTCAGTGTTATTAGGAGTCCCGACCATGGGCAACAAACTGTACGTTGGCAATCTGCCATACACCGTTCGCGACGAAGACCTCCAACAAGCGTTCGGCGCTTACGGCTCGGTCAACAGCGCCAAAGTCATGATGGAGCGCGATACCGGTCGTTCCAAAGGTTTCGGCTTTGTCGAAATGGGCAACGATGCCGAAGCGCAAGCCGCTGTTGAAGGCATGAACGGCCAATCCCTGGGCGGTCGCAGCCTGGTGGTGAACGAAGCCCGTCCGATGGAAGCCCGTCCTCCCCGCACCGGTGGCGGCGGATTCGGCGGCGGCCGCAGTGGCGGCGGCGGCTTTGGTGGTGGCGGTGGTGGCGGCAGCGACGGCGGCTTCCGCAGCCCTTACGGTGGTGGCGGCGGTGGCGGTGGCCGTCGTGAAGGTGGTGGCGGCGGCGGTGGCCGTGGCGGCTACTGATCGTCCCCGATCAGCTTGATTCGGTGAACCCTCGCGTTCGCTGATCAGCCCCAAGAAAAAAGCCCTGCGGCATGGCCTCAGGGCTTTTTTCTTGGGCGCTCCAGAAGCCGCCGGATCAAGAGCCGCTCCTGGCTTCGCCTTGCCTGTGCTTGCGTGCCCGGCCTGACAAGACCCGGTCGAACAACGCGTTGGGCAGCAGGCGCAGCAACTTGGCCACCACGCCCATCTGCCACGGAATCACGCGGTAGCTCACGCCGGCCACGATGGTGTCAAAAGCGCGATCAGCAAAGGTCTCGGGGCTCAGCAAAAACGGCATGGCGTACCGGTTCTCGCGGGTCAGCGGTGTGTCCACGTAACCTGGCACCACGGTCACCACCACCACCCCGCTGCCGCGCAATTCCCCGCGCAGGCTCTCACAGTACGCCACCACCGCGGCCTTGCTGGCGCAGTAGGCGCCGTGCCCTGGCAACCCCCGGATGGCCGCCACGCTGGCAATGCCCACGAGCGCGCCACTGCCGCGAACGGTCATCGCCGCCACAAACGGGTGGAAGGTGGCGGCCATGCCGGTGTTGTTCAGCGCGAAGGTGCGGGCCATGACGTCCAGGTCGTCACGTTCGGCCGTGTCCATGCCGATGCTCACGCCTGCATTGGCGATGACGACGTCGGGAACACCCTGGGCCTCCAGACAGACGCTGCCAGCGGCCACGATGCTGTCGATGTCGGACACATCGGCGCCGTACACACGGCAACGATCGGCACCCCATCCGTTGGCGTTGGCAAAAGCCTGCATCTCGGCGGTGCGCCGCGCCACCAAGGCCAACCGGTACCCACTGCGGGCGAACCGGGCCGCCAGGGCCTGGCCGATGCCGCTGGAGGCACCGGTGATGAAGGCGAGCGGGGCTGCTGTGTTGTCTGGTGGCAGGGTCATGGCGGTGCAAGCAGTTCAGCGGGGCATCAGTTGGACTTTCACCCGGCCTTTGAAATCGGCCACGCCGGCGTCACCACGGTAGTCGAGCGTGTCCGCCACCAGCCGGTCGGTGCCGCGAAGCAACACCACGGGTTTGTCGGAAACGACACGCTCAGGGTCGATGAAAACCTTGAGGTATTCGCCCTGGAATTCGAGTCGGGGCAAAACTGCACCATTCGCCCCGACAGCGGCTTCGCGCACCACCACCGCATTGCCTTCCAGGATGAACTGGCTGTTGTCAGCGTTGGTGGTCACCAGCTTCGCGCTGGCCACCGTGGGTCGACCCTCGGGGCCGATGTTACGGATGCGCGCGTTGTCGATCTCGATGCGATCGTCATCGGGATGGTGACGCGCCTCGTCGCCCACCACTTCGGACTTGAGCGCGCCGGCAAGGTCGAACGCCTTGACCGAGAAGCCGCGCATGAAGTAGTCGGGTTCGCTGCTCACGGGGCGCGCGGCTTGGGGCTCTTCGGGCGTGGGGGTGGCGCGCAACAGCCAATACGAGGCCAGCGCGAGCAGGCCCATCAGCAGCACGGGCAGGTAGATGGAGATGCGGTCCAGGAGTTTGGGCTTGCGCAAGGGCGGACGGGCCGCCGGCTCGGTGAGGTCGATGGTGTCCAGGAAATCCAGCGGATCGGACGTGCTCATCGGGCAGCTGCCTCCAGTTCGCGGGCATACACACCGCTGGCCACAAGCAGGAGGTCGCACAGGTCGCGCACAGCGCCGGCGCCTGGCAACCGGGTGGTGACATGGTGGGCCACGGCCAGCACCTCGGCGTGGGCGGTGGAGGGCGCGCAGGCCAGGGCCGCGCGGCGCAGCATGGGCAGATCGGGCCAGTCGTCGCCCATGGCTGCGGCTGCCGACCAGCTCAAGCCCAGTTCGGACAGTATCTCCTCGGCCGCCGGGCGCTTGTCTTCGGTGCCAAAACGCGCGTGCGCCACACCCAACGCCTTCAGGCGCGCACGCAGGGCCGCCGAGTCGCGTCCCGTGACCACGGCGGGCGTGATGCCGGCGCGCTGCAGCAGCTTGATGCCGTGACCGTCCAGCGTGTGAAAGCGCTTGAGCGCTTCGCCCGATTCGCTGAAGTACAGACCGCCATCGGTGAGCACACCGTCCACGTCGAAGAACACCACGCGGATGCCCTGCGCCTGCAACAGCAACTCGGGTGAGAAATTCAAGGCCGGGCGCAGGGCGGGCAGGGCGTTCATTCAGATCACTTTCGAGCGCATCAGGTCGTTGGCGTTGAGCGCTCCGATGAGTCGGCCATCCTCGTCCACCACCAGCACGCTGGTGATGCGGTTGGCTTCCATCACGTCGGCGGCCTCCACAGCGAGCGCCTCGGCGTGCACGGTGCGTGGGTCGGGGTGCATCACGTCAATCGCGCGCAGGGTGCGCAGATCGGCGCTGCTGCCGGTTTTCTCGATCAGGCGGCGCAGATCGCCGTCGGTGAAGATGCCGAGCACGCGGTCGTCGGCATCCACCACGGCGCTCATGCCCAGGCCTTTGGCGCTGATGACGCTCATCACGTCCATCAGGCTGGCTTGGGGGCCGACCCGCGGCACGTCGGCGTCGCTGCGCATGACGTCGCTCACGTGCGTGAGCAGCTTGCGCCCGAGTGCGCCACCCGGATGCGACCTCGCAAAGTCGTCGGCCTTGAAGCCGCGCGCGTCGAGCAGGGCCACGGCGAGTGCGTCGCCCATGGCGAGTTGCGCGGTGGTGCTGGCGGTGGGCGCGAGGTTGTGTGGGCACGCTTCCTTGTCGACCGAGCTGTCGAGCACGGCCAGGGCGTGGCGGCCCAGCGTGGAGTCGGGTCGACCGGTGAGTGCGATCAGGGGCACGCCCATGCGCTTGATGAGCGGCAGTATCGCGGTGAGTTCTTCACTCTCGCCGCTGTTGCTGATGCCCAGCACCACATCGGCCGAGGTGATCATCCCCAGGTCGCCATGGCTGGCTTCGGCCGGGTGCACGAACATGGCCGGCGTGCCGGTGGAGGCGAGGGTGGCAGCGATCTTGCGGCCGATGTGGCCGCTCTTGCCCATGCCCATAACCACCACGCGTCCTCGGCAGGCCAGCATGCTGGCCACCGCCGTGGCAAAGGAATCGCCCACCCGCAGGGCCATGGACGTGACGGCCTGGGCTTCGATGCTCAGCGTTTCCTGGGCCATCGCCAGGGCGCGGGCGGCATCGAAGGTCGTGGGCAAGGTCATGCGGGCCATTATCGCCGTGGGCCTCGCGGCAGCGCCCCCTGTGGATACACCGCTCGCCGTTAACATGCCTGCATGACCTCTCTCGACCTGGCCCTGCTGTACCTGCTGGCTTCCGTATTGGGGGTGGTCGGTTGCCGGCTGCTGCGGCTGCCGCCGATGCTGGGCTACCTGGTGGTGGGTGTGTTGATCGGACCCAACGCGCTGGCGCTGACGCAGGACTCCAGTGGCATCCGCTACCTCGCGGAGTTCGGTGTGGTGTTCCTCATGTTCGTCATCGGCCTGGAGTTCAGCCTGCCCAAACTGCGCGCCATGAAGCGGCTGGTGTTCGGGCTGGGACTGTCGCAGGTGGTGCTCACGGTGCTGATCACCACCCTGGCATCGATGGCGCTCACGACGCTTCTGCCCGCATGGTGGGACATCAGCTGGCAAACCGCGCTGGCGCTCGGTGGCGTGATGGCCATGAGCAGCACGGCGATCGTGATCAAGCTGGTGGCCGAACGGATCGAGCTGGAATCCGAGCACGGCAAACGGGTGCTGGGCATCCTGCTGTTTCAGGATCTGGCGGTGGTGCCCTTGCTGGTGATCATTCCCGCGCTGGCGGCCGAGCCCGAGGATCTGCTGATTGCGGTGGGGTGGGCCAGTCTGAAGGCCGTGCTGCTGCTGGGCCTGTTGCTCACGGGCGGACAAAAGGTGATGCGTTGGTGGCTCACGCTGGTGGCGCGACGCAAGAGCGACGAGCTGTTCATGCTCAACCTCTTGCTCATCACCCTGGGGCTGGCCTGGCTGACCGAACACGCCGGTCTGTCGCTCGCGTTGGGTGCGTTTGTGGCGGGCATGCTCATTTCAGAGACCGAATTCAAGCACCAGGTGGAGACCGACATCCGCCCGTTCCACGACGTCTTGCTGGGCCTGTTCTTCATCACCATCGGCATGATGCTGGACTGGCGGATGGTGTTCGACCGCTGGGAGCTGGTACTTCTGCTGCTCACGCTCTCGCTGGCGTTCAAGCTGGCTCTCATCACCGGGCTCACGCGAGCGTTCGGCGCGCCCATGGGCGTGGCGCTGCGCACCGGTCTGTACCTCGCGCAGGCGGGTGAATTCGGCCTGGTGCTGCTCACGCTGGCCGGCAACAACAACCTGATTCCTCCCGCCCTGTTCAACCCGATCCTGGCGTCCATGGTGCTGTCGATGCTGGCCACGCCGTTCATGATCATGTATGCCAACACCATCGTCACGCGGCTGGTGGGCAGCGACTGGCTGATGCAGTCGGTGCAGATGACCAGCATCGCGCGCAA
>NZ_JADMJO010000071.1 GCF_018780385.1 Hydrogenophaga sp. | reverse complement strand
CCGACGGCATCGTGGTCGACATCGGCCTGGCCACGCAGGTGCTGCGCGAGGAACTGGCCGCACTCAATTTCCGCAACCTGGACGAAGTGCCCGAGTTCAAGGGCCGCAACACCACCACCGAATTTCTCGCGCGCCTGATTTTCGACCGCGTGGCCGCGCGCATCGCCGCCGGGGCATTGGGTGTACACGCCTTGCCGTCCGCGCAATCGGCCGGCGTGCAGCAGATGCGGGTGACGCTCAACGAATCTCATGTGGCCTGGGCTTCCTACGAGGGCGCTCTGCCGGTGCGCGCACCCGCGTGAGTGCCGCGCCCGTCCCGCGCGCCTGCTGCTTCCTGATCCCGGGCGACTGGACCATTCCCACCGGGGGCTACACCTACGACCGCCGGATCGTGCTGGCGCTGCGCGAGGCCGGCTGGACGGTGGACGTGCGCTCTGTGGAGGGCGCTTGGCCCCACCCCGGCGCTGCGGATCTCGCCGCCGCTGAAGAGGTCATCGCCTCGCTGGCCGATGGCACCCTGGTGGTGGCCGACGGCCTGGCCTTCGGCGCATTGGACGATGCGGTGGCGCTGCACGCCGCGCGCCTGCGCTGGGTGGCCCTCGTGCACCACCCGCTGCATCTGGAAACCGGCTTGTCCGATGCCGCGCGCCAACAACTCCTGACCAGCGAAACGCGCGCGCTGCGGCATGCACACCGGGTGATGGTGCCCAGTCCGAGCACCGCGGCCGACGTGGCGGCGATGGGCGCTCCGGCTGCGCACATCGCCGTGGTCGAGCCCGGCACCGACCCGGTGCCGATGTCTGTCAGGCCACCGCGCAAGGGCCCGCTGCGCCTGCTCTGCGTGGCCACGCTCACGGCACGCAAGGGACACAGCCTGCTGCTGGAGGCGCTGGCTGGTTTGATGCACCTGGACTGGGAGCTGCACAACGTGGGCAGCGCCACGCGCGACCCCGGCACCGCCGCTCGGCTGCAAACCCTGGCCGCGCCCATGGCTGATCGCGTGTTCTGGCACGGCGAGGTGAACGCTCAGGCCCTTCACATGCACTACGCGGCGGCCGACGTGTTTGTGCTGGCCTCGCTGCACGAAGGCTATGGCATGGTGATCACCGAAGCCCTGGCGCGTGGCCTGCCGGTGGTTGCCAGCGACGCCGGTGCCCTGGCGCAAACGCTGCCGGCCGATGCCGGGCTCCAGGTGCCCGCCGGCGACGTGGCGCCATTGCAGGCCGCGCTGGCGCGGGTGCTGTCCGATGCTGGCCTGCGAGAGCGCCTTTGTGAGGGAGCACGTGCAGCGGCCGGGCGACTACCCACCTGGCCTGTGCAGGCCGCTCGCTTCGCGGCGGAGCTGGATGGTGTTGAATGAGCACGGCCACCTTCAGCGCCGACTGGCTGCAACAGCGCGAACCTTTCGACGCGGCAGCGCGCGGCGCGGCGGCGGAACACCTCCAGCTGCAGTCCCGGCTTGCAGCGTTGCACCCCTCCGAAACGACACCCTGGCGGGTGATCGACCTGGCCTGCGGCACCGGCGCCAACCTGCGCTGGCTCGCGCCCCGGCTGGGCGGGGCGCAGCAGTGGCTGGTGGTGGACCACGATGCCGCCTTGCTGCATTGCTGGCCCGAACGCCTGGCCGCGGCGGGCGGTGCTCCGGTCGGTTCCCACTCGGCTCTCGAACAGCCCCTGTGCTTCACTGGCCCGGGGTTTGACGCGAGCATCGCGCGACAACAACTGGACCTGATGACCGGGCTCGAAACACTGCCCTGGCACGCGGCAGACCTCGTCACCGCCTCGGCGCTGCTCGACCTCGTGGGCACCGAGTGGCTGCACCGCCTGGTGGCAGCGTGCGCGGCGTCTCGCGTGGCCCTGCTCATGAGCTTGAACGTCGATGGTCGCCACGTCTGGACGCCCGAAGACCCGATGGATGCCACCGTGGGCCGGCTGTTCGGCGAGCACCAGAGGCGCGACAAAGGTCTTGGTCCCGCTCTCGGATCGGGTGCGGTGGCTGCGCTGCAGGGTGCGCTCGAATCAGCGGGCTACCGCGTGTTCAGCGCTGCCAGCGACTGGTGGGTGGACGGCGCCGAAAGCCCGCAGGCGAGGTCGCTGCAACGCACCTTGATCGATGGCATGGCAGTGGCCGCGAGCGAACAGTCGCGTGCGTCAGCGCCGTCGGTGCGAGCGTGGCGTCGGCGGCGGCGCGCCATGGCGTCAGAAGCTCATCTGCGCGTGGGCCACCTGGACCTGCTGGCGCTGCCTTCCTAGCGCGAGGACGAACGCAGGTCCAGATCCCAGAGCATGTCCGGCCCCAGCGCCAGCGTGCGCGCTTTGGGGCGCGGGCAGTCGGCCATCACCGCGTGGGCGGGCGCCTGCAGGCCTCGGCGGCCGTTGCCAATGAGCACCGGCGCCACCACCAGGTGCAGGCGGTCCAACGCGCCTGCGGTGAAAAAACGTGAAACGGTGATGCCACCACCCTCGACGAACAGGAATTTCAAGCCGCGCTCGGCCAGCGCATCCACGGCTCGCTGCGGGTGGTAACACGCCTGCGCGTCCTTGGTGAGCAGGTCGTCGACCGGCAGCACCTCGGTGGGCACTGCCTGCCGACCCAGGCGCGAGCGAGCTTGCGCCGCATGGCGGGTGTCGCACACCCAGAGCGTGGGCGCCTGCCCGTCGCGAAACACGCGAGACTGGCCATCGAGGCGCGCGGCCGGGTCCATCACCACGCGCACCGGCTGCGGCCCAGGCACGCGGCGGGTGGTGAGCTGCGGGTTGTCGATGGACACCGTGCCCGCGCCCACCACCACCGCGTCGCACAGCGCGCGCAGTCGATGCAGGTGCAACAGGCAGTGAGCACCGTTGACGTAGTAAGAGTCGCCGGTGGCGGTGGCGACAAAGCCGTCCAGACTCTGGCCGAGTTGTGCCATCACCCACGGTGACTGACCGCGTGGCCTTCGCTGGCGCGCCCGCGCGTCAAGCAGGGGTTTGTACAGACCGAACAGGGCAGCGGAGCGCGCGCTGACCTGACCATCCAGCGCCCAGCCGGTCTCGGGGTTGTGGCGCAGTTGGGGCGAGGGCTCGCCGTCACGTGCGCGCAGCATTTCCAGCCAGAATCCGGGCCAGTCGTGCGGAACGTCCGTCACCGCTTCGGCGGCCGCGGGCGGGGAGGTGAGCTGCACGGTCGAGGGCATCTGGTCATCATCGCATCGCCACCCCGCCATCGCGTCAAAACCCGGAATAGCCCTCGACTTGACGACCGGGCTGGACATCGCCTATTTCCACTGAGGGGCGTAGTAAGGGTCATCGCCCTTGTTCTCACCCGTGCCTTCGGAGCCACCGGGTGGCAGCCAGGCCACGCACAGCGCGATGCCGATGCCGGTGACCAGCAACGGAAGCAGCGAAGCCGGCGAGACCGAAGCGGCACGCCAGGCCCACAGCACCGCCACGCCGGTGACCGCACCCAGCATCAAGGCGAGCTGGGCCAGCAACATCGAGCCACCCAAAGCCGGCCAGGCAACGAGCGCCAGGGCGGCGAGCGTGAGCAACACGGTGGCGACCAGGCCATTGCGCCGCCCCATGGCCTTCGTGCCCGGCGCCTTCAGCGCGATCGCCAGTGCGGCCAAGAGCGTGCTGCCGAGTGCGGCCCAAGGCAGCGTCTGCGTGCGTGAACTGGCCGGCCAATCGAAGCCTGGCCACACGGCCATGGCCAGCACCAGCCCGAGCGACGCACCCAGCGCTGCCCAGCGCAGGCCCGCCATCCGCAGCAACAAGCAGGCCGCCAACGCGAGCACGAACGGCAGCACGAGGCTCTGGAAAGCGGGGTGGTGGAGGAAGGTCATGGCGGTGGCAGAGTGACGTGGCGCCATCATCCCACTCGCGCCTGACTTTGTGCTGCGGGAATACACTGCGGCTCGCTCGCTTGAACCAACGCTCGAAAGAGGTCTCCATGTATTTGCCGCCACAGTTTGTTGCCAAAGACCCCGCCATCGCCCGCGAACTCATCCGGGCGCACCCGTTCGCCAGCCTCATCTCCACCGACGACGAGGGCCTGCCGTTCGTCACGCACCTGCCGCTGCACCTGCTGGAAGAAGAATCGGGGCTCGTGCTGCTGGGTCACGTGGCAAGACCCAACCCGCACGCGAAACTCCTGCGCGAGCGCCCAAAGGCCGTGGTCACGTTCATGGGACCCCATGCCTACATGACACCGCGCGTCTACCCGGATCTGGCGCGCGTGCCCACCTGGAACTACCTCGCCGTGCACTGCACCGTGCAGGTCTCGACACTGGACGGTTTTGACGACAAGGACCGTCTGCTCAAACACCTGATCCACGACCACGACCCGGCCTACGCCGACCAGTGGCGCGGCCTGGGCGAGGACTACCAGCACAAGATGATGCAGGGCATCGTGGCGTTCGAGCTGCGCGTCACCGACCTGCAGTGCAAGGTCAAGCTCAACCAGCACCGCCCCGAGTCGCACGCGGCCATGCTGAGTGCCTACGCGCAGGGCAACGGCGACGAGCAGGCCCTGGCTGGCTGGATGCGCCGTCTGGGGCTGACAGGGCAGGGGGCATGAACCGACGCGCCTGGTTGCTGGTCGCGTTGGCCTGGCTGACACCGGCGGTCTGGGCGCAGGCCGGTGCCACGGCAGAGCAGCGATGGAAGAGCGAGCTGGACGCCTTCGCCGCGGCCGATCGCAAGCAGATGCCGCCCGCCGGCGGCGTGTTGTTCGTGGGCAGTTCGTCGATCCGCATGTGGAGCGGCCTGGAAACGGCTTTTGCCGATCAGCCTCTGGTGATCCGGCGCGGATTTGGCGGCTCACGCCTGTCCGACAGCGCTGACCTGGTGCACCGTCTCGTGATGCCTTATCAGCCGCGCCTGGTGGTCCTCTATGCGGGTGAAAACGATCTCGTTGAAGGTGCCAGCCCGCAGGATCTGCTGGGCCATTTCGCGCGGTTCGTGCAGCAGGTGCAAAGCGCACTGCCGGCCACGCGGGTGGCCTACATGTCGATCAAGCCCAGCCCCTCGCGGCTGGCACACATGGCCGCCATGCGCGAAGCCAACCTCTTGATCCAGACCTTTGTGCTCAACGACGACCGTCTCGACTACATCGACGTGCACACCGCCATGCTGGACAACGACGGTCGGGCGCGACCGGAGCTGTTCGTGCGCGACCAGCTGCACCTGAGCGCCGAAGGCTATGGCCTGTGGCGCCAGATTGTCTCAGCGCACCTGAGGCCCTGAGCGCCACACCGGGGCGGGACGCCAGCTGCTGCGTTCGCGCGCCTGCGCCGTCAGGGCCACCGCAAACAGGCCTGCGAATGCTCCTGCCAGCAAGGCCACATCGGTGCTCCAGGGGCGCACGACCTGGGTCGAGCCGAAGAAGGCCAGGGTGAACAAGGCGATCACGATGTGGGCGCAGAACACCGACAGCGAATGGCGACCCAGCAACTCCAGTGGAAGCGGGCGCGGGAGCACCTGCTTCAACCAGGGGCCGAAGGACACGAGCAGCACGAACACGCTGGCGAAGTTCAGCACACGCAAGGGCCCCAGGGACCATTTGTCCAGCAGCATGCCCACAGCCGGCACGCCGGGCATCGGGTCCTGGCCCACCATGTGGCGCCACAAGAACATGCCCGCGGCGTACACCGCAGCCGGAACGACACACCAGAGTGGAATGCGGGGCAGCGGCAGCTGACGCGCACCCAGGCACAGGCCAACCACCCACAGCGCCTGCCAGGCGAACCAGTGGAAAGCGCCCATGTCCTTGTAGGGAATGGCCAGGCCGGCCAGTTCGTGCAACGCCAGGCCCAGGCCCCACTGCGCGGCCAGCCAGAGCAGGGCGCTCACCGAGAGCACGCCAGCCCACCCGTGGCGCAAGGCATGACGCAGCAGCCAGGGGCTCGCCAGCATCAGCACGATGTACAGCGGCAGGATGTCCAGCAGGGGCGGGTTGTGCAGCAACAGGGCGGCCCCCACCACGGCGGCCTGCGGGTCGATGAAGAAGAACTCGAGCAGGCCGGTGGCGCCACCTTGCCGGTTGTGCACGCCCAGCCAGGCGATCACCGTGAACGCCAGCAGCAACAAGCCGAGCTGGCACAAGTAGAGCTTGAATGCGCGCTGGTGAAAGGCGTTCTGCATGACCGCCACGCCGTCGCGCCGGGCTCGGTTGCCGTAGACGCGGCCCGCCATGAACGCCGAGAGGAACACGAAGCCTTCAGCGGCAGACACAAAGCCGAACGGCTGACCGGTGGGCAACGAGTACATCGTCGGCATGTGGGTCAGCGTCATCAGGACGAGCATGAGGCCCCGCAGGGCATCCAGCTCCCAGCGGCGTTGCGGGGCGTGTGGCATCAGGGTACACCAGAAGAATGCGCGATCATGCCAGAGGGGCGCTGCGGCGCGCGCGCCTGGTCTGCCAAAACCCCCAGGCCAGACCGAGCACCGCCGCCACCAGAGAGGCCAGCAGCACCCCCACTTTGGCGGCGTTGAGCAGATTGGCATCCACGAAGGCGAGCGTGGCGATGAAGATCGACATGGTGAAACCAATGCCGGCGAGCAGCCCTACGAGCAAGACGCCCGACCAGCTCACGCCCGGTGGAAGGCGGCACCAGCCCAGGCGCACGGCCAGCCAGCTGGCCGCGAACACGCCCAGGGGTTTGCCGAGCACCAGGGCCAGCAACACGCCCACGGTGACGGCCTGCGCACTGGCCAGGCTCAGGTCAACGCCGTCGAGCGTGACGCCCGCGTTGGCCAGTGCGAACAGCGGCATCACACCGTAAGCGACCCAGGGGTGCAGCGCCATCTGCACCCGGATCACTGGCGGCAGAACCTCGCGCTGCGCCTGCCGCAGTTCTTTCAGCGGTCCCGCGAGTTCGTGCGGGGTGAGGTCGGTACCTGCGTTCAGGTCATGAAGCGCGCGGCTGGCCAGGTCCAGCGGCTGCTCGCGCATGCGCCCCGACACCACCGGCGTCATCAGTCCCAGCGCGACACCAGCCAGGGTGGGGTGCACACCGGTCAACAACAGGCCCACCCAGAGCACCGCACCCGGCACCACGTAGGCCCAGGCCGATCCCACGCCGATCTTCTGCAGGCCCAACACCATCAACACGCCAGTGCCCGCCACCAGCAGGCCGCTGTAGTCCAGCCCGCCGGAGTAGAAGGCCGCGATGATCAACACCGCGACGATGTCGTCGATGATGGCCAGGGCCAGCAACAACACCCGCACGTTGCCGGGAATGGACCGGCCGAGCAGCGCCAGAATGCCCACGGCGAACGCGATGTCGGTGGCGGTCGGAACAGCCCAGCCGCGCAGCTGTGTGGGTTCGGTGTTCAGCGCAACGTAGATCAACGCTGGCACCAGCACGCCGCCCAGGGCGGCGGCCAGGGGCAGGGCCGCGAGCTGCAGGCTGGCCAGCGCACCTTCGTGGATCTCGCGCCGGATTTCCATGCCCACGACCAGGAAGAACACCGCCATCAAGGCGTCGTTGATCCAGAAGTGCAGGGACTGGGAAAACACATGGCTGCCCAGGCCGATCGACACCGGTGCATGCCACAGCGCGTGGTAGCTCGCGGCGGCGGGCGAATTGGCCCAGATCAACGCGATGGCGGCAGCCAGCAGCAACACGATGCCGCTGACGGCTTCAATGTGGAGGAAACGATCGAGGGTGGAGAAGGCGCGCTCGGCCAGAACTTGGGCGCGAGGCAGGGTCTGCGGAGGGGTATGTCGGTTCATGGACGTGTTGATCCCGCGTGGCGGCCCGACCAGCGCAAGAACCTGTTTCACTGCGACATGCAGCGCCAACACCCACGTGCAGTTTACAGGCTGGGGTATCGGGGCTCGCCTACACTCGCCGAATGCCCTCTGTGCCCGACCACGACGACGCCCGTTTCATGCGCCTGGCACTGGCCGAAGCCAGCGCCGCCGCCGAGATCGGTGAGGTGCCGGTGGGCGCGGTGGTGGTGAAGGACGGGCGTGTGATCGCCACCGGGCGCAACGCACCCATCGACGGCCACGACCCCACTGCCCATGCCGAGATCGTGGCGCTGCGCGCGGCGGCGCAGGCGTTGGGCAATTACCGGCTTGAGGGCTGCACCCTGTATGTGACGCTGGAGCCGTGTGCGATGTGCAGCGGCGCCATGCTGCATGCGCGCCTGGCGCGCGTGGTGTTCGGTGCGGCCGATCCCAAGACCGGCGCCGCGGGTTCGGTGCTCAACCTGTTCGATCACGCGCAACTCAACCACCAGACGGAGGTGCAACGCGGTGTGCTGGCCGAGGAGGGCGCGCAACTGCTGCGTGGCTTTTTCAAGGAGCGGCGCGTGAACCTGCACCCCCTGCGTGAAGACGCGCTGCGCACACCCGACGAGCGCTTTGAAGGCCTGCCCGGCTACCCCTGGGCGCCGCACTACCTGAGCGACCTGCCCGCGCTCGGTGGCTTGCGCATGCACTGCGTGGACGAAGGCCCCCCCCTTCGACAGGCTCAGGGCGATCGGCATTTGACCTGGCTCTGCCTGCACGGCAACCCCGCCTGGAGCTACCTCTACCGCAAGATGATCCCGGTGTTTCTCGCCAGCGGCGCGCGCGTGGTCGCGCCCGACCTGATCGGCTTCGGCCGCAGCGACAAACCCAAGAAGGACGGCGCGCACACGTTCACCTGGCACCGCCAGGTGCTGCTCGAATTCATTGAGCGGCTCGACCTGCACAACGTGGTGCTCGTGGTGCAGGACTGGGGCGGCCTGCTGGGCCTCACGCTGCCGATGGAGGCGCCCGACCGCTACCGCGGCCTGCTGGTGATGAACACCACACTGGCCAGCGGCGACGTGCCGCTCTCGCCCGGCTTCCTCGCCTGGCGCAACATGTGCGCGCAAAACCCCGAGTTCGATGTCGCGCGCCTGTTCTCGCGCGGCAATCCGCAGATGAGCGCCGACGAATGCGCCGCCTACAACGCGCCGTTTCCCGACCGTGGGCACCGCGCCGCGCTGCGCGCGTTTCCAGCCCTGGTCCCCGAGCAGTTGGACGATGACGGCGCGGCCCTCAGCCGACGGGCAAAGGCCTTCTGGTCCACCCGATGGAAAGGGCAGAGCCTCATGGCCATTGGTCAACAAGACCCTGTGCTGGGCGAACCGGTGATGCGTGCGCTTCACGCTTCGATTCACGGATGTCCCGACCCGATGCTGATCCCGCAGGCCGGTCATTTCGTGCAGGAACATGGCGAAGCCATTGCGCGGGCCGCGGTGCGCCATTTCAGCGTTTGAGCACCTCGATAATGGGGGCCCTTTGCAGCGCCCCGAACCCATGAGCCACATCTACATCTACTCCCCCTCCAGCGCCGTGCGCGACAAAGCCGCGTATCGCCGAGGGGTGGCACGGCTCAAGGCCCTGGGGCATGAAGTGGAGATCGACGAGGCGGCCCTCTCCACCCACATGCGTTTTGCGGGCGACGACGCCACGCGTCTGGCCGCGATTGGCCGTGCGGCGGCCAGTGGTGCCGATGTGGCGCTCATTTCCCGGGGAGGTTACGGCCTCACGCGCATCCTGGGTGAGCTTCCTTTCAAGAAGATCACCAAGGCCATTGAAGGCGGCACCCGGTTTGTAGGCCTGAGCGACTTCACCGCCCTGCAGATGGCCTTGCTCGCCAAGACCGGCGCGGGCACCTGGGCCGGCCCGGCACTGGGCGAAGACTTTGGCGCCGAGGCGCCCGACGACATCATGGAAGCGTGTTTTGACGATCTGCTGATCGGGCAGGGTGAAGGCGCTGGCTGGCGCCTGCCCGCCTCCGACCTGCCATCCATGAAACCCGGCAAGGCCGATGCAGAGCCCGCCCTGCGGATTCGCTCGGCGACCTTGTGGGGCGGCAACCTCAATGTGATCTGCTCTCTGGTGGGTACGCCCTATTTGCCTGCCATCACCGGGGGCATCCTGTTTCTGGAAGACACCAACGAACACCCCTACCGCGTCGAGCGCCAGCTCACGCAGTTGCTCAATGCGGGCATCCTGGGCCGGCAGAAAGCGGTGTTGATGGGATCGTTCAACCGGTTCAAGCTGGTGCCGGGTTACGACCGAGGCTTCAAGCTGCAGACCGTGGTCGACTGGTTGCGGACCCAGACCAGGACCCCTGTGTTCACCGGCCTGCCGTTTGGTCATGTGCCGACCAAGGTGCTGCTGCCCGTGGGGCAGAAAGTTGACCTGATGGTGGAAGGGCGTGATGCCCTGATCTACTGGGGTTGAGGCAGCTGTGGCGGTGTTCGCCGGGGGGTGAATTTCAACGGCTGCGCAAGCGGGAGGAATTGATCAGGCTTTTGGGCACAAGGCCTTGAAACACCGGCGACAGGCTTTGAACCCGGTGCACCGCCAGCGCCTCGCCATACAGCTGGCTCAGGACGGCGACCATTTCAGCCCGAGCAAACCACAAAGCGTGTGGGTCGTGGAGGTACTTGAGGCGTCGGACCAATTGGGGATTGATTTGCGCACCATCTTCGCCCAGCACATCCAGCATCGCTTTTCGCACCGGCTCGAGCGCCTCGCCCGGATCCCGATGGACCTCCGGCCCCAGAAGGGCAGAAATGCTGTTGCGAATACCGGGTTTGAACCAGCGCATGGGGTGTCCTCAACGACTTTTATATGAATCCGTCGCTAGGATACGTTCACTCACACTGATCTTGCAATCCCGTACGTCATTTACTTTTATAAAAACAACATTCAAATCAAGGGTTTACAGCGATATTTTTATCTCCTGCTTTAGGTTTGTAGTACCTTTTGTATCAAATCTGACCAAACTTGTGATTTCGGATTAATACCCTGCCGTTCCAGTGTTTGCCAAGAACGCAACAACGCCCGCGCAAACCCCCGCGCCAGTGTGTTTGTTCGTGACAAGGCGTTGCCTGGAGCCTGTGCTTTAATCCAGCCGATATTCTTTTGCTCTATGGCTGAACTGACAATTGCGTTCGTGGATTTGACGGGGAGCGTCTCGGTGTTTGAAACACTGGGAAACGACCGCGCCACGATGGTGGTGACCAAGCTCACCCAGTGGATCGGCGCCACGGGCATGGAACACGGCGGCGTCGTCGTGAAAATGTTGGGCGACGGTGTCTTGATGTCTTTTTCAAGCAACCGTCTGGCGGTGGAGGCCATGGTTCAGATCCAGCAGGAACACGCCAAACGCGTGGTTCAGTGGCCGAACCGTCTCAAACTCATGATGCAGATCGGCATGGCGCGAGGCCAGGTCGTGGTGGTCGATGGCGATTGCTTCGGGGACGCCGTCAACCTTGCTTCGCGCCTTAGCGATCTGGCTGGTGGAGAACAGATTCTGGCGACGGACAACGTGGTGCGCGAACTGGGCGCCCGCACCCCGGTGCGCAGTCGCAGCCTGGGCCCCATCCGTATCAAGGGCCGCACCGAACCCTGTGAGGTGTTTCGCATCGAATGGCAGCAAGAAATGCTCTCCGAGTTCCTGACCTTGCCCGCCGACCTGCATGCCCTCATACCGCCCAAGGACGTGGGCATGGGCGGGATCGAGCTGGCCTGGCTGGACACCAACCGCAGCTTCGGCGTGACCGAGTTGCCCTTGAAGATCGGGCGTGTGCCCGAGGCCGACTTCGTGGTCAGTGATCCACGCGTTTCCCGCATGCACACCAGCATCGACATCCGCTCCGGCAACTACGTGCTCGAGGACATCAGCAGCTACGGCACCTGGGTGCGCTTTGCGGGTGGTGACAACGTGATTGCGCTGCGCCGGCAAGAATGCATGCTGCACAGCGACGGCGAGATCGCGCTGGGTGCACCGTTCACCGATTTCAGTGCACCCATGGTGAGCTTCAAGCTGGTCAACGGCAACATGGTGCTTGGGCGCACGCCCCTTCGAAACTGACTGCCTCCCGGGCCGGGTCGCGGCAACCTCGCCGCTCGCGGTGGACAGCCTTCCAAAAACACGCAGGAGACACCATGCGCTGGATCAAACGTTTCTTCAAGCTCCTGGTGGTGCTGCTGGCCGCAGGCGCAACCCTGGCCGCCATCTATGCGCAGCGCAGCCTGCCGCAGATGAATGGACAACTGCAGTTGAGCGGCCTGAGCGCGCCGGTGAAGGTGCACCGCGATGCCAGCGATGTGACACACATCCTGGCCACCCGGCCAACGGATGCCTGGAAAGCCATGGGCTATGTGCACGCCCAGGAGCGTGGCTGGCAGTTGGAGTTCAACCGGCGCGTGATGCGCGGTGCGCTTTCTGAAGTGCTCGGCCCCGCCACCCTGGAAACCGACAAGCTCATGCGCACACTGGGCATTCGTGAGGCTGCGAAGCGCCAATGGGATGGCTTGCCCCCTGATGCACGCCTGGCCCTGGAGGCCTACAGCGAAGGGGTCAATGCGTTCTTCGCCAACAGTTCGCAGGCACGGTCGCCCGAATTCATTCTGCTGGGTGTGGATCCGGGTCCCGAAGCCCGGGCCGGGCGCTATTGGGACCCGCTGGACAGCGTGGGCTGGTCGCTCATGATGGCGCTGGACCTCGGCGGCAACTGGGGCAACGAATTCGCGCGACTCACCGCCCTGCAAAGCATCGACACGCCGGCGTTGTGGCAACTGTTTCCCCCTTATCCGGGTGAGCAGCCGGCGGCCACGGCCGACCTGGCCACCCTGTACCGTGGTCTCGGGCTGTACCGAAGCGCGCCGACCACCACCTCGACGGCCGGGCCCGAGCAGTCGCAGAGCATGGCCGCACTCATTGGCCGCGACATGCAGCGCTGGGCGAACGAGCTGGGCAACATCGAAGGCAAGGGCTCCAACAACTGGGTGGTGTCGGGCGCGCGCAGCAAGACCGGCATGCCCTTGCTGGCCAACGATCCGCACCTGGGGTTGAGCGCGCCAGCCATCTGGTATTTCGCGCGTTTGCAGGCGCCCGATGCGGACGGCATCAAGGGCATGGACGTGATCGGCGCCACTTTGCCCGGCACGCCGTTCGTGGTGCTGGGGCGGACCGAGCAGGTGGCCTGGGGGTTCACCAACACCGGTCCCGACGTGCAAGACCTCTACATCGAGCAGATCAATCCGGCCAACCCGGCGCAATACCGGGTGCCGGGCAGCACCGCCGAGCCGGTCTGGGCCGACTTCATCCTGCGCATGGAAACCATCCGTGTGAAGGGTCAACCCGACGTGAGCCACATGGTGCGCAGCACACGCCACGGCCCGGTGCTCAGCGACGCACAGGCGCGCCACGGCGAAGTGATCGACACCAGCCGCTTCGTGCTCGCCCTGCGCTGGAGCGCACTCGATGCCGACAACCGCAACGTGGTGGCCACGATCGAGTCGAACCGCGCACAGTCGGTGGCCGAGCTGACGAAAGCGTTCGCCGATTTCCATTCGCCGATGCAGAACGCGTTGATGGCCGATCGAACCGGCGTGATCGCCTACAAGGCGGTGGGCAAGATCCCCGTCAGGGCGGCGGACAACGACATTCGCGGCGTGGCCCCGGCGCCGGGCTGGGAGGCTCGGTACGACTGGGTCGGCTGGCTGCCCTTTGAAGACACGCCGCAGGACGCGGGTGAGCGCGGCTGGATCGCCACCGCCAACCAGCGCATCCACGCCGCCGATTACCCTCACTTCCTCACGCAGGACTGGGCGCCGTCGTACCGGCAGGAACGCATCGAAGCGTTGTTGCAGGCCACGCCGCAGCACACGGTGGCGTCTTTCCAGACCATGCACGGCGATCTTCAATCGGCCGCCACGGTGCGCCTGCTGCCGTTCCTGCAGAAGACCCCATCAAGCCACCCGCTGGCCGCTGCAGCACAGGCGCAACTCAAGGAATTCAACGGAGAGATGCGAGCGGACCTGGCGGCACCCTTGATCTACACGGCGTGGGTGGATGCCTTCACGCGCCAGGTGGTGGGAGAGCGGCTCGGACAGGCACGCTTTGAGACCATGTATGGCAAGCGCCTGTTTCGCCATGCGGTCGAGGGCATCCTGGAGCGCAACGACACCGCGTGGTGCGGCGCGGCAGGTTGCGAGGCGGCCAGCACACGGGCGCTGGATCGCGCGCTCGATCAGTTGCGCGTGAAGCAGGGCGACAACGTGGCCAACTGGCGTTGGGCCGACGCCCACCCGGCCATCTCCATGCACCGGCCGATGAGCAACGTCAAGCCGCTGGCACCGTTCTTCGAGGTGCGCTCCCCCACGGGCGGCGACCCGTTCACGATCAATGTGGGGCAGTACCACCTGGACAAGGCCGATGCACCGTTTGCCAACCGGCACGCGGCCAGCCTGCGCGCCATCTACGACCTGGCCGACATGGACAACTCGCGATTCATCTACCAGACCGGGCAGAGCGGCAACGTGTTTTCAGGCCGCTACCGCGACATGAGCAAGACCTGGTCGGCGGTGGAGTACCGGACGCTCACCATGAAACCCGGCGAGTGGACTTCCACGCTCGAGCTCACACCCTGAAGAAGGGTGCCTTACTTCAAGTTGCCTGAGAGGAACTGAGCGAGGCGCTCGCTCTTGGGTCGGGCCAGCACCTCGGCGGGCACGCCCTGTTCTTCAATGCAGCCCTTGTGCAGGAAGATGAGGTGCGAGGACACCTCGCGCGCGAAGCCCATCTCGTGCGTCACCACCACCATGGTGCGGCCTTCTTCGGCCAGCAGCTTCATCACGCGCAGCACCTCGCCCACCAGTTCGGGGTCGAGCGCACTGGTGGGCTCGTCGAAGAGCATCACGTCAGGCTCCACGGCCAGCGCGCGCGCAATCGCCACGCGCTGCTGCTGGCCGCCACTCATGTGCGAGGGATAGCGATCTTCCACACCGCGCAGGCCCACACGCTCCAGATACCGGCGCGCCGTCTCCACCGCCTTGTCTTTGGGGATGCCCAACACGTTCACTGGCGCCTCGATGATGTTCTGCAGCACCGTCATGTGCGCCCAGAGGTTGAAATGCTGGAACACCATGGCCAGCTTGGTGCGCAAGCGCTGCAACTGCGCCGCATTGACCGCGCGCAACTCGCCGCGTTTGTCCGCCTTGAGCTGCAGCTCTTCGCCGGCGAGGATGATGCGACCGGTGTTGGGGTTCTCCAGCAGGTTGATGCAACGCAGCAGCGTGCTCTTGCCCGAACCGGAACTGCCGATCAGGCTGATCACATCGCCAGCGCGGGCCTGCAGCGACACGCCTTTGAGCACTTCGTTGGCACCAAAACGCTTGTGGATGTCGTGGACCTCCAGCAAGGGGCGGCCGGGCGTTCGGGTGGCGGTGGATTCTGCAGTCATGTTCGATGCCCGATGGAGATGGAAACTCAGGCGCCCAGCAGATCGCCTGAGCGGAACGGGGTGGCGCCGGCGATCTTGCCGACTTCACCGCCTGAAACGATGTAGCGTTCGCGCACGCTGGCATACAGCACACCCGAGACCTCGGAGCGCACTTCATGCACCCGTGCAAGTCCGGGGGCCGTGGGATCGATCACTTCGGCCACCACGTCGCCCACGTCCAGGTGCGTACCGGGTTTGGCCAGAAACACCAGCACACCCGGAACCGGTGAACGCAGTGTCTGCGAGCCCGCCAGCGGGGTCGGCTTGCAAACCATGGGAGGCAGCGTGCGCGGCGCGACGGCAGCCAGGGCGCCTGTGTGCTCCAGGAAAGCAAAGATCGCCTGCGCGTCTTGCCGTGCGAGGTCGTGCGACACGTCACCCTCGCCACGCAACTCCACCGTGGTGCTGGCACATGCCTGGGGCAGGGGGGCCTTCACGCCTTGGGCGCGCAGTGCAGCGGCCAACTGCCACCACAGTCCCGACAGGCGCTCGTCGAACGGTCCACCGCCAGACTCGCGCGCCAGCAGCACGGCCTGACAACCGAGCAGGCGCGCAAGCGGTTCGAACGGTGGCCAGCAGGCCTCCTCGCTGTAGAGGTGCATCACCGCGTCGTTGTCACAGTGGAGGTCAAGCACCAGATCGGCGTCGTGGGAGAGCAGCAGCAACCGTCGGCGCATGCTGTCGAGTTCGCTGGCGGGCTGCCACTGGATGAGCCACTCGCTCACCAGTTTGCGCACCGTGGCCACATTGGCATGTGCGTCGGGGCCCATGCGGGAACTGGCGTCGGTCAGCACGGCGGCAGCCATGTCCGGGTAGTGACGGTTGAAGTTCTGTGCCGTGTCGAACTCGAAACGGCCCATGGCGCGGTGGTCCAGGCGCTGGCTGAGGCCAATCGGGTTGGCCGCCGGCACCACGATGACCTCGCCCAGCAGGAGCCCCGCCTTTTCGGCCTCTTCCAGCCGCTCGCGCAAATGGTGCGCGACCAGCATGCCGGGCAGTTCTTCCGCGTGCAGGCTGGCCTGTATGTAGACCTTGGGGCGGGCGCCGGGCGTGCCAAAGTGAAAACCCACCAAGGTCTTCTGGCTGCCCAGGCTTGGGCTCAACAGGGGATATTCGGTGCGTTGCATGGTTCGACTGAGGCCGCGAACCTCAATGTCCGCGGGGTGCCAGGTGGGCCAGGAAGCGACGCTCGGCGAGCTTGAAAGCCCCCACCAGGCTGAACGTGATGGTGAGGTAGATCGCGGCCGCAAAAATATAGGCCTCGAAGGGCAGGTAGAAATCGGAATATATGCGGCTGGCGGCGGCGGTCACATCCAGCATGGCGGGCACGGTGCTGGCCAGGCTGGTGGCGTGCAGCATCATCACCACCTCGTTGCTGTAAGCCGGCAGGGTGCGGCGAATGGCGCTGGGCAGCACGATGCGACGCATCGCGGTGGCGGAGCTCATGCCCATGGCCTGCGCGGCCTCGATTTCACCGGCGGCGGTTTCCCGGATCGCCCCTGCCAGCATCTCGGCGGTGTAGCCAGCGGTGTTCAGGCTGAAGGCGAGCAACGCGCAGAAAAAAGGCTCCTTGAAGTGCGTCCAGGGCCAGACGTCGTTCCAGCGCTCCTGGATCCAGTCCAGTTGCGCCAGACCGTAGTAAATCATGTAGAGCTGAATCAGCAGCGGCGTGCCACGGATGACGTAGGTGTAGGCACCGACGAGCCATCGCAGCGGCGCCACCGAACTCGTCAATGCCAGAGCGAACAACACGGCGAGCACCGTGCCCACGCCCAGGGACGAGAGCAGCAACCACAAAGTGGTGATGAGGCCCTCGCCATACATGGCCAGGGTGCTGGGCTGAAAGATGATTTCCCATTTCATGGCTGTTGCTCAGGTGTTGGCGCGCTTCACGCCCAAGCTGAAGCGTCGATCCAGCCAACGCAGAGCCCACAACGACACGGAGGTGTAGACCAGGAACAGCGCAGCGGCAAACAGGAAGAAGGTGAAGGGTTCGCGGGTGGCCGCGCTGGCCTGTTTGGCCAGGTAGGTCATCTCCTGCAAACCGATCAGGCTGATGAGGGCTGTGGCCTTGATCAGCACCAACCAGTTGTTGGTGAAGCCGGGCAAGGCGTAGCGCACCATTTGGGGGGCAGTGATGCGCAAGAAAGTGCGGACAGGTCCCATGCCGAACGCCCACGCAGCTTCCATCTGCCCCTTCGGGATCGAGAGGATGGCGCCGCGGAAAGTCTCCGTCATGTAGGCGCCATAAATGAAGCCGATGGTGAGCATGCCCGCCAGGAACGGGTTGATGTCCACCGAGGACTTGTTGCCCATTGCTTCGAGCAGGTGATTGAGGCCGATGGTGCCGCCATAGAAGATGAGCAACATGAGCACCAGCTCGGGAATGCCACGCACCAGCGTGGTGTAGACGGTGGCCAGCCCCACAAGAATGGGGCGGCCCGAGAGTTTGGCCACGGCACCGAGCAGACCCAGCAGGATGGCCACCACCAGGGCGGCCAGTGAAACGCCCACCGTGAGGAGGGCGCCCTGCAGGATCGAGGCGAAGTAGCCGGAGAGCACGCTACAGCTTAGTTGCCGTACACGTCGAAGTCGAAGTACTTCTTGCTGACCGTCTCGTAGACGCCGTTGGAGCGAATGGCCTTGATGCCGGCGTTCAACTCATCCTTGAGAGCGGTCTCGCCTTTGCGCAGGGCCACGCCCACGCCGGTGCCGAAGTACTTCGCATCTGCGAGCACAGGGCCCACAAAGCCGTAGCCGGCGCCTTCAGGCTTGCTCAGGAAGCCGCCATTGACTTCAACCTGGTCAGCCACGGTGCCGTCGAGGCGGCCGGATTTGATGTCCAGGTAGACCTGATCCTGGGCTTCATAGGGAACGACGCTTACACCTGCTGCCTTGAGTTCACCCATGGCGTACTTCTCTTGGGTGCTGCCCTTGAGAACGCCGATTTTTTTGCCCTTGAGGGAAGCGACGTCGGTGAAGGCCGTGCCGGTCTTGACGACGATGCGGCTGGGCGTGAAGTAGTACTTGTCGGTGAAGTCGACGACCTGTTGGCGCTCTTCGGTGATCGACATCGAACTGATGATGGCGTCGTATTTTTTGGCTTGCAGGCCGGGGATCATGCTGTCCCAGACTTGCTCGACGTACACGCATTTGCGCTTGATTTCTTTGCACAGCGCTTCGGCGATGTCCACGTCAAAGCCGGTGGGTTTGCCGTCCGCGGTTTTGAAGGTGAAGGGCTCGTAGGTCGGGTCGATCGCCACCTTGAGTTCCGGCAGCTCGGCGGGTGCAGGTGCCGCAGCCGGGGCGGCAACGGGTGCAGCGGCCGGCGCGGCTTCAGGTGCTGGCGTTTCGGTTTTGCCGCAACCCACCAGGGCGGCGGCGCTAATCAGGCTCAGGGACAAAAGGAGGTTTTTCATGAACATCTTTCAATGGCGTCGAAGTTGATCGCCAAATGGGTTGAGACAAGCGTTGCGATTGTAGGTTGACGCTTCAGGGTGCACCGCCATCGGGCTGCTGGTGTTTCCCCGCATAGTAGGGATGTACGGGCTGGATAAGGCACGGGAATACTAAGCAAGCTTCAAGCCCGAAAACAGAAAACGCTCTCGCATCGTTAACTATACATAATATACATCGTGGAAGATAAAGCCACCGCCGAGGAAACGGTCCTGCAGCCCTGAAACCCGCATGGAACAAGCCCGCCGCTTCAAAGCCATGTATGCCCGCCTGGGCTTTTCTGTGGCCGACGGCGTGAAAAAGAAAACCCGACTCAAGGTCGGGCTCTTCTTCACATTGATCTGCTTGCTTCAGCAGATGCGCGCGGTCATTCTTCGACGAATGCTTCTTCGCGCTTCTTCTTGATGGAAGGCAGCAACACGATCACCAGCAACAAGGTGGCCGCCGCCAACAAGGACGCTGAGATGGGTCGTGTGACGAACACCGACCAGTCGCCCCGTGAGATCAGCAAGGCGCGGCGCAGGTATTCCTCCATCATCGGACCCAGGATGAGGCCCAGCAGCAGTGGTGCCGGCTCACAGCCCAGCTTGATGAAGCTGTACCCGATGAGACCGAAAACGGCCACCATCCAGATATCGAAGCTGTTGTTGTTGGTCGAGTAGACGCCGATCGCGCAGAACATCAGGATGGCTGGAAACAGCCAGCGGTAAGGCACGGACAACAGTTTGACCCACACGCCGATGAGTGGCAGGTTCAGCACCACCAACATCAGGTTGCCGATCCACATCGATGCGATCAGTCCCCAGAAGAGCTCGGGGTTCGAGGTCATCACCTGAGGTCCGGGCTGGATGTTGTGAATGGTCATCGCGCCCACCATCAACGCCATCACGGCGTTGGGCGGAATGCCCAGGGTCAGCAGCGGGATGAAGGAGGTTTGCGAGCCGGCATTGTTGGCTGCCTCGGGAGCGGCCACGCCGCGAATGTTGCCCTGTCCAAAAGGCACTTCGCCCGGTTTGAGCTTGGTTTTCTTCTCGATGGTGTACGCCGCAAAGGACGACAGAAGCGCGCCACCACCGGGCAGGATGCCCAGCACCGAACCCAGCGCCGTGCCGCGCATGACGGCGGGCGCCATGCGCTTGAAATCTTCCTTCGTGGGCATGAGGCCATGGACCTTGCCGGTGAACACTTGGCGCGTGCTCTCGTCGTGCGACAAGTTGCTGATGATTTCGCCGTAGCCAAAGATGCCCATGGCGATCACGACGAAGCTGATGCCGTCGGTCAACTCGGGAATGTCGAAGCTGAATCGGGCCACGCCGGAGTTGACGTCGGTACCGATAAGGCCAACCAGCAGGCCCAGCACGATCATGGACAGAGCCTTGAGCAGCGAGCCGGAGGCGAGCACCACGGCACCGATGAGACCCAGCACCATGAGCGCGAAGTACTCGGAGGGGCCAAAGCTCAGCGCCACCTCGGTCAACGGAGGGGCAAACGCCGCCAACACCAGGGTGCCGACACAACCGGCGAAGAAAGAACCAAGACCTGCAGCGGCGAGTGCGGGCCCCGCCCTGCCCTTGCGCGCCATCTGGTAGCCGTCGATGACAGTGACCACCGAGGAAGATTCTCCCGGGAGGTTCACCAGAATCGCGGTGGTGGATCCGCCGTACTGCGCGCCGTAGTAGATGCCGGCCAGCATGATGAGCGCTGCCACGGGCTCCAGGCCGTAGGTCACGGGCAGCAACATCGCGATGGTGGCGAGGGGGCCGATGCCGGGCAGCACACCGATGAGCGTACCCAGCAGGCAGCCTACAAAAGCGTAAAGCAGGTTCTGCAGGGTGAAAGCAACACTGAAGCCCAGTGCGAGGTTGTCAAAGAGTTCCATGGGGGGTGTCTCCGGTCAGGCGGTCAGGAAAGCAGGCCACACCGGGAACTGCAGGTTGAGCATGTAGACGAAGGCGCCGTAGCTGCCGATCGCCAGGAGCGTTGCGAGAATCAGGGACTCCTTGATGCTGGAGTTCGGACGCGCAAAGCCAGCGATGATCACCAGCCCGTAGATGGCCACGATCAGACCCATGGCGGGGATCCCGATGGAGGGAAGCCCCACCAGCAACACACCAAAGGCCAGATTGGCACCGAGCACGAAGCACAGGGGACGCCAGGCGATGCGCCCGATGGGGTCTCCGTCGGGGGCCTTGCTGCGAAAGGACTGGGCTGTGATGACCAGCCCCAGGACCGTCAGCAAGATGCCCAACAGCAGGGGGAAGTAGCCGGGCCCCATGCGGGCCGCGTTGCCTACGTCGAAGTTCGTTGCACCCACGGCGAACGAGGCGCCGACGATGGTGAACATCAATCCAGAGAAAAAGTCTTTTTGACTTGCCAGCTTCACGGTGTCTCCTCCAATTTATGGGTGTCGCGATTTTGATATGGTCAAGGCAATTGCCCCATGTGGGTTACACCTACATACGCCGTGGTGTGAAGTCCCTCGTCTTCACTTTGCAAACTGCCGCGGGGGACTACCAGCGGCCTTTGGGCTGTTTCGCCCGGACGAATGCTGCAATGAGATTGGCCGATTCGGCTCTCTGGGCGCGGTTGGCGAAGTCGATGGCCGTGAGTCCCTGCTGATTCTTCAGCAGGGGATCGGCGCCCTCTTCCAGCAGCAGCTTCACCACTGCAGGGTGGCCGTAGTGCGCCGCCATCATCAACGGCGTCGTGCCGTTGGGGGACTCAGCATCGATATAGGCGTGGTGCTCCAGCAAGAGACGCGCCACGGGCAGACTCGTTTCGTCTGCGTTGGTGGCGGCGTAGTGCAAGGGGGTCCAGCCGGGCTTGTTCACTTCCGCGTTGCGCGCGATCAGGCGCCGGGCCGCCTCCAGCTTTCCTTTCAGCGCCGCCATCATCAGCGGGCTCTCGTCCTTGGGGCTGCGACTTTCCACCTGCACCTTGGCCTGTCCCAGAAGGAAGGCCGTGACCTCTGGCGCGTTTTCGCGCAAGGCCATGAACAGCGCATGTTCGCCCTCCTCACTTCGCGTGTTCAAGTCGAACCCGCGCTGAGCCAGCTGCCGCACCGCGCCAACATCATCACGCTTGACCGCCGAAAAAAAGTCGCTGAACGAGTCGGCCCACAGCGTGCTGGAAATCAAGAGCAATGGCACGCACAACCATTTAAAAACTTGGATCTTTTTCATAGTCTTCATGTGAAATATCAACTCAAAATGCCGCTTGAGGTGACGTTACCCGGTCAAAGAGGCGATCGAAATTCACACTGGTGGCCTGTGCCACGTCGGTCACGGTCAGGCCCCTGATCTGGGCAATCTGCTCCGCGACCCTCGGCACGAAGGCCGGCGAGTTGGTCTTTCCCCGATGGGGCACCGGTGCCAGGTAGGGGCTGTCGGTCTCGATCAACATGCGATCCAGCGGCACGAAGGCGGCGACTTCGCGCAGGTCGCCCGCACTGCGAAACGTGAGGATGCCGGAGAACGAGATGTAGAAACCGAGGTCCAGGGCGGCGCGCGCCACCTCGGCGGTTTCGGTGAAGCAGTGAAACACGCCCCGGGCCGCGTCCATCGATCCTGCATCGCCCTGAAACCCGCCCTCCTCGCGCAGGATGGTCAGGGTGTCTTCAGAAGCACTGCGGGTATGGATCACGAGTGGGAGGCTGGTGCGCCGCGCCGCACGGATGTGGGTGCGAAAACGTTCGCGCTGCCAGGCCATGTCGGCCGTGGTGCGCTCGCCCAGACGGTAGTAGTCCAGCCCGGTTTCGCCGATCCCCACCACGCGCGGACGTGCAGCCCGTTCAATCAGATCGTCCAGCGTGGGCTCCTGCACCCCCTCGTTGTCGGGGTGCACGCCCACCGTGGACCAGAGGTTGTCGTGCTCGCGCGCGAGCGTGTGGACATCCTCGAACTCTTCCAGCGTGGTGCAGATGCACAGCGCCCGGTCCACCTGCGCTTGTGCCATGGCGCTCAATATCTCGGGTAGCTGGCTTTTGAGCTCCGGGAAATTCAAATGGCAGTGGGAATCGGTGAACATGCGGGCCTTGGGAATTCGGCAACGGGAAGCGGGCCTTTCAAGGCCCGATCAGCGTCACAACGGGAGAAGAGCCGCCTCAGAGCGTCTGGGTGGCGCGGTCGGAGCCGAGGCTGGAGCCGAGGATCTCCTCGATCTTCAGCTTCAACATGCGCGACTTTTCGTCGGACGGGAAGCGGATGCCAACACCTTGCGTGCGCCCCCCCGAAGCCTTGGCCGGGGTGACCCAGGCCACCTTGCCTGCTACCGGATAGCGCTGTGGATCGTCAGGCAGACTGAGCAACACATACACGTCGTCGCCCAGTCGGTATTCGCGGGAAGACGGGATGAAGATGCCGCCGTCTGTGAACAAGGGAATGTAGGCTGCATAGAGCGCTGCCTTCTCCTTGATGGAGAGCTGGATCACGCTCGGGCGTGCCGCTGCTGCCGAGGGAGAAGGGTTTGTGCTCATCGCTGCGAGTTTAGCGGCAATCCCGCGCGGGGTGCGCCCTGTTGCAGCGCTGCAAAACCATGCCCGGGTGGGTCATTTTGTGGAGTCAGTGCGCCTTGGCCGCCAGCACCTGACGCGTGCGTGCAGCCCAGGCTTCTTGCATGAGGCCCGGGTTGTAGGGGTGCTCCACGGAGCGTGCGGCCTGCATCAGTTCGCGCGACCAGGCGGCCAATGCCGTCATGCGCGGGGCCGCAGGCAGTCCCGCGGTCGGAAAAAACCGGGCCGGGGCACCCGAGCCATGGGCCATCAGGTCGTGACACAGCTTCTGCAACACGGCGAGCTGCTGGGCTGCGGGCCAGTCGGCCAGCACCGACCAGTCGCCTCGTGCCAGTGCTTGAGGCAAACCGGCCCAGGCTTTGGCATCCAGCCCGCTGGAAGCCCAGGCCAGCGCGTCATCGGGTCGGCCACCCGCCGCCTGCAGCCACGCCGCAGCCTGTTCGGGCGTGGGCGGTGAAGCGGGGGATTTGCCACCCGCTTGCGCAGCGCTCACCTGCCCGATCAACCAGCCGAGCGCCTCGGGCTGCGTTGGCCAGACCATCGCATGGGTCTGACAGCGGCTGCGGATGGTGGGCAACAGTTGGTGAGCAGACTCTGTGGCCAGGATGAAGCGCACCTCGCCGACCGGCTCTTCCAGCGTCTTGAGCAAGGTGTTGGCCGACTCCATGTTCATGCGCTCGGCCGGGTAGACCAGGATCACCTTGGTGTTGCCGCGCGAGCGGGTGGTCTGGGTGAAGGCAACCGCCTCGCGCGCGGCTTCCACCCGAATCAGCTTGCTGGGTTTGCGCTTCTTGTCGTCGATCTCTTTTTGCGCGCTTTCGTCCAGGGGCCAGCCCAATTCGAGGCTGAGCACCTCGGGCATGAGCGCGCACAGGTCGGCATGGGTGCGCACGTCGATGGCGTGGCAGCTGCCACATTCGCCGCAAGCGCCCTGCGGTGTGGGCTGTTCGCATAGCCAGGCGCGCGCCAGCGCCAGGGCCAGGTCGTATTGTCCGAGACCCGAGGGGCCCGAGAGCAGCAAGGCATGGCCCCGTTGGGCCATCAGGCTGACGAGTTGGGCCTGCAACCAGGGCGCAAGATTTGAACCGCTCATGGGTGTACCTCGGCCCGCAGCCAGCCGCGTTGCTCGAAGGCCTGCCGCACCTGGCGCCACACCGCATCTTTGGGTTGGTCCGAGGCCACGCGGGCGAAACGCGCGGGATCCTGGCGCAGCCGATCACCGTAACCTGCGGCCACCCGTTCGAAGAACGCCAGGGGTTGGGATTCGAAGCGGTCGGGCAGGCGCGCGCCGGCCAGACGCTCGGCGGCCACGGCAGGTGGCAGATCGAACCACACCGTCAGGTCGGGTTGGCGCAAGCGCTCGTCCTGGGCCGGCAGCGCCTGTACCCAGCGCTCCAGCTGGCGCAGCACGTCCAGGTCGAAGCCGCGACCAGCGCCCTGGTAGGCAAACGTCGCATCGGTGAAGCGGTCACAGAGCACCACATCGCCGCGGGCCAGCGCGGGCTCGATCACCTGTTGCAGGTGGTCGCGCCGCGCGGCAAACATCAGCAGGGCTTCGCTCAGTGGATCCATCGGGTCGTTCAGCACCAGCTCGCGCAGCTTTTCGGCCAGCGGTGTGCCACCGGGTTCGCGGGTGAGCGTGACGGCCCGCCCCTGGGCCCGAAAAGCCTGGGCCAGGCCGGCAATGTGGGTGGATTTGCCCGCACCGTCGATGCCCTCAAACGTGATGAAAAGTCCAGCGGTCTGCATTGAAATGGGTGAGGTTCGGGCGGGAATCAGCGGCGCAGGATGTAGCGCTGCACCGCGGCATTGTGCTCTTCGAGCGTGGCGCTGAACTGGCTTGAACCGTCGCCCCGCGCCACGAAATAGATGGCGTTGGTGTCTCCTGGCTGCACGGCCGCCCGCAGCGACGCGGCACCCGGCATGGCGATCGGCGTGGGTGGCAGCCCGGCGCGGGTGTAGGTGTTGTAGGGCGAGTCGGTCAGCAGGTCGTCGCGGCGCAGATTGCCGTCGAAACGCTCACCCAGGCCGTAAATGACGGCAGGGTCGGTTTGCAGACGCATGCCGATGCGCAGCCGGTTGGAAAACACACCGCCGATGCGGCGGCGGTCGCTTTCCAGACCGGTTTCCTTTTCGATGATGCTGGCCAGGATGAGCGCCTCTTCCGGGGTGCGCAGCGGCACGGTGCTGTCTCGCTGGGCCCACGCGTCGGCCAGGCGCTTGTCCATGGCCTGAGCGGCCTGGCGCAACACGCTGGAGGCGTTGGCGCGTTTGGCCACGCGATAGGTGTCGGGGAAAAACCGCCCTTCGGGGTGGCGACCGGGGTACCCGATGAGGGCCATGATGTCGGCCGAACTCAGGTTGTTGAGGTCCTGGGTGAGGTCGGGCGAGGCGCGCACCAGATCGAACACCTGGCGGTAGTTCCAGCCCTCCAGCAGGGTGATGGTGCGAAAGGCCTGCTCGCCCCGCACCAGCTTGGAGAGCAGGCCGCGCGGCGTGGTGCCCGGGGCAATTTCGTAGCTGCCGGCTTTGATGTCACGCGACTGGCCCGACACCCGGAACCAGCCGTACAACAGCACCCAGGGTGTCTGAACACCCGACGAAGCGAGTTTTTCAGCAACGCCACGGGCCGACTGACCGGGCTCGATCTCCACGTCCAGGGGCTTCTGCTCGGTCACGCCGGAGGCCAGCCGCAACGGTTCATCGATCCACCACACACCGAAGGCACCCGCGATCAGCAGGGCCACCAGGGGCAGCACGAACATGAGTTTGAGTAGGCGTAACAAGGGTGTGAGCTCAGCAGGGGGATGGGTCTGGCGCGAAGCGCCTGAAGCGGGCACACGATGATAATCGGGCACTTCCACAGCGAGGCGTTCCTCTTGCGCCGCCCCTCCCCCATGACGCCACCCTTGAATCTCGATAGCACCCAAGCTCTTCACGGCGTCGCCAGGTTGACCGGGCTGGGGGTGATCCAGGTCGATGGAGAAGACGCCGCGACATTTCTCCATGGCCAGCTCACCCACGATTTCGCACTGCTGGGCCTGTCCGAAGCGCGCCTTGCGGCCTTCTGCTCGGCCAAGGGCCGCATGCAGGCCAGCTTCGTGGGTTTCAAGCGCAGCCACGACCAGATTCTGCTGATCTGCAGCCGGGACCTGCTGCCCGCCACGCTCAAGCGGCTGTCGATGTTTGTCTTGCGCGCCAAAGCCAAGCTGAGTGATGCCAGCGAGGCCTTCACCATCTGGGGCCTGGCCGGCAGCACCGTGCCCACCACCCTGCCGGATGCGCCGTGGACGCAGTGGCGCAACGAAGACGCCAGCGTGGTGCGCCTGTACGCCGCCGACGG
Source organism: Hydrogenophaga sp. (assembly GCF_018780385.1). Taxonomy (GTDB): domain Bacteria; phylum Pseudomonadota; class Gammaproteobacteria; order Burkholderiales; family Burkholderiaceae_C; genus Hydrogenophaga. The sequence continues at coordinate 18,327 of NZ_JADMJO010000071.1, read as the reverse complement.
AACCGCGCGCGCCCTGTGGGTGGCTCCCGCCTCCGCCGCAGCGCCCGCCGGTGACACCTTGAGTGAAGACCTGTGGAACTGGCTGGACGTGAAAAGCGCGGTGGCCACACTCAGCCAGCCGGTGTTTGAGGCCTTCGTGCCGCAGATGCTCAACTACGAGTCGGTCGGCGGCGTGAACTTCAAGAAAGGCTGCTACCCCGGCCAGGAGGTGGTGGCGCGCAGCCAGTTTCGCGGCACGCTCAAGCGCCGGGCTTATCTGGTGCACGGCCCTGAGGCCCTGGCCGCCGGGCAGGAGGTGTTCCACAGCCGCGACGCCGAGCAACCCTGCGGCACGGTGGTCCAGGCGGCGCCCCACCCGGGCGGCGGCTTCGATGCCATCGTCTCCATGCAGACCAGCGCGGCCGCCGATGGCAGCTTGCACGCCGGCAGCGCCAGTGGGCCGGCGCTGAGCTTGCTGCCCCTGCCCTACCCGCTGCTCGACGACATTTGAACCAGGCTCGGCATGTGCTTGATTGCCTTTGCGCTGAACGCTGACCCGGTCTGCCCCTTGCTCATCGCCGCCAACCGCGACGAATTCCTGGATCGGCCCACCGCGCCGCTGCACCGCTGGCGGCTGGACGATGGCACCGAGGTGGTGGGCGGTCGCGATCTGCGTGACCGCGGCACATGGCTGGGCCTGACCACCCATGGGCGCGTGGCCATGCTGACCAACGTGCGCCAGCCGGTGCAGGAACCCGCCCGGCGCAGCCGTGGCGAGCTCGTCACACGATGGCTGCAGAGCGATGGTGATGTCGGGCGGTTTGCGGCCGGCATCGCCCCGGCCGAGTACGGCGCCTTCAATCTGGTGGTGGGCGACTTCCATGCCCGCGCCTGGCACTGGCTGGGCAACCGCGACCCCGACGCGCCGCACGGTGCTCAGGCGAGCGTGCTGCACCAGCGTGCGCTGGGTGCCGGCATCTTCGGTCTGTCCAACGCGAGCCTGGACACACCGTGGCCCAAGACCCTGCGACTGAAAGCCGCGATCGGCGAATCGCTGACCACGGCATCCGACTGGTTGTCTCCCTTGTCAGTGGCCCTGACCCACGACCAGCCGGTGCTGGACCCGGAACTGCCGCACACCGGCGTGCCCGACGACCTGGAGCGAGCACTCTCCAGCCCGTTCGTGCGCATGGCCGATCGCGCGTATGGCACGCGCACCAGCCAGGTGGTCAGCGTGCGAGCGCAGCCGCAGGGCTTCGCCGTGACCGTCCATGAATGGACCCACGATCCCGCTCTGCCTGTGGCCCGCCTGGTGCCCGAACAAGCCCACCTCGAAACGCTGGTGTGGTGAGCCTCAGAGCCGCTTGAACATGGTCACGTGCGGGATGCCGGCCTCTTCGAACGGCGCGCCCAACACCGTGTAACCCAGCCGGGCATAGAAGCCCTCTGCGCTGCGTTGCGCGTGCAACACCACCTCGGCATCGCCGCGCTCACGCGCCGCTTCCATCAAGGCCTCCAAGACATCACGCCCCAGGCGCCCGCCGCGCAGCGTTCGGTCCACCGCCATGCGGCCGATCTTGGACGTGCCCGGCTCGTGGGCCAGCAGGCGGCCAGTGGCCAGCGGGCGGCCCAGCCGGTTGTAGGCCACGGCGTGCACGGCTGTGGTGTCGGCCTCGTCCCACTCCAGCTCTTTCGGAATGCGCTGCTCTTCGACGAACACCGCGGTGCGCAGGCGCTGGGCGTCCGGGCCGAGTTCGCTCCACGCGCCCACGCGCACCTCGGTCACAGCCTCGCCCGCCTCATATCCCGTCAGGATGTCGCGCAGCAACGCGGGCACCGGTCGTGAAGTCTGCGTGGCCGGGTCGGCAAAGACGTAGATGATCTCGCCGGTGATCAGGTGTTCGTCGCCACGGAAGATGGCGCCGGTGAAGGTGAGCGAGGAGTTGCCGATGCGGCTGCACCTCATGGCCACCTCAAGCTGGTCGTCCACCCGCGCCGAGGCGTGGAACTCCACCGTGGCCTTCACCACGTACAGGTCGCCGTCGAGGTGCTCCATGCTTTCCTGGTAGGGCAGACCCAACGCGCGCCAGTAGTCGGTGATGGCGGTGTCGAAATACATCAGGTAGTGCGCGTTGAAGACGATCTTCTGCATGTCCACCTCGGCCCAGCGCACGCGCAGGCGGTGGAAGAAGCGGAAGTCGGCGCGGTGTAGTGGCATGTCAGTTCTCTTTGAAAGCTTGGCGCAGCGCTCGGGCTGCGTCGTTGTGGGCGGTCAGTGCCTGGGGAATGGCACGGCCGAAGTTGATGAAACCGTGCACCACGCCGGCGTAGATCTCGATGTCCACCGCAACGCCCGCATGCCGCAGCCGGTCGGCGTACATCACGCCTTCGTCGGTGAGTGGATCGCACTCGGCCAGGCCGATCCAGGCCGACGCCACGTCGTCGAGCTCGCGCACGTGGCCATGCTCGTCCACGCCGTCGAGGGGGGCAAAGCGCCAGTCGTCGCGGTCGGCCGCGCTGCGCAGGTAGTGGCCGAAAAAGTAGCTGATGTGCCGCTCCTCCAGCAGAAAGCCCTCGGCAAAGGTCTTGTGCGAGGCGGTGTCCTGGTGACCCACGCAGCCGGGGTAGAAGAGCATCTGCAGCGCCAGCGGCACACCGGCATCGCGCGCCGCAATCGCCGTCACAGCGGCCAGTGTGCCCCCGGCGCTGTCGCCGCCCACCGCGATGCGGTTCGCATCCAGACCCAGCACGCTGCATTGCTCGCGCAGGCCCATCAGGCTGTCCCAGGCGTCATGCACGGCGGTCGGAAACTTCCACTCAGGCGCCAGCCGGTAGTCCACCGACACCACGGCGCAGTGCGCCAGATGGGCGAGGTGGCGGCACAGCGCTGCGTGCGTGGCCACGCTGCCCACGGTGAATCCACCGCCATGGAAGTACAGCAACACCGGCAGGGCGACTTCGGAATCCGGTGCAAACAACTGCGCGCGCAGCTCCACACCATCGCGCGCGGCGAAGCGCAGGTCTTCCACCCTGGGCAGTTTGTGCGAAGGGATCTCCAGCACGCCTGCGCCCGCCTCGTAGGCCAGCTTGGCCTGCGCCGGCGTGAGCGCGTGTAGTGGCAGATGCCCCGCTCGTGCAATGCGCTCCAGCACATGGCGCATGGCCGGCGTCAGGAGCGAACGGGGGTCGGGATGGTGGGGCATGGGTCAACATTGTGGCGGGCACGCGAAGGCGTGGTCACAAGCCCTGTCTTTTGGGTGACGGACTGCGGGTTGGCGGCATAGGCGGATCGCGGCGCGAGCCCTATAGTTTTCCATCAACAAAAATCCACACCGGAGACCGCCTTGGCCCAGATCCTCTACATCACCAACATCCTGATCGACTTCGGCGTGCTCTCGCAGTTGCAGGCCGAGTGCGAACGCGTGGGCATCCGCCGCCCGCTCATCGTGACCGACGCCGGCGTGAAAGCCGCGGGTCTGCTGGACAAGACCACCACCGCCCTGCCCGGCCTGAGTCCCGCGGTGTTCGACCAGACCCCGTCGAACCCGACCGAGGCCGCCGTGCGCGCCGCCGTGGCGGTGTACCAGGCGCAGGGTTGCGACGGGCTCATTGCCCTGGGCGGCGGCAGCGCCATCGACTGCGCCAAGGGCGTGGCCATCGCCTGCACCCACCCGGGTCCGCTCAAGACCTACGCCACCATCGAAGGTGGCTCACCGAAGATCACCGACCGCGTGCCACCGCTCATTGCCGTGCCCACCACGGCGGGCACCGGCAGCGAGGTGGCGCGTGGCGCCATCGTGATCGTGGACGACGGCCGCAAGCTCGGCTTTCACAGCTGGCACCTGGTGCCCAAGACCGCCCTGCTCGACCCCGAACTCACGCTCGGTCTGCCGCCCATGCTCACCGCCGCCACCGGCATGGACGCCATCGCCCACTGCATGGAAACCTTCATGGCACCGCCCTTCAATCCACCGGCCGACGGCATCGGACTCGATGGCCTGACGCGGGGCTGGGCCAACATCGAGCGCGCAACGAAAAACGGGCAGGACCGCGACGCGCGCCTGAACATGATGAGCGCGAGCATGCAGGGCGCGATGGCCTTTCAGAAGGGCTTGGGCTGCGTGCATTCGCTCAGCCACAGCCTGGGCGGCGTCAATCCGCGCCTGCACCACGGCACGCTCAACGCCGTCTTCCTGCCGGCCGTGATCCGCTTCAACGCCGAGGCCGAATCGATGAAGAAGGACAACCGCCTGCAGCGCATGGCGCACGCCATGGGGCTGGCCAGCGGTGGTGATGTGGCCGAGGCCATCACCGACATGAACGCCCGCCTGGGCCTGCCCACAGGCTTGGCCGCCATGGGGGTCACACCCGACCTGTTCGACAAGGTCATTGAAGGCGCGATGGCCGATCACTGCCACAAGACCAATCCTCGCCTGGCGACAGTTGAGGACTACCGGGCGATGCTGCAAGCCGCCATGTGACCCCGGGGCCGCGGCCCCGACACACCCCCGCATCCGCACGCCCGCACACCGGGCCTGCCGCCGAATTTCCGGGCGCGACACCCTGCTGTCGCGCCCTTTTTTCGTGCCTTGCACATGCCCGGCGCAAGCCGCTGCATGCCTCGCCGCACCCCGTTGCGGTGCGTTTTTCGAGTCATCGATTCATGAGCGTTTCATAACCTGTTCGTCAATCCTCAAACGGGTGATTGCCGCAGACTGCCCTCACTGAATTCGATGCCTCCACGGATGACGACAGCCCTGTGTTGAACAGGGCTCCCGGGTGGGTGCATCTGAATTGAGCTCAGACAACTTCCAACCAGGGTCGACCATGACATTCGCATCTCTCTTGAATTCCTCCGACACCACCTTGACCGCACGGGAAACCGAAATCCTCGATTTCATCGCACGCGGCCTGACTTCCAAACAGATCGCACGGGAACTGAACATCAGTCCCTACACGGTGAACACGCACCGCGACAACCTGCGCCGCAAGCTGGGTGCGCACAACGGCGCGCAGCTGGCGTCCTGCCGAGCGCACCTCTCGTTCAGCCAATCGGGCGAGGCGGCAATGGTCCGCAAATTCTGATCGCGTTGCCCGCCCCTCCCCCACTTTTCAGGAACCCCTCATGTCGACCACCATTCCCTATTCGCCCTCGCTCGTGCTGGGCAGCATCATCGACCCCGCTGCCATCGCCACGTTGCTGGCGGTGTCGGCGGCTCAGACGCCCATCGACGCCGCGCAGGAAACCCTGAACTCCTTCATTGCCATGAAACGCAGCCTGGAAATGACGGTTCAGGAGCTCATCAACATGAAGATCGATCCCAAGGATCTGGTGAAGAAGGTGCAGGAAGTGGGTACCGATGTGGACAAGGCCGCCACCGCCTACGCCACGACCCGCCTGGAGCAGGAGCTCAAGCTGCAGCCGTTGCGCGCGAAGATGCAGATGGTCAATGCCAGCGTGGAGAGTCCGATCGACTACAACCGCACGCAGATCAAGACGTTGCCCCTGGCGGCCGACTCGCTGAAGATGGACGCGCAGTTCTTCACGTTCGACGACAACCAGGAAAACGACAGCAACACCCTGGGCAACATCAAGTCCTATGTCAGCGCGGCCACCTCCTTCCTGGGTATCGACGCGTCCTTCGACATGGCCAAGACCGCTGTGGACCAGGTGGACAAGCAGCGCCAGCTGCACAAGATTTCGGGCACCCTGGTGCTCACCGCCAGCTGCACCCACAAGGAAGCTCAAGTGCTCTCGCCGCTGTGCCTCGATGTGGACAAGGCCATCCGCGTGTGGAACCAGCTGTTCCCGGGTGAGAAGCTGCGCACGGACGAAGACGGCATGCGCGAGGTCGTCGAGCACGAAGGCTCGCCGCAGGAGAAGGCCTTCAACATCATTTCGGGCGCCACGCTGGGTTCGAGTTTTGTGGGCATGGTGCACGTGCTCGATGTCGACAAGACCTCCAGCAGCCAGGACGACGACTCGACCGAGCGCGACGCCAAGGCGACGCTGGCGCTGGGCGCCGCGGTGGCCTCGATCAAGGGGGGCTTCGGCGTCAACAAAAGTTTCGCCAGCGACGTCAAGAAGCTGCTCAGCACCCAGAACATCAACTCCCACGTCACGCTCATCACCGCGGGCTTCATCCCCACCATCAAAGCGAACGATGTCGCCATCGGCGTCAAGCAATTCGCCAGTTTCGACCCTTCGGACATGATGACCAGCCTGGCCAAGCTCTCCGATTTCACCTCGGCCGATCGCAACTCGGCCCAGCAGGCTGCCACCGCGGCGCGCACCAAGGGCGAGTTCGTGGCCCTGAAGACCGCCAACATCGAGAGCGTGATGCAGAGCCTGTCCCAACTCGACGACCAGAAGAACAGCATGCTCGACATCTCGTCGATGGTGGTGGCGTTCGAGGATTACGTGAACACTGCCACGGCGGTCACGCTCGAGACCCCGATCGGTGTGCCGATCAACTACTACCTCAAGCCGATCACGCGCACTCAGCTCGCGCAGATGTGGGTCTCAAAGTACTACCCCAACAAGTACATCGACATCCAGGGCGATGACACGCCGCGTCCGAAGAAGGAAGCGCCCGCCAGCTGAGCGCACCGATGCGCTGACCCCCCCGCCCTGTTTGCAATCCCCTCTTCCCCCGGAGCCTTTCCATGCCCTCCTCCATTCCATATTCACCCTCCCTCGTGCTGGGCAGCGTCGTGCATCCCGCTGCCATGGCCACCCTGCTGGAGATGTCAGCCCTGCAGACGCCTGTCGATGCGGCGCAGGACACGCTCAATTCGTTCATCTCGCTCAAGCGCGGCCTGGAGATGACCTCCAGCGAGCTGGTGAACATGAACATCGATCCCAAGGACCTGCTGGCCAAGATGCCCGACGTGGACACCCAGCTGGAAAAAGCTGCCGTGACTTACGCCACCACGCGCGTTCAGCAGGAGCTGCAGATGCAGCCGCTGCGGGCCAAGGTGCAACTGGTCAACGCCGGTGTGGAAAGCCCGATCGACTACCAGCGCACCGTGATCAAGCCCATGCCGCTGGCGGCCGACACGCTGAAGATGGACGCGCAGTACTTCTCGTTCGACCAGAACGAGCAGAAGGCCCAGAACACCATCTCCAACATCCAGAAGTTCATCACCCTGGCCGGCAGCTACGGCGATGCCGAGGGCGGTTTCGAGATGGCCAAGACAGCGGTCAAACAGATCAACCACCAGCGCCAGATGCACAAGGTCGCCGGCACGCTGGTGCTCACCGCCAACTGCACGCACCGCCAGGCTTCGGTGCTGGCGCCGCTGGTGCTCGACGTGGACAAGGCGGTGCGGGTGTGGAACCAGCTGTTCCCCGATGCCAAGGACAAGCTGCGGCCCGATGCCAACAGCATGGCCAAGATCGCCACCCAGGTGGGCTCTCCCGGCGACAAGTCGTTCAACATCATCTCGGGCGCCACCTATGGCTCCAGTTTTGTGGGCATGGTGCACATCCTGCGCAAGGAAACCACAGCCACGAGCCAGGAAATGGAGTCCGACGTGGTCGATTTCCAGGTACGGGCCGCCAAGAAGGACTGGATCAGTTCGGCCAGTGGTGCGCTGGGCGTGGAGGACACCGATGCCGATGACGAAAAGTCGCTGTCCAGCCGCCAGGAGATCACCTCGCACGTGACCGTGATCACCTCCGGCGTGATCCTGGGCATTGCCAGTGCCGACATACAGATGGCCGTGAAGACGTTTTCCGTGGAAGAAGGCAAAAGCACCATGGACGCCCTGGCGGCCCTGGCCAACAAAGCCAACACCGAAGTCCAGTCCACGCAGGCCCTGGCCGCCACCGCCCGTTCGGGCCAGGCGTTCACCGACCTGCAGGCCAACACGGTGCAGAGTGTGTTGACCAAGCTCGGCGAGATGCAGGGCATGAAGGTCAAGGTGCTCGATGTGAACTCCCTGATGACGGCCTTCGACAACTACGTGACGGCCGCGCGCAAGGGTGGCATCGGCGTGCCGATCAACTACTACCTCAAGCCGATCACGCGCACGCAGCTCGCTCAGCTGTGGATGAACAAGTACTACCCCGACAGGCTGCTCGCCATCCAGGGCGACGACACTGCCGCGGCTGATGCTGCCGCAAGCCAGTAAGGAGGCGAGCGATGACCGCAGACGATCTGGCCACCCTCACCGGGCGGCCCAGCAATGAAGTGGCATCCTGGCTGGGGCCGATCGAAGCCGCCATGGCCGAGTTCCAGATCAACACCCCAGCCCGCGAGGCGGCGTTTCTGGCGCAGATCGTCCACGAGTCGGACGGCCTGCGCGGGGCAGCGGAGAACCTCAGTTACAGCGCCGCGCGCTTGCCCGTGGTGTGGCCCCGGCATTTCTACCTGGCTCCCGACGAACCCGATGGCCGCCTGGATGCCAGCCTGTTTGAACACCACCCCGAGGCGCTGGCCAATGTCGTCTATGCCAACCGCATGGGCAATGGACCCGAGAGCAGTGGGGACGGCTGGCGCTACCGGGGGCGAGGCCTCATCCAGCTGACCGGGCGAACCCTCTATACCGAAGCGGGGACGGCCCTGCAGCTCGATCTGGTCAACCAGCCCGACGCCCTCCTGCAGCCCGCCGCAGCCGCTCGCGTGGCTGGGTGGTACTGGCAGCACATCAACGGCAACGCGCTGGCCGACCCCGCCACACCGCAGTCCTTCGAGCAGCTGACCGTGGCCATCAACGGTGCATTGCTGGGCCAGGCCCACCGCGAGCAGTTGTGGAAACAAGCACAGACACTGCTCAGCACCGAGGCCTGAACACCCACCCAACGAGGTCTCCCATGAACCGTCTTCTTGTCCGTTTGGTGGCCTGGCTGTGGGTGTGTCTGGCACCTTCGGTCTGGGCCCAGTCGAGCGCCGTCCCCACAGTGGCTCCTGCGCCCCTCGTGAGCGCACTCATCGGTGAACTGGAGATCGACCACATCATCGAAGTTCACGTGGATCGCCTGGCGGACTGGAATCTGGCCATCGGTGGACCCACCGCGAACCGCGCGGGTCCCGCGTCGGCGCACCCAGCCTGGCAGCTGGTGCCCTACCTCAACGGGCGCGCCCTCACCGGCGTGACTCCACTGGCGGTAGACCTGGGCCAGGGCCGCTTGCAGTTTCACCTGCGCATCACCGAGCAGAACCGGGACACATGGACGCACCTGCTCAGTCCGCTGACGTTCCAGCGGGCGGTGGGATTCAGCGTGGGTCTTGAACAGGTGGATCCGTTCGCCACCGACCTCACACCGACCAGCCGGCGCGCACTCCTCACGGTGATCAACTGGCGCTGGTTGCTGGCCGCCGTCCTGACCGTGGCGACTTTCAGCATGGCGTTCTGCGCACTGGCGATGCACACCACCCTGTTGATGGAGCGCTACAAATCCCCGGATGGCAGGCTGTCGCACCGTTTCAGCCTCGCCAAGGTTCAGCTCGCTTTGTGGTTCTTCGTGATCTTCGGAGCCTTCCTCGTGATCTGGCTGGCCACGGGCAACTTCGACACCTTGAACAGCTCCATCCTGTCCACGCTGAGCATCAGCGCCGGCACTGCGCTGGGCGACACGTTCGTGAAGGCCGCAGGCCCCAGCACTGCGACGTCTGCCCCGCAGGCCGCCCAGACAGACATCTTCCTGGCGCCTCGCTGGACGGCGCAGCGCTTCATGCGCGAACTCGTCTCCGACGACGAAGGCTGCTCGATCGCCCGCTTTCAAATGCTGGCGTGGACCGTCGCGCTGGTGATCGTGTTCCTGGCCGATGTTTTCGACGACCTTCAAATGCCCGTCTTTGGCCCCGAGCTGCTGTACCTGCTGGGTTTGAGCACGGGCACCTACGTGGCGCACCGGTTGCCCGAAATGCAGCGCGATCGTCAGCGAAGTGGCGCAGCAAGCCTGGCTCCCGCGCCTGCGTCACTGCCCACCCGGTCCGGATGAATGCGTCACGAATGGTCGTTGCTTAGGTCGACAAACCTATGGTGCATGTCGTTACAACGTTCTATAAAGTCGCATCTTTTCGAATTAATTAATACTTACATCGTATTCATGGTGTTCGGCAAGGTCGTCCCAGGCCGGATGTCCAGGCCGGCGCAACCCCAGCCCAGAGGGCAGGCGGCGGGGACCGCTGGACTGATTGGCTCGAAAACTCGAAGAAGTGGAGACATGGCATGGCGAATCGCCCACAAGGAATTCAAGATGACGGAAAAAAGCATAGCCTGGCGGGAGGAATACCACTTCGCGAACTGCGTCATTCGCAGCGACACGCGAGAACTGCTGCGCGACGGGGTGGCCCAGAAGATCGAGCGCCGGTCATTCGACCTGATCTTGTACCTCCTGAAGCTTGAAGGGCGGGTTGCCAGCAAGGACGAACTGCTGGAACACGTGTGGGGCAACCACTTCGTTTCCGAATCGGTCATCGCGCAAAGCATCATGAAGGTTCGCAAGGCGCTGGGGATCACCGGCAAGGAGCCCGGCCCGATCAAGACCGTTCACCGGGTGGGTTATCGGTTTGCCAGCGAAGTGAGAAAGGGCATCCCCTCGTCGTCGCCCACCGCACCCCCGCTGCGCCCACCGGGCCCGACCCGCATCCTGTGGCTACCCACCGATTGCGCTCTTCCTAGGGCGGACCTGTCCTGGGTCCGCTACGGCCTGATCTCGGTCGCGACTCACGTGTTGCACGGGCATGGCGTGCCCACGGTTCCGGCCAGCGAAGCGATCCGGCTGCACGAATCGCTGGAAGAAGATGGCACCCACTGGGCTGAGGATCAGAGACCCGGCATCCGCGAGATCGGCATACCGATGGTGCGAAGCCGAATGACGGCGCTGGGCGATCAGTTCCGACTTGAATGGTGGATGCAGATCAACGGCATCGGTCATGGCAATCAAATCGAAGGCCCTGCCCCAGCCGAACTGGCCCTGCGGGCGGCCCGGGAAGTTGCGCTCATTGCGCGCATGCGATCGGGGGTGCAGCTCACTCCGGGGCATGAAGCGAAGTTCTGGGAGGAAGCGAGCCAGCTGGTCGCGCTGTCCGTGTCTCTTGATCAGACCGACAAAGCCCTGCCGCTGATGGCGATCTGTGTCGACATGCCGCAGTGTCCTCTGCACATCTGGGCCGAGTATGTGCTGGTGATGGCTCAGCGAGCAGACGAGACCACTCCCGCACTCGCCCAGCGCATGGCGCAACTGGCCCGCCTGACACAGGACTGCGCGTACGAAGGGTGGGCGCTGCTGTGCAGTGCCGAGTACCAGGTGCTCCAGCACCGCACAGCTGAGGCCATCGAGCAGGCCATGAGCGGTGTGGCCATGGTGCGCCACGCGGCGCCACATGCATGCCATGCCAGAGCACTGCTGCTGGCATCTCACGTGCTGGCGACAGCGGGCAAGTCCAGCGAGGCCTCCGTGCTGTGGCGGGAAGCCGCCACCCTGGTGAGCCAGGTGCCCTCCCCTGACATGGTGTGTCGTGTGCATCTGCTGCGATGCGAACTGGACCACATGGGCATGGGACAAACCGGTGGTACGGAAAGCCCCACCGACGGGTTGGCTCCAGCGCGTTGGTTGGGCCTGACACCCATGACCGCCCGGATACAGGTCTTGCATGGGCTTCAATCCTGTGCGCGTGGAGAGTGGGCGAGCTGCCGTCGGCAACTTGAAGCCGGCCTGCATGCGAGCGAGAACGGAAAATCTGCACTCGCGCGATTGTTCGCGCATCTTCAACTGGGGAGTTTTCACGCGCGTTGCGACGACCAGGCCGGCCTGGTCGCCTGCATGAACGCGGTCGACCAACCTGCATTGCGCTTGGCGCCCATGGGCAACGCGGTGGGCCGCTGGTTACAAGCCCGTCGGTGCTATCTGGCGGGTGATGCGGTCCAGGCGCTGTCGCTGGCCGAGGCGGCCATGGAAGAGATGGCCGATTTTGGTGTCTGGTGCGCAGAGGACCACTGGCTCTTCGTGGCTCAGCTGGCCCTGGTGGCAGGCAACCGGCGTACGGCTCGTGCCCTGCTCCAGCGGCTGCAGGCCAGACATGAGCGCCGCCCGCTTCAGACGCGGCAGGCCACGGCGCTCGCCGTGGAGGGCATGGTGGAGTACGCCGAGGGCAACGCGAGCAAGGCCCTGTTGTTGTTCGAACAGGCCTGCCTGCTGGCGCGCGGCTCCCTGATGGCCAACATCCTGCTGTTTGGACACACGTGGCTGGCCTTGATCGATGGTCGCAACCCGTCACCCGCGCAGTTGGCGCCTGCCGGGCAGTGGGTGGACGCCACGCGCGAAGGCCGGCACCTGCGCGCCATGCTGCTGAACAAGCCTTACTGGGCAATCGCGCAACGGCATCATCCTGTCTTGCTGGGAACGGCTGCCGGCTTGATGCCGCACAGGGTGTCCGATGTGGGTGAAGGCGGTCATTCGAGTTACGCGCACTACCTTCCGCTGCCTGTGTGATGTCCCGGTTTTGCACCAGAGCACTGGCGCTGACGGACCGCGCCTCGTTTGTCGAGTTCGAGCGGAACAACCGTGAACCGTTTGAGCACTTCAATGAGCCGCACCCGCCTCGCTACTACAGCGATGTCGGTCTTGAGCAGGCTTTCGACAAGCTCCTGGCGCGCCAGGACGACATGCGGTTTCTGACCCGCGTGACCACCCGAGGTGATGCCGCGCAGTGGGTAGGCAAAGGCAGCCTGACCGTGCACAACACCGACGAGGGCGACTTCGCCATGCTGGTGTACCAGACGGATCGTCACCACTGGAAACAGGGTGCCGCCAGCGTTCTCCTGGCAGACCTCATACACGAGGCCCAGGCGCTGAGCATGTCCAGGGTGGACGCACTGATCGCCAGCGACAACGTCGTGTCATTGCATCTGTTGCGCCGCGCGGGTTTCAAGGTTGTGGGCTGGAGCACACCAGCGGCCCTGCTCCGTGGCCATGCCCACTGCCTGCAGCTAAGCCGGCCCTTGAGGGGTGTCGTCGGGCCGTCCCTGGCGCGCGCCCACATGCACCAACCCGCGTGACTCCGCCAGCTCGACCTGGCGCTGTCGCTCGGCCAGTTGTGCCTTTTCCTGCGGGCTGCGTTGGTCGTGGCAATGGGGACAGCTCACGCCCTTGATGTAGTGCGGCGAGGCCTTCTCGGCCGAGCTCAGAGGCCAGCGGCACGAGCGGCAGAGCTCGTGCGGGCCGGGCTGCAAGCCGTGGCCCACGCTCACGCGCTCGTCGAACACAAAACACTCGCCTTCCCAGGAGCTCTCGGCGGCCGGGATTTCCTCCAGGTATTTGAGGATGCCGCCCTCGAGGTGGTAGACCTCGTCGAAGCCACGCATCTTCATGAGCGCGGTGGATTTTTCGCAGCGGATGCCGCCGGTGCAGAACATCGCCACCCTGGGCTTCTTCCCGTCTTGCAACGCCGGTTGGGCGTCGAGCCAGGCCGGCAGTTCGGTGAAGGTCTTGATGTTGGGGTTGACCGCGCCCGAGAAGGTGCCGATGGCCACCTCGTAGTCGTTGCGGGTGTCGATCACCAGCACGTCCGGGTCGGCCAGCAGGGCGTTCCAGTCCTGCGGCTTGACGTATTGACCCACGGTCTTGTTCGGATCCAGACCCGGCACGCGCAAGGTCACGATCTCATTCTTCAGCCGTACCTTCATGCGGTGAAACGGCGGGTGATCGCTCCACGATTCCTTGTGGGGCAGCCGGGCCAGGCGAGCGTCGGATCGCAGGTGCGCCAACACGGCGCGCACACCTGCCTCGGGCCCGGCGATGGTGCCGTTGATGCCCTCGCGTGCGATCAGCAAGGTGCCCTTGACGCCGTGCGCCTCGCAGCAGCTTTGCAGTGGCTCGCGCAGATCGGCATGGTCGGGCAGGTCGACAAACTGGTACAGCGCGGCGGTGAGGTACTTGGGGGCGGAAGGCTCGGCGGTCATGGCCGCAATTATCCCCCTGCCCCGCTGCTTCAAAGCGGCAGCACCCGAGCCGGGTCGGGTCGCTCGAGCCATTGTGCGAACTCGTCGGCCAGCTGCTGGCTGGCGGCAGTGGCGGCGCTCCAGGCCTTCCTGCGCGCGGCGGGGTCTGGCCCGTAGCGGTTGAAGTCCTGGCGATCCGGCAGCTTGGCGTTGGGCAGCGTCTTCACCCAGTCCGGATCGGGCGCGAGCACCAGCATGTTGTCCAGCGCCGCGCTGCTGCGGTGCCGGCCCTTCCAGGCCTTGTCCAGCCAACCCGGCACCACCGCCTGCTGGAAGTGGGGGTACAGCACGATCGGTGCCGTGGCGGACACTTGGTAGTGCAGGTGGAGGTGGTAGTCGGTGATGCCGCCGTCCCAGTAGGCGCCGGGCGGCGCACCCTCAATGCCGTGCACCGGGCGCAGCACGAAGGGAATGGAACAGCTGGCCTGCAGCGCATCCATGAAGTTGGCTTCACTCAGCGGCACCTGGCGGGTGCGGAAGTCCTGTGTGGCAAACGGCAACTCGGGAGCGGTGGAAAACACCACCCGCTCCAGCCAGGCACCCAGCGCCTTGCGGTGCAACGCATTGGCGGCGAATGCGCCCAGATAACCCAGCGGTGTGCGCACGCGGCCCTCGCGGCCCAGCAGGTGGCGCCCGCGCGAGGTGACGATGTGCAGGTGGTAGCGCGGGTGGTTCAGCACCTCTTGGATGCGCCCGCCGTAAAAGAGCTTCAAGCTCCCACCAAACTGCTCGCTGACCTGGCCGGGCGTGGGTCGTTCCTGACCCGGCGGCAAGGCGTAGTGCTGGGCAATGTAGTCGCGCTCCAGCCGCTCGAAAGCCGCCACCGAGGCACCGAGGCAGGCCGTGGCCATGCGCCAGGCGCCGATGGAGGCACCCACGAGATGCACCGGCTGGCTGCTTTGCGGCAGCCACTGGCCAAACAGGAATCGGTCGAGCGGACCGAGGATCAGGCCCTTGGGCCCACCGGCGGCGGCGGGGATCACACCCACGTGTTGCGGGTGCAGACCGTGTTGCTGGATGTGCTGGCGCGCGCGCGGGCCGGCGTAGAGGCGAAGGGCTTGCATGGGCTGCGATTGTGTCGCAGCCCGCTCTCACGACGTGACTTGGTCGCCCGGGGTTTCTTCGGCCTCGGTGATTTCGGTGTGGCGCGAGATGGAAGGGATCTCTTCGGCCACCACAGTGTCGGGGTCGATGCCCAGCACCAGACCCACCGGGTCGGGGTAGGTGTTGATCAGCAGTTCGGAGCGCATGGACTGCTCCTCGGCGCGGGCGCGCCAGGAACCGATGTGGATCACGCCGGCAATCGGCTCGTACACCTCGTTCTCGAAGGGCGCCGTCTGGTGTTCGATGGCGTTGATCATGCGCTTGGGGAAGTTCCACTCACGTGCCAGCGCGGCCCCCACCTCGGCGTAGCTGTACCCAAAGAGGCCCCGCTCCGCAGCGGAGCGCTTGAGGTCGAGCATGGGTACGCTGCGGTCCAGATCGATCATGGCCTCGGGCATGCCCACGTGCATCACGAGCTCGCCAATGCCGTGGATCAAGCCGGCGGTGAAGGCGGTGTTTTCGTCGATTCGGATCGGCAGTGCGATGTAGCGCGAGAGGTTCGCGGTGTTGAGGCTGTAGCGCCAGAACTGGTTGAGGTTGACGCCACCCACGGCGTGGAAACCTTCGCCGAGCGAGGCGGCAATGACCAACGCACGCACCTTGATCAGGCCCAGCACCTGGATCGCTTCGCGAGCGCTGGACACCGAGCGGTGCAGGCCGAAAAAGGCCGAATTCGCCGTCTTGAGCAACCTGGCGGTGAGCACCGGGTCGTCTTCGATGTAGGCCGCAGCCTGCATCGCGTCGACATTTTCCCGGTCGAAGGTCTCGATCAGTTTTCGCACCACCTTGGGGGCCGAGGGCAAGGCATCGGGCCGTTTCAGAAGCTTGTCGAGTTGCATGTCTTTTCCCCGCCTAAGGTGCCCACCCGAATGGGGTTTGCTGTACTTTTTATCGCCTTAAAGCCTTCGCACTTGAGGTCTTTTTCAGTCAATGAACGCGCCCAGCGCCTGGCTGAACGACCACTCCGACGGGTCCTTGCCCAGCACGCTGTCCAGATCGAGCCCGAGCGAGAGGCCCACCAGGTCCGGGAAGGTGGCGACCAGCCCGTTTTCGTCGAGCTGTATTTCCTCGGCGCGTGCGCGCCATGAGGCCAGGTGCAGCACACCACCCAGCGGGTCGTAGGCCTCGCCTTCGAAGGGGCTGATCTGGTTGTTCAGGGCCGAGACGATGGTGGTGGGGAACTGCCACTTTTCGGCCATGCCCGCACCCACCTGGGCATAGGTGTAGCCAAACACCGACATCTCGGCCTGGGCGCGCTGCAGGTCCAGCGGTGGCGTGCCCATGTCGAGTGGAGAGATCAGATCGGGCATGGCGATGTGCATGATCAGGTCGCCGATGGCGTGGATCAGGCCGGCGGTGAAGGCGTTGCTCTCGTTCTGACGCAGCACGCCCGCCAGGGATTTGGAGATGTCGGCCACGCGCAGGCTGTAGCGCCAGAACTGCGGCAGGTTCACACCGGGCACGTTCTTGAAGCTGGACCCCAGAGCCGCGGCCATCACCAGCGAACGCACGTGCGTCATGCCCAGCATCGCCACGGCTTCCTCGGCGCTGCCGATCTTGCGGCTGACCCGGAAGAAGGCCGAGTTGGACAGACGCAGCACCCGGGTGGTGAGCGACGGGTCCTGGGAGATCAGGTCGGACACCCGTCTGGGGTTCGGGTCGTCCTTGTTCATCTCCGCCAGCAGGTCGGACACGGTGCGCGACATGGCGGGCAACGCGCGGGGAAAGTTCAGCAGGGCTTCGAGTTGCATGGGAAGAAGTCCGGTAGAGACTTTGGGTCTTTGGGCGTGGTGAAGGCCGGTGAAGGCTTGTCCTCCCCTGTATCGGCCCCAACGCCCCCAACTTGAGCCCTGGCCCAAGCCCTCACTTGCCGGTATTCAACCCGCCCTTGCACCGGCCTTTGTCAGCGCTTCGGATCTTTGCCCGTGCCCTGCAGCCGGGCAAAAGCCGAGGCCATGGCCGAGGGCGCAGCAGCGGCCGACGCGCCGGGGGCATGTCGCCCCTCCGGACGGCCCGCCCGCACCGGCTCGAAGCGGTTGTCACGCGGCCCCGCGCCCTGCCCTGCGCCGCGTCCTGGCGCTTCGCCCAGTTTCATCGACAGGCCGATGCGCTTGCGCGCCACGTCGACCTCCATCACCTTGACCTTGACGATGTCGCCCGTCTTGACGATCTCGCGCGCGTCGTTGACGAACTTGTGCGCCAGTTGGCTCACATGCACCAGCCCGTCCTGGTGCACGCCCAGGTCGATGAAGGCACCGAACTGGGCCACGTTGCTCACGGTGCCCTCCAGGATCATGCCCTCGCGCAGGTCGCTGATGTCGTCCACGCCGTCGTTGAAGCGTGCCACCTGGAAATCGGGGCGCGGGTCTCGACCTGGTTTTTCGAGTTCGCCCAGGATGTCCTTGACGGTGATCACGCCAAAACGCTCGTTGGCGAACAGCTCTGGCCGCAGGGTCTTGAGCATGTCGGCGCGGCCCATGAGCTCGGCCACCGGCTTGCCGGTGCTCTTCATGATCTGCTCGACCACCGGGTAGGTCTCGGGGTGCACACCCGTCATGTCCAGAGGGTTGTCGCCACCACGGATGCGCAGGAAGCCCGCGCTTTGTTCGAAGGTCTTGGCGCCCAGGCCGGCCACGTCCATGAGCTGCTGGCGGTTCTTGAAAGCCCCGTGCGCCTCGCGCCAGCGCACCACGGCCTTGGCCACGCTGCCCGACAGACCCGACACCTTGGAGAGCAGAGGCACGCTGGCGGTGTTGAGATCCACACCCACGCCGTTCACGCAGTCCTCCACCACCGCGTCCAGCGTGCGGGCCAGCTCGCTCTGGTTCACGTCGTGCTGGTACTGCCCCACGCCGATGCTTTTGGGATCGATCTTCACCAGCTCTGCCAAGGGGTCCTGCAAACGGCGCGCGATGCTGGCCGCGCCGCGCAGGCTCACGTCCACGTCGGGCATTTCCTGAGAAGCGAACTCACTGGCCGAATACACCGACGCGCCAGCCTCGCTCACCACCACCTTCTGGACGGCACCCGTTCGCCCTGAGCCTGTCGAAGGGTCCGTTTTTTCCAGCTGCTTCATCAGGTCGGCCGCCAGCTTGTCGGTCTCGCGGCTGGCGGTGCCGTTGCCGATGGCAATCAGGTTCACGCCGTGCTTTTCACCCAGCAGGCGCAGGGTGTGCAACGCACCATCCCAGTCGCGCCGGGGCTCGTGCGGGTACACCGTGGCGGTGTCGACGAGTTTGCCGGTGGCATCGACCACCGCCACCTTCACGCCGGTGCGGATGCCCGGGTCCA
>NZ_JADMJO010000124.1 GCF_018780385.1 Hydrogenophaga sp. | reverse complement strand
TGTGTAACGGTGTGCGTCAGCAGCTGCTGCAGGTTGCCATGGCGCTGTCCACGCGGGCGCGGGTTCGCTCGATGAGGTAGTCCAGAAACACCTCGGTGCGCCGTGGCATGAACTTGCGGCTGGGCAACGCTGCGTACATCGTGACTCGGTCGGTGATCCAGGGATTGAGCACGCGCACCAGGTCACCGTTCTGGATCAGCGGCGCGGCCAGCTCGATCGTGGTGGCGGTGATGCCCGCGCCGTCCAGCGCGGCGTGCATCAGCGTGTCGGTGTGGTTGGCCCACAGCACCGGCTGCACCTCGATGTCGATGAAGCGCGCCTCATCCGTCTCGTGCAGCAGGCGCCAGGCGCGGCTGCGGCCGACGGCGGGTTTGAAGCGCAGGCAATCGTGTTGCGCCAGGTCTTCGGGCCGGACCGGCGTGCCCTTGCGCCGCAGGTAGTCGGGCGAGGCCAGCAGCACAGTGACGCTGGAGAGCACCTTGCGTGCGATCACGTTGGCGTCGAACGAGGCCTTGGTTCCCATGAGCGTGATGTCGTAGTCCTCGATCGGCGGCTCGCGGTGCGACTCCACTTCGATGTCCAGCAGGATCTTGGGATACGCCTGCCGGAAACCGCTCACCAGCGGTGCGAGCACGTGCGTGGCCATCACCGGTGGCGCCAGCAGGCGCAGCACGCCCGCGAGTTCGCTGGTTTGCGAGCTCACCAGTGCGTGGGCTTCGTCGAGGTCCTGCAGGATCAGGCGCACCCGGTCCAGGTAACTCTCGCCAGCGTCGGTGAGCGACACGCGCCGTGTCGTGCGGTGCAGCAGGCGGGTTCCGAGGTGATCCTCCAGATCGGCGACGAGCCGCGTGACCACCGCAGGCGACATGTCCATGGCGCGTCCGGCGGCCGCAAAACCACCCTCGTCGATCACTTTTTGAAAGACGCGCATCGAGGCCAGACGGTCCATGAAGAGGCTCCTTAGAAGGGTTTTCCCAGGTACGAAAGCCTTGATTATTGCTGAATGTGAAACACAGCAGTCGTTCTAAAGCTATTTTTCTTCAGGATCAGAAACTTTACAGTTCAACCCATCGATGCACGCAAACCCCCTCGCTGAGGCATCGAAGCCGGCCAGACCGCACAACGGACCGACCGGCATGTTCAACCCTCTTCAAGGAAACTGTCATGAAAACCCGTTTGTCTGTTGTTGCCATCGCCCTGTCCACCCTCGTTGCCGGCCACGCCCTGGCTGCCGATCCTGCTGCCGCCAAGACCCGCGAACAAGTTCGCGCCGAACTCGTCGAAGCGCAGCGCAACGGCACCCTGATCGCCGACGGCGAAACCGGTCAGCGTTTCAACCAGGTCAGCCCGCACCTGTACCCCCAAGCCACTGTGGCTGCCAAGACCCGCGCTGACGTGAAAGCCGAGCTGGCCGTGGCACAAGCCAATGGTGACCTGATCGCCGACGGCCAGACCGGTGCCCGCTTCAACGAAGTGTTCCCCGCTCAGTACGCTGCCAACCGCACCGCTGCTCCCGCCGTTGAAGTGGTTGCCCAGGGCAAGACCCGCGCTCAAGTGCGTGCGGAACTGGCCGAAGCCCAAGCCAATGGCGACCTGATCGCTGATGGCGAAACCGGTGCCCGTTTCAAGGATCTGTTCCCCGGCCGTTACCCGGTGGAAGCCACTGTGCAGGCCAAGAGCCGTGACGACGTGCGTGCCGAGCTGGTGAAGTCGCGCGCCGTGTCGAGCAACTGATCGCCTTCGCGAAGCTCATCGTCGGCCCATGAGGCTGGCGATGCCAACGCCCGGTGTCCTCCACAGGATGTCGGGCGTTTTGCCGTCTGGTA
>NZ_JADMJO010000083.1 GCF_018780385.1 Hydrogenophaga sp. | reverse complement strand
CCGCGAAGGCGGCCGTACCGTTGGCGCCGGCGTCGTTGCCAAGATCATTGCTTAAGGAGCGGACATGTCTACCAAGCAGAAAATCCGCATTCGCCTGAAAGCGTTTGACTACAAACTGATCGACAGCTCGGCTGCCGAGATCGTTGACACCGCCAAGCGCACGGGCGCGATCGTCAAGGGCCCCGTGCCCCTGCCGACCCGCATGAAGCGTTTCGACATCCTGCGCTCGCCACACGTCAACAAGACGAGCCGCGACCAGCTCGAAATCCGCACGCACCAGCGTTTGATGGACATCGTGGACCCAACCGACAAGACGGTTGACGCCCTGATGAAGCTCGACCTGCCGGCTGGCGTGGACGTCGAAATCAAGCTGCAGTAAAGCAGTTGCGAAGCCAATCGGCGCTTTGCGCGTCGGTTGGCTTGCACAAACAAGGCCTGCTGGTTATACTCGCAGGCTTTCCTGGATTTTGGTCCGGGGAGTTCGGCTTTGCCGATGCGGCCTGTCAATTATGCAGGTCGTATTTTTAAAACGTGTCGGCGCCCTTCGGGGAGAGTCGATGCACCATCAGCCCCGGCCAATTGAAGTCGGGAACGGAGAAAACAATGAGTCTTAGCAACTCCCTCGGGTTGTTGGGTCGCAAGGTGGGCATGATGCGTCTGTTCACCGATGACGGGGACGCAGTTCCTGTCACGGTGGTCGATGTGTCGAACAACCGTGTGACACAGGTCAAAACCCTGGCCCATGATGGCTACGATGCGCTGCAGGTCACCTTTGGTGCCCGCCGTGCTTCCCGCGTGACCAAGCCCGAAGCGGGCCACCTGGCCAAGGCCGGTGTCGAAGCGGGTGAAATCATCCAGGAATTCCGCGTCGCCTCCGACGTCGCTGCCCAGTACCAGCCCGGTGCCGTGGTGGCCCCCAACGCGATCTTCGCGGTGGGCCAGAAGGTGGACGTGCAAGGTACCTCGATCGGTAAAGGCTTCGCCGGCACCATCAAGCGCCACAACTTCAAATCCCAGCGCGCGTCGCACGGCAACAGCCGTTCGCACAACGTGCCAGGTTCCATCTCCATGGCCCAGGATCCGGGTCGCGTGTTTCCGGGCAAGAAGATGACCGGTCACATGGGCGATGACACCAAGACCATTCAGAACCTCGACATCGTGCGCGTGGACGAAGCCCGTCAACTGCTCATGATCCGTGGCGCTGTGCCCGGCTCGAACGGCGGTTTCCTGACCGTGCGTCCTGCCATCAAGGCCAAATCCAAGGGAGCAAACTGATGCAAGTTGAACTCCTGAACGACCAGGGTCAGTCATCGTCCAACGTGGACGTGCCTGAGACCGTGTTTGGTCGCGATTACAACGAAGCCCTGATCCACCAACTCGTGGTGGCTTACCAGGCGAACGCCCGTCAAGGCACGCGTGCACAAAAAGACCGTCAGATGGTCAAGCACTCGACCAAGAAGCCGTTCAAGCAAAAAGGCACGGGCCGCGCCCGCGCCGGTATGACGTCTTCGCCCCTGTGGCGTGGCGGTGGTCGGATTTTCCCGAACAGCCCGGACGAGAACTTCACCCAGAAGATCAACAAGAAGATGTACCGCGCCGGCATGGCGTCCATCTTCTCGCAGCTGGTGCGTGAAGGCCGTCTGGCCGTGGTCGACTCCATGAAGGTGGACTCGCCCAAGACCAAGCAGCTGGCCGACAAGTTCAAGGCCATGAACCTGCAATCGGTTCTGGTGATCGCCGAAGAAGTCGACGAGAACCTGTACCTCGCCTCGCGCAACCTGCCCAACGTGCTGGTGGTCGAGCCGCGTTACGCCGATCCGCTGTCGCTGGTGCATTACAAGAAGGTCATCGTCACCAAGGCGGCGATTGACCAGCTCAAGGAGATGTTCGCATGAGCGTCACAAAATACGACGAAGGCCGCCTGATGCAGGTCCTCGTGGCACCGATCGTGTCCGAGAAGGCCACCCAGGTCGCCGAGCAGACCAACGCCGTGATGTTCAAGGTGTTGCGCGATGCTTCCAAGCCCGAGATCAAGGCCGCTGTTGAACTGATGTTCAAGGTCCAGGTCAAGGGCGTGTCCGTGCTCAACCAAAAAGGCAAGGCCAAACGCTTCGGCAAAACGGTGGGTCGTCGCGACCACGTTCGCAAGGCGTATGTGACCCTCATGCCGGGTCAAGAGCTGAACTTCGGCGGGGAGGGCGTTTAATCATGGCAGTCATCAAGATGAAACCCACCTCACCAGGCCGTCGCGGCATGGTGAAGGTGACGCGTGACCACCTGCACAAGGGTGAGGGCTATGCGCCCCTGCTGGAACCTCAGTTCC
Organism: Hydrogenophaga sp.; assembly: GCF_018780385.1. Taxonomy (GTDB): domain Bacteria; phylum Pseudomonadota; class Gammaproteobacteria; order Burkholderiales; family Burkholderiaceae_C; genus Hydrogenophaga. The sequence continues at coordinate 43,238 of NZ_JADMJO010000083.1, read as the reverse complement.
AGAAGGCTGGTCGCAACAACAACGGCCACATCACCACCCGCCACAAGGGCGGTGGTCACAAGCATCACTACCGCGTTGTCGACTTCCGTCGCAACAAGGATGGCATTCCGGCCAAGGTCGAGCGCATCGAGTACGACCCGAACCGCACGGCGCACATTGCGCTGGTGTGCTACGCCGACGGCGAGCGCCGCTACATCATCGCCCCGCGTGGCGTTGAAGTGGGCGCAACGCTGCTGTCCGGCTCGGAGTCGCCGATCCGCGTGGGCAATACCCTGCCGATCCGCAACATCCCGGTCGGTTCGACCATCCATTGCATCGAGCTGCAGGTCGGCAAGGGTGCGCAAATCGCCCGTTCCGCCGGCGCCTCGGCTGTGTTGTTGGCTCGCGAAGGCATCTACGCCCAGGTCCGCATGCGCTCCGGCGAGGTCCGCAAGGTCCACGTGGATTGCCGCGCCACCATCGGCGAAGTGTCCAACCAGGAACACAGCCTGCGCCAGTTGGGCAAGGCCGGTGTCAAGCGTCACATGGGCATCCGTCCGACCGTTCGCGGTACCGCGATGAACCCGATCGACCACCCGCACGGTGGTGGTGAAGGCAAGACCGGCGAAGGCCGCGCTCCGGTGGATCCGTGGGGCAACCTGACCAAGGGTTACCGCACCCGCAACAACCGCCGCACGCAGTCGATGATCGTCTCGCGTCGCAAGAAGTAAAGGGTTGACAACATGACTCGCTCACTCAAAAAAGGCCCCTTCGTTGACCATCACCTGATGGCCAAAGTGGAGAAGGCCGTGTCCACCAAGGACAAAAAGCCCGTCAAGACCTGGTCGCGTCGCTCGATGATCCTGCCCGATTTCATCGGCTTGACCATTGCTGTGCACAACGGCAAGCAGCACGTGCCCGTGTACATCACCGATCAGATGGTTGGACACAAGCTCGGCGAGTTTTCGCTGACGCGGACGTTCAAAGGCCATCCGGCCGACAAAAAAGCGAAGAAGTAAGGAACAACCATGGAAACCCGTTCAATCGTTCGAGGCGTTCGCCTCTCGGTCGACAAAGGCCGACTGGTTGCCGACCTGATTCGTGGCAAAAAGGTCGACCAGGCTCTCAACATCCTGGCGTTCACGCAGAAGAAGGCCGCTGGCATCGTCAAGAAGGCTCTTGAGTCCGCCATCGCCAATGCTGAACACAACGACGGCGCCGATATCGACGAACTGAAGGTCACGACCATCTACGTCGAGCAAGGCACCACGCTCAAGCGCTTCTCGGCCCGCGCCAAAGGCCGCGGCAACCGCATCAGCAAACCCACGTGTCACATCTACGTGACGGTTGGCAACTGAAGAGGTCACAGGAATATGGGACAGAAAATCAACCCCACCGGGTTCCGCCTCGCAGTTTCGCGCAACTGGGCCAGCCGCTGGTACGCGAGCAACCGTGACTTCGCCGGCATGCTGGCCGAAGACATCAAGGTGCGTGAGTACCTCAAGGGCAAGCTGAAGAACGCCGCCGTCTCGCGCGTCGTGATCGAGCGTCCCGCCAAGAACGCCCGCATCACCATTTACTCGGCACGTCCGGGCGTGGTGATCGGCAAGAAAGGCGAAGACATCGAGAAGCTGAAGAAAGAACTGGCCGCCAAGTTGGGCGTGCCGGTTGCGGTCAACATCGAAGAAGTGCGCAAGCCCGAAATCGATGCCAAGCTGATCGCCGACAGCATCACGCAGCAGCTCGAAAAACGCATCATGTTCCGCCGCGCCATGAAACGCGCCATGCAGAACGCGATGCGCCTGGGTGCACAGGGCATCAAGATCATGTCGTCGGGTCGCTTGAACGGCATTGAAATCGCCCGTTGCGAGTGGTACCGCGAAGGTCGCGTGCCACTTCACACCCTGCGCGCTGATATCGACTACGGCACGTCCGAAGCCAAGACCACCTACGGCATCATTGGTGTCAAGGTCTGGGTCTACAAGGGCGACACCCTGGGTCGCAACGATGCGCCCGTGGCCGCCGAGCCCCGTGTTGAAGAAGAGCGTCGCCCACGTGGTCCGCGCCGTGAGCGTCCTGCAGGTCCTCCTGCCCGCGCTGCGGTTCGTCGCCCAGGTGCGAACGCTGCTCCGGCCGATGGCAGCGACAAGCCTGCCGAAGCCACGACCGGTACCGAAACCAAACCCGCCGTTAAGCGCGTTCGCAAAGACGCCGCGCCCGCATCTGCAGCTGCGGACGGCAAAGGAGAATAACCATGTTGCAACCTGCTCGCCGCAAATTCCGCAAGGAACAAAAAGGCCGCAATACCGGTGTCGCCACCAGCGGCGCCACCGTCGCGTTCGGTGACTTCGGTCTGAAGTCCACCGACCGCGGTCGCCTGACGGCACGCCAGATTGAAGCCGCGCGTCGCGCGATTTCCCGTCACGTCAAACGTGGCGGCCGCATCTGGATCCGCGTGTTCCCGGACAAGCCGATCTCCCAGAAACCTGCTGAAGTCCGCATGGGCAACGGCAAGGGTTCCGTGGAGTACTACGTGGCCGAGATCCAGCCCGGCAAGGTGCTGTACGAGATCGTCGGCGTGCCGGAACAGCTGGCCCGTGAGGCGTTCCAGCTGGCCGCCGCCAAACTTCCCCTGCGCACCACGTTCGTGACGCGCTTGTTGGGTCAGTGATTCAGGAGAACACAAGATGAAAACTGCTGAACTGCGCCAAAAGGATGTGGCCGGCCTCGAAACCGAAGTGAAATCGCTGCAAAAGGCCCATTTCGGTCTGCGCATGCAAAAAGCCACGCAACAACTCAACAACAACGCCGTGCTGGGCGACACCCGCCGCGCCATCGCTCGTGCCAAGACCATTCTTGCCGAGAAGCAGCGCACCGCGGCTTCGGCCAAATAAGGAGCGACCATGACGGAAGCTAAAACATCCCTCAAGCGCACCTTGATTGGCAAGGTCGTCAGTGACAAGCGCACCAAGACCGTGACGGTTCTGGTTGAGCGCCGTGTGAAGCACGAGCTCTACGACAAGATCGTTGCCAAGTCGAGCAAGTACCACGCCCATGACGAAAAGGGCGAGTACAAGACCGGCGACACGATCGAGATCACCGAGAGCCGTCCGCTGTCGAAAACGAAAAACTGGGTCGCCACCCGTTTGGTCCAAAAGGCCGAGCTGGTTTAAGCGCGATTCACGCTGCTTGCAGCGCCGAACTGAAAAGCGACCGACAATGCCGGTCGCTTTTTCTTTTTCCGGGCTCGATTTTTTGGAGCCCTCACACCACGGCCCACAGGCCCAAAACCACGAGGAGCACAGCATGATTCAGGTTGGCGACAAGATCCCGGCGGCGACGTTGATGGAGTACAGCGAAGTTGAAGGCAACGGTTGCAGCATCGGCCCCAACGCCGTGGACGCGCACAAGGCCTCTTCGGGCAAGACGATTGCCGTGTTCGCTTTGCCGGGCGCTTTCACGCCGACTTGCTCGGCCAAGCACGTCCCCGGTTTTGTCGAGCACGCGGCCGACTTCAAGGCCGCCGGCGTGGACGAGATCTGGTGCCTGAGCGTGAACGACGCCTTCGTGATGGGCGCCTGGGCGCGTGACCAGAAGACCGGCGACAAGGTGCGCATGTTGGCCGACGGCAGTGCCGACTTTGCCAAGGCCACGGGCCTGACGCTGGATCTGACCGGCCGCGGCATGGGTCTGCGAAGCAACCGCTACTCGATGCTGATCAAGGACGGTGTCGTCAAGGCACTGAACGTTGAAGGTCCGGGCAAGTTCGAGGTGAGCGATGCCGCCACGCTGCTGGCCCAGGCCAAAGCCGGCGTCTGATCGCGGGATTGAGGCAGTAAAAAGCCGCCGGCGGCAACACCGGCGGCATTTTTCATGGCGCCTGCACGGGGTGCCGATTCAGAGATCGACCTTGAGGTAGTGGGCGCCTGGAATGGGATTGTGATAGTAGGGCGCCACCTCGACAAAGCCCGATTCCTGATAGAGGGCGCGCGCGGTCTCCATGTCGCTGAGCGTGTCCAGCAGCATGGTGGTGTAGCCAGCGAGCTGCGCGTCGCTCATGACGCGCTCCACCAACAGGCGACCAAGACCGAAACCCCGGAACGCGCGGCGCACGAACAGGCGCTTCATTTCGCATGCATCGAGATGGTCGGTGTTGGTCAAGGGGCGGAAGGCGCAACAACCGGCAGGCTCACCGCCCACGCTGGCGACAAGGATGGAGCCGGCCGGCAGCGCGTACTCACCCGGCAGGCTGGCCAGTTCGGCATCGAAGCCCTGGAAACACAGGTCGATGCCGAGGTCGGCCTGGTAGTCCTTGAACAGCGCCCGCACAGTGTCCAGATCGGCGGGGAACTGGGCCAGCCGCAGGCTGACGTCGGCTGTCTCGGTGGGTTTCATGCTGGGCGAGAGGGCTCCTTCGGAGCCGGGCGGATACTGGGTCGACCACTATACGACAGCTCCGTTGGAGAGGCCTGCGTGTCAGAACGCGCTGCCCACCTGCACCAGCCAAGCCACCGCCCCGCCGCACACTGCCAGCACCAACAACGCGAGCATTCGCGAAGCCGCCGAATCGCGCGTGTGCGGCACAGCGAGGTTCGCTGCGATGTGCTTGTCACCCTTCACCATGGGACGCACGAGGCTGTCCTTCTTCACCCATTTGTAAAAGACGATGGCCAGCACGTGCAGCACCACGAGGGAAATGACGATGAACTTGCCCACGTTCTTGTGGTAGCTCGTGGCCAGGGCGACCGTGTCGCCCGAAACGAAGCGCACGAGCGGGCCGAAGAAGGCGATTTCGTCGTCGCTCATGAGGCCGGTGGCCACTTGGGCCAGAAGGATGAACAACAGGGCAAACACCGACAAGGCACCCAAAGGCGTGTGGCCTACGCGGTGCTCCGGCTTGGCCTCTCCCCGCAAGTAGGCAACGACGGTCGATGGTGCAAACACGAAGTTGCCGAAGCGCGACCAATGTCCGCCCACGAAGCCCCAGACCACTCGGAACAGCAGCAGTGCCAGGACTGCGTAGCCCAGGCGCAAGTGCCAACTCATCCAGTTGCCGCCGATGTTGGCGGTGATCACCAGGCCGACGACGGCGCTGGCGAGCAGCCAGTGGAACAGGCGGGTGGGCAGGTCCCAGACGCGAATGGTTTGCATGGTAGACGTGAAAGGAGTTCAAAGAAGGGTGGAGCCGCAGAGGTTGGAACAGTTCCAACGGAACTTAACGCCGGGCCGGCTACTCACGCGCTGGTAGCAATTTCGCTACTTTTTGTATCAATTATTCAACCACGTACAGGAATGCTCATGAAATTTCTCGCCCCGTTGGCCATGGCCGTTGCAATCACCAGCCTGTCTGCCCCGGCATTCGCCCAGTTCCAGAAGCCTGAGGATGCTGTCAAGTACCGCAAGGCCGCCTTCACCGTGATGGCCAGCCATTTCGGACGCGTGGGTGCCATGGCCAACGGCCGCGTGCCGTTTGACCCCAAGGTGGCGGTCGACAGCGCGGCCATTGTCGAGGCGATGAGCAAGCTGCCGTGGGAAGGGTTTGCCCCGGGCACGGACAAGGGTGACATGCGCGCGCTCCCCGCCATCTGGACCGAGCAGGTGAAGTTCAAGGAAGGCGCCGACAAGCTGCAGGCCGAAGCCACCAAGCTGACCGCTGCCGCCAAGACGGGCAACCTGGACGCGGTGAAAACGGCCTTTGGCGCCGTGGGACAAACCTGCAAAGCCTGCCACGACGCTTACCGCAAAGACTGACGCACCCGCCCGGTGTAAGCCGGAATGCAGAAAGCCGGGACGCAGGTCCCGGCTTTCTGTTGTTTGGAGCCTGTTCGCTCAGGTCTGGGCCAGGAGTTTCTCGATGAGCTGGTGCAAGGCCGCGAAGTCGGGCTCACCCACGAAACGCTTGACGATGCGGCCCTGCTTGTCCACCAGGTAGGTGGTGGGGGTGAGCTTGACGTCGCCCCATTGCTGCGCGACCTCACCGGTGTTGTCGAGGGCCACCTTGAAGGGCAGCTTGCGGCTTTGCGCGAAATTGAGCACCCAGTTGGGTGGGTCGTACTCCATGGCCACGGCCACGGTGTCGAATCCCTGGGCTTGGTACTTGTGCCAGGTGGCCACGATCTGCGGCATTTCCTTCACGCAGGAGACGCAGGTGGTGGCCCAGAAATTCACCAGGGTCACCTTGCCCTTGAGGTCGGCGGTGGTGGCTTTGGAACCGTCGAGCAGCACGAAGGTCGAGTTGGGGGCGGTTTCCCCGCCCGCGCAGCCCGAGAGGCCCAGCACGGCAGCGGCACCCAGCGCAGCGGCGGTGGCCAGGCTGCGACGGCGCAAGAGGCCAGGTCGGTCAAGTTCGGTCATTGTGTTTTCATTTCCCGGGGGCTACATTGCCCCACGCCATTTGTTCACCAGCATCCCAGGAGACACCGCATGCAGCGCCGCCAGTTTACCCAGTCCACCGCCGCCATCGGCATCCTCATCCTGGCTGCCCACCAGCAGGCGCGGGCCTTGTCGTTGGGCGATCTCACCGAAGGCGACGCCACCAAGGGCATCAAGGTGGCTCTGGAAAAAGGTGCTCTGGCGGCCGTGGCGCTGCTGGGCAAGACCGATGGATTCCTCGGCAACCCGAAAGTTCGGATTCCTTTGCCCGGTTTTCTGGAAGACGCGTCCAAGTTGCTGAAACTGACCGGACAGGGCAAGCGCGTGGACGAACTCGTCACCAGCATGAACCGCGCGGCCGAGGCGGCCGTGCCGATGGGGCGCGATCTGCTGGTGAATGCGGTCAAGTCCATGAGCGTCTCGGATGCCAAGAACATCCTGGGCGGTGGCGACAACTCGGTGACCCAGTTCTTTGCTGAAAAAACCCGCTCGCCTCTGGGTGAAAAATTCCTGCCGATCGTCACCAAAGCCACCGAAAAAGTGGGCCTGGCCAACCAGTACAACAAGGTGGCGGGCAAGGCGGCGGGGATCGGGCTGGTCAAGGCCGAAGACGCCAACATCCAGAAGTACGTGACTGGCAAGTCGCTGGATGGGCTCTACACCATCATCGGCGAGGAAGAACGCAAGATCCGTCAGGACCCGGTGGGCACGGGCAGCGCGATCCTCAAGAAGGTGTTCGGCGCGTTGAAGTGAGCGCAGGCTGACGCCCGAAGCTCAAGTTTTCTTGAGCTTCGGGCGCGGCTTGATCAGACAGGCATTCAGGTATTCGCCGCGGCGATTCAGACCGCGCCACTGCGCTGCAATTCGGCCAGCCGTTCGGGCGTGCTGCCCAGCCAGTCGCCCAGCACCTCGGCCGTGTGCTGGCCCAGCAACGGCGGGGGCAGGTCGTTGCGCACGGGGGTGGCGCTGAGCTTGAGCGGGCTGGCAACCAGATCCACCTCGTCGGCCAGCGGGTGCGACCAGCGCTGCACCATGCCGCGCGAGAGCACGTGCTCATCGGCAAACACCTCGGCCAGGCTGTTGATCGGGCCGCAGGGCACCTTGGCGGCTTCCAGCGCGGCGAGCCAGTCGGCCTTGCTCCGGGTCTTGAGGATGGTTTCCAGCAGCGGTACCAACACGGCGCGGTGGCGCACCCGGTTCTGGTTCTGAGCAAAACGCGGGTCGGTGGCCAGCTCGGGTTGGCCCGCCACGGCGCAGAACTTGGCGAACTGGCCGTCGTTGCCCACCGCCAGGATGATGTGTTGCGCCTGACCTTGCGCATCGGGGGCGACCTCGAACACCTGGTAGGGCACGATGTTGGCGTGGGCATTGCCTGCGCGGCCCGGCACCTTGCCGTCCTCGCGGCCGCGCACCAGGTAGTTGGCGCCGAGGTTGGCCAGCATGGCCACCTGTGTGTCGAGCAGGGCCATGTCGATGTGCTGCCCCTCGCCAGTGCGCTCGGCGTGGCGCAGCGCGGCCTGGATTGCCACCGTGGCGTACAGCCCGGTGAACAGATCGGCCACGGCCACACCCACTTTTTGCGGGCCACCGCCGGGCAGGTCGTCGCGTTCGCCGGTCACGCTCATGAGGCCACCCATGGCCTGGATGGCGAAGTCGTAACCCGCGCGCTCCTTGTAGGCGCCGGTCTGGCCGAAGCCGGTGATGGAGCAGTACACCAGTCGGGGGTTGAGGGCGCGCAGGCTGTCGAAATCCAGGCCGTAGCGCGCCATGTCGCCAACCTTGTAGTTCTCCACGAACACGTCGGCTTTGGCGGCGAGTTCGCGGATCAGCGACTGGCCCGCTGGCGTGGCGATGTCGCAGGTGATGGAGCGCTTGTTGCGATTGGCGCCGAGGTAGTAGGCGGCCTCAGCGGTGTCGGCACCGTCGCGCCCCCGCAGGAAAGGTGGGCCCCAGCCGCGCGTGTCGTCACCCCCGGGGTGGTTGTGGCCGGGTGGGCGTTCGACCTTGACCACATCGGCGCCCAGATCGGCCAGCGTCTGCGTGCACCAGGGGCCCGCGAGCACGCGGGACAAATCGAGTATGCGGATACCATCCAGAGCATTCATGTTTGCCATTGTGCGCGACGCTGCGGCGGCTGCGCTGTCCCCGCGGTGGCGCGCCCCTCCCCATCCGATGTCCTCAACTGCACTCCACCACGCGATGCGCCGACTGCGGCTGACCGGCGTGCTGAGCGTCCTGACGCTGACCGCCTGCAGCCCCACCTTCAACTGGCGCGAACTGCGCCCCGAGGGGGCGCCTCTGCAGGCGCTCATGCCGTGCAAGCCCGAAACCGCAGATCGCACAGTGCCGCTGGGCGGTGCTCCCACGGTACTGCACATGCACAGTTGCAAGGCAGGAGGCCTCACCTTTGCACTCGCCTGGGCCGATGTGCCCGATGCCGCTGCCGTGCCCGCCGCGTTGATCGACTGGCAACGCGCCGCGCTCGCCGCCATCCGCGTGGACCCGGCGCTGCAGGGCGATCCGTCCCACCGCTGGGCCGCGACTGTGGCCGGTTCGACATTGGCGCAAGGCATCACCGCGCAGGGCATCGACCCACAAGGCCAACCGGTGCAGAGCCGAGCGGTGTACTTCGCGCGTGGCTCGCAGGTGTTCCAGGCGGCGATGTATGGCGCTGCGCCCAGTGACGAGGTGAGCAGCACGTTCTTTGACGGACTGAAGCTCCCATGACCCGCGCACCGACACACGCCGCCGGCGACGCGTTGGGGACGCGGGCCGCAGTCATCGTCTTCCTGACGTTTGCGCTCGCGTATTTTTTCTCGGCCCTGGTGCGCGCCATCACGGCCACGCTCTCACCCACACTGAGCGTGGAACTGGACCTGAACGCCGGTGACCTCGGTCTGCTGGCGGGCGGCTACTTTCTGGGTTTCGCGATGACCCAGTTGCCGTTGGGCAACTGGCTGGACCGCCACGGACCGCGCAAGGTGATCCTGGCGTTTCTGACAGTGGCCGTGCTCGGCTGCATGGCCTTTGCGCTGGCCACGAGTTTCTCGGGTCTGCTGGCCGCGCGCATGCTCACCGGCATGGGCGTGAGCGCCTGCCTGATGGCGCCGCTCACCGGCTTTCGCCGCTGGCTCACACCCGCCACGCAGCTGCGTGCGAACTCATGGATGCTCATGACCGGTTCGCTGGGCATGGTCGCCGCCACGTTGCCGGTGCAGTGGCTCATGCCCTACACCGGCTGGCGTGGATTGTTCTGGATGCTGGCCGCGCTGATTGCGTTGTCGATGGTGGGCATCGCGCTCATCGTGCCGCGCTGGCGCCAGGCGGCAGATCCTTCGCCGCAAGACCCTTCGCCGAACTCAAAGGGCTACGGCTTCATCTGGCGCAATGCCTACTTCCGCCAGATGTTGCCGATCGGTTTCGTCAACTACGGCGGCATGGTGGCGGTGCAGACCCTGTGGGCGGGGCCGTGGATGGTGAAGGTGGCGGGCTACACCCCGCAGCAAGCGGCCGCCGGCCTGTTCGGCATCAACCTGTCCATGCTCTGCACATTCTGGCTCTGGGGCGTGATCAACCCCCATCTGGCGCGCCGCGGCCTGCGGCCCGAACGGTTGATCGCCTGGGGTCTGCCCACCAGCTTTGTCGTGCTGACGGCCATCGTCTTGCTGGGCGCAGGCGCGGGCTGGGAGTTGTGGGCCCTGTTCTGCGTGACCAGCACATTCGTGTCGTTGTCTCAGCCCGCGGTGGCGCTGGCCCTGCCGGCCGAGGCGGCTGGTCGTGCGCTGTCGGCCTACAACCTGGCCATCTTCGGCGGGGTGTTCGGTGTGCAGTGGGGAATTGGCCTGTTGATCGAAGCACTCATGGTGTTCGGCTGGAGCGAAGCGGATCGCTACCGCGGCGCCATGGCGATCTTTGGTGTGTGTTGCGTCTTCGCCTACCTCGCTTTCTGGCGCGCCTGGCGTGCCCGCCCCAGGGCGCAGGCCAGCTAAACTGCGTCCATGAACGGCATCTTCATCATCGCGCATGCACCCTTGGCTTCGGCCTTGCGTCAGTGCGTCATGCATGTGTTCCCCGACAGCGCCGAGGCCGTCTCGGCGCTGGATGTCCAACCCAACGTACCTCCCGAAGAATCGCTGGCACAGGCGCGTGCGCTCATGCGCCAGATGCACCTGCCGCAAATCCTGGTGGTGACCGACGTGTTCGGCGCCACGCCCTGCAACGTGGCGCAAAAGCTCATCGACGGCATCAACTCCAAGTTGATCACAGGCGTGAACCTGCCCATGCTGCTGCGCACCGTGTCGTACCGCCATGAGTCGCTGGACGCGCTGATCTCGCGCGGCATGATCGGCGCCACGCAGGGGGTGATTCAGGTGGCGGTGACCGCTCCGCAGAACCAGGCCAGACGAGCCACCCATGATCAAGACCACCGTGACCATCAGCAATAAGCTCGGGCTGCACGCACGCGCCTCGGCCAAACTCACCAAACTCGCTGGCAGCTTCGCCAGCGACGTGTGGATGTCGCGGGGGGATCGCCGCGTGAATGCGAAAAGCATCATGGGCGTGATGATGCTGGCGGCGGGTCTGGGCAGCACGGTCGAGGTCGAGACCATCGGGGCCGATGAACAGGTGGCGATGGACTCATTGATCGCACTCATCAACGACAAGTTCGGCGAAGGCGAATGAGCTTTTCAGTCCACGGTCTTGCCGTCTCCCGGGGCATTGCCATCGGGCGGGCCGTGATCGTGGCGTCGAGCCGCATCGACGTGGCGCACTACTTCGTGCAGACCGAGCAGGTCGAAGGCGAGATCGAGCGGCTGCGCCATGCGCGCAACGAGGTGGCAACAGAAATCCTGAAGGTGCAGCAGAGCCTGCACGATCTGGGTCCCTCGGACGCGCACCCCGAACTCACCGCCTTGCTCGACGTGCACCTGATGCTGCTGCAGGACGAGCAGCTCACCAACGGCGTGAAGCACTGGATTGTCGAGCGGCACTACAACGCCGAATGGGCGCTCACCACCCAGCTGGAGGTGATCGCGCGCCAGTTCGACGAAATGGAAGATCCCTACTTGCGCGAGCGCAAGGCCGATCTGGAGCAAGTGGTCGAACGCATCCTGCGGGTGATGCGCGGCGTGACGTCCCCGGTGGGTGTGGGCCAACCGCGCCCCGGGCAGGACAGCGCGGTTGACGTGCCGCTGGTGCTCATTGCGCACGATCTCTCGCCGGCCGACATGCTGCAGTTCAAGCAAAGCGTGTTTACCGGCTTCGTCACCGATGTGGGTGGCAAGACCAGCCACACCGCCATCGTCGCGCGCAGCATGGACATCCCGGCCGTGGTCGGCGCGCGCTCGGCCAGCCAGCTGATCGAGCAGGACGACTGGGTCATCATCGACGGCGATGCCGGCGTGGTGGTGATCGACCCCTCGCCCATCCTGCTGGCCGAATACGGCTTCAAGCAGCGCCAGGGTGAGGTCGAACGCGAGCGTCTCTCGCGCCTGAAGAACACGCCCGCTGTCACGCTCGACGGACAGAGGATCGAACTGCTGGCCAACATCGAACAACCCGAAGACGCCGTGGGAGCCCTCAAGGCCGGTGCCGTGGGCGTGGGGCTGTTCCGCAGCGAATTCCTCTTCATGGGACGCAACGGCAAACTGCCCGACGAGGAAGAGCAGTACCAGGCCTACAAGCGCGCGGTGGAGGGCATGCAGGGCTTGCCGGTGACCATCCGCACGGTGGATGTGGGGGCCGACAAGCCATTGGACCGCGTGGCCCAACGCGCTGGTGAAGACCACCTCAACCCGGCACTGGGCCTGCGCGCCATCCGCTGGAGCCTGGCGGACCCCGCCATGTTTCTCGCGCAGTTGCGCGCCATCCTGCGCGCGGCCGCGCACGGGCCGGTGCACCTGCTCATTCCCATGCTCGCGCACGCGAGTGAGATTCGCCAGACGCTCGCGCTGGTGCATCGCGCCCGCGAACAACTGGAGGCAGCGGGTGTGCGCCAGGGGGTGGTGAAGCTGGGCGCCATGATCGAGGTGCCCGCGGCGGCGCTCACCATCCCGCTGTTCCTCAAGCACTTCGACTTTCTGTCGATCGGCACCAACGACCTGATCCAGTACACGCTGGCGATCGATCGCGCCGACGAAGCCGTCTCGCACCTCTACGACCCGGTGCACCCTGCCGTGCTGCACCTGCTGGCCAACACCATCACGCAGTGTCACGAGCAGGGCAAAGGCGTGAGCGTGTGCGGCGAGATGGCGGGCGACGTGGCCATGACGCGCTTGCTGCTCGGCCTGGGCCTGCGCAGTTTTTCCATGCACCCTTCACAGATACTCGCCGTCAAGCAGCAGATTTTGCGTTGCGACACGACGAGACTGCAGACGTGGGCGCAGACCGTGCTGGCGGCTGAAGACCCCGCGGCCTTGATGACCGACTGAGCACTGGCCCCCACGCTCCGCCGCTGCGCGGGTCGCTGCCCAGGACGGGGAAGGGCCCCGGTCCTTGCCGGGTCCGGGGGCTGATCCGGCTTGGGGCGGCCCGGCGCCGGATCGTCAGTCAGCGTCGCGTGGCAACCACCGCCGCGCCCACGATCATCAGTGCCGCCAGTCCGATCGCAGGACTCGGCATCTCTCCCCGCACCAGCAGCAGTGTCAGCGTGGAGAGCAGCGGCGTGAGAAAACTCAACACGCCGATCTGCCGCGCGTCACCGCGCTTGAGTGCCGCATCCCACAGAAAGAACGCGCCACCCAGCGGTCCCAGGCCGAGCACGGCGATGAGCAGCATGTCCTGGGTCGAGAGCGAGACGGCGGGCTCCAGCAGCGCGTGGCACAGCAGCGAGAGCACGCCCGAGAGCAACGCGAAGCTGCCGATGGCGGCGGTGGGGAAGGCGCGCACGCGCTTCGTCATGAGTGAATAGCTGGCCCAGATGAAGGCCGAGGCCAGCGCCGGGATGTAGCCCCAGGCCCACCCCGTGCTGCCAGCATCACCGGCACCGCCCAGGATGGCCAGCGCCGCGCCTGCAAAACCCAGCAGGGCGGCGAAGATGTGCCGCGCAGTGAGCGACACACCACGCAGGAACAGCGGGGCCATCACCACGATGCCCAGCGGCCAGAGGTAGTTCACCAGGTTGGCCTGCACCGGTGGCGCGTGGCGCAGGGCGATGAAGAGCAGGAAGTGAAAACCGAACAGGCCGTAGACCCCCAGCGCCAGCGTGCTCATGGGCACACGCCACTGGCTGAAGTCGAAGCGCGAAAGCGGCAAGGCGATCAGGCTGCCGACCATCAGCGAGAGTCCGGTGAGCAGGAAGGGGGGCACGTGCGACAGGGCCACGCCGAGTGCGGCGAGGGAGGCCCACAGCGCGATCGCGCCCAAAGCAAGCAGGTTGGCGTTCATGCGGATAGGTTACCGCGCCGCGCGGGGCGTTCCCGAGGCGGGTTCGTCATGCGCGTGTCACCGTTTCGTCATGCTTTCGTCGCGCGCAGAACACACCATCGCCGCATGCTCAATGTCGATCTGGTCTGGTTCAATGCGGGTGGTGGTCACCGCGCCGCCGCCGAGGCGCTGTCGCTGGCCATCGAGGCCCAAGGCTTGCCCTGGCGTGTGCGCAAGGTGAACTTCACCGAAGTCATCGACCCGGCGGGCCGGTTCCGCCGCGTCATGGGCTTCGAGCCCGAAGACCTCTACAACAAACGCCTGGCCAGCGGCTTCACGCTGGGCCTGTCGCAAGAACTCAAGCTGCTGCAACGCGCCATCCGCTGGAGCCACCCCCTGCTGGTGGAGCGGCTGGCGGCCCACTGGCGCGAGACCAAGCCCGACCTGGTGGTCTCGCTGATTCCGAACTTCAACCGCGCGCTGCACGACAGCCTGGCCCAGGTTCAACCGCAGACGCCGTTCGTCACGGTGTTGACCGACATGGCCGATCACCCGCCCGTGTTCTGGGTGGAGCCAGGCACGGGGCAGCATGTCGTTTGCGGCACGGCGCATGCTCACGCGCAGGCGCTGCAGGCCGGGGTTTCGTCGGCGCAGGTGCACCGTGTCAGCGGCATGCTGCTGCGCCCTGCCTTCCACGCACCCGCGTCGCTGGACCGCGCCCGCGAGCGCGCCGCCCTGGGGCTGGACCCTGAGCGACCGGTGGGGTTGGTGATGTTCGGTGGCGCAGGTTCACGCGCCATGAGGCGGATCGCCGCAGCGTTGCCCGATGTGCAGCTGATCCTGCTGTGCGGTCGCAACGAGGCGCTGGCACAGTCGCTGCGCGTCATGCCCGCGGTGGCGCCGCGTGTGGTGGTGGGCTTCACGCCCGATGTGGCGCGCTGGATGCAGCTGGCTGACTTTTTCGTCGGCAAACCGGGGCCTGGTGCCATCAGCGAGGCGGTGCAGATGGGCTTGCCCGTCATTGTTGCGCGCAACGCCTGGACCATGCCGCAGGAGCGGTGGAACACCGACTGGGTGCGTGAACAAGGTGTGGGCCTGACCCTGCGCAGCTTCAGCCAGATTGGCGTCGCGGTGGGGCAACTGCTGCCCCGGCTGGCGGAATTTCAGCGCCGTGTTGCCGCCGTCGAGAACCGCGCGGCGCTGGAGGTGCCGCAGCGTCTCGCGGCCATCCTGAAGGCGCGGCAGGCAGCCGTGGCGCATCCGGTGGCCGAGCCCGCGCTGTCATGCGATTGACGCCGGAGCTTCATTGACACGTCGCAATCGATCTTCAAACTGAACCTCCATGCGACGAGACCTTCTTCCTTTGCTGGGCCCTGCGGACTCAACGGACGCCGATGTGGATGCGCCCGATGGTCTGCGCGTGCGCACCGTGTGGATATCGGACCTGCACCTGGGCACGCCGGGCTGCCAGGCCGTGCCATTGCTGGATTTCCTCAAGCGCGTGGAGTGCGACACGCTCTACCTGGTGGGCGACATCATCGACGGCTGGCAACTCAAGCGGCAGTGGTACTGGCCTCAGACCCACAACGATGTGGTGCAGAAGCTGCTGCGCAAGGCGCGCAAAGGCACGCGGGTGGTCTTCGTGCCGGGCAACCACGACGAGTTCGCCCGCAAGTACCTGGGGCACAACTTCGGTGGTGTGGAGGTGGTTGAGGAGGCCATCCACAAGACCGCGGACGGGCGCCTCCTGTGGATCACGCACGGCGACTACTTCGATGGCGTGATCCAGTGCGCCCAGTGGCTGGCCCATGTGGGCGACTGGGCCTACGAGCTCACCTTGCGCATCAACCGCCACCTCAACTCCATGCGCGCCCGTCTTGGACTGCCGTACTGGAGCCTGTCACGCTACCTCAAGCTCAAGGTCAAGCGCGCGGTGAGTTATGTGAGCGACTTCGAGGTCGCGGTGGCGCGCGAGGCGCGTGAGCGAGGCGTGCACGGCGTGGTGTGCGGGCACATCCACCACGCCGAGATCCGCACGATCGACGGCATCCTGTACTGCAACGACGGCGATTGGGTGGAGAGCCTCACGGCCCTGGTCGAACACGCCGATGGTCGGCTCGAGATACTGGACTGGTCGGTTCTGCCGAGCCAGCCGGATGCCAAGGGGCTGGGCACTGCCCCCGCCCTGCAGCCCGCGGTGGTCTGAACCGGCTCAGCGCGCAGTGTTGAGCACGTCGTGCGCTTGCTGGTCTGCGTGGTACGAGCTGCGCACCATCGCGCCCACGGCGGCGTGGCTGAAACCCATCTTGTAGGCCTCGGCCTCGAACATCTTGAAGGTGTCGGGGTGCACGTAGCGGCGCACCGGCAGGTGGTGGCCGCTGGGCGCGAGGTACTGGCCGATGGTGAGCATGTCGATGCCGTGCGCGCGCATGTCACGCATGACCTCCAGGATTTCTTCGTCCGTCTCGCCCAGCCCGACCATCAGGCCGCTCTTGGTCGGCACGTCGGGGAACAGCGCCTTGAACTTCTTGAGCAGGTTCAGGCTGAACTGGTAGTCCGATCCCGGGCGCGCTTCTTTGTACAGGCGTGGCACGGTCTCCATGTTGTGGTTCATCACGTCCGGTGGCGCGGCTTTGAGGATCTCCAATGCGCGATCGTCGCGGCCGCGGAAGTCGGGCACCAGCACCTCGATCTGCGTCTGCGGCGACAGGGCTCGGGTTTTCTCGATGCAGGCGACGAAGTGGCCGGCGCCGCCGTCGCGCAGATCGTCGCGGTCCACGCTGGTGATCACCACGTATTTCAGCTTGAGTTGCGCGATCGTCTTGGCGAGGTTGTCGGGCTCGTTCACGTCCAGCGGGTCGGGGCGGCCATGGCCCACGTCGCAGAACGGGCAGCGCCGCGTGCACTTGTCGCCCATGATCATGAAGGTGGCCGTGCCCTTGCCGAAGCACTCGCCGATGTTGGGGCAGCTCGCCTCCTCGCACACCGTCACCAGCTTGTTGGCGCGCAGGATGTCCTTGATTTCGTAGAAGCGGGTGGTCGGGCTGCCTGCCTTGACGCGGATCCACTCTGGCTTCTTCAGCACCTCGGCCGGCACGATCTTGATAGGGATTCGCGCGGTTTTGGCCTGACTCTTCTGCTTGGCCGAGGCGTCGTAGCTGGCGGCGGGCTGGGCTTCGCGCACGGTGGTGTCGGCGGTGGCAGTCGGGGTGTCGGTTGGGTTCATGGCGTCGGCGCGGATGGCGCTTGGAGTCAGGGTGAGAGGGTGGCGCTGAGCTTCTGGCCCAACACGTGCGCGGCCTCATCCCAGGAAACCGCCACTCCGATTGTAGAAAGGTCCACCGTCTGCAGGCCCGTGTAGCCGCAGGGGTTGATGCGCTCGAAGGGTTGCAGGTCCATCGCCACGTTGAGCGCCACGCCGTGGTAAGTGCGATGGCGGCTGACCTTGATGCCGAGCGCGGCGATCTTGCCCAGCCCGGTGAAGTCGGGTTCTGGCGCCGGCGCGCCAGGCACACGCCGCTGCGGGCGCTGAGGCAACATGGCGTGGCTGAACGGATCGTCCAGCCGCACGTAAATGCCCGGTGCTCCCGCCACCCGGTGGCCCGTCACCTGGAAAGCGCCCAGCGTGCGGATCACCGCTTCTTCGACCCGGTAGACGAACTCCTTGACGAAATAGCCCGCGCGCTGCAGATCGATCAGCGGATACGCCACCACCTGACCGGGGCCGTGGTAGGTCACCTGTCCACCGCGGTTGGTCTGCACCACGGGAATATGGCCGGGGGCGAGCAAGTGGTCTTCCCGTCCGGCCAGGCCCTGGGTGAAGACGGGGGGGTGCTCGCAGATCCAGAGCTCGTCGGGTGTGTCGGCAGTGCGTTCTGCCGTGAAGGCCTGCATGTCCTTGTAGGTGGTGTCGTAAGGCACCTGTCCGAGTGAAAGAATGTTCACAAGACGATCTTGACCATCGGGTGTGTCGTCAGGGTGCGGTAGAGCTCGTCGAGCTGTTCGCGACTGGTCACATGCACGGTCAGGGTCAGACCCATGTAGTTGCCCGCCTTGCTGGGGCGCTGCTCCACGGTGCCGGTGTCGAAGGTGGCGTCAAACGCCTTGGCCACGTGCACCATGGCATCGACGAAGCCCTCTACATTCGCCCCCATCACCTTGATGGGAAATTGCGTGGGGTACTCGATGAGCGATTGTTCGGGGGGAATCTCGCGCGGTTGATCCATGGTGTTTCTCCGGTTCATGCCGTCAGAGCGGCCACGGCGTGCTGGTAACCAGCGTACAGGCGCGTGTAGATGGGGCCGGGTCGGCCCATACCCACAGGCTGACCATCCAGGCGGGTGACGGGCAGCACTTCCTTGGTGGCGGACGACAGCAGCAGCTCGTCGGCGTCGAGCACCTCGGCCCGTGTGATGGGGCGCAATTCGAACCGCAGGCCGTGAGCTCGGCATATCTCTTCAATCAGCCCGAAGCGGATGCCCTCCAGCACGAGGTTGTCCTTGGGCGGACCCATGACCACACCGTTCTTCACCACCCAGACGTTGCTCGAAGCGGCCTCGCTCAGGTGATCGCCGCGGAACATCACGGTTTCCACGGCGCCGGCGTCCACACTGATCTGGCGCGCAAACACGGAGCCCAACAGGCTGGTGCTTTTGATGTGGGCCTTTTCCCAGCGGAAATCGTCGGCCGTAACGCAGGCCACGCCGTGCTCGCGTTGCGCAGAGGTGGCCAGCTTCATTTCGCTGGCCATCACGAACACGGTTGGCATGAGACCGGCCGGCATGGCGTGATCCCGCACGGCCACGCCCCGGGTAACCTGTATGTAGATCAACTGGTTGGCGGCGCCTTGGGTGTCTCGCAGCGACTGCGACAGGCGCTGCGCAACAGACGCCCACTCGGCGCGAGGCAACGGGTTGGTGATGCGCAATTCGGCCAGCGACCGGTCCAGGCGCGCCATGTGCTGCTCAAGCCGGAACGGTCGTGTGGCGTAACAGGGCAGCACCTCGTATACACCATCGCCAAAAATGAAGCCCCGGTCCAGCACGCTGACCCGGGCATCGCGCAACGCGGTGAACTCGCCGTTGAGGTAGCAGAGGGAGTCGGGCAGATCGGGGGATGCGCCCCAGTTCGCAGCATTCATCAAAAGATTATCGGTGGCAGCGCCAGCGCTGCACAGGCAAACGCTGCTCAGCCTTGACGGAGCCATGGGGTTTCTACGTATAATCAGCGGCTTTGCGAACGTCGCCCAACCGTAACCTGTCTGTAACCTTCCATGTCGACAATGCAACGCGTCGATTCGGAGTCGCAGACCCAGGCCGAGAGCCCGGCTGATTGGGAAGATGGTGCGCAAGAGCCCGAATTCAAGCCACTGACGCGCGAAGAAGCGCAGCAGTGGCGAGCCAGCCAGCCGCACTTCTCTTTGTGGCGTCTGGTGGTGGTGCAGTTGCTGGTGGGATTGGTTGCAGGCGCGCTGGCTGGGTTGTTCACGCAATCGGCTTCGGTGGCGTGGTCGGTCCTGTACGGCGCGGCAGCGGTGGTGGTGCCCTCGGCCTTGATGGCCTACGGCTTGACTTCCAGTGCATTGAGCCGCCTGTTGGCGGGTTATGCGCAAGCTGCATTTGCTGGTTTTTTGTTGTGGGAGGGGGTCAAGATTCTGCTGGTGGTGGCCATGTTGTGGTCGGCCCCCTGGATCGTCCCCGAGCTGAATTGGATGGGCCTGTTGGCGGGCCTGGTGTTGGTTCTCAAGGTGTACTGGTTTGGATTCTGGATCCAGACCCGGCGCGCAAATCTAAACGGTTGAATTTCCGACAAATCGGTGCAAACGAACATGGCAACTGAAGGCAGCGCTCTGACCCCCGGCGAATACATCCGCCACCATCTGGTCCATTTGTCCAACAAGAAGCAGGAATCGATCGTCGATTTTTCGATCATCAACATCGACTCGGTGATCGTGAGTTCCCTGATCGGTGCTCTGGTCTGCTTCGTGCTGTGGCTTGCCGCTCGCAAATCCACCGCTGGCGTGCCTGGCCGCTTTCAGGCCGCCGTGGAGATGCTGGTTGAAATGGTAGACACGCAGGCCAAGGCCGTCATCCACAACGCACACAGCCGCAAGCTGGTCGCACCCCTGGCGCTGACCGTATTCGTCTGGATCTTCATGATGAACTTCATGGACATGTTGCCAGTCGACCTGATTCCATCCATCTGGCACGCCGCCGGCCCGGCCATGGGCTACCCCGACTACCTGCGCGTGGTTCCCACCGCCGATCTCTCCACCACGCTCGGCTTGTCCGTCTCCGTGTTGCTGATGTGCCTGTTCTACAACATCAAGATCAAGGGCATCGGCGGCTGGACGCACGAGCTCGTCACGGCACCCTTCGGCACCAGCAAGAATCCCGTCTGGGCGCTGCTGCTGGGCTTGGTCAACTTCCTGATGCAAATGATCGAGTTCGTGGCCAAGACGGTCTCCCACGGCATGCGGTTGTTCGGAAACATGTTCGCGGGTGAATTGGTCTTCATGCTGATTGCGTTGCTGGGGGGCTTTGCTTCCCTGTCGCTCGGCGGCGGTCTGTTCTTCGTCGGACATGTGATCGCAGGCACGGTATGGACCTTGTTCCACATTCTGGTCATCACCTTGCAGGCGTTCATTTTCATGATGCTGGCCCTGATTTATCTCGGGCAGGCGCATGACGCTCACTAAGCTGCGCGGCCTGTCCTCGCTCTGAGTTTTCGTTTCTTTCTTTCCTTTTCTCAACTTTCGTTCATCTCATAGGAGTCATCATGGAAAACGTTCTGGGTCTTGTCGCACTGGCTTGCGGTCTCATCGTCGGTCTGGGCGCTATCGGCGCATCCATCGGCATCGCGCTGATGGGCGGCAAATTTCTGGAAGCGTCGGCCCGTCAACCCGAGCTGATGAACGACCTGCAAACCAAAATGTTCATCTTGGCCGGTCTGATCGACGCCGCCTTCCTGATCGGCGTGGCCATTGCCCTGCTGTTCGCCTTCGCCAACCCCTTCACGCTGTAATCGGGTTTGCTGCCTGGTGCAGCGGGAGTGTTCGTCGTGATCAGATTTCCTGATTCGCTCGGCCCTCTTTCCCGCTCCCGGGCAACAAGTGCGTCACCACTCTTGTCAACACACAGAAAGGCGTTGCGATGAATATCAATGCAACCCTCTTTGCGCAAGCCATCGTCTTTGCAATTCTGGTGTGGTTCACGATGAAATTCGTGTGGCCCCCGATTGCCAAAGCGCTCGATGAGCGTGCGTTGAAGATTTCCGAAGGGCTGGCGGCTTCCGAAAAAGCCAAGTCCGAACTGGCCGTGGCCAACAAGCGGGTGGAAGAGGAGTTGAGCAAATCGCGCAACGAGTCCGCTACCCGTCTGGCCGATGCCGAGCGCCGTGCGCAAACCGTGATCGAAGAGGCCAAGGCGCGTGCGACCGAAGAAGCCACCAAGATCGTGGCTGCCGCTCACCAGGAAGCCGAGCAACAGGTCGTCAAGGCCCGCGAAGCCCTGCGCGAGCAAGTCGCTGCGCTGGCTGTCAAAGGGGCCGAGCAGATCCTCAAGCGCGAAGTCAACGCCGGCGTTCACGCCGAGTTGCTGGGTCGCCTGAAGACCGAGCTTTGATCCACCGCCACGGCATTCAAAGGTAAACCATGGCCGAAATCGCCACCATTGCCCGCCCATACGCGGAAGCGCTGTTCCAGGCCACAGGCACTGGTGCGGCAGGCGCCGCCGCCTGGCTCGACGAGCTGGCGTCGGTGGCTGCCGATGAGCAGCTTCGCCAATACGCCGACAACCCCAGGACCACGCCTGAACAGGTGTTCAGCCTGGTCACCGCTGTGATCAAGACCAGCCTGCCCGCGATGGCGCAGAATTTTCTGCGCACCGTGATCGACAATGGCCGTTTGGCCGCGCTGCCTGAAATCGCGGACCAGTTCCGCGCCTTGAAGAACGCGCAGCAAGGTGCCTTTGATGCGGTGGTCTACAGCGCTTTTGAGATCGACAGCGCCGCATTGGCCGATCTCTCCGGCGTGCTGGAAAAGCGCTTTGCCCGCAAGCTCAACCTCCAGGTCGAACTGCAGCCCGAGCTGATCGGTGGCATTCGCGTGGTGGTGGGCGACGAAGTGCTCGACACCTCGATCAAAGCCCGCCTGGAACACATGAAAACCGCCCTGACCGCGGCCTGACCGCTGTCACCCCGCGCCCGCCTGCTCACCATTTAACGAAAGAAGGAAAGAGTCATGCAACTCAATCCCGCCGAAATTTCCGAACTGATCAAGTCCCGCATCGAGGGACTGGGCACATCGACCGATGTGCGCAACCAGGGTACCGTGGTGTCCGTGACCGACGGTATTGTCCGCGTCCACGGCCTGTCCGACGTGATGCAGGGCGAGATGCTGGAATTCCCGGCCAACAAGGACGGCGTGCCTTCCTTCGGTCTGGCGTTGAACCTGGAGCGTGACTCCGTGGGCGCCGTGATTCTGGGTGAGTACGAGCACATCTCCGAAGGCGAAACCGTCAAGTGCACGGGCCGCATTCTGGAAGTGCCGGTCGGCCCCGAGCTGATCGGCCGTGTGGTCAACGCCCTGGGCGCTCCGATCGACGGCAAAGGCCCGATCAACGCCAAGATGACCGACGTGATCGAGAAGGTTGCGCCCGGCGTGATCGCCCGCAAGTCGGTTGACCAGCCAGTGCAGACCGGCCTGAAGTCGATCGATTCGATGGTTCCCGTGGGCCGTGGCCAGCGCGAGCTGATCATCGGCGACCGCCAGACCGGCAAGACCGCCGTGGCGATCGACGCGATCATCAACCAGAAGGGTCAGAACATGACCTGCGTTTACGTCGCGATTGGCCAGAAGGCCTCGTCGATCAAGAACGTGGTGCGTGCCCTGGAGCAGGCTGGCGCGATGGAATACACCATCGTCGTGGCCGCTTCGGCTTCCGAATCCGCTGCCATGCAGTACCTGTCGGCCTACTCCGGCTGCACCATGGGCGAGTACTTCCGCGACCGCGGCCAGGACGCCCTGATCGTGTACGACGACCTGTCCAAGCAGGCCGTGGCCTACCGCCAGGTCTCGCTGCTGCTGCGCCGCCCACCAGGCCGCGAAGCCTACCCCGGCGACGTGTTCTATCTCCACAGCCGTCTGCTCGAGCGCGCAGCCCGCGTGAACGCCGACTACGTCGAAGCCTTCACCAAGGGTGAAGTCAAGGGCAAGACCGGTTCGCTGACCGCACTGCCCATCATCGAAACGCAGGCCGGCGACGTGTCCGCCTTCGTGCCGACCAACGTGATCTCGATCACCGACGGCCAGATCTTCCTGGAAACCAGCCTGTTCAACGCCGGTATCCGCCCCGCCATCAACGCCGGTATCTCGGTGTCGCGCGTCGGTGGTGCTGCCCAGACCAAGCTGATCAAGAGCCTGTCCGGCGGTATCCGTACCGACCTGGCCCAGTACCGTGAACTGGCTGCGTTCGCGCAGTTCGCTTCCGACCTCGACGAAGCCACCCGCAAGCAGCTCGACCGCGGCGCCCGCGTGACCGAACTGCTCAAGCAGGCCCAGTACAGCCCGCAGTCGATCGGCCTGATGGCGTCCACGCTGTTCGCCGTGAACAAGGGCTACCTGGACGACATCGAAGTCAAGAAAGTGCTCTCGTTCGAAAACGGCATGCACGCTTTCCTCAAGGACAAGCACGCAGCGCTGCTGGCCAAGCTGGAAAACGACAAGGCCATGGACAAGGACGCGGAAGCCCAACTGGCAGCAGCCATTGCCGACTTCAAGAAAACCGGCACCTACTGATCCGGTCCATTGACTTCTTAGAGGAAACACAATGGCAGCAGGCAAGGAAATACGCGGCAAGATCAAATCGGTGGAGAACACCAAGAAGATCACCAAAGCCATGGAAATGGTCGCCGCCTCCAAGATGCGCAAGGCGCAGGAACGCATGCGTGCGGCCCGGCCTTACGCGGAGAAAGTGCGCCAGATCACCGGCAACCTGAGCCGAGCCAACCCCGAGTACACGCACCCCTTCATGCAGACCAACGACTCCAAGGTCGCCGGTTTCGTGGTGGTGACGACCGACAAGGGTCTGTGTGGCGGTTTGAACACCAACGTGCTGCGTGCGGTGACGCTCCAGCTCAAGGACCTGCAAGCCCGAGGACAGACCGCCGAAGTGGTCGCCATCGGCAACAAGGGTCTGGCATTCATGAACCGCATTGGCGCCAAGGTGGTGTCCAGCGTGACCAGTCTGGGCGACACCCCGCACCTGGAGAAGTTGATCGGCCCGGTCAAGACACTGCTGGATGCGTACACCGAAGGTCGCGTCAACGCGGTCTACGTCTGCTACACCAAGTTCATCAACACGATGAAGCAGGAGTCGGTGGTTGAGCAGCTGCTGCCACTGAACGCGGACACGCTGCACAACGGTGCCGGTGGCCGCGACTGGGACTACATCTACGAACCCGATGCACCGTCCGTCATTGATGAGCTGCTGCTGCGCTACGTGGAAGCCCAGGTCTACCAGGCCGTGGCTGAAAACATGGCGTCCGAGCAGTCCGCGCGCATGGTGGCCATGAAGGCTGCCACCGACAACGCCGGCAGCGTCATCAGCGAACTCAAGCTGGTCTACAACAAGACGCGCCAGGCTGCGAT
This sequence comes from Hydrogenophaga sp., assembly GCF_018780385.1. Lineage (GTDB taxonomy): Bacteria > Pseudomonadota > Gammaproteobacteria > Burkholderiales > Burkholderiaceae_C > Hydrogenophaga. Next base: position 18,874 of record NZ_JADMJO010000083.1, on the reverse strand, counting down.
CACGAAAGAGCTTTCGGAAATCGTCGCCGGCGCCGCAGCGGTCTGAAGCAGCTGCTCAACAGAATCCGAGAAACGAAAAGGTACCCATCATGTCTCAAGCTACCGCACAAATGAACACCGGTGTTCAGGGCAAGATCGTTCAGTGCATCGGCGCCGTCGTGGACGTGGAATTCCCACGCAACCAGATGCCCCGCGTGTACGACGCCCTGAAAATGGAAGGCTCTGCCTTGACGCTGGAAGTCCAGCAGCAGCTCGGTGACGGCGTGGTCCGCACCATCGCGCTGGGCTCATCCGACGGCCTGCGCCGCGGCATGGTGGTGACCAACACCGCCCAGCCGATCATGGTGCCAGTGGGCAAAGCCACGCTGGGCCGCATCATGGACGTGCTCGGTGCGCCCATCGACGAGCGCGGCCCGGTTGACCAGAGGTTGACCGCCTCCATCCACCGCAAGGCCCCGGCCTATGACGAGCTGTCGCCTTCGCAAGAGCTGCTGGAAACCGGCATCAAGGTGATCGACCTGATCTGTCCGTTCGCCAAGGGCGGCAAGGTGGGTCTGTTCGGTGGTGCCGGCGTGGGCAAGACCGTGAACATGATGGAACTCATCAACAACATCGCCAAGGCCCACAGCGGTCTGTCGGTGTTCGCCGGTGTGGGTGAGCGCACCCGTGAAGGCAACGACTTCTATCATGAGATGGCCGACTCCGGCGTCGTGAATCTGGAGAACCTGGGCGAGTCCAAAGTGGCCATGGTCTACGGTCAGATGAACGAACCCCCGGGCAACCGTCTGCGCGTCGCGCTGACCGGCCTGACCATCGCCGAGTCGTTCCGCGACGAAGGCCGTGACGTGCTGTTCTTCGTGGACAACATCTACCGCTACACGCTGGCCGGTACCGAAGTGTCCGCTCTGCTGGGCCGCATGCCTTCCGCCGTGGGCTACCAGCCGACGCTGGCCGAAGAAATGGGCCGTCTGCAAGAGCGCATCACCTCCACCAAGGTCGGCTCGATCACCTCCATCCAGGCCGTTTACGTGCCGGCCGATGACTTGACCGATCCGTCGCCTGCCACCACTTTCGCCCACCTGGATTCCACCGTGGTGCTGAGCCGTGACATCGCTTCGCTGGGCATCTACCCCGCGGTCGATCCTCTGGATTCCACCAGCCGCCAGCTGGATCCGCTGGTCGTGGGCCAGGAGCACTACGAAACCGCCCGCGCCGTGCAGAACACCTTGCAGCGCTACAAGGAACTGCGCGACATCATCGCCATTCTTGGCATGGACGAACTCGCACCGGAAGACAAGCTGGCCGTGGCCCGCGCCCGCAAGATCCAGCGGTTCCTGTCGCAGCCTTTCCACGTGGCTGAAGTGTTCACTGGCTCGCCCGGCAAGTACGTGACCTTGGCTGAGACGATCCGTGGCTTCAAGATGATCACCGCTGGCGAGTGCGATCACCTGCCCGAGCAGTCGTTCTACATGGTCGGCACGATCGACGAAGCCTTCGAGAAAGCCAAGAAGATGGCGTAAAGCTGCGCCCGGGGCGTTTGGCTTTGTTGCCGTGCTCGCCGTACCGATGTACGGCTCCGCGGCGCCTGGCCAGTCACCCCGCTGCTTGCTTTCCAACCATCTTCCAAAGGAGACCCTATGAGCACCATCCGCGTCGATGTGGTGAGCGCCGAAGCTTCCATCTTTTCCGGCGAAGCCAAGTTCGTGGCCCTGCCGGGTGAAGCGGGCGAGCTGGGCATTCTGCCTGGTCACATTCCGCTCATCACCCGTATCAAGCCCGGTGCCGTGCGCATCGAAAAAGCCGATGGCGGCGAAGAGTTTGTGTTTGTGGCCGGTGGCATCCTGGAAGTGCAACCGCACCACATCACCGTGTTGTCCGACACCGCGATCCGCGGCAAGGACCTCGACGAAGCCAAGGCCCTTGATGCCCGCAAGCAGGCCGAAGAGGCTTTGAAAAACGCCAAGAGCGACATCGATCTGGCCAAGGCCACGTCGGAGCTGGCGGTCATGGCGGCCCAGATTGCTGCACTGCGCAAGTATCGGCAGAAGAAGTGAGCGCGCAGACCTCGGTCTGCTTCGCGTGAAAAGATCGGCTGCAGGCCGGTCTTTTTTTTGCCTGTTGTTCGCTGCAACATGCAACCGAATACCATGTGAGTGCGAACAAAGGCAGACGATGTCATCGATTTTTCAAAGTCCGGAACTGGCACCCGAAGAGGTTGCCGCGCGGTTGTTGGTCACTCCCTCGGCCCTGGCCGACCTCACGCTGGGCGATGCCCTCAAGGTGGTGGGCTACATGCGACCGAAGCTGATCAAAGCGGGTACGGTGATCATCCAGGAGGGTGAGGTCCGGCAGACCGACTACATGCTGCTGGTGCTCGAAGGCGACATCGCCGTGGAGAACGAGCTGCCTGGCCTGCACGAAAGCATGGTGGTCAACATCATGGGGCCGGGTCACCTGATCGGTGAGATGGGTGTTCTCGATGGTGCGCCGCGCTCGGCCACCTGCACTGCCAACACCAACATCGCCGCCGCGGTGCTGTCTCGCACCGCACTCATGCGCCTGCTCAAGGAAGACCCGCGCCTGGGCTCGCGTTTGTTGCTGGCCATCTCCAAGCGCATGGCCGACCGCCTGCGCGAAACCACCCGCAAGCTCAAGACCTTTGCCCAGATGAACAAGGCCTTGCAGCAGGAGCTGCAGGTGGTGATGAACAGCCGCAGTCCGCTGGACAAACGCAAAGGCGGCTGAGCCGCTGGCTTGGTTACTGGCGAACGACAGCGTCTGGGAGCTCGTTGGGGCGCTGCGTCCCGGCATCGGCCGGAAAATGCGCTACCAGCAGGGCAGACACTTCTTCCAGCGCCTGCGTGAGGCCGTCTTCGAATTCCCCCGAGCGCAGGCGCGAGCCGAGCCGATCCACGATGGCCTGCCACTCCACAGGGTTCACGCGGCGCGAGAGCGCACGGTCGGCCACAAACTCGATGGCGTGCTCGGCCAGCAGCACATAGATGAGCACGCCGTTGTTGTGCTCGGTGTCCCAGATGCGCATGCGCCCGAACCATGTCAGGGCGCGCTCCCGCACCACGGCTGGCAGCGGGTTGGTCGACCCGATGCGCCAGAGGTAGCTCAGCGGCAGCGACGCTTCGACACACAGGCGGACCTCGCCGGTGTGCCGCCCTTCGCTGGCCGCCACGCGGCGCGCGATCCGTCCGGCCATGTCGTCGGGCACGGCGCGCACGGTGTCCGAGCGGTCCATCCAGCGGTGCTTGAAGATGCGCAGCAGCTTGTTCATGGGTCTCACCAGCCGCCCGAGGCGCCGCCCCCTCCAAAGTTGCCGCCACCGCCCGAGCTGAACCCGCCACCACCGCGGCCGCCACCAAAACCACCTCCGCCGAACCCACCACCACCCCAGCCCCCGCCGCGGCCCCCTCGGCCCGAGCCGCCCATGGACGCCGCTGGCAGGAACTGCATGAACAGCGCCGCGAGCATGCCAAGCAAGCCGGCGCCGATGGCTACCCAGAGCACGGTGGTGAGCACCCAGGCCAGCGCACCCGCGCCCACCCCGGTGAACACGGTACCGAGCTTGTTGCCGAACATGCCACGCAGCAAGCCCGAGAGCATGGGGACAGCAAACACGAGGAAGATCAGCGCATCCATCCACTCAAAATTGCTGGAGCCCGCCCTGCGTTGCGCCGCCGATGCATCGGGCAGGGGCAGTTCTTCACCACGAATGCGCGCCAGGATCTGGTCGATGCCGGCGTTGATGCCGCCCGCGTAGTCGCCCTGGCGAAACGCGGGCGTCACAGCGCTGTCGAGGATGCGGCGCGCCATTAGGTCGGGGATCGCTCCTTCGAGCGCCTTGGCCGTGGCGATGCGCAAACGCCGGTCGTCCTTGGCGATCACGAACAGCGCACCGTCCCCCACGTCGGCCCGCCCGATCTTCCAGGCATCGCCCACGCGCTGGGTGAAATCGGCGATGTCTTCGGGGGCGGTGGTCGGCACCATCAGCACCACCACCTGCGAGCCGTTGGATTGCTCGAACGCGGCCAGCTTGGCCTCGATGGCGGCGAGACTCGCGGCATCCAGCGTGGCAGTTTGGTCGATCACACGCGCACTCAGCGCGGGCACGGGCACCAGGCCCTGGGCCCACGCGAAGGCCACCATCCACCACAGCCCCAGTGCCAGCAGGCACCGGGCCCAGAAGCGCGTCATGGTTTCTTGAAGTCCACCGTGGGCGGCGCGGAGATGGCCGCTTCGTTGGCCACCTGGAAGCTGGCCTTGGGCTTGTAGCCGAACACCATGGCGGTGAGGTTGGTGGGGAAGCTGCGCGAGAGCACGTTGTACTCCTGCACCGTCTGGATGTAGCGGTTGCGTGCCACGGTGATGCGGTTCTCGGTGCCTTCGAGCTGCACGCGCAGGTCGCTGAAGCCCTGGTTCGCCTTGAGGTTGGGGTACTGCTCCACCACCACCATCAGGCGGCTGAGCGCATTGCCCAGCTCGCCCTGCGCGGCCTGAAACTGCTGCATGGCGGCAGGGTCGTTCAGTGTCTCGGGCGTCACCTGGATGCTGGTGGCCTTGGCGCGCGCCTCGATCACGCGCGTGAGCGTCTCCTGCTCGAAGTTGGCCTCGCCCTTGACGGTGGCCACGATGTTGGGGATCAGGTCGGCGCGGCGCTGGTACTGGTTGAGCACCTCGGACCATGCCGATTGCGTCTGTTCGTCGAGCCGCTGGAAGTCGTTGTAGCCGCAGCCCGTGAGGCTGAACGACAGCAGCAGGGCGGCAACCCAAGTGGTGAGGGAGCGCAAGGATGTATGCATAAAACCTCCAATGGCCGGCGGGCCGTTCATGCTGAGGCTCTGGCTGAGCCTTGAATCTGCGGGACTATACCCCCGGGGCATGGCACTTGGCGGTGCGCCCGGTCGCACAAGATCGGCGCTGCCGTCAAAATACGGCGCATGCGAAAACCCAAACTCCCGCCCGGCTCCCCGGACGACACGGAAGCCGCGTTCTACGACGCTCTGCAACACGCCGACATCGAACGCCTCATGGCTTGCTGGGCGGACGAGGACGACATCGTCTGCGTGCACCCGGGTGGGCCCCGCCTGGTCGGCCATGCAGCGGTGCGCTCGGCATTCGAAGCCATGTTTGCCAACGGCAGCGTGCAGGCCACACCCGACAAAGTGCGGCGCCTGGACGCAGGTGCCTGCAGTGTGCACAGCGTGGTCGAGCGTGTGGCCGTGATGAGCGACGATGGCTTTCAACACGCCTGGGTCGTGGCCACCAACGTGTATGCCAAGACGGCGCAAGGCTGGCGCATGGTGGCGCACCACGCCAGTCCGGGCATGCGCACCGAGCCACCGGAAATCCTCACCACCAAGCCCATACTGCATTGAACCCCGACGGCTTCCCCTACGCTGCGCCGTGGTGGCTGCCCGGTGGCAATGCGCAGACCATGTGGGCCGCGTTGGTCAGCCGGCGCCATTTCGGCCCCGCGCCCCGGTGGGCGCGCAGTCGCTGGATCACGCCCGATGGCGACTTCGTCGACGTCGACCAGGCCTTGCATCCCAGCGCACCCGACGCTCCCTTGCTCGTGTTGTTTCATGGCCTCGAGGGCTCGTCCACCAGTCAGTACGCTGTGGCCTTCGCCGACTTCGCGGCCGCCCACGGCCTGGCCTACGCGGTGCCGCATTTCAGAGGATGCTCGGGCGAACTCAACCACGCACCGCGTGCCTACCACTCCGGGGACTTCGCCGAGATCGACTGGATCCTGCGCCGCTTCGCGAGCGAGCACCCAGGACGCCCCTTGCTGGCCGTGGGGGTCTCGCTGGGTGGCAATGCGCTCATGCGCTGGGCTGGTGAACTGGGCGATGCCGCGGCGCAACGGGTGCGCGCCATCGCGTCCGTGTGTTCGCCGCTCGATCTGGCCGCGGGCGGCCACGCGATCGGGCGTGGTTTCAACCGGTTGGTGTACACGCGCATGTTCATGCGCTCCATGGTGCCCAAGGCGCTCAGCAAGCTGGAGCAACACCCGGGCCTGTTTGATCGCGAGGCCCTGCTGCGCGCGCGCGACCTCTACGAGTTCGACAACCTGTTCACAGCGCCGCTGCACGGCTTTCGCGATACCGCCGACTACTGGTCGCGCGCCTCGGCCAAACCGGTGCTGCACTGCATCCGCGTGCCGGCGCTTGCGCTCAACGCACGCAACGATCCCTTCGTGCCCGCGAGCTCATTGCCCACCGTCCAAGACGCCGGCAGCTGTGTGACGCTGTGGCAGCCAGCTCAGGGCGGACACGTGGGCTTCCCGGTGTCACACGGACCCTTCGGAATGCCCGGCCATGTGCGCGCCATGCCCGAAGCCGTGGGACACTGGCTGCTCGCCCACCTTTGATCGGACGCCCATGGACGACATCGTCAAGGCCGCGATGGCCAAGTGGCCCAATGTGCCGAACTGCTTCGGCTGGCTGGGGCTGGATGCGCGTGGCAACTGGTACATGCGCGACGACCGCGTGCAGGCCGCCGGGCCGTTTCCAGCGAGCAAGGGCTCGCTGCTGAAGCACGAGAAACTTATCGACTTCATTCAGCGCAACTACGCGCCCGATGACGATGGGCAGTGGTACTTCCAGAACGGTCCGCAGCGCGTGTACGTCGAGCTGGAGGCCACACCGTGGATCTGGCGCCTGCAGCCCGATGGACGCGTGCTCAGCCACACCGGCGTGTTGGTGCAGGTCCAGGCCAGTCTGTTGGACGAAGCCGGCAAGCTGTACCTGGTGACCGATCTCGGCATTGGGCTCGTGCACAGCGCCGACATGGTCCAGGCCGCCGACCATGTGGATACCGGCTTGTGGTCCCCGCAGGGCGTACTGGCCGCCGACTTGCCCACCCGGGGCCGTTTCGTGCGCAGCCCCCAACTGACGCCCACAAAAAAGCCGGCTTGAAGCCGGCTTTTTTGCCATCGAGGTTGCGGTCTTACTTGACCGCGGCGAGCATGTACTGCACAGCCGCCTTGATGTCGGCGTCAGACGCAGCGGAGCCACCTTTGGGTGGCATCGCGCCTTTGCCCTTGATCACGCTCGCGGTCAGACCCTCAAGCCCCAGGCCCATGCGGGGAGCCCATGCGGCCTTGTCGGCGAATTTGGGCGCACCAGCCACACCGGCCACGTGACAGACCGAACAAGCCTGCTTGTAAAGCGCTTCGCCCGCGCCAGCGGCCACCGTGGCGCTGGTTGCTGGCGCTGGAGCCACCGGCGCAGCCGCGACCACAGCAACAGGCGCTGGCGTGGCTGCCGGGGCCGCAGCAGCGGGAGCTGCAGCCGGCGCGGCGGCGGGGGCTGCCTCGGGCACGGCGAATTTGCCACCAGCGGCATTGGCCAGGTGCACCACGGCGCGACCGATCTCCGCGTCGCGGTAGGCGCCACCACCTTGTGCGCCCATGGCGCCTTTACCTTTGAGTGCGGATGTCAGCAGCGCTTCGTAGCCCGAGGCAATGCGTGGGGCCCAGGCGGCTGCATCACCAAACTTGGGCGCACCCGCCACACCGGCGGCGTGGCAGGCCACGCACTGGGCGGCGTAAACCGCCTCACCCGAAGCCAGTGGACGGTTGGCATCTCGCAGTTCAACGGTGCCCACACGCTGGATGCGCTTGGCAATGGCCAGTTCGGGGTCACCGGCGCCCATGGCGGGCTTGTCGCCCGAGGTCACGTAATAGACCAAGCCGATGATGATGAAAATGGGAGCGACAAATGCGAAGAACGACGTCCACAGCAACTGCGAAGGTGTCTTGATCGGGCCGGTGTGGTGTTCGTGCGCGTGGTCGCTCATGGTGTCCTCAAGGGGTGGCAAGGCGGGTCAACAAACCGACGGAGCTTGCCCGCGTGGAAGGGGTCGGAACAGCCTTCGATTATAGCCAAGCCCCTCTGCACAGGCCTTTCAAATACCCCTCGCCTGATAGAATTCAGGTGGTTGCGGCTGTAGCTCAGTGGATAGAGTATTGGCCTCCGAAGGCTGTCGTCATCGGACAAAAGCACACCAGATAGACTCTTGGTCTCCAAACAGCATGCGGCTGTAGCTCAGTGGATAGAGTATCGGCCTCCGAAGCCGAGGGTCGTGGGTTCGATCCCCGCCAGCCGCACCAAGCCTTGCGTACCGAGCAAGTGCCTGCACACATCGTGCGAAACACATTCATCTTTCGCTGCAACTGACTCCCACGGATTGCGGCACATCGCACTGATGGACCAATAGTCGGGACTGGTCTGTTGAAAAAAGCCTGTGCCCGATGTGTGCCTTGCTTGTGCCGCGCCCACCCCCTCAGTGCAACTCAGGTCGTTGAAAGCGACCCTTGCCCTTGTGCCGTTCCATGGTCGAGTGAGGAACTCGTACCCTCGCTGTCATTGACTTGCTAAATCTGTGGGGCTGATTTGCAGCGTCTCCGGCCCCTCGCGGTTGACGTACGAACTCACGGTCTCCACTCCAATCCGGTCATTTGGCATTTGGCAATCGGGCGTTTTCGGCCCAAGGGAATCTACGTACTTCAGACATACTCCCAGTGCTGATGGCTTGCTAGCCCGCGACCCGGCGGCCTTCGCAATCAAGCCTGAGAAGCACGATTCCATCGAAAATGTTTCACCTACTCATCGACACAAGCGTTTGGCTCGATCTCGCGGCCGACCAGCGGCAATCTTCGCTGCTCGACGTGCTGATCGAGTTCCTTGCCGAGGGTCAAGCTACCCTTGTGCTGCCGAGCACCGTCGTCAATGAGTTCCACAAAAACCGCGAGCGCGTGGCGAAGGCCAGCGCCAAAAGCCTGGCATCCCACTTCGGTCAAGTTCGCGACGCGATCAAGAAGGTAGGTGGCGACAAGCGCCAGAAGGAAAAGGTCCTCAATTTCCTGGCCGATGTGGACCACCGCATTCCGCTGATCGGCGGCGCGGCTCAAGCGACTCTTGTTCGAATCGACGAACTGTTCAAGAAGACGACTGTCGTTGAACCGTCCGATCAAGCCAAGGCTCGGGCAGCGGACCGGGCAATCAGTCGCCAAGCCCCATGCCATCACGAGAACAAGAACTCCATGGCCGACGCCGTTCTGATCGAAACCTACTTCGAGTACCTGAGATCTCATGCGGGAGCCGGGAACCGATTCGCCTTTGTCACGCACAACAAGAACGACTTCAGCCTCGCGAATGGCAATCAGAAGTTGCCGCACGCCGACATTGCAAACAGCTTCTCAAAGATCAAGTCGATGTACTTCGTCAATCTTGCCGACTGCCTTCGACGGATCGATCCGATGCGCGTCACCCACATGATGTGGGAGCTGGAGTGGGATCAACAGCCACGCGGGCTAACCGAGATTCTGAATTGGACTGACCGCCTGACGACCCAGGTCTGGCATAACCGGCACATGAACTGGGTCTCGCGCGTTAAACAAGGTAGGGACACGATAGTCAGCAGAGAGGATTGGGAAGAGGGCTACAAAAAGAACCCCAGCTACAACCAGAACCACACCCCGATTGACATCTGGGAGGGCGCAAGACGCGCCGCGAGGGCGGCAGAGAAGCAACTTGGAAAGGGCAACTTCGGCCCGTACGATGACTTCGAGTGGGGGATGATTAACGGAAAATTGTCGGCGCTGCGTTGGGTGCTGGGTGACGAGTGGGACATGCTTGACACCTGAACTACGGGTGAAGATGCGGACCAGTCGATCGTCACTGGATCATGCCAACGGCAACTTTCAAAAGCTCGGGCGTTTCTGCCTCTCAGTGTCGGCCGACATCGTTCAGCCTCCATCAAGTATCGAATTCTGAGGGGCCGCCTCGCAGAGAAACCCGTTTGTCACATTGGAACCACGAACGTATCCGGTACAGCAGTCGGTCAAGCCCAGCGTCCCGCTACGACCAGCATTGGATTTCTACTTCGGCGCTGGCTGCGCAGCCATGAACGAGCTTGTCGACATGCGTCAGCATTGACCAACATGGCATCCCGCAGCTCGCGGCCATTGCTCGTACCCATCGGTGCCGAAAATTCGTAATGGAAAGGCGGTAGACCTGCAGGTCACCGCGAGGGTGAGTTGCTCTTGATCCACTCGTTGGTACCCGCCATGGCGTTGGAGTACCAGTGGTTCTTCGTCAACTCAGACACCCAAATCTTGTCGTCTCCGTCGACAAACGTCTTGAGATGATCGTGAAGTTCCTTCGCTGCATTGTTGACATTGACCAGCCAGAAGGAAGCTTGCGTCCGATGGGCTCCGAGCCTCTCCAGTTCCTCCCAAAGCGATGCATAGTCTTTGCGTTTAATCAGGTCATAGCTAACGGTGTAGGTCGTCATACTCCAGTCCCTTTCGAAGTCGAAACGTTATATCAGGAATGGGTGCGCCTCGGACCGATTGGAGCTGGCACCGCCAGTCATGCCCCGGATCGAATCAAAGGTCCGCGAGCAGTCATCGTCAGCATCGAGCTGCTCCGTCCCCAGCCAGTTTTTCTCCGGCTTGACGGGCCTTTGGTCAGAACTGCACTGTGCGCCCTTGGTGTTGATCTGGCGTACCGGAGCGCGCAAAGGCGGACGGGCACGAGGTTCCCTAGCCATACGGACGGTTAGGTCAGTGTGACTTGCGCGGCGGTGCGTTCTTTGATAGCGACTCTGGACCGAATGCTGCCGGCTTCGACTGCCCAGGCACCGCTAACGAGGTTAAACGCGCAAATGTCAAGGGCCGGAGTCGTCAGAGCACTAGTGACAATGCACAGTCGGTAACGCTTCAGTAGCACGGTGATACCGCTGATGAGTTCGACGATCCTCTGCGCATTCATCAGCTCGGGCGCGGTCCTCGTCCCAGCATCACACAGCCGGGGCGCTGGCCTGCAGTCGGAGAACTGCTACAGCATAGGCGCGAGCCAGGTGAGGACACCTACGGTGCCGCCAAAGCCTACGGCCGTCGTAGCGTCGACCAACAGCAGGCGAGGCTGCTAGGGCGCAGGCAAGCCGCGTCGCTCCTGCAGCAGGTGGGCATCCTCACTAAAGAAGGATCGTGACGTCTCCGAATCGCTTGATACAGTGCGCTGAGTCGACAGCTGAAATCCCCCAGAGAGGCGAAGAAGGCCCCGGACAGGGATGTAGAAGGGCCCTTTCAACGGCCTGAAAACTGTGCCGGCCGACGCTCGACGAAGTGCCTAACGCCTTCGGTGAAGTCCTCGCTGCGGATGCTCTCGACCATCTCCGCATTGGCCAGTGCCACGGATTCACCAAGGGATTGATAGGGCGCTTCCCATAGCTGGCGCTTCATCACACGAACTGAGCGCGGTGAGACGTCAGTCGACAGAGTGTTGGCCAATGCTTGTGCCTGAGAGAGCAGATCGTCGGCGGGGACGATGCGATTGATGAGGCCCATGGTGAGCGCCTCGTTCGCGTTGATCTTGCGAGATGTGAGCAACAGGTCGGTTGCATGCGCATGGCCGACGATACGCGGCAGCATCCAGGCTATGCCATGCTCGGCGATGAGCCCACGCTTGGCAAAGGCTGTGGCGAAGACGGCTTTCTCCGACGCGATGCGGAAGTCGCTGTAGAGCGCCATGACCAGGCCAAGACCGGCCGTCGCGCCATTGATTGCGCTGATGATGGGCTTCGGCGCTGCCGGGAAGTACGAGTAGCGCGTCTGATAGTCCGCGCGCCGGTTCATGTCGTAAGGGCGCATCCATTGCTCTGCCTGAATGTCCTCCGGAGGGAGGACCTCAAGCTCTTCCATGTCCATGCCAGCGCAGAAAGCGCGGCCGGCCCCCGTCAATACGATCGCGCGTACGGTCACTTCTCGAGTGGCTTGGTCGATGGCTGCACGCAGTTCGGCTTCAAGGACCTTTGTGAGCGCGTTCATCCGCTCTGGCCGATTGAGTGTGATCGTCGCGACCGAGCCGTCGACAGTGTAGAGAAGTTGTTCGTAGGCCATGGCTTTTCTCTCAGGCAAGTGTGGTTTCGGGGAAGGCGTTGGGCAACTGGATGGACACTGGCTCAAGAAACTCCTCGATGCCAAAGCGGCCGTTCTCCCGGCCAATGCCTGATTGTTTGAATCCGCCGAATGGCGCAATCGGATTGAAGGGTGCGCCGTTGATATCTACTTGGCCGGCCCGCAAGCGACGTGCGACGGATAGCGTCTCCGGCACGGCACGCCCCCACACGGCGCCAGCCAAGCCGTAGTCGGTGCCATTGGCCAGTGCGATGCCGTCCTCGACCTCGTCGTACCCCATCAAAACCAACACGGGGCCGAAGATCTCTTCCTGCGCCACAACCATGTCCGACGTTACGCCAGTGAGCACGGTCGAAGGCACGAAGAAGCCATGCGAAGGCATCGTAGCCGTCTCTCCCACTCGCCGCGCGCCGGCTTCTAGGGCATCGTCGATCAGGCCCTGCACCTTCAGCTGCTGCGCCTTCGAGATCAGGGGACCAAGCCGCGTTGTAGCGTCGGCTGGATCCCCCATCCGGTAGCCCTTCAGCAGGTCACAGGCGATGCTTTCGGCGGCCTCCAGCATGCTGCGTGGCAACAAGAGGCGCGTCATTGCAGAACAGGTCTGACCGGAGTTCAACATGCAGCTGGCCAACGTGGCCTTGACCGCTGCGGTGAGGTCCGCACCAGGCAATACCAGCGCGGCAGATTTCCCACCGAGCTCGAGCGCAACTCGCTTGATGTCGCCGGCCGCGAATGCCGCGATGCGACGGCCCGCGCGGGTCGACCCGGTAAAGGAGACCATGTCCACATCGCGGTGCCGCACCAGCGCTTCGCCAACTTCGGGACCATAGCCATGAATCAGGTTGAACACGCCTGCTGGCAGCCCCGCCTGGTGCACGGCTTCGGCCAGCAAGAAAGCACACGTAGGCGCCAGCTCGGAGGGCTTCAACACCACGGTACAGCCCGCGAGAAGCGCTGGAGCAACCTTGCCTGTGATCTGGTGTAGAGGGTAGTTCCACGGCGTGATGCAGGCGATCACACCCGTGGGCACCTGCTGCACCAGCGAATGGCCGACACGCGATTCCCATTCGAATTGCTCGGCCAGGTCCGCATACATGTCCCAAGCAGCGATCGGTGCACCGACCTGGATGCGAGCGGCCAGCTTCCGGGGCATGCCAACTTCGCGAGAGATAGCGGTGGTCAGGGCATCGGCCTGGTCGCGCAGCCTAGCGGCGACACGGCGAACGGCCGCTACGCGCTCGGCGACAGGCGTTGCCGCCCAGCCGTCGAAGGCGCGTCGAGCGGCCGCCACGGCGGCCTCCACGTCGAGCGCCGACGCGGTGCGGTAGCTGCCAATGATTTCCTCTGTGAAGCTGTCGACGACGGGCAGGTCGTGTTCGCCGCGAGCGGTGACCATCGCGCCTTCGATGAAAAGCTGGGTATGTTTCGCCATCTGATGCTCAGTCCTTGGTTGAATTAGGAATCTTGTGTGTATCGCGCCGAGCCAGGAACTCGCGCATCACGCGCTGCGGCTGGCCAGTCGAGTAGCACTCCAACTGGTAGCGGATACCGGCGCTGCACGCGTCCTCGAAGCCGGCCTGTGTGAGTCCGCGAAAGCGCTGCTTGGTGCTCCGTAAGGCGGCGCCTGGAAGTGCGGCTAGAGCGCGCGCCCGTTCGAGCGCGCGCGGCAGGACCTGGTCAGGCGAGACAAGGTCGTTGACGAGACCCAACTGGTACGCACGCTCGCCGGTGATCAGCTCGCCGGTAAGCGAAAGTTGCTGGTTGAGTGAATGGCCGATCTGCAGCGACATGAGGTACGAACCGACAACACTCGCGAGCCCAGCCTTGACCTCAGGTTGGCCCATCCGCAACGTGGGGTGCGCCACGCGCAGGTCGCACATCAGCGCCATCTGGAATCCGGCCCCGACAGCGGTGCCATTGAGCGCGGCAACGATCGGCTTGTTCACATCACGCACCGCCTGGTACATCGCATGCTGCTGGTTGAGCCAGTCGGCGAGCGTGCCGACATCGATGGCGGCCGCTTCTTCTAGATCCTGGCCGCCGCAGAAGGCGCGCTCGCCACTCCCTGTGAGCACGATGGCCTGTACTGCTGCGTCGGCATCAAGCGCATACAGACGATCCCTGAGGGCAGTGCGCAGCGCATGGTCGACCGCGTTCATCACGTTCGGACGATTGAGCCGCAGAACGGCCACTGCGTCCTGCATTTCGACCTGGACCGCTTCACTTGGATTCATGAGTTCCTCCCCTGCGTTCGATCACCGCGTCGACCGCCCAGCCGCCCTGGCCAGCGTCGCCGACGATTAGAGGATTGAGGTCGATCGACGCAATCGCATGACGATGCGCGGCTGCCAGCGCGCCGAGTGCTACCGCCGTCCTCGCCACCACGTCGAGATCGACTGGAGGCTCGCCGCGCACGCCAGCAAGGATCGGTGCGATGCGCAGGGCGCGCAGCTTGGCGATCACATCGGCTTCGGAGAAGGGGTAGAGCAACACGGCGAAATCGCGCAGTGCCTCGACGTATTTACCTCCGTCGCTCACCATCACGACGGTGCCGAAGAGCGAGTCCTGCCGCACGCCGAGCGCGAACTCGCGGCGGCCGCGTACGCGCTGGGCGACTATCACGCCATCGAGCGGTATGCCCATTGCAGACGCGCGCTCGGTGCAGGTGGTCCAAGCGTCGGCGACCTGCGCAGCGCTGTGCACGTCGAGTATCACCAAGCCGTGTTCCGACTTGTGCGGAATCTGTGCAGAGCAAGCCTTCACGACCACTTCCGGGCCGAGTGCTTGCCAGGCAGCTGTGGCGTCATCGACACTCCGGCACAGGCGATGAGGCGTGGTCGGAATTCCGGCACAGGCCAGCAACGCCAAGCTATCCACCTCGCTCAGCAACGGAGCAGTGCCTGCCGGCAACGGCGGCACGCGCGGTCCCGCTGATTCTGCTGCCGTGCGCGCGGCCGCCTGTCGCAATAGTGATCCGTGCCGGCTCCATTGATGCAGGGCTTCGATCGCATCTGTCTCGTGGCCAAATACGGGCACACCGGCGTCACGGAAGGCCTGCCGAACCGAGGCCTGCGGTGCCGACACTGCTGTCGGCTTGCCACGCGTGGCGGCGAAATGCGCCGTGTCGTGCGCCATGCCTTGCACGTCGTAGCCCTCGCCAGCCACTGGCACGCCGATGAGAAACATGTCGGCCTGCGGATCGACTGCCAGTGCGTCCAAGGTGTCGGCGTACATGCCTCCGTTTGTCATGAGCGAGGCGGTGAGGTCGACCGGGTTCTGTGCCGTGGCGAAGCTCGGCATGATTCGGGCTAGAGCTTCTACGGCCGGTTGGCCCAGTTCCGCCAGCGGCAAACCGAGCGACTCGGCCGCATCTGCGCACAGCACACCGACGGCTCCGCTGTGGCTCATCACGACCAGGTGCCTAGAGGGCCGTGGTGTCGCTGCGAGGTAAAGCTCGACGGCATTGACCAAGCCGTGGACGTCGCGTGCGCGCCAGATGCCATGGCGCTCGAAGAAGGCATCGACCACCACGTCGTCGTTCACTATGGCGCCCGTGTGCGATGCGGCGGCTTTCGCACCATTAACGCTACGCCCCGACTTGAGCGCCACCACCGCGGCGCCGCGCGCTGCAGCCAAACGCGCCACCTCGACCAGCATGCCCGGGTCGCCCAGTGACTCGATGTATAGCAGCACGACGCGGATCTCCGGGTCGGCCGCTGCTGCAAGTGCCAATTCGCAGACAGAAGCGTCGGCGTCGTTGCCGGAAGCCACTAGGTAGCGCACGCCCACGCCGCGCTCGCGCAGCATCGCGTAGGGCATGACGCTGGCGGCGCCGCTCTGGCTAATGATGGCAACAGGACCGTCCTTCGGCGCGACCTCCATGAACATCGTGCTGAAGTTCATCACCGCGCCGGTACGGAAATTGGCCACGCCTTGCGCATTCGGCCCTATAAGACGAATGCCTTGGCGCCGCACTTGCGCGATCAGCGTCTGTTGCCTGGCGATGCCTTCGCTGCCCGTTTCGCCAAAGCCTGAACTCATAACGATGGCCGCCCCGATCCCGCGCGCTGCGCACTGGTCGATGACGCCGGCAACGGACTCCTGGCCGACTGCGACGATCGCCACATCGGGCGTTTCAGGCAGTGCCGCAATCGATGGGAAGGCTGCCAGGCCCTGTACGATGGAACGCTTGGGGTTGATCGGGTACACGTCACCCAGGAAGCCAAAGCGCTGAAGGTAATGAAGTGGCCGACCGCCTACTTTGTTGCGGTCTTCGGTGGCGCCGACAACGGCGATGCGCCGGGGCGAAAAGGCCTGCTGCAGGCGAGGATCGAGCAAAGAGGGCATAGCAGTTACTTGGTTCAGTCGAGGCTGGCGCCCGAGTTCTTCACCACCGGCGCCCACTTGGCTGTGTCACTCTTGATGAGTGCAGCAAATTCGGTGGGTGTAGTGGTTCGCGCCTCGGCGCCATCGGCCTCCATGCGTTTCTTCATTTCCTCAGTGGCCATCACGGCGGCCATCTCGCGCTGCAAGCGGTCGATCACCGGAGCGGGCGTGCCTTTAGGTGCAAGGACACCAAACCAGATCGTCACGTCAAAGTCCTTGATGCCCGCTTCCTGGGCGGTGGGCACGGTGGGCAATAACGGGGAGCGGTTGGGCCCGGTGACCGCCAGCGCAACAACCTTGCCCGCGGCGATGTTTTTGGTTTGCTGGGCAACGGTGTCGAACATCATCGATAAGCGGCCGCCCAACAAGTCGACGAGCGCTGGAGCGGAACCCTTGTAGGGAATGTGACTGATCTCGATGGCGGCAGAGTTGCGGAACAACTCGCCCGAGATGTGGTTCGAGCTGCCGTTGCCGGCAGAACCATAGGTCAGTTCGTCAGGCTTAGCCTTGGCCAGCGCGATCAGCTCTGACAGGTTCTTGGCAGGCACCTGCGGGCTCACGACCAGAACATTCATCGTGGTGGCCATCAGGCTCACCGGCGCGAAGTCTCTCACCGGGTCGTAGCGCAGCTTCTTGTAGAGGCTCGGATTGATCGCCATCGTGCCCGTGGTTCCGAAGAAGAGCGTGTGACCGTCCGCTGGTGCTCGAGCCACCAGTTCGGCGGCGATGCCGCCGCCCGCACCGCCGCGGTTGTCGACGATCACCGACTGGCCGAGCCGGTCACTGAGCTTCTGGGCCAGCACGCGCGCCATGTTGTCGGTCGGGCCGCCCGCCGGGAAGGGAATGACAAGCGTCACGGGTTTAACGGGATAGGCCAATTCCTGCGCTTGGAGCGAGGGAGCGGCCAGAAGGCATGCCACCGTCAATGCAGCGGCAGATGAGTACGTGAATTTCAAGGTTGTCTCCTTTTGGTTGGTTTCAGAGTGAGATTAGGCGCCGCTGATCATTCCGTAAAGACGAAAATATCGATGTCAGATTTCCATTAAAGTGAAAGCATGAACTTCAAACAGCTCAGCACCTTCTTGCTGGTGGCCGACATGCAGTCGCTTTCACGTGCGGCGATCACTTCAGACACGGCCCAGTCGTTGATCAGCCGGCAGATCGCCCTGCTCGAGACGGAGTGGGGGCGACGGCTGTTCGATCGCACCGGACGCGGGATGGCGCTGACCGACTTCGGACGTCGGATGTACCCTGAAGTTAGACGCCTGCTGGATCAGGTGCGTCAGCTTGACGCAGCAGCCAGCGAAGCGGCCGGCGTGTTGACTGGTACGGTGCATGTCGGCGTCCTGCCCTCGCTTTCGCGTCAACTACTTCCGATGCTGCTGGCCGATGTGCGAGAGAAAGCTCCGGCGCTACGGCTGCACGTCACGGAGGGCTTCAGTGGATCGCTCGACGAGCAACTGGCGTCGGGTCGCTTGGACATGATCGTTGTCAACCGTTACGGCACTTCGGCGCTGCGCGGAGAAGACGTGCTCGGCAAGGTTGAGACTTTTCTGATCGGCAAGGCTGGTCGCAAAGAACTCTCTGCGAAGACGTTTCCTTTCCGTGCGTTAACCGGCATTCCGCTCGTTCTGCCCGCGGTGCCCAATGGCCTGCGCACTACGCTCGACGTGCTTTCGCGCCGGCACGACGTGAAACTCGACATCGTGATGGAGGTGGATACCGCTACCGCGATGAAGGATGTCGCCGCCAGCGGTCACGCCTTCACGCTACTGCCAATCACTGCTGTGGCGCAAGAGGTCAAGGCTGGAGTGCTCGACGCCTGTTGCGTCAAGAGTCCAAGCATCCGTCGGACTATTGCACTGAGTCTCACGCGTCAGCGGCCGCTGTCGGAAGGGGCCCGGCTAGTGGCGTCGCGAGTGCGATTGTTGGCATTGGGGTTGTTGTCGGAGTTGTAGAGCGCGTCAATGTCCACAGGGTCGACTGTCGAGTTTTGCCCAAGGTTCCAGGCAAGAGGTCTGCAGCCGCCACACGGGTCAGTGTCTGTCACCACACCGAACTAGGCCTCACCCACTCAACCTCGCTCATTCGGCTGCGGCCTTGTCCAGCAGCCTCAACACCCGAGGATTCGCAGCCTCCAACGTGTGGACGTGATCCCCCAACTGCGGCATCGGAATAGCTAGCATTTCGCCCATCCACTGGGCCACAACAACAGATCGGCTGACACCCCCGTTGCATTGAACTACCAACCGCTGCCAAGCGGGTCCTGAGATCCTGAGGGGCAACTCAAGACTGGGTGGAGTCGTTCGATTTAAATGCCCCAAAGGGCGGAGGCGTTCAGCACCTGACATTCGACTGCCGGAGTTCCGGGGGACGGCTATGCCATAAAGACCGGGTACAGGAAGACGTGTATTCGCAGCCTGTCACCAAACGAACTGCCCCGCATGCAGTGAAATGGCGCAGCTGAACCCGAGCAGACCTGGAGCGATGAAAGACTAGGGCCTGTTAACACAAACCGCGAAGCCCATCGGCCACGAGTACGAAGCTGAG
>NZ_JADMJO010000142.1 GCF_018780385.1 Hydrogenophaga sp. | reverse complement strand
CCGCCGCGCTTGTGCACCGCCTTGTGCAGTTGCTCCAGCGCGTCCAGCCCGGTGGTGTCCAGCGAGATCATGTGGCTGGCGTCCAGCATCACGTTGACGGGCGTGGGTGATCGCTCCACCTCGGCCACGATGGGGTCGATCTTGGCCACGGCGCCAAAAAACAGCGAACCGTAGAGCTTGTAGGTGGCCTGCTGCTCGGTGCGCGCCACCGGTTCGGCGCGGAAAATCTCGCTCTGGCGGCGCACGAACAGCACCACCGCGAGCACCAGCCCGAGCTCGACCGCCACCGTGAGGTCAAAGACGATGGTGACGAAGAAGGTGGAGAGCATCATCAACCGGTAGTGGTTGCTGAAGTGCTTGAGCCGCGCGAACTCGCGCCATTCGCCCATGTTCCAGGCCACGAACAGCAGCACGCCGGCCAGCACGGACAACGGGATGTGATACGCCAGCGGCGCGGCCAGCAGCACCACCGCGGCCAGCGCGATGGCATGCACCATGCCCGCCACCGGCGAGGCGGCGCCCGACCGGATGTTGGTCACCGTGCGCGCGATCGTGCCGGTGGCCGGCATGCCGCCGAAGAAGGGCACCACCGTGTTGGCAATGCCCTGGGCCATGAGTTCCTGATTGGGATCGTGCTTGGGTGCGTCGCCCAGTTGATCGGCCACGCGTGCGCACAACAGCGATTCGATGGCGCCCAACAGCGCGATGGTGAGCGTGGGCGTCACCAGCAGGCGCACGGTTTCCCAGGAAAAGTCGGGCAACTCGAAGGTGGGCACACTCTGCGGGATGCCGCCGAACCGGGTGCCGATCGTCTCCACCGGCAGGCTCAGCAGCCAGGCCAGCAGGGAAAGCGTGACCAGTGCCACCACCGGGCCGGGGATGCGGGACGTGGCCTTGAGCGCACTCACCGTTTCGATGGATTCGAGCTGGCGGCGGAACTGCGAATCCACCGCCCACAACCGCGGCCACACCACCAGACCCAGCACGCACAGGCCACCGAGCCCGAGTGCGAAGGGATTGACGCTCTGGATGTGGCTGGTGATCGCGCCGATCTGGCCGAAGAAGCTCGCCGGCATCTTCTCGATGTCCAGCCCCAGCAGATCGCGCACCTGAGACATGGCGATGAGCACTGCGATGCCGTTGGTGAAGCCGATCACCACCGTCACCGGCACATAGCGCACCAGCGTGCCCAGGCGGAACAGGCCCATGAGGAAGAGCAGCACGCCGGCGCTCGCGGTGGAGATCAGGAGGTTGGCCACTCCGTAGCGTTCGACGATGCCGTAGACGATGACGATGAAGGCCCCGGCCGGGCCACCAATCTGCATCGACGTGCCGCCCAGGGCCGAGATCAGGAAGCCCGCGATGATGGCCGTCCACAACCCGGCGTCGGGCTTGAGGCCGCTGGCAATCGCAAAGGCCATGGCCAGCGGCAGCGCCACGATGCCGACGGTGGCGCCGGCTCCCACGTCACGCGCCAGCTTGTCCCGGTTGTAGCCCTTGAGGTCTTGAATCAGCCGAGGACGAAACGGGGCGAGGGGCGGCAATCCTTGAAGCATGAGCAATGTTACCTTTGGCAACGGTTCGCGGAACGGACAGTCCGGGCCTCAAACACTGCGGGTTTACACTGAATTTTTCACCCTTGTAAAGGTTGTCCGCATGCGTGGTTTGACCGATGTCGTTCGTCAAGGATCCTTGTGCACCCTGCTGGCCTTGGCATCGCTGCTGGCGGCATGCGACGTGAAGAACATCAGTGAGCTTGAAGAAGGTGTGTCCACCGAAGCCGATGTGCGGGAGCGCTTTGGCACACCCGAGGCGGTGTGGGAAGGCGAAGACGGCGCGCAGATCTACGAATACAACCGCCAGCCCGCCGGCCACGTGAACTACATGATCACCATCGGCCCCGACGGCCGCATGGCCGCGCTGCGCCAGGTGCTCACCGAACGCAACTTCGCGCAAGTGAAACCCGGCATGGCGATGGAAGACGTGCGCCGCATGCTGGGCAAACCGATGAAGATCACCACCTATGCGCTCAAACGCGAGACGCATTACGACTGGCGTTACCTGCAGGGCCCCAACCAGAGCGACTCCAAGGTGTTCACGGTGGTCTTCGACCCGGACTTGCGCGTCATCAACACGATGTCGGGGCCTGATCCGGACCTGGAGCGCAACCGATAGCCGATCCGCCGCCGGGCCGCCCCAAGGCGGATCAGCCCACGTGGGGGGCAGCGGACCTCGCGCAGCGGGGGAGCGTGGGGGCCACTTACTTGACGCGCATGCCGGGCTTCGCGCCCGGCCACGGGTTGAGGATGTGGATGCCCGGCTCGGCGGATTCGTCGGCGTGGCTGGCGGCCAGCACCATGCCCTCGCTCACGCCAAACTTCATCTTGCGCGGCGCCAGGTTGGCCACCATCACCGTGAGCTTGCCCACCAGATCTTCGGGTGCGTAGGCGCTGGCGATGCCGCTGAACACGTTGCGGGTGTTCCCCTCGCCCACGTCCAGCGTCAGGCGCAGCAACTTGGTCGACCCTGCCACCGCTTCGCAGTTGACGATCTGCGCAATGCGCAGGTCGATCTTGCTGAAGTCGTCGATGGTGATGGTGTCGGCGATCGGCTCGCCACCGGGCACGGTTGCCTCCACCGCTGGGGCGGGGGGCGGTTCGAACAGTGCGTCGAGCTGCTTCACGTCCACGCGCTGCATGAGGTGCTGGTAGGCGTTGATGGTGTGCCCGGCGCCCAGCAGGCGGCTCGCATCGGTGAACCGCAACGGCTCGACCTGAAGGAAGGCCTCCACGTTCGTTGCGAGCGCAGGCAGCACTGGTTTCAGGTAGAGCGTGAGAAGGCGGAAGGCTTCGATGCAGGCGGTGCACACGTCGTGCAGGCGCCCGTCCATGCCTTCCTGTTTGGCGAGCTCCCATGGCTTGTTCTGGTCCACGTAGGCGTTCACGCGGTCGGCCAGCTGCATCACCTCGCGCAGCGCCTTGCCGTACTCGCGCTCGGCGTAGAGCGCCGTGATCGAGGGCTCGGCGGTCTGCAGGTGGTCGATCAGGTTGTCGCCGTCAGCCGAGACTTCGCCGAGCTTGCCCTCGAAGCGCTTGGCGATGAAGCCGGCTGCGCGCGAGGCGATGTTGATGTACTTGCCGATCAGGTCGCTGTTGACCCGGGCCATGAAGTCCTCGGCGTTGAAGTCCACGTCTTCGTTGCGGCTGCTGAGCTTGGCCGCCAGGTAGTAGCGCAGCCATTCCGGGTTCATGCCCAGGCTCAGGTACTTGAGCGGGTCCAGGCCGGTGCCACGGCTCTTGCTCATCTTCTCGCCGTTGTTGATGGTGAGGAAGCCGTGCACGAACACCGCATTGGGTACCTTGCGGCCGCTGAACTGCAGCATGGCGGGCCAGAACAGCGTGTGGAAGGTGATGATGTCCTTGCCAATGAAGTGGAACTGCTCGGTGGTCGGGTCGGCCATGAACGCGTCGAAGTCGCCTCCCGTCTTGCCGAACCAGTTCTTCAGCGAGGCGAGGTAACCCACGGGCGCGTCCAGCCACACATAGAAGTACTTGCCCGGTGCGTCCGGGATCTCGATGCCGAAGTAGGGCGCGTCGCGGCTGATGTCCCAGTCGCCCATCTTGGGCTTGCCGTCTTCCCCCGGCTCGATCCACTCGCTGATCTTGTTGAGCACCTCGGGCTGCACCGCGCCGCTTTGTGTCCATTGGTCCAGAAACGCCAGGCAGCGTGGGTCGGAGAGCTTGAAGAAGAAGTGCTCGGACTGCTTGAGCACCGGCTTGGCGCCAGACAGGGCGGAGTAGGGGTTGATCAGATCGGTCGGGCTGTAGACCTTGCTGCAGACCTCGCAGTTGTCGCCGTACTGATCCTTGGCATGGCAGTTCGGGCACTCGCCCTTGATGAAGCGGTCGGGCAGGAACATGTTCTTCTCGGGGTCGAAGAACTGTTCGATGGTGCGCGTCTCGATCAGGCCGTTGGCCTTGAGGTCGCGGTAAATCTGTTGCGCGAGCTCGTGGTTCTCGGGCGCGTCGGTGCTGTGCCAGTTGTCGAAGCCGATGTGAAAGCCATCGAGGTAGGGCTTGCGGCCGGCCGCGATGTCGGCCACGAACTGCTGCGGTGTTTTGCCGGCCTTGTCGGCCGCGATCATGATCGGCGCGCCGTGCGCGTCGTCGGCACAGACGAAGTGCACCTCATGGCCCTGCATGCGCTGGAACCGCACCCAGATGTCGGCCTGGATGTATTCCATGATGTGGCCGATGTGGAAGTGGCCGTTGGCGTAGGGCAGGGCGGTGGTGACGAACAGGCGTCGCTGGCTCATGGGATGGGCTTTCTTCTGGGGAACCGGCGATTTTAGGGCGTTGGCCTGTCTATGTCCTCATGGCGATTGTGTGAATGACCCCGGTCAGGGTGGGGCGTTAGACTTCAGCCCGTTCGCAAGAACCGATACCCCCATCCCCACTGGAGCCAGTTCCCCATGCCCGTTGATTCCCAGGCGCTCCTGACCGCGCTGCAAGCCGTCACCGATCCGAACACCGGACGCGATTTTGTCACCAGCAAGGCGCTGAAAAACCTGCAGACGCAGGACGGCGATGTGTCTTTCGACGTTGAACTGGGTTATCCGGCCAAGAGCCAGATGCCCGGGTTTCGCAAGGCCCTGATCAGCGCGGCGAAGTCGGTGGCGGGCGTGGAGAACGTCTCGGTCAACATGACCATGAAGATCACGGCGCATGCGGTGCAGCGCGGTGTCCAGGTCATGCCCAATGTGAAGAACATCATTGCCGTGGCATCGGGCAAGGGCGGGGTGGGCAAGAGCACCACAGCGGTCAACCTGGCGCTGGCGTTGTCGGCCGAAGGCGCCAAGGTCGGCATTCTGGATGCCGACATCTACGGCCCGAGCCAGCCCATGATGATGGGCGTGGAAGGCCGGCCCGAGAGCGCGGACGGCCAGACCATGGAGCCGTTGGAGAACTACGGCGTGCAGGTGATCTCGATCGGTTTCCTGATCGACCGCGACGAAGCCATGATCTGGCGCGGCCCCATGGCCACGCAGGCGCTGGAGCAACTGCTGCGCCAGACCAACTGGAAAGACCTCGACTATTTGATCGTCGACATGCCCCCGGGCACCGGCGACATCCAGCTCACGCTCTCCCAGCGGGTGCCGCTCACGGGCGCGGTGATCGTGACCACGCCGCAGGACATCGCCCTGCTGGACGCGCGCAAGGGCATCAAGATGTTCGAGAAGGTGGGTGTGCCCATCCTGGGCATCGTGGAAAACATGGCGGTGCACGTGTGCGAGAAGTGCGGCCACGTGGAGCACATCTTCGGTGCCGACGGCGGCAAGAACATGGCGGCCGAGTACGGCATGGACTACCTGGGGGCGCTGCCGCTCAACATGAGCATCCGCGTGCAGGCCGACAGCGGCATGCCCAGCGTGGTGGCCGATCCCGACGGCGAGATCGCCGGCCTGTACAAGTCGGTCGCGCGCCAGCTGGCAATCAAGATCGCGGCCAAGGCCAAGGACTTCTCGAACAAGTTTCCAAGCATCAAGATTTCCAAGGAAACCTGAATCGGCCAGCCGATCGTTTCTCCCACCAGAGCCGGCTCATCGCCGGCTTTTTTTGCGCCTGAACCGCCAACAAAGTACTGCCAATGAAGTATGGCGTGGCCGTTGGGTTTGCGATGTGATGCCATATACCCCCTGGAGCACACCTTGCCATTCGCGTCTTACGAGATTCGCCGCATGACCCGCGGCCACCTGTCCACAGCCATTTGCTGGGCCGCACGCGAAGGCTGGAACCCCGGACTGCACGACCTGGACCCGTTCCACGGCATCGATCCCGAGGGCTTTTTCATGGGCTGGCTCGGTGAACGGCCGGTGGCCTCGATCGCCTGCGTGCGCTACGGCGACAGCCATGGATTCATCGGCTTCTACATGGTGGAGCCGACCCTGCGACGCCATGGGCTGGGTCTGGCCCTCTGGAACGCGGCGCTGGACCGTGTCAAGGGCCGCGTCGTCGGCCTGGACGGCGTGGTGGCGCAGCAGGACAACTACCGTCGCAGCGGTTTTGAGCTGGCTTGGTACAACGTGCGCTACAAGGGGTGGGGCCGCGAGTCGGTTGCGCAGGATCGCCGGGTGGTGTCGATTGCTTCGCTGCCGTTCGAGCGGCTGGCCGCTTACGACCGGCCCTTTCACCCGGTCGCGCGCCCGGTGTTTTTGCAGGCCTGGGTGCAAATGCCGCAGAGCCACGCACTGGGTTGGTGGGAGGGCGGCGAACTGCGGGGCTACGGTGTCATGCGGGCTTGCCAGGAAGGCTACAAGCTCGCACCCCTGTGTGCCGACACCCCGGCCATTGCCGAGGCCTTGTTCGAGGCGCTGTGCGCGCGGGTGCGCAAGGACGAGCCGGTGTTCATGGACGTGCCCGAGTGCAACCTGCTGGCCACCCGGCTGGCCCTGAGTCAGGGCATGGACGCCACGTTTCCCACCGCACGCATGTACCGTGGCCCGGCGCCCCAACTGGCGCTCTCGAGGCTGTACGGGCTGACGACGCTGGAGGTGGGCTGATTCAGGCGCCTGGCATCAGGCGTTGGGCGCCTCGCGTTCGCGCAAGCGGAAGCGCTGGATCTTGCCGGTGGCGGTCTTCGGCAGCTCGGGCAGGAATTCGATGAAGCGGGGGTACTTGTAGGGCGCCAGCTTTTCCTTCACGAAGGCCTGCAGCTCGGCCTCGGTGGCTTGCACACCGCTCTTGAGCACCACGAAAGCCTTGGTTTTTGTCAGACCGTCGGCGTCGGTTTTGCCGATCACGGCGGCCTCCAGCACCGCCGGGTGCTGCACCAGCGTGGCTTCCACCTCGAACGGGCTCACGTAGATGCCGCTGACCTTGAGCATGTCGTCGTTGCGCCCGGCGTAGGTGCAGTAGCCGTCGGCATCGCGCGTGTACTTGTCGCCGGCCTTGGTCCAGCCGCCCTGGAAGGTGTCGCGGCACTTGGCGCGGTTGTTCCAGTACATCAGCGCAGCGCTCGGGCCTTTGATGTACAGATCGCCGATCTCGCCGTCGGGCACGGGCGTGCCGTCTTCGCCGCGCAGCTCGATCTCGTAGCCCGGCACCGGCCTGCCGGTGGTGCCGTAGCGCACGTCGCCGGGGCGGTTGGACAAGAAGATGTGCAGCATCTCGGTGGAGCCGATGCCGTCGATGATCTCCACGCCGAAGTGGTTCGTCCAGCGCTGGCCAATGTCTTGCGGAAGCGCTTCACCAGCCGAGGAGCACAGGCGCAACGCGACCTCGCTTTTTTTCGGCAGGTCGGGGCTGGCGAGCATGCCGCCGTAGCCGGTGGGTGCGCCGTAAAACACCGTGGGCTTCAACTCGGTGAAGCGCTTGAAGCAGGCCTGCGGCGTGGGCCGTTCGGCCATCAGCACCACGCTGGCGCCCACGCTCAGCGGGAAGCTCAGGGCGTTGCCCAGGCCGTAGGCGAAGAACAGTTTGGCGGCGGAAAACACAACGTCGCTTTCCCGCAGTGCGAGCACGCCCTTGCCGTACAGCTCGGCCGTCCAGTACAGGTTGGCCTGGGTGTGCACCGTGCCCTTGGGTGCGCCGGTGGAGCCGCTGGAGTAAAGCCAGAACGCGGGCTCGTCGCCGTGCGTGTCGGCCGCCACGGCGGGCGGGCTGCTGGCCACCAGGGCGCTGAAGCCGTGCGCGCCTGCCGGCAAGGCCTCGCTGGCGCGGGAGACGATCAGGTGTTTCACTTCCGTGGGCTGCGAGGCCAGCGCGGTCTGCAGTGTGGGCAGCAGTGCGGCAGAGACGATGGCAGCCTGCGCGCGGCTGTTGGCCAGCATGTACGCGTAGTCCTGTGCGGTCAGCAGCGTGTTCACCGCCACCGGCACCACACCAGCGTGCAGCGCGCCGAGAAAGGCCACCACCCAGTCGCTGCTGTCGTGCATGAGCAGCAGCACGCGCTCTTCGCGGCGCAGGCCCAGTGTGCTCAGCGCACCGGCAAAACGCCGCACCTGGTCGGCGAGTTCGCTGTAGGTCAGCGTGCCCTGGTCGTCGGTGAGTGCGTTCTTGCTGGAGCGGCCGGTGTTGAGCTCCAGCAGGTGGCGCGCGAAGTTGAAGCGCTCGGGTGGCGGCGCGACGGTGGTGGTCATGGGTTTGTCTCCTCTGCGGGTATCGGGTGTCAGACCTTGAACGGTACGGCAGATGCCGCCAACACGTCCAGCGCGGCGCTGCTGGCCTGCACGGCGCTGCGGCGGTGGTAGAAGCCCAGCGCGCGCAGGCCGCCGAGTTCTTCACCGCCACCGGCGCGGCCGGGGCCACCGTGCAGCGACATCGGCATCACGTTGCCGTGGCCACTCTGGCTGGCCGCCACGTCGGGCGAGATCGCGTGCACACGGCCGTGGGCCGAGCCGAGTTCGAGCGCGGCGCGGGCGATGAAGGCCGGGTCGGCGCTGTAGACCGAGCAGACCAGTGAACCCTCACCGCGGCGGATGAGTTCATGAGCCTGGGTCTCGCTGTCATAGGCCATGAGCGTGGCGACCGGGCCGAACACTTCCACCTCGTGCAGCAGTTTGGCTTTTGCAGGCTCTCGCGAGCCCAGCAGCACGGGCGCAACGCAGGCGGCCACCGATGCGTCGGCGTCCACCAGTGCGGCGCCGTTGCCGTCGAACAGCACCTCGGCCTCAAGGCGCAGCTTGGCGATGCCTTCGAGCACGCTGGCCTTCTGCTCCTGGCTCACCAGCGAGCCCATGCGCACCGTTTCGTTGCGCGGGTTGCCGACGCCGGTCTTGGCGAGCTTGGCGCCGATGGCCTTCGCGGCGGCGTCGTACAGCACGCGCGGCACGAACACGCGGCGAATCGCGGTGCACTTCTGGCCCGCCTTCACCGTCATCTCGCGCACCACCTCGCTCACCAGCAGGTTGAAGGCTTCGCTGTCAGCCGTGGCCGCTGGGTCGAGCAGGGCGCTGTTGAGGCTGTCGGCCTCGATGTTGCAACGCACCGAACGCTCGGCCACGGCCGGGTGGCTGCGGATGATGCGCGCCGTCTCGGCCGAGCCGGTGAACGACACCACGTCGAAGGGCTGCAACTGGTCCATCAGGCCGGCGGACGAGCCGCAGACCACTGAAAGCGCGCCCGGCGGAAGGATGCCGGCGTCGATCACGTCCTTGACCATGCGCTGCGTGAGCCAGGCAGTGGCGGTGGCGGGCTTCACGATCACGGGCACGCCCGAGAGCAGCGCGGGCGCGGCCTTTTCCCACAGACCCCAGCTCGGGAAATTGAAGGCGTTGATGAACAGCGCCACGCCGCGCGTGGGGTTGAGCATGTGCTGGGTCTGGAACACCGGATCCTTGCCCATGCGGATGCGCTCGCCGTCGAGCAGCGCACGTGCAGTGCCCAAAGCCTCGCCCTGCTTGGCGTAGTAACCCAGGGTGAAGATGCCGCCGTCGATGTCGACCGCCGAGTCTTTGGTGGTGGTGCCGCAGTTGGCGGTGGCGATCTCGTAGTAAGCGTCCCGGTTCGCCTGCAGCACTTTCACGATGGCCCCCAGCAAGCCGGCGCGCTCACCGTAGCTCAGGGCACGCAGGGCCGCGCCGCCCTGGTCACGGGCGAAGGCAAAGCCGGTGGAGAGATCGAGCCCGGCGCTGCTCACGCGCGCCAGTTCGGTGCCGAGCACCGGGTCGAACAACGGTGTGCCCGCGCCGGAGCCGGTCACCCATTGGCCGCCGAGGTGGTTGGGGAGCAGGGGGGTGGTTGTCATGGTGCGTGAATTCGGTGGCGAACTGCCAAGGCTGTTCGTGGGTGGAGAATGGCGCTATAAATGCACTATCTTGCGTGCGCCGAGATGTGCATTAAAGTGCATGTCGCGTTGCTTGGCAAGCCCCAGCCAGTTTTTCCCGAACCCGATGACCCTGTTTGAAAGCTCAGGCACACCCATGGATGCAGCCGATTCCGGCGTGATGGCCACCGCCCGACCTGCGGACCTCGCCCCCCTGAACGAGGAAGCGAGAAACCCCTTTCTGGTGGCGCTGGGCGAGCGCGTGCGCACCCTGCGCTCGCGCCGCGGCATGACGCGCAAGGCCGTGGCCGTGGCGGCCGACGTGTCCGAGCGGCACCT
>NZ_JADMJO010000004.1 GCF_018780385.1 Hydrogenophaga sp. | reverse complement strand
ACATGCCCGCATTGAAAGGCTCGAAAACCGAGCAATGCCTGAAGGACGCCTTCGCCGGCGAATCCCAGGCCAACCGCCGTTACCTGTACTTCGCAAACAAGGCCGACGTAGAGGGCCAGAACGACGTGGCCGCGCTGTTCCGCTCCACCGCCGAGGGTGAAACCGGCCATGCGCACGGCCATCTTGAATTCCTGGAGCAGTCCGGCGACCCGGCCACCGGCATGCCCATCGGTGCCACGCGCGACAACCTCGCTTCTGCCGTGGCCGGCGAAACCCATGAGTACACCGACATGTACCCCGGCATGGCCAAGACCGCGCGCGAAGAAGGTTTTGACGAAGTCGCCGACTGGTTCGAAACCCTGGCCAAGGCCGAGCGCTCGCACGCCAATCGCTATCAAAAAGCCCTCAACGAGCTGGTTGACTGACCCCCGCCGCGCTGCGCGCGACCCCCTTCCAGTGGGCGACACCTGCGGCCTGGCGGAGCCAGTTCCGCGGTGTCCTGGCAGCTGCGCTCACTTGAGCGCAGCGTTTCCGTGAGGGCTCGTGGAGCCCTCACGGAAACCTTGTGACGTGATCTGAATCAGACGAGGACCCCATGGCCACCGAAGGCAATCTGCAGGCGCCCACACGACACGCGCTCGACTGGAAAAACCCCGACTTCCACGACGAAGAGAAGTGTCTCCACGAGCTGGAGCGCATCTTCGACATCTGCCATGGTTGCCGCCGCTGCGTGAGCCTGTGCGGGGCCTTTCCCACGCTGTTCGACCTGGTCGACGAGAGCAAGACCATGGAAGTGGACGGCGTGGACAAACGGGACTACTGGAAGGTGGTCGACCAGTGCTACATGTGCGACCTTTGCTACATGACCAAGTGCCCGTACACGCCGCCGCACGAATGGAACCTGGATTTCCCGCACACCATGCTGCGCGCCAAGGCCATCAAGTTCAAGAAGGGGGAGGTCGGTCTGGCCGAGAAATTCCTCGCCTCCACCGACGTGCATGGCCAGTTCGCCGGCATCCCCATCGTGGTTCAGACGGTCAATGCGGTGAACAAGACCAAGGTGGCGCGCAAGGTGATGGAAAGCGTGGCCGGGGTCGACAAGGACGCCTGGCTGCCTGAACTGGCCACCCGACGGTTTCGCTCGCGCACACCCGAGGCAAAAGCCACGGTGGTGAACGACGGCGAGAAGACGCCCGGCAAGGTCGCCATCTTCGCCACCTGCTACATCAACTACAACGAGCCCGGCATCGGCCTGGATCTGCTCAAGATCCTGGACCACAACGAGATCCCGTACGTGATCGTGGAGAAGGAAAAATGCTGCGGCATGCCCAAGCTGGAGCTGGGTGATCTGGACTCCGTGCAGGCGAGCAAAGAGGCCAACATCCCCGTGCTTGCGAAGTACGCGAAGGACGGCTACGCCATCCTCACGGCGGTGCCGAGCTGCGCGCTGATGTTCAAGCAGGAGATCCCGCTCATGTTCCCGCACGACGCCGACACCCAACTGGTGAAGGAACACCTGTGGGACCCGTTCGAGTACCTCATGGCGCGCAAACGCGACGGCTTGCTCAAGACCGAGTTTCCGCAGAAGCTGGGCAACGTGAGCTACCAGATTCCGTGCCACGGTCGGGTACAGAACATCGGGCGCAAGACCGAAGAGATGCTCAAGATGATTCCGGGCACCACCCTCAACACCATCGAACGCTGTTCCGGCCACGCCGGCACCTTCGGCGTGAAGAAGGCGACCCACCAGACCGCGATGAAGATCGGCAAGCCGGTGTTCAAGGCCATGGCCACCATGAAGGACGGCGCCAAGCCCGACTACATCAGCTCGGACTGCCCACTCGGCGGCGGCCACATCGCCCAGGGGTTTGAAGTGAACGGTTTGGGCGCACCCACGTTGAAACATCCACTCAGCCTCGTGGCCCACGCCTACGGCTTGAAGAATGGATTGGACTAAGGAGACAACATGCAACTCACCGGACACATCACCGCCGACTCCCTCATGAGCCTGGAGGCCTACACCAAGTGGCGCAAGGTGCACAAGCCCGACGTGATCGCGCACCGCAAGCTGCGCAGCGTGCGGCTGGGCGAACACATCAACCTGCAGTTCGAGAGCGAGACCACCATCCGCTACCAGATCCAGGAGATGCTGCGCATCGAGAAGGTGTTCGAAGAAGAGGGCATCCAGCAGGAGATCGAGGCCTATGCGCCGCTGGTGCCCGATGGCCACAACTGGAAGGCCACGATGATGATCGAGTACCCCGACGTCAACGAGCGCAAGCGCGAGCTCGCGCGCCTGATCGGTGTGGAGGACCGCATGTTCGTCGAGGTTGAAGGGTATGCGCGCGTCTACGCCATTGCCGACGAAGACCTGGACCGCGAGAACGACGTGAAGACCTCGGCGGTGCACTTCGTGCGCTTCGAATTCACGCCCCCCATGCGTGCGGCCGTCCAGGCTGGCGCCGCGGTGAAGATCGGCTGCGATCACACCCACTACCCGGCGCATGTGCAGGTGTCCCCTGAAGCGCTGGCGTCTCTTGCGGGCGACCTGAAGTAAACCGGTGCGGTGGCGATAATCAGGGCGTCCCGCGGGAAGCCCTTTTTCATTGACGCACCGCACACCTGCGATCCCGCTAGGCACCCCCATCAACATGCTGTTCCTCATTTCTCCCGCCAAGGCACTCGACTACGAGACCCCGCCCCATGTGGCGACCCACACCCAGCCGCTGTTCGTGAAGCAGGCCACCGAGCTCATCAGCGTGCTGCGCGACCAATCGCCCCAGCAGATCGCCGACCTCATGAGCCTGTCCGACGCGCTCTCGGGCCTGAACGTGGCGCGCTACCAGGCCTGGCGCCCGAAGTTCACCACCAAGAATTCCAAGCAGGCGGTGCTGGCCTTTGACGGCGACGTGTACGGCGGGCTCGACGCGAAGACACTCGCCGAACCCGATTTCGACTGGCTGCAGCAACACCTGTGCATCCTGAGTGGCCTGTACGGCGTGCTGCGCCCGCTCGACCTCATGCAACCCTACCGACTGGAGATGGGCACACGTCTGGCCACCGGCCGGGGCAAGAACCTCTACACGTTCTGGGGCCGCCAGATTGCCGACCATCTCAATGAGCGCGCCCGGGCCGACGTGAGCCCGGTGGTGATCAACCTGGCCAGCGAAGAGTATTTCAAGGTGGTGGACCGCAAGGTGCTGCTGCCGCGCGTGGTCACCTGCGTGTTTGAAGAGCGCAAGGCCGACGGTTACAAGGTCATCAGCTTCATGGCCAAGCGCGCGCGCGGCCTCATGGTGCGTTACGCCGTGCAGCACCGTGTCAGCACGCCCGAGCAGCTCAAACATTTCGACCTGGAGGGCTACCGTTTCAACAACGCCGCCTCCGGGCCCGACCGCCTGGTGTTCCGCCGCGACGCCAAGGCTTGAGGGAATGGCCGTGAACCAGTCCGTCACCATCGAACTGCGCCAATGGATCGCGGAACAAGCCGCGGCCGGCTTCTCGCGCGAAGCGGTGATGGCGTCCATGGTGGCCTCGGGCTGGCAACAAGCGGTGGCGCTCAAGGCGCTTGCGTCCACCTGGAAGGAGCCCGCGCCGGTGCTGACCCAGCCCGCCCCGGCCGTGCGCCGCGAAGGCGCCGCGGCATGGCACCGCTTGCCCGACCTCGACCTGAGCTTCTCGCCGCGCCAGATCGACGCGGGCGACCGCATGGTCAACGTGATTGCTTCACTGAGCCAGCCGCGCGTCGTGGTGCTGGGCAACCTGCTGAGCGCCGAGGAGTGCGATGCGCTGATCGAATCGGCGCGCCCGCAACTGGCGCGCTCGCTGACCGTGGCCACCAAGACCGGTGGTGAGGAGCTCAACCCGGACCGCACCAGCAGCGGCACGTTCTTCGCGCGCGGGCAAACGCCCGAGGTCGCGCGCATCGAGGCGCGCATTGCCCGCCTGCTGAACTGGCCGGTGGAGAACGGCGAGGGCCTTCAGGTGCTGCACTACCGCCCGGGCGCCGAGTACAAGCCGCACTACGACTACTTCGACCCCGGCGAGCCCGGCACGCCCACCATCCTCAAGCGTGGCGGGCAGCGCCTGGCCACGCTGGTGATGTACCTGAGCGAGCCCGCGCGCGGCGGTGGCACCACCTTCCCCGACGCCGGGCTGGAAGTGGCCCCGGTGCGCGGCAACGCGGTGTTCTTCAACTACGACCGACCTCACCCTTCCACCCGCACGCTGCACGGTGGCGCACCGGTGATCGAGGGCGACAAATGGGTGGCCACCAAATGGCTGCGCGAACGCGAGTTCGTGTGAAGCGCCCGGCATGAACATCACCCACAACGGCCTGCGCATCGAATACGAGAGTGACGGCGATGAACACGCCCCCGCCGTGGTGTTGACCATGGGCCTGGGCATGCAGCTCACCGCATGGCCTACCGCGCTGGTGCAGGCCATCGTGCAAGCCGGCTACCGCGTGATCCGCTTCGACAACCGCGACATCGGACTCTCCAGCGAGCTGGACCACCTCGGCGTGCCCAACATCGGCTGGCAGGTCGTCCGATCCCGCCTGGGCCTGGCCGTGCGATCGCCCTACAGCCTGCAGGACATGGCGCAGGACGCCATTGGCCTGCTCGATGCGCTGGGTGTGCAGCGCGCCCATCTGGTGGGTGTTTCCATGGGCGGCATGATCTCGCAGCGCATTGCTGCCACCGTGCCCGGCCGCGTGCTGAGCCTCACCAGCGTGATGAGCTCCAGCGGCGCCCCGGGCTTGCCCGGCCCGCGCGCTGACGTGAGCCGCGCTCTGCTCAAGCGCCCGCGCGGCCGTCGACCCGAAGACGTGGCCGCCCATGCACTGAACCTGTTCAGAATGATCGGCAGCCCTGCCTTCCCGCAGGACATGCCCGCCTTCGAACAGCGTGTGCTGGCCGATGCGGTGCGCAGCTACCGGCCTGCCGGCGAGGCGCGGCAGTTGCTCGCCGTGGTGTCCGACACGCGGCGCCACACCGTGCTGAAGGGCATCGTCTGCCCCACGCTGGTCGTGCACGGCACGGCCGACCCGCTGGTGCCCCTGGCCTGTGGACAGGACACCGCCGCGCGCATTGCCGGGGCCCGGTTTGAATCCATCGAAGGCATGGGCCACGACTGGCCGCCCGGCGTGGCGGCGCTGCTGGCCAGCCACATCGTTCCGCACCTCCACGCTGCACAGGCCTCGACATGAACCAGAACACCCCCGAACAATCGCAACTCGGCCAGACCTCGGCTTACGTGGATCAATACGACGCTGGCCTGCTTTTCCCCTTGCCGCGCGAAACCAAACGCCGTGAGATCGGCATCACCGGCAGCGTGCCGTTTCTCGGCGCCGACCTGTGGACTGCGTTCGAACTCAGCTGGCTGAATCCGCGTGGCAAACCGCAGGTGGCCCTGGCCCACATCACCGTGCCCTGCGAGAGCACGCACATCGTGGAGAGCAAGTCGTTCAAGCTCTACCTCAACAGCTTCAACAACAGCACCTTCGCCAGCGCCGATGCGGTGCGCGATCGCATCCGTGCCGACGTGAGCGCCACCGTCTGGCACGGCGGCCCCCTGCAGTCCAGCGCGGGTGTGAAGCTGCTGCTGCCCGAGCAACTGGAGCGCGAGAAAGTGCAGGAACTCGAAGGCTTGAGCGTGGACCGGCTCGATGTGGAGTGCACGCGTTACCAGCCCGCGCCCGAATTGCTCACCGCGGCGTTTGATGAAAAGCCGGTGGACGAAATCCTGGTGAGCCATCTGCTCAAAAGCAACTGCCTGGTGACCGGTCAGCCCGACTGGGGCAGCGTGCAGATCACCTACAGCGGCCCACAGATCGACCAGGCCGGGCTGCTGCAGTACATCGTGAGTTTTCGCAACCACAACGAATTCCACGAGCAGTGCGTGGAGCGCATCTACATGGACATCCTGGCGCGCTGCAAGCCGACCAAGCTGGCGGTGTACGCGCGCTACACGCGCCGCGGCGGCCTGGACATCAACCCCTGGCGCACCAGCCACCCGCAATCGCCGCCGGCCAACGTGCGCACGGCGCGGCAGTGACCTGCCTCACAGCATCTTCTGGATCAGCGCGCCTTTGAACAGCACCGGCCCGGTCGGGCCGCGCTCGCTCGGCACACCGCCCTTGGGCTCCAGGCTGATGGCCAGCGTGGGCACTTCGCGCACGTCACCCACGCCAGCCGTGAGCTGCAGCAAACGCTCCTGACTCAGCACGCCCAGCGAGCGCGGTCCACCCGAGGGTGGCAGGGCCCAGAGTTGCAGTGACTTGTCGCTGGCTTCCTGGAAGCCGCCCACGCGTTGCAGCGTGAGCTTGCCGTTCTTCGGGTCGAAGGTCACCAGCATCGAGGCACTGGCCTGGTCGTCGTTGAGCACGGCCACGTATTCGATCTGCGGTGTGGTCGAGAGCCTGGCCTGCAGTTCATTGATCTGCGCGCCCAGGTTGTCGCGCAGGCCCACGGCCGTCACGAGCGCCAGCACGGTGGCCAGCGCACCGGCGGCGGTGGCGCCGCGCCACAGCGCCAGGCTGCGCAGCCAGCCAGTGGCCGGCGGCCTCACGGGTTGGGCGCGGGCGGCGGCCATGGCCTGCTGCTGGCTCTCGCCCTGCACCAGGTTTTCAATGCGTGTCCACACGGCGGGCGCGGGTTGTTGCGGTGTCTGCAGTTCGTTCATGCTGGACACGCGGCTTTGCCACACCAGGGCGGCGGCGCGCACCGGGGCTTGCTCGCGGGCCATGGCTTCAAAGCGGCGGCGTGCGCCCCCGCGCAAGGTGCCCAGCGCGTGGGCGGCGGCCAGCCGGTCGAGCAGTTCGGGGTGTTGAATGAGGTTCATGGTGTGTCCTCAGGCGAAGCGCGCCATGCAGTTGCGCAACTGGTCCAGCCCGCGGCGGATCCACGTCTTCACGGTGCCCAGGGGCAGGCTGAGTTGCTCGGCCAGCTCGCTGTGGCTGAGGTCGCGCAGGTAGGCCAGGCTCACCACCTCGCGCTGGCGGTTCTCCAGCTTGGCCAGGCACTGGTGCAGCGCCCAGGCCTGCTGGCTCGCCAGGGTGGTGTCCATCGGGTTGGGCGAATTGCCTTCCATGGTGTCGGACATCACGTCGTCGATCTCGTCGGTGAGGTGGGTGCGCTCGGCGGTGCGCCGCCGCAGGTAGTCCAGCGAGCGGCTGCGCACGATCAGACCCATCCATGCCATGGGTGGGCTGAGCGAGGCGCGGTAGTCACCCGCGCTGCGCCAGATGTGCAGAAAGGTTTCCTGCAGCGCGTCTTCGGCCCATTCACTTTTTCCGACCACGCGCATCGCCAGGCCATACAGCTTCGATGAGGTCAGGTCGTAGAGGGCTTTGAGGGCGGCTTCGTCGCGTTGTGCGACGCGGTCGATCAGGGCCATCAGTTGGTCGTCGGGTTGTGCGCTCATGCGGGCATTGTGGGGCACCGGCTTGCCCCATGCCCGCGCCGGGGCATGGAAGAAGGCGGGCTGGGCGTTCATGGTCGGCGCCGACGCGGCTGCACCTGCGTGGGCAGGCTCAGGGCCGTGACCGGCGTGATGTTGACTGCCAACGGCGGTGCTTCAAGGATCTGGTCGGCGTGAACCACGCGCACCTTGGCCGCGCCCTCGGGCACGCCTTGCACCGTGGCCACGCCGTTCGCGTCGGTCACCAGTGTCCAGGGGGAGTCGGTCACGAAGATGAATCCGCGCATGGAGCCGTGCAGGTGGCAGCCCAACTGCACCGCGCCAGCCTTGGTCAGCGTTACTTCGGTGCTGGCGGGTTCTTTGCCCTCGGCCTTGCCATCGAGTCGCAGCTCAAAGCCGGACGAGGTGCCGGCATTCAGCGAGGCCAGGCCCGCCGGCACGCCGCGCACATGGTGTTCCCAGCTGTCGAGGTTGGTGAAGGTCACCCTGGAGCCCACCGGCACCACGCTGGTGCCGGGCACGAACTGCATCTTCTGCTGGTTGACGACGGCCGAGACCGGTGCCGGCGCCGTCGGCTTGGCACCCGAGGTCGGCTCGATGACCACCACCGCATCGGACAGGGGTTTGCCGTCGCGCCCGAGCACGGTCACCTGCACGGTGGCGGCCTGCGCGGCCAGCGGCAGCAGGGTGACGGCGGCGATCAGCCAGGCGGATGTGTTCGGGCGGTTCATGGTCGGGTCGGGTTGCGGGTTCAGCGAACGGTGATCACGTCGCGGTGCATGGGGGCCAGCAGCGCGAGCATCTGGTTCTGGCGCGTGAACGGAATGCCCCGCGCGTCCATGCTTTGCTGCAGCACCTCCACCAGGGCGTTGAACTGGGCGCGGGTCGTGTCGCGGTCGGCGTGCGCGG
Organism: Hydrogenophaga sp.; assembly: GCF_018780385.1. GTDB lineage: Bacteria > Pseudomonadota > Gammaproteobacteria > Burkholderiales > Burkholderiaceae_C > Hydrogenophaga. Next base: position 155,046 of record NZ_JADMJO010000004.1, on the reverse strand, counting down.
TTTTCATGTCGGGGCCCTTGTAAACGCAGGGACCGCCCGAGAGCTGGCAGAGCTGGTCGCTCAGGGACTTCGCCAGATTGCCCAGGTTGGTGTCCTTGAACTGCTCGCCAATGCGCGGGTCGGCTTTGAGGCGAACCACGAAGTCATCCATGAGGCTGCGGATGCCGGCTTGTTCGCCGAAGGCCTGGTACAGGCCAGCCGCGGGTGCAACGGGGTAGGCGCTGGCTGCCGACGGAGAGGGGGCGCCTTGCGGCGACTGGGCGAGCGTGGCGCCGCTGGCCAGGGCCAGGAGGGTGAGGGCGGTGGAGGCGAAGAGGTGTTTCATGTGGGGGTTCGAATGAGATGTCTGGAGGTGTCAGAACGCGATCTGCGCAGAGACGTACACGCCGGTCTGCTTGCGGCCACCGGTGGTGGCCGGCACGATGCGGCCCAGGTCGACATAGGCGGCGGTGAGTGAGACGTTCTTGCTGGGCGCGTACGCAATGAAGATGTCTTTCCAGTCGTCGGCGCGCAGACCAGCGCCCAGGCCGGCGGCCTGGCCGGCACGCTGCAGCTTGTTGGGCATGGCGCGGTATTCAACGCCCACCGCCAGCTTGCTGTTGATCAGATACGCCACCGAGATCTCGGGCTGCAGCTCGTAGCCGTTGTCGGCACCGCCCAGCGTGGCCCCGAAGCCCAGCAGGCCACCCTGGTTGGCCTTGGTCGCGCGCAGCGTGCCGTTGACCAGGATGCCGTGCGCGAGGAACAGCTTGGTGGCGCTCACGTACACGTCGGCCCCGTGGCGCTTGGCGCCCAGTGCACTCAACGTGCCGTCCAGACCGGAAGACTGCAGGTGCTTGAACTGCACACCCACGGCGATCTGCGGCATCGGGCTGTCGCTGTCCAACACGGCGTCACCGGCCACGCGCACTTTGGCGCCCACGATGTCCTGCTTCAGGTGCAGACCCGGCAGGCCCAGGCCCGTGCCGGTGATGCCGGTGTTGAAGTCTTGCCGACCCACCGAGAGTTCGACGCGGTCGTGGATGCCCACGGCCACGCCATAAGCGGTGAGGCCGTAGTCCCGCGTCCTGGCGCGGCTGAGATAGGCCGATACGCCCACTTCGCCTTCGGTGGCCTGGCTGCCGATCACGGCCCAGGGGGAAATGCCGCCACCTGCCGCGCCTTCAATGCTGCTCACTCCCCCGGTGAGCAGCAGCTTGCCGGTGTCGGCACGGACGGGGGATGTGGCCAGCAGCGCAAGGGCTGCGGCCAGGGGCAGCAGGCGGGATGCCGTGCATGCGGTGGTCGTTTTCAGGAAGGGCATGGTGAATGGGTTGTGGCGTGTTGACGAGAGTCGCGAAGGACGGGGCAGCGGGGCGGTGTTGTCCGACCCTCTGCCCTCTGGACCCTCTGCCCTCTGAATACGCATCGCTTCCCTCAACGGATTCAACCGGGTTCATCCGGCAGAGGTCGAGCGCGATCAAAGGGCTTTGTGAATCCACCGGCGGTGTGGGCAGCGTATTCAACGTGACGGTTGTCACGAGGCCATGTGCCGACGGGCAGCCGATCAGCCCACCCAACTTTCCCAGGACTCCCCATGAACAACATCCAGACCCCCGACACCCTGATCTCTCCAGCATCGCGCCGTGGCTTCATGCGCAGCGGTGGTGTGCTCTCCGCCGCCGCCGTGGCCCTGCTGGCCGGCAACGACGTGATGGCCGCCGCTCACGCGCAGAAGATGGACATGTCCAAGGACGTGGGCATCCTCAACGTGGCGCTCGGCCTGGAGCACGAAGCCATCAACGCCTACCAGCTCGGAGCCGGCAGCGGCCTGCTGCAAAAGCCGGTGCTGGATGTGGCGGTGCAGTTCCAGGGTCACCACAAGACCCACCGCGACGCTCTGATCGCCACCATCCAGAAGCTGGGCGGCAAGCCGGTGGCCGAGATGAAGCTGGAGGACTACGCCAAGTCGCTCAACGCCGCTTCGCTCAAGAGCCAGGCCGATGTGCTGGACCTCGCCGCCCGCCTGGAGCTGGGCGCCACCAACGCCTACCTGAGCGTGATTCCGGCACTGGGTGACCGCGAGCTGGCCAAGGTGGCAGCTCGCCTGGCCGCCGACGAAACCATGCACTACACCGTGCTCACCAGCGCCCTGGGCCGCCCGCTGCCCCCCGGCGCGTTCTCGTACGGCGCCTGAGCCGAAACTCCGATCGCCCTGAGCTTGTCGAAGGGCCGGGGCGCGCTCAAGCGGCCCGCTGGAAACCTTCCAGCAGGTTCACCGCGTTGGTGCCCACGGCGTCCACCGCATAGCCGCCTTCAAATGTGAACACCGTGGGCAGCCCGGCAGCGGCCAGGGCTTCGCCCATGGTGAAGTAGTCGGCGCTCTTCAAGGTGAAGCCCGAGATCGGGTCGCCTTCGAAGGTGTCCAGCCCCATGGGCACCACCAGGGCTGTCGCACCGAACCGCTGGACCGCTTGCAAGGCGGTGTTCAGCGTCTCATGCCAGACGGAGAAGCCGGTGCCACGGGGCAGCGCCAGGTTCAGGTTGAAACCCTCGCCCGCACCCGCGCCGCGCTCGTCCGCATGGCCCAGGAAAAATGGGTACTCGGTAGCCGGATCGCCGTGGATGGAAACCGTGAGCACATCGGCTCGCTCATAGAAGATGGTCTGCGTGCCGTTGCCGTGGTGGTAGTCCACGTCCAGCACCGCCACCTTCGCGTGGCCCGCATCGCGCAGCGCCTGCGCGGCGATGGCCGCGTTGTTCAGGAAGCAATAGCCGCCCAGAAAATCGGGCCCCGCGTGGTGACCGGGCGGGCGCGAGAGCGCAAACGCGCTGCGCGCACCCGCTGACACGTCCTGTGCCGCCGCCAGTGCACAGGCGGCTCCGCCTCGCGCGGCGGCCCAGGTGCCCGCCGTGAGCGGTGAACCCGAATCAAAACTGAACAGACCCAGGCACGCCGCAAAGTTGGTGGGCAGCACGTCGTTGCGAAAGCCGTGGCGGTTGGACAGCGGCCACACCGAGGGCAGCGCATCGCGCTCTGCATTGGCCGGGTCCATGGCCACCCACTCCGCCCAGGCACCGCGCAAGAAGTCCAGATAACGCGCGCTGTGCACACGGCCGATGGCGGCATCCAGCGCAGCGTCATCCACCTCGGGTGTTTGCAACGCGCCCAGCGGACGGCGCTGCAGCTCGGCCAGGACAAAGTCCAGCCGCGCGGGCACCTCGTGGCAGGGCACCATGCGCCCGCGAAACATCTCTTGCTGGCCGGCGTGGGCGGCGTGGTGGGGGTTGTGGAAGGTTTTCATGGAAGGAGATCGGATTTTGGTTGGGTTATGCGCATGTTGCATCTCCAAACGCATGCAGAATGATTCGGGGCCAAAAGTGCTGGAGAGTACAGCCACCTTTTTGCTTGCTGAGTTTCCAAAGACACAAGCCATGTTCAAACTTGGGGGCAAGCGAGATGACCACCACACAAGCCGAGCCATAGTCCACTCATGCCGTTCCTCCCCATCCGACTCTCCCCCGGCGTCGACCTTCGGCGCGCACTGGAAGCGCTCCCGCAAACCCGGGGCACGGACTCCGCCTTCGTGGTGGCAGGCATGGGCAGTCTCGTGCAGGCCAGCCTGCGGTACGCGGACGCGCCAGGCGCAAGCATGGTCACCGGGCCGCTGGAAATCGTGAGCCTCTCTGGCAGTCTCAGCGCGGCGGGTGCCCACCTGCACATGTCGGTGGCCGATGCATCGGGCCGTGTGATCGGTGGTCACCTGGGCTACGGAAGCACGGTCAGGACCACGGCCGAGGTGCTGCTGGCGCTGCTGCCGCAGGGCACGCTCACGCGCGAACACGATGAGGCAACGGGCTTCAGGGAGCTGGTTGTATGGCCACCAAGGCCTTCTTGACAATCCGCATGGAAGTAAAGGAAACCCGATGCCCCTGTTAGGTCAAGCCGCCATGCTGCTGTCCTTTGACATCGTCGAGGAAGCGATCGCCGAACACGATGACTGGCACACCCACGAACACCTGCCCGAGCGCTTGTCGATCCCCGGTTTTCTCAGGGGAACACGCTGGGTGGCCACGTCGGGGGCGCCCAGGTACCTCGTGCTCTACGAAGTCGAGCGCCTGGAAACGCTCGCGTCGCCCGCCTACCTGGAGCGCCTGAACAACCCCTCGCCCTGGACGCAAAAGATGATGCCGAACTACCGCGGCATGACGCGCGGGCTGTGCACTGTGGCCAGCAGCCACGGGCATGGCATGGGGCATGTTGGGTTGCTGCTTCGCTTCAAGCCGGGTCCTGGCAACGACGCGTCACTCGAATCCTGGCTGAGCCAGGAGATGCTGCCCCAGCTCCCCCAGCAGCGTGGCCTGAGCAGCGTTCATCTGCTGCGCAGCGGTCTGACACCCGAGATGACCGCCGAGCAGCGGATCCGGGGCGCCGACACCGGTGTGGACTGGGCTTTGCTCGTGACCGGCTATGAGAGGACTGCCGTTACCGAGCTGGCGCAGGCCGGGCTCAGCGCCGCGGAGCTGGCACGGCACGGCGCCGTCGAGGTGGTGGGCGCGGGCTACGAGGCTGTGCATGCGCTCACCGCCTTTGACGTGGCATCCGTGGCTGCGAGGGCAGTCCCATGACCAGCGCTCTGCTCATCATCGACATGCAACAAGGCCTGTGTGAAGGCGAGGGCCGTGCTTTCGAGTCCGACGCGGTGATCGCGCGCATCAACCGCCTTGCCGCCCAGGCCCGCAGCGCCCACGTGCCCGTGGTGTTCATCCAGCACGAGTCCACGGCTGGTTATCTGGAGCACGCCAGCCGCGAATGGCAACTGGCCGATGGTTTGCAGGTCGAGCCGGGCGATCTTCGGGTGCGCAAGACCACGCCCGACTCGTTCCTGAACACCGAACTTCAGGCGCTTCTCGCTGCGCAGGGTGTGAGCGAGCTGATCGTCTGCGGCATGCACACCGAGTTCTGCGTGGACACCACCACGCGCCGCGCGCTCGCGCTGGGCTACCCGGTGACGCTGGTGGCCGATGCGCACACCTCGGCCGGCAATGCGGTGCTCACGCCGCGCCAGGTGATTGATCACCACAACGCGACGCTGACGAACATCTCCAGCTTCGGGCCACGCGTGCTCGCGGTGGCCAGCGCCGACTTGGCAGTCGGGGCTTGATGCGACCGCTCAGCCCAGCGTCTTGAACGGCTGCAGGGCCGAGAGCGGCGTGAAGTCGCCCGCGCGCTTTTCCTTCATGGCTGTGATCGCTTCGCGCACATGCGCGTTGCTCCACACCGCGCCCTGCAGCCAGCCCATCTGGCGCAGGCTGTCTTCCACCGAGTGGTCGCGAGCGTAGTTCACGGCCTGTTTGGTGCCCCAGATGGCCACCGGGGGTTTGGACGCAATTTCTTTCGCGCACTGCAGCGCAGCGGCCACCGTGGCCTCGTGTGTGTCGAACACCTCGTTGACCAGGCCATAGGTCAGCGCCTTGCCCGCGGGCAGGCGGCGGCCCGTGTAGGCCAGCTCTTTCACCACCGCCAGCGGGATCAGCTTGGGCAGGCGCTGCAGCGTGCCCACGTCGGCCACCATGCCGATGTTGATTTCCTGGATGCAAAAGAAGGCGTCGGCCGATGCGTAGCGGATACAGGCGGCGGTCACCATGTCGACCGCGCCACCGATGCAGCCGCCCTGGATGGCGCAGATCACCGGGATGCGCAGGTTCTCCAGTTTCGTGAAGGTGGCCTGCATGTCGGTGAGCAGGTCGAAGATGGCGGCGCGGCCTTCCGGGCTCTGGTCGTCCATGCTGATGGCGCCCGCGAAGGTCTCCAGCGACATGCCGGCGCTGAAGTGTTTTCCGGTGCTGCTGATGACGAGTGCGCGCACCAAACCCTCGGCGTGGAGCTGGGTCAGGACCTCGTCGAGCTCGCGCCAGAAGGTCGGGTTCATGGTGTTGAGTTCGGCGGGCCGGTTCAGCACCAGGTGAGCTACCAGGTCCGTCGTGACGAGGGAAAAGCAGGTGGGGGTGTTCATGGAGGCTCAATGTATCCCGCGGTGGGCACCGCGGGCTGTCACGGGGCGGACCCGATCAGTCGGCGTCGGCCAGATCGATCCAGTCGCAGCGCAGGCGTTGTGCCGCGTGCACCCGCTGGCGCCAGCGCGCGTACAGGCCCGGGGTGCAGATACCGACCATGCACAGGGGCAGCAGCCACAGGGCTTGCGTGATCATGGCGGGCATGCAGCCCACCCAGCCCATGAGCCACACAGTGAGCACGCCGTCCCACAGGTGGTGTTCCAGCGGATGTTCCTGGCGGTGCGCCACGTGCCAGCGCTTGATGCGCTCCAACTCGCCCAGGCTCATGAAGAGATGCATGGCTGACCCCTCGGGAATCCGGCTGACATCCGGTGCTTCCCAATGTAAGTTTCGCGTCAGCACTCGTCAACCGGCGCGACCGCTCAGAACAGCTGGTCTGCCACGGCAACGGGCTCCACAGTCGGGGTGATCTCGGTGGCCTTGACCAGCGAGCCCACGCGCACGCCCAGCAGGCGGATGCGCCGACCCAGGTCCACGCGCTTGAGGCACAGGCCAGCCTGCCTGCGGATGGTGGCGGCATCCTGCGTGAAGTGATCGATGGTGGTGTCGCGCGTCACGCCCTGGAAGTTGTCGTAACGCAGCTTGATGCCGATGGTCTTGCCCGCGTAGCCCTTGGCGTTCAGGTCCGCGGCTACCTGTTCGCAGAGCCGGGTGAAGATGGCGCCGAGCTCCGCGCGGTCGCGCACGGCGTGCAGGTCGCGCTCGAAGGTGGTCTCGCGGCTCATGCTCACCGGCTCGCTTTCGGTCTGCACCGGTCGGACGTCACGGCCCCACGCCACCTCGTGCAGCCAGGCGCCGTAGCTCTTGCCGAAGTGTTCAACCAGCCAACCGCGCTCCCGCTGCGCGAGCTCGCCGATGGTGTGGATGCCGTGGCCTTGCAACTTCTCGTCGGCCTTGGGGCCCACGCCGTTGATCTTGCGGCAGGGCAGCGGCCAGATCAGGTCTTGCAGGTCGGTGGTCTGCACGATGCTGATGCCGTTGGGCTTGTTGAACTCACTGGCCATCTTGGCAATCAGCTTGTTGGGCGCCACACCGATGGAGCAGGTCAGCCCCGTGGCCTGGAAGATGCTCTTCTGGATGAGCCGCGCCAGCACCCGGCCACTCTCGCGCTGGCCGCCAGGCACATGGGTGAAGTCGATGTAGACCTCGTCCACGCCCCGGTCTTCCACCACCGGCGCGATCTCGCGGATGGTGCTCTTGAACAGACGCGAGATGCGGCGCACCTCTTCAAAGTCCACCGGCAGCAGGATGGCCTGCGGGCACAGCTTGGCGGCTTTCATCAAGCCCATGGCCGAGCCCACGCCGAACTGGCGCGCCGCGTAGGTGGCGGTGGTGGCCACACCGCGTCCGGTGTAGCCGGCCAGGCGGGGAAAGAAGTCCACCGGGATGTGGTCCAGGCTGTCGGTGGCCCATTCGCGGTCGGGGTAGGCCTCGCGCAGGCGCAGCAACAGATCGTCCTCGCGCCGGCGTCCGCCACCAATGACCACCGGCAGGCCCTTGAGCTGCGGGTAACGCAGCAACTCGACCGACGCGAAAAACGCGTCCATGTCGAGGTGGGCGATGCGCCGCGGCAGGGTCTGATCAGAAGGGGCGTCCACGCGGTCGAGCATAGCGGGATTACCATGCTGCGAGACGCTGGCCACCGGCCGACGCACCGCTCCCGGAGGACTTTTCATGCACCCCATCGCCCGCCTTGTCACCGCCCTGTTGATCGCCGCCGGCATCGCCATCGCAGGCTTCGCTGTGAGCCAGGGTCTGGAGCGTTTTCGCATGTCGGACCGCTCGGTCACGGTCAAGGGTCTGGCTGAAAAAGACGTGGAAAGCGACTTCGCGGTCTGGACGCTGTCGTTTCGCCGCGCGGGCAACGACTTCGGCGGGGTGCAGCAAGCCCTGGCGGGTGACCGCGACAAAGTGGCGGCCTTCCTGAAGGCGCGTGGCTTCACCGACGCCGAGGTGGAGGCCAAGCCGCTGCAGGTGCAAGACCTGTTCACTCGCGAGTTTGCACAGGGCAACCAGCCGTTCCGCTTCAATGGCACCGGTCAGGTGCTGGTGAAATCGCCCCGCGTGGTCGAGGTGGAGGGCGCCGCCCGTGCGGTGGACCCGCTGATCCAGGCGGGTGTGCAGCTCGGTGGTGAGAACGAGGGGGGCCGCAGCGGCCCGCGTTTCCAGTTGCGCGGCTTCAACGACATCAAGGCTCCGCTGCTGGCTGAGGCCACGCGCAACGCACGTGAGCAGGCGGACAAGTTCGCTGCAGAAGCCGGCGCCGAGCTCGGCCCGCTGAAGAACGCCAACCAGGGCGTGATCCGCATCACCGGCGATGACGGCAACGACTTCGACGACGGCAGCTCGCGCATGAAGCGGCTGCGCGTGGTCAGCACATTCGAATATGAGCTCAAGTGAGCCCGGGTCAGAGCGCTTTCTGGATCAGCCAACCCTGAAACAGGTACGGCAGGCGCGGCCCGACCAGCTCGGGCACGCCGCCCTTGCCTTCGACGCTGATCGCCAGTTGGGTGACGCCCACCAGCGCGGCTTCTTTCGCGGGCAGCTGCAGCGTCTTGAACTTGCTCTGGATCACGCCCAGCGAGCGAGGTGGTTTGCCCCCGGCGAGCGCCCACAGCTGCATGCTGTCCTCGCGCCCTTCCTTCACCTCGTTGAGCCGCTGCACCTGCAACACGCCGGCCTGCGGGTCCATCGTCACCAGCAGGGCGGGTAGCTGCTGCGCATCCAGCAGCACCGACACGTAACGCACCTGCGGCGTGACCGCCAGGCGCTCCTGCAGGTGCACGATCTGCGCCTTGAGCTGCTCGTACATGCTGGCCATGGTGGCCGCGCCCACCAGCAGCACCAGCGCCAGCACCACGCTGATGCTCAGCCACAGTTTCGGGGTGCGGGGCCGTGTCGCCGGTTCAAGGGAGTTCATGGTGTTGCCGTCGGGAAAGTGCCGGGCAGCAGGATCGATTTGTCCACCGTCTCGATGTTGGTGTGGCCACAGAAAGCCATGGTGAGGTCGAGTTCACGGTGGATGATCTCCAGGCACTTGCTCACGCCGGCTTCGCCCATGGCACCCAGGCCGTAGAGCATGGGCCGACCGATGTAGACACCGCGCGCACCCAGCGCGCGGGCCTTGAGCACGTCCTGGCCGCTGCGGATGCCGCCGTCCATGTGCACTTCTATCTGGCTGCCCACCGCGTCCACGATGGCCGGCAGCGCCTCGATGCTGCTCTGCGCCCCGTCGAGCTGGCGCCCGCCGTGGTTGCTCACGATCAGTGCGTCGGCGCCCGAGGCCACCGAGAGCTTCGCGTCTTCCACGTCCTGGATGCCTTTCAGGATCAGCTTGCCGCCCCAGCGCTTCTTGATCCACTCCACGTCGCCCCAGTTGAGCGCCGGGTCGAACTGCTGCGCCGTCCAGGCGCTCAGGCTGCTCATGTCGGCCACACCGCTGACGTGGCCGACGATGTTGCCGAACTGTTTGCGTTTGGTGCCCAGCATGCCCAGCGCCCAGCGCGGCTTGCCGGCGATGTTGATCATGTTGGCGATGGTCAGCTTGGGCGGGGCCGACAGGCCGTTCTTCAGGTCCTTGTGGCGCTGGCCGAGGATCTGCAGATCGAGCGTGAGCACCAGTGCCGAGCACTTGGCGGCCTTGGCGCGGTCGATCAGGCGCTCGATGAATGCGCGGTCCTTCATCACGTACAGCTGGAACCAGAAACCTTCGCCTGCGTGCTGCGCCACGTCTTCAATGGAGCAGATGCTCATGGTGGAGAGCGTGAACGGGATGCCCATTTTTTTCGCGGCGCGCGCGGCCAGGATCTCGCCATCGGCGTGCTGCATGCCGGTGAGGCCGGTGGGCGCAATCGCCACCGGCATGGCCACGTCCTGGCCCACCATGGTGGTGCGGGTGCTGCGGTTCTCCATGTTGACCGCCACCCGCTGGCGCAGCTTGATCTTCTGGAAATCACTGGCGTTGGCGCGGTAGGTGCCCTCCGTCCACGAGCCGCTGTCGGCATAGTCGTAGAACATGCGGGGCACGCGCTTCTGGGCGAGTACGCGCAGGTCTTCCACGGTGGTGATGACGGTCATGGGGTCTCCAGTTTTGTTGGGGCAGGTGTTTGGCCGATGGTAGCGGCGCCCCAGAAAAATGGCTTGTGAAAGCGTGACAGGACGGATTGAAATTTTTGGTGAGCTGCTTCAGGGTGCCACTGGCAGGCACCGTGCACGTTCGTCCGCGCTCAGCGGCTCCAGCCAACCGAGCTGCTGCTCCAGCACCGCCACCGTGGCCTCGGATGCGTCGCCTCCGCGTTCCAGGCGTGTGGTGATGCGTTCGCGCAGCACGTCCAGCGGCGCCTCGGTCGCCAGGATGTGGAACGGACAGGCGACAGCCTGCGCCAGCGCGCCAAAGGACTCGCGTTCATGGCGTCGCAGAAATGCCCCATCCACCAGCACCGACCAGCCCTCCCGCAGCAGATGGCCTGTGCGCTCCAGCAGGTGGGCGTAGGTGTCGCCATGCGCCTGCGGGCTGTACAGGCCGGTGTTCAGACCCGAACCGCTAACCTGCGTGGCGCTCAGGCCGTGCAGGCGCTTGCGTTCCACATCGGAGCGCAGGCGGACGGCCCGGCCGCTGGATTCAGCTTGCAGCCAGCGGCTGGAGGCCCAGGTCTTGCCGCTGCCCGAGAGCCCGTGGGTGATGACGAGTTGCGGCGCGGGCGGGTGCGCGATGCGCCGGGCCAGCGCTGCATATCCGCGCGCTTCCTGCAACGAAGCGGCCACGTCGGCGCCCGCCTGCGTGCTGCGAATCACCGCCACCTTGGCGCGCACCAGCGCGCGGTAGACCGCGAAGAACGGCAGCACGTCGGGCGCGGAGGTGTCGCCGCTGGCGTCCAGCCAGTCGCTGAGCAAGCCGTTGGCCAGGCCGGGTTGGTCATGGTCCAGCAGGTCCATCCAGACAAAGGCCATGTCGCTGGCGACATCGATCCAGCGCAGCGAGTCGTTGAACTCGATGCCGTCAAAGGGAACCACGTCGCCGCCGATGAGCACCAGGTTGGCGAGGTGCAGGTCGCCGTGGCCTTCGCGCACCCGGCCTTCGACCAGGCGCTGCGCCAACTGCGGGGCCCGTTGCGTGAAGCCCGATTCGGTCCACTCGCTGAGTTGTTCGATGAGCGCCGCATCGCTGGCGTCGGTCAAGCCCTTGCGCAGGGTGGTGAGGTTGTCGCGCGCGAAGGCCAGGGTGTCCGCGGCAGCGTCCGCGGTGGCCACGGCCGCTGCGGCCTGGAAGCTGGCCATGCGTTGCGCCAGCGACGTGAGGTGCTCGGGCTTCAGTGCACCGCTCGCGCACAAGTGGTCGAGGCGCTGGGCCTCGTCGAAACGGTGCATGTGCACCGCCCATTCGATGGCCTGCTCGTCGTCTTTGCCGGGTTCGCCCCAGCGGGGCTGGTCGGCAGGGCCAACGATGGGCAGGGCGCCCAGGTAGAGGTGCGAGGCCGGGTCGCTGGTTTCGAAGCGCCGGTTGAGTCGCACCTCGGCCTGGCAGGCCGCGCGGCGCAGGGCGAGCGTGCCGAAGTCCATGAACGGCAGGCGCACCGGCTTCTTGATCTTGTAGGCATGAACACCTGCCAGCAGCACCCACGCACCATGGGTTTCCATGAGCTCAACCTTCGCCACCGCGTGCGGGTAGCGTGCCGGGTCCAGCAGGGCATCGATCAAGCGGGGCGGGGGAGGGGCCATGTGGTTCAACTGCAGTTCACACTTCCGCAGCCGCTCATGCTGGCCGGGCGCACGCGGCCGGGGTCGGTCAGGGTGTCGGTCTGGGTATCGAAGCCCACCGACTGCAGGTGCAGCGCCAGCCCGGCGTCCATGCTGGTGGCGTGCTGGGGGAACCATTCGGCCAGCGCTTCGGCCAGGCGGGTGATGATGTCCAGGTCGCCCTGCTGGTGGTGCGTTTCCACGGCCCGCATGGTTTCCAGAATGGTCGCGTGGTGGGCTGCGTGGCAGTTGTCGGGCGCGAAGCCGGTGGCCAGCATCCAGCGCTCTTCCTGGGCGAAGTGCTCCACTGTGTGAGCCAGGAAATCCTGATACAGCGGCAACTGTTGATCGACGGGGGTGGTCAGCAGCTGATTGAGTTGCTCCACGAATTCGGCGTGGGTGTGGTCCATGCGGTCGTCGCCCACCGACAGGGCGGACGACCATTCCAGGGTGGTGGTGGGGTGGGCTGTGGTTTCCATGGGTCGGACTCTAGCGCCGGCACGCCGGTCGGGTCTTGACGCACATCAAGGCCCCCAGGAACCCTGGCGCCCCGAGCGTGTCAGAGGGACATGAAACCGAACAAGCTTCTCAAGACCTTGAGCCTGGTGGTCGCTGTCGGCCTGCCGCTGTCGGCGCTGAGCACGGAGCTGGTGCGCTGGACCGACGACGGTGGCCGTGTGCACTATGGCGCCATCACCGATGTGCCGCAGCGCTACGCTGATCGCGTGGTGCCCGCCACCGCACCGTTGCCGCCCGGTACCACGGCCTGCGAGGCGCGCTGGCACCGGTATGCGGCCAGCGCGGCGTGTTTTGACCAGTACCGCGTGGTGGGTGGCGGACTCAAGCCGGAGGCCTTTCAACGCTGCACCGAGGTGCCGCAGCCCGATCCTTGCAACTGACTCAGCCGAGTCGGGCGCGGTGGCGTGCGATCTGCGCGCGAACCTGCGCCGGCGCCGTGCCGCCCAGCGTGTTGCGTGCGTTCAGCGAGCCACGCAGGCTCAGGCACTCGTACACGTCCTTTTCGATCGACGCGTTGAAACCCTGCAGCACTGCCAGCGGCAGCTCGGAGAGGTCGCAGTTGTGCGTGACGGCCGCCTTGACCGCGTGCGCCACGGTTTCATGTGCGTCGCGAAACGGCAGGCCCTTCTTCACCAAGTAGTCAGCGAGATCGGTGGCGGTGGCGTAGCCCTTCTTGGCCGCGTCTTCCATGGCCACGGCGTTGACGGTGATGCCGCCTTCCTTCGCACCCGTGGCCGGGTTCAGCTGGCCACCCACCATCTCCACGAAGATGCGCAGTGTGTCTTTCAAGGTGTCCACCGTGTCGAACAGCGGCTCCTTGTCTTCCTGGTTGTCCTTGTTGTAGGCCAGCGGCTGGCCCTTCATCAGGGTGATCAGGCCCATCAGGTGGCCGACCACGCGGCCGGTCTTGCCGCGCGCGAGTTCGGGCACGTCGGGGTTTTTCTTCTGCGGCATGATCGATGAGCCGGTGGTGAAACGGTCGGCGATCTTCACGAAGCCGAAGTTCTGGCTCATCCACAGAATCAGCTCTTCGCTGAAGCGGCTGATGTGCACCATGCACAACGACGCGGCGGCGGTGAACTCGATCGCGAAGTCGCGGTCGCTCACGCCGTCCAGGCTGTTCTGGCACACCTGCGGTTCACCGCGCTCGTCGACCATGCCCAGGCTGCGCGCCACGCGCTCGCGGTCCAGCGGGTAGGTGGTACCGGCCAGCGCGGCGCTGCCCAAGGGCAGGCGGTTGGTGCGGCGGCGCACGTCCACCATGCGCTCGGCGTCGCGCGAGAACATCTCCACATAGGCCAACAAGTGGTGCGCGAAGCTCACGGGCTGGGCCACCTGCAGGTGGGTGAAGCCCGGCATGATCACTTCCACGTTCTTCTCGGCCACCTCCACCAGCGCGACTTGCAGCTCGCCCAGCAGCGGGATGATGAGGTCGATCTCGCTGCGCAGCCACAGGCGCACATCGGTGGCCACCTGGTCGTTGCGGCTGCGGCCGGTGTGCAGGCGTTTGCCGGCGTCGCCCACGAGTTGGGTCAGGCGTGCCTCGATGTTGAGGTGCACGTCTTCGAGATCCAGCTTCCATTCGAAGCTGCCGGCCTCGATCTCGGACGTGATCTGGGCCATGCCCTGCCGGATGGACGCCAGGTCGGCCGCGCCGATGATGCTTTGCGCCGCCAGCATCTCGGCGTGCGCGAGGCTGCCGGTGATGTCGGCCTGCCAGAGGCGTTTGTCGAAGAAGACGCTGGCTGTGTAGCGCTTGACCAACTCGCTCATCGGCTCCGAGAATAGGGCGGACCAGGCTTCGGATTTCTTGTCGAGTTGGTTGGTGGACATACGGTGTTGCCAGCGGCTTTAGAGAGAAAGAAAGGAGCGGAGGACCGCAGAACACAGGGCGGGTAAAGAGGGCTTGAATGATCTTTCGATCGCAGCGCCGTGCGGTTCCAGGGCGCGGTGCCCGGATCAACGCACAATTCCACGTCGACCGACCCGAGCATTGACGCACGCCCCATGAAAGACTCCCGAATTTTATCGACCTTCCAGGATCTGCCCAGCACCCTGGGCACGCAGTCGCTGGAGGAGATGCCCGAGCACGTCCGGGCCCGCGACCGGGTGTTTGACACCTGCCAGGTGGGCGTGGTGTTGCGGGCTGTGCTGTTCGTGCAGGCCATCGTGGCTGTGGCGGCGATCTTTGGCTCGGTCAACCCGGTGGCCTGGATCACCCAGATGGCGGTGCTCACCGGGGCGGCACTGCCGGCGGTGCTGGCCTGGCTGCTGTGTGTGTGCGCGCTCAAACGCAAGCTCGGGCGCATGGAGGTCCAGGCCCAGTGGATGACCGGCGTCGGGCTGGGCGTGCTGGCTGGCCTGTATGGCTGTGGCTTGCTGGTGCTCATGGGGCTGGCCAGCGGGGCGCCCTGGGTGGCCAGCGGGGCCTCCGGGGCCCTGGTGGCGGCTGTGTTGGTGGGGGCGCTGGTGTGGCGTGCCAAGGCGCGCATGCCCGCGGGCACTACCGCGCGGCTGGCCGAGCTGCAAGCCCGCATCCGCCCGCATTTCCTGTTCAACACGCTCAACAGCGCGATCGCGCTGGTGCGCGAGGAGCCCGCCAAGGCCGAAAACCTGCTGGAAGACCTGAGCGAACTGTTTCGCCACGCCCTGGCCGACGCCCAGGAGGCGGTGCCCCTGTGGCAGGAGCTCGAGCTGGCCGAGCACTACCTGGCCATCGAACAGGTGCGCTTTGGTGACCGGTTGAAGGTGGAGTGGAGTGTGGACGACGCGGCCTCCAAGGCCAAATTGCCTCCCCTCATTTTGCAGCCACTGGTGGAGAATGCGGTGAAGCACGGCGTGGAGCCCAGCCCCTCGGGGGCGGTGGTGCGCATCAGCACCCAGCGGCGCGGGAGTCTGGTGGTGATCAAGGTCACCAACACCGTGCCGGCGGGCAGCGGGAGGCGTGGCAACGGCCTGGCGCTGGACAACGTTCGGCAGCGCCTGGCGCTGTTGCACGATGTTCAGGGCAGGTTCCAGAGCGCATTGGTCAACGGGGTGTT
This sequence comes from Hydrogenophaga sp., assembly GCF_018780385.1. Lineage (GTDB taxonomy): Bacteria > Pseudomonadota > Gammaproteobacteria > Burkholderiales > Burkholderiaceae_C > Hydrogenophaga. The sequence goes on along the minus strand of NZ_JADMJO010000004.1, from coordinate 139,693 downwards.
TCAGGTTCGCCTTGAAATACCGGTATAAGCGGGTATTGAACGGGTCTGGCTACGGAGCGTGACATGACACTGAAGGTACTGATCGTTGACGATGAAGCACTGGCGCGGTCACGGCTGCGCACTCTGCTGGGCGAATGCAGCGAGCCGCGCGCGGACGTGGTGGGCGAGGCGGCCAACGCCGTGCAGGCGATGGAGCTGATCCAGCGCACCGGGTGTGATCTGGTGATGCTGGACATCCACATGCCCGGCGTGGACGGCATGACCCTGGCCAAGACCCTGCGCGAGCTGGCGGCGCCACCGGCGGTGGTGTTCATCACCGCTTACGCCGAACACGCGGTGCAGGCTTTTGACCTGGAAGCGGTGGATTACCTGACCAAGCCGGTGCGCCGCGAGCGTCTGCAGCAGGCTCTGCAGAAGGTGCAGCGGCTGCGCGCCGAAACCGCCGCCGATGTGGGTCTGCCCGAGAGCCTAATCATCCAGGAGCGGGGCCGCAGCGAACGCGTGGCGCTGGCCGATGTGATCTACCTCAAGGCCGAGCTGAAGTACATCACGGTGCGCACGGCCGACAAGGAACACATCTTTGATGGCGCCCTGAGCGATCTGGAGCAGCGCTATGCGCACCTGTTCGTGCGGGTGCACCGCAATGCCCTGGTGTCGCGCCGCGCGGTGCGGGCGGTGGAGAAGCACAACGACCCGGTCGAGGGCGAGGGCTGGACCGTTCGGCTCGATGGTGTGGAAGAACGCCTGGCGGTCTCACGCCGTCAGCTTGCTGCGGTTCGTGAAGCCTTGATGAGCTGATTTTCCCGGAGCGCCACGAGTCCAGAACACCGCGGAACTGGCTCCGCCAGGCCGCAGGTGTTGCCCCCTTGGGGGGTGACGCCGCAGGCGGCGCGGGGGGTTACAGTTCTGCAGCTTCCACCAAGAACCGCACCCGCCGCTGACCCTGCCACTCATCCGCATCCAGGCGAAACGCAATTTTCACGCGGGCCGGCAAGGGCTCTGTGTGGCCGAACCAGATGCCGTCCACCGGCTCGCCCTGGTGCTTGAGCTTCAGCGCCAGGTGCTTCTCACCCACCAGCCGTTGCGACACCACCTGCACCTCTTCGCAGAAGAGGGGCGGCGCAAAGCCCTGGCCCCACACCTCCTTGTGCAGCGTGTCCACCAGATCGGCGCGGCGGTACTTCGTGTCCAGCGCGCCGTCTGCCTCGATGCGGCGCTGCAGCGTGGCCGCGTCCAGCCACTCGTGGGCCACCTGCTGCAGCGCGGCCTCAAAGGTTTCCAGGTGTTCCTCGTCAATGGTGCAGCCCGCTGCCATGGCGTGGCCACCAAAGCGCAACAACACACCCGGGTGGCGCTTGGCCACGAGATCGAGCGCGTCGCGCAAATGGAAACCCGCGATCGAGCGGCCCGAGCCCTTCAGCTCGTTTTCCTTGCCCTCGGCGCCACTGGAGGCAAACACGAAGGTGGGCCGGTGCAGTTTGTCCTTCAGACGTGAAGCGACGATGCCGATCACGCCTTCGTGAAAGTCGGGATCGAACATCACCAGCGCGGGCGGCGGTTCTTCCGACTCGTCGAACATCTCTTCGGCCATCTGCAAGGCCTGGTCGCGCATGTCGCCTTCGATCGCCTTGCGCTCGCGGTTGATGCCGTCCAGCGTGCGCGCGAGTTCGTCGGCGCGCAGCGCGTCGTCGGTGGTCAGGCACTCGATGCCCAGCGTCATGTCGGCCAGGCGTCCGGCGGCGTTCAGGCGCGGGCCGAGTGCGAAGCCAAAGTCAAAGCCGGTGGCGGCGTCGGGCTTGCGCGCGGCCACATTGAACAAGGCAGTCATGCCCGGGGGCATGGCGCCAGTGCGCACGCGCTTCAAGCCTTGGGCGACGAGGCGGCGGTTGTTCGCGTCGAGCTTGACCACGTCGGCCACGGTGCCCAGCGCCACGAGCGGCAGCAGCGCGTCAATGCGCGGTTGCTCCTGCGCAGTGAACACGCCGCGCTCGCGCAATTCGGCGCGCAGCGCCAACAGCACATAAAACATCACGCCCACCCCGGCGATGGATTTGCTCTCGAAGGTGCAGCCCGGCTGGTTGGGGTTCACGATGATGCAGTCTTGCGGCAGCGTCACCTCGCCGTCCTTGATGGCGGGCAGGTGGTGGTCGGTCACGATCACCTGCAGGCCCAGCTCGCGTGCGGCGCGCACGCCATCCACGCTGGCGATGCCGTTGTCCACCGTCACCAGCACGTCGGCGCCTTGCGCCTTCACGCGCTTCGAGATCGACGGCGTCAGGCCGTAGCCGTCGGTCACGCGGTCGGGCACGAGGTAGTTGACCCGGTCGAAACCCATCGGCGCACCCAGCAGGCGCAGACCGCGCAGGCCGACCGCGCAGGCGGTGGCGCCGTCGCAGTCGTAGTCGGCCACGATGCAGATCGCCTTGTTGGCAGCCATGGCGTCGGCCAGGGCACGTGCGGCGTCTTGCGCGCCCAGCATCTGCGAGGGCGGGATGAGGCGGGCGAGTGCGTCGTCGAGTTCGTCCGTGCTGGTGATGCCGCGCGCGGCAAACAGGCGCGCCAGCAGCGGGTGCAGGCCGCCTTGCTCCAGCGCCCAGGCAGCGCGGGGGGGCACGTCGCGGGTGATGATCTTCATAGGGTTTCCAGGGTCTTCCAGGTCGGGGCGTTGCCCAGCCAGTGTTTGATGAGGCGACCGGCGCGCGCCACGGCGCCGCGCGGTGCGTTGGCGAAGCGCTGCGCCACCCGCTCGCCACACAGCGTGAGTGTGACCGGCTCGCCGCGGCGCGCGCGATCCAACATGTCTTTGATGTCGCTGGTGTCCAGCGCAGCCCAGGCGTCTTTCCAACGCGTCCAGTCGGCCTGCAGGGCCGCATTGCGCAGGGCGTCCGGCATGGTGGGTGGTGGTCGCAACGTTGTCGGGTGGTCGATGGCGCCTGCGCCACTGAGCCAGAAGCCGTTGACCGGGTGCAGGCGCAGCGCCTCGCGCGCATCAAATGCCGGGTGTGTGTAGAACAGCATCTGCGCTTCGCTCTGCAACCGCTTGAGCAGTTGACCGCCCGCCGGATTGGCCGCGCTGTTGGTCATCCAGGCCTCGACCGAGCGGCCGCCCACACGGTCCAGGCTGGCACAGGCGATGCCGCGCAGCACCTCGCCGCTGGCGTGCCAGCGCGTGGCTGACTCGTAGCGCAGCGTGATGCCGTCCTCTGCGCAGTAAGGCGCGAGTGCATCGAACAACGGGCGGGCGTGTTCGTCGGTCAGGCCCAGCTGGTCACCGGGCAGCAGCGTCACCTGCTCCATGCCGACCTGGAAATGGCAGAGCGTGAACCAGGCTTGGGCTTGCCCAGGCTCGGCACTGGCCGCTGCGGCCCAGGGCAGCAGGCCGTCGGGGTAGGCCGAGCCGTCCGCCCGCACCAGGCCGATGGCCTGGGCCAGCGCGCGTTCGTGGGGTGGGCTCAGGCTGTGGTCGGATCCACCGTCGGTGCCGGCATCGGTGTGTGTGGGTTGAAGTTCGGCCAGCAAGGCGGTTAGGTGGGGCAACTGCAAGCCCGGCAGCGCCGCCCGGCAAGCGGGGTCGCTGGCGCTGGCGAAAGGAACCAGCAGGTGCGTGGCAGGCTCAGAGGCCATGTGGGGAACGGGCATGACACGATTGTCGGGGATGCCACAATGCCCGCTGGACCTCACATGCAAACTCCCTACGAACTCATTCTTGGCTGGCGCTACACGCGCGCCGGCCGCGCCACCCGGCGCAACGGCTTCATTTCCTTCATCTCGGGTGTGTCCATGTTGGGCATCGCGCTGGGTGTGGCCGCGCTGATCATCGTGCTGTCGGTCATGAACGGCTTCCAGAAGGAAGTACGCGACCGCATGCTCGGTGTGCTCTCGCACATCGAGGTGTTCGAGCCCGGCGGCCAGGCCATCCCGAATCTCGCCGACACGCTGGCAAAAATCGAGCGCCACCCCGATGTGGTGGGCGCAGCGCCCTTTGTGGGTGCGCAGGCGTTGATCGCGCGCGGCGAAGACATGAAAGGAGCACTGGTGCGCGGCATCGACCCGGCGCTGGAGCCCAAGGTGACCGAGCTCGCGGCCCAGTTGGCCGACACCGTGTTGCCGCGTCTCGTGCCCGGTGAATTCGGCGTGATCCTGGGCGGGGAACTCGCGCGCAGCCTGGGCGTGATCGCCGGTGACAGCGTGACGCTCATTGCACCGAGTGGGCAAGTGACGCCGGCCGGCGTGGTGCCGCGCATCCGCCAGATGACGGTGGTGGGCACCTTTGATTCAGGCCACTACGAATACGACTCGGCGCTGGCCCTGCTGCACCAGGAAGATGCCGCGCGCATCTTTCGCGTGGAAGGCCCGACGGGGGTGCGCGTGAAGATCAAGGACCTGCACGCCGCGCGCGAGGTGGCCGTGTCCATCGCCGCCGACCTCGACCCCGGTCTGCTGGTGCGCGACTGGACGCGCCAGAACCGCACCTGGTTTGCCGCGGTGCAGCTCGAAAAACGCATGATGTTCATCATCCTCACGCTGATCGTGGCGGTGGCGGCGTTCAACCTCGTGTCCACACTGGTGATGACGGTGACCGACAAACGCGCAGACATCGCCATCCTGCGCACGCTGGGCGCGAGCCCACAAAGCATCATGGGCGTGTTCATGGTGCAGGGCGCCATGGTGGGCGTGATCGGTACCGGCGCGGGCCTGCTGCTCGGCCTGGGCATCGCCTTCAACATCGACACCCTGGTGCCCGCACTCGAAAGCCTGCTGGGCGCGAGCTTCCTGCCACAGGACATTTACCTCATCAGCCGCATGCCCAGTGACCCGCAGCAGACCGACATCCTGCCGGTGGCGGTGATTTCGCTGGTGCTTTCCTTCCTGGCCACCATCTATCCGAGCTGGCGCGCAAGCCGCGTCAACCCTGCAGAGGCGTTGCGTTATGAGTGATCAAACCACCCCCGTTCGCCCTGAGCCTGCCCTTCGACAAGCTCAGGACGATCGGAACAACAGGGCTTCGACAGGCTCAGCCCGAACGGACGTGGTGTTGAGCGCCTCAGGCCTCACCAAACGCTTCCACGAAGGCCGCCTCGACGTCACCGTTCTCACTGGCGTGGACCTCACGGTGCGCGCGGGCGAAACCCTGGCCATCGTCGGGGCCTCCGGCTCCGGCAAGAGCACCTTGCTGCACCTGCTCGGCGGGCTGGACGCACCCACCAGCGGCAGCGTGCAGCTCATGGGGCAAACCCTGTCGGGCCTGAGCGCCACGCAGCAGGGCGTGCTGCGCAACCAGCACCTGGGTTTCGTCTACCAGTTCCACCACCTGTTGCCCGAGTTCAGCGCACGTGACAACGTGGCCATGCCGCTGTGGATCCGCCGAATGCCGCGTGCCGAGGCCGCCGAACAGGCGAGAAAGATCCTCACGCGTGTGGGTCTGGCCGAGCGCCTGGGCCACCGCCCGGCCGAGCTCTCGGGCGGCGAGCGCCAGCGTGTTGCGATTGCGCGGGCCCTGGTCACGCAGCCCGCCTGCGTGCTGGCCGACGAGCCCACCGGCAACCTGGACCGCAACACCGCCGAAGGCGTGTTCCAACTGATGCTGGAGCTCGCCCGCGACCAAGGCACGGCCTTCATCGTCGTCACCCACGACGAAGCGCTGGCCGCGCGCTGCAACCGCGTGCTGCGCTTGACAGCGGGTGTGCTGACCTGAATCGAACCTCCCCCGAAGCGCCTTCGGCGCCTCCGCCCAGGGGGCAGCACCTGCGGCCCGGCAAAGCCGGTTCCGCGGTGCTCCTGATCCGAAGCTACTCCGACAGCAAGTCGGGATTCAAGGCTTCGTTCTTGTGAAACGCAGGGGTTTCTCCAGCCCCTGCACGTGCATCAGCATCGTCTTGCCCTTCACTTCCAGTCGCTGTGCCTTCTGCAGTGCGTCCAGGTAGCGCGTTTCCTGCTCGTCCACCGCCGGCGCACACGCCATGCGCGTGCCACCCAGCTGTCCCAGCGCAATGCGGTCCTGCATCAGCGTGTATGAACCGAAAAAGCGGTTGCACGAGCTGTTGCCCGCCACGCGCCCGGCCTCGGGAAAGGCGAGGGTGGCCTGCACGGTGTCGAGCGCGCCGCGCCCGCCCATGTCTTCCAGCCGCCACTCGCTGCCCACCAGCGGCGCTGCGTCGGGCGCGCCGGGCATGGCGCAGGCGGTGAGTGCCATCAGCACGGGAGCGGCGAGCCAGGCGAGGCGGGGCGTGGGTGACATGGTGGTTCCTTCCTGTTGCGGGATGCCGGCGCGCGAGAGCCTTGCCGGCACAATGGTCGTTATACCGCCATGTGGATCGACACACACTGCCATCTGGATGCGCCTGAGTTCGGCGCCGATCATGCTCTTGCACTGAGCCTGCGCGAGCGCGCGGCCGCGCTCGGCGTGGGCCTGTGCGTGATCCCGGCGGTGGAGCGCTCCAACTTCGACACCGTGCGCCGGCTTGCGCACCGGCTGGGTGACGCCTACGCACTGGGCATCCACCCGCTGTGTGTGCCGCGCGCACAAGACACCGATCTGGATGCGCTTGATGCCATGCTGACCGAGCATCGCGACGATCCGCGGCTGGTGGCCGTGGGCGAGATCGGGCTTGATTTCTTCGTACCCGCGCTGTGCACGCCCGAGATGCGCGAACGACAGGCCTATTTCTACCGCGCGCAACTGCGGCTGGCGCGCAAGCACCGCCTGCCGGTGATCGTGCACGTGCGGCGCAGCGCCGACCAGTTGCTCAAGCATCTGCGCGAGCTGCCGGTGGCCGGCATTGCGCACGCGTTCAATGGCAGTGAACAGCAGGCCCAGGCGTTTGTCGGGTTGGGCTTCAAGCTGGGCTTTGGTGGGGCCTGCACGTTTGAGCCTGCGCGGCAGTTGCGCCGATTGGCCGCCGAGCTGCCGTTGGATGCGTTGGTGCTGGAGACCGACGCGCCCGACATTCCGCCGCACTGGCTCTACGCCACGGCGGCCCAACGCGCAGCGGGCCGGGCGCAAGGCGTCAACAGCCCGGCCGAGCTGCCGCGCATCGGTGGGGTGGTGGCCGAGCTGCGCGGCATGCCGGTCGATGCGTTGATGAAGGCCACCACGGCCAATGCCCTGGCCGCATTGCCGCGACTGGCGGCGCTGGCAGCAGCCGCATGAGCCGCTTGCAGGGCTTGCCGCCGGTGCTCGATGCAAACACGCGTGTGCTGGTGCTGGGCAGTTTCCCCGGTGTGGCGTCGTTGCGCGCGCAGCAGTACTACGGTCATCCGCAGAACCATTTCTGGAAAATCCTCGGTGCGTTGTGGCAGTTGCCACTGCCGACCATGGCCTACCCCGAGCGTGTGGCCGCCTTGCAGGCGCATGGTCTGGGCGTGTGGGATGTGTACGGCGCTTGCGAGCGCGAAGGCAGTCTGGACGTGAATATCCAGAAAGCGGAGCTCAACGATTTTGCGTGGGTGTTGCGCTCGTGTCCGTTGCTCGAAGCGATCGCGCACAACGGTGGCGAGAGTTTTCGCCATGCGCGGCACACGGAGAAGCTGGGCTTGCCGGTTTACAAGCTGCCGTCCACCAGCCCGGCGAATGCGAGCTGGAGCTTTGATCGGAAGTTGGCGGCCTGGTCTGAGGTGTTGTTGCGTCACTCTTGAGGTTTTCCGCTCGATGGTCGTCGCGGGCTCGCTGCACCGGTGCAGCGGCTTGAGCCGGATGTTGGCGCGCCATCTTTTCGCATACCAACCCTGTCGCTCACAGCGGGTTGGCCGACGCAGCGAAATCAAGGAGGAGGGGCGGCGCAGCCGACCCGGGGGACATTCACGGAGTCGGCCGCCCCGCAGTGAGCGACAGGGAGCCGCCGGAGAAAAACTCAGACAGGCACAGTTCGATGAGCAACAGGTGTCTCGGGCACCGGATACCCCGCCGCGCCAAACGTGCTCACCACCGCCTTGTGCGTGTCGAAGTAGACCTGCCAGTAGTGGTCGGTGTGCGTGTAGGGCCGCACGCACAAAAGGGGGCCTTCGGGCGTGAACTGCAGGATCTCCACATCGGGTGCGGGCGACGCGACCACGTTGGGGATCGCGGCCACCGCCACGCGCAAGCGCGCCATGGCGTCGTTCACGTCCACGCTGTTCGCCACCTTCGCCAGGCAGTCCACGCGGCGAAACGGTTCATGGCTGAAGTTCTGGATGTTGTCGGAGAACACCTTGTTGTTGCCCACGATGGTGGTGACGTTGTCGGGCGTGAGGATGGTGGTGGCGAACAGGCCGAGCTCTTTCACGGTGCCGGTGGTGCCGCCGGCGCAGATGAAATCACCCACCTTGTAGGGCCGCAGCACCTGCAGGAAGATGCCCGCCGCGAAGTTCGCCAGCATCCCGCTCCAGGCCACGCCGATGGCCAGGCCCGCGCCCGCCAGCAAGGCCGCGAACGAGGTGGTGCGCACGCCGAAGATGTCCAGGATCGCGAGGATCAGGACGATGGTCAGCAGCACCGAGATGATGGACTTGAGGTAGTGGATCAGCGTCTGGTCGAGCTTGCGGCCCTTCTCCATCGCCCGCCCCATCAGGCCCACGGCAATGCCGATCAGCCAGCGCCCCACGATCCAGGCCGCAATGGCGCCGAGCACCTTGAGGCCGAAGTCCGCGCCCTGCGTGACGAGAAAATCCCAGATGACTTCCGTGTTCATAATCATTCCTCCCAAGGTCGGATACAAAGATGCAGCACTCACCTCACCCGCGCGGGGAACCGAATCCCTTCGATGCCCTGCCCCCCATGACCGACGCATTGTGCTCCAGGCCATGCCTTTGCGCGGGTGGGGTTGCCGCATGAAGGCCGGCGCCAACGCCGCCGCCCGCAAGCGAAGCACGGTGCAAACCTTGCCCGACGTGACCATCTCCGAAGACAGCGAGGTGCGCTTTCTGCACCTGGGCACCGAGTGGATCCAGGGCTCCATGCTGCTGGACGCACCGTTCGACATCGAGCTCGACTACGTCCAGCGCATGATGGCCTGGTTGCTGTTCGTGGAACCCGATTCGGTGGGCAAACGCCGTGCCCTGCAGCTCGGCCTGGGGTCGGCCGCGCTCACCAAGTTCTGCTTCAAGAAGCTGCGCATGGACACCACCGCCATCGAGATCAACCCGCAGGTGGTGGTGGTGTGCCGCAGCTGGTTCAAGCTGCCTGCCGACGGGCCCAAGCTGCGCGTGGTGCTGGCCGACGCGGGCGAGGAGATCCGCCGGGCCGACCATCTGGGTGCCTACGACGCGCTGCAGGTGGACCTGTACGACCATGAGGCTGCCGCACCCGTGCTCGACAGCCCCGATTTCTACGCCGACTGCCGCAACGCCCTCACCGACGAAGGCTGCCTCACGGTCAACCTGTTCGGGCGCGACGCCAGCTACGAACGCTCGCTGCAAAGCCTGTGCGCCGCTTTCGGTGACGACGCCGTGTGGGCCTTCAAGCCCACGCGCGAAGGCAATACCGTGGTGCTGGCCCAGCGCACGCCGCACCGGCCTACGCGCATGCAGCTGCTGGCGCGGGCCGAGCTTGTGCAGGAACGCTGGGGCCTGCCTGCGGTCAAGTGGTTGAAGCTGTTCAAACCCGTTGCCTGAAACGCCCATGAAACAAACCACCAGATCCCCGGCAGCAACAGACCACACGGGTCCACTGGACTGGCGAATGCTCGTGCAGTGGCTGCAGGATGATGGCGTGATCTCCAGCGCCGAGGCCGAGCGCACCGTGGCGCGTTGCGCTTCGGCGCACAGCGCGCAGCATCCGTTGCAACGCCTGTCGGTGGTGGGCATGGCGCGCAAGGCCGACAGCCATGTGCTCGATGTGGAGATGCTCACCCAGTGGCTGGCCACGCGCAGCGGGCTGGACTACATGCGCATCGACCCGCTCAAGGTGGACGTGGGCAAGGTGGCCGACGTGATGAGTGCGGCCTATGCCGAGCGCCACAAGGTGCTGCCGGTGCAGGTGAGCCCGACCGAGGTGGTGGTGGCCACGGCCGAACCCTACATCCGCGACTGGGTGCCCGAGGTGCAGCGCCAGACGCGCAAGAACGTGCGGTTGGTGCTCGCCAGCCCACAAGCCATCAACAGCTTCACCGCCGAGTTTTTTGCACTCGCCAAGTCGGTGCGCGCAGCCAGCAAGAGCGGTGGGCAGAATGGCTTCGGCAGCTTCGAGCAACTGGTGGAGCTGGGCAAGGCCAACAAGCAGCTCGACGCCAACGACCAGGGCGTGGTGCAGGTGGTCGACTGGCTGTGGCAGTACGCCTTCGACCAGCGCGCCAGCGACATCCATCTGGAGCCACGGCGCGAGCAGGGCGTGATCCGCTTCCGCATCGACGGTGTTCTGCACCCGGTCTACCAGATGCCCATTGGCGTGCTCACCGCCATGACCGCGCGCATCAAATTGCTCGGGCGCATGGACGTGGTGGAGCGCCGCCGCCCGCAGGACGGCCGCATCAAGACGCTGCGCCCCGGCGTGGCGGGCGTGCGTGGTGAAGAGGTGGAAATGCGCCTGTCCACGCTGCCCACCGCGTTTGGTGAAAAGCTTGTCATGCGCATCTTCGACCCTGAGTCGACGGTGAAGGACCTCAGTGCACTGGGCTTCGCCGCCCACGACGCACAGCGCTGGGAAGGCCTCACGAAACACCCGCACGGCATCGTGCTGGTGACCGGGCCCACCGGGTCGGGCAAGACCACCACGCTCTACGCCACGCTCAAGCGCCTGGCCACCGAAGAGGTGAATGTGAGCACGGTGGAAGACCCGATCGAGATGATCGAACCGGCCTTCAACCAGACGCAGGTGCAGGCCCACCTGGACCTGGACTTTGCGCAGGGCCTGCGCGCCCTCATGCGGCAGGACCCGGACATCATCATGGTGGGCGAGGTGCGCGATCTTGCCACCGCCGAGATGGCGGTGCAGGCCGCGCTCACCGGCCACCTGGTGTTCACCACGCTGCACACCAACGACGCGCCCTCGGCCATCATGCGGCTGATGGAGCTGGGCATTCCGCCCTACCTCATCAACGCCACGGTGCTCGGCGTGCTCGCGCAGCGCCTGGTGCGCACGCTGTGCCTGGCCTGCAGAACACAGCAGGACAAGACCCAGGCCGCCACATCACGCGAATCGCTGGCCGAGCTGGTCAAGCCCTGGCAGATCAGCGGCACTTATCGGCCTTACCAGCCGGTGGGTTGTGTCGATTGCCGCATGACCGGGTTTCGCGGTCGCATGGGTCTGTACGAGCTGCTCACGGTCACCGAATCGTTCAAGGACAAGGTCAGCCGCGAACCGCGTCTGGATGCGCTGCGCAAACAGGCCGTGGCCGACGGCATGCGCCCGCTGCGGCTGGCCGGCGCCATGCGCGTGGCCGAGGGCCTGACCACCATGGACGAGGTGCTGGCCTGCACGCCACCGGTGCAGTGAGGCTCGCAGCGCGCATCAGTCGCGCCCGAGCCCGTACCTGAACTGCTCGGCGGCATCGATCAGGTCCCACACCTCGTGACCCAGCGCTTCGGCATCGAGCGCGATGTCCACCACGCGCTGGTACACCGCAGCGTTCTCGACAGGCTCGATGCCCAGGCGGTCGCTGTCCCCGAGCCTTGTGTTGCCCATCAACAAGGCCTCGCAGAGCGCAGCGCGCGGGCCACTGTGGCGGGGCAGGGCGCAGATGTGGGCCTGCATCACCAGCTTGGGCTCGTTGTCGCGAGGGCGCAGCACCACGCGTGTGTCGTTCACGCGCAGCACGGTCGAACCCCGGCGTGAATCGGTCAAGGCTTTCAGCAAGGTGTCGATGTGTTCGACGAGGGGCGCTGGAATGGGAGAAGACGGCATGTGGCAAACCCTGTGAGGCATGTTCGGAGCAACCGCAGGTTGGGTGCGGAGCTGGCTGTTGCACAGGTTAGGGAGTTGCCGGCGTCCGGGGTGGGTGGGCAGGGCTTCATCAGCGTGAAGTCATGCGTGCGACAGGAACGCCTGGGTGATCGGCATGATGCATACCCCGCCTTGGCGTCCGTTATCGTGCGTTGCCGATAATCGGTCGATGCGCGCCGCTCCCACACCTCACCTCGCCACCGGATTGCTGCTCGCGGTCACAGGCTCCATTGCCTTCAGCGGCAAGGCCATCATCGTGAAACTGGCCTACCGCCATGGCGTGGACGCGGTCACGCTGATCATGTACCGCATGCTGTTTGCGTTGCCGCTGTTTCTGGCGCTGGCATGGTGGGCCACCTACCGGCAAGGGGGCGGTGCCAAGGCGCCGCTCACCCGCCAGGACTGGATGGGCATCCTGGGCCTGGGCTTCACCGGTTACTACCTCGCCAGCTTCCTGGATTTCTGGGGCTTGCAGTACATCACCGCCAGCCTGGAGCGGCTCATCCTGTACCTCAACCCGACGTTGGTTCTGGTGCTGGGCTGGGTGCTCTACAAGCGTCGCATCACGCGACTGCAGGCACTCGCCATGGCCGTGAGCTATGGCGGCGTGCTGCTGGTGTTTGGCCACGAGGCCGGTCTGCAGGGGCCCAACGCGCTGCTGGGTGCTCTGCTGGTGTTCGGCAGCGCAGTGAGCTACGCGATCTACCTGGTGTACAGCGGCGAGCTGGTGCAGCGCCTGGGTTCCATGCGGCTGGTGGGGCTGGCCACCAGCGTGGCCTGTGTGTTGTGCCTCGCACAGTTCGTGTTGTTGCGTCCGATGAGCGCGGCGCTGGTGGCGCCCGAGGTGATCTGGCTCTCGGTGCTCAACGCCACGCTGTGCACCTTTGCGCCCGTGCTCATGGTGATGATGGCGATCGAGCGCATCGGATCGAGCCTGGCGGCGCAGACCGGCATGGTCGGCCCGATGTCGACCATCGTCATGGGGGTGGTGATTCTCGGTGAGCCGTTCAACGGCTGGATCGTGGTGGGCACGGTGCTCGTGCTCTCCGGTGTGTTTCTGGTGACGCGCTTCGGCCGTGCCAGCTGATCGTTTTTTTCAGGAGATTTTTCATGGATCTGGGTATCAAGGGCAAATGGGCGCTGGTGTGCGGTGCGAGCAAGGGATTGGGGCTGGGCTGCGCGCAGGCGTTGGCCGCCGAAGGTGTGAACGTGGTGCTGGTGGCACGCGGCGCGCGAGATCTGGAAGCTGCCGCGCAGGCGCTGCAGGCCGATGCGCCCGACGTGACGGTGCTGGCGGTGGCGGCCGACATCACCACCTTTGAAGGGCGCGCGGCGGCCCTGTCGGTGGCGGGAGGACCCGGCGCGGCCTTCGACATCGTGGTCAACAACGCGGGTGGTCCGCCGCCCGGTGATTTCCGCGCGTGGGACCGCGAGGTATGGATCAAGGCGCTTGACGCCAACATGCTCACGCCCATCGAGCTCATCAAGGCCACAGTGGACGGCATGGCGCAGCGCGGCTTCGGTCGCATCGTCAACATCACCTCGGGCGCGGTGAAGGCGCCCATTGGCGTGCTCGGCCTGTCCAATGGAGCGCGCAGCGGCCTCACCGGTTTCGTGGCCGGCGCCGCGCGCAGCGAGCTGGCCGCGCAGGGCGTGACCATCAACAACCTGCTGCCGGGCGCTTTCGAAACCGACCGTCTCAAGACCACCATGGCAGGTCTCGCCAGCAAGGCAGGCAAGCCGGTCGATGAGGTGATGGATGCCCGGCGCAGCGCCATACCCGCGAAGCGCTTTGGCAACCCACAGGAGTTCGGCGCCATCTGTGCCTTTCTGTGCAGCGTGCACGCCGGCTACATGACGGGCCAGAACGTGCTGGCCGATGGTGGTGCGTACCCGGGCACGTTCTGACAACGGGAGGCCGCAAGCCTTGCGCACCAGGCTTGTGCGGCGCCCCTGCATGGTCCTGGAAATGCACCATGTCCGGACATCTTTTGCACCACATGCAAGCGTTTCCCGCGCGGCGATGAAATCGTCTTGAAAGAGCACCCGAACAGAGGGCAGGACAGCTCAATTTGTGTCTGTGCGCGTCGATAGTTGGAGCAGTGTCGGCGTGGGCACGGTGTCTGAAAACACCGTGCAGCGTCGACGATGTTTTCAACGCACGCGCCCTTCATCCCTGCATGTCCTCATTCATTCGAAATCTCCGTCTCGTTCACAAGCTCGCGTTGCTCGGCGTGATTGCCGCCCTGCTGGTGTCGGTGCCCCTGGTCGTTTATGTGCGAGATGCCTTCGGCGGGCTGGGTGCCATCGAGGCCGAGCGACAGGGACTGGAGCCGTCGCGCGCGCTGCTGGAGGTGGTGCGACTCGCGCAGACTCACCGCGGCATGACGGCGACCGTGCTCGGCGGCAAGAGCGAGGTGGAGCCCCAGCGAAAGGCCAAGTCCGATGAAGTGCAGCAGGCGATCACGCGCTTCGACGCGATGGTGGCCAGCGACATGCCCGACGCGCGCATCCGCAGCGACTGGCAGCGGCTCGAGGAACAGTGGCAATCATTGGCCAGCACCGTGGCATCGCGCGGGCTCACCGGCCCCGAGAGCTTCGCGCGCCACACGGCGCTGATCGGTGGCCTGATCGAACTCAATGACCGCGTGTCCGACCACTTCGGGCTCACGTCCGATCCGGACAAAGCCACCTACTTCCTGATCATCGGCACGCTGCAGCAGATGCCTCGCCTCACCGAGATGCTGGGCCAGGCGCGCGCACGCGGTTCGGTGCTGCTGGTGAGACAGGCGGCCACGGCCGCGGAGCAGGCGCAGATCGCCAGCCTGGTCGAACGCGCCCGCATCGGGCTGCGCGAGTTGAACATCAGTCTGGACAAGGCGTTCGAGCACGATGCAACCCTCAAGACGCGCCTGGGCCCGACACTCGAACAGGCACGCAGCGAGTTTGAAGGCGCGCTCAAGCTGGCGCGTGAGCAGATTGCCGACGCGCAGCTGCTGCAGTACCCGTCGGGCGACTACTTCAAGGCCACGACAACAGCCATCGACGGCATGTACGGTCTGAGCGACCAGGCCAACCTGGCGTTGGGCACGGAGATCGAGGCACGTTACGCCAGCCTGCGCAGTGAGCTGGCGCTGGTGATGGGTGCCATCGCCGCGCTGATCCTGGCGGGTGTGGCGTTCGCCGTGGTCATCGGCCGTTCGATCACACAGCCGGCCGGTCAGGCCTGGGCGGTGGCGACCCGTGTGGCCGCGGGGGACCTGAGCCAGGCCGTGCCCGAGGGCGGTGGCGACGAGATGGGGCAATTGCTCAACGCCATGACGACGATGCAGAACGCGCTTGCGCGGGTGGTGGGCAGCGTGCGCAGCAACGCAGAGGGCGTGGCCGCTGCCAGCTCGCAGATTGCGCAGGGCAACCACGATCTGTCGGCGCGTACCGAGCAGCAGGCCTCGGCTCTCGAACAGACGGCCGCCTCCATGGAGGAGCTCAGTTCCACCGTCAAGCTCAACGCCGAGAACGCGCAGCAGGCCAATCGCCTGGCGATCAGCGCTTCTGCCGTGGCCTCACAGGGCGGTGATGTGGTGACCCAGGTGGTTGACATGATGAAGGGCATCAACGAGAGCTCCCGCAAGATCGCAGACATCATCAGCGTGATCGACGGCATTGCTTTCCAGACCAACATCCTGGCGCTGAACGCCGCCGTGGAGGCCGCTCGTGCCGGCGAGCAGGGCCGTGGATTCGCGGTGGTGGCGGCCGAGGTGCGCAGCCTCGCGCAGCGCAGTGCCGCCGCCGCCAAGGAGATCAAGGGCCTCATCGACTTGAGCGTGGACCGCGTGGAGCAGGGCACGGCGCTGGTCGATCGCGCCGGCAACACGATGAGCGAGGTGGTGACTTCGATCCGCCGTGTGACCGACATCGTGGGCGAGATCAGCTCGGCCAGCCGTGAGCAGAGCGAAGGCGTGTCCCAGGTGGGTGACGCCGTCACGCAGATGGACCAGGCCACGCAGCAGAACGCGGCGCTGGTGGAAGAAAGTGCCGCCGCGGCGCAGAGCCTGAAATCCCAGGCCGGGCAGCTGGTGGACGCGGTGGCGTCGTTCAAGCTCGCCTGATCGCGAGCAGCCTCAGTTTCTGGAGGCCACGAGAATCCCGCCGACGATCAGCACGAAACCGGCCAGATGGTAGGGCTGCGGCGGCTCGCGCAGGAGCGTGGCCGAGAGCAGCGCCGCGAACAGCGGCGTGAGGTTGGAGAAGATGCCGGCGGTGGCCGGACCGACGCGGGCCACGGCCGCGCCCCAACTGCGGTAGGCCAGCAGCGAGGGCCCCACCGCCACGTACACCAGCCCCGCCACCAGCGGCCAACCCCACTGGATGGCTTCGCGGCCCTCCGGCAGGGGCGGCAGGGTGAGCCACTCACCCGCGGTGAACGCCGCTGACCAGAGCAGGCCGAACACCACCTGAGCCAGCAGGAAGGCTGCCCAGTCGGCTTTGATGGCCGAGGGTTCGTCGACCGGTGGGCGCGCCAGCAGCCAGCTGTACCAGGCCCAGGCCAGGGCAGCCAGCAGCACCAGCAGATCACCCGGCACCAGTTGCACCGACAGCAGACCACCCAGATCGCCGCGTGCGATCACAACTGCCACGCCGCAGAGCGACATGAAGGCGCCCATGGCCGCGCGCCGGGAGATGGGCACGCCGAAGAACACGCGCCCCATGATCAGCATCCACACCGGAATGCTCGACGCCACCAGCGTCACATTGAGCGGCGTGGAGGTCTTGAGCGCCATGTACTGCAACGAGTTGTACATGCCCACGCCCAGCAGACCCAGCAGGGCAAAGCGTCGCCAGTGCCGCCACAGCCCGCTGCCCGGGCGCAGCACCCAACCCGCCAGCGGCAACAGCATCACCAGTGCCAGCGCCCAGCGCAGGAAGTTGAGGGTGACTGGTGGCACCACGCCCTGCATCATCCGGCCCACCACGGCGTTGCCCGCCCACATGAGTGGTGGAATCACCAGCAGGGCGATGGTGGCGGGTGTGAGGCGTTGGGTGGGTGCAACTGACATCGGCTGGACTGTAGCAACCTGTGCATGTCCGGTCGGTTGATGGGGACGATGGACAGTCGCTCCGGCGATCCGTTGCATTCGTGGCAGCATCCAAGGGCACTGTTTCAACAACGAGGAGACCCTCCATGAGCACACAAGAATCCCGCGCTGTCCGCATCCATGCCGCCGGTGGCCCCGAGCAACTCGTCATCGACACCGTGAGCGTGGGCGACCCTGGCCCGGGTCAGGTGCGCATCCGCCACCACGCCATCGGCCTGAACTTCATCGACGTTTATCAGCGCAGCGGCCTCTATCCGTTTCCCATGCCGCTGTCGCTGGGCATGGAGGGCGCCGGTGTGATCGAAGCGGTGGGCGAGGGCGTGACCCACCTCAAGGCCGGTGACCGCGCGGCCTACGCGGCCAACCCGCCGGGCAGCTATTGCGACGTGCGCGTGATGCCGGCCATGAACGTGTGCCAGTTGCCCGAGGCGATCGATTTCGAGACCGGCGCTGCCATGATGCTCAAGGGCCTCACCGCGCAGTACCTGCTCAAGCGTTGCCGCCCGGTCGAAGGGCTGGAGCCGGGCGACTTCGTGCTGTTCCACGCCGCAGCCGGTGGCGTGGGCCTGATCGCCTGCCAGTGGGCCAAGGCGCTGGGCCTGCAACTCATCGGCACGGCGGGTTCAGACGAAAAATGCAAGCTGGCCCTGGAACACGGCGCGAGCCACGCCATCAACTACCGCACCGAGGACTTTGCCGCACGGGTGAAGGAGATCACCAACGGCCAGGGCGTGAAGGTGGTGTACGACTCGGTCGGCAAGGACACGTTTGACAAGTCGCTCGACTGCCTGCGGCCCTTCGGCCTGATGGCGAGCTTTGGCAATGCCTCCGGCCCGGTGGCGCCTTTTTCGCCGGGCATCCTCGGCCCCAAGGGTTCGCTGTACGTGACGCGCCAGACCCTGTTCACGCACATCACCAGCCGCGAGCGCACGCAAGCGATGGCCGACGATTTGTTCGCGGTGGTCGAAGGCAACCAGGTGAAGATCCGCATCGATCAGCGGTTTCCGCTGACCGAGGTGCGCAAGGCGCATGAGAGTCTTGAGGCGCGTGCTACTACTGGTTGCACGATTTTGTTGCCCTGAGTTTTGTGCCTACGGGTTTGGTTGCCTGGGACCACAGGGCGATCGACTCCGCGAATGTCCCCCAGCGGCCTTTGGCCGCTTCCTCCTTGATTTCGCTGCGTCGGTCACCCTGTGGTCCCAGGCCGCAAGCACCAATGCAGTCCTAAGTTCAAACGCCCACACCTCATTGATCGGGGCGTGATGGTGTTCTGCGCAGCGAAATCAAGGAGGAGGCGGCCTCAGGCCGCCGGAGGACATTCGCGGAGCAGAGCGCCGTCACGCCCCGATCCCGCGAGGTCAATGCACGCGATCAAGCAGGCTGCGCCTGCCGAGGCGCCACCTCAGCCAACGCCCGCTCCAGGTGCTGCAGCGTGGCCGGCACATCGTGCCACTTGTCCAGCCCGAAGAGGCCGATGCGAAAGGTCTTGAACTCCGGACCTTCATCGCATTGCAACGGCACACCCGACGCCGTCTGCAGGCCGGCAGCGAGAAACTTCTTGCTCGACTGGATCTCCGGATCCGTGGTGTAGCTCACCACCACGCCCGGCGCCTGAAAACCGCTGACCGCCACGCTGGGGAAACCATGGCGCTCCAGCAGTGCGCGCACCTGCGAACCGAGGGCGATCTGCTCCTGGCGCACACGTTCATAGCCATAGGCTTCGGTCTCAACCATCGTCTCGCGCAACCGCGTCAGCGCGTCGGTGGGCAGGGTGGTGTGGTACGCGTGGCCGCCACCTTCGTAGGTTTCCATGATCTGCAGCCACTTCTTCAGATCCATGGCAAAGGTGGTGCTCTGCGTGGCGTCGATGGCGGTGCGGGCGCGCTCGCTGAGCATCACCATGGCGCAGCAGGGCGAGCTGCTCCAGCCTTTCTGTGGCGCCGAGATCAGGATGTCCACGCCGGTGGTTTTCATGTCGACCCACATGGCGCCGGAGGCAATGCAGTCCAACACGAACAGGCCACCCACCGCGTGCACCGCATCGGCCACGGCCTTCAGGTAGTCGTCGGGCAGGATCATGCCGGCGGCGGTTTCCACGTGCGGTGCGAACACCAGCGCAGGCTTCTCGCTCGCGATGGTCGCCACCACCTCTTCAATCGGTGCCGGAGTCCAGGCAGCCTGCGCGCCCGCGCCGGCGCGCCGGGCCTTCATCACCGTGTGGCTGGCGGGGATGCTTCCCATGTCGAAGATCTGCGTCCAGCGGTAGCTGAACCAGCCGTTGCGGATGACGAGCACCTGTTTGCCGTGGGCAAACTGCCGCGCCACCGACTCCATGCCGAAGGTGCCGCTGCCGGGCACCAGCACCGCCGAGTGCGCGCCGTACACACGCTTGAGCATGGCCGAGATGTCGGTCATCACGCCCTGAAAGCGTTTGGACATGTGGTTGAGCGCACGATCGGTGTAGACCACCGAAAACTCGAGCAGGCCGTCGGGGTCGATGTGGGGCAGCAGTCCGGGCATGTTGTTGTCTCCTGGGCGGGTCGCGGAACGGAGGGTCAGCGTAGCACAGCACCTGCGATTTCGCAGCCGCGCGGCCCAAGGCCCGGACGCCGTCAGAGGCGGCTGACGTCTGCCGAGGGTGGCTCGCGAAGCCGGCTGGGAGCGAGCACGCCCGCACTGTCGAGGATGGGGTAGGCGATCGAGCAGATGTGCGAGTTGATGCGCTTCAAGTCGCTGATCAGGTCCAGGTGCAGCGCACTGGTGTCCATGCTCTGCTGGCTCAGGCCCGAGAGGCGGTCGAGGTGGGTGGCGGCGTACTCGCGCTCCATGTCGCGAAAGCGCACCTTCTCTTCGAGCAACCGCTGTGCGTCGCGCACGTTTCCGTTGAGGAACACGCTCATGCCCAGGCGCAGGTTGTCCAGCAGGCGGGCGTGCAGTTCGGTGATCTCGGCCATGCCGGCTTCGGAGAAGTTGCGCCCCTTGCGGATCTTCTTGTCCTCGATGTCCAGCAGCACGCGCTCGACCGTGTCGCCGATCTGCTCCATGTTGATGGTGAAGCTGATGATGTCGGTCCAGCGCCGGCTTTCGGCCTCGCTGAGCTGCTGGCGTGAGATCTTGGTGAGGTAGTACTTGATGGCCGAGTACAGGCTGTCGACCGAGTCGTCGAGCTTGCGCAAGTCGTGCGAGAGCTTGGCGTCGTTGGTCTTGATCACGGTGACCACGCCCCGCAGCATGGTCTCGACGATGTCGGCCTGGTGCATGGCCTCGCGCGCGGCGCAGGAGATGGCCAGCGAGGGTGTGGCCAAGGCCGAGGGATCGAGGTGGTTGGGCCGGTCCAGCGGGCTCTTGTCCGCCTTCAGCGGCAGCACGCGCTCCACCAGCCTCGCCACGGGCCGGGTGAGTCCGATGAACACCGCGCCCACCATCAGGTTGAAGCTCAGGTGGAACAGCACGGTGAGGGTGGCCGGATCCTGCACCAGTGGCTGCATGAAACGCACCCACGCGGGAATGAGCCAGATGGCGATGCCCACGCCGAACACCTTGAAGAGCAGATTGCCCAGCGGCACCTGGCGCGTGCTGATACCGGACTTGGCGGTGGTGATCACGGCGAGCATGCCGCTGCCCAGGTTGGCGCCCAGCACGATGCCCAGCGCCACATCGAGCCCCACCACCTGCAACGCGAGCGAGGAGGCCAGCAGCACCACGGCCAAGCTGGAATAGGCCACCACCGCGAGTGCCGCACCGAGCAGGATCTCGAGCAGGCGGTCGCTGGTGAGGGACTCCAGCATCAACTGCACCGCGGGGTTTTGCGTGAGCACGCTGGTGGCGCCGGAGATCAGGCGCAGGGCCAGCAGCATCAGGCCCAGGCCGATGAGCACGCGTCCGAGATCTCCGGTGGGTGTGCCTTGACGCGAGATGAACAGCGTGACACCCAGGAAGATGAACAGTGGCGACAACCACGACAGGTCAAAGGAGAACACCACCGCCATCAGGCTGGTGCCGATGTCCGCGCCCAGCATCACGGCCAGCGCGGCGGGCAGGGCGATCAGGCCGCGGCCAACGAAGGAGGCGGTGATGAGAGCGGTGGCGGTGCTGGACTGCACCAGGGCCGTGACGCCCAGACCCGAGAGGGCTGCCGTGAAGCGGTTGCCCATGCTCGCGGCCAGGATCTGGCGCAGGTTGCTGCCGAAGACGCGCAGCACGCCGTTGCGCACCAGGTGCGTGCCCCAGACGAGAAGGGCGATGGCCGCCAGAAGATCCAACAGATGTTTCATTGACGAGGAAACTATACGCCCGGGCGCCGCGGCTCTCGGGCGGCACGGCTACCCGGGGTGAGCGTCCGGTTCAACGGTTGCGCCGCACGCGAAGGATTTCGTCGAGGATCAGCGCCATGGCGCCCACCGTGATGGCCATGTCGGCGATGTTGAAGGCCGGGAAGTGGCCGCCCGGGAACAGGCCACTGAGCAAGTCCCAGTGGAAGTCCAGCCAGTCCACCACATAGCCGTGCAGCAAGCGGTCCACCACGTTGCCGATGGCGCCGCCCAGAATGCAGGCCAGTGCGAGCGCAAACAGCTTCTGGCCCGGGTGCGATCGCAGCATCCACACGATGAACACGGCCGCAGCCGCACCCACCGCGGTGAAGAACCAGCGTTGCCATCCGCCCGCATCGGCCAGGAACGAGAAAGCGGCACCCGTGTTGTGCACGCGCACGACATTGAAGAAGCTGGTGATGTAGGTGCTCTCGCCCAACTGGTAGTTGGCCAGGATCAGCATCTTGGTCACCTGGTCGGCCACCACGAGCAAGGCGGCCAGACCCAGCCAGGGCCAGATGCCCTGCGTACTGAACTTGCTCATCAGGCCACCGAGCGCGCTTCGCCCGCGCCGAACAGGTTGCTGACGCAGCGGCCGCACAGCGTGGCGTGGGCCATGTCCACGCCCACGTCGTCGCGGTAGTGCCAGCAGCGCTCGCACTTGGCGGCGGTGGCCGGAATCACGTCGACCCGGGCGTCGCCTTCCAGCAATTCGACCTGCGAGACGATCAGCACGAACTTGAGGTCGTCGCCGAGCGAGGTCAGCAAGGCATGGTCATCGGCCGGCACGGTGAGCTGGACCGTGGCTTGCAGGGACGAACCCACGCCGCCGGCGGTGCGCACCGTCTCGATCTCCTTGTTCACTGTCTCGCGCACCGCGCGGATGCGCGACCACTTCGCCAGCAGCGTTTCATCGGCAGCGGGCAGCTTGGCAAAGGTCTCGAAGAAGATCGAGCCTTGGTTCTGCGCGCCGGCCAGCACCGGCCAGGCTTCTTCGGCCGTGAAGCTGAGGAAGGGCGCCATCCAGCGCAACATGGCGTGGGTGATCTGGTGCAGCGCGGTCTGGGCGCTGCGCCGTGCCGGGCTGCCCGGCGCGGTGGTGTAGAGCCGGTCCTTGAGCACGTCGAGGTAGAACGCGCCCAGGTCTTCAGAGCAATACACCTGCAGCTTGGCCACCACCGGGTGGAACTCGTACACCTCATAGTGCGACAGCACCTCGGCCTGGAACTGCGCGGCGCGCGCCAGGGCGTAGCGGTCGATCTCCAGCATCTGATCGAAGGGCACGGCGTCGGTGGCGGGGTCGAAGTCGCTCACGTTGGCGAGCAGGAAGCGCAGGGTGTTGCGGATGCGGCGGTAGGCGTCGGTCACGCGCGCGATCACCTTCTTGTCCATCGGCGGGTCGCCCGAGTAGTCGGTGGACGCGACCCAGAGCCGCGCGATTTCAGCGCCCGGCTCCTTGGCAAAGGTCTCGATCTCGATCACGTTGCCCAGGGACTTGCTCATCTTGCGGCCCTGGCCGTCGACGTTGAAGCCGTGCGTCAGGATGCCGCGGTAGGGCGCGCGGTCGTAGAGCGCGCAGCCCAGCAGCAGCGAGCTGTGGAACCAGCCGCGGTGCTGGTCGTGGCCCTCAAGGTACAGGTCGGCCTCGGGGCCGTTGTCGTGGTACGGCAAGCGGTCGTAGGCTTTGGCGTGGCTGCCGCGCAGCACGTGCTGGAAGGTCGAGCCCGAATCGAACCACACCTCGAGGATGTCGGTGCTCTTGGTGTAGTGCGGTGCGTCCGCGGCGCCCAGGATGTCCTCGGCCGTCACGCGGCTCCAGGCCTCGATGCCACCCTTTTCCACGATGTCCGCGGCCTGGTCGAGGATTTCCATCGTGCGCGGGTGCAGCTCGCCACTGTCCTTGTGCAGGAAGAACGGGATGGGCACGCCCCAGCTGCGTTGGCGCGAGATGCACCAGTCGGGCCGGTTGGCGATCATGTCGTGCAGGCGCGCCTTGCCGTTGGACGGGAAAAATTTCGTCTGCTCGATGGCATCCAGCGCGGTCTGGCGCAGCGTGCGCGGCGCCTTGTCTTTCGTGAACACGCCCTCGCCCTCGTCCATGCGCACGAACCACTGCGCCGCGGCGCGGTAGATCACCGGCGTCTTGTGACGCCAGCAGTGGGGGTAGCTGTGGGTGATGGTTTGCGTGGCCAGCAGGCGGCCGGCGCTCTTCAGCGTCTCGAGGATGACCGGCACGGCCTTCCAGATGTGCAGGCCGCCGAACAGGGGGAAGTCGGCCGCGTAGGCACCGTTGCCCTGCACGGGGTTGAGGATGTCGTCCACCGACAGGCCGTGGGCGGCGCAGGAGTTGAAATCGTCCAGGCCGTAGGCGGGCGAGGAGTGCACGAGGCCGGTGCCGTCGGCGTCACTCACGTACTCGGCCAAGTAGACCGGTGAGAGTCGGCGATAGCCGGTGTCCACATCGAACAGCGGGTGGCGGAAGTTCAGGCCGCCCAGCGCCTTGCCCGAAGCGGTGGCCAGCACCGTGCCCGTGAGGCCGAAACGCTCCAGGCATTTGTCGACCAGGGTCTCTGCCAGCACCAGGCAGCCCAGCGGCGTGTCCACCAGGGCGTAGGTGAAGTCCGGGTGGGCGTTGAGCGCCTGGTTGGCGGGGATGGTCCAGGCGGTGGTGGTCCAGATGACGGCGAACGCGGTCTTGCCCGCAGGCAGCGCGCTCAGGCCGAAGGCGGTGGCCAGCTTCGAGGCGTCGTCGGTCTCGAAGGCCACGTCCAGTGTTTCGCTCTTCTTGTCGGCGTATTCGATCTCGAACTCGGCCAGCGATGAGCCGCAGTCGAAGCACCAGTACACCGGCTTCAAGCCGCGGTAGACGAAACCGCGTTCGATCACGCGCTTGAAGGCGCGGACCTCGCCGGCCTCGTTGGCCGGGTCCATGGTGCGGTAGGGGCGCTCCCAGTCGCCCAGCACGCCCAGGCGGCGGAAGTCCTCGCGCTGCTGGTCGATCTGCCCGGTGGCGAAGGCGCGGCTCTTGGCCTGCATCTCGTCACGGCCGAGGTTGCGGCCGTGCAGCTTCTCGATCGCGTTCTCGATCGGCAGACCGTGGCAGTCCCAGCCCGGGATGTACTGCGCGTCGAACCCGGCCAGCTGGCGGCTCTTGACGATCATGTCCTTGAGGATCTTGTTGAGCGCATGGCCGATGTGCAGCTTGCCGTTGGCGTAAGGTGGGCCATCGTGCAGCACGAACAGCGGCGCGCCGGCGCGCGCCACGCGCAGGCGTTGGTACAGGCCTTCCTCGCTCCAGGCCTTGACCCAGCCCGGCTCGCGCTTGGGCAGGTCGCCGCGCATGGGGAAGGGCGTGTCAGGCAGGTTCAGGGTGCTGCGGTAATCGGTGGCAGCGGAGGTGGATTCAGACATGGCGAGGATTCCGTGGTGGCTTCGACAAGCTCAGCCCGAACGGGGGAATGAGAGGGGACTGGAAGAGACACCGTTCGCCCTGAGCCTGTCGAAGGGCAGCGACCGGATAGACGCGAGGTCTAAATTCGGTCGCGCGTGGTCTGGCGGTGTGTTTGGGTGTGCAACGAGGCGAAGAACGCACGTGCGTCGTCACAGTCGCGTGCGATGCCCTGGGTCAGGGCGTCCAGACTGTCGTATTTCAGCTCGTCATGCAGTTTGTGCAGCAGTTCCACGCGGACGATTTTACCGTAGGCCTCCCCGTCGGGCAGGCTGGCGGCTAGAGCCCCGGGCCAGTCGAGGCAATGGGTTTCGAGCAGCACCCGCCCGCCGTTCACGTCATCGGGGTCAAGCGAAGGACGCACGCCGAGGTTGGCCACGCCGGGCAGGGGTGGTGAATCGGCATGGGGGCCGAGACCGTGCACCAGCACCGCGAAGATGCCACTGGCCGCGGGTTTCCAGTGGGAAAACCGCAAGTTGAGGGTGCGAAATCCGTCGCCCCGGCCGGGGCTGCTCTCGGCGAGCTGGCGGCCGAGCTTGCGTCCGTGCACCACGTGGCCGCTGACGCTGTAGGGCCGGCCGAGCAGCGCTGCGACGTCGTCCATGCGGCCATCTGCCAGGGCTTGGCGCACAGCTGAGCTGGACACGCGCAGGCCGTGTACCTCGTAGCTTTGCATGCGCGCCACATCAAAGCCCAGCCGGTTGCCGGCGGTATCCAGCATGGCGTAGTCGCCAACGCGTTTGGCGCCAAAGCGGAAGTCGTCGCCCACCAGCACGTACTTCACGCCCAGCGAGCCGACCAGGATGTCGTCAATGAAGGCCTGCGGTGTCTGTGTAGCGAGTCTGGCATTGAAGGGCAGCACCACGCACTGGTCGACACCACAGCGTTCGAGTTCCTGCAGCTTGTCGCGCAGCGTGGCGATGCGGGCGGGGGCGAGCTCGGGTTGGTGGTGGAGGGCAGCGAAGTAGTCCCGTGGATGTGGCTCGAAGGTCATCACGCAGCTGGGCACGCCTCGGTGCTTTGCCTCGTTGTTGAGCAACGCCAGCATGGCCTGGTGGCCACGGTGCACGCCGTCGAAATTGCCGATGGTGAGTGCGCAGTCGCTGGGAACCGCATCGTTTGTGGTGGAGCGGCGGCTGCGCAAGCCGCGAAAGATTTTCATGCCGGGTCGGAGGGGTGTGGGGCCGCGGTCAGCCTGGCTGCAGGGGGGAATGTGGCTGCGTGACGGGCTGCGTCATCAAAGCGCGCTATATTGACACACGACGATACACGTTCGCAGGTCAGACCTGCGGGCGATGTTGAGCCTCCCCAGGCCTGTTTTCCGTTGATGCCAATGCACAAAGGAGTCCGTCTTGAAGGTCTTGAAACTCTCAGCCCAGGGCTTGCCACAGTCGTGGATCAGCCTTGAAGAAGCCGTGCTGCACTACGCTGCGGACGAAGTGCGCTGGGAGATGGGGGCCGAGATCGCGGTGTTTCATGGTGGACACAACGCGATCACCGGACGCCAGTCCATCATCAACGTCAACTCCATCATCGGCACCCAGGGCGTGCCGCGCATCAACCCGTTCGACCTGCGTCCCACGCTGACCAACAGCAAGCTGTTTGCGCGCGACCGCAATGTGTGTGCCTACTGCGGTGAACATTTCGTCGAGGAAGAATTGACCCGCGAGCACATTGTGCCGCTGGGGCAGAACGGGCGCGACCTGTGGATGAACGTGGTGACGGCCTGCCGCTCGTGCAACCACCGCAAGGGCAACCGCACGCCCGAGCAGGCGCACATGGGGCTGCTCTACGCGCCCTACGTGCCCAGCCTGTGGGAAGACTTCATCCTGCGCAACCGCCGCATTCTGGCGGACCAGATGGAGTTCCTGATGTCGCACCTGCCCAAGAGCTCGCGCCTGCACGCCTGAAGTCCGAGGCGGCTTCAGTTTGTCAATTCGAGGATGACGAGGCGGTTGTCGGCCGCCGGCCAGCTGCGTCCGACGATCCTCTCGCCGTTGAACTCCGCCGACATCGCGCGAACACCGTCTTCCATCAGCTTGATCTTTGAGCTCGACACGCCGGCACCGTTGGGCGGCACGCCGGGCAGCGCCTTGCCGTCAAAAGCCATCTTGTCGCGCTCCGCATCGAAGTAGCCACGCGGCCGTGTGAAGGTGACGGTGGACTTGGCGTCCTTGTCGGCGGCAACGGTCCGCTCGGCGCGCAGGTGAATCAGCTCGCTGGAGCGCGGGAAGGGGCTGCGGTAGATGTGCGTGGTGGCGTAGCCCGGCGCGCTGATCACGAATTCGTAGGGCACGCCGACCTGTGCGGTGAACGGACCCCAGAGACCATCTGGTCCCACGGTCTTGCCGTGCACGGCGGCGCCCTTGCGCTCGCCGGTGGCGGGGTCGGTGGCGTACACGGCGAGCTGCGCGCCCGGCAGGGGCAGGTTGTTCGCGTAGCTGCCGCTGGCCGGGTCGGTGGGCGCCAGGCCGAGGCCGGTGACCTTGCCGTTGAGCACCACCGGGGCTTGCATGACCACGTTCAAGGTCTTGGGTCCCTGGCCGGTGATGAAGCGGTAGGTGGTGTCGAAGGCGGCGGGCGAAAACGAGGTCTCGCGGTGGTCCACGCGCGGCAGCACGGCGTTGGTCGCACCCTTGAGCGCCGGGCCGTCGAACGTCACGTTGGTCGGCGTTCCCTTGGCACCGATCCACAGACCGTCGGGTTGGGCGAACTTGTCGTTGTTGTCCGATCGGATGGTCATCCACTTCACCGGGCCGGTCACCTCGTCGCCCGCAGCGTTTTTGGGCGCATTCAGGCCTGTGAGGAAAGGCCCGGTGCCCGAGAACTCGTTGGCTTCACGAAAGCCTTTGGTGGCCCACACGCCGTGGTTGGGCGTGCCACCCAGCACCGCGTGGCTCACGGTCTTGTCGCCGCCGCCGTTCTGGATGTAGTTGCGCACCGCATTGCCGCCGCGCGAGTTGGCCACCAGAACCACATGCTTCGCGCCGGTGGCCTTCAGCACCTTGTCGACCTCGGCCTTGAGGTAGGCCATGTGCTCGGCGGTGGAGGTGCGTCCGGGCTGGGCTTTGCCGTCCTCGTCGCGCGCCAGCGGGTAGGGCAGGTCGATGGCGTGCAGGCGCTCGCGCGGCCAGCCGTTGGACTCGAAGCGCCACACCGTGCTCTGCCAGATGGAGGCGGAGTCGCCATTGCCGTGCACGAAGACGATGGGGGGCTGGCTGGCGCCTTGCGGCCCGGTGGCGCAGGCGCCCAGCAGCAGGCTGCTGACGGCCAGCGCAAAGAGGTGGCGGCGGGTGGTCATGCGTGTCTCCTGATTGTTCTTGGGATGGCGAAAACAAAACGGCCCGCAGGGAGCGGGCCGTTGGGGTGAGGATGATCAGGCGAACACGCCAGCCGTGTCCTGCATCCGGCTGGACACCTCGCCCAGGTGGTGCAAGGTGTCGCCGAAGGTCATTTCCATCTGGGTGAGCTTCTTGAAGTAGTGGCTCACGATGTACTCGTCGGTCACCCCGATGCCACCATGCAGCTGCACCGCCTGCTGGCCCACGAAGCGCATGGACGTGCCGAGTTGCACCTTGGCGCGCGCCATGGCCGCGCGGCGCTCGGCTGCCGGTGCGTTGAGCTTGAGACTGGCGTAGTAGCTCATGGAGCGCATGAGTTCCAGCTGCATCTTCATGTCGGCGACGCGGTGGCGCAGCGCCTGGAAGGTGGCAATCGCCACGCCGAACTGCTTGCGCGTGTTCATGTACTCAACCGTGATGGCCAGGGTCTTGTCCATCACGCCCACGGCTTCGGCGCAGGTGGCCGCGATGCCGATGTCCACGCCGTGCTCCAGAGCGGTCAGGCCATCGGAGGTGATGAGCTGGGCCGGCGCGTCCTTGAGCGTCACGTCACCGGCGCGTCCGCCGTCTTGCGTGTGGTGGCCGCTGGTGCTCACGCCCGAGGCGGAGCGCTCCACGAGGAACAGCGCCAGTTTGCCCGCGGCCATGGCGGGCACGACGAAGGCATCGGCCTGGTCGGCGGCGGGCACCACGTTCTTGGCGCCGGAGATCGTCCACCCGCTGCCGGCCTGGGTGGCGGTGGTGGCGCACACGTCGAGCTTGTAGCGGGCCTTGCGCTCCTGGTGCGCGAGCACCACCAGCGCTTCACCCGAAGCCATGCGTGGAAGCCAGGCGGCCTTCAGTTCGGTCGAGGCATAGCCGCCGAGCACGCCTGAGGTGACCAGGGTCTGGGCAAGTGGTTCGAGCACGATGCCGCGGCCCAGCTCTTCCATCACCACCATGCCCTCGATGGGGCCCATGCCCATGCCGCCGTCGTCCTCGCTCACGTAGAGGCTGGCCAGCCCGAGCTCGGCGAGTTCGCCATAGACCGAACGGTCAAAGCCGCCCGCGGCCACGATGCCGGTGCGGCGCTCGAAGGTGTAAGCCTTGTCGACCCATTTGCGCACCGCGTCGCGCAGTTGTTCCTGGTCGTCACTGAAATCGAAGTCCATCTGTTTTCTCCTCAGCCCAGAACCGTCTGCGCGACGATGTTGCGTTGCACTTCATTGCTGCCACCGTAGATGGTGGTCTTGCGCAGGTTGAAGTAGGTCGATGCGAGCGGCGCGTTGTTGCTGACGCCACCGGGGAAGTTGCCTTGCCAGCCGGCTTCCATGGCCTCTTCGATGAATGGCAGGCTGTAGGGGCCGGCCGCGAGCATCATGAGTTCGCTGTAGCGCTGCTGGATCTCGCTGCCCTTGATCTTGAGCAGGCCGGCGATGTCGAGCGAGTTCTTGCCCGATTTCTCGGCCGAGAGCACGCGCAGGACCAGCATTTCCAGCGCCACCACGTCGACTTCGAGCAGCGCGATCTGGTCGCGGAAGCGGGTGTCGTCCCACACGCCTTCGGCCTTGGCGATGCGCTTCAGGCGCTCGAGCTCGCGCTTGGCGCGGTTCACGTCGGCGATGTTGGTGCGCTCGTGGCTGAGCAGGTGCTTGGCGTAGGTCCAGCCCTTGTTCTCTTCGCCAATCAGGTTTTCCGCCGGCACTTCCACGTTGTCGAACCAGACTTCGTTGACCTCACTCTCGCCATCGAGCAGCTTGATGGGGCGCACCGAGACGCCCGGCGACTTCATGTCGATCAGCAGGAAGGAGATGCCGGTCTGCGGCTTGCCCTCGTTGCTGGTGCGCACCAGGCAGAAGATCCATTCGCCGTACTGGCCCAGCGTGGTCCAGGTCTTCTGGCCGTTGACGATGTACTTGTCACCTTGGCGCTCGGCGCGGCATTTCACCGAGGCGAGGTCCGATCCGGAGCCGGGTTCGCTGTAGCCCTGGCTCCACCACACCTCGCCACTGGCAATGCCGGGCAGAAAACGCTCCTGCTGCGCCTTGTTGCCAAAGGTCATGATCACAGGCGCCACCATCACCGGGCCGAACGGGATCACGCGCGGCGCGCCGGCCAGGGCGCATTCTTCTTCGAACAGGTGTTTCTGCACCGCGTTCCAGCCCGGGCCACCGAACTCCTTGGGCCAGCCCCAGCCGAGCCAGCCCTTCTTGCCGAGGATCTTGGCCCAGCGCTGCATGTCGTCGCGCGTCAGGCGCAGGGCGTTGTGAACCTTGTGGGCGATCTCGGCGGGCAGGTTGGTCTTGACCCAGCCGCGGATCTCCTCGCGAAACGCCTGTTCTTCGGGCGTGAATGCCAAATCCATGGGATGTCTCCTGGTGGCCGCCACAGGGTGTGTGCCGGCAAATTGAACAACGCCGGCCAGTTTCGCACGACCGTTCGTTTTATGGCTGTCCGGGCTGCGACAAGCCGAGCTGTTCGTTCAGATTCTGGAGTTGGTCTTGCAGGGCTGCCACGGTGTTTTCCAGTGTGGCCAGTCGGCGGGTGAGGGCGATCAACTCGTCTTCGGTGGCCGCGCTGTTGCTGGTGTTTGAGCTTTGAGCCAGCAGGGAGGCGTCCACCGGCCCACACAGCAGATGGGCCCAGCGCTGCTCGCGCGCACCGGGTGCCCGCGGCAGCTTGACCACCAGAGCGCCACCTTTCTCGTCGCTGCGGTCCTGCAGTTCTTCCAGGAAGGCGTCGACCGAGGCGATGTCGAGAAACTTGTACCAGCGCTCGGTGTTCAGGCGCAGTTCACCGGCGGTTTGCGGTCCGCGCAGCACCAGCGTCCCCAGCAGCACGGCCGATTGCTCGGGCACGGCCACGGCGCGCATGAAGTTGTGTTCGTAGCGCGTCACGCGGCTGCCGCTGCTCTCCAGCACCAGGTGCAGGGCGCGCAAGGCGTCCAGCGCTTCGAGCACGGCGGCGTCGGTCAGGTTCATCACCGGCTCGCGGCTGGACTTCTGGTTGCAACCCGACACCAGCGTGTTGAGCGTGAGCGGATAGCTGTCGGGCACGGTGCGCGCCTTCTCCATGAGCGTGCCGAGCACGCGGCATTCGGCCGTGGAGAGCGGGCGCTGGGTGAAATCGTGGCCGCGCGGGCGGCTGGGAGCCATGGGGGTGGGGTCTTGGGTCATTACACTTCTCGGCCATGTCTGGCGTGAACAAAAACATCGTGATTCTGATCTCCGGGAGCGGCTCCAACATGGCAGCCATCGTCTCGGCAGCCCGCCAGCGGCGCTGGGCTGATCGCCTCGGTGCCCGGGTGGCGGCGGTCATCAGCAATAAAGCCAGTGCGCAGGGCCTGGTTTGGGCGCGCGAACAAGGCATCGAGGTGGTCGCTCTCGACCATAGCCGTTTCGGCAGCCGCGAGGCGTTCGACGGTGCCCTGATGGTCGACATCGACCGCTTTGAACCTGCGCTGGTGGTGCTGGCGGGCT
Organism: Hydrogenophaga sp.; assembly: GCF_018780385.1. Taxonomy (GTDB): domain Bacteria; phylum Pseudomonadota; class Gammaproteobacteria; order Burkholderiales; family Burkholderiaceae_C; genus Hydrogenophaga. Next base: position 108,186 of record NZ_JADMJO010000004.1, on the reverse strand, counting down.
TCATGCGCATTCTCACGCCGGGTTTCGTGCAGCACTACGAGGGTCGCCTCGTGAATATCCACCCCAGCCTGCTACCGGCCTTCACCGGCCTGAAGACACACCAGCGCGCGATCGAGATGGGTTGCCGCTTTGCCGGGGCCACGGTGCACCGGGTCACGGCTGAACTGGACCACGGCGAGATCCTCGACCAGGCCGTGGTGCCGGTGCTGCCGGGCGATACGGCCGAGGTGCTGGCCGCGCGGGTGCTGACGCAGGAGCATCTCATGTACCCCCGTGCTGTCGAGAAGTTGCTGGCCCGCACCTGACCGGTTGCTCAGTGCTCGCTCAGCGCCAATCTGGCGGCCATCAAGGCGAAGGCCGCTGCAAAACCCCGGCGCAGGTTGTCCTGAATGGCCGCGGACGCCATGACCCTCTGCCGAAACGCGTGGGCCAACGCGCCATACAGCACGAACACGCCCAGCGTCATGGCCATGAAGACCAGACTGAGCACACCGAAGCGCAGCATGGGCGCGTGATCCCCTGGGTCGATGAACTGGGGCAGGAAGGCCAGGAAAAACAGCGTCAGCTTGGGGTTGAGCAAGTTGAGCAGCACCGCCTTGCCGATCAAGGGCAGCGGTGCGAGACGCTGCGGCGGCTGGTCGACGTTGAAGCCGGTGCGGTCACGCCATGTGGCTACCGCGAGGTACATGAGGTAGATGACCCCGGCCACCTTCAGTGCTTGAAAAACCAGAGCGCCAGCGTTCATCGCCGCCGCCAGTCCCAGGGCGGTGGCTGCCATGTGCGGCACGATGCCCAGGGTGCAGCCGAGCGCTGCGTACGCGCTCGCCAGCCGTCCTTGGGACAAGCCGGTGGACACGGTGAAAAGAACACCTGCACCCGGGGTGACAACGACCACCGCCGATGTGAGGAGAAATTCAGGATCGACCAATTTGCACTCCAGTATGTCCAGGACATGCCGCGCATGGCGGGCCCTGGTGCGTATCCTGAAGTTCCCGAAGCGCCGTGTCTTGTACGTTATTGCGGCTTGTTCAGCTGCGCGCGTTGCCACAGCCCCGGGGTGAAGCCGTAGCACCGCGTGAAATGGCGGTGCAGGTGGCTCTGGTCGGCGAACCCGCAGGCGGTTGCGGTTTCGGCCAGTGAGGTGCCGGTCGCGATCAGGGCGCTGGCCTGGCGCAGGCGCTGCTGCTGCAGCCATGCAAATGGGGGCAGACCATGGTCGATGGAAAACTGTCGCACCAGCTGGTAGCGCGAAAGTCCGACCAGCCGGGCAAGTTGATCCAGGCTCGGGGGTGCATCCATCTGGTCCAGCAGGCAGTCCCGCACCGGGTCCAGGCAAGCCCTTGGCGCCCTGTCCGCTTTGCGGTTGCTGTGCTGCTGCATGAGCAAACCGCAGGCCTGGGTGAGGGACTCCTCCCACAGAGCCCGGGCGTTCGCCGAATCGTCGACGGTTCGAAGCGCCTCCCACCGGCCGAAGACGCGGTCGATGGCTGCCCCCAATCGACGGTCTTCCAGCACCGGGCGGGTGAACTCCCGCTCATCAAGCTCGGTCAGGCGCGCCATGGCAGCGGGCGCGATGTGCACCATGCGCCAGCGCCGTGACGCGCCATTCAGCGGTGTGCCGTCGTGCACTTCGCCTGGGTTGGATGTGACAAGGTTGCCAGGCATCGCTTCTACCGGTCCGCGTCCACTCGCCGACCGGTGTCCACCCTCGTCCATCACACCAAAGCCGTAGCTGTCGTGCCAGTGTTTACCGAAAGGTCTGTCACTGTTCAAGATTTCAGCATGAACACCTGCCAGTGGCCCCAGCCACAGCTCGACCTGGTGGACGGGCGCGTTCACATGGATTTCTGGAAAACAAGTCCCGCGTGTTCCCGCATCGCATGGAACTTGATCTTCGGCCAGTTGGCCTCCACCGCGCGCAACGTGGCCGAGTGATCGACCAGCAACGTGGGCGCGTCCACCGCATCCAGAGCAACACGGTGGCTGTTGGCGTCGATGAATCGCTTGAGTTCGTTCTCGCCGCCGTCCTCGGGCGCGCAGGTCACCCAGCGTGCCACCTGGTAGGGGCTGTTCATGATGCGGGCCTTCACGCCGTACTCGTGCTCCAGCCGGTGCGCCACCACCTCGAACTGCAGCTGACCCACGGCGCCGAGCAGCAGCACCGAGCCGGCCACCGGGCGGAACACCTGGATCGCGCCCTCTTCGCCGAGCTGCGTCAGGCCCGAGCGCAGCTGCTTGCTGCGCAGCGGGTCGGCCACTTCCACGCTGCGGATGATTTCCGGCGCGAAGAAGGGCAGGCCGGTGAACTGCAGGCTCTCGCCCTCGGTGAGCGTGTCACCCAGTTGCAGCACTCCGTGGTTCGGGATGCCGATGATGTCGCCGGCAAAAGCCTCGTCGAGCAGTTCGCGCCGCTGCGACAGGAAGCTCACCACCGTGTTGGGTCGCAGGTCCTTGCCCGAGCGCACCACCTTGAGCTTCATGCCGCGCTCGAAATGACCACTGGCCACGCGCACGAAGGCGATGCGGTCGCGGTGCGCCGGGTCCATGTTGGCCTGGATCTTGAACACCACGCCGCTGAACTTGGGCTCGTCGGGGCGCACCGTGCGCTGGATCGCCGGGCGGTCGCCGGGCGGCGGCGCCAGATCCACCAGCGCATCGAGCACCTCACGCACGCCGAAGTTGTTGACCGCCGAGCCGAACAGCATGGGCGTTTGTTTGCCGGCGAGGAATTGCGCTTCGTCGAAGGCCGGTGAAGCGCCGGCCACCAGTTCCAGCTCGTCGCGCGCCTGCTCGAATTCCGAGCCGAAGCGTTTCACGCTCTCGGGGTTGTTCAGACCGACCAGCACGTCCTCGTCGCCGCCGCGGCGGTCTTCACCGGCCGCGAACACACGCATCTGGTCGGTGCGGCGGTCGAACACGCCGCGGAAGGTCTTGCCCATGCCAACCGGCCAGGTGAAGGGCACCACCGTCATGCCCAGCTCGCGCTCGATCTCGTCCATCAGGTCCAGCGGCGCCTGCACCTCGCGGTCCATCTTGTTCACGAAGGTCAGGATGGGTGTGTTGCGTGCGCGGCAGACCTGCAGCAGGCGGCGCGTCTGCGGCTCCACGCCGTTGCCGGCGTCGATCACCATCAGCGCGGCGTCCACGGCGGTGAGCACGCGGTAGGTGTCTTCCGAGAAGTCCTGGTGGCCCGGGGTGTCCAGCAGGTTGATCACGCAGTCGCGGTATTCCATCTGCATCACCGAGGAGGCGACCGAAATGCCGCGCTGCTTTTCGATCTCCATCCAGTCGCTGGTGGCGTGGCGCGCGGCCTTGCGCGCCTTCACGCTGCCGGCAATGTTGATCGCGCCGGAAAACAGCAGCAGCTTCTCGGTGAGGGTGGTCTTACCGGCGTCGGGGTGGGAAATGATGGCGAAGGTGCGGCGGCGACGCACCTGTTGGGAAAGTTCGGACATAGCCCAGGATTATCGACGGAGGACAATACGGGCTATGCATCCAAAAGCCCTCCTGGACGAATGCGCCAGCCTGATCGAACAAGTCTTCAAGTTCGAACACCCCACCGACGCCGTCGTCGCCCGCCATTTCCGCGAGAACCGATCGCTGGGGTCTCGCGAGCGCGCCACCCTGTCCGACACCGTCTACGCCATCCTTCGTGAGCGCCTGAAACTCGAATGGCTTGCTCGCTCGGGCAGTGGCTCCAAGTGGCGCCGGCTGGCGATCCTGGCCTTTCCCGGTGACCGCGATTTCATCAAGAGTGCGCTGACCGAGCCCGAAAAAACCTGGCTGGACCACTGCGATGCCGTGACCGACGCCGACCTGATGGCGCCGCACCGCCACAACCTGCCCGAGTGGTTGGCCACTGCCCTGCGCGAGCAGGTGGGCAACGAGTTCGATGAGCTGGTGGCCAGCCTCAACCAGCCCGCGCCGCTGGACCTGCGGGTGAACCTGCTCAAGGCCAAGCGCGAAGCGGTGCTGGCCTCGCTGCAAAAGCTCGGTTTGACAGGCGTTGCCACGCCCTATTCGCCGCTGGGCATCCGCCTGCAGGGCAAACCGTCACTGGCCAAGCTGCCCGCGTTCACCGAGGGCGAGGTCGAAGTACAGGATGAAGGCTCGCAATTGCTCGCCCTGTTGCTGGACGCCAAACGCGGCGAAATGGTGGTGGACTTCTGCGCCGGCGCTGGGGGCAAGACGCTCGCCATCGGTGCCGCCATGCGCAACAGCGGCCGGCTCTACGCGTTCGACACCTCCGGCCACCGCCTCGACGCGCTCAAACCGCGCCTGGCACGCAGTGGCCTGTCCAACGTGCATCCAGTGGCGATTGCACACGAGCGCGACGACCGCATCAAACGCCTCGCAGGCAAGATTGACCGGGTGCTGGTCGATGCGCCGTGCTCGGGTCTGGGCACGCTGCGGCGCAGCCCCGACCTGAAGTGGCGCCAGAACCCCCAGACCGTGGCGGCCCAGGCTGAACTGCAAGTTGCCATCCTCAACAGCGCGGCCCGCCTGCTCAAGCCGGGTGGGCGCCTGGTGTATGCCACCTGCAGCTTGCTGAAGCAGGAAAACGAGGAGGTCTGCGCGGCGTTCGAGGCGGCCCATGCCGAATTCGAAGTGGTGCCCGCGGCTGGTTTGCTGGACACCGCTCAAGTCCAGAACGCGGCATCCTTGTGTCAAGGTGACGAAGGGCGTTGGTTGCGCTTGTGGCCGCATCGGCACGCAACGGATGGCTTTTTTGCAGCCGTCTGGCGGAAAAAGCCTTGAAAAGCAGCCAATTCACTTGATCTGGAGCAGTAGTTTCCACATTCGAGGCTTGATATGGGTTGGTGATTGTCACCCCCGCCCTTAAAATCGTGGGCGTTACTGCTCCGGGTGCCCTGGAGCCCACTCGGTATCCATCCGCTCCCATGGGCGGTCTATTGGGAAATCAATGTCTTCTTCCGACTTCGGCATCTTCTCGTCCATCTGGGACGGCCTCATTCAGTTCCTCGCACATGGCGTGATCGGTGCGACCTGGTGGCAAACCATGATCGTGGCTCTGGTGTTTACCCACATCACCATCGCCAGCGTCACCATCTATCTGCACCGCCACCAAGCGCACCGCTCGCTGGACCTGCACCCGATCGCTTCGCACTTTTTCCGCTTCTGGCTCTGGATGACCACCGGCATGGTCACCAAGGAATGGACTGCCATTCACCGCAAACACCACGCCAAGTGCGAACACGAAGGTGACCCGCACAGCCCGGTGGTGTTCGGCATCAAGAAAGTGTTCTTTGAAGGCAGCGAGCTGTATCGCGCCGAGGCCAAGAACCAGGAAACCCTGGACCGCTACGGCCACAACACCCCCAACGACTGGATCGAGCGCGTGGTCTACACCGGCCGCTCACGCCTGGGTGTGAGTCTTATGCTCATCCTGAACGTTGCACTGTTCGGCGTGCTGGGCGTGACTGTCTGGGCCATCCAGATGATCTGGATCCCGATCACGGCCGCCGGCATCATCAACGGCATCGGTCACTGGTGGGGCTACCGCAACTTCGAAGCGACCGACGCCAGCACCAACGTGTCGCCCTGGGGCATCATCATTGGCGGTGAAGAACTCCACAACAACCACCACACTTACCCCACGTCGGCCAAGCTGTCAGTCAAGCCCTACGAGTTCGACATCGGCTGGATGTACATCAGCATGCTGCGTTCGGTAGGTCTGGCCTCGGTCAAGAAGCTGCCTCCCAAGATGGCGTTTGGCGATGTCAAGCCCGTGGCGGACGAGAAGACCCTGGAGGCGATCATCGCCAACCGCTACGAAGTGATGGCCGGTTACGCTCGCGAAATGCGCGCGGCTTGCAAGCGCGAGATCGAAGCGCTGCAACATCGCCGCGGTGACGCGACCGTGTTGCAATCCGCCCGCCAGTGGCTGCACCGCGACGAAGACAAGGTGCCGGCCAACGTCAAGCCTCAGCTGGCCCAGGTCCGCGCCGAGCACCCGGTGCTCGACAAGATGGTCACCATGCGTGAAGAGCTGCGCGCCTTGTGGTCCAGCACCACCGCCACCCGCGAGCAACTGGCCACTGACCTGCAGGCCTGGTGCCGCCGTGCGGAAGAAAGCGGCATCGCTGCCTTGCGCGATTTCTCCATCCGCCTTCGCTCGGCCCACGCCTGAGATACGCTCCCCCCGCGCCGCGCCTGCGGCGCGTCGCCCCCTCAAGGGGGGCGTCATCTGCGGCCCCGCAATGGCGGCTCCGCGATGACCTTGGTGAACGACCACAAAAAAGCCCGCTGTTTTCACAGCGGGCTTTTTGTTGAAATCGCTCGATTACTTGAGCTTGATTTCTTTGTAGTCCACATGCTTGCGAGCTTTGGGATCAAATTTCTTGATCAGCATCTTCTCGGGCGTGGTCTTCTTGTTTTTGGTGGTGGTGTAGAAGTGGCCGGTTCCAGCGGTGGATTCCAGCTTGATCTTCTCGCGTGCGCCTTTGGTTGCCATGTTCGGTTCTCCTTAAGCTTGACCGCGTGCGCGCAGGTCGGCGAGCACGGCGTCAATGCCGTTTTTGTCGATCAGGCGCAAGGCGGCACCGGAGACGCGCAGACGCACCCAGCGGTTTTCGCTCTCGACCCAGAAACGGCGGTATTGCAGGTTCGGCAGGAACCGGCGCTTGGTTTTGTTGTTGGCGTGGGAAACATTGTTCCCGACCATGGGCTTCTTGCCCGTGACTTCGCAGACGCGTGCCATGAGGACACTCCGATCATTCAAACAGCTGCTGGCCACGACCGGAAGACATTCCGTGTCTGGCCCCTGCAGCCTCACCTCGCCAGGAAAGGGTGGCGGTAACCCGAATCTGCTTTGGTCCCGGACGAACCGGTCAATCTCAGCAAAGCCCGCGATTATAGCCAATTGGCAATCTGGCGGGGAATGCGTACGCGCTCAGGAGGCGTTCTGTTCCAGAAAGCGCTGGGCGTCCAGCGCGGCCATGCAGCCCGTACCCGCGCTGGTGATGGCCTGGCGGTACACGTGGTCCTGCACGTCGCCGGCGGCAAACACGCCCGGCACGCTGGTCATGGTGGCCATGCCCTGCAGACCCGAGCGGGTGGTGATGTAGCCGTCCTTCATGTCGAGCTGGCCCTGGAAGATGTCGGTGTTGGGCTGGTGGCCGATGGCGATGAAGCAGCCCTTCAATGTCAAGTCCTCGGTGGCACCCGTCTTCACGCTCTTGAGGCGCACGCCGGTCACACCGGTCTTGTCGCCCAGCACTTCGTCGAGCGTGCTGTGCAGCTTGAGTTCGATCTTGCCGGTGGCGACCTTGTCCATCAATTTGTCGATCAGAATGGCTTCGGCCTTGAAGGTGTCGCGGCGGTGCACGAGCGTGACCTTGCTGGCAATGTTGGACAGGTACAGCGCTTCTTCCACAGCGGTGTTGCCGCCACCGACCACGCTGACTTCCTCTCCGCGGTAGAAGAAGCCGTCGCAGGTGGCGCAGCCCGACACGCCCCTGCCCATGAAGGCTTCTTCGGATGGCAGGCCGAGGTATTTGGCCGAGGCGCCAGTGGCGATGATGAGTGCGTCGCAGCTGTACTCACCGCTGTCGCCTTTGAGCACGAAGGGGCGCTTGCTGAAGTCGACGGCGTTGATGTGGTCGAAGATGATTTCGGTCTTGAAGCGCTCCGCATGTGCCAGGAAACGCTGCATGAGGTCGGGCCCCTGCACGCCTTCGGCATCGGCCGGCCAGTTGTCCACATCGGTCGTGGTCATGAGCTGGCCGCCTTGCGCAATGCCGGTGATGAGCACAGGGTTGAGGTTGGCGCGAGCCGCGTAGACGGCGGCGCTGTAGCCGGCCGGTCCGGAGCCGAGGATCAGTACTTTGGCGTGTTTCATGGTGCAAGTCCCCATCGCATTCAGGGGCAAGTGGTTTAGAGTCGGCGGTTATATTGGTGCGTCAGGTCAGAAGCCTGCGGTGCAGGGGGCCTTGACTTCAGGTCATTGTATGAAACGGCGCTGCAAGCGCTTCCCAGAACAAGGAATACACGCATGTCTCTCCTGTCTAATCTCGATCTGATCCGCCGGGTTCCCTTGTTTTCCACCCTGACCCAGGCCCAGGCCGAGTCCGTGGCCGACTCGGTGATCAAGCGGCGCTTCAAGCGCGGAGAGTGCATCGTCGAGCAGGGAAAAAAGTCCAATTGCCTGGCCATCGTGTTGACCGGGCGGGCTCGTGTGGTTACCACCGACACACGCGGGCGGGAGGTGATCCTGGCCACCATGAACCCCGGCGACTACGTGGGTGAGATGAGCCTGATCGACAACCAGCCGCATTCGGCCACGGTGAAGGCCGAGGTGCAGACCGATGTGCTGATCCTGGGTCGTGCCGAATTCGCCCGCTGCCTTCCCGAGAACAGTTCCATGGCCTACGCGGTCATGAAGGGCCTGGTGCAGCGCTTGCGCCACGCCGACCGCAAGATCGAATCGCTCGCACTGATGGATGTGTACGGCCGGGTGGCGCGCGCGCTGTTGGAGTTTGCCCAGCCCGACAAGGACGGCCAGCTCACGATCAAGGACCGGGTGTCGCGCCAGGACGTGGCCAAGATGATCGGCGCCTCGCGTGAGATGGTCAGCCGCGTGATGAAAGATCTCGAAGACCGGGGCTTCATCGAGATGGCCGAGGACGGCAGCACCGTCATCAAGGAACGGCTGAATTCCCTCGGTTGAACCCGGCGGCCGCCTTCGGGCGGTCGGGGCTACCGGGCATGGGCTTGGGGTAAGCTAGCTGCTGGACATTTGAACAGCCCATGACCTACTCACTGAACACCCTCAACGCCGACCGTGCGGGCCAGCCGCAGGTCGGCGTTTCCCGTTTTGCCCAGGAAATCGGTTTGGTGCTGGGTGCGGCTGCGCTGGCCTTCTGGCTGCTGGCCTTGCTGAGCCACTCGCTGGCCGACCCGGCCTGGAGCACCACCGGCACTGCCACCGAGGTGGGCAATTGGGGTGGCCGGTTGGGCGCGCTGTTGTCTGACTGGAGTTACTACCTGTTCGGCTTCTCGGTCTGGTGGTGTTTTCTGGTCGGTGTGAGGGCCTGGTTGTCCGCCCTGGCGGGTTGGATTCGCGGCACACGGGATGAAGGCAATGATGGACAGGATCCACGCATCTGGCGCCGCCCTTGGGCGCGCCGCAGCCTGTTCTGGCTGGCGCTCGTGACCCTGATGGCTGCCAGCACCGTGCTGGAATGGAGCCGCCTGTACCGTCTTGAAGCACTGTTGCCGGGCCATGCGGGCGGTGTGCTCGGCCATGGCCTCGGCGCGTTTTCCATGCGCTGGCTGGGGTTCACCGGCGCGGCGCTGACCATGCTGGCGCTGCTGCTGGTGTGCCTGCCCCGTGTGTTCCGTTTTTCCTGGGGCCACTGGGCGGAGGAGGTCGGGCACACGCTGGACGGCTGGTTCGAGGCCCGCCGCGAGAAACGCGAAGCGGTAGAAGACCAGCGCATCGGTGAGAAGGCGGCGCGCGAACGCGAAGAGGTGGTGAAGGTCGAACGGGTGGAGATCGAAGAGCACCACCCCACGCCGGTGGTGATCGAACCCACGCTGGTCGATGTGCCCAAGAGCGAGCGCGTGGCCAAGGAGCGCCAGAAACCGCTGTTCACCGAACTGCCCGACAGCAAGCTGCCGCAGGTGGACCTGCTTGACAGCGCGCCGGTGCACCAGGCGGGCGTGGACAGCCAGACGCTGGAGATGACCAGCCGCCTGATCGAGAAGAAACTCAAGGATTTTGGCGTCGACGTGCGCGTTGTTGCCGCTGCGCCTGGCCCCGTGATCACGCGGTACGAGATCGAGCCCGCCACCGGTGTGAAGGGTTCGCAGATCGTCAACCTCGGGCGCGACCTGGCGCGTTCGCTTTCGCTGGTCTCCATCCGTGTGATCGAGACCATCCCGGGCAAGAACCTGATGGCGCTGGAGTTGCCCAACGCCAAACGCCAGACCATCAAGCTCAGCGAGATCCTGGGATCGGCCGTCTACAACGACGCCAAGTCGATGCTGACCATGGGCCTGGGCAAGGACATCGGTGGCCAGCCCATCGTGGCCGACCTGGCCAAGATGCCCCACTGCCTGGTGGCCGGCACCACCGGTTCGGGCAAGTCGGTTGGCATCAACGCGATGATCCTGTCGCTGCTCTACAAGGCCGACGCGCGCGATGTGCGCCTGCTGCTGATCGATCCCAAGATGCTGGAGATGAGCGTCTACGAAGGCATCCCGCACCTGCTCGCGCCGGTGGTCACCGACATGAAGCACGCCGCCAACGGCCTGAACTGGTGCGTGGCCGAGATGGAGAAGCGCTACAAGCTGATGAGCAAGCTGGGCGTGCGCAACCTTGCGGGTTACAACGTGAAGATCGACGAGGCCGCAGCGCGCGGCGAGTTCATCGGCAACCCGTTCAGCCTCACGCCCGAGCAGCCCGAACCGCTGGAGCGCCTGCCTTACATCGTGGTGGTGATCGACGAACTGGCCGATCTCATGATGGTGGTGGGCAAGAAGATCGAGGAGCTCATCGCCCGCCTGGCGCAGAAAGCGCGCGCGGCCGGCATCCATTTGATTCTCGCCACGCAGCGCCCCAGCGTGGACGTGATCACCGGCCTGATCAAGGCCAACATCCCCACGCGCCTGTCGTTCCAGGTCAGCAGCAAGATCGACAGCCGCACCATCCTCGACCAGATGGGCGCGGAGAGTCTGCTCGGCATGGGTGACATGCTTTACATGCCGTCGGGTACAGGATTTCCGATCCGGGTGCATGGTGCGTTTGTGAGCGATGACGAAGTGCACCGCGTGGTGGCCTACCTCAAGGAACAGGGTGGCGAGCCCAACTACATCGACGGCGTGCTGGAAGGCGGCGTGGCCGATGGCGAGGGCGGTGATCTGTTTGGTGAAGGTGGCGGTGAGAGCAACGGTGAAAAAGATGCTCTCTACGACCAGGCGGTGGAGATCGTCATCAAGGACCGCAAGGCCAGCATTTCCTATGTGCAGCGCAAGCTCAAGATCGGCTACAACCGCGCCGCCCGCTTGCTCGAAGACATGGAAAACGCTGGCCTCGTGAGCGCCCTCACATCGAGCGGGCAGCGGGACATCCTGGTGCCGGCACGCGGAGAATGACGCCGGCTTGAACCCAGCCGGCCCAACCGGATCAGACCCCCATGATGAAAAAATTGATGATCGCCACTGCGCTGAGCCTTGCTGCCCTGGGCGCCTGGGCCGATGGCCTTCAGGACCTTGAGAAATTTCTGCGCGAGGTGGGCAGCGGCAGGTCCAGCTTCACCCAGGTGGTGACTTCGCCCAAACGCTCCACCGAGACCGTTGCACGCAGCAAGACCTCGACCGGCACGTTCGAGTTCTTGCGCCCCAACCGTTTCCGGTTCGAATACACCAAGCCGTTCGAGCAGACCATCGTGGCCGATGGCCAGACGCTCTGGCTCCACGACGTTGACTTGAACCAGGTGACCGCGCGCAGCCAGAAGGAGGTGCTGGGCAGCACGCCAGCGGCCTTGATTGCAGCGGGCACCGACCTAAAGGGCCTGTCGGACGCGTTTGATCTCAAACCCGCAGCGGCCAAGGACGGCCTGGAGTGGCTGGAAGCGAAGCCGAAGGACCGCAACGGGCAGTTGCAGATGGTGCGCGTGGGCTTCAAGCAAGGCCAGCTGTCGGTGCTCGACATCGAGGACAGCCTGGGTCAGCGTTCGGTTCTCACCTTCAACGACTGGCAGGCCAACGCGACATTGAAAGCGACCGACTTCAAGTTTCAGCCACCGGCAGGCGCGTCTGTCATGCGGCCCTGACGTCCGTGGCCGCCCCCAGCCCTCACGCGCCCCTGGCCGAGCGGCTTCGCCCACGCACCTTGGGCGAGGTCATCGGCCAGCAGCACATGCTGGGCGAGGGCATGGCGCTGCGCCTGGCCTTTGAGTCGGGTCAGCCGCACAGTTGCATCCTCTGGGGCCCGCCCGGTGTGGGCAAGACCACCATCGCGCGGCTCATGGCCGACGCGTTCGACGCGCAGTTCCTCACCATCAGCGCAGTGCTCGGCGGCGTGAAGGACATCCGCGAGGCGGTGGAACGGGCCGAGCTTGCGCGCAGCGGACTCACGGCCCAGCGCACCATCCTGTTTGTGGACGAAGTTCACCGCTTCAACAAGAGCCAGCAGGACGCCTTTTTGCCGCATGTGGAAAGCGGCCTGTTCACCTTCATCGGTGCCACCACCGAAAACCCCTCGTTCGAGGTCAACTCCGCCTTGCTGTCGCGTGCCGCGGTGTACGTGCTGCAGCCGCTGTCGGAAGACGACCTGAAGCAGATCGTTGCCAAGGCGCAGAGCATCGATGCGGTACCCGCCATCGAGTCCGCAGCAATCGACCGGCTGATTGCCTACGCCGATGGTGATGCCCGTCGCTTGCTCAACACGCTGGAAACGCTGGCTGTGGCAGCCGAGCGCGAAAAGCTCACCGTGATCACCGACGCCTGGCTGCTCAAGGTGCTGGGCGAGCGCATGCGCCGTTACGACAAGGGCGGTGAGCAGTTCTACGACACCATCAGCGCTTTGCACAAAAGCGTGCGAGGCTCCGACCCGGACGCGGCGCTGTACTGGTTCGTGCGCATGCTCGACGGCGGTGCCGACCCGCGCTACATGGCGCGGCGCTTCATCCGCATGGCCAGTGAAGACATCGGTCTGGCCGATCCACGCGCGCTGCGCCTGGCGCTGGACGCCGCCGAGGTTTACGAACGCCTGGGCACGCCCGAAGGTGAGCTCGCGTTGGCCGAGTGCGTGATCTATCTCGCCGTGGCGCCCAAGTCCAACGCGGTCTACAAGGCCTTCAACGCCGCCAAGGCTTTCGTGAAGAAAGACGGCACACGCCCAGTGCCCATGCATTTGCGCAACGCGCCCACCAAGCTCATGAAGGAGCTCGACTACGGCAAGGGCTACCGGTACGCGCACGATGAAGAAGGCGGTTTTGCCGCGGGTGAGAGCTACCTGCCTGAGGGCATGGCCGAGCCCGGCTTCTACCAACCGGTGGACCGGGGCCTGGAGCTGCGCATCGCCGATAAGCTGCGCGAGCTCAAAAATCGCAACAATCAAAATAACTAATGCGTTCCCATTCGCACTGATGCAAGCGAGGGTGCGCCACCCAAATATCGGGTAAACCCTTGTGCGCTAAGGGCATACACGCATGTGGCCCCCAAAAGCGCGTCATTACAATCCGTCCACCAACCCGCAGTCTGTCCTGTCTCAAGGTCATGTCTGGCGGGTTTTTTGCTAGGTTGAAACAGGCCGGCGCCACAAGCACCTCTCGGCCTGTCACACACACGGAGAATCTTTTATGGAAGTTTTGCTACAGCAGATCATCAACGGTCTGGTGCTGGGCAGCATGTATGCGCTCGTGGCCCTGGGGTACACCATGGTCTACGGCATCATCGGCTTGATCAACTTTGCACACGGCGACGTGCTGATGGTGGGGGCGCTGACCAGCTGGACCCTGATCGGCTGGATGAGGGAGGCCTCCCCCGATCTGCCGGGCTGGCTGGTGCTGCTGCTGGCCACGGTGATAGCGATGGTGGTCTGCGCCACGCTGAACTTCACGATCGAGAAGCTGGCCTACCGGCCGCTGCGCAACTCGAACCGATTGGCCCCCTTGATCACTGCCATCGGCATGTCGCTGCTCTTGCAGACCTTCGCCATGATCATCTGGAAGCCCAACCCCAAGTCCTATCCGAACATGCTGCCCACTGAGCCGGTGGAGTTCGCGGGCGCGGTGATCTCGATCACGCAGATCACCATCCTGGCCACCACCGCCATCACGCTCGCCTTCCTGATGTGGCTGGTCAACCGCACCAATCTGGGTCGCGCCATGCGCGCCACCGCCGAGAACCCGCGCGTGGCAGCGCTCATGGGCATCAAACCCGACGTGGTCATCTCTGCCACCTTCATCATCGGCGCCATGCTGGCCGCCATCGCCGGCATCATGTGGGCGTCCAACTACGGCACCGTGCAACACGCCATGGGCTTCATGCCCGGTCTCAAGGCCTTCGTGGCCGCGGTCATGGGCGGCATCGGCAACCTCGCCGGTGCGGTGGTCGGGGGCATTGCCCTGGGCCTGATCGAATCCCTGGGCGCAGGTTACCTCGGCAAGCTCACCGGGGGTGTGCTGGGCAGCCAGTACACCGACATCTTTGCCTTCATCGTGCTGGCCATCGTGCTCACGCTGCGTCCCTCGGGTCTGCTGGGTGAACGTGTGGCGGACCGAGCCTGACCGGTAGGAGAACTCACATGATGAACACCAAAACCGGCAAGCTGATCGTCTTCCTGATCGCGGGAGCGGCCCTGCTGCTGCTGCCCATCGTCCTGCAGGCCACCGGCAGCAACTCCTGGGTGCGCATTGTCGATATCGCGCTCATGTATGTGCTGCTGGCCCTGGGCCTGAACATCGTGGTGGGCTACGCCGGCCTGCTGGATCTGGGCTATATCGCGTTCTTCGCGGTCGGCGCCTACGTGTTTGCGTTGCTGGGTTCGCCCCACCTCGCCGATACCTTCCCCGCCATCAAGGCGATGTTCCCCAACGGCCTGCACTACAACATCTGGCTGGTGATGATCCTCGCGGCGGCGATCGCGGGCGTGGTCGGCGTGATCCTGGGTGCGCCCACGCTCAAGCTGCGCGGCGACTACCTGGCCATCATCACGCTGGGCTTCGGCGAGATCATCCGCATCTTCCTGCTCAACATGGACCGCCCGGTGAACATCACCAACGGGCCCAAGGGCATCAGCCAGATCGACACCATCTCGGTCTTCGGCCTTGATCTCGGCAAGCGCCTGACCATCGGTGACTACACCTTCCAGCCGGTCACGCTCTACTACTACCTGTTCCTCTTCTTCGTGATTCTGGCCATCATCATTTCGTACCGCCTGCAGGACTCGCGCATCGGCCGGGCCTGGATGGCGATCCGCGAAGACGAGATCGCTGCCAAGGCCATGGGCCTGAACACCCGCAACCTCAAGCTGCTGGCCTTCGGCATGGGCGCTTCTTTCGGTGGTGTGTCCGGCGTGTTGTTCGCGTCATTTCAACGCTTTGTCTCGCCCGAGTCGTTCTCGCTCATGGAGTCGGTGATGGTGGTGGCCATGGTGGTGCTGGGTGGCATCGGTCACATCCCCGGCGTGGTGCTCGGCGCCTTGCTGCTGGCCGGCCTGCCCGAGCTGCTGCGCCACGTGGCGCACCCGCTCACGGCCATGACCGACGGTCGCCTGGCGCCCGAGGTCCTGCGCCAGTTGCTGATCGCATTGGCCATGGTGGTCGTCATGCTGATACGACCCAAAGGCTTGTGGCCCTCGCCCGAGCATGGCAAGTCCTTGTCCAAGTGAGCGGAGAATCCAGATGACTGACACGATTCTCAAAGTAGCGAATGTTTCCAAGCGCTTCGGTGGCCTGCAGGCCCTGAGCGATGTGGGCATTGAAATCAAACGCGGCCAGGTCTACGGCCTGATCGGCCCCAACGGCGCCGGCAAGACGACTTTCTTCAACGTGCTGACCGGCCTGTATTCGCCCGACAGCGGCTCCTTCGAGCTCGCGGGCAAACCGTACACGCCCAGCGCGGTGCACGAAGTGGCCAAGGCCGGCATCGCCCGCACCTTCCAGAACATCCGCCTGTTCGCCGAAATGACGGCTCTGGAAAACGTGATGGTCGGGCGCCATGTGCGCACCCATTCGGGCCTGATCGGCGCCGTGTTCCGCACGCCCGGGTTCAAGCGTGAAGAGGCCGAGATCACGGCGCGCGCGCGCGAATTGCTGGCCTATGTGGGCATCGAAAAATTCGCCGACTACAAGTCACGCACGCTGAGCTACGGCGACCAGCGCCGGTTGGAAATCGCACGTGCCCTGGCCACCGACCCGCAGCTCATCGCGCTGGACGAGCCCGCCGCCGGCATGAACGCGACCGAAAAGATCCAGTTGCGCGAGCTGATCGACCGGATTCGCAAGGACGACCGCACCATCCTGCTGATCGAGCACGACGTGAAGCTGGTCATGGGCCTGTGTGACCGCGTGACCGTGCTCGACTACGGCAAACAGCTCTCGTCGGGCACGCCCGCCGATGTGCAACGCGACCCCAAGGTGATCGAGGCATACCTCGGCACCGGTGGCCACTGATCAAGGATTGACCCCATGGCAAACACACTCCTCAAAATCAGCGGCCTGAAGGTCGCCTACGGCGGCATCAAGGCTGTCAAGGGCATCGACCTCGAAGTGAACGAAGGCGAGTTGATCTCGCTGATCGGTTCCAACGGCGCGGGCAAGACCACCACCATGAAGGCCGTCACCGGCTCGCTGGCCTTTGAGGCTGGCGACATCGAGTACATGGGCCATAGCATCAAAGGCAAGGGCGCCTGGGACCTGGTGAAACAGGGTCTGGCCATGGTGCCGGAAGGCCGTGGCGTGTTCACCCGCATGACCATCACCGAAAACCTGCAGATGGGCGCCTACATCCGCAACGACAAGGCCGGCATTGCGCAGGACATCGAGAAGATGTTCGGAATCTTCCCGCGCCTGCGTGAGCGCAAGGACCAACTGGCCGGCACCATGAGCGGCGGTGAGCAGCAGATGCTGGCCATGGCGCGCGCGCTCATGAGCCAGCCCAAGGTGCTGCTGCTCGACGAACCGTCCATGGGCCTGTCGCCCATCATGGTCGACAAGATCTTCGAAGTGGTGCGAGACGTGTCCAAACAGGGCGTGACCATCCTGCTGGTGGAGCAGAACGCCCGCCGCGCACTCCAGATCGCCGATCGCGGCTACGTGATGGATTCCGGCGAAATCATCATGACCGGCAAGGGTCGCGACATGCTGGATGATCCAAAGGTGCGTGCCGCTTACCTCGGCGAATAGCACTTGCAAGGCCGGGGTCGGCCCAAAACTACAATCATGGGTTGCGCACTTCGGTGCCCAACCCATTTTTCATTCATGACCCAAGTCCAAACCCCCGACACCAGCGCCCCCGCGCACGACGACAACCAGCTGATCGCGGAGCGCCGTGAGAAGCTCAAGGCGATGCGCGAGGCGCAGCAACGGGGCGAGGGCGTGGCCTTCCCGAACGACTTCAAACCCTCGGACAAGGCGGCCGAGCTGTTCGCGGTGCATGGCGAGAGCACCAAGGAAGTGCTCGAGGCCAACCCGGTGCGTGCCTGCGTGGCCGGGCGCATGATGCTCAAGCGCGTGATGGGCAAGGCCAGCTTCGCCACACTGCAGGACGCCTCGTTCGGCCCCAGCGGCGGCCGCATCCAGATCTACCTGAACAACGAGAGCGTGGGCGAAGCCCTGCACAACGCGTTCAAGCACTGGGACCTGGGCGACATCGTGGCGGCCGAAGGCGTGATGTTCCGTACACGCACCGGCGAGCTCACCATCCACGCGGACAGCATCCGCCTGATCACCAAGAGCCTGCGCCCGCTGCCCGACAAATTCCACGGCATCCACGACCAGGAGATCAAGTACCGCCAGCGCTATGTGGACCTGATGACCGACGAGAGCGCGCGCCAGCGCTTCGTCAACCGCAGCCGCGGCATCTCCAGCCTGCGCGGCTTCATGGTCAGCCACGGTTTCCTCGAGGTCGAGACGCCGATGCTGCACCCGATACCGGGCGGCGCGAATGCCAAACCGTTCAAGACCCACCACAACGCGCTCGACCAGGAGATGTTCCTGCGCATCGCGCCCGAGCTGTACTTGAAGCGTTTGCTGGTGGGTGGTTTCGACCGTGTGTTCGAAATCAACCGCAACTTCCGCAACGAAGGCATCAGCGTTCGTCACAACCCCGAGTTCACCATGATGGAGTTCTACGCGGCGTACTGGAACTACCAGGACCTGATGAGCTTCACCGAGGAGCTCATCCGCCACGTGGTGCGCGAGGTGCGGGGCGATGTGCCGCTGACCTACCAGGGCCAGCCGGTGGACGTGACCTCACCGTTCGAGCGACTCACCATCCGCGAGGCGATCCTCAAGCACACCGAGGCAGGCGAGAACGTGGACAGCGTGGAATGGCTGCTGGGCCAGCTGAAGAAGCTCGGCATGAGCGAGGCCAAGCACCATCTCTCCACGCGCAGCCTGGCCAGCCTGCAGGTGATGTACTTCGAGGAGAAGGTCGAGGACAAGCTCTGGAATCCAACCTTCATCATGGACCACCCGACCGAGATCTCGCCGCTGGCGCGCGCCAACGATTTGAAGCCCGAAGTGACGGAGCGCTTCGAGCTCTACATCACCGGCCGTGAGTTTGGCAACGCGTTCTCGGAACTCAACGACGCCGAAGATCAGGCCGCGCGCTTCCAGGCGCAAGTGTCGGCCAAGGACAGCGGCGACGACGAGGCCATGCATTACGACGCCGACTACATCCGCGCGCTCGAATACGGCATGCCGCCGGCCGGTGGCTGCGGCATCGGCATCGACCGCCTCATGATGCTGCTGACCGACAGCGCCAGCATCCGCGACGTGATCCTGTTTCCTGCCCTCAGACGCGAAAACTGAGCCCCCACGCTCCCCGCTGCGCGAGGTTCGCTGCCCCCCTGGGGGGCTGATTCGCCTTGGGGCGGCCCGGCGGCGAATCGTCGAACTGATCAGAAGTTGAGCTTCAGGATGGTCCTGCGGTTGTCCTGACGCAGGGCATCCAGTCCGCTGCGCAACCAGTCCAGATGGGCCTGCGCGTTGCTCTCCAGATCGGAGCCGCTGACCGCGTCAGGCAGCAGCGCCAGCACCACCTTGAACTTCAAGGTGGTCCCCACCGGCAACTGGCTTGAAGGGCGCAGGCCACCTGCCACGATGCTGGTGGCCGCGGCCACCACCTGGGCTTCGCGCACCGGGCCTTCCATCAGCAAGGCCAGTGTGCTGTCGTTGACCCGGCCAGCGGTGTCCACGTCGCGCGCCACCGATCTCAGCAACGAACCCGTGAGCACCAGTGCCCGGTCGGCCACTTCCCGCCCGTGTGTTCCGGCAAACCAGCCGTGGTTGTCCAGGTCGATCAGCAGCAGGGCACTGCGGTGCTGGTAGCGCTGGGCGCGCACCAGGCTCTCGTGCAGGCGCAGCATGAAGTTGTGGCGGTTGGTCAGGCCCGTGAGCGGCTCGGTCAGCGCCAGCGCGCGGGCGCGGGTCTGTGCCTCGTGCTGCATGGACGATCGTTGCAGCAGGCCATAGATGAGCAACGGTGCCTCGATGGCCGCAGCCATCACCATCCCGTATTGCGAGAGCACACCCGAGGACAACAGGCCGAAGTTGCGCAGCACGGGCAAGGTGCCGGCGATGAGCACGGGCAGAACGCCCAGCGCGATCCAGCGCACCCAGCGGTCTCCGGTGCGCCAGGCCGCCCACAGCATTGCGTACACCAGAACCATGGTGAGTGCACCGGCGGCGGTCACGGCTTGCAGGCTGGTGGTGGTGGGGTGCACCACGTCCCAGGCGGTCAGCACCATGAAAACGCCCGCCAGGCTCAAAGCCAGCCGGTCCAGCCCGCGGCCGATGCGGCGTGGCTGCACCACATGCCGCACAAACAGCAGGCCCGAGACGGCCGTGAGCGGCAGCAACACGAACTCGGCGAGGCTGTTCCAGCGTGGCCAGGCGGGCCACAGGAACTGGCCACCGACCCCCAGCGACGCGGCCAGCGCCAGACCCAGCACGGTGACGTAGATGGCGTAGGCGGCAAAACTGGTGTCACGAAACACCAGTGCGTTGGCGATGGCCGTGGCGACCAGCAGCGCCGCCATGCCGAAATACGCACCCAGCAAGAACTGCTGGTGAATGCGCAGTTCGCGCAGGGTGTTGTGGTTGTGGACCAGCAGCGCACCAGAGAACGGCACGCGGGCGTGTTCGATGCGCACCCAGTACGTGACAGCCTGATCGACCCGTGGATCCAGCGCGAACACCGGATAGCGGTCTGGATAGGCCCAGTCGCGCACGGCAATGTGGTCGCCGGCGTGTTGCGCATGCCAACTGCCGTTGGCCTGGCGGTGGAACAGGCTCACCCGGTCGGTGCCCGAGTGGGTGAGCTCCAGCTCCCAGTGCGCGCTGTTGTCTTTGACCTCGGCGTCAAAACGCACCCACAGCACCGCACCTGGGGCCAGTTGCACTCGGCTGCCCGGCGCCCTTACGCCAAAGGGCAGGTCGGGGTACCGAGCTTCCAGTTGTTGGGGTGTCAACGCGCCACTGTCGTCCACCCAGAATGTGCTGCGACCGGCCAGAGGCAGGGTGTTCTGGCTACCGTCCAGCACCAAGGTGCGAGGCGGTGGTACGGGTTGGGCCCAGGCCGTGTTGAGTGCGAGCAGCACCAAGCCAAGGAGGGCGCACAGACGGAGGAGTGGGGTCACAAGCGGGGCGGTGCGCCAGACGCGCGAAAGCTGAAAGGCCCCCATTGTGTCTTGGCGAGTTGACAGTCGGTCTCCGCCAGGGCACCACGCCGGTGCATGGCGGGCAAAAAAAACCCCGGGTGCCAGGGCGGCAGCCGGGGTGTGCGCAGACGGTGGCGTCCGCGCTCAAGCGTAGGCGGCCAGCGCCTTGCGCATCTTCTTCATGGCCGCCACTTCGATCTGGCGCACCCGCTCGGCGCTCACACCGTATTCGGCCGCCAGCTCGTGCAGCGTCATGCCGCCGGAGCCGTCGTCGTTCACCTTGAGCCAGCGCTCGCTCACGATGCGGCGCGAGCGGTCGTCGAGTTCACTCATGGCCAGCGCCACGCCTTCGGTGGCCAGTGCGTCGCGCTCGGCCGATTCCAGCACCGCAGTGGGCTCGTGGGTGGCGTCGGCCAGGTAGGCGATGGGGCCGAACGCGTCTTCGCCGTCATCGCCCGGGCTCGGGTCCAGCACCACGTCGCCACCGGAAAGCCGCGTTTCCATTTCGCGCACTTCTTCCGGCTTCACGTTGAGCTCTTTGGCCATCACGCCCACTTCATGGTCGCTCAGCACCTCGCGGTGGGTGTCACCGTCCAGAGCGTCGGAACGAAAACCCTGCTTGCGCGAGCGCAGGTTGAAGAACAGCTTGCGCTGTGCCTTGGTCGTGGCCAGCTTGACCATGCGGCAGTTCTTCAACACGTATTCGTGGATTTCCGCCTTGATCCAGTGCATGGCGTAGCTCACGAGACGAACACCCTGGTCGGGGTCAAAGCGCTTCACCGCCTTCATCAGGCCGACATTGCCCTCTTGAATGAGGTCGCCGTGGGGCAGGCCGTAGCCCAGGTACTGGCGGGCGATCGACACCACCAGGCGCAGGTGCGACATGACCAGCTGGCCCGCGGCCTCCAGGTCGTTGTCGTCGCGCAGGCGGCGCGCGGCCTTCTGCTCTTCGTCCAGCGTGAGCAGCGGCAGGCGGTTGACCGCGGAAATATAGGCGTCCAGGTTGCCCAGGGGCGGCACCAGCGCCCATGGATTCGCAACAGCGATCTGGCCACTGGAAACGGCGGAAACGGGGGCAAGAGAGTGGGACATGCAGAACCTCCTCAGGACTGTTCCAAGAATATTAGCACTCTCTGTGATCGAGTGCTAAGGACGAAGTTCCACTTCCTCTGCTGCTGTATGGCCTTGGCCATTTGTCGCTTTTCAGTTGTTCGGGGCTGCGGGCCTAGAATGCCGCAGCCATGAGCACCACGCCCCCCACCACCGCCCTCGCGCAAATCAGCCAGCGGCGCTCGCGCACGCTTACTTCAATCGTCCGCGAGGAAATCGGCAATCTGATCGCCGCCGGGGAGCTCAAGGGGGGTGATCGCATCAACGAGAGCGATTTGGCGGCCCGCCTGGGCGTGAGCCGCGGCCCGGTGCGTGAGGCCTGCCGCAGCCTCGAGGAGGCCGGCCTGTTGGTGGGAGCGGTCAATCAGGGTGTGTTCGTGCGCGAGATGACGCTGGACGACGCGCGCCAGCTCTACGAGGTGCGCGGTGCGCTCTCCGGCCTCATGGGCCGACTGGCGGCCGAGCGCATCGGTGACAAGGACGTAAAGGCGCTCAACGCCCAGCTCAAAGCCATGGAGTCGGCGGCCATGTCGGGTGATGTGGCGGCGTATTACCCGCTGAACCTGCGCTTTCACGAATGCTTGATGCAGATCGCAAACAACAAGCCGCTGGAGGTGATGTACCTCTCCATCGTCAACCAGACCCACCTGTTTCGCCGCCGCGGCTTGATCCAGTCGGGCAGCTTGAAGGTCTCCAACGAAGAGCACCGGGACATCGTGGATGCGCTGGCGCGGCGCGACGCCGACGCGGCCGAGCGCCTGCTCGCCAACCACGTGAAGCAGGGCTGGCAGCGCCTCGTGCAGTCGGGCGAATCCACCGGCTGACAAGCTGACGAGCCAGCCGGGCAGCCGGCCCGTGGTAAGGGTAAACACCCCCTGCAAACTGTTGACAGTTGGCAATTCGCTTCGGACAATCGTGGTCATCGATCCACTTTGAACGAAGCCGACCCATGCTCATGTCCCGCAATACCACCGTGCAAGCCGACGCACACGCCCCCGCCATCACCGAGTTGCTGGCGAGTTTCGTGGCCACCCACCCGTCCAGAGGTTGGGACGACGCGGTGGAAGCACAGGCGCACCGCACCTTTGCCAACTGGGCTGGCTGCGCGGTGGGACCTTCGCAGCACGAGACCGTCGGCTCGGCGCTGGCCGCCGTGCAGATGCTCGAGCCCTCACGCCAGGCCAGCGTGCTGGGCCGCGCCGAGAAGGTCGACATGGCCAACGCGGCGCTGCTCAACGGCATCAGTTCGCACACCTTCGACTTCGATGACACCCACCTCAAGACCATCATCCACCCCGCCGGTCCCGTGGCCTCGGCCGTGCTGGCGTTGGGTGAATACCTCAATATTTCGGGCCGTCAGGCCATCGACGCGCTGGTGGTGGGCGTGGAGGTGTCGTGCCGCGTGGGCAACGCGGTCTACCCCGACCACTACGACCGAGGCTGGCACATCACCGGCTCCACCGGCATGCTGGGGAGTGCTGCGGCCTGCTCGCGCCTGCTGGGCCTGAGCGCCGCGCAGACACAGATGGCGCTGGGTATCGCGGCCTCGCAGCCGGTGGGCCTGCGCGAACAGTTCGGCACCATGACCAAACCTTTTCATCCCGGTGGTGCCGCCAAGGTGGGCCTGATGTCGGCGCTGATGGCCAGCAAGGGCTTCACCGCCTCGCGCCGCGCTCTCGAGGCGCCGCGTGGATTGCTGCAGGTGTATTCGGACAAGACCGACTGGAGCGAGATCACCGAGCGTCTGGGCCAGACGTGGGAGATCGCGCTCAACACCTACAAGCCGTTTGCCTGCGGCATCGTGATCCACCCGGCCATCGACGCCTGTGTGCAGTTGCGCAACGCCCACGGCCTGAAAGCCTCCGACGTCGCCTCTATCACCTTGCGCGCCCATCCGCTGGTGCAGGAGCTCACCGGCAAGAAGACGCCCAGTGACGGCCTGCAGAGCAAATTCAGCGTTTACCACTCTTGCGCTGTGGCCGTCATCTTCGGCCGCGCTGGTGAACACGAGTACGCCGACAACGTGGTCAACAGCCCTGAGGTGCTCGCGCTGCGCGCCAAGGTAGAACTGGTGGTGGACCGCTCCATCCACGAAGCCTCAGTCGACGTGACGCTCAAGACCACCGACGGCCGCGAGCTGCACATCTTCGTTGAACACGCCGTGGGCAGCCTGGAGCGGCCGATGTCGCCCGAACAGCTCAAGGCCAAATTCGTCGACCAGAGCACCCCTGTGCTGGGCGCGGCGAAATCCAGTCAGGCGTTTGACGCCTGCATGGACCTGGCTGCGCACGCGAGCGTGCGCGACATCCTGCCCCACCTCACTCTCGGTTGAACGCTACCCATCCACCCCAGGAGACACGACATGAACTTCAAGACCCTGATCACCGTGGCCGGCCTCTCGCTGGCTGGCTTGGGCGCCGCGATGGCGCAGCAGATCGAGTACCCGGTGAGCCGGGTGACGCTGGTCACCCACTCCAGCCCCGGTGGCGGTACCGACGTGTTCCTGCGCGATCTCAGCAAACAGCTCAGCACGGTGATGAAGACCACTTTCGGCGTGGAAAACATCCGCGGCGGCAGCGGCGCCACCGCCGTGGCTGCCGTGGCCAAGGGCGCCCCCGATGGCTCCATCTTCTACGGCACCACGCCGACCTACATCCAGACCACCCTGCTGTCCAAGCCCACGGTGGGTTACGACGGCCTGGACCCGATCGTGATCGTGTTCGCCGACCCCGAAGTGATCTTCACCCGCACCGAGTCGCCCTACAAGAGCCTCACCGACGTGGTGAACTTCGCCAAGGCCAACCCCGGCAAGTCGCGCTGGGGCGCCTCCAACCCGGCATCGCTGGAGCGTATCGCCATGGAGCGCCTGGCGCGCGCGGCCGGCGTGAAGGTGCCGATCATCAGCCACGAAGGTGGCGGCGACCAGATGATCGGCGTGCTCAACGGCACCTATGACATCGGCGTCGGCGAGATGCAGGAGATCAACGGCCAGCTCGAAGCCGGCAAGATTCGCCTGCTGGCCACGCTGTCCGAAGCCCGTCTCCAGGGCCTGCCGCAGTTGCCCACGGCCAAGGAGCAGGGATACAACGTGGTTGTGCGCAAGTTCCGCGGCCTCGCCGGCCCCAAGGGTCTGCCTGACAGCGTCGCCAAGGCATGGGAAGACGCGGTGCGCAAGGTGGTGGAGATCCCGGCCTACAAGGCCGAGTACACCAAGGAACACCTCACGCCCATCGTGATGGGACGTGACGCCGCGCGCAAGTTCACCGCCGAAGTGGCCGCCGAGACGACCGAGTCCTTCAAGGAACTGGGCCTGCTGAAATGAGCGAGGCCATCAGCGACCGCGCCGCATCCTTCATCACTGGCGGCGTGGCCCTGGTGTTTTCGGGCGCCTATGTCATGTACGCGCGCAACATCGAGGACAGCCTGCTGGCCGACAGCGTGGGCGCCTCGGGCGTTCCGGTGATGGTCGGCATGCTCATGGGGCTGGCCTCGGTCGGCTTGCTCATCAAGGGCGCCGTGACGCGCGCCACCGGTGACGTGGAGGACGACGGCGACGCCGCCTCCAGCAACCGCTCGCACCTGCTGGCGGCAGGCCTGCTGGCCATCCTGCTGGGCTATGTGTTCCTGCTGCCCATGCTGGGTTATGTGGTGTCCATCGGCCTGCTGGTGGCGGCCGTGGCGATGTTCGCCGGCGGCCGCAACAAAGTGGCTGTGGGTGGCATGTTGCTGGTGACCGGCCCGGTGCTGTGGTTGATGTTCGACATGGCACTCAAGGTGCGCATGCCTGCGGGCTTCTGGCCGCAAATCTTTTCGGGTTGATCCATGGACAGTTTTATTCAGTCGCTGAGCCAACTGGCGTCGGTGTGGGTGGTGGTGGCTGCTTTCGCGGGTGTCATGTGGGGTATTTTTGGCGGCGCGTTGCCGGGCATCTCGCCCTCCATCGCTATGGCCTTGCTGTTGCCCTTTACCGTGGGCATGGACCCGACCACCGCCATCGTGCTGCTGGCCAGCGTGTATGTGGGTGCCGAGTACGGCGGCTCGATACCGGCCATCCTGATCCGCACGCCGGGCACCAACTCGGCCGCGGCCACCGTGATCGACGGCTTCGAGATGGCGCGCCAGGGCAAGGCGGGTGAAGCGCTCGGCATTTCACTGGTCTCGGGCCTGGTGGGCGGCCTGTTCGGTCTGCTGGTGCTGGTGCTGGCTACCGAAAGCCTGGCCAAGGTGGCACTGGCCTTCACGCCAGCGGCGTACTTCTCGCTCGGCGTGCTCGGCCTGTCGGTGATCGCCGGTCTCTCGGGCGGCTCGCTGCTCAAGGGCTTGGTCGCCGCCTGCATCGGCCTGATGATCGCCTTCATCGGCAGCGACCCGGTCTCGGGCGTGGCCCGCTTCAACTTCGGCTCGGCCGACCTGCTGGATGGCGTCAAGCCGATCCTGGTGATGGTGGGCCTGTTTGCCGTCACCGAGATGCTGGTGCAGATCGGTGAGCCGGCATGGGCCAAGGCCGACAAGGCCACCTCGCGCCTGAAGCTGCCCAACTGGGCGATGTGGAAACGGCTGTTCCGCCCGCAGGCCATCGGCGCGGCGGTGGGTACGTTTGAAGGTGTCACGCCTGGTGCAGGTGGCACGGTCGCGGCCTTCATGGCCTATTCCGAGTCCAAGCGCTGGTCGAAGTACCCCGAGGAATACGGCAAGGGTTCACCCGAAGGTGTGGCCGCGCCCGAAGCCGCCAACAACGTGGTGACCGCCACCGCGCTGGTGCCGCTGCTCAGCCTGGGCATTCCCGGCTCGAACTCGGCAGCCATCCTGATGGGCGGCTTCCTGATCCACGGTCTGCAACCCGGCCCGATGCTGTTCGAGAAGGCGCCCGAGGTTGTGTACGGCCTGTACGGCGGCCTCTTCATCGCCAACATCGCCATGCTGCTGATCGGCCTGGTGATCCTTACGCCCTGCATCTGGCTGGTGAACCGTCCCAAGCCTTACCTGATCGCAGCCATCCTGGCTCTGGTCATGACCGGCGTCTACGCCATCCACCAGAGCGTGTTTGAACTCGGGCTCGTGCTGGCCATCGGCGTGCTCGGCTACTTCATGCGCATGCTGCGCATCCCTGTGCTGCCCATGGTGCTGGGCCTCGTGCTCGGCTACCTGCTGGAGTCGAACTACCGGCGCAGCCTGCTGATCTCCAGCGGCGAGCACAGCATCTTCGTGACCGACCCGGTGTCGGCCGGCCTGCTGGCCGTGGCCGCCGCGCTCACGGTCTACACCGGCTGGAAAGAATGGAAAACCCCCAAGGTCAAGGCATGACGACTGCTGTGAACACACCGCCTGCCCAGGCGCTCACCGTCTCGCGCCAACTGGCGCGGGCCATCGTGGACTGCCATCCGGAGCGCGATCCCCGGGCCCTGGTCACCGCACGCCGCCTGCTCATGGACGTGGCTGGCATCTGCCTGGCGGCGCGCCACGAACCCTATGTGAAAGCCGCGCTGGCTGCGGTGGAACAGGGCGGGGTCTGCACCGTGATCGGCTCGCCCGCGCGCATGGGTGTGGAAGCCGCAGCCTTCGTCAACGGTATTGCCGCTCACGGTGAGGATTTCGACGACACCTATGAGGGAGGCCCGGTGCATGCCGGCGTGGTGATCGTGCCGGCCTTGCTGGCCGCGGCCGAGCGCCACGCGCTGGACGGCGCCGCGCTGTTGCGCGGGATTGCAGTGGGCGTGGAGGTGATGTGCCGCCTGTGCGCGGTGGCGCCCATGCAGGTGCACAAGGCAGGTTTCCACCCCACGGCCATCTTCGGCGTGGTGGGCGCGGTGGCCGGTATCGGCGCTGCGCTGCGCCTGAGCGAAGACGAGCTGGTGAACGCCTTCGGCCTGTCCGGCAGCATGGCTGGCGGCATCATTGAATACTTGGCAGACGGCTCGTGGACCAAACGCCTGCACCCGGGCTGGGCCGCGCAATCGGGATACCGTGCGGTGCGCTTGGCACAAGCAGGCTTCGTCGGGCCGGCCACTGTGTTCGAGGGCACGCACGGCCTGTTCCACGGCTTTGCCAACACCACCAGCGGCGACTTCCCCGCCATGCTGAAAGACTTCGGCAAACACTGGCTGTGGCCTGCCATCGCCTTCAAGCCCTATGCCTGCGGCACCATGGCTCACCCATACATCGATTGCGCGCGCGCCTTGCGCCGCCAGGGCGTGGACCCGGCCGCGATCGAACGCATCGAGTGCGAGACCGCCGAGGGCATCGTGCACCGCCTGTGGGAGCCGCTGGCGCAGAAGGCCAGTCCACCCAACGCCTACGCCGCCAAATTCAGCATCCCTTACGCGATCGCCGCTGGCTTCGTGCTCGACGACGCCGGGCTGGAGGCCTACACCGAAACCATGGTGCAACGCGCCGACCTGCGCGACCTGGCCGCGCGCGTGCACTACGTGGTCGATCTGCAAAACCCCTATCCGCGTCAGTTCACCGGCCACCTGCGAGTGACCCTGAAAGACGGCTCGATGATCGAGCAGCGCCAAGACCATTTCAAGGGCGGTGCCGACCACCCCCTGAGTGACAGCGACCTCACGCACAAGTTCTGGGCCAACCTGCGCTACGGCGGCGTGTCGCAGCAGCGTGGTGAGGCCATCCAGGCCTGGCTGGACGACCTGCTCACCGGTGGCGTGGTCGATCTCCAGCTGCTGCGCGTCTGAGTTGCGCGCGACCTCATGGAAAGCCCCGCCGCATGACGCAACTCCCGACCCTGCAACCCGACCAACGCGTGGCCCTGGTGACCGGCGCCGGCCGCAACATCGGCCGCGCGATCGCGCTGGCACTGGCCCGCGACGGCATGGCCGTGGTGATCAATGTGCGCACGTCGGTGGACGAAGGCCAGGCGGTTGTGCACGAGCTGCAGGCCATGGGCGTGCCAGCCCTGCTGTGCGTGGCCGACATCACCGACCCTGCCGACGCTCGGCGCATGCTGGCGGAGATCGGAGCGCATTTTCGACGGCTCGATGTGCTGGTGAACAACGCCGCCGTGCGCCGCGAAGCGCCGTTGGCCGAGATCACAGCCGATGACTGGCGCGCCACCTTGTCAGTCGTTCTCGACGGTGCGTTTTTCTGCAGCCAGGCGGCACAGCCGCTGCTGGAGCGCTCTGGCAGAGGCGCCATTGTCAACATCGGCGGCCTCACCGCCCACACCGGCGCCTCCCAGCGAGTGCACGTAGTCACGGCCAAGGCCGGGCTCGTGGGTCTCACGCGCGCGCTGGCGCACGACCTCGCGCCGTCCAATATCACCGTCAATTGCGTGTCCCCCGGGATGATCTCGACCCAGCGCAACAGCACCAGTTCGGCGGCAACGCCGCAACACCACGCCACGCACAGACCATTGCTGGGTCGACGCGGTACGGCCGAGGAAGTGGCCGACTCGGTGGCCTGGCTGGCCGGCCCGCAAGCCCGCTTCGTCACCGGCCAGGTGCTGCACGTCAACGGCGGCACCTACCTGGGCAGCTGAGTTTCAGCGCCCGTGGCCGGCCCTGTCGGATCCCTGGGGTGGTTGGCCATCAGTGCGCTGACGGCCGGCCTGGGCGGTTGGTTGGCGCGCGGGATCGGCATGCCGCTGCCTTGGGTGCTGGGTGCCATGCTGGCGGTGGCCCTGATGGCCCTGGCCTCGGGTCGCACGCAGCGCCAGCCGCCGCTGGCTCGCCGACTTGCCCAGGGCGCCATCGGCGCTTCGCTCGGGCTGTACTTCACACCAGCCATCCTGGCGCAGACCGGCGCGCTTGCACCCTGGATCGCGCTGGGCGCTGCGAGCGCGCTGGTGCTGTCATGGCTGGCGGCACCGGTGTTTCAGCGGCTGGCGAACTGCGACGGGTCCACAGCCATCTACGCCGTGGCCCTGGGCGCCTCGGCCGAGATGGCGCTGCAGGCCCAGCGCGCCGGCGCCGATGCGGCCGTGGTCGCCTCGGCGCACGCCACACGCATCATCCTGGTGACCACTTCAGCCACGCTGCTGGCGGGGCTGGTGGGCGTGCCGACGAGCGCAGGCCCGGTGCTGCCTGCGGGCGTCCTGCCATGGCCACAGTTGCTGGTGCTGCTGGCGGGCGCCGCAGCCGCCGCCCTTGTGTTGCAGCGATGCAGGTTGCCCAACCCCTGGTTGCTCGGGCCGGTGTTGGTGGGCGGTGTGTGTGCCGCGCAGGGCTGGAACGCCCGCCTGCCCGATGGCCTGCTGGTGGCGGCGCAGGTGCTGATCGGCTGGGCACTCGGACTGAACATCACGCGCGCATTCTTCGCGCGCGCGCCGCGCGTGCTGCTGAGTGCAGCCCTGGTGACGTTGGGCATCCTGGCGGTGTGCCTGGGCCTGGGCTGGGCCATCGCGCGGGGCGCCGGGCTGCCGCTCATGACGGGCTTCGTGGCGCTGGTGCCCGGCGGCATGGCCGAAATGGGTCTGATCGCAAAGGCCTTTGCGCTGGGCGCGCCCACGGTGACGGCCTTTCACATCGTGCGGATCGTCACCACGATCTTCCTCACCCAACCCATGGCCCGCTGGATGCTGGCCACCGGCTGGGTGCGCGCCTGATCAGTCCAGGACGATGTTGCGCGCCTTCGCCAGCGTGGTCCAGCGCACGATGTCGGCCTGAATGTACTGAGCGAAACGCTCGGGCGACATGGGCTGCGGCTCCACCGCTTCCACCGCCAGCTTCTCGCGCATGTCGGATGCGTTGAGCACCTGGTTGAGCGTGTCGTTGAGCTGCTTGACCACCGCCGGCGGCATGCCGGCCGGCCCCACCACGCCGTACCACTGCACGGCGTCGAAACCCTTGAAGCCCACCTCGTCCATGTTGGGCACGTCCTTGAGCAGCGGGTGGCGGCCCTTGCCGGTGACGGCGAGCGGGCGCACGCGACCCGAGCGGATGTGCGGCATGGCCGCAGCCAGACCTGGAAACATGGCCTGCGTCTGGGCAGCGATCAGGTCGGTGAAGGCGGGCGCGATGCCGCGGTAGGGGATGTGCACCATGAAAGCATTGACCTGCTGCTTGAGCAACTCCATGGAGAGGTGGGTGAGCGAACCTGCGCCCGCCGAGCCGTAGCTGATCTTGCCGGGGTTCTGGGCGATGTACGCCTTGAACTCCTCCATCGTTTTGACCGGGAGGTTCGAGTTGACCACCAGCACGTTGGGCGTGGCGCCGATCATGCCGATGGGCGTGAAGTCCTTGATGGCGTCGTAGGGCAGTTTGCGGGTGGCCGGGCTGGTGCCGTGGGTGGCCACGTAGCCCTGCAGCAGGGTGTAGCCATCGGCCGGCGCGCGCGCCGTGGCCTGGCAGGCAATCACACCTCCGCCACCACCCTGGTTGTCGACCACGAAACTCTGGTTGAGCAGCTTGCTCCAGCGCTCGGTGACGGTGCGACCCACCATGTCACTGCCGCCGCCAGCCGACACCGGCACGATGTAACGGATGGGCCGGCTCGGGTAGGCCGACTGGGCCAGCACCAAGCCTGGAGCAGCCAGAAGAGCGGGAGCAGCCTGCAGGAGGATTCGACGTTTCATGGGAACCTTGCTTAAATGTTGACTGTTAACAATTTTGCGCGGTATGGCTTCTTTTGGGTCTTAGGGAAACTCTGTAGCCTGAGCGCCTTTCGTCCGGTGTCGCCGCCCACCAGGATTGAAGTGATCGTCTCCCATACGGATCTCGGTTCGACGGCTTTGCGGTAGGCAGTTCAGCGCCGAGGGCGAATCGACAGCGGCGGATGCCACTACAGTTCGCATCTTCCAACCCTCAGGACACACCATGCCCCGCCCCGTTCTCGACGAAGCCGCCATCCACCCCGCCATCCAGCAGAAAGTGGCCAACCTCAACAGCGACTTGCTGCGCCAGGTCCAGGCCGACGTGGCTTCCAACGCCGTGATGGTGTTCGGCATGTCGGGCAACCCCTGGGTGGGCAAAGTCCGCAAGACGCTGGCTGCAGCCGACGTAGCGCATGGCTATCTGGAGATCGGCAGCTATTTCTCGCAGTGGCGCCGGCGCAATGCGCTCAAGATGTGGACCGGCTGGCCCACCTTTCCCATGGTGTTTGTGCGCGGCGTGCTGGTGGGGGGCGCCCAAGACGTGCAGCGGCTCGCCAGCTCGGGTGAACTGAAACAACTTCTGGCCCCATGAAGCCAGGATCCCGCTCAACGAAACCCGAAGTCTGGCGCTGCGACGTGGGCGGCGCGTCGGTGGCGGTGCTCGACATCCCCGGCTCGCTGGATCGGCATCGCAGCTTCGATGTGGACGCGACACTCGTGGTGCGCGTGCCACAGCCGCTGGACGGCGCCTGGCACGAACTTGTCGTGGAACTCGACGGCAAGCGTCAATGGTCGCGTCGCATTGCCAGCAACAGCCCGGGCCAGACCGACGGGCTGGACTACCACTGCCGCGTGGAACTGGCACCCGGGCGGGCATTGCGCATCCGAGCGGTGGCGGCGGTTTCGGGCTCGGTCGTGCGCCAGCTGGCGGTGGAAGCCCGGGAAGAACTGCCGGGAGGCTGACGTCCGGCATTGGTGACGTTTGTTCACAAACACGGCGGCAACGGGGCCCCCGTTTAAAAGACCTTTTGCCCGACGCAGGCCTCCTCTTTTGGGGGTCGACCAAACCGGGTGAGTGGTCGTATGCTCGCGCGGTCGATAGAGACCCGATTGGAAAGTTCTCGAAGCGTCAACGCGCTGCACGGAACTTGATGGCGCACTTTCACCGTTGCGCCTTCCTGGTTCGGGAACGGTCATGAACCTTTTCAGGCAGTTGCACATGAACAATTCGTCGCGCGCTCCGCGCCGGGGCATCCCTCTGGCGTTGTGGTCTCTTTTTCTGGTGGCCACGTCCTGGCTGAGCGGTTGCGGCGGACCGGCCGACGCGCAAGGCGGTCCACCCCAGGCCGCGCCGGTGAGCGTGGCCCCCGCGGTGGCCCGCACTGTGTCCGACAGCGAGACCTTCAGCGGTCGGCTGGAGGCGGCTGAATTCGTGGAACTGCGGCCTCGGGTGGGCGGGGTCGTGGACAAAGTCCACTTCACCGATGGCGCGCTGGTCTCCAAAGGCCAGTTACTGTTCACCATCGATCCGCGCCCTTTCCAGGCCGAGGTCGCCCGTGCCGAGTCGCAACTGGCCGCCGCGCGCTCGCGCGCCGAACTCGCCACCACCGAGGTGGCCCGCGCGCAGAAACTGCTCGATGCCAAGGCCGTTTCGCGCCAGGAATTCGACCAGCTCTCTTCCAGCTCGCGCACCACCGACGCCGACATCAAGGCCGCCCAGGCCGCGCTGCGGGTGGCGCAACTCAACCTGTCTTACACCACCGTGCGCTCACCGATCGCCGGGCGCGCCTCGCGGGCCAATATCACGGCCGGCAACCTGGTCAACGAGCAGAGCGTGCTCACCTCGATCGCCGGCGTCTTGCGGGTGCACGCCTACTTTGACGGCAGCGAGCAGACTTTCCTGCGCATCCGTGCGACCAACGAGAAGAAGCCCGCTGTGCGCATGGGTCTGGCCAACGAAGAGGGCTTTCCTCACGTGGGCACGCTCGATTTCGTGGACAACCGCCTCAATTCGCAGACGGGTGCGATCCGCCTGCGCGCCAGCTTTGACAACAGCAAGGGCCAGTTCGTGCCCGGTCTGGCCGCGCGCCTGACCATGGCCACCAGCGCGCCGTACGCGGCGGTGCTGGTGCCCGAGCGCGCCATCGGCACCGATCAGAGCAAGAAGTTCGTGGTGGTGGTGGGCGCCGACGGCCAGCCGCAGTTCAGAGGTGTGCAGCTCGGCGCATTGCAGGGTGGCATGCGCGTGGTGGGTGGCGGTCAGATCAAGGCCGGCGAGAACGTGGTGGTGGACGGCCTGCAGCGCATCATTCCGGGTGTGCCGGTGGCGCCGCAGGTGCTGCAGGTGGATGCCCAGGGCATGCCGATTCCGGCCGCACCCGCAGCGCCGGCCGGTGGCCCTGCGCCGACGTCGCAGCGCGCCACCGACGCCCGCGCGGCCTGAGCGGAGCGCCACCATGGACATCTCACACTTTTTCATCGACCGGCCGCGCTTTGCCGCCGTGTTGTCGATCTTCATCTTCCTCATCGGCACGCTGGCCATCTTCCAGTTGCCGCTCTCCGAATACCCCGAGGTCGCGCCACCGCAGATCGTGGTGCGCGCGCAGTTTCCTGGCGCCAACCCGCGTGTGATCAGCGAGACCGTGGCCACGCCGTTGGAGGAGCAGATCAGCGGCATCGAGAACCTGCTGTACTTCGATTCGCAGGCCACCGCCGACGGTGCCATGACGCTCACCGTCACCTTCAAGATCGGCACCAGCCCCGAAGCCGCTGAAACCGCGGTGCAAAACCGCATCAATCGCGCGCTGCCCCGTCTGCCCGAGATCGTGCGCCAGATCGGCGTGACCACTGAAAAAAGCAGCCCCAACCTGACCATGGTGGTGCACCTGGTGAGCCCGGACAACAGCCGCGACGCGCTCTACCTGCGCAACTACGGCCAACTGAATGTGCGCGACGATTTGCTGCGCATTCCGGGCATGGGCTCGGTCATTCTGTTTGGCGCGGGCGACTACGCCATGCGCGTCTGGCTCGACCCCACCAAACTCGCCGCGCGCGGCCTCACCACAGCCGAAGTCATCGGCGCCATCCGCGAACAAAACGCACAGGTGGCCGCCGGCACCGTGGGCGCGCCGCCCGCACCCACCGGCACCGAGTTCCAGCTCGCCGTCAACACGCAGGGCCGCCTGACCACCGAGGAGCAGTTCGCCGACATCATCATTCGCGCCGAGCCCGCCACCGGAGGCATGATCCGCATCCGCGACATTGGGCGGGTCGAGCTGTCGGCCGGCAGTTATGCGCTGCGCAGCCTGCTCAACAACAAGGAAGCCGCGGCCATCGCGGTGTTCCAGGCACCGGGCTCGAATGCACTCGCGCTCTCCAACAGCGTGCGCGAGACCATGGAACGGCTGAAGGCGAACTTCCCGCCCGGCATGAGCTACAGCATCGTCTACGACCCCACGCGTTTCGTGCAGACCTCCATCGAGAAGGTGGTGATCACGCTGCTGGAGGCCATCGCGCTCGTGGTGCTGGTGGTCATCGTCTTTCTGCAGACCTGGCGCGCCTCGCTCATCCCGCTGCTGGCGGTGCCCGTGTCCATCGTCGGCACCTTTGCCTTCCTGTTGCTGCTCGGTTATTCCATCAACACGCTCACACTGTTTGGCCTGGTGCTGGCCATCGGCATCGTGGTGGACGACGCCATCGTGGTGGTGGAAAACGTGGAGCGCAACATCGAGGAGGGCCTGTCGCCGCGTGACGCCACCATCCAGGCCATGCGCGAGGTCTCGGGACCCATCATCGCGATCGCGCTGGTGCTGTGCGCGGTGTTCGTGCCGCTGGCGTTTGTGCCCGGCCTGACCGGCCAGTTCTACAAACAGTTCGCCGTCACCATTGCCATCAGCACGGTGATCTCGGCCTTCAACTCGCTCACGCTCAGCCCGGCGCTCTCGGCGCTGCTGCTGCACCCGCACGACCAGTCGCCCGACCGGCTCACGCGCGCCATGGACAAGGTGTTCGGCCCCTTCTTCCACTGGTTCGACCGCGTGTTCCACCGCGGCAGCGAAGGCTATGGCCGCCGCGTGGGCTATATCGTGAGGCACAAGACGGCCTCGCTCGCGGTCTACGCCATCCTGCTGGGCGCCACGGCGCTGCTGTTCACGCGCATCCCCGCCGGCTTCGTGCCCGCGCCCGACAAGCAGTACCTGATCGGCATCGCGCAGTTGCCAGCAGGCTCGTCCATCGACCGCACCGACAAGGTGATCCGCGAGATGAGCGACATCGCCTTGAAGGTGCCCGGCATCATCGATTCGGTGGCCTTCCCCGGCCTGTCCATCGCCGGCTTCTCGGCCGCGCCCAACGAAGGCATCGTCTTCTTCGGTCTGGCGCCGTTTGAAGAGCGCACCACGCCCGAGCTCAGCAAGGGCGCGATCCTGGGGCAGGTCAACGGTGCGATCCAGCAGATTCAAGGGGCACGCATGTTTGTGGTGCCGCCGCCCGCGGTGGACGGCCTGGGCAACGCCGGTGGCTTCAAGCTGCAGGTGCAGGACCGGGGTGGTCTCGGTGAGCAGGCGCTGTATGGCGCGGTGTGGGGCACGCTGGGGCAGGTGTACGGCAACCCGAAGTCGAGCATCGGCACGCCGTTCTCGGGCTACGACATCAACGTGCCGCAGCTCTACGCCAACGTGGACCGCACACGCGCCAAGCAGATGGGCATCAACCTCGCCGACATCTACGACACCATGCAGGTCAACCTGGGCTCGCTCTACGTGAACGACTTCACCCAGTTCGGCAAGACCTACCAGGTGGTCGTGCAGGCCGACGCGCCGTTCCGCAACAACGCCGAAGCCATCACCAACCTCAAGACGCGCAACGCCGCCGGCGAGATGGTGCCACTGGGCGCACTCATGACGGTGGAGCCCACCTTTGGCCCCACGCGCGTGACGCGCTACAACGGCTTCCCCTCGGCCGACATCAACGGCGCGCCCAACCCGGGCTTCTCGTCCAGCCAGGCCGAGGCCGAGATTGAAGGCCTGCTCAAAAACACGCTGCCGCGCGGCATGAGCTACGAGTGGACCGAGTTGAGCTACCAGGACCGCCTCACACGCGACATCACCCTGCCGGGCACACAGACCAAGGTGCCCATCCTCGCGGCGGTGCTCGCCATCTCGGTGCTGCTGGTGATTCTGGTGCTGGCCGCGCAGTACGAAAGCTGGAGCCTGCCGATGGTGATCGTGCTGATCGTGCCCATGGGCATTCTCTCGGCGCTGTTCGGCGTGTGGCTCTCCAGCTTTCCACCGTTCTCGCAGCCGGGTGATCTCAACATCTTCACGCAGGTGGCGCTGGTGGTGCTGGTCGGCCTGGCCTGCAAAAACGCCATCCTGATCGTGGAGTTTGCGAAGGAGCTGGAAGAGCGTGGCGAAGAGCTGTTTGCCGCCATCGTGCACGCCTGTCGCATGCGGTTGCGCCCCATCTTGATGACCTCCATCGCGTTCTGCGCCGGCGTGATTCCGTTGATTCTGGGCAGCGGCGCGGGCAGCGAAATGCGCCGCGCCATGGGCATTGCCGTGTTCTCCGGCATGTTGGGCGTCACCTTGTTCGGCATCTTCCTGACACCGGTGTTTTATGCGCTGCTTCGCAGCCGCCGCCAGGCCCGCCACAGGGCCACCGCACCCCACGTGGCGGTACAGGGAGCCAACCATGAATAAGCGTTTTGTGCCCTCTGTGCTGTTCGCCGCCGTGCTTGCCGGTTGCAGCGCTGTCGGCCCCGACTACCAGCGCCCCACCAGCGCGGTGGATGCCGGATTCATTGCCGCAGGTGCCGCCGCCGTCAACGCACAAGCACCCGCGACCGACATTGCCACCTTCTGGCGCGGCTTCAACGACGCACGCCTGAACGCCCTGATCGAACGCGCCCTGCAAGCCAACGGCGACGTGCGCATCGCGCAAGCCCGTCTGCAAGAGGCGCGCGCCAACCAGGGCGAGGCGGACGCGGCAGGCCTGCCCGGTGTGGGCGTGGACGCCAGCGCCGAGCGCTCCATCCGGCCCATCACGCAACAGCCCGGCACCACCCGCAGCGCACGCACCGGCACCGCGTACGACGCCAGCTTTGTGGCGAACTGGGAGATCGACCTCTTTGGCGGCGTGCGCCGGGGCCGAGAGGCCGCGGCCGCCCTCGTGAGTGCCAACGAAGCCGGCCTGAACGCCGCCCACACCGCCGTGGCGGCCGAGGTGGCGCGCAACTACCTGGAACTGCGCGGCCTGCAGGAGCGCCTGCGCGTGACCGACGCCAGCCTGGTGAACCAGCGCGATGCGCTGGGCATCACCAACGCCCGCGTGGACAACGGCCGCGGCACCCAGCTCGATCTGGCGCGCGCCCGCGGTTTGGTGGCCAGCACCGAAGCCGCGCTGCCGGCGTTGCAGACCGCCATCGAGCGAAGCGTGTTCCGCCTGGCCACGCTCACCGCGCAAGCACCCCGCCCTCTGCTGGCCGAGCTCAGCGCACCCGCGCCACTGCCCGGCCTGCCCGTGACCGACCTGGCCACACTGCCGCTGGGCACCCCCGAACAGTGGCTGCAACGCCGCCCCGACCTGATGGCCGCCGAACGCGAACTGGCCGCCGCCACTGCCAACATCGGCGTGGCCACCGCTGCGCTGTACCCGCGCCTCTCACTCTCGGGTCTGCTGGGTCTGAACGCTGCGCGCATTGGTGATTTGAACGACAGCCAGTCGGCCCGCTACGCGGTGGGCGCGGGCATCAGCTGGACCCCGTTCGACTTCGGCGCCATCCGCTCGCGCATTCGCGCCACCGAAGCGCGCGCCCAGCAAAGCCTGGCCAGCTTCGAGCAGACCGTGGCCGTGGCGCTGGAAGAAACCGAAGGCGCCTTCAGCAGCTACAGCCGCAGCGCACAACGCGCCGACAGGTTGGACGTGGCCGCGCGCAGCGCCGAAGAAGCCGCCGGACTGGCCCGGCTGCGCTATGACGCCGGCGTGACCGACTTCCTGGCCGTGCTCGACGCCGAACGCGAAGTGCTCAACACGCGTGACCAACTCGTGCAGGCCCGCGTGGGCACGGCGACTGCGCTGGTGACGGTGTACCGGGCTCTGGGCGGCGGGTGGACACCGACCACCGCAGCGGCCACCACCGTGGGCCAGAACCGGTAGTGGTCGCGCGGCGGGGGAGTACCCTTGACGCAATCCATCTGTCTGCAAGGTACCCACCATGGAAAAGTCATTCCACCGCTTCTCGGATCTGTTCGCCCAACTCGGCCTGTCTTCCGACCCCGAGTCCATCGAAGCTTTCCTGCTCGATCACTCGCCCCTGCCCGACGATGTGCGCCTGGCCGATGCGCCGTTCTGGTCAGCGGCGCAAAGCGCGTTGCTGCGCGAAGAAATTCTGGAAGATGCGGATTGGGCGGAGGTGGTGGATCAGTTGAATGTGGCGCTGCGAGGGCCGGTGGTGTGATTCGACCGCGACCTGCGTGCGTGGGGAGTTGACCGTCAAGAAGGGCTCATTTGAGCCCCAGAATCCACCGCGCCAGTGTCATTGATTCATCTTCCGAAACCTGGGTTTGCGGCGGCATCGGAACCGGACCCCAGACGCCCACACCCCCTTCACGGATCTTCCTGGCCAACACCACGTCGGCGCCTTGGGCATCCGCATATTTGGCTGCGACGCTTTTGAAAGAAGGACCCAAGGTGTTCCTGTCTATCCTGTGGCAGGCGAAACAGTTCTTGGTCTTGTAGAACTCGTCGTCGGCGTGCGCAGTGCCTCCCGGCAACCACATGGCCAGCGCTGATAAAAGCAGGATCGGTTTCATCTTGGAAATTGTTTGAAAGTTTGTGAGGGCCAACGGGCCCCCACAAACGATGATTTCAAAGACCACCCGTGGTGAGCCATCAACTCGGCGTCAGGCGCGCGATGGTTCCCTCGTCGTTGGCCACATACAGGTTGCCATCCGGCCCCTGCACCAGTGAACGGAAACGCACCGCGGGCATGGGCAGGTTCACCGTTGTGCGGGTTGCAGTCAGACCATCACGCGAGATGTCCAGCACGTCCAGGCGATTGCCGACAGGCGTTCCGTGGATACCGATGCCGCCGAAGCCGACGATCATCCGGCCGTTCCACCCTTTCCATTGCGGACCACTCAAGAAGGTGGCACCGAACATCCCCTGCGACAGGCCGTCGTTCGTCCAGGCCGGCTTCATGGCGTTGGCGTAGGTCTTGGTGTCGGTCATCGGCATGAATGCCGATCTTTGCTTCGGATCCACGGCGCCCATCTGATTGGGGCTGTAGCCACAGTAGTTGTCCGGGCAGGCGCCGCGGCCGGCCCTGTTGGGGCGGGGATCCCAGCCGGCGTTGCCGCCGGGCACCAGGGCAGTCACTTCGTCGGTGTGCCAGGGTCCGTTTTCCGCGGTGTACGCCTGGTTGGTGCCCGGGCGGAATGTGATCCCTTGAGGATTGCGATGGCCGTAGGTGTAGACCCGAGGATCAAACCCCGCCGGTGCGCCATTGCCCGGGGCGGCTTTGCCATCACGATCAATGCGCAGGACCTTGCCGCCAATGAGAGTGGGGTGTTGAGGCACCTCACCGTTGTGTGTGTCGCCGGTGGTCACGTACAGAAAACCGTCACCCGGGTTGAAGCGAATCCGCCCACCGTTGTGGGCACCGGGCCCGCCAAAAGGATGGTCGCTGGCACGAGGCTTGTACTGAATGTCGGCCACGATATCCGTGCGGTCGGACACGGCGGTCATGTTGTCGTTGACCTTGAGCCGCATCACACGGTTGGTTCCGGGTGCGGTCAGGCTTGAGGTCGAGTAGACATAAATGAAGCGATTGCTGGCAAAGCCGGGATCAACGGCCACCCCGGCCATGCCGGCCTGTCCTTCACAGAACAGATCGCTCGCAGTCGAGGCGTAACCCGTGGCGTCTTTCATGCCGAGCAACTTCACCACCGTGCCACTGGGTTGGCGAACCGACAGACCCAGGCACTTCTCGGTGAAGAACATGGTGCCATTGGGAAGGAATGCCATGTCCCACGGACTGTCGAGCTTGGTCAGCACAACGGCGTGCGAGAGCGTGGGAGCAGTGGTTTGACTGCCGGCGGGGGGGGCACCGGACGGGGTGGCGCAAGCGGCGAGTGCGCAGGGAAGCGCCGCGATCAATAGCCGATTCATCTGATGTCTCCTTAGTGGTTATTTACTCTTCCACCGCCTCCGGAGAAAGAGGAATTAAATGCTAAGGGTGTGAATCCTGGCGGTCAAGGGACACTGCACCATCAAGGCCCTCGTTCACATCTGGCCGGTCTCTCGGTATCGTTCCCGCATCTTTTGGTCGACGATGGCATTGAACGAGATGGGTGCCAGCAGCGTTGTCACCACGCCCATCAGAACCAACACTGAAAACATGCCCTGACCGATGAAGCCGCGCTCCAGCGCGATGCTGGCGACCACCAACTCCATCGCGCCTCTGCCGTTGAGAATGAAACCCAGGCCCAGTGCCTCGCGGTTGGACATGCCTATGGCTCGTCCGCCGAGCCAGCCGGCCAGCACTTTCGACGCGATGGCTGCGGTCAACACCGCGGCGACAAAGGCGACATCGGCCAGCGCCGATATCTGGAACTCCAGCCCCAGGTAAGCAAAGAACACCGGTGCGAGGAAACCACCGGTGATCGAGCTGAGCGTGCGGCGCAGGTCGGTGTAACGCGCAGGCACGAACTGGCGTTTGTCCAGCAGCAAGGCCCCGAAGAACGCACCGATGACGAAATGGAAGCCCAGGCTCTCGCTGAGAGAACCGAAGGCCAGCACGAACACGATGACGATGCCGAACACGGCCTCGGGACCGAACAACGCGGCCAACCTCTCCGGCCCTGCAGACACATCGACACCGCGCCGGTGAAGCAGGTCAAGCAGCGCATTCAGGCCGAGCACAGCCAGCGCAAGCACCAGCAGCTTGAGCGTCACCACACCACCGGTGGACAGGATTGCGGCCCAGCTGGTTTGGGCGGGCAGAGCCAGCAGCACGCCAAGGATGAACAGCGCCAGAATGTCGTTGATGACCGCCGTCGACACCGAATAGCGCCCGATGGCGGTCTGCAGCAAGCCCATTTCGTCGAGCATCTTCACCGCCACGGGCATCGCCGTGATGGAAATGCACAGACCCAGAAAGATGATGCGCATCAGGTCCTGGTCGAACGCCCAAGCCACGGCCGCACCCGCGCAGAAGGGCAGGAAGAATGCGACCATCGCCACGATGAAGCCACGGCCGCGCATGGCAGCCTGCACATCCTGAAAGCTCATCTCCAGGCCGGCGTCGAGCACGACCAGGAAGATCGCCAGGGATGCGATGCCCGACAGCGCCAGATTCGGTTCGACCAACCCCAGAATCGCCGGCCCGAGCAGTATGCCCGCCATCATTTCGCCGACGATGGCTGGCTGGCCCCAGCGTGTGAACAGATGTCCAAGCACGCGCGCGAGCACGATCAGAGTCAGCAAGCTCGTCAATATCTGCATCGTGGTCCCTGAGTGACAGTTTTGGTTGCTGCCAAGTGTCGCTCAGTCGCACCTTGCCCTCAGGGGGAGAAGCCAAAAGCCTGGGGGGAATGACCGCCAGCGACCAGCTGAACGGTCACGGGGCCGATGCTGCGACGGCCCGCAACGGAACTTAGAACCGCATGCCGTAGGCGAGCGCAACGCCCTGAGCCTTCGCGCCGTCGTCCTTGTAGTAGCTCGTCCAGTTGGCCTGCAGGTACGAGGTCTTGGTCAGATTCAAGTTCACACCCACGCCGTAGGCCGCGCTCGTGTCGGTATCGCTGACGCTCACGCCGCCAGCGGACACCGAGAGCTTGGTGCGCAGATAGCCCAGGCGGGCAAACAGTTCAACACCTTCGCTCACCTTGAAGCCCGGCTTGATGAAGAAGCCGTAAGCGTTGTTGATCTTGGCGTTGACGCCCGAGGGAGCGCCGTTGAGTTCGATCTCGTCCTTGGTCAGGCCCAGGCCCAGGAAACCTTCGACGGCGAGGTTGGGGTGCAGCTGGTAACCGAACACGCCGGTCAGGGCGCCGGGGCTGGCTTTCAGGGTGTCCGTGCCATCGGTGGCGTCAAGGCCAATGGCGGCGTAGCCAATTTCAGCGTACATCTTGGTGGGTGCCTGCACTTGGGCCTGAGCACCTGCGGCAGCGACGGAGAGGACGGCTGCGGCGAGGGCTTTGTATGAGAGGTTCATGTAGAAATATGTAAAAAATAGGTGGAAAAAGTTAGCGAGAGCGGCCAGCGTAACAATGAAAAGACCATACGTTTCAATAAGTTGTGGGTGAGCAACGCATCTTCTGAAAACGTCCCCCAAATGTGTGTTGCTTCAAAAAACCGATCTCAGCGATTCGGGCTCATCCGGGCTTGTCATTCGCGGGTTCGATAGCGCACAGACCCGGGAACTGCATTTTTTTAGGGTGTATGCCTGTTCTCTCAACGACAAGGCGCACCGATGAACATCGAAACCCAGACCTCTGCCGAGCTCAAGCACATCGCCGAGCTGATCAAGGACATTGCCACCTCGATGCTGACCACCATCGAGGCCGACGGCTCACTGGCCAGCCGGCCCATGTACGCACTGGAGATGGACGCCAGCGGCGCCATCTGGTTTTTCACCGACACGCGATCCTCCAAGGTGGAGCACCTGGGTGTGGCCAATCTGGCTTTCACCGATCTGGACGACAGCACCTATGTATCGCTGTCGGGGCACGGCGAGATCGTGACCGACCGTGGACATATCGAGCGCCTGTGGTCGCCGTTTGCCCGGCCCTGGTTTCCAGAGGGCCCGGACTCGCCCTCGCTGGCTTTGCTGAAGTTCGTGCCGCATTCCGCCGACTACTGGGACGCGCCCAACAGCAAAATGGTGCGCGCGGTCAGCGACCTCGTGTCCATCGTGGCTGGCAAACCCATCGGCATGGGCGAGCACGGCTCGCACGAGGGACTATCGGGTGGTGCGATGCGCGCTGGAGGTCGCCCGTGAAAAAGACCGTCAAGCCCCAAGAGCCCCAACCGCTGGAGGGGACGCCCTTGAAGCTGCCGCACGAGCGGGACGAGCACACGGACATGACCGACGACAAGCCCGACCCGGTCATCCTGCAGGCCTACAAAGACCTGAAGCAAGGCCAGGTCGACACCGACATGCGGGCCACGCCGGGACAGGACGCGGAACAGCGCGCCCGCAACGTGCCGGGTGCCGGTGGGCAACTGCCGCGCCAGGACAAGAAGAGCGTCCGGCGCAAGTAGCGGGAGCTTGCAGAAGGTCTGCCACACATCGGTGGCAGAATCCGCGCTCCCCATGAGCCGGCGCTTCCGTTCGTGTCTCGGGGGTCACTTCCCACCCGCTCCCCCATGACTCCTCCGCTCCACGGCACGCTCGGCATTGATTTCGGCACTTCCAACTCCGCCATGGCGTGGGCCGATGTGCGGGGCACCGCGCGCTTGATTCCGCTGGAAGGGGCGTTGGTCTCCATGCCCACGGCGGTGTTCTACAACTCGGAAGACAGCAGCACGCATTTCGGCCGCGACGCGGTGGCCCAGTACCTCGCCGGCACCGAGGGCCGTTTGATGCGCTCGCTCAAGAGCTTGCTGGGCAGCCCGCTGCTGCTGGAGACCACGGTCGTCAACCACCAGCAGATCAGTTTCCAGGACATCGTGGCCACCTTCCTCGCCGCGCTGCGCGAGCGTGCGGCGCAGTCGCTGGGCGTGGCGCCCACCAA
Organism: Hydrogenophaga sp.; assembly: GCF_018780385.1. GTDB lineage: Bacteria > Pseudomonadota > Gammaproteobacteria > Burkholderiales > Burkholderiaceae_C > Hydrogenophaga. Next base: position 64,439 of record NZ_JADMJO010000004.1, on the reverse strand, counting down.
GGTGGTCATGGGGCGGCCGGTGCATTTTGTCGACGACGACCTGGAGCGTGATGCGCTGGCGCAAGACTCCCTGCTGCAGGCGGCGCAGGCCGTGGGATTCAGGCAGGTGTCGTTTCAACTGGAGCCGATCGCCGCTGCGCTGGACTACGAGCGGCGTCTGGAGCGCGAAAGCGTGGTGCTGGTGGTGGATCTTGGTGGCGGCACGTCGGATTTCACCGTGGTGCGGCTGGGCCCACAGCGCATGAAACTGGCTGACCGCGCGGGCGATGTGCTGGCCACCACCGGTGTGCACATCGGCGGAACCGACTTCGACCACAAGCTCAGCCTGGAGCAGGTCATGCCCCTGCTCGGCTACAAGCACCTGGGGCCGCAGCAGCGCGAGGTGCCCAGCCGCGTGTTCTTTGACCTCTCCACCTGGCACCTGATCCAGTGGCTGTACCAGCCGCGCGCCTTGAGTCAGGCGCAGCAATTGCGCGTGAATTACACCAACGTGGCGCTGCACGAGCGCCTGATGAAGGTGCTCAAACACCGCGACGGCCACCGCATCGCGCACGAGGTGGAGCAGGCCAAGATCCGCTGCTCGGAGCAGGACGGCGCCACGCGGGTGGATTTGTCCGAAGTGGAGCGCGGGCTCGGCGCGGCCATGGACGCGGACGCGATGCGCGACCACTTGGGGCACCTGCTCGCGCGCACCGTGGCCTGCGCGCGCGAATGCGTGCAACGTGCCGGCCTCACCGACAGCACGCTGGACGCGATCTACCTCACCGGTGGTTCCTCGGCCTTGCGGCCATTCCAGCGCGCGCTGCAGGCCGAGTTCCCCGGCGTGGCCATGGTCGAGGGTGATCTGTTCGGGGGCGTGGCCTCGGGCCTGGCCTACAGCCGCTCGTGAACTTGCGCCCGGGAACACGCTCAAACCTGGCTTCGTCGTGAACGCGGGAGTCGAGTGATGCGCATGTCCTCGTGGAGTCTGATCGGTGTCGTCTTCTTGTCAGCCTGCAGCGGCTACGCGCCGCCCAAGGACGTGATCGGGGCCACAGCCGAGCAAATCGTGACCGTCATGGGGCCGCCGGAAACGAGGCGGCAGGTGGACGGCGGCACCCGGCTGGAGTTTCCACGTGGTCCCTATGGCCGCCACACCTGGTTCGTTGACCTGGATGCCTCCGGGCGTGCCATTCGCGCAGAGCAGGTGCTGACCGAAAAGAACTTCCTGCACATCAACCCCGGCATGGATCAGGACGAGGTTCGCCAAAGGCTGGGTCGTCCGGGTGAGGTGCATGGGCTGGCGCGTTCCCGTGGCGTGGTCTGGAGCTACCGCTACGAGAATCCGTTTTGCCTGTGGTTTCAGGTCGAGATTTCCGAAGAGCGGAAGGTGCGTTCGGCCGGGCATGGGGAGCCACCGGAATGCAACCGACGGAACAGGGTCTTCATCCCCTGAGCAAGCGGCCATGGCCCGGTCAGGCCAACGCTGAGGTCACGCCGAAGCGATAGACCGTGGTGCCCCGGTAAGGCCGTCCCGGTGCCACCACGTTTTGCGGCAGCGTCGGGCAGTTGGGCGCATTGGGAAACCACTGCGGCTCCAGGCACACGGCCGAGCGCGGACGGTGCCGCACGCCCCGTTTGCCCACATCGGGCTTCTCGGCCACGCCCAGCTGGCCCGCGGTGTACACCTGCAGCAAGGGCTCCGTGGTCCACACATCGAGCGAGCGGCCGCTGGCTTCGCTGCGCAGTTGCGCACACAGGCGTGCTTCGTTGCCCAGGTGGGCCTCCAGTGGATAGCTCAGGTCGATGTCGGGCAGCGCGCCCAGCATTTTTGCGCTGCGCAGGTCGTGCACATGGCCGTTCAACGACACGCGTTCGCCGGTGGCAATGCCGTCAAGCCCGGTGGCCAGCACCTCGTTGGCATGTGGCACGTGCAACACATGGCCGTCGATGGTCTGGCCTTCGGTCACCCCGTCGAGGTTGAAATAGATGTGGCTGGTGAAGCTGGCTGGGCCGGCATCGTCCAGCGCGGTGGCCAGGTGCTCGATCACCAGCGCGTTGTCGTCGGTCAGCCGGTAGGTGAGCTGCAGGTCGAGCGTGCCGGGGAAGTCGTCTTCCGCGGTCAGAAAACGGTGGCGCAGTTCCAGCGTCTGCGCGTCTGTTTGCGTGGCGTCAAAGGCGCGGTGCCGCGCGCCACGCGGCCCGCCGTGAATGCAGTGGGCCCCGGCATTGGGCGCGAGGCGGTGTTCCTGGCCAGCGAGCGTGAAACGCGCGCCACCGATGCGTCCGGCGTAGCGCCCCACGAACGCACCCATGGAGGGTGAGCCGGTGAGCACGGCATCCAGGCTGTCGTAGCCCAGCGCCACATCGTCCAGCACCCCCTGCCGATCCGGCACCACGATCTGCAGCACCTTGGCGCCGAGGTTCGTGATCGCTACCACCATGCCGCGCGCGTTGCGTAGCAGGAAGAGGGCGGTGGGCCGGCCGTCCACGGTGCCCGTGAAACGGGCCGGATCGAGCAGGTGCGGGAACGGTTGGGGTGCTTGGCTCATCGCCCTTATTGTGGGCCGAGCGAGCGGATGAGCTGGTCGAGCTGTTCCATCTCGGCCGGCTTCAGGTCGGTCAACGGTGCGCGCACCGGGCCGGCACCGTGGCCCACCAATTGGGCACCCGCCTTGACGATGCTCACCGCGTAGCCCTGGCATCTGTTGCGGATGTCCAGGTAGGGCATGAAGAAGGACTTGAGCAAGCGGTGCTGCGTGGCGTGGTCGTCGGTGCGCACGGCCTCATAAAAGTCCATCGCGGTCTTCGGAATGAAGTTGAACACCGCCGACGAATACACCGGTGTGCCCAGTGCCTTGTAGGCCGCGGCATACACCTCGGCCGTGGGCAGACCGCCCAGGTAGGAGAAGCGCTCGCCCATCTTCAGGTAGATCGACATCATCATTTCGATGTCGCCCACGCCGTCCTTGAAGCCGATGAGGTTGGGGCAACGGTCGGCCAGGATCGCGAGCGACTCCGGTGTGAGCTTGCAGACGTTGCGGTTGTAGACGATCACGCCGAACTTCACGCTCTTGCAGACCTGCTCCACGTGGGCGATCAGGCCTTCCTGGCCAGCCTCGGTGAGGTAGTGCGGCAGCAGCAGCACGCCGTGCGCGCCCAGGCGCTCGGCCTCCTGTGCATGCGCAATGGCGGTGCGGGTGGGGCCACCCGCTCCGGCAATGATGGGCACCTTGCCGCGGCAGGTGTCCACCGCGGTCTTCACCACGGCGCCGTATTCCGGGCCACTGAGCGAGAAGTACTCGCCCGTGCCACCCGCCGCGAACAGGGCGCTGGCCCCGTAGGGCGCCAGCCATTCCAGCCGGGCGGCGTAGCCCTTGGCGTTGAACTCACCTTGTGCGTCGAAGTCGGTGACGGGGAACGACAGCAGTCCGCTGCTGACGATGGATTTGAGATCCTGGGGATTCACGTAAGCGTCCTCTTCTTGAAAATAGTGTTGAAAAAATCAGTCAAGCTTGATGTTGGCCTCGGCCACCACCTCACCCCAGCGCTTGCGCTCACGCTCGAAGAGGGCGTCCTGCTCGGCGGGCTGCATGGTCACCACCTCGGCACCCTGACCGGTCAGGCGCGCGCGCACATCGGGGCTGCGGATGATCTTGATCAGCTCGCTGTTCAGGCGCGCGATGATGGCCGGCGGTGTGCCGTTGGCCACCAGCACGCCTTGCCAGGTGCCGGACTCAAAACCGGTGACGCCTTGTTCGGCCAGCGTGGGCACGTTGCCCACCAGCGGCATGCGTGTTTTCTTGGAAATGCCCAGCACCTTGAGGCGCCCGCTCTGCACGTGCGGCAGCGTGGCCAGCATGCCGTTCATGATGACCTGGGTCTGACCCGCCACGGTGTCGGTCACGGCCTGCGAGCCGCCCTTGTACGGCACGTAGATCCATTTCGCGCCGGTGGCGCGCTGCACGGCCACACCGGCCACGTGCGGAGCGCTGCCCACGGCCGTCACGGCGAAGTTCAGGTCCGAGGTCTTGGACAGCTCGACCAGTTCTTTGAGGTTGTTCGCCTTGACCGAGGGGTGCACGGCCAGCATGTGCGGCGAGTAGGCCAGCATGGTCACGCCGCGCAGGTCTTTGCTGGGGTTGAACGCCAGCTTGGTGTAGACCGAGGGGCTGATGGCCAGCGCGCCCACGTCGCACAGCAGCATGGTGTGGCCGTCGGGTGCGGACTTGGCCACCAGGTCGGCGCCGATGTTGCCGTTGGCACCGGCGCGGTTCTCCACCACCACCGGTTGACCCAGACTCTCCGAGAGCAGCTGGCTGATGGCGCGCGCGATGATGTCGGACGAGCCGCCGGGTGGGTAGGGCACGATGAGGCGCACCGGCTTGTTGGGAAAGCTCTGCGCGTACGCTGGCAGGCCCACGGTGGCCAGGGCGGCAGAAGCAGCGGACGTGGCAATGAGTTGCCTGCGGTTCAATGACATGGAGATCTCCTTGAGGGGTTATTTGACGAGGCTGGGCAGCCAGAGCGAGAACGCGGGGATGTAGGTGACCAGCAGCAGGCACACGCCCAACGCGCCGTAGAACGGTGCGATGGTGCGCATCACCTGGCCGACCGAAATGCCACCGATGGCGCAGCCCACGAACTGCACCGAACCCACGGGTGGGGTGTTGAGACCGAGCGCGCAATTGATCAGGATCACGATGCCGAACTGGATCGGGTCCATGCCGAATTGCATGGCGATCGGCAGGAAGATCGGCGTGCAGATCAGGATGGTGGCCGCCATGTCGAGGAAGGTGCCGAGCACGAACAGCAGCAGGTTGATCATGAGGAAGATCACCCACGGCTTGTCCGACACCGCCTTCATGAGCTCGCCCGTGATCTGCGGGACTTCGTACAGCGCCATGAAGTAGCCGAAGGCGGCCGAGATGCCGATCAGCAGCAGCACCACGCCGGTCGTCTTGCAGGCTTTGGCGCAGGCCTTGATGAAGTTGGTCCATGACAGCGAGCGGTACACCAGGGTGGTGATGAGCAGCGCCCAGGCCACGGCGATCGAAGCCGACTCGGTGGCGGTGAAGGCGCCCGAGAGGATGCCCACCAGGATGATCACCACCACCATCAGGCCGGGCAGCGATGCCAGGAAGGCGGCGAGCACCACGGTCCAGCCCACGAAGCCACCTGCGCGCACCGGGTAGCCCCGACGGACGGCCACCCAGTAGGCCGCGGCCAGGTTGCACACCGTCAACAGGATGGCGGGCATCAGGCCGGCGAGCATCAGGCTGAGCACGCTGACCGAGGCGATGCCCGAGGTGGCGAGTGTGAAGATGATCAGGTTGTGTGAGGTCGGCATGATGGCGCCGACCAGCGAAGCGTGGGTGGTGACGTTGACCGCGTAGTCGGCGTCGTAACCCTCTTTTTTCATCAGCGGAATCATCACCGAGCCGATCGCGGATACGTCGGCCAGCGGCGAGCCGGCGACACCGCCGAAGATGGTGCAACCCAGCACGTTGCTCATGCCCAGGCCGCCGCGCACGTGGCCCACCAGGCTGTTGGCAAAGCGCACGATGCGGTCGGCGATGCCGCCGTACAGCATGAGCTCGCCGGCGAACACAAAGAACGGGATGGCCAGGAAGCTGAACACCTGCATGCCTCCCACCATCTTCTGGAACACCAGGGCCACGGGCAGACCGGCGGCGATGATGGTGACGACCGAAGACAGACCGATGGCGAAGGCCACCGGCACGCCGATGAGCAGGAACAGCGTGAAGCTGACGGCGAGGATGGTCAGTTCCATGACGGCTCCACGATCTCGCTGCGCAGCATGGCCAGGAAATGTTCGATCGAGAACATGACGATCAGCACGCCGGCGACCATCAGCGGGATGTAGTCCATGGCTTCACTCACGCCCAGCAGTGGCTTGGTCTCGGCCCACTTGGCGCTCGCCCAGATCCAGCCACCGTAGACCATGAGTGCGCCGAACACGCCGACCAGCACATGGATGAGCAGTTCCACCCGCAGGCGCCAACGGTCGGGCAGCAGCACCACCATGGACTCCAGGCCGATGTGCCCCGCGTCGCGCACGCCCACGGCCACGCCGAGCGCGGTCACGTACAACACCAGCAACAGCGCGAGCGCCTCTGCCCAGGTGGGGGTGTCGTTGAAGACGTAGCGCCCGATGACCTGGTACTGGACGCACAACACGAGTGCGATCAGTCCGACCACCGCGAGCATCAGGCTGAGCCGGGAGAGGCCGGCACAGAGCTTGGTGTACATGAAATCTCCTGGGCAGTGCCCGGCCACCGTCCACACAGTGGGACGGGGCCGGCGGGTGCGGGTTGTTTACTTGGTGTCCTGAATCGCTTTGACCAGGCGCTTCAGATCCGGGGTGGTCATGAACTTGTCGTAGACCGGGCCCATCACCGCCTGGAACGACTTTTTGTCCACTTCGGCGATCTCGGCGCCGCCAGCCTTCACCGCCGCGAGCGACTTGGCTTCCTGCTCGTCCCACTTCTTGCGCTGGAACGCCACCGATTCCTTGGCCGCGGCGCGCACCATGTCCTGCTCGGCCTTGGGCAGCTTGTCCCAGGCGATCTTGGACATCAGCAGCATCTCGGGCGCCATCGAATGTTCGGTGCGCGAGTAGTACTTGGCCGACTCGTAGTGCTTGGTGGACTCGAACGAGGGAATGTTGTTTTCCGCGGCGTCGATCAGGCCGGTCTTCAGGCCCGTGTAGACCTCGCCGAAGGGCATGGGCGTGGCGTTGCCGCCCATGGCGCCGATCAGCGCGACCCACAGCTCGGACTGCTGCACGCGCACCTTCAGGCCCTTGACGTCGGCCACGGTCTTGATCGGCTTCTTCGAGTACAGCGAACGCGCGCCGCTGTCGTAGAACGCCAGGCCGATGAAGCCCTGCTCTTCGCACGACTTCAGGATCTCCTCGCCGGCCGGGCCGTCGAGCGACTTGCGCATGTGCTCGACCGAGCCGAACAGGAACGGCATGGTGGGCACCTGCGTCTTCTGGCAGATCGCGTTCATCGGGCTGATGTTCACGCGTGTCATCTCCAGCGCGCCGATCTTCACCTGGTCGATGGTTTCCTTCTCGGTGCCCAGTGCGCCTTTGTTGAAGACCTTGATCTTGTGTTTGCCGCCGCTCTTCTTGTCGAGCAGCTCGCTCATGTACTTGACGGCGGCCACGGTGGGGTAGTCGTCGGCGTTGTGGATGTCGGCCGAGCGGAACTCGGTGGCTTGCGCGGTGAGGGCGGCGCAGGCGGCCACGATGGTCAGAAGGGGTTTGAAGTTCATGTCGTCCTCGGTGTCGTCGGTTGGTTGGATGGTAAAAGTTGGGGGCCTGGGGCCTCTTGTCGGAATTCGGGGATCAGGTGTTGCAAAGGGGTTCGGGCAGTCCGCGCACGCCAGGGTGCAGCGCAAACACGCCGCCAGCCAAGGGCTGGTCGGACAGATCGCCTCCGGGCCGGATGGAGGTGACGAACAGGGTGTCGAGCCCGCTGCCGCCGAAGGCGCACATCGCGGGCTTCTTCACCGGCACGGCGAGTGAGCGGTCGAGTCGGCCATCGGGTGTGAAGCGGTGCACCAGGCCGGCGTCGTTGCCGCAGATCCAGTAGCCGCCGTCCTCGTCCACCGCCGCGCCATCGGGCCGGCCGGGCAGGGGCTTCATGTCGATGAACACGCGCTGCTGGCTCGGCGTGCCGCTGTCCTTGTCGTAGTCGAAGGCCCACACGGTCTGCACGTCGGGGTGCGAGTCCGAGAGGTACATCGTCTGGCCGTCGGGGCTGAAGGCCATGCCGTTGGGCGTGATGAAGCCGCCCTGCAGCGTGCGCAGCGAGCCGCCATCGAAGGCGTACACGCTGCCCGCAGGCGCGGCGAGCGACATGTCGGACACCATGGTGCCGGCGCGCAGACGGCCCTGGCGGTCGCAGCGGCCGTCGTTGAAGCGCATGCCGCTCTGGGGATGCTGCACGGTGGCCTGCGGTTCTTGGTCGAGCGTGCCGTCTTCATGCGGTGTCAACACGGCCACGCCGGTTTCCATCGCCGCGACCCAGCGCCCGTGGGGTGTGGCCTCGCTGCCCGCTGCGAGCGCGACGCAGCCCGTCATCTCGGGTGTGGGCCACTGGCGCGACTGGCCGGTGCTGGCGTTCCAGCACCAGAGCGCACGGCCCGGGATGTCGACCCAGAACAGGCACTGGCGCTGCACGTCCCAGACGGGGCTTTCGCCCACGCCGTTGCGCGCGTCGATCAGCAGTTCAGCGGTGGAGTTCATGGCGTTCAAAACGGGCCGGCCTTGACGAAGCCGCCGCCCTGGTAGATGGCTGCCGGGTCGCTCAGATCCGGTGCGCTGGTGCGGGCGTAAATGGCTTCGCGGAACACATCAGAGGTGTCTTTCGCGACAAAGCCCACGTGGCGCGCCCGGCTGTTGTCCCACCAGGTCACGGCGTTGTTGGACATGCCGAACACGATGCTGTGGCCCAGCACGGGCGTGCTCAGGCAGGCGGTGATCAAGCGGTGCAGGTCGTCGAAGCTCAGCCAGGTGGCCAGCATGCGGCGGTCTTTCGGCTCGGGGAACGAGGAGCCGATGCGAACGCAGGCGGTCTCGATGCCGTGGCGGTCGAAGTAGAGGCGCGCGAGGTCTTCGCCGAAGGCCTTGCTCAGGCCATAGAAGCCGTCGGGGCGGGCCGGGTGGTCGGCGTGGATGGTTTCGCTCTGCTTGTAGAAGCCGGTCACGTGGTTGGAGCTGGCGAACACGACGCGCTTCACGCCATGTTTGCGCGCCGACTCATACAGGTGGTACGCGCCCACGATGTTGGCCTGCAGGATGGCGGCGAACGGCGCCTCCACCGAGATGCCGCCCATGTGCACGATGGCGTCGCATCCGGCCACCATGGCGTCGACTTCGTCGGCGTTGGACAGGTCGGCCAGCACGATTTCTTCGCCGGCTTGCGCGGCGCCCAGGCCCGCCTTGTCGGAAAGGCGCAGCACCTCGCAGTTGCCCTTGAGGCGCTCGCGCAGCGCGGTGCCCAGGCCGCCGGCGGCGCCGGTGAGCAGCAAGCGGTGGTGGGTTTTCAAGGTGTTTTCCATGGGGCTCGGCGGTCTGGACTGAGGTTTTTCGGAGGCATTTTTTCGAAGGGCTTGGACTTATCGCAAGTGCTTTGCTACAGTCCGCACATCTTGGTTGTCTGTTGTCGGTTGTCAGACAACTGGGCGAATTGTGTGAACCCCGAGGTGGGGTGTCAAGGAAAAAACAATGCTCTCAGTGAAAACCCTAGGTACCGAAGCGGTCGCGAGCGGAGCCGTGGCGACGCGCCCGCGCCGCCACCGCGGCCTGGTGCCCGAGATCGTCGACACCCTGGCCGCCGACATGCGCGAGGGCCGTCTGCAGACCGGCGACAAGCTGCCCACCGAGTCGGAGCTGATGGGGCGTTTCGAGGTCAGCCGCACCGTGGTGCGCGAGGCGATCTCGCGCCTGCAGGCCTCGGGTCTGGTGGAAACGCGTCACGGCATCGGTACCTTCGTGATGGCGCCGCAGGAGCAGAGCAATTTCCGCATCGCACCCGAAGACTTCGCAACCGTGTCCGACGTGATCTCGCTGCTGGAGCTGCGCATCAGCCTGGAGAGCGAAGCCGCCAGCCTGGCCGCGCAGCGCCGCGACGACAGCCACCTGCAGAGCATGGCCGCCGCGCTCGCGGCCTTCGAGGCCTCGATCGATGAATCGTCCGACGCCGTGCCCTCGGACTTCCAGTTCCACATGGAGGTGGCGCGCGCCACCGGCAACCGCCACTTCGCCGACCTCATGACCTACCTCGGCACCATGATCATTCCGCGCACCCGCATCAACACCGCCAACAGCGCCCCCGAAGGCCGGCTGGCCTACCTGCGGCGCGTGCACACCGAGCACCAGAACATCTACAACGCGATCCGCCAGCGCGATGCCGACTCCGCGCGCATGGCCATGCGCACCCATCTCTCCAACAGCCGCGAACGCTTGCGCCGCGCACAACCCGACTCATCCACATGAACGACCTGCAATCCTTTGACGCGCGCTCCGGCGCCGCGCACGGCGAACCCCTGCGCGCTTCCACCCCTGAAGCCATCGACGCGGCCGCGCAAGCAGCTGCCGCCGCTTTTGAAACCTGGGGCAGCAGCACCGGCGCGCAGCGCGCCGAGCTCTTGAATGCGCTGGCCGCCGCACTGGAAGCCGATCGCGAAGCGCTCGTGGCACTGGCCGACACCGAAACCGCGCTGGGCACCGCACGCCTCAACGGCGAGCTCGACCGCACCGCGTTCCAGTTGCGCCGCTTTGCCGACATCGCCACGCGGGGTGTGCCGTTCGAGCGACTGGACGACCCGGCCGTGGCCGGCGCGCCGCCCGTGGGCCACCCGGCCATGGTGCTGCAGCGGGTGCCGCTGGGCCCGGTGGCCATGTTCGCCGCGAGCAACTTTCCGTTCGCGTTCTCGGTGCTCGGCGGTGACACCGCCTCGGCCCTTGCCGCCGGTTGCCCGGTGGTGGTGAAGGCGCATCCGGGCCATCCGCTGCTGTCGCAGCGCGTGTTCGGTCTCATCCAGGGCGTGCTGCAGACGCAAGGTCTGCCGGCCGGCCTGGTGGGTCTGGTGCAGGGCGCGGCGGTGGAGGTGGGCGTGGCGCTGGTGCGCCATCCACTCATGGCTGCTGGCGCCTTCACTGGCTCCACGCGCGGTGGCGCGGCGCTGCAGGCCGAGGCCAACGCACGCCCGCGCCCGATTCCGTTTTACGGCGAGCTGGGCTCCGTCAACCCGGTGGTGGCCTTGCCCGCCGCGCTGCACGCCAAGGGCGCTGAACTCGCCACCACGTTGGCCGGCTCCATCGTGCAGGGCTGTGGTCAGTTCTGCACCAACCCTGGCCTGATCGTGCTGATCGACGGCGCCGAGGCCGACGCTTTCGTGGCGCAGCTCGGCACCGCGCTTTCTGCGCAACAGCCGCACGCCATGCTCACCACCGGCATGCGCCGCGCGTTTGACGCGGGGGTGGCGCGTTTCGTGGAACACGGCGCACAGCCGCTGGTGCAGCAAGCCGGCAGCGCACAGGCGCCCGGTCCACAGCTGCTGCAGGTGAGTGCCCAGCAATTCCTGCAACAGAGCGCGCTGCACGACGAGGTGTTCGGCCCGTCGAGCCTGATCGTGCGCGCGGCCTCGCACGCCGAAGTGCTGGCGGTGCTGGCCGCCGTGGGCGGCAGCCTCACCGTGACGATCTGGGGGGCAGACGCCGAGTCCGATGACACCCGCGCGCTGGTGCGTGGTGCCATGGCGATCGCGGGTCGCGTGCTGTTTGCCGGCGTGCCCACGGGCGTGGCCGTGACGGCCGCGCAGCAGCACGGTGGCCCCTGGCCCGCGTCCACCACGCCCATGACCACGTCGGTGGGCGACGCCGCACTGACGCGTTTTCTGCGCCCGGTGAGCCTGCAGGACGCACCGGCCTGGGTGCTCGCGCGCCAGGGCCGCCCGTGCTGAGCGGCGGCAACAGCGCCGCCTTCTTCACCCGCCCGCGCAACGTGGTCCTGCTGGCCACGTTGTGCTGCCTGCTCTGGGGCAGTGCCTACCCGGCCATCAAGAGCGGCTACGCGCTGCTGGCCATCGGCCGCGACGACACCGCTTCGCAGCTGGTGTTTGCCGGCTACCGCTTCGTGCTCGCGGCCGTGCTGCTGCTGGGCATGGCGCAGGCCATGGGTCGGCCGGTGTTCGCACTCTCGCGCGGGGACATGGGCCGCATCGGCCTGCTGGGCCTGGCGCAGACCTCGCTGCAGTACGTGTTCTTCTACGTCGGCCTGGCCCACACCACCGGCGTGAGGGCGTCCATCTTCAACGCCACCGGCACCTTCTTCAGTGTGCTGCTGGCGCACTTCATCTTTCACAACGACCGGCTGAACCAGCGCAAGGCGCTGGGCTGCCTGGTGGGCTTTGTGGGCGTGATGGCGGTGAACCTGCGCGGCGCTCACGAACTGGACGCGGAGTTCACCCTGCTGGGCGACGGCTTCATCGTGATCGCGGCCTTCGTGCTCTCGGCCGCCAGCATCTTCGGCAAGCGCCTGTCGCAGCAGATCGACGCCATGGTCATGACCGGCTACCAGCTGGCCATCGGTGGCCTGGCCTTGTCGGTGGTGGGGCACGCCACGGGCGGCACGTTGCAGGGCATGGGGGGGGCGGCGGCGTCGTTGCTGCTGTACATGGCCATCCTCTCGGCCGTGGCATTCGCGCTCTGGGCCGCGCTGCTCAAGCACAACCGCGTGGGCATGGTGTCGGTGTTCAACTTCCTCATACCGGTGTTCGGGGCCTTGCTCTCCGCGCTGTTCCTGGGCGAAGAGATCCTGGCCTGGCGCAATGCCGTGGCCTTGCTGCTGGTGTGCGGCGGCATCTGGCTCGTGACCACCACGGCGCGGACCCCAACCGCGCCCGCTTGACCCCGGCCCGCGCGGGCGAGCGACATCGGGGCTACAGTGCCGCCATGCGCGCGGATGGCCGGATGGTTCCACCACCGACGGCGCTGGGAGCGCCTTCATGTTGTTGCTGATCCTGGGTCTGGTGTTGTTTCTCGGTGTGCACTCGGTGTCCATCGTGTCCCCCGACGGGCGCCACCGGCTGGTGAAGCAGCTGGGCGAAGGGCCCTGGAAGGGCCTGTATTCGCTGGTCTCGCTGGCCGGCTTCTTGCTCATCGTCGTGGGCTATGGCGCGGCGCGCGAGGCCCCGGTGTTGCTCTACACCTTGCCCAACGGTTTTCGGCACCTCGCTGCCGTGTTGATGCTGCCGGTGTTCGTGCTGCTGCTGGCGGCCTATTTGCCCGGGCGCATCCAGCGTGCGGCCAAACACCCCATGCTGCTGGCGGTGAAGCTGTGGGCGCTGGCCCACCTGCTGGCCAACGGCACGCTGGCCGATGTGCTGCTCTTCGGCGGTTTCCTCGCCTGGGCCGTGATCGACCGCATCTCGGTGAAAAAACGTGCCGCTGCAGGTCTGCTGCGCCCCGGCCCGGTGCTGCCGGGCAGCAAGGCCAACGACGCCATCGCGCTGGTCGGCGGCCTGGTGATCTATGGGCTGTTTGTCGTCTGGGCACACGCCTGGCTCATCGGCGTGCGGCCCTTCGGCTGAGCGGGCACCCCACTTGCCCCGGGAACCCTGGGCAGTCCGGGCGCACCAATGGGGCCGAGCCTGTCACACCCCACCCTGGAGAACCCGATGCCCCGTTTGTTTGCATTGCCCCTGGTTGCGTTGATCACTGTGGGCGGCTTGCCGCCTGCTGCTGCCCAAACCGTCACCACCGAGGTGGTGGCCAGCGGCCTGCAGAACCCCTGGGGTGTGGCCTTCATCGGCGAAGGCCGCATGCTCGTGACCGAACGGCCCGGGCGCATGCGCGTGGTGGGCGCCGATGGCCGCCTGGGCGCCCCGGTGGCGGGTCTGCCGCCGATCGATGCCGGTGGACAGGGGGGCCTGCTCGACGTGATCACCGACCGCGAATTCGCCAGCAACCGCACGGTGTATTTCTGCTATTCGGAGCCCGCGGCCAGCGGCGGTGGCAACTCGACCGCCATGGCCTCGGCCAAACTGTCCAGCGACGCGGCGCGCCTGGATGACGTGAAGGTGATCTTCAGCCAGGGGCCGAAGGTGAGCAGCCGTTCGCACTTCGGTTGCCGCATCGTGCAGTCCGCGGACGGCAGCCTGTTTCTGACCCTGGGCGACCGCTTCTCGCGCATGAACGACGCACAGACGCTGGACAACCACCACGGCAAGGTGGTGCGCGTGCGCGCCACCGGCGGTGCCCACCCGGACAACCCCTTCGTCGGTCGTGCGGGCGCGCTGCCCGAGATCTGGAGCATCGGCCACCGCAACCTGCAAGGCGCCGCGCTCGCGCCCGACGGGCGGCTCTGGACCTCGGAGCACGGCCCGCAGGGCGGTGACGAGATCAACCGCCCGCAGGCCGGCAAGAACCACGGCTGGCCCGTCATCACCTTTGGCGAGAACTACGGCGGTGGTGCCATCGGCGCAGGCATCACCAGCAAGCCCGGACTGGAGCAACCCTTGCACCAGTGGACACCGTCGATCGCGCCCTCCGGCCTGGCCTTCGTGACGAGCGAGCGCTATGGCAAGGCCTGGCAGGGCAGCCTGCTGGCGGGATCGCTCAAGTTCCGTTACCTTTCGCGTCTGGTCATTGAAGGCGACCGCGTGGTGCGTGAAGAGAAACTGCTGCCCGACCTCAACCAGCGCGTGCGCGATGTGCGCCAGGGACCCGACGGCTTCATCTACCTGCTGACCGACGACCGAAACGGCCAGCTGTTGCGCCTGCTGCCCGGGCGCTGAAAGGCCACCATGCCACAACATTCACCTCAGCCCATCGCAGCGGCGGGCCCGCGCCCCGATGCGGATCGCGCGGCGCTGGCGCGGCACTACCAGGCGGTGCGCGATCAGACGCGTGCGCTCACGGCGCCGCTCTCGTCCGAGGATTGCCAGGTCCAGTCGATGCCCGACGCCAGCCCCGCGAAGTGGCACCTCGCCCACGTGACGTGGTTCTTCGAGACCTTCGTGCTCGAACCCTTCGAGCCCGACTTCAAGCCCTTCAACCCCGCGTTCCGCGTGCTCTACAACAGCTACTACAACGGCGTGGGGGAGCAGTTTCCGCGGCCCCAGCGCGGCTTGGTCACGCGGCCCGATCTGGCCGAGGTGTGGCGCTGGCGCGAGCAGGTGGACGAACGCATCACCCGGCTGATCCCGCGCACCGACAGCCTGGACGCCTTGCGCCTGATCGAGATGGGCCTGCACCACGAGCAGCAGCACCAGGAGCTGCTGCTCACCGACATCAAGCACCTGCTCTCCATCAACCCGCTGCGCCCGGCCTACCAGCGCGTGTGGCCACTGGTGTCGGTTTCGCCCGTGCCCGCGCGCTGGGTCGCGTGCGAAGCTGGCCTGACCGACATTGGCCACCGCGGCGAGGGTTTTGCATTCGACAACGAAACGCCGCGCCACCGCCAGTGGCTGGAGCCGCACGCGTTGATGAACCGGCTGGTGACCCATGGCGAGTGGCTGGATTTCGTGCGCGATGGTGGTTATGCCGAGCCTCGGTGGTGGCTGTCAGCCGGCTGGGACTGGGTGCGCACCCAAGGTGTTCGGGCGCCGCTCTACTGGACCCTGCCGCAAGACGCCAACGCCTTGCCCACCGTGTTCACCCTGCACGGCGAGATGCCACTGGACCCGCACACGCCGGTGGTGCACGTGAGCTACTTCGAGGCCGATGCGTTTGCGCGCTGGAGCGCGGCCACGCATGCTGAGCACGCAGGTGCCCGCCTGCCCACCGAAGCCGAGTGGGAGGCGGCTGCGACCGCTTTGCCGGAGCAGGGCAACCTGCAAGACGCCGGTGCCCTGCACCCCATGCCCGCGCGCGCGGCGGGCAGTGGCCTGCTGCAGATGTACGGTGACGTGTGGGAATGGACCACGAGCAGCTACAGCGCCTACCCGGGCTACCAGCCCATGGAAGGCGCGGTGGGTGAGTACAACGGCAAGTTCATGGTCAACCAGACCGTGCTGCGCGGCGGTTCGTGCGCCACACCGGCCTCGCACATCCGCGCGAGCTACCGCAATTTCTTTCCGACCGATGCGCGCTGGCAGTTCAGCGGGCTCAGGCTCGCCAAGTCATCGCCCCCACGCTCAGCCGCTGCGCGGGTCGCTGCCCCCCGAGGGGGCTGATCCGGCTTGGGGCGGCCCGGCGCCGGATCACTCACCGCGTGAGCAAACGCCGGGCTCCGTGACTCGACGCATCCACCACCGCCACCATGAGCAACATGGCGCTCAGGATGGTGGCGGTCTTGTTCATCTGGAACAGGCCCATGTGGAAGGCCAGCAGCTGACCCAGGCCGCCCGCGCCCACCACGCCCAGCACCGCGGCAGCGCGGATGTTGTTTTCCCAGCGGTACAGCGTGTAGCTCATGAGCTGCGGCAACACCTGGGGGAGCGTGGCGTAGAGGAACACGCGGCCATTGCCCACGCCTTGCACGCGCAGCGCCTCGCCGGGGCCGGGTGGTGCGTTTTCGATGGCTTCGGCAAACAGGCGGCCCAGCACACCGGTCGTGTGAAAGGCCAGCGCCAGCGTGCCGGCAAACGGGCCCAGGCCGGCCGAGATGAGCAGGAGTGCTGCCCACACCAGCTCGGGAATGCTGCGCAGTGCGTTGAGCAACCAGCGCGTGGGAGCTCGGGCCCAGGCCGCGTCGGCCTGGTGCAGGCGGCTCGCGGGCAGGGCCAGCGCGAGGCCTGCTGCCGCCGCCAACGCCGTGCCCAGCGCCGACATGGCCAGCGTTTCCCAGGCGCCGATGGCGACCTTCTTCACGAACACCGGCGAGAGGTCGGGCGGGAAAAACTCGGCCACGAAACGGCCCATGCTGCGCGCGGCGTCCAACGAGAGGAACTGCGCCCACTGCAGATCCAGCGAAGCGAAGCTGGCGACCACCAGCACGATCAGGCCGGCCATGAACCAGCAGGCCTTGCAGCGCGCGTCGAACAAACGCGGCGGCAGCTTGTAAGGTGGGTTGGCGGCGGTGGGTTTCATCCGAGCGACTTTCGCAACCACGAACTCACCCGATCCGCCAGCGCCACCAGCAACACAAACACCAGCAGCATGGTGGCGACCTCACCGCCGTTGAACATCTTCATCGAGTTGTCGAGCTGTTGACCCAGGCCACCCGCACCCACGAAGCCGAGCACCACCGACGAGCGGATCGCGCATTCCCAGCGGTACACGGTGTAGCTGGTGAGCTCGGCCGCGTTGGTCGGCAGCAGTCCATAGAAAAAAGCCTGCAGGCGAGAGCTGCCGTTGCGCAGCAGGTTCTCGGTGGCGTGTGATTCGCCGCTCTCCAGAATCTCGCCGTACACCTTGCCCAGCATGCCGCCGTAGGTGAGGGCGATGGCCAGCACGCCGGCCGTGGGACCCAGGCCGACCACGCGCACGAACACCAGCGCCCACACCAGCTCGGGCACGCTGCGCAACACGATCAGCAGCCAGCGCACCGACTGCCGGAACCAGAATGGTCCGCGCGCCATGCGGCCCGACAGTGCCGAGATCGAGAGCAGGCGAACCGACATCAGCGCGAGCGGGATCGCCACCACCAGTGCGAGCGTGACGCCGGCGGTGGCCATGGCCACGGTGCGCCAGGTCTCGCGGGCGATCATGCTCAAAAACTCCGCGTTGACCACCAGTGGCCAGAACGTGGCGATGAACTGGCGGCTGATCTTGAGGTTGTCGGGCTCCAGGAAGATCCAGGGCTTGAACTCGGTGGCCACCATGAGGGGCCACAACAGCACGGCGCACAGGCCGAGCCAGAACACGCGGCCCGTCCATGCGGGGTCGCGCGCGGGGGCGCTGCGCAAGGGACGGACCGCCGTGTTCATGTCAGCGGCAGTGCATCACCGCAGGCTGCGACGCGGGTGGCTGCGCATCCACCACCACCGGCACCTCGCCGCGCAGCTCGTGTTCGAACTGGTCGTACAGGCGTGCCAGGCGATCCTGTGTGACCTCGGCGGCCGGCAGGTCAAAGGCCAGCTGGCCGTCTCTCAAACCGACGATGCGCGGGAAGTGGGCCAGCGCCACGTCCACCTGGTGCAGCGTGGCCACCAGCGTCACACCGCGTTCGCGGGCGCCGTCCTGCAGCGCGGCCACGGCCTGTTTCGAGCGTGTGGGGTCCAGCGCCGAGAGCGGCTCGTCGATCAGCCAGAGCCGGGCCGGCGCGAGCAACGCGCGCGCCAGGCCCACGCGCTGGCGTTCGCCGCCCGAGAGGCGGTCCACCCGTTCGAAGAGCTTGTCGGCCAGGTCAAAGTGGTCCAGCGCGTCGAAGGCGGCTGGAATATCGTCGGGGTAGAAGAGCGAGCGCAGGCTGGCCAGCAAACCCATGGCGGGCAGGCGGGCCGCCAGCACCGAGGTGACCACGCGCTGGCGCGGTGGCAGCGGGGGCACCTGCGGAGCCAGAAAAAGCTGGCCGCGCTGGCGCTGCAGCGCGGCGCGCGGAAGTGTCCACGGGTCGCGGTCATCGAGCCGCAACCGGCCTTCGGCCGGCGGCAGCGCACAGGCCATGACCTGCAGCAGCGTGGTCTTGCCCGCGCCCGAAGGCCCGATCACGGCCACCTGCTCGCCCGAGGCGATCTGCACATCGAGCGAGCGCAGCGCGGGTGCATGGCCTGCCCGCGCCGCGGGGTGGCGTGCCGAGACGCCTTGCAGTTCGATGTTCAATCGAGTGGCCTTGCGTTCAGAGCAGACCGGCGCTGCGGGCGGCGGCTTCCAGGCCTTTGTAATTCTCGGGCTTGGTTTCGAGGTAGCGCGTGGCGCGGTTGAGCTTGAGGATCTCGGCGTGCTCGGGGTTGGCCGGCGACAGGCCGATGAGCGCGGCCTTGATCTTCTGCTGCATCGCGACCGGGGTGTCCGCGTGCACCGACCAGTTGTAGTTGAAGTAACCCGGCGTGGTGAAGAACACGTCAACCGCCTTGGTATCGACCTTGTTCTCGGCGACGAACTTTTTCCAGACCGTGATGTCCAGCGCGGCCGCGTCGACCTTGCCACTGACCACCGAGGCGATGGTGGCGTCGTGCGCGCCGCTGTAGGCGATGCGGCGGAAATCCTTCTCGGGTTCGATGTTGGCCGCCAGCAGGAAGCTGCGCGGCATCAGGTGGCCCGAGGTGCTGCTCTGCGAGCCGAACGAGACCTGCTTGCCCTTCATGTCGGCCAGACTCTTGATGCCCGAATCGGTCTTGGCGATGAAGACCGACTGGAACTTGGTGTCTTCTTCGCGCTGGGCCAGCGGCACGACCTTGCCGCCCGAGCGGAGGTTGGCCTGCACGAAGGTGAAACCACCGAACCAGACCAGATCGACCTTCTTGTTGACCAGCGCCTCCACGGCGGCGGGGTAGTCGCTCACCGGGGTGAACTCAACCTTCACACCCAGTTCCTTCTCCAGGTAGGCGGCCAGCGGCGTGAACTTGCGGATCTGCTCGGTGGCAGCTTCTTCGGGGATGGTGGTGACGCGGAACACGGTTTGCGCGTGCGCGGCGGCGGTGACGGACAGCACGGCGCAGGTGAAGAGTGCGCGCAGGGTGCGGGAGGCGTTTTTGAACATGGTGAATCCGGTGAAGAGGGATTGGGGAGGGCGTATTAGACCTGACCCGCTTCAACCCCGCAGTGGCTGTCAGCTTTGCAAGACCCTGTAAGAAAGCGGGTCACCGCACCGACTTTGAAACACACCTCCGCTATAAAGACTGCTCCCGGAATCACTCATGCCCATACAGACCCCGGCCCCTCCCTTCATCCAGCTCCACCACGAGGACCGCGCAGCGATGCGTGCCGAGCTCGTGGCCGGCCTGATGGCGACGCCCGCGAGCATTGCGCCGAAGTTCCTGTACGACGCGCTGGGCTCGCGCCTGTTCGACGCCATCACCGAGCTGCCCGAGTACTACCCCACGCGCACCGAAGCAGCGATCTTTCAGCAGCACGGCGCCGACATGGCGCGCGTGGTGCCCGGTGGCTCGATCCTGCTCGACCTGGGCGCCGGCAGCTGCGCCAAGGCCGCACGCCTGTTTCCGGTGCTGCGTCCGGCGGCCTATGTGGCCATCGACATTTCGGTGGACTACCTGCGCGACACCTTGCAGCAATTGCAGAAGCAACATCCTTCGCTGGCCATGCTCGGCCTGGGCATGGATTTCTCAAGCCGCTTCGCCTTGGGCGCCGAGGTGGCCGACTGGCTGGCCGACGGCCCGGCGGCGCAGGCGCCACGCGTGGTGTTCTACCCGGGTTCGAGCATCGGCAATTTCAACCCTGAAGAGGCGCTTGCCTTGCTCAAACAGGCGCATGCGGTGTGCCGCTCGGGTGGCGAAGGCGGCGGCCTGCTGATCGGTGTGGACCGCGTCAAGCCCAAGGCCGTGCTGGAGCCCGCCTACGACGATGCGCTGGGGGTGACCGCGGCCTTCAACCGCAACCTGCTGCTCAACGTGAACCGTGTGCTCGACGCCGATTTCGCGCCAGCCGCCTGGCGCCACGTGGGGCTGTTCAACACGCCGCTGTCGCGCATTGAAATGCACCTGGAAGCCACTGTGCGGCAGACCGTGCGCTGGCCCGACGGCGAGCGGGTGTTTGCGCAGGGCGAGCGTCTGCACACCGAGAGTTCTTACAAGTGGCAGCCCGAGGCCTTCGAGGCCTTGTTGCAGGACGCCGGCTTCGGCCAGACGCGCCATTGGAGCGACGCACAAGGCTGGTTCAGTGTGTTCTGGGCGCCGGCCTGAACAGCCCCTAGCCTTTGAGCACCGTGTCGATCAGCCGGAGCATGACTTCGGCGGTGTAGGGCTTGGGCAGGAAGTGTTTGAGGCCCGAACCGGAAGCACGGGCGACCTTGCCGTTCTGGGAGATGCCGCTGGCGCCGATGAGCTTGACCAACGGGTTGATCTGCCGCAGCGCCTGGATGGTCGCCGGGCCGTCCATCACGGGCATCATCATGTCGGTCAGCACCAGATCAATGCCCTGGATGTCCTGCGCATACAGGGCCACCGCCTCCGCGCCGTTGGAGGCAACGATCACCCGGTAGCCATAGGCCTCCAGGGTCTGACGGGTGACCTGCCGGATGGCGGCCTCGTCGTCCACCACCATGATCAGTTCGCCGTTGCCCCGTGGCACGGAGGGCTTTGCGTCGCCGCTCTGGGTGCTGACGGCATCTGGATCGGCGGGCAGGTAGATGCGAAAGCGCGTGCCTTTGTCCACCTCGCTGTACAGGCGCACGAACCCCCCGTGACTCTTGACGATGGCCAGCGTGGTGGCCAGCCCCAGACCCGTTCCCTCGCCCACCGGCTTGGTGGTGAAGAACGGGTCGAAGACACGGTCCTGGATGGCCGGCGGGATGCCGGCGCCGTTGTCCTCGACCTCGATCTTCACGTAGGCGCCCACACGCGACTCGATGTTCATCGCGGCGTAGTGCGCGTCCACCGTCATGTTCTCGGCCGAGATCGCGATGCGCCCACCGTTGGGCATCGAGTCGCGGGCATTGACGAACAGGTTCATCAGCACCTGCTGCAGTTGCGTCGGGTCGGCCTGCACCTGCCACAGGTCGGGGGCGACGGTGGAGACGATGGAAATGTTCTTGGAGATGGTCTCTCTCAGGATCTGATCGAGGTCGCCCAGCACGTCGCGGATTCTCACCTCGTGCCGTTTGCCCTCGACGCCCCGGGCGAACGACAACACCTGCTTGATCATGTCGGCGCCGCGCCTCGCACTCACCTCGATGGTCTTGAGCACCGCCTGGTCGTCCGGGTTGGGCAGGGAGTCCTTGAGCAGCTCGATCGACATCATGATCGGCGCCAACACATTGTTCAGGTCGTGCGCAATCCCCCCGGCCAGCGTGCCGATGCTCTCCATGCGCTGCGCGCGCAGGAACTGCTGCTCCAGGAGCTTCTGGTGCGTCACATCGGTGTTGATGGCCAGGATGGAGCGGGGCTGGCCCGCTTCGTCCCTCACCAGGGTCCATCGCGACACCAGCAGGATGTGGTTGCCGTCCTGGGTCTTGTGCTCGATCTCACCCACCCATTCCCCTTCTTCCATCACCGTCTGCCGGCAACGGTCGTAGACGTTGGGGTTGTTGAACAGCAGCTCGCGCGCGGCACGGTGCCGGACCTCTTCGGCCGTCCAGCCGTAAATGCGCTCGGCGCTCCGGTTCCAGAAGGCCACGGTGCCGTCCAGGTTGAGCACCCAGATGGCATCCTGGGCCTTGTCGAGCAGCGCGGCCTGCTCCACCAGGCGTTCCTCCACCTGCTTCATGGACGTGGTGTCCTGCAGCGCGCCGTGCACGCTGTTCACTTGCCCGCCCTCGGCCAGGGCGGGCTCTGCGGCCACGCGCACCCACTTCGGCTCACCCGCGCAGGTGGTGATCTGGAACTCGCGGTCAAAGCTCGTGCCGCGCGCAACGCACGTGTCCAGCGCGGCTCTGAACGATGCGCGCGACTCGGAGGAAAAGATGGACAGGAACTCGCCCAGCGTGGGGGGTGAGGTGCGGGGCCAGTCCAGCATGAGGTAGATCTCGTCGGACCACTCCACGGCGTTGACTGATGGCACGGCCGTCCAGCCACCGACCTTGCCCACGCGGCCGCCCACCTTCAGCAGGTTGTCCTTCTGGCGCAGAGCCTCGGCGGCACGCTTGCGCTCGGTGATGTTGCGTTCGATCGAAATCCAGTGCGTGTACTGGCCGGCGGCATCGGCAACCGGCACGATATCGAGCTCCAGCCAGATTTCCTCGCCGTTTTTTGTGTAGTTGAGGATCTCCTCGCGCACCGGCTCCCAACGCTTCAGGCTGGCGCGGATGCGGTCGAGCACGTCGCGCTGCGTGCGGGGGCCCTGCAGGATGCGCGGTGTCTTGCCAATGATCTCGTGCGGCCGGTAGCCGGTGTGCCGCTCGAAGGCCTTGTTGACATAGAGCACCCTGGGCCACAGTCCTCCCACGGCCTCTGCCTCGGTGACCACGATGATGTCGTTCATGCGCTCCACGCAGGCCTGCAGCAAGCGCAACTGCTCGTCGTCTCTGCGCTTTTGCGTGACGTCCTGAAAATACACCGCCACACCGTCGTCGGTCGGGTGCGAGCGCAACTCGAACCACTTGCCCAGCGGTTCATAGAACCCCACTTCCGTGGCCACCTTTCCCGTCTCGACGGCGCGCTGGAAGCTCCTGTGGAAAAGGCTGTTCTCCGTGCCCGGGAAGACATCCCACAAGCACTTGTGCAACAGGTCCTCGCGCCTTCGGTTCACCGTTCGCGTCATCTCTTCGTTGACGAAGGTGATGTGCCAGTTCCTGTTCAGGGTGAAGAAGGCGTCGGACATGTTCTGCAGCGTGGCGCTGAGCTTGGTGGCCAGCGCATGTCGCTCGAGTTCGTGGAGCCGCAAGCCCGTGATGTCTTGCAACGCGCCCTGAAAGCCGATGATCTGGCCGCTGGTGTCCCGCACGGCTTCGCCGACGGCACGCACCCAGATCCTGCGTTGAGTGGCTGTGGTCAGTTCGGCCTCGAAGTCGAACGGCGTGCCCTCGCTCAGGCAGCGTTCGACGGTGCGCGTGATCATGCCGCGGTACTCGGGCAGGTAGTAGCCAATGCCTTCGTCCAGTGCCGGTAGGTAGCCGGCGGGTCTGTCATGGATCTCGCAGATTTCGTCGGACCACACCAGCGTTTGTGACTCAACGGCGAACGTCCAGCCACCCAGGCGTGCGGCCCGCCCAGCCATCTTCAGCAGCAACTGGTTTCTGTGCAGTTGTTCTTCCGCGTCGCCACTGAGCTGCGCTGTTTGCATGGATGCCATTTCGGACGCCAATGGCGGGAATGTCAAGGAGCAGACAAACCCTGTCTCTCGCCCATCATGCGCCGCAGCGCGCCCGCTGGCGCTGTGTCCTCTCAGGCGCGAGGTCGGTTCGTGACGTCCATCACTGTCGCGCGCTGAGTGGTCCTGCGCCCCAGCGCCACCACAGCTGGCCGAACCATGCGTGACCACTCACCAGCACCACCCCGGCGAGCACCAGCAGGGCGCCGGTGAGGAAGCTGGACTCGATGGGTTCGTTCAACAGCCAGGCACCCAGCACCACGCCGAACAAGGGCGTGAGGAACGACAGCACACCCAGCCGCGACGCCAGGTAGTGGCGCATCAACCAGAACCAGACCAGGAAACTGACAAACGCCACCAGCACCGACTGGAACGCCAGAGTGGCCCACACCATGGGCGTGGGGTTGAAGGTGGTGTGCCCCATGAGGAAGGCCGCCGGCAGCAGCAGCGCGAAGGCGCCGAGCAGCTGGTAGAGCAGGATCTGCGTGGCCGGCAAACCGCTCAGGCGCGTGGTGCGGATGACGACCGTGGTGGCGCCCCAGGCCACCCCGCCCAGCAGTCCCAGCAGGTCGCCCCAGAGCATGCGCGACCAGTCCTGGTTGCCCTGTGGGTCGCGCAGCAGGAAGGCAATGGCGATGCCCGCAAAGGCCATCAGGATGCCCAGCCACTGCGCCGGCGCCAACCGCTCGGACGGCAGTTTCCACTGCAGACCCAGGGCCGCGAAGATCGGCGCGGTGTAGAGAAACACCACCATGTGAGCGGCCGAGGTGTGGCCCAGCCCTTCGCCCACCAGCAGGAATTCCAGGCCGAACAAGGCACCGGCCACCGCGCCGGGTTTCCACGCGCCACCGGCCAGCAGCGAGCCTTCGCCCTGGCGCCACATGAGCAGACCGACCAGTGCCGCGGCGATGCCCGAACGCACCGCGATCTGCAGGATCGGCGAGAAGTCCTGTGCGGTTGCCTTCAGCGCGATCTGCTGCAGGCTCCAGGTGAGGCAGAGCACGACCATGAGGCCGATGGCTCGGGCGTCGAGGGCTTGTCGGGTGTCCACAGGTGCAATCGGGGGTTGATCGGAGGGTGATTGTCCGTTTGACTGCTGCGCAGCAGATAACGAAAATCAGACAAACCATCCCCCCGGACCGTCAAAATGCCCCGCGCCCGCGCCCCCGCCAGACATTTGCAGACCGCGCCATTCACCGACGCACTGCCCGGAGAAATCGTCTTCCGCGCGGCGCAGATGCCCGCCGACGCGGCGTACCCGCACCACCGCCACCACTGGGGCGAGTTCGTCTACGCCTTCAGCGGTGTGATGGAGGTGCAACTCGCCACCGAGCACTATTTGATTCCGCCGCAATACGGCCTGTGGTTGCCGCCGGACGTGGACCACACCGGTATGAACCGTCAGGAAGCGTCCTTCTGTTCGGTCTACGTGGTGCCCGAGCGCGCGGACCGCATGCCAGCCCAGGTGTGCGCCCTCAGCGTCAGTCCCTTGCTGCACGGCTTGCTGGAGCATCTGCGGCAGACACCGCCCGCGCTGGCGCAGGGCGCGTCGCACGACCGGCTGCTGCAGGTGGTGATGGACCAACTGGAGGTGGCTCCGGTCACGGGCAGCTATCTGCCCGCCTCGGATGACCCGCTGCTCGCGCCCGTGCTGCGGGCGCTGGAAGCGGCGCCCGGTGATCCACGGTCGGTGGCCGATTGGGCGGCCTTCGTGCACACCACCGAACGCACGCTCATGCGCCGCTGCCAGAGCCAGCTGGGCATGACGCTGGCCGAATGGCGGCAGCGGCTGCGCGCGGTGAAGGCCATGGCCCTGCTGGAAGCCGGGGAGAAGGTGGAGCACATCGCCCAGGACCTGGGCTACGCGTCCACCTCGGCCTTCATCGCGATGTTCCGCCGCTTGACCGGCGTGACACCCGACGTCTACCGCAAAGGTCGATGAGGCTCAGGCGCGCGCGCTGCGAAAGCCCGCAAAGATGTCATTGCGTTCCGCGGTGAAGTAGTTGCGGTACCTGGGGTGGCGCATGCGCGGGTGGGTCGCGGTGCTCGCGCCCTTGAGCACCGGGCGGCCGTCGAACCAGGGTTGGGAGTAGTCCAGGTAGGGGTGGGGCGCGAAGCCAGGGAAGGGTGCGAAGGTGCTCGCGGTCCATTCCCAGACCTCGCCCCAGGCGAAGCCCGGCACCGTGTGCGCGGCCACTTCCCACTCGGCTTCGGTCGGCAGGCGCCGCCCGGCCCAGCGGCACCAGGCGCGTGCTTCCTGCGCGCCGAGGTGGCAGGCCGCGGCCTGCAGGTCCAGCGCTTGCCAGGTGCCGAAACGCTGCACCTGCCAACCGCCGGGTGTTCGCCGCAGGTAGCGCGGCACCGCGGCCAGGCCAGCGTCCACCATCGGCAGGTAGCGCGCCCAGGTGACGGCGCGTGTGTCGATCTCGAAGGCGTTGACCGCCACCACGTGCGCGCCGAGTTCGTTGTCGAAGGCAAAGCCCGGGCCGACCCAGCCCAGGCGCCAGGCGGTGGCGGGCACGCTGGCTTCGCCAGGCTCCACGTGAACGGCCATGGGCCGGTGGCCCACGTCGATGCCCAGCGCCTGCGCCATGTAGACGCCCGCCTCGGCGTGCATGTCTTCGTGGAACAGGGCGAGGCGGAAGAAGTAGAGGCCGGTGTCGTCGTCGGGGGCGTCGCGCAGCAGCGCCAGCGTTTGATCCAGACTGGCCGAGAGGTCGGCTCGTGTGGCGTGGGCATCTGGCAGGTCCAACTGCCAGCGCCGGTCGTGCGGCACGGCGCTGGAGTCGTAGAGCGCATCGGCGTCGATGCCACGCAGGCCCTGGCGCGCGGCGCGGCGGGCCACCAGCGGGTCCGCCTGCACGCCGCTTCCGAGCTGCGGGTTGCGAGCGATCCACCAGTCGGCAAACCAGCCGACGTGTCCCAGCTCCCACAGCGGCAGGTTCAACTCGGGCGTGCAGGGCACGCGCAGGGCGGGGCCGAGCGCCGCCTCCAGCGCCGCGAACTGCCGCAGCGTGCGCTCGCGCGCCTCCACCAGCGCACCGGCCAGCGTTGGCCCGCCACCGTGGCGGGTCATGTCCGCGGTGGACAGCGCGCCCGCAGGTGCATCGCACACAATCGACGACCGGTTCACATCCATGAAAAAACCTTCCCTGTGCATCGTCACGCCGGCCGTGGCCGAAGCCAACAACGGCAATTGGCAAACCGCGCGCCGCTGGGCGCGCATGCTCTCGGGCCATTATCGGGTGAGGGTGGCGCAGGCGTGGTCCGAAGGCGATGAGGGCGATGTGTTGCTGGCCCTGCACGCGCGGCGCTCGGCCGCATCGGTGGCCGCGTGGGTGCGGGCGCATCCCGATCGCCCGCTGGTGCTGGCGCTGACCGGCACCGACCTCTACCGCGACATCGCGTCGGATGCGAGCGCCCAGCGTTCGCTGGCGCTTGCGCACCGGCTCATCGTGCTGCAGGAGCAGGGTCCGCTGGCGCTACCCGAGGCGCTGCGCGACAAATCCCGCGTGGTGTTCCAGTCGGGCACGCGCCGCCAGACACTGGCCAAGACCACGGCGCACCTGCGGGTGGTGATGGTGGGCCACCTGCGCGACGAAAAATGGCCGCAGACCCTGTTTGAAGCGGCGCGCCTGCTGCGCGCTGACGAGGGCATCCGCATCGACCACATCGGTGCCGCGATCGACCCCGCACTGGGCGAGGCTGCCCGAGCGACCGCGCAGGCCTGCCCGCACTACCGCTGGCTCGGTGGCCTGCCCCATGGCGCCACGCGCTCGCGCATGCAGCGCGCCCACCTGCTGGTGCACACCAGCCGCATGGAGGGCGGGGCCCATGTGCTGATGGAAGCCGTGCTCGGTGGCACGCCCGTGCTGGCCTCGCGCATCGACGGCAACGTGGGCATGCTGGGGGCCGACTACGGTGGTTACTTTGCGCCGGGCGATGTGCCGGCACTGGTGCAGGCCTTGCGCGCCTGCCGTGCGGGCATGGGCGAGCCGGCTGGCAGGCTGACCGCCCTGCACGCACAATGTGAAGCCCGCGCGCCGCTGTTCGATCCGCGCATCGAACGGACCACCCTGCTGGCCCTGTTGCACGAGCTGCACTGAGCCCTGCGCACCGATCAGCACCGATTTCCCTTCTCTCTGGAGACACCCATGAACGCACCCATCCCCACCGCCGCCACCCAACCCCGCCTCACCAGCCTCTCGCACGGCGGCGGCTGCGGCTGCAAGATCGCGCCCGGCGTGCTCAGTGAAATCCTGAAAGGCACGGCGGCCATGCCGATGCCCAAGGAGTTGCTGGTCGGCATCGAGACGGCGGACGACGCGGCGGTCTACCAGCTCAACGACGAGCAGGCACTGATCGCCACCACCGATTTCTTCATGCCCATCGTGGACGACCCGTACGATTTCGGCCGCATCGCCGCCACCAACGCCATCAGCGACGTGTACGCCATGGGCGGCACGCCCATCATGGCGCTGGCCCTGGTGGGCATGCCCATCAACGTGCTCTCCACCGAGACCATCGGCAAGATTCTCCAGGGCGGGCAGGACGTGTGCCGCGCCGCCGGCATTCCGATCGCGGGTGGCCACACCATCGACTCGGTCGAGCCCATCTACGGCCTGGTGGCCCTGGGCCTGGTGCACCCCAAGCGCGTGAAGCGCAACGCCGACGCGAAAGTGGGCGACCGCCTGATACTGGGCAAGCCGATTGGTGTGGGCGTGCTCTCGGCCGCTTTGAAGAAGGACGCGCTGAGCGCTGAGGGTTACGCGCAGATGATTGCCAACACCACCAAGCTCAACACCCCCGGCCCCGATCTGGCCGCACTGGACGGCGTGCATGCGCTCACCGACATCACCGGCTTTGGCTTGGCCGGCCACGTGATGGAAATGGCGCGTGGCTCCAACACCACCGTGCGCATCGACATGGCCCGTGTGCCGATGATCGCTGGCGTGCGCGATCTCGCCGCCGCCGGCATGGTCACCGGTGCCTCGGGCCGCAACTGGGCCGCCTACGGCCACGAGGTGCGTTTGGGCGACGGCCTGCAGCCAGTGGACCAGGCCCTGTTGTCCGACCCCCAGACCAGCGGTGGCCTGCTGGTGGCCTGCGATCCCGAAGCGGTGGACGCGGTGCTGGCGATCTTCGAGAAGCACGGTTTTGCCGGCGCCGCCGACATCGGCGAGATCGTGGCGCCCGCCGCCGAAGGCGTGCGCCTGGAAGTGCGCTGAGCCATGGAGCGCCAACGCATCAGCTCCGGCTCGCCGTTTGAAGAGCAGATCGGGTATTCGCGTGCCGTGGTCGCGGGTGACTGGGTTTTCGTCTCCGGCACCACGGGTTTTGACTACGCCACCATGAGGATTTCAGACAACGTGGTGGAGCAGGCCGAGCAGTGCATGCAGAACATCGCGGCCGCGCTCAAGCAAGCGGGTTCCAGCCTGGACGACGTGGTGCGCGTGAACTACGTGCTGCCCATGGGTGCCGACTTCGAAGCCTGCTGGCCGGTGCTGAGAAAACACCTGGGCACAGCGCGCCCGGCGGCCATGATGATCACCGCGGGCCTGCTCGATCCGCGCATGAAAATCGAGATCGAGGTCACGGCCTTCAAACGCCCATGACCCACGCCCCCATCCTCGCCTTCGACATCTTCGGCACCGTGGTCGACTGGCACGGCAGCATCGTGCGCGAGGTGGCTGCGCTGTATCCGCAGGTGGATGCCGATGCCTTTGCGCTCGCCTGGCGCGCGGGCTACCAGCCGGCCATGCAACGTGTGCGCTCGGGTGAACTGGGCTGGACGCTGATCGACGATCTGCACCGCCTGATCCTCGACGACCTGTTGCCCACGTTCGGCCTGACCTCACTCACCGAAGCGCAGAAGCGGCACCTCAACAAGGTCTGGCACCGGCTCGACCCGTGGCCCGACACGGTGGCCGGGCTCACGCGCCTGAAGGCGCGGCACACCATCTGCAGTCTGTCCAACGGCAACATCGGCCTGCTCACCAACATGGCCAAGCGCGCAGGTCTGCCGTGGGACTGCGTGCTCTCGGCCGAGGTGTTCCGTGCCTACAAGCCCGACCCCGCCACCTACCTCGGCGTGGCTCGTGTGTTTGACGTGGAGCCGCACGATGTGATGCTGGTGGCCGCCCATCAGGAAGACCTCGCGGCGGCACGGGCTTGCGGCCTGCGCACGGCCTACATCGAGCGGGCGCTGGAGTTTGGCGCGAAGCACCCCAAGGACGTGTCGCCCGATGCGGCCAACACGTTTCACGCCCGCAGCCTGGTGCACCTGGCCGAACAACTGGGCTGCTGAAGGCCGGTCAGCGCCGCTGGATCATTCGACGCGCACCGTCGCGCGCGCCGGCTCGATCAGCGTCTTGCCGGGGTTCAAGTTGTCCATCAGATCCAGCTGAAGCGCGTAGTTGCCGGCGGGGGGCGCCAGCCACACCTCGGTCTGGCCTTCTGGAAACTCGAGAACGGCGGGCGTGCCGCGGTTGCCTTCGGGTGTGGCGGTCAGGCGGAAATGCCCGGTTCCGGGGATGCCTTGCGAGCGGTGAGCCACTTCGAGTGCCGACGCATGAAATTGCACACGCATCGGGTTTCTCAGCGTGGTGCGGTCCAGCCCGATGGACAGGCCCTTGACCGACAAGGTCTTGGGGTCAACGCCGGTCTTGCGTGTGACCGTGATGCGCGTCGGCTTGCTGAAGACGAAGTGCGGCAGGTGTTTCTGGTCGGCCAGCAGCATGCGCAATGTGTAGGTGCCCGGCTCCAGTGTGAGCACGGATTCCATCTGCCCCTTGCCGAAGTGGATGTACTGCTCGTTGAACGGGAGGGCTTCCTTGAAATTCAAGGGCAGGTCGCGGTTGATCAGCAGGTGGTGGTGACCGCTGCGGGCCCGGCCCGGCTGGGCGATGGGCGCCAGCCCCCAGCCGCCGGTGAGGCCGAACTTCACCACGAACGGCGTTTCGATCTGGTCCCCGTCCTTGAGGTTGGTGAAGTAGGCCTCGGCCGTCAACCGCGGAGGAGCCGCCTGCCACGGATGGGCCTTCGGAGCGCCCGCTGCGATGGCGGGTGGTGCAGCGGCGGGCTGCGCATGGGCAGGGAGGGCAATCAGGAAGGTCGTGATCGACAGCAGTGAGATCACGAGTCGGTGCAGGGAAGTGGACATGGCGTTGTATGGTCGGGTGACGAAGCGGTGAAGAATGCTGCGGTTGGCGGCGGACCGCCCCCACGTTACAGGAGGAATTTCAACATGAACAATCGGGCCTGGTATTCCAACTTTGCGAAGAGCATTGCCCGGACGAGCGGGCGTCCCAAGACCTTCATGCTCGCCGCTGCGGTGATCGTGGTCTGGTTGGTCACCGGGCCGCTGTTTGGTTTCAGCGACACCTGGCAGCTAGTGATCAACACCGGCACCACCATCGTCACCTTTCTCATGGTGTTCCTGATCCAGAACACGCAGAACCGCGATTCCGAGGCTTTGCAGATCAAGATCGATGAGTTGATCCGGGCCACCAAGGGCGCGCACCTCGCGTTGCTGGACCTTGAGGAACTCGAGCAGGACGAGCTGGACGCATTTCGCCAGCGTTATGAGGCCCTGGCTGCAGCGGCTCGCAAGGCGCTGGAGCAGGGCCATCAGGACACCGGTTCGCCGGAGGCCTGAGCGGCCCGGCCCACGCGGTAGCGCTCGATGAAACCGCGGTCGATGCGGTCTTTCCAGCGCCAGACCCAGGCGCCCTCCAGGCTCAGGGCTCCATAACTCGCAATGGCGTGGCCGGTGCCGCACGACAACAGGTTGAGCGTGTTTGTCGGCGGCTGGTGTGGCTTGAGGGGCTTGCGCTGGTGAAACGCCAGCAGGTTGTGCGCCAGCGGCGGGCCGGCGCGCACCGCGTACACACCACTTCTGGCGTGCGGTCCATCGGCTCGGCTGGCCACATCGCCTGCGGCAAACACATGGGGATGGCTGGTGCTTTGCTGAAATGCGTTGACCAGCACCTGCCCGGATGCCGACAAGGCCAGACCGCTGCCCTGCAGCCAGGGTGGTGCGTGGGTGCCGATGGCCAGCAGCGGCACGTCGCAGGCCAGCCGCGCGCCGTTGCCCAGCATCACCTCGCCTGGACCAATGCCCACACAGGCTTCGCGCAGCACGGTGATGCCGCGCCGCTTCAACTGGCGCAGCACCTTGCGTTGCACCGCCGGCCGGTAGTTGTCGGCCACCTCCGGGCCACCGGTGATGAGCGTGAAGCGTGCGCCCGGCATGCCCTGCTCGCGAATGCCCTGCTCGGCGGCGAAGATGAGTTCGATGCCCGCCGCACCCGCACCCACCACCGCGAGCGACACCGGCTTTTGCTGCGCGAGTGCCAGCACCTGGGGCCAGAGCTGGGCGAAGGCCTCAATGGGGCGCACGGCGAGTGCATGAGTGGCCGCGCCCGGCATGTCGGTTTCCAGGCGGGCGCGGTCGATCACCGCGCCGGTGTCGATGGACAGCTCGTCAAAGGCCAGTGAAGCGGGCACGCCTTGCGCGCCGCCTCCAGCCGCCACGCTCACGGTATTGGTCGCCGGATCGATACCGGTGCAGCGTCCCCGCACCCAGCGCGCGCCGGCCGCGCGCACCAGCGGCTCCAGTTCAATGCGGCAGTCGGCCTCGGCGTAGTGGCCGGCCACGAAGCCGGGCGTCATGCCGCTGTAGGTCTGGTGGGCATAGGGCGTGAGCACCGTCACGTCCAGATCGGCGGGGCGGTGTTGCGTCAGGCTGGCCAGCACATGCACGTGGGCATGGCCAGCGCCGAGCAGGAGGAGTTTCTTGATGCCGTGGTGCATGGGAGGATTCTGATGGACGGAACCCGTCAGACCAGAAAAACTTCAAGCGGCCAACTCCTGCGGGATCGGGCGCGATTGAACATGCCGTTTTGTCGGCGATCTTTTCCAGGATCAGGAGCGTCGCTCTCTGGCGGGAGGGTCAACAGAAGTTTCAGGCGGTGGTGCCGGGGCATCGACGGCAGCGCCCGGGTCTTCTTCTCCGGCCACAGATGCCAGGAAACTGGCGGCGTCGGCGTCGGTGTCGGCGTTCGGACGGCCCAGCCAAGCGGTGCCGAGCATGGTGACGCCACCCAGCAGGCTCAGGCTCAAGGCAGATACCGGGGGCGGCTCTCCCGCCCCGCGGAGGAACCAGCTCAGCGCGAACAGGCCAACCGCCACCGCCATGCCCACGCCGTGCAGGGCGCCCACCCGGTGCGCGCGCGTCCCACGGGGGTTGTGACGCCAGTCGAGCCAACCCAACGGCGCAGCCACGAGGCCACCGAGCAGGCCCAGGCCCAGCAGCCAGTAGGCCAGCTGAAAAATCCGCGCGTTCCAAAGGATGGCGGCCATGTCCACCAGCACGGAGCTCAGCAGCAGCCCGGCGGTAAACATCACCACCATCTGGAACAGGGAGTGCCCCACGAGGTTGACAGTGCGGTTCATGTCGTAGTCCTCCTGTCTTGGTCTGGCAAGCCACGTTCCCGTCGATCTTGTCGGTGTGCAACCTGTCGTCGTCGAGAAACGTCGCTGGCAGGTCTTGTCATCCGCGCCGCCAGTCGTGGAACCGGCCCACCCATTCCAGCAGCCTGTGCGGCGCGTGCGCGCGTTTCCATTCGCCGGCCGCGTATTTGTTGGCTTCGGACAGCGTGGGGTAGGTGTGGATGGTGCCCAGGATCTTGTTCAGACCCAGGCCGTGTTTCATGGCCAGCACGTACTCGGCCAGCAGGTCGCCCGCGTGTGTGCCAACGATCATCACGCCCAGGATGGTGTCCTTGCCTGGCACGGTGAGCACCTTCACGAAGCCGTGTGCCTCGCTGTCGGCAATGGCACGGTCCAGGTCGTCGATGCCGTACTTCGTCACCTCCACCGCGATGCCTTGCTCCTTCGCTTCCTGTTCGTTCAAGCCCACGCGCGCCACCTCGGGGTCGATGAAGGTGGCCCAGGGGATCACGCGGTAGTCGGCCTTGAACTTCTTGAAGTCACCGAACAGCGCGTTGACCGCCGCGTACCAGGCCTGGTGCGCCGCCACGTGGGTGAACTGGTAAGGCCCGGCCACGTCGCCGGCAGCAAAGATGTTCGGGTAGAGCGTCTGCAGGTACTCATTGGTCTCCACCGTCTTGTTCGTCGGGATGCCCAACTCTTCCAGACCATAGCCGGTGAGGCGCGCGCTGCGGCCCACGGCGCACAGCAGTTCGTCGAATTCGAACCGCTGCTCAGCGCCGGCGTGCTCCACCACCAGTGCCTTCACGCCGCCCGTGGCCTCCACCCGCAGCGCCTTGTGGCCGGTGCGCACGTCCACGCCGTCTTTCATGAGCGCCTGGCGGGCCAGCTCGCTCACCTCAGTGTCTTCCCGCGCCATCACGCGCGGTGCCATTTCCACCTGTGTCACCTGAGAGCCCAGCCGCGCAAAACTCTGTGCGAGTTCGCAGCCAATGGGTCCACCGCCCAGCACCACCAGGCGTTTGGGCACTTCGTCGAGTTCGCCGAACTTCTCCCACAGGGTGTCGCTGGTCACGTAGCCACTGTCTTCCAAACCAGGCAGGGGCGGCACGAAGGGCCGCGCACCGGCGGCAATCACGATGCTGCGGGTGGTGAGGGTCTGTTTGCTGCCGTCGTTCAAGGCAATCTCCACGGTCCATGGGTTCACCAGCTTCGCGTGGCCTTGCAGCACCTCCACACCGAGGCCCGTGTAGCGCTCCACGCTGTCGTGCGGCTCGATGGCGCGCACGATGTCCTGCACGCGCTGCATCACCGCCTTGAAGCTGAAGGTGGGTGGCGTGCTGTGGAGACCGTAGGTTTCGCCATGGCGCATCTGGTGGGCGAGCTTGGCGCTCTTGATCAGGGCCTTGCTCGGCACGCAGCCGTAGTTCAGGCAGTCGCCGCCCATCTTGTGGGACTCGACCAGCGTGACCTTGGCCTTGACCACCGCCGCGATGTAGGCCGACACCAGGCCGCCCGCACCGGCGCCGATCACGATCAGGTTGCGGTCGAATCGCGCGGGCTTCACGCTGGCCCAGCGCGCATACACCTTGCGCTTCTGCAGCAGGCCCACGATCCACTTCGCGATCAGCGGAAACACGCCCAGCAGCACGAACGAACCCAGCAGCGCCGGGCTCAGGATGCCCTGGAGCGAATCGATCTGCGCCAGTTGCGTGCCCGCGTTCACGTACACCAGCGTGCCGGCCAGCATGCCGACCTGGCTCACCGCGTAAAAGGTCAGCGCCTTCATCTTGGTGAGGCCCATCACCAGGTTGATCACGAAGAACGGCACCACCGGAATCAGCCGCAGCGTGAACAGGTAGAACGCGCCATCCTTCTCGATGCCGCGGTTGATCTCGGCGAGGCGGTTGCCGAACTTCGCTTCGATGCTGTCGCGCAGCACGAAGCGCGAGACCAGAAACGCCAGCGTGGCGCCCAGGCTGGAGGCAAACGACACCAGCGGCGTGCCCCACCACAGGCCAAAGATGGCCCCACCGGCCAGCGTGAGGATGGCCGCGCCGGGGAACGACAGCGCGGTCACCACCACATAGAGGGTGAAGTACGCCAGCGAGACCTTCAGCGGCTCGGCAGCGTAGAGCGCCTCGAAGTTCGCCTGGCTTTGTTTGAGGTAGTCCAGGCTGAGGAAGCGGCCCAGATCGAAAAGGAAAAAAGCCGCAATGCCCAGCAGCACCACGGCCAGCAGCAAGATTTTTCGAAGGGTCACGACAATTCCAGTGTGGGTTTGCAACCTGTCGGTCGCCGGGGCCGATGCATTCTTACACCAACCCCAGGCGCTCGCCGAGTTGGCCAGGCTGGACATGTTCCCTTTGACGTGAGTCATGGCCCGGGAAGTACCACCCGGTTAAGGTGATCCCATGGTCACAGCCCAAACCGCTGAATCCGGCACCGTCGCAGCGAAACCCTGGCACGCACTCGATAGCCGAGATGCGTTCGAGAGTCTGCGCAGCACCGACACCGGCCTCACCCCCGCCCAGGCCGCCGAGCGCCTGGCGCAGCACGGCCCCAACCGCATCGAACGGGTGGCGCACACCGCCCTGTGGGTGCGCGTGGTGCGCCAGTTCAACAACCTGCTGATCTACGTGCTGCTCGTGGCCGCACTCGTCACGTTCTGGCTGCGCGACTACCTTGATGCGGCGGTGATCCTGGGTGTGGTGGTGATCAACGCCCTGATCAGCTTCGTGCAGGAAGGCAAGGCCGAGCGTGCACTGGATGCCGTGCGCGCCATGTTGGCCAGCCGGGCCACCGTGTTGCGCGGAGGCGACCGTCACGAGATCGATGCCGCTGACCTGGTGCCCGGCGATGTGGTGCTGCTGGAATCGGGCGCGCGCGTGCCGGCCGACCTGCGGCTGCTGCGCACCAAGAACCTGCGCATCGACGAGGCCGCGCTGACCGGCGAGTCGGTGCCCGCCGAGAAAGACACCGCACCCGTGGCGCAGGATGCGCCGCTGGGCGACCGCTTGTGCATGGCGTTTGCCAGCACCACGGTGGCGGTGGGACAGGCCAGCGGCGTGGTGGTCGCCACGGCCCACCAGACCGAGATCGGCAAGATCGGTGCGCTGGTCTCGGACGTGAGCAACCTGGCCACGCCACTGACGCGCCGCCTGGACCAGTTCGCGCGCCGGATCACGCTGGTGATCGGGGTGGTGAGCGTGATCACGTTTCTCTACGGCACCTACATCGGGGGCCTGCCCCCGATGGCGCTCTTTCTGGCGGTGGTGGGGCTGGCCGTGGCGGCCATTCCCGAAGGCCTGCCCGCCATCGTCACCATCACCCTGGCCATCGGCACTGCGGCCATGGCGCGTCAGCGCGCGGTGGTGCGGCGCCTGCCCGCGGTGGAAACGCTGGGATCGGTCAGCGTGATCTGCACCGACAAGACCGGCACCCTCACGCGCAACGAAATGACCGCCGTGCGCGTGATGCTGGCCGGGCGCACGCTGGACGTGACCGGCGCGGGCTACGCGCCCGAGGGTGGCTTTCACCAAGGTGGATCGGCACTCGATCCGATGCAGGAAGCCGACCTTCAACGCCTGGCCCGCTGCGCGCTGCTCTGCAACGACGCGCAACTGCACCACACGCCGGCCGATGGCTGGGTGCTGGCGGGCGACCCCACCGAAGGCGCGCTGTTGTCGATGGCGCGCAAGGCCGGCCTGGACCCGGCGCACGAGGCCGCGCTCACGCCGCGCCTGGACGACATTCCGTTCGAGTCCGAGCACCGTTTCATGGCCACGCTGCACCACGACCACGCCGGGCGGGTGTTCGCGTTGCTCAAGGGCGCCCCCGAGCGCGTGCTGTCGCTGTGCGTGAACAACGACCGGGGCGCTCCGCTGAACAGCGCAGCCTGGCAGGTGCGCATGGACGAGGCTGCTGCCGAAGGCCAGCGTGTGCTGGCCTTGGCCGAATGCGAGCGGCCGACGGGGACAGTGTCATTGAGCATGGGCGACATCACGCCCCGCTTTACGCTGCTGGGTCTGGTGGGGCTGATGGACCCGCCGCGCCCGGAGGCCGTGGTGGCGGTGGCCGAGTGCCAGCGCGCCGGCATCCGCGTGGTGATGATCACCGGCGACCACGCGGTCACCGCGGCAGCCATCGGCCACAAGATCGGCTTGCGCGATGGCCGGCCACTGACCGGTACCGAGATCGACCGGCTCGACGATGCAGCGCTGAAAGAGCGGCTGGAGCAGACCGATGTGGTGGCGCGCGCCAGCCCCGAACACAAGCTGCGCCTGGTGGCCACGCTGCAATCCGAAGGCAAGCTGGTGGCGATGACGGGTGACGGCGTGAACGACGCACCCGCGCTCAAGACCGCCGACATCGGCGTGGCCATGGGGCAGCGCGGCACCGACGCGGCGCGAGAGGCAGCCGACCTGGTGCTCACCGACGACAACTTCGCCACCATCGCCGGCGCGGTGCGCGAGGGCCGCACCGTGTTCGACAACATCAAGAAGTCGCTGCTGTTCGTGCTGCCCACCAACGGTGGC
Organism: Hydrogenophaga sp.; assembly: GCF_018780385.1. Taxonomy (GTDB): domain Bacteria; phylum Pseudomonadota; class Gammaproteobacteria; order Burkholderiales; family Burkholderiaceae_C; genus Hydrogenophaga. The sequence continues at coordinate 27,122 of NZ_JADMJO010000004.1, read as the reverse complement.
GAGGCCGGGTTGATCCTGCTCGCGGTGTTCGCCGGGCTGGCCATGCCGGTCACGGCAGCGCAGATCTTGTGGATCAACATGGTCACCAGCATCACGCTGGACATCTCGCTGGCCTTCGAGCCGGCCGAGCGCGGCGTGATGCAGCGTCCGCCGCGACCGGCCAGTGAACCCCTCATCACGCGCTGGATGCTGACACGCGTGGTGTTCGTGAGCCTGCTGCTCATGGGCGCCTGTTTCTTCGTCTTCAACTGGCAGCTGGCGCGCGGTGGCAGTCTGGAGATGGCGCGCACCACCGTCATCAACATGATGGTGGTGGGTGAAATTTTCTACCTCTTCAATGTGCGGCATTTCACCGCCAGCGGCCTGACGCGGGAGACCTTGCTGGGCAACCCGGTCGCGGTGTGGACTTGCGTGATCACGCTCGTGCTCCAGCTGCTGCTGACCTACGCGCAGCCCATGCAGCAGCTGTTCGGAACCGCTGCGCTGGATGCCGCGAGCTGGGGCGTCATCGTTGCGCTGGCGGCTGGCCTGTTCGTGGCGGTGGAGGCCGAAAAGGCGTGGCTGCGGTACCGCGGCGTGCACCGCATCTGAGTAGCTGCGGTAAACCAGAATCGTTCCCTTGGCACCCCGCGGTTGCTGACGTGGACCCGCGGCAGCGAATCAATCGGCAGCGAACCAGCTCTCCAGTGGCAAACCACCGGTGCCGAGCACCAGAGGCCGCGTGCCGGGAAATGCGGTGGTGAATGCGTTCAGTCCGGACACGTTGCCCCGGAGCATGCCGCTCTTGACTTCCAGCGCGAACAACTCGCGGCCCTGGCGCAGCACGAAATCGACCTCGCGGCCACTGTCGTGCCAGTAGTGGATCAAGGGTTGGGTGGTGCTGTGACTCACGTGCCGGGCCAGCAGCTCCGCGCCCACCGCGCTCTCCACCATGCGGCCCCAGAGCTCGGGCGTGGACCGCAAGCGCTCGAATCCGAAGCCCTCAGATGCCGCGATGGAACCCATCAGCGCCGTGTTGAACACCTGCAGCTTGGGACTGGAGGCGCGCTGCCGGAGCACTTGTCCCGCGTACTTCTGCAGGCCGCACACCATACCCGCGCCTTCCAGCAGCTCCAGATAGTGGGCCAGCGTGGTGGTGTTGCCCGCGTCGGTGAGTTGCCCCATCATCTTCTGGTAGCTCAACATCTGCCCGCTGTAGCGGCACGCCAGATCGAAGAGCCGCCGCAGCAGCGCGGGCTTCTGCACCGGCGCCATCAGCAGCACATCTTTGGAGATGGTGGTTTCGATCAAGGCATCACGCACGTAGGTAGCCCAGCGGGTTTCGTTCTCCACCAGTGGTGCCGAGCCGGGATATCCACCGTGGAAGATGAACTGGTCCAGCGTGAAACCGAATGCTTCCCGCATCTCCCGGTACCGCCAGTGGCCCAGACGCGTCATCTCGAAGCGGCCTGCCATGCTCTCGGTCAGTCCCCTGGCGATCAACAGCGGTGCGGACCCCAGAACCACGACCCGCACATCACGACCCGCAGCCGTGTCTTCGTCCCAAAGCCGTTTGACCTCGTCGGTCCAGCGCGGGAGCTTTTGAACTTCGTCCAGCACGAGCACGCACGCTCCCGCCTGTGCGGCGAGGAATCGCGCCGTTTCCCAGTGAGTGGACAACCAGCCAGAACCCTGCAGACCGGGGTTGTCCGCGCTCACGCTGTGCTGCGCGATCGATGGGCGGGATCGATCCGATTCGAGCCTTGCCAGCGCCTGCCGCACCAGGGTGGTCTTCCCCACCTGGCGCGGGCCGGCCACCACCTGCAGGAAGCGCCTTGGCTCGCCCAACCGCTGAACGAAGTTGTTGAGTCCGTCTCTTTGAATTTCAGTGCTCATGAAAATTACTCAATGCATTGAGATATTTTACTCAATACACTGAGTAAATCAATTGAAGCGCTGCCAGCCCCAACCGATGCGCAACGCCGTGGTGATGGCGCACAGCGCCGCGAAGCCGTAGGCGATGGGCGCGAACCACTGCGGCCACAGACACATGGCCACGAAGGCGGCGATGGTCTCGGTGGCCTCGGTCAGGCCACCCAGGAAATAGAAACTCTTGTCGGGAAATTCGGTGGATGTGAGATCGCGCTTGGCGGCCACGATGGCAAAGGCCAGGAAGCTGCTGGCCGTGCCCATGAAGCTGCCCAGCAGCACGGCGGCGGGCAGCGCGTTGTGCGCCGGGTCGGCCACGGCAAACGCCAGCGGGATCGCCGCGTAGAACAGGAAATCCAGCGTGATGTCGAGGAAGCCGCCGCGGTCGGTGGGCTGGGTGAGCCGCGCGACCGCACCGTCCAGCCCGTCCATGAGCCGCGAGAGCAACAGCAACACCAGGCCCGCCATGAAGTGCTGGAAAACGATGGACAGGGCAGCGGCCATGCCGATGGCGAAGCCGATGAAGCTGAGTGCATCGGCGCCCACGCCCGCACGCACGAGGGTGTGGGCCACGCGGGTGAGCGGCGGCTTGAGGATGTGTTGAATCGCGCTATCGAGCATGGCCCAGCTCCACCACGAGTGAAGGGTCGGCCACGTCGGCCGTATCGTGCGTCACCAGCACGGCGGGCACGCCGCTTTCGCGCAGGTGGTCGAACACGAAGGCGCGGAACTGGTCGCGCAGCGTGGCGTCGAGCTTGGAAAACGGCTCGTCGAGCAGCAGCGCCCGGGGGCGCGCGAGCAGCGCGCGCATGAGCGCCACGCGCGCGCGCTGCCCGCCCGAGAGCGTGGCCGGGTCGCGTTCGCCGAAACCGACCAGACCCGCTTCATCCAGCGCTCGCGCCACCTCGGCTACCCGCTCGCGCTTCGGCCCTGCGGGCACGGCGAACAGCAGGTTCTCGGCCACCGTCATGTGGGCGAACAGCAGGTCGTCCTGGAACAGCAGGCCGATGCCGCGCTGCGCGGTGGGCAACTTTGTGAGGTCGCGCCCGTCCAGCGTCACCGTGCCTTCAAAGCGCAAGGCCTCGCTGCCCTCGGCCACGCTGTGCAGCGTGCCGGCGATGGCCGCGAGCACCGAGCTCTTGCCGCTGCCGCTGGGGCCCATCAGCGTGAGGATGCGGCCGGGCGGCACGTCGATGCGCAGGTCTTGCACCAGCGTGTGGTCGCGCGTGGCGAGGCGGTGGATGTGAACGGCGAGCGTCATGCGGCGGTGTGTCGGAATCGGCGGGGGCGGCCCAGCCAGGCGGCGAGTGCAAAGGCCAGCACGGGCAGCGCGAGCTGCAGGCCGGCATAGGCGCTGGTGAGCGAGCGCTGCCCGCCCGAGGCGAGTGTGACGGCTTCGGTGGTGACGCTGGAAAAACGGCCCGCACCCACATACAGCGTGGGCAGGTACTGCGCCACGCTGACCGCAAAACCCACGGCGGTGGCCGAGGCCAGCGAGCGCTTGAGCAGCGGCCACTTCACACGCAGCAGGAAGGCCCTGCCAGAGCGACCCAGGCTGGCGTTGAGCTGTGCGTAGCGCGGGTCAAAACCGAGGTAGGCCGGGCTGAGTGCCAGCAGCACGTAGGGCAGCACCATGAGCGTGTGGGCGATCAGCAGGCCGCTGGCCTGGCCTTCCAGCCGCAACTGCAGACCCACGCCATACAACCCCACCACCCACAACACGGCGGGCAGCACCAGCGGCAGGTAGAGCAGCGGGCGCAAGGCCTCGTCCCAGCGGCGCGGCGCCAGCTCCAGCCAGGCCACGCTCCACACCAGCGCGATGGCACTGCTGCCGGTTGCGAGCCACAGGGTGGTGAACACGGTGCCGCTGCTCTGCGCCACCTGCTGCCAGGCAGCGGTGGTGAAGCTCTGCGGCCACACGGCGGGAAACGCCCACACGCCACTGACGCTGCCCACGGCCAGCGCCAGCAGCACGACGGCGTACACACCCACCAGCAGCCACAGACCAAGTTCGGTTCCAGGTGTTCGAGCGGAGGAACCGCGCAAACCGTGGCCGTGCGCGAGTACTTTGCGCTGCAGCTGCTGCGCAGCCTGCCAGAGTGCACTGCACGCCAGCACCATCAGCGCCAGCAACACACCGGCGGCTGCGCCCTGCGCATAGGTGGCGGGGTCTGCGTCCTGCAGCCATTGCCAGGCGAGCACGGCGAGCGTGGGCGGCGACGCCGGGCCCATGACGAGCGCCATGTCGACCACGGTGAGTCCATAGGCCAGAACCGCGAGCAAGGGCCAGCGCAGGCGCGTGGACAACTGCGGCCACAGCACCAGCCAGAAGGCGCGGCGCGGCGCATAGCCCAGGGTTTGCGCCAGCGCGTGTTCGGCGCGCCAGCGTTGGCGCACGTCGTCGCGCTGCAGCTGGGTGGCGGCGGTCCAGAGCAGGAACGGAATTTCCTTGATCACGAGGGCTGCGATCAGACCCAGGCCCCAGGGGTCTTGCGTGGTGGGCCAGGGTGGTGGGCTGTCGAACCCGGTGAGCCAGGGCGAGAGCGCGCGCAGCAACCAACCGCTGGGCGCGAGCAGAAACAGAAAGCCGATGGCCAGCGCAGCGTGGGGCGTGGCCAGCATCATCGGCAGGCCACGCAGCAGGCGCGCGAGGCGATGCCGCACGAAGCCGCGCGCCAGCAACGCGGCCGCGCCCCACCAGGCCAGCAGCGTGGAGGCCAGGCCGGTCCACAACGTGAGCAGCGCGGCGTCGGGCAGCGCTGGGTCTTGCGCGAGCGCGTGCCAGGCGGCAGGGCTGCCACCGGTCTTCAGCGCTTCAAACGCAGTCCACAACAGCGGCACAGCCGCCAGCGCGAGCAGGGCGGCTGCGCCCAGTCGGCGAAGGGGGCCGTGGTGTGTCACAGGGATCACACGCCGTATCGGCGTGCCCATTCCTTCTCCAGCGGATCGACCCACGAGGCGTGGGGTTCGGGCAGCGTGGGCGCACCCCGGGTCACGAGGCCGGGCAGTTGGCCGGTCTGGAACAGGGCACGCTCGGCACTGGGCAGACGCGCCACGTCGAGCACCGTGGGGTCGCCCCAGTGCGCGATATCGGCCTTGCGCGCCTGCGCGGCGGGCGAGAGCAGGAAATTGGCCAGCACCTGGGCGCCAGGCTTGCTGCGTGCGTTGTACGGAATGGCGACGAAATGCGTGTTGCCAATCGTGCCCTTTTCATACTGCCAGCTCACCACGGAAGCGGGCAGCCGCTTGGCCGCGATCTCGTTGGCGGCTTCGTTGGGGTTGAAGGTGGTGGCCAGCAGCAGTTCGCCGTCGGCCATCATCTGACGCACCGCAGCGCCGTTCTGCGGGAACTGTTTGCCCGCGCGCCACAGGTGCGGGCGCAGCGCATCGAGGAAGGGCCACAGCGCGGCGGTCTGCGCAGCGAAGGCCGCGTCGGTCACGGGTTGGGCCAGTGCCTTCGCATCGGGTGCGAACTCGACCAGCGCCTGCTTGATGAAGGTGGTGCCGTGAAAGTCCGGCAGGCGTGGGTGGGTGATGCGCCCGGGTTGGGCGCGGGCCAGCGCCAGCAAGGCCTGCATGTTTTGCGGTGGCTGTGGCAGGCGTTTGCTGTCCGCAAACAAGGTGAACTGCGCCATGCCCCAGGGCGACTCCATGCCGTCGGTGGGCACGGAAAAATCGTTCAGCGTGGTGGGTTTGCTGGCCACGTCGACAAGCCGGAAATGGGGCAAGGTTTCGGCCCAGGGGCCGAACAGCAGGCCCTCGCGTTTCATGGCGGCGAAGTTCTCGCCGTTGATCCACACCAGGTCCACCGTGCCCTCGGCAGCCGTGCGGCCCGCGGCCTTTTCCGCGCGCACACGTTTGACCACGTCGGCCGTGTCGGTGATCTTCACGTGCTGCAGCTTCACCCCAAACCAGGCCTGTACCTGCTGCGCCACCCACTGGATGTAGGCGTTGGTCTGCTCGCTGCCGGCCCAGGCGTTCCAGAACACGGTCTGGCCCCGGGCCGCTTTTTCAATCCCCGTCCAGTCGGGCGTGGTCTGCGACAAGGCGTGGGGCAGCGCGGTGATGCCGGCGGCCAGCAACACATGGCGGCGGGTGAGGAGCGGGAGCGGTGGGTGCACGGCGTGTCTCACGGGTTCGGTGTGGAGCCAGAAGCTTAGTTCATGGCCCTGCGGTTGGCAGGCTTGCGCTTGAAGCTTGTGGCTGGTCTTTCGTCGGGCACGAGCCCGTTTCATTACACTCGGCCCCCATGTCGCCCACCACGCCTTCATTCGAACAACAGGTGGCCGATCTGCGGGTGTATCTCCTCAAATTCGCGCGCTTGCAGCTGCGCAACGACGCCTGGGCCGAAGACGCGGTGTCCGAGACCATGCTGGCCGCGATCTCGCGACCGCAGGGTTTTGAGCAGCGCTCCCAGCTCAAGACCTGGTTGGTGGGCATCCTCAAGCACAAGATCATCGACGCCCTGCGGCAGAACAACCGCGAGGTGTGCCTCTCCAGCGGCAACGACGACGAAGGTGCCGACCCGCTGGAGCAGATGGCCTTCAAGGCCGACGGACACTTCGCCGAGAAGCCCGCCGAATGGGGCAACCCCGAGCAGGACCTCAACAGCCGGCAGTTCTTCGAGGTGCTGGAGGCCTGCACCGACAAGCTGCCCGCGGTGCGGGGGAGGCTGTTCCTGATGCGCGAATGGCTGGAGCTTTCCAGCGAGGAGATCTGTAAGGAACTCTCAATGACCCCGACCAACCTCTATGTGCAGTTGCACCGGGCACGGCTGCGGTTGCGAGAATGTCTGGAACTCAACTGGTTTGCCCGCCCGACCACGCCATGAAGCCCATTTACCCGTTGCGTCGCACCTGCAGGCAAGTCTCCGCACTGTTGATTGCTCGGGAAGACCGCGCCCTGCCGCTGGTCGAGCGTATGGCCCTGCGTCTGCACATGGCGATGTGCGAGGCCTGCCCCCGCTTCGAGCGCCAGTTGCTCACCATGCGCAATGCCATGGGCCAGTGGCGCAATTACGCCGACAACGAGAGCTGAGCGCTCAGGTCAGCAGCGCCTGCGCAAACTCGCGCGCGTTGAAGGTTTCCAGGTCTTCCAGCTTCTCACCCACGCCGATGAAGTAGATCGGCACCGGCTTCTCGCGCGCGATCGCGCAGATCACGCCACCCTTGGCCGTGCCGTCGAGCTTGGTGATGATGAGACCGGTGAGGCCCAGGGTTTCGTCGAAGGCCTTCACCTGCATCAAGGCGTTCTGGCCGGTGTTGCCGTCGATGACCAGCAAGACTTCATGAGGTGAGGTCGGGTCGGCCTTCTGCACGACCCGCTTGATCTTGCGCAGTTCCTCCATGAGGTGCAACTGGGTCGGCAGGCGCCCGGCGGTGTCCACCAGCACCACGTCTCGTCCGCGCGCGCGCCCGGCGGTCACGGCGTCAAAACTGACCGCGGCCGGGTCGCCACCCTGCTGGGTGATGATTTCCACGGTGTTCCGGTCGGCCCACACCGCGAGCTGTTCGCGCGCGGCGGCGCGGAAGGTGTCGGCCGCGGCCAGCAGCACACTGGCGCCGCCTTGCGCCAGATGGCGCGTGAGCTTGCCAATGGAGGTGGTCTTGCCCGCGCCGTTGACGCCCGCGACCATGATCACGGTGGGCTTGTGCTCACCAATGACCAGCGGCTTCTGCAGCGGCGTCAACAGCTCGGTGATGGCATCGGCCAGCAGCCCCTTGACGGCGGCGGGGTCGGTGGTCTTGCTGTCTTTCACCCGGCGCTTGAGATCGGCCAGCAGGTGGGTGGTGGCCTTCACGCCGGTGTCGGCCATCAGCAGCGCGGCTTCGAGCTCCTCGTACAGGGCGTCGTCGATCTGCGTGCCGGTGAAGACCGTGGCGATGCTCGATCCGGTCTTGCGCAGGCCGTTCTTGAGTTTGTCCATCCAGCCCTGGCGCACGGGCACCGCGGCGGGTGGCGGCACGGCCAGTTCGACGGGAGGGACTACCGCAGGGGTGACTGCGGAAGGGGTGGGGGTGGCCGGTGAGGGCTCAGTGGGGGCTTTTTTGCGAAAGAACGAGAACATTTGTCCATCTCTAGAATCCATTGCATTCTATGAAACGCACTCCGAACCTGCCTGACGGGCGCCGCGCCGCACTGTCCATTGCACTGGCTTTCGCGGCCTTCGGGTCGTTTGCACAGTCTTCAACCACCCCCTCCAGCACGCCGGTCGCACACAGCTTCACGCTGTCCAACGGCATGACGTTGATCGTGCGGCCCGACCGGCGCGCGCCCACCGTGGCCCACATGCTGTGGGTGCGGGTGGGCTCCATCGACGAGGTGGACGGCACCTCGGGCGTGGCCCACGTGCTTGAACACATGATGTTCAAGGGTACGCCGGACCTCCAGCCCGGCGAGTTCTCGCGCCGCATCGCTGCCCTGGGCGGACGTGACAACGCCTTCACCAGCCGCGATGCCACGGCCTACCACCAGCAGGTGCCGGCCCAGGCGCTGGAGGCCGTGATGAAGCTCGAGGCCGACCGTTTCGCCAACAACCGGTGGAGCGATGACGAGTTCAAGCGAGAGATCGAGGTGGTGAAGGAAGAACGCCGCCAGCGCACCGAAGAGTCGCCGCGTGCACGCATGTTTGAAGCGATGAACGCCATGGTCTACCAGGCCAGTCCCTACCGCCGACCCATCATCGGCTGGATGAGCGACATCGAGTCGCTCACGCCCGACGACGCACGCGCATTTCACCAGCGCTGGTACACGCCCACCAACGCAGCCGTGGTGATCGCAGGGGACGTGGACGTGGAGCAGACCCGCGCCCTGGCCGAAAAACACTTCGGCCCCATCCCTGCCCGCGCGGTGCCGGCGCGCAAACCGCGCGAAGAGCCGCCGCAGTCCGGTCCCCGCCGCATGGACTACCGCGCCGTGGCCGATCAGGCCGTGGTGGCGTTGGCCTACAAGGTGCCGCAGTGGAACGGTGCCCTCGCGGAAGACGCGACCAACCAGGATGCCCTGGCCTTGACGGTGTTGTCGGCCGTGCTGAATGGCTACAGCGGTGCCCGGCTCGACCGCGCGCTGGTGCAGGGCCAGGGCACGGGGGGCAAGCGCATTGCCGACAGCGCGGGAGCGTCTTACGGCCTCATGGGCCGCGGCCCTCAGATCTTTTCGCTCAGCGCGGTGCCGGCCCGCGGCGTGACTGCCGACATGGCCGCCGCCGCGCTGAAGTCCGAGGTGCAGCGCGTGGCGCGCGAAGGCATCAGCGAAGCCGAGCTGCGCCGCGTCAAGACGCAATGGACCGCGGGTGAGGTCTACAAACTCGACTCGGTCTTCAACCAGGCGCAGGAGCTTGGCAGCTACTGGGTCAACGGCATGGACCTGAACACCGGAGCCCGCTTGATGAGTCGACTGCGCGCGGTGACGGCCGCCCAGGTGCAGTCGGTCGCGCAGCGCTATTTCTCCGACGAGCAGCTCACCACCGCCGTGCTCGTGCCCGTCCCGAACCGCAACGAAGCGTCCGCAGCGCGTCCCATGGTTGATGCACCTCTGGTGAACCCGCAATGAATGTTTTTCCACAACGCGCCGTGACACCTGTCGCCCCAAGGTCCACCCGCATCGCCGTCGTGCTGCTGTCGGTGTGGGTCGCCGGTTGGTTCGGCACCGCGCAGGCGGCCATACCCATCGAGCACTGGACCCATGCCAGCGGCGCGCGGGTCTACCTCGTGGCCAGCCCGTCCATTCCGATGCTGGACGTGCAGCTCGACTTCGACGGTGGCAGCCGGCGCGACCCGGCGGCCCAGGCCGGGCTGGCCAGCGCAACGGCGGGCTTGCTGTCGGATGGTGTGGCCGCGCAGCCGGGCCTGCCCGCGCTGGACGAGAACCAGCTCAGCGAAGCGTGGGTGGACCTCGGCGCGCAGTTCGGTGCCCAGGCCAGTGCAGACCGTTTCACCCTCTCGTTGCGAACCCTGACCGAGCCCGACCTGCTGCAGCGCGCCGTGGCCCTGGCCGCCCGCCAGATCGGTGCGCCCGCCTGGCCGCAAGCCGTGTGGCAACGCGATCGCGAGCGTCTGCTGGCGTCGCTCAAGGAAGCCGAAAACCGTCCAGGCACACGGGCCGGCCGCGCCTTTGCACGAGCGGTTTATGGCACCCATCCGTATGGCTTTCAGCCCGATGCCGCCACCTTCAACGCGATCAATGTGGCCGACATGCAGGCCTTCTACCGCCGCCATGTGGCGGCCTGCCGCGCACAGGTGACGCTGGTGGGCGCGATCGACCGCGCCCAGGCCGACGCCATCGTGGGCCAGTTCATGGCGCCGCTTAAAGCCCACGGTTGCGAGCCGCTGCCTGCGGTGCCCGAGGTTCAGTCGCTGGAACGCGCGATCAACGAGCACCTGCCCTTTGCCGCCGCGCAGGCCCAGGTGGCGATCGGCCAACCCGGCATCGCCCGAAACGACCCCGACTTCTTCCCGCTCTTCGTGGGCAACTACATCCTGGGCGGTGGTGGCTTCGTTTCGCGGCTGACCACCGAAGTGCGCGAGAAGCGCGGGCTGAGCTACAGCGTGTTCAGCTACTTCGCGCCCGGTCGCCACGCGGGGGCCTTCCAGATAGGCCTCACCACGCGCCCCGACCAGGCGGCCCAGGCGGTGGAGGTCTCGCGCAACGTGGTGCGCGAGTTCGTGGAGCAGGGCCCCACCGAGGCCGAACTCAGCGCCGCCAAGGCGTTTTTGGTGAACGGCTTTTCGCTGCGCATCGACAGCAACCGCAAGCTGCTCGACAACGTGGCCAACATCGGCTGGAACGGCCTGCCGCTGGACTACCTCGACACCTGGACGCAGCAGATCGAGCGCGTGAGCGTGGCCGACATCCGGCGGTCGTTTGCCCGGGTGTTGCAGCCGAACCGAATGGTCACGGTGGTGGTGGGGGCAAAACCTTAGGATTCCCCCCGAAGCGCCTTCGGCGCCTCCCCCAGGGGCAACACCTGCGGCCTGGCAGAGCCAGTTCCGCGGTGTTCCTGGGCTGGCGTTGTTTCATGCGTCGCGTAAGCTCACTGCTATGAAAAAACCTCCCGTTACCGCGGCGCGCGCCGTGGCCAGCGCTCCACATGAAATCCGCATCATTGGCGGCCTCTGGAAACGCACGCTGCTGCCCGTGGCCGACCGCCCCGGCCTGCGCCCCACGCCATCGCGCGTGCGCGAAACCCTGTTCAACTGGCTCGGGCAGGACCTCACCGGCCTGCGCTGTGCGGATGCCTTTGCCGGCACCGGTGCGCTGGGGCTGGAAGCCGCCTCGCGCGGCGCGACCGAGGTGGTGCTGGTGGAGCAGGACAGTGCCTTGCTCGCCAACCTCAGCCGCGTCACCACCAAGCTCAAGGCCACGGGCGTGCGTGTGGAACGCGGTGATGGCGTGGCCGCGCTGCGCCAGCGCGCAGGGCAAGGCCTGGACGTGGTGTTTCTCGACCCACCGTTCGCCGATGGGCAGAACGAAGCGCTGGTGCTCTCGGCCCTGACCGCCGCGCGCCAGGCCATCGGTGCCGAAGGACTCGTCTACCTGGAGGCGTCGCGGCCCTGGCTCAATGACGAACTCGCGCAACTCGGCTTGCAGGTGCACCGCCAGGGCAAGGCGGGCGCGGTGGCCTTTCACCTGTTGCGGCCATTGCCTGCGCAGTGAGCGGGCACTGACAGCCCCGCGCGCATAATTCCGACCATGAGTTCCGACCTGTCTCCGCCTTCGAAACAGCCCCGTGTGGCTGTGTACAGCGGCACCTTCGACCCGCTCACCTTGGGTCACGAAGATGTCGCGCGCCGCGCCGCGCTCCTGTTCGACGAGGTGATCATCGCGGTGGCCATCGCGCACCACAAAAAGACGCGCTTCGTCTTGCAGCAGCGGCTGGACATGGCCGCCGAAGCCGCGTCACGCATGCCTGGCCAGGTGCGTGTGCTGCCGTTTGACGGCCTCATCATGGATTTTTGCCGCCAGCAAGGCGCTTGCGCCGTGGTGCGCGGCATCCGCAATCTCACGGACTTTGACTACGAAGCCCAGATGGCTGCGATGAACCGCAAGCTCAACCCGGCTGTGGAGACGGTGTTCCTGCTGCCGCAGGCCGAGCTGCAGTGCATTTCCAGCACGCTGGTGCGCGAGATTTCTCAGTTGGGTGGTGACGTGTCGCAGATGGTGAACGCCCAAGTTGCAGCGAGCCTCAAGCCGGCGCCGCTGCAGGCCTGAGCAAGGACAGATCGCCATGGCCCTGCTCATCACCGACGAATGCATCAACTGCGATGTGTGCGAGCCCGAATGCCCCAATCAGGCCATCTACATGGGCGAGGAGATCTACGAGATCGACCCGTCGCGCTGCACCGAATGTGTGGGCCATTTTGACGAGCCGCAGTGCGTGCAGGTCTGCCCGGTGAGCTGCATTCCGATCCACCCCGACCACATCGAGTCGCGCGAAACGCTCTGGCAGAAGTACCAGCGCTTGCAAAAGGCTGGTCAGCCCTTGTCTGCTGCCGGTGACGAGCCTTCTCCCGGCATCCCCTCAGCGGGCTCCTGATCGGCTTTGGCCGGGCGGGGAGGCTTCGGCCGTGGCGGCTTGCTGGTGTGGATGAGCGCGGTGGCCTTGTCCATTTCCCCGGCGATCAGATGCGGCAAGGCCTTGAGGCAACGATCCAGCGCCTGGGCGATGGCGATGCGGTCGTCCGGCGAAGGCTTCTTCAACACCCAGTTCGCCACCTCGTTCTTGTTGCCCGGGTGGCCAATGCCCACCCGCAGGCGCCAGTAGTCGGGGCTGCCCAGCTGAGCGTGGATGTCACGAAGCCCGTTGTGGCCGGCGTGCCCACCACCCTTCTTGAGCTTCACCTCACCAGGCGGCAGATCCAGCTCGTCGTGAACCACCAGCACTTCCTCGGGCGCGATCTTGAAGAAACGCGCCACCGACGCCACCGACTTGCCCGAGAGGTTCATGAAGGTCTGCGGCTCCACCAGCCAGACGCTCTGGCCCGCAACGTTGGCCCGGGCCACCAGGCCGAAATGACCCCGCTCCATCTGCAGCGAGGTCTTGAGCAGGCGCGCGGCCTCGTCCACCCACCAGAAACCGGCGTTGTGGCGCGTGTGTTCGTAGTCCGGGCCCGGATTGCCCAGGCCGGCGATGAGTTTGATCATGGGATCGGATTATCGGCAGGTATGAAAGGCTGAAAGCAAAACGGCCCGCCAAGGCGGGCCGTTTCAAGGCAGTGATCGTCCGCGGACGGATTACTTCTTCTTGCCTTTGGCAGCGCCCTTTTTGTCGTCGACGGGTGCGGCCACAACAGCCACCACCACGTCTTCGACCGGCTCCACCACGGTGGCGATGGTCAGGTTCTTGCGGCCGTGCATGACGAGCTTGATGCCTTTAGGCAGCTTGATGTCACCGGTGTGGACCGTGCCGCCCTTGACGACTTCGCCCAGGTCAACCGTGATGTTCTCGGGCAGCTGGGTGGCCAGGCACTCGATCTCGATCTCGGTCATCACGTGGTTGATCACGCACTTGTCGGTCTTGACCGCAGGCGAGTTCTCTTCATTGATGAAGTGCAGGGGCACTTTCTTGTGCAGACGGGTCTTGTCGTTCACACGCTGGAAATCCACGTGCAGCACGAGGGGCTTGTACGGGTGGTACTGCACATCGCGCAGCAACACTTTCTGCACCGAGCCAGCCACGTCCATCTCGAGGATCGACGAGTGGAAGGCTTCCTTCTTCAGGGCGTGCCACAGGGCGTTGTGATCGAGCTCGATCGTGGCGGCGGGTGTTTCCCCACCAAAGACGATACCGGGCGTGCGGCCGGTGTTGCGGAGACGGCGGCTCGCACCCGTACCCTGCTTGGCGCGCTCAAAAGCGACGAATTGCATAAATTACTCCTGTGGAGGGGTTCCGCGACCAGAACGCCTCTGTTTCGAAAGAGCGACCCCCACCATGGAGGTCGCCCGCTTTTGTTGCCTTCAGGTCCTCTTAGAAGAGGTTGTCCTGATCGGCAAACAAACTCATCACCGACTCACCCGAGGCAATGCGCGCGATGGTTTCGGCCATCAGCGGTGCCACGGAGAGCTGGCGGATCTTGGCGCAGGCCTGGGCGGCTTGCGACAGGGGAATCGTGTTGGTGACCACCACCTCGTCGAGGGCGTTGCCCTTGGCGATGCGTTCGATGGCCGGGCCAGAAAAGATCGGGTGCGTGCAATACGCGTAGACGTGTTTGGCGCCGCGCTCCTTGAGCACCTCGGCGGCTTTGACCAGCGTGCCGGCGGTGTCGATCATGTCGTCCATGATCACGCAGTTGCGGCCGTCGATGTCGCCGATCACGTGCATGACCTCCGACACATTGGCCTTGGGACGGCGCTTGTCGATGATGGCCATGTCGCAGTTGAGCTGCTTGGCCAGAGCGCGGGCGCGAACCACACCGCCCACGTCGGGCGAAACCACCAGCAGGTCAGGGTAGTTTTTCTGGCGCAGGTCGCCCAGCAACACAGGCGAGGCGTAGATGTTGTCCACCGGGATGTCGAAGAAGCCCTGGATCTGGTCGGCGTGAAGATCCATGGTCAGCACGCGGTTCACGCCCACGGCGGTCAGCATGTTGGCCACCACCTTTGCCGAGATCGGCACGCGGCCGGAACGCGGGCGGCGGTCCTGGCGGGCGTAACCGAAGTAGGGAATGACGGCGGAGATGCTCACGGCCGATGCACGCTTGAGGGCGTCGACCATGATGATGAGTTCCATCAGGTTCTCGTTGGTCGGCGAGCAGGTGGACTGGATCACGAACACGTGGCGCGCGCGCACGTTTTGCGTGATTTCCACGGTGACTTCACCGTCGGAGAAGCGGCCCACATTGGCCGCACCGAGCTGGGTGCCCAGATGCTGTGCGATCTCCGCGGCCAACACCGGATTGGCGTTGCCGGTGAAGATCATGAAATCCGGCGGCTGAACTTGCATGGGGTTCCCAGCTGTTTGAGCGACGGCCCAAAAGGATCGCCGTCAAAAAATGGCCGTTCGTGGAACGGCCGGTTGGGTACGTGATGTGATGAAAACCGGGTGGCAGGGGAGGAAGGACTCGAACCCTCGCATGCTGGAATCAAAATCCAGTGCCTTTACCAACTTGGCGACTCCCCTACGCAGGAGGCCTGTTCAGCGTGAAGCCGGACAGACCACCGAAAAAACTGTCGCAGGTTGCGCAACCACTGCCTGGGCTGAACGCTTGCCGATTCTAATCGGAGCACCAGTCGAGCAATGGATGGACATCCATGTTGCTGCATTCACGAACCGTCCAGTCGCCAGGGGCGGTGGTCAGTTGCATGGGCTGCGGCATCTGCGCAAACACCGCCGTACCCGATCCGGTCATGCGCCCCTGCAAACCCTGGTCTTGCAACCACTGTATGCAGCGTCCCACATCGGGACACAGCGCCTGCGCCACGGGTTGAAGATCGTTGTGTCCGAAAGCCAGGATTTTCTGGATATCGATCACCCCAATTGCTCGGGCATCTTCTCGCGAGTCGTTTGCAGCAAAGCCTTGGATTGTAGCAGTTTTTGTGTCCCGTTTGAGATCCGGTGAGCTGAAGATGTGCTGTGTTGATGCCCCACCAGGAGGCTTCACCACCACAAACCGTGCCTTGGGCAGTTGCACCGGGGTGAGTTGCTCGCCCACGCCTTCGACCCAGGCGTGGTGTCCACCAATGAAGAAAGGCACGTCGGCGCCCAGTTTCAAACCGATGGTCGCGAGTTGTTGCCGACTCAATCCCAAGCCCCAGAGGCGGTTGAGTGCAAGCAACGTGGTGGCTGCATCCGACGATCCACCGCCCATGCCGGCTTCGGCGGGCAGGTGTTTCTCCAGCCCGATATGCACCCCGTGAGCGCAAGCGGTGGCGGCTTGCAGAGCCCGCGCCGCACGCATCGAGAGGTCGTCGGTCGGCAGTGTCATCGGTGTGAGGTCTTCCCGACTGATGGCACCGTCGGGTCGCAATTCAAAGTGCAGGCGGTCGCTCCAGTCGATGAGCATGAAGATCGATTGCAGCAGGTGGTAGCCATCGTCGCGCCGGCCGGTGATATGGAGAAACAGGTTGAGCTTGGCGGGCGCCGGCACGTCCAGCAAGCGCCGCAAGGTCGTTCCCCGGCTCATGGCTGCACGACGACCCGAAGCTCGGCTGCGGGAGGCGGTGACAGCCGGCGCGCCGTGATGCGGCCTTCAGGTTGCCGGGCCAGGTCGGCCTGCCAGCCCGGCACATCGTCTGTCCGGCCGCGCAGCCAACCGAACAGGGCGGCCACCGGCACGGGCGTGCCACTGAGTTCGGTGGTGAGTTCGTCCAGGCTGCCACGTCGCGTGACCTGACCTCCCTGGCGCAGTTCGGCGCTCCCGGGCGACCACACCACCGTGGCCAACGAAGTTCCCAGGGGCGTCGTGAGTTGTAGTTCGCCGGCAGCCGGTGAACCGCGCAAATCGAAGCTGACCGAAAACGACTGTGGCGGATCGCTCTGCACGGTCATGGCCAAGCGGCCACTCCAGGTTTCTTCGCCCGGCAGGGCGGCGCGCTGGGGGGTTGCGCAAGCCGACAGCAGGGCCACGACGACCAGCAGCGCAGCCCACCTCATGGCTTGACGCGCAGGCGCTTGAGCGTTCCTTGCAAGGTCTCGTTGTCTGCTGACAGCATCAAGCCTTCGCGCCAGATCTTGAGCGCCTGGTCGCGCTGGCCTTGTGACCACAGCACTTCACCCAGGTGCGCCGCGATTTCCGGGTCGGGTCGTTTGCCGTAGGCGGCCTGGAGGATGTCGAGTGCACGCGCCGTGTTGCCCAAGCGGAATTCGACCCAACCCAGGCTGTCCTGAATATAGGCATCGCCCGGTGCCAGTTCCACGGCTTTCTCGATCAGCTTTTTGGCTTCTGGCAGGCGCACATTGCGCTCGGCCAGTGAATAGCCCAAAGCGTTGTAGGCGTGGTGAAAATCGGGCTTGGCGGCGATCAAGGCGCGCAACAGCACTTCCATGTCGGCGGGCTTGCCGGCTTTCTCCGCCATCATGGCCTGGTCATAGCGCAGATCGGCCACATCGGGGAAGCGGGCGACCGCTTCGCCATAGACCTCATAGGCCTCTTTCCAGGCCTTGAAGTCGCGCAGCAACTGGGCTTCGGCCACCAGCTTCAGGCGTGCGTCGTCAGGAGTGCGCTCGGGTTGGCTGCGCAGCAGGGCTCGGGCTTGCGGCATCTGGCCTTGCCGGGCCAGCAGCGACGCACGGCGCATCTGAGCCGCCATGATGTCGTCGGCGTTTTCAATGCGGTCCAGCCAGGCGGTGGCGGCCGGGAAATCCTGCCGTTTTTCGGCGATCTGCGCCATCATCAAATAGGCTTGCGTGAGGCCACGGGCAGAACGCTCGTCGCCCGCCTGCCGGGCCAGCACCATGTACTTTTCCAGCGATGCAATGGCTGCAGGCAGGGCGTTTTCCTGTAGTTGCAGTGAGCCGAGCAACAGCCAGGGTTCGGCCTGGTCGGGCTGGCGGGTCGTCAGCTTTTCGAGTTGGACACGTGCTTCCTGGTTGCGCTGCGTGTCCAGCAGGATGCGTGCATACGCGAGGGCGACAGCGGTGTCGGCCGATGTGGTGATGCTGCTGGCGCTGAGCTGCTGCTGCACGATGGGCTCGGCCGACTGCTCGCCGCGTTCCATGAGTTCGAGCGCGAGCAGCGCGGGAAAGGGAGACGCCGGCTCTGCGGTGTGGCCCAGACGGGCCGAGACCAGCGCTTCAGGCAACTGGTCTTGCGCCAGATACATGCGACCCACCGAGGTGAATGCCGTGGCTGCATGCGGGGGTTGCTTGAGGTAGGGGCCCAAGGCTTCTCGCACGACCGCAGCGGCCTGCACCTTGTCCGTCACGCGGGAAAACGTCTGGGGAATGGCGTTGATGGTGTCGTTGCGTTCCGCTGTGCTGACATCGTTGAGGATGGTTTGCAGCACGGGCCCGGTTTCACTGACGCGGTTAAGGGCCAGCAGGATTTGCAGCACGAACCGGTTGGCCTCAGAGCTGCCGGGGATTTCCTGCGACCAGGCGCGCGCCGCGGTCAGCGCCGCCTCACCCGAGCGCGCTTGCAGCGCCACTTCGACTGCACGGCGATAGAGCAGGGGGTCACGCTGCTTGCGGGCCGCATCCAGGATGAAGGAGTAGCCCGTTCCGGGCTCGCCAGCACGCACATTGAGTTCACCGAGCAGCAGTTGGTAGAACAGTGGAGCGTTCAGTGCCGAATTGAGGACCTCTCCGGGGTCCGGTGCCGTGGCTGGCGCTTGCGCAGGTGCGGTCGGGGTAGGTTGCGCCACGGCACCCCAGAAGCAGCTGGCCAATGCGACAGCCAGTGCGGACTTGCGCACAAGCCCGGCATGCTGGGTGGACGGGCCTGCGATGCGGTGCAAGGTATTCATCGGGTCATGATAATGGAAGGTTTTCGGGGCGCAGGGGTCTGATCGGAAGACCGCACAAGCGTTCCGGATGCCCTGAAGAAAATACCGATCCATGCCCGAACTCCCCGAAGTTGAAGTCACCCGGCGCAGCTTTGCCGACCGCATCGCGGGAGCTTCGATCCTGCGCCTGGAGATGGGCAAGCCGTTGCGCTGGCCTTTGGGCTGCGAAGTGAGCGCTCTGGAGGGTCGTTCTGTACGCTCGGTCACCCGCCGGGGCAAATACCTGTTGCTCAACCTGGATGAAGGGCACCTGCTGCTTCACCTGGGCATGTCGGGCAGCGTGCAGTTTGCGCAGGTGCTGCCGCCCCGGGGCAATCACGATCACTTTGAGTTGCTGACCAGCCGCGGGACATTGCGTCTGCACGACCCGCGTCGTTTTGGCGCGGTGGTCTACGCCCAGGCGCTGGACGTCGCGCCGGCGGCCAAGCTGCTGGGCGGCCTGGGTGTGGAGCCGCTTGAAGCTGGCTTTGACCCCCTGGTTTTCCACCGGGCCCTGCAGTTGCGTCGATCAGCGATCAAACAGGTGCTGCTGGCTGGTGACATCGTGGTGGGCGTGGGCAACATCTATGCGTCAGAGGCCTTGTTCATGGCGGGTATTCGCCCCACCTTGCGCGCCGATCGACTGAGCAAACCACGCGCCCTGCGTCTGCACGCCGCGATCGTTCAGGTGCTCATGCGCGCAGTGGCACTGGGTGGCAGCACTTTGCGCGACTTCTCCAGCGCCGAAGGCCAGTCGGGCTACTTCCAGCTGGATGCCATGGTCTACGGTCGGCAAGGGCAACCCTGCAGGGTATGTGGTACACCCGTCAAGGCCATTCGCCAGGGGCAGCGATCGACGTTTTTTTGCACCACTTGCCAGAAAGCTTGATCCGTTGACCGGCCCGGCTGTCGGGCGCGCAGGCCGCCCGGTTTTGCGAGGGAGGCCGATGCTATATTGACCAGTGGTTACAACATCAGACCTATGAGTTTCAATCAGGAATTTGATCAACATGGCGTGTGGCGCAAGCAGTTTGCCTTGCGTTTGCGCTTGCTCGCCGAGTGGCTGACCGATCACGACCTGATGGAGCCTGGCATCCGCGAACGTCTGGATGGTCTGCATGCGCAGGTCAAGAACGACAAGATCATGGTGGCCTTCGTGGCCGAGTTCTCGCGCGGGAAATCGGAGCTGATCAACGCGGTGTTTTTTGCCGGCTATGGGCGTCGCATCATGCCCGCGAGCGCCGGTCGCACCACCATGTGTCCCACCGAGTTGGGCTACGACGCTGAAGTGCCCCCTTGCCTTCGGCTGTTGCCCATCGAGACCCGCTTGCAACCGCTGTCGTTGCTGGATTGGCGCAATGCGCCCGACAAGTGGGAGCGGATTGACCTGGACGTGAACGATCCCAAGCAGCTCGCCCGTGCGATCCAGAAGGTGGCCGAGGTTCGCCGTGTCACGCAGGACGAAGCGCGTGGCCTGGGTTTCTGGAGCGATGAAACGCCCGATGACAACCCGCTGGCCGCAGCCGATGGCACGGTGGAAGTGCCCAAGTGGCGCCATGCCTTGATCAACATGGCGCATCCGTTGCTCAAGCAGGGCCTGGTGATTCTGGACACGCCCGGGCTCAATGCGATCGGTGCCGAACCCGAGCTGACCGTCAGCCTGCTGCCCCAAGCGCAGGCGGTGGTGTTCATTCTCGCGGCCGACACCGGCGTGACCAAATCCGACCTCACCATCTGGCGCCAGCATCTGTCGGTGCTGGGCGAGGGCAAGGAGTCGCGCCTGGTTGTGCTGAACAAGATCGACACGATGTGGGACGCGCTGAGCTCGCCCGAGCAAGTTCAGTTGCAGATCGCATCGCAGCGCACCGACTCGGCCGAGATTCTCGGACTCTCGCCGCGCCAGGTGCTGGCGGTGTCCGCCCAGAAGGGCCTGCTGGCCAAAGTCAATCGCGACCAGAAGCTGCTCGAAGCGAGCAATCTCATGGAACTCGAAACGGCGTTGGGTGTGGACCTGCTGGGTCAGCGGCGCAAGATCCTGAGCGCGGCCGTGGCCACCGGCATCCAGTCGTTGCGGGTGGAGACCACGCGCATGGTGCACACCCGCTCACGCGACCTGGTGGAACAGATTCAGGAACTGGAAGGATTGCGAGGCAAGAACGCCGGCGTGATCAAGCAGATGCGCTTGCGTATCGAGCAGGAGCAGGCCGACTTCGATGCCAGCGGCGCCAAGATCCAGGCGGTGCGTTCGGTCCACCTGCGCCTGCTCAAGGACCTCTTTGCCATGTTGAGCGCCACGCACCTCAAGTCCGAGGTGTCGGTGTTGTCCAAGGCGCTTCGACAGCCAGGCATCAAGCTCGGCGTGCGCCGCGCCTACGACCACACGTTTGACCGGCTGCGCGCCGACATGTCCAAGGCCGATGGCATGGCGGGCGATATTCAGTCCATGCTGGAAGGCAGCTTCAAGAGCCTGAACGCCGAGTACGGCTTCTCGTTGCAGGCGCCCACGCCGCCACAGTTGGCCCAGTACATCAAAGATCTCGATCTGATCGAGAAAAGCCATCTCCAGTACCTGAGTCTGGGCAATGCACTCAAGCTGGCGCAGCCCGAATTTGCGGAGCGCCTGGCGCGTGCGCTGATGAGCCGTTTGCGCGTGGTGTACGACACCGCGGTCAACGAGGTGGAGCTGTGGAACAAGTCGGCCGCGGCTCAACTGGACGCCCAGTTGCGCGAGCGCCGCCGCAATTTCACCCGGCGGATTGAAGCGGTCTCGCGCATCCAGCAAGCCGCCGGTGGGCTCGACGAGCGCATCCGCGAATTGCAGACCCATCAAAACAAGCTCAACCTGCTCGATGCCAAGTTGTCCGAGCTGACCGACCACTTGCTGGCCGCGCCCGAAGAAGAGTCCGCCGAAGCCCTGGCGGCATGAGCCGTGTCGTCGGCCCGCATGCCGATCTGCCTCCCACTTTTGCGCCTCTGCTGATCGATTGGCAACGCCGCGCCGGGCGCAGCGGCCTGCCTTGGCAGGGCATTCGCGATCCTTATCGTGTGTGGTTGTCCGAGGTGATGCTGCAGCAGACCCAGGTGAGCACCGTGCTGGGCTACTACGCGCGTTTCCTGGATCGCTTTCCCGACGTGCGCGCTTTGGCCGCCGCTGAAGCCGACGAGGTCATGGCCTTGTGGAGCGGCCTGGGCTACTACAGCCGTGCGCGCAATCTGCACCGCTGTGCCCAGACGGTGGTGAGCAGCCGCGGCGGTGAGTTTCCTTCTACGGCCGCAGGGCTTGAAACGCTGCCGGGCATCGGTGCTTCCACCGCGGCCGCCATTGCATCGTTCTGTTTTGGTGAACGCGTGTCCATCGTCGATGGCAATGTGCGCAGGGTGCTGACGCGGGTGCTCGCGTTTGAGGGTGATCTGGCGCAGACAGCACCTCAGCGAGCGTTGTGGGACATCGCGCAGGCCCTGTTGCCGATCGACCCTTCTGCAGACGACATGACGGCCTACACGCAGGGGCTCATGGATCTGGGGGCAACCGTGTGCACGCGCAGTCGCCCGGTCTGCGGGCAATGCCCGATGCAGGGCATCTGCCAGGGGCACCAATCCGGTGAGCCGCAGCGTTTTCCCGTCAAGACCCGCACCCTCAAGCGCAGGCATGAGAGCTGGTGGTTGCTGCTGTTGCGCCTGGGCGGCGAGCGCAATCGCTTCTGGCTGCAGCGCCGACCGGGCAGTGGCATCTGGGCGGGTTTGTTCTGCCCACCGGTCTATGAGAGTGAAGACATGGCCCGCATGGCGCTGCCGCCCGGCTGGTTGGGTGGCCTCGTGCCACTGGACGCGGTGAGCCATAGCCTGACGCACCGAGAACTCCGCTTGCATCCCTTGTTGCTGGAACTGGATGACGAGCCGCAGCCGGCAGACATGCCGGAAGGTCAGTGGGTAGACGCTGAGATACTGGCCCAACACGGGCTGCCCGCGCCCGTCAAGTTGTTGCTGCAGCGCTTGCTGGAGCCCGACCTGTTTGCGCCAGCGAAGAGCCGCTGAAGCGGAATCAGCCCGGCTCGGCGTGCGCTGCCGGCGCGGCGGGCCAGGCGTCCGCTTCGCGGTGGCGTATCCGTGTGGACCATTCGACGGCGAACGCACGAGCGAGTTGCTCCACGAGATACACCGAGCGGTGCTGCCCGCCCGTGCAGCCGATGGCCACGGTCACATAGCTGCGGTGGTCGCGCAGCATCTGGGGCAGCCAGTGCTTGAGGAAATCGGTGATCTGTTGCTCCATCTGCCGCACTTCGATCTGCGCGGCCAGGTAGGCTGCCACCGGCTCGTCGCGCCCGGTCAGGGGCTTGAGTTCGGGCTCGTAATGTGGATTGGCGAGCATGCGCACATCAAAGACAAAGTCGGCGTCCATGGGGATGCCGCGCTTGAACGCGAACGACTCAAACACCAGCGTGAGCGGTGCCTGCGTGGCACCCAGCAGGTCCTTGATCTGGCTGCGCAGGTGTGTGGGACGGATCAGGCTGGTGTCGAGCACCAGTGCCTGGTCCCGCAATTCAGCGAGCAACTCGCGCTCCTGCTCGATGGCATCGGTCAGGGCTCGGTGCTGGTCGTTGAACTGCTTGAGCGACAGCGGATGCAGCCGTCTCGTCTCTGAAAACCGGCGCACGAGCGTGTCGGTGGTCGCGTCGAGAAACACGGTGGTGAGGTTCACCGGACGCTGGGCGTGGCGCTGCAACTGCGCCAGCCGCTTGGGCAGGCCCGGCAGCGAGCCCGCGCTGCGCACATCCATGGCGATGGCCACCTTGCTGGCCTTGTGGCTCTGTTCCAGTTCGATGAAGGATTCGAGCAACTCGGGCGGCAGGTTGTCCACGCAGTAGAAACCCACGTCTTCCAACGCGGTGAGCGCCACCGATTTGCCAGAGCCGGACATGCCGGTGATCAACACCAGGTGGATCGGCGTTTCGTTGGGTGAAGACATGGCGGTTGGAGCGATCAAGCCGACAGGAGTTCGCGAGCGTGAGCCAGAGAGATCTCCGACTTCTCGCTGCCACCGAGCATGCGTGCGAGTTCGATCACCCGCGACTCGTGCTCGATGGGCACCACCGTGCTCAGGGTTTGCCGTCCAACCATCTGCTTGCTCACCAGCAAGTGGTGATCGGCGCAGGCTGCGACCTGGGGCAGGTGGGTCACGGCCAGCACCTGGCGGTCGCGCCCGAGCTGGCGCAGCAACTGGCCCACGGTGTGCGCCACGGCGCCGCCGATCCCCGAGTCCACCTCGTCGAAGATGAGCGTGGGTGCCTGCCCCAGCCGGCTGGTGACCACCGATATCGCCAGCGCGATGCGCGAGAGTTCACCACCCGAGGCCACCTTGCCCACGGGCTTGGGTGTGGTGCCAGCATG
Source organism: Hydrogenophaga sp. (assembly GCF_018780385.1). Taxonomy (GTDB): domain Bacteria; phylum Pseudomonadota; class Gammaproteobacteria; order Burkholderiales; family Burkholderiaceae_C; genus Hydrogenophaga. Next base: position 3,407 of record NZ_JADMJO010000004.1, on the reverse strand, counting down.
GCCCGCGACGCGAAATTCAACCTGCTCCCAGCCGTGGGCCTGGGGGTCGTCCAGGCGTTGCAACGCCACTTCAAACACACCGCCCTGCATGCCCAGGGTCTGCATGCTCTGAGTGACCGCCCTGGACAGCTTGGGCGCTGCCTTCTGGCGTTCCTTGGTGATGGTTTGCAACTCGGCGTTGAAGGCTTTCCAGGCCGAGCGCTCGGCTTGCTGCAGTGCGTCGAGGTCCAGCGCCTGATCGATTGCGGCCAGTTCGCTTTTCCATTGCGCGAGCACCTCGGCCAGTTCGTCGGGACTGCGGCGGTAGCGCCGGGCCAACGACACCCATTGCGCGAGACGTTGATCCAGCGCGTCCAGGCTGGCCGGGTCCAGGTCGGTGTGGCGCGCGTACTGATGCAGGTTGTGCACGGTGTCCTGCACTTGCGCCAACCCGGCCTCCAGTGCCGCGATCGCGTCCGCAAACCGGGGCTCGATGTGCGCCTGAGCCTGAAGAGCCGCGAGCGCGCGGTGGATCAGTGCCGCCGCGTTCGACTCCTCGCCGTCCAGTGCGGTGACAGCTGCTTGCGCGGCGTCCAGCAGGCCCTGCGCATTGGCCAGGCGGCTGTGCTGCGCATTCAGGTCTTCCCATTCACCAGGCAGCGGCGTGAGTTTGTCGAGTTCGGCGATCTGCCAGGAAAGGCGCTCGCTTTCCTGCTGGAGCGTGTTCTGCTTCTCGGTCGCGTTGTCCAGGGCCTTGCGTTTGTGACGCCATTGAGCCCAGGCCTGGGTGGCGCCGGTGGTGTCGATGCCGGCGTAGGCGTCGAGCAGGTCGCGCACGGCTTCCGCACGCGTGAGGCTCTGCCAGGCATGTTGGCCGTGGATATCGACCAGGCCGTCGGCCAGGGCCTTGAGCTGCGCCATCGTGGCTGCGCTGCCATTGATCCAGGCGCGGCTGCGGCCCTCGGTGTCCACTGTGCGGCGCAACAGCAGGCCGTCTTCAACCGGAAAACCTTGTTCTTCCAACCAGGGGGTGAGTGAAGCGGGCGCGTCGAACTCGGCAGCGATCTCGCAGCGCGCAGCGCCTTCGCGCACCACACCACTTTCGGCCCGCGCGCCCAGCGCCAGTTGCAGCGCGTCGATCAGGATGGACTTGCCCGCACCGGTCTCGCCGGTGAGCACGCCAAAGCCCTGGCCCAGTTCCAGGTCGAGGGACTGCACGATGACGAAGTCGCGCAGGGCGATGCGGCGGAGGCTCATGATGGGTGTCGGGCGTTGTGGACAGGCGGGATTTTGACGGGTCCTCAGACCCCTTCGTTCCAGTGCAGCTTTTTGCGCAAGGTGTCGAAGTAGCTCCATCCCACCGGGTGCAGCAGGCGCAAGGCGTGTTCGGAGCGGCGCACCACGATGCGGTCCCCGTGCAGCAAGCTGGTGAAGGACTGCATGTCGAAATTGGCGCTGGCCTCCTTGCCCGAGACGATCTCCACGGCAATCTCGCTGTGACCGGGCAACACCACGGGCCGGTTTGACAAGGTGTGCGGCGCGATCGGAACCATGAGCCAGCCGCCAATGGCCGGGTGCAGCAGTGGGCCCCCCGCCGACAGGGCGTAAGCGGTCGAACCGGTGGGCGAGGCAATGATCAAGCCGTCCGCGCGTTGGTTGGCCACGAAATGCCCGTCCACCTCCACCCGCAGTTCGATCATGCTGGCGGCGCCACCTCGGTTGACCACCACGTCGTTGAGTGCGGTGGCCTCGAACACGCAGAGGCCATCGCGCCACACGCTGGCGGCCATGAGCGAACGTGGATCGTCCTCAAACGAGCCGCGCAGGATGGGGCGCAGCTTGGCGCGGAAATCTTCAAAAGGAATGTCGGTGATGAACCCGAGGCGTCCCTGGTTGATGCCCACCAGCGGCACACCGAAGCGCGCCAGTTGGCGACCAATGCCCAGCATGGTGCCGTCGCCTCCCACCACCAGGGCCAGATCGCAGTGCTGGCCCATCTCCGGTACCGAGAGCGCGGGGTATTGGGTCAGGCTGGTGTTGAGGGAAGTTTCCTGCTCCAGCGACACGTCGCAGCCTTCGTCGTGCAGGAAGCGCGCGATCTCGTCGACCGCGTCGCGCGACCCAGGTGCATGGTATTTGCCGACGATACCCACATGCGAGAAGCGCAAGGGTCGGTCCGATCGGGTGGGGGTGGACCGTGTGTCGGGGGGCATGCTCATGCGCAAATTACAACATAGCCCGTCTGTGGTGGATTGCCCGAAAACCCTCGCTTGCGAACGGTACCAGGCGGTGGTCTCTCCTTAAAATGAAGCGATGTTGGACGACCGCGCGAAGTTGCTGCTCAAAACTCTTGTCGAGCGATACATCGCCGACGGCCAGCCCGTGGGCTCGCGCACCCTGGCGCGCGCCGCTGGCATGGAGCTCTCGCCAGCCACCATCCGCAACGTGATGAGCGATCTGGAAGAGCTCGGCCTGATCGCCAGCCCGCACACCTCGGCCGGCCGCATTCCAACCGCGCGTGGCTATCGCATGTTTGTTGACACCATGCTCACCGTGCGCCGCGAAGGACTTTCGCCCGTGAGCGAGATGACGGCGCCAGGCATCGAGGCCGGCCAGCCGCACCGTGTCATCAGCCACGCGGCCAACATGCTGTCCAGCCTGTCGCAGTTCGTGGGCGTCATCACAGCCCCGCGCCGCGCCTCGGTGTTTCGCCACATTGAATTCCTGAGTCTGTCGGACCGCCGGGTGCTGGTGATCATCGTCTCGCCCGAGGGCGAGGTACAGAACCGCATCATCCACACCCAGGCCACGTTCACCCAGTCGCAGTTGCTTGAAGCCGCCAATTTTCTCAACAGCCACTATTCCGGCCTGACCATGGAGGCCGTGCGCGAACGGTTGAAGAATGAGGTCGACGCTTTGCGCGGTGAGATTGCCGATCTCATGAAGGCGGCGGTGGACATCGGTGCCGAGGGTGACTCGGCGCAAGACGAGGTGGTGGTGTCGGGCGAGCGCAACCTGCTCTCGGTGAGTGAGTTTTCCAGTGACATGGGCAACCTGCGCCGCATGTTCGATCTGTTCGAGCAAAAGACCCAGCTGATTCGTCTGCTCGATGTGTCGGCCCAGGCCGATGGCGTGCGCATCTACATCGGTGGTGAAAGCCAGGTCGTGCCGTACGAAGATCTGTCGGTGGTCACAGCCCCCTACGAGGTCGACGGCCAGATCGTCGGCACGCTGGGCGTGATCGGCCCCCAGCGCATGCCTTACGAACGCATGATCCAGATCGTTGATGTGACCGCCAAGCTGGTGGGCAACGCGCTGAGCCACAACAAGTAGAGGTTCGCCGGAGTCCGGCCCCTACAATCCCGGCTGTTGTCGGGCCGTTAGCTCAGTTGGTTAGAGCAGAGGACTCATAATCCTTTGGTCGTTGG
>NZ_JADMJO010000045.1 GCF_018780385.1 Hydrogenophaga sp. | reverse complement strand
ACCTTGCCTTCGAAGGCCTTCTGTTTTTTGGTCAGCTTGGACATTTACACGCCCTCCACAATCACGCCCATCGAGCGGGCCGAACCGGCGATGGTGCGCACGGCTGCGTCCACATCGGCGGCGGTCATGTCTTTCATCTTGGTCTTGGCGATCTCTTCGAGCTGAGCGCGCGTGATCTTGCCGACCTTGTTCTTGTTGGGCACCGAAGAGCCCTTGTCGAGCTTGATCGCCTTCTTGATCAAGGTGGTCGCCGGAGGCGTCTTGATGATGAAGGTGAAGCTCTTGTCCGCATAAGCCGTGATCACCACGGGCAGCGGCAGACCTGGTTCAACGCCTTGGGTCTGGGCGTTGAACGCCTTGCAGAACTCCATGATGTTCAGGCCGCGCTGACCCAGTGCCGGACCGATCGGGGGGGACGGGTTGGCCTTACCAGCTGGCACTTGCAGCTTGATGAAGCCGACGATTTTTTTCGCCATTTTTTAGCTCCTGCGAGTGCAGACGGTTGCCATCAAAGACAACCTCCTCGCGTTGGGGGACCCGGAAAAGATCAGATGGCACAGACGTCGGGCCGACCCGCCTGTGCCACGAAAAACCTCAGGTCTTCTCGACCTGGCTGAATTCGAGTTCGACCGGCGTGGCGCGACCGAAAATGGTCACCGACACGCGCATCTTGTTCTTCTCGTAGTTGACTTCTTCCACGGTGCCGTTGAAGTCCGTGAACGGGCCTTCCTTGACACGCACGTACTCGCCCACGACAAACTCGACCTTGTGGCGCGGCTTGTCGGTGCCTTCCTGCATCTGGTTGACGATCTTCTGAACGTCTTCCTCGGAGATCGGCGCCGGACGGTTCTTGGCGCCCCCGACGAAACCGGTCACCTTGTTGGTGTGCTTGACCAAGTGCCAGGTGTCGTCGTCCATCACCATTTCCACCAGCACATAGCCGGGGAAGAACTTGCGTTCGGTGGTGCGGCGCTGGCCGTTTTTCATCTCGACCACCTCTTCGGTGGGCACGAGGATGCGGCCGAATTTGTCTTGCATGCCGGCGCGGTTGATCCGCTCGACGATGTTGCGCTCAGCGGCTTTTTCCATGCCAGAGTAGGCGTGGACCACGTACCAGCGCATGCCCTCGGCGGCCACGCCGTCGGTCACGGGACTGTTTTGCTCGGTCATTATTTTCTCCAGCCCAGGATCAGGTCGTAGAACAGCCATTCGACTGTCTTGTCGGTGAGCCACAAAAAGAGCGACATCACCAGCACGAAGGCGAACACATAAGCCGTCATCTGGATCGCTTCTTTGCGGGCAGGCCAGACAACCTTCTTCACTTCGCGCCAGGAGTCACGGCCAAAAGCAACCAATTGTTTGCCCGACTCGGACACGCCAAACACCACCACCGCCGCGACCAGCAACACGATCAAGGCAACCCACTGCACCAAGGCACCCCGCGGTGACAGCAGATAGAACGCGACAAACGAGCCCAACAACAGCGCGATGGCAGCCGCCAGCTTGGCCTTGTCGGCGCCGGTGTGGACTGTTTGTACTTCGGAGGTGGCCATGAAAATCCAGACAAAACTTTTCAAAAAACGCGCTCAAAACCCGAAAGCTTGAGACACGCAAGCCCACCAGAGGTCTTATCGACTTCGGTGGGCTTGTCAACCACTCAACAGATCCGGATCAGTTTCCGGAAACATCCTGTTGGGTGGCAGGGGCAGTAGGAATCGAACCTACAACCTTCGGTTTTGGAGACCGACGCTCTGCCAATTGAGCTATACCCCTACTGGCTTGTGCCCCACAGAGGGCGTAACTTACGCGATGATTTTTGCAACGACGCCGGCACCGACGGTGCGGCCGCCTTCGCGGATGGCAAAGCGCAGGCCTTCTTCCATGGCGATCGGGTTGATCAGCTTCACGGTGATCGACACGTTGTCACCCGGCATCACCATTTCCTTGCCTTCGGGCAGCTCGA
>NZ_JADMJO010000010.1 GCF_018780385.1 Hydrogenophaga sp. | reverse complement strand
ACGAGGCCGAGAACCCCGAACTGCTGGATTTCCAGCGCCGCTTCTGGTGGACCCTCCCGCTCACGGTGGTGGTCACCGTGTTGGCCATGTTCGGCCACAGCCTTGGCTGGTTCGAGATGGCAACCCAGAGCTGGGTCGAACTGGTGCTCACCGTGCCCATCGTGCTGTGGGCCGGCTGGCCGTTTTTTGTGCGTGGCGCGCAGTCGGTGGTGAACCGCAGCCCCAACATGTGGACGCTGATCAGCCTGGGCACCGGGTCGGCGTTCGTTTACAGCGTGGTGGCCACGGTGGCTCCCGAGGTGTTCCCCGAGTCGTTTGTCTCGATGGGGCGGGTGTCGGTGTACTTCGAAGCGGCGGCGGTGATCATCTCGCTCACCTTGCTGGGGCAACTGCTGGAGCTCAAGGCGCGCTCACAAACCTCGGCGGCCATTCGTTCGCTGCTGGGGCTGGCACCCAAGACCGCGCGGCGCATCACGGCCGACGGGCAGGAGGAAGACGTGCCGCTGGCCCATGTGCATGTGGGCGATCTGCTGCGCGTGCGCCCGGGCGAGAAGGTTCCCACCGATGGCACGGTGGTCGAAGGCAGCAGCGCGGTGGACGAATCCATGCTCACCGGCGAGCCGTTGCCGGTGACCAAGCGGGTGGGCGACAAGCTGATCGGCGCCACGCTCAACGCCAGCGGTGCCCTGGTGATGAAGTCCGAGCATGTGGGATCGGCCACCGTGCTCTCGCAGATCGTGCAGATGGTCGCCATGGCGCAGCGATCGCGCGCGCCCATGCAGCGCATGGCCGACCAGGTGGCGGGCTACTTCGTGATGGGTGTGGTGGTGGCGGCGTTGCTCACCTTTTTCGTCTGGGGCTGGTTCGGACCCGAGCCGAGCTGGGTGCATGCGCTCATCAATGCGGTGGCCGTGCTCATCATTGCCTGCCCCTGTGCGCTGGGGCTGGCCACGCCCATGTCGATCATGGTGGCCACCGGTCGTGGCGCCACCCACGGTGTGCTGTTTCGCGATGCCGCCGCCATCGAGAACCTGCGCAAGGTCGACACGCTCATCGTCGACAAGACTGGCACCCTGACCGAAGGGCGGCCGACCTTCGAGCGCGCCATCGGCTTCGGGCGCTTTGCCGAAGACGAGGTCCTGCGCCTCGCCGCCAGCCTGGACCAGGGCAGCGAACACCCGTTGGCCGCCGCCATCGTGACCGCGGCGAAGCAACAAGGGCTTGCGCTGGACAAGCCCGAGCAGTTCGACTCGGAGTCCGGCATCGGGGTGCGGGGCAGGGTGGGTGGCCAGGCCCTGGCCCTGGGCAACACGGCGCTGATGCAGCAACTGGGTGTGGACGTGTCACCGCTGGCCAGCGAGGCCGAAGCACTCCGTGCACAGGGCGCCAGCGTGATGTATCTCGCGGCCGACAAGGTGCTGGCCGGTCTGCTGGCCGTGTCCGACCCGATCAAGGCCACCACGGCCGACGCACTCGGCTCGCTGCGCCAGGCCAACATCCGCGTGATCATGGCCACGGGCGATGGCCTGACCACCGCGCGCTCGGTCGGCCAGCGCCTGGGCATTGACGAGGTTCATGGTGAAGTGAAGCCGGCCGACAAACTCAAACTGGTGGAGAAGCTCCAGGCAGAGGGCCGCGTGGTGGCGATGGCAGGCGACGGCATCAACGATGCGCCAGCGCTGGCCCGCGCCGACGTGGGCATTGCCATGGGCACGGGCACCGATGTGGCCATGAACAGCGCACAGCTGACCTTGGTCAAAGGCGACCTGCGTGGCATCGCCACGGCCCGCGCCCTGTCGGTGGCCACGGTGGCCAACATGAAGCAGAACCTGGCGTTCGCGTTCGTCTACAACGCGCTGGGCATTCCATTGGCTGCGGGTTTGTTGTACCCCTTCACCGGCTGGCTGCTCTCACCCATGATCGCGGCCCTGGCCATGAGCCTGAGCTCGGCCTCGGTGATCGGCAATGCGCTGCGCTTGCGGGCCGCGTCCATCCGGGAATCCTGAGATCGCGCGCAGCCTGAGTGCTCAGGGGAACCGCTCAGCCCGGCGTGGTTCGCAGTTCGTCGAAGCGGCTCGCGAACTCCTGGCGCAGCTGTTTGCGCACCTTGGCCGCGGCGTTGCGGCGGCGCTCGTCGGGTGTGGCGGGCTCCAGCGGCGGCACCGCCACCGGCTTGCCGTCGTCGCCCACGGCCACCATGGTGAAGAAGCAGCTGTTGGCGTGGCGCACCACCTGGTTGCGGATGTTTTCGGTCACCACCTTGATGCCGATTTCCATGGACGAGGTGCCGGTGTTGTTCACCGACGCCATGAAGGTCACGAGTTCGCCCACGTGGATGGGCTGGCGAAACATGACCTGATCCACCGACAGCGTGACCACGTAGCTGCGCGCGTAGCGGCTGGCACAGGCATAGGCCACCTGATCGAGCAGCTTGAGGATGGTGCCGCCGTGCACATTGCCCGAGAAGTTGGCCATGTCGGGCGTCATGAGCACCGTCATGGCGAGTTGGTGGGTGGGCAGATCCATGGTCGGGTTCTCGTTGCGGCGCAGCAAGGTGCTGCAGGCGCGGATTGTGCCCGGATCGGCAGGCTGGTTAGAAATGCCTCACGACCAATGGCGGCGGTCGTGTAGGCCCTGTCCTACCCGCATCTGCCCTGCGCGCCGACAGACCACCTGCGTGCGGTACTGAACACTGAAGTCATCAGCCATTCAGGAGCAAGTTCACATGCACGCCCTCTCTACCACCCTGCACACACCCCTGCAGTTCATCACACCTGCCCGCCAAGGCCTGTCGTCGCACCATTGCTGCGCGCCGCATGAGCGGTTCGCGTCAGGTACACCCACCAATCATTTGCTCGCCGCGCTGCCCGCCAGCGACTGGGAACGCTGGTCCCATCAGATGGAACTGGTCGACATGCCACTGGGCCAGGTGTTGTACGAATCGGGCAGTGACCTGAACCACGTGTACTTCCCCACGTCGGCCATCGTCTCTTTGCTCAACCTCACAGCCAGTGGCGCCTGTGCAGAGTTCGCCACGGTTGGCAACGACGGTGTGGTGGGTGTGCCCCTGTTGATGGGCGGCATCTCCACCAACGGCCGCGCTGTCGTGCAAAGCGCCGGGCAGGGCTACCGGATGAATCGCCAGGTCGTCATTGACGAGCTCAACGCGGGCGGCGCGGTGATGCAACTGCTGCTGCGCTACACGCAAGCCTTGCTGACACAGGTGGCGCAGACGGCGCTGTGCAACCGGCACCACTCGGTCGACCAACAGGTCTGCCGGTTGATTCTGCTGAACCTGGATCGGGTGAAGGGCAATTGCCTGCAGATGACACAGGAGCTGCTGGCCAGCAAGCTCGGCGTGCGACGCGAAAGCGTCACGCTGGTGGCGCTGGCGCTGCAGCGCGACGGCCTCATTCGCTACGCGCGCGGTCGCATCGAGGTGCTCGACCGTCAAGGTCTGGAGGACCGTGCCTGCGAATGTTATGCCGTGGTAAAGCTCGAATGCGACCGGCTTCTGCCACCGGCGCCCGTTGACGAGTCTGAGCAATGGACGATTCGCCATACCGGCATGCGAATCGGCTGACATCGGGTGATGGGGCGGGGGATACCGGAGGAAACACCTTTTGTCACAAGCAGTCGTCAAAGGGTTGTCAAAGCCGGTTAGATTGCCTCAACTTCAAAAAGGATGAGCACATGGACAAGTCAATGATCAAGGGTATCGCCGTGGGTGGTCTGGCAATGGTCGTGCTGGGGGCGAGCGGCGTCACCGGCTATAGGGCGCTGACGCAGCCGAAGTTCGCCGACGTGGTCGCCGTCAAGGAGATCAACGAAACGGTGGTGACTCCGCGCGAACGCTGCGAGACCGTGGCGGTGCAACGCACGGCGCCAGTGAAAGACCAGAACCGCATTGCCGGCACGGTGGTGGGTGGTCTGGCCGGGGGCCTGCTGGGCAGCGCCGTCGGCAACGGCACAGGCAAGACCGTGGCGACCTTGGCGGGTGCCGCGGCCGGCGGTTATGCCGGCAACCAGGTTCAGAAGAACATGCAGCAAAAAGACGTGGTGACCACGTCCGAACAGCGCTGCAAGACCGTGAACGAAAAGTCGCAGAAGCTGGTGGGCTACAACGTGACCTACCGCCTCGACGGCAAAGACGGCACGGTGCGCACCTCCTTCAAGCCGGGTGCCACGCTGCCGGTGAAGGATGGCGAGGTGGTGACCACGCCACCGGCGCCCGCGGCCAAATCCTGAGTCGGCCGGGGCTGTTTCGCCAGCGTCAGTCTGGCGAAACGGTGTGCCCGGCCATCAGTTCGAGCGCCTTGACCAGGGCCGAGTGATCCAGATCCCCCATGCCGTGCGCGGCGCAAGCTTGCATGAGCTGCGCGGCGTTCGCGGTTTGCGGCAGTGACACGCCGATTTCCTTGGCACCTTGCAGCGCCAGGTTCAGGTCTTTCTGGTGCAGCTTGATGCGAAAGCCCGGGTTGAACGTGCGCTTGATCATGCGTTCGCCGTGCACTTCCAGAATGCGGCTGGCGGCAAACCCGCCCATGAGCGCCTGACGCACCTTGGCCGGATCGGCGCCGGCCTTGCTGGCAAACACCAGCGCCTCGCTCACCGCCGCGATGTTGAGCGCCACGATGATCTGGTTGGCCACCTTGGTGGTCTGACCGTCGCCATTGCCGCCCACCAGCGTGATGTTCTTGCCCATCAGCTCCAGCAGAGGACGCACGCGCTCGAACACCGCTTCGTCACCACCACACATGATGGTGAGCGAGCCGGCCTTGGCGCCCACTTCACCACCCGACACCGGCGCGTCGATGTAGTCGGCCCCGAGGTCGTTGATCTTCTTGGCGAAGGTCTTGGTGGCCATCGGGCTGATCGAGCTCATGTCGACCACCACCTTGCCTTTGCCGATGCCTTGCGCCACGCCGTTCTCGCCGAACAGCACGGCTTCCACGTCGGGGGTGTCCGGCACCATGGTGAACACCACCTCGGCCTCGCGCGCCACGGCGGCGGCGTTGTCGCAACGCACGCCGCCCGCGGCTTGAATGGTTTCGGGCACCTGGCTGCGCGTGTGCACGTACAGCTGGTGGCCGGCTGAGGCCAGGTGCAGGGCCATGGGGGTTCCCATGATGCCCAGGCCAATGAATCCAATCTTCATGTGTTGTCCTTCTGGTGTGCGGGCGGGCTCAGTAGCCGCCTTCGGTTTTGGGAAGTTGGGCGGCGCGCATGGTGGCCATCACCTGCTGAGCACCGGCGGCCATGAGGCGGGCGTCCGAGCTCACGGTGACGAACTGGAAGCCCATGGCAATGCGTTTGAGCGCGGCCTCGGGCGAGCCGTTGTGGATGCCGGCCACCAGGCCGTGCGCCTTGGCGCGCGCCAGGATGTGCTCCACGGCCTCTGCGGCCTTGGAGTCGAGGTCGTCGAAAGTGGGTTTGCAGCCGAGCGCCAGCGACAGGTCGGACGGGCCGATGTAGATCGCGTCCAGGCCCGGCACCGAGAGGATGTCCTCGAGGTTGTCCAGCGCCTGCGCCGTCTCGATCATCGCGAAGGTCACGATGGTGTCGTTGGCGTGCTGGGGATAGTCGGCGCCGCCGTAGAGCAGGGCGCGCACGGGGCCGAAACTGCGCGTGCCGCGCGGCGCGTAGTGGGTGTAGGCCACCAGCTTCTGCGCGTCTTCACGCGTGTTCACCATGGGGCAGATCACGCCGTAGGCACCTGCGTCCAGCGTTTTCATGAGAATGCCCGGCTCCAGCCACGGCACGCGCACCACGGGAACGGTCTCGGTGGTACTGATGGCCTGCAGCATCGTCACCATGGCCTGGTAGTCGACCACGCCGTGCTGCAGGTCGATGGTCAAGGAGTCCCAGCCCTGGTGGGCCATGGTCTCGGCCGAGAAGCTGTTGGGAATCGCCAGCCAGCCGTTGACGACGGCGCCACCGGCTGCCCAGATTTCACGCAGGCGGTTGGGTCTCATGGGGCTTCCTTGACAAGGGTGGAGGTCATCGGTCGAGCGCAGGGCGCTTGGGATTGAAGGTCCAGTTCGGAATCAGGAATTGCATGGCGGTGGCGTCGTCGCGCGCCCCCAGGCCGTGCTGCAGATAGAGCTGGTGGGCCTTCTCCACTTCGACCATGTCGAGTTCCACGCCCAGCCCCGGGGTCTTGGGCACCTGCACGTGGCCGCCCCGGATTGTGAGCGGATCTTTCGTGAGGCGTTGGCCGTCCTGCCATATCCAGTGCGTGTCGATGGCGGTCACCTTGCCGGGCGCGGCCGCGGCCACGTGGGTGAACATGGCGAGCGACACATCGAAGTGGTTGTTGGAGTGTGAACCCCAGGTCAGTCCCCAGTCGCGGCAGGTCTGCGCCACGCGCACGCTGCCGGCCATGGTCCAGAAATGCGGGTCGGCCAGCGGAATGTCCACGCTCTGCAGCGACAGCGCGTGCGTGAGTTGGCGCCAGTCGGTGGCGACCATGTTGGTGGCGGTGGGCAGGCCGGTGGCGCGGCGGAACTCGGCCATCACCTCACGGCCCGAGAAGCCGTCTTCGGCGCCGCAGGGGTCTTCGGCATAGGCCACCACGCCGCGCATGCGCTGGCCCAGGCGGATGGCATCTTTCAGCAACCAGCCGCCGTTGGGGTCGAGCGTCACGCGGGCGTCGGGAAAGCGCTCATGCAGCGCAGTGACGGCGTCCACTTCCTCGTCGCCGCGCAGCACGCCGCCCTTGAGTTTGAAGTCGTTGAAGCCGTAGCGCTCATACGCGGCCTCGGCCAGTCGCACCACGGCCTCGGGCGTCATCGCCACCTCATGCCGCAGGCGGCTCCAGGCGTTGTCGGCGTCGGGCTCGCTCGCGTAGGGCAGATCGGTCTTCGACTTGTCGCCCACGTAAAACAGGTAGCCCAGCATCTCCACCGCGTCGCGTTGCTGGCCTTCGCCAAGCAGCGCGGCCACCGGCACTTCCAGGTGTTGACCGAGCAAATCCAGCAGGGCCGACTCCACCGCGGTCACCGCATGGATGGTGGTGCGCAGGTCAAAGGTCTGCAGCCCGCGCCCGCCCGAGTCACGGTCGGCAAAACGGGTGTGCAGTTGCTGCAGCAGCTTCTGGTGGTTGCCCAGCGACTGGCCCACCACGAGTTCGGCCGCGTCTTCCAGCGTCTGGCGGATCTTCTCGCCACCGGGCACCTCACCCACGCCGGTGTGGCCTGCGCTGTCGGTGAGGATGAGCAGGTTGCGGGTGAAGAAGGGCGCGTGCGCGCCGCTCAGGTTGAGCAACATGCTGTCGCGCCCCGCGACGGGGATGACGCGCAGGGCGGTGACGCGGGGTGTGGAAGACACAGTGACGGGTTTCAGCATGAAGGGCTCAAAAAGAAGAGGCGTTGCCGGCGCGAGGTGACCCAACCCAGGGATGCCACGGATCCGGCTCTGCCGGTCCCAGGCATCGCCCCCTGGAAGGGGGTCGCGCGCAGCGCGGCGGGGGTGAACCTGTCAGTCGGCTTTGATGTTGCGGGCCTGGATGAGCTTTTGCCAGCGCGCGAACTCGGCCGCCTGGAAAGCGGTGAACTGCTCAGGCGTGTTGGCCACGATTTCGAAGCCCACTTCGAGCAGCTTCGGCTTGACGGCCGGGTCGTTCAACACGTCCTTGATTGCAGCGTGCAGCTTGGCTTTCACGTCGGCCGGCATGCCCTTGGGGCCTGCCACGGCCTGCCACGAATACACGTTGGCGTCCTTGATGCCGAGTTCGTCGAGCGTGGGCACGTTGGGCAGCAGGGGCGAGCGCTGGGCGCTGGTGATGGAGAGTGCGCGCAGCTTGCCGGCCACGATTTGCGGCATGGCGGTGTTGATGTTCATGAACGACGAATCCACTTGGGCGCCCAACAGGTCGGTCATCACCGGGCCGCCGCCTTTGTAGGGCACGTGCACGCCGCTGGTGCCGGTTTGTTGCCAGTACAGCTCTGCGGTGAGGTGGTCGCTGCTGCCGTTGCCCGATGAGGCAAAGGTCATCTTGCCGGGGTTGGCTTTCTGGAATGCCAGCACGTCGGCCATGCTTTTGTGCGGTGAAGCTGCGGGCACCACCAGCACGTTGGGCGCCTGCACCGCGACCGAGATGTAGTCGAAGTCCTTGGGCGCGTCGTAGCTCACCTTGAACAGGTGCGGCGCGATCACGAAGGGGCCGAGCGACGATACGAACAGCGTGTGGCCGTCGGGCGCGGAGCGCACCACATGCGTGGCGCCAATGGTGCCGGTGGCGCCGGCCTTGTTCTCAACCACGAAGGTGCCGCCGAGTTTCTCCTGGAGGCGGGGCTGCAGCGTGCGGGCGATCACGTCGGTCGAGCCGCCGGGCGGGAACGGCACCACGAGGGTGACGGTCTTGTCGGGCCAGGCCATGGCGGTGGTCATGACCATGGATGCGCCGAGTGCGCAAAGCAGTTTCTTCATTGCATGTCTCCTTCAGGTGTGGAATCGGGTGGTGTCGTCGCCGCGAATTGGTACCGGTACCAATGATTGTCGGATCGCATGGTACCGGTACCATTGTTTTGCGTCAACGGTCGTTTGTCGGGTGGTTTTGTTGGAGTGAGCCCTGCCGAGTGCCAACGAGTTCATCGGTGCCCCGTGGTCGCCGATGACCGGATCAGCCGGCGAACACCAAACTCAGGAAGTCTCTCGCTCGACGATCGAAAACCCCACATCCACCACCCGCTGCACCACCTCGCGCCCCTCGGCCCGGTCGATCAGGCTGCGCGCCGCCAGGCGTCCGATCTCCACGCCGTTGATGTGCACAGTGCTCAGCGCGGGCGCCATGTCGGCGGCGAAAGGCACGTCGCCAAAGCCCATGATGGCCATCCGCTCGGGAATGGAAATGCCGCGCACGCGCGCCTCGGTCAACACACCCAGGGCCAACAGGTCCGAGCTGCAGAACACGGCGTCCACATCGGGCGCCTGCGCCAGCAGGCGGTCCAGCCCCTCACGCCCGCTCTGCAACGAGCGCGATGCACCCACGTTGACCACCGCCACCGGCCCCAGACCGGCGCGCACCACAGCGTCGGTGAAGGCGCTGGCCCGACGGTCGGCACGTTCGTCTTCGGCTCGGATCAGCGCCAGTTTGCGTCGGCCCTTGGCCATGAGGAAGCGCGCCACCTCGCGGCCGATGTCGGCGTGCGAGAAACCCACCAGCATGTCGATCGGCGTGGGCGTGAGGTCCCAGGTTTCCACCACTGGAATGCCCGAGGCCATCAGGCGCGTTCGACCCTGGCCGGGGCGCAGGATGCCGGTGAGGAAGATCCCGTCGGGCCGGCGGCCGATGATGGCTTCCAGCAGCGATTCCTCGCGCGCCGCCGAATAGCTCGACTGGCCCAGCATGAGCTGGTAGCCGGCGTCGAACAGCGTGTCGTTGAGCGCCTCGATGGTCGGCATGAAGACCGACATCACCGTGCTCGGCACCACCGCCGCAATCAGCCGGCTGCGCGACGAAGCCAGGCCGCCGGCCATGCGGTTGGGCACATAGCCCGTGCGCTGCACCGCGTCCAGCACCTTCTGCCGCACCTCTGCCGACACCTGTTCCGGCGTGTTGAGCACCCGGGAGGCGGTGATGGGCGCCACGCCCGCGAGCTTGGCCACGTCGCGCAGGGTGATGGCGCCGCTGCCACGCCGGGCGCGCCGGGAGTTGTCGGTTTCTTTCATTTGAGGCTTAATCGAGGCTTGAAATGGTACCGGTACCAGATTGATGGCGATCGTATGCCGAAATGGCCCCCCACGCTCGCCGAACCCCGCAATCTTAGGAGACAGGGATGTCACAAGCCCTCCAAACACCCCTCCCGACACGGTCGTCAGCAGCACCGCTGACCATCCGCATGCACGCCAGCGACAACGTGGCCATCGTGGCCAACGACGGTGGCCTGCCCGTGGGGACCGAACTGCCCGACGGCCTGGTGCTGCGCGACAAGGTGCCGCAAGGCCACAAGGTGGCGCTGGTGGATCTGCCCAAGGGCTCGGTCGTGCTGCGCTATGGCGTGCCCATCGGTCACGCGCTTGACGACATTGCCGCCGGCAGCTGGGTGCACGAGCGCCTGCTGCAGATGCCCGATGCCCGCGAGCTCGACAACCTGCCCATGGCCACCGTCAAACCCGAGTCGCTGCCCGCCCTGGAGGGCTACACCTTCGAGGGCTACCGCAACGCCGACGGCTCGGTCGGCACGCGCAACATCCTGGCCATCACCCAGACCGTGCAGTGCGTGGCCGGCGTCACCGACTTTGCGGTGCAGCGCATCAAGGCCGAGTTGCTGCCGCGCTTTCCGAACGTGGATGACGTGGTGGCGCTGGAGCACAGCTACGGCTGCGGCGTGGCCATCGACGCGCCCGACGCGGTGATTCCGATCCGCACGCTGCGCCACATCAGCCTGAACCCCAACTTTGGTGGCGAGGTGATGGTGGTGAGCCTGGGCTGCGAGAAGCTGCAGCCCGAGCGCCTGCTGCCACCGGGCTCCATCCCGCTCGTGGACGAGCGCAACGTGGCCGACGTGGGCACCAGCGCCGAGACCCGGCTCGACGTGGTCTGTCTT
Organism: Hydrogenophaga sp.; assembly: GCF_018780385.1. Taxonomy (GTDB): domain Bacteria; phylum Pseudomonadota; class Gammaproteobacteria; order Burkholderiales; family Burkholderiaceae_C; genus Hydrogenophaga. Next base: position 37,973 of record NZ_JADMJO010000010.1, on the reverse strand, counting down.
CAGGACGACGCGCACGTGGGCTTCATGAGCATGGTGGATTCCATCGTGCGCCAGGCCGAGGAACACCTGGAGCGCCTGAACGCGCGCCGCCGCGTGACGGTACCGGCGAGTGAACTCGTGGTGGGCGTGCAGTGCGGCGGCAGCGACGCGTTCTCCGGCGTCACGGCCAACCCCGCGGTGGGCTTCTGCACCGATTTGCTGGTGCGCGCGGGCGCCAGCGTGATGTTTTCCGAAACCACCGAGGTGCGCGACGGCATCGCCCAGCTCACCGCGCGCGCCACCACGCCCGAGGTGGCGCAGGCCATGGTGCGCGAGATGGCCTGGTACGACGCTTACCTGAAGCGCGGCAGCGTGGACCGCAGCGCCAACACCACGCCGGGCAACAAGAAGGGCGGCCTCTCCAACATCGTGGAAAAGGCCATGGGCTCTATCGTGAAGTCAGGCAGTGCGCCGATTTCCAACGTGCTCGCGCCCGGCGAAAAGCTCAAGTCAAAAGGACTGACCTACGCCGCCACGCCCGCGAGCGACTTCATCTGCGGCACGCTGCAGCTGGCCGCGGGCATGAACCTGCACGTGTTCACCACCGGGCGCGGCACGCCTTACGGACTGGCGGCCGTGCCGGTGATCAAGGTCGCCACGCGCAGCGACTTGGCGCGCCGCTGGCACGACCTGATGGACATCAACGCCGGCACCATCGCCGACGGATCGGCCAGCATCGAGGACGTGGGCTGGGAAATGTTTCGGCTCATGCTGGATGTGGCCAGCGGCCGCAAGAAGACCTGGGCCGAGCACTGGAAGCTGCACAACGCCCTGGTGCTGTTCAACCCCGCGCCGGTCACCTGATCTTCACGGCCTGGCCGTCGGTGATGGTGCTGCCCGGGTAGAGCAGCACCTGCTCGCCCTCGCGCACACCCTCGCTCACCCACGCAAGGTCGGCGTTGCGCTCGCGCAGCGTCACGGCGCGGGCCACGGCGCGCTGGCCCTCGAACACGAACACGCCCCACGCCGTGCCGTCGCGCACCAGGGCCGCGCTGGGCACGAGCAGTGCGCCGTCCTGGGACGACACCGTGATGCGCGCGTCGACCCGAAAGCCATCACCCAGGCGCTGGGGCGGGGCGGCGGTGGTGTCCAGGTCCACGATCACGTTCACCCGCTGCTCCTCGATGCCCAGGGCCGACACCTTGGTGAAGGCCACCGGCTCGATGCGCACCACATGGCCGGCCAGGGCGGGCGCACCGGTGGTGAGCGTGAGGCGCGCGGGCGCACCCGGCGCGATCTGCTGCACCTCGCTGGAGAGCACGTCGATCACCGCCTCCACCGCTGCGATGTCGCCAATCTCCAGCAGGTGCTGGCCCGCGGTCACGGGGGCGGCGCTGTCCAGGTGCAGCTTGATCACCTGGCCATCCACCGGGCTCTTGAGCGCCCACAGGCCCTCCAGGCGAGCGCCTGCGCCGGGTTCGGACCGCGCCAGCGCCGCCTGTGCTTCGGCCAGCGCGAATTCGGCCGCGCGCAGCTCGGCGCGGCCGGCGTCCAGCGCCTGCTGCGCGGAGCGCCGCGCCAGCACGGACTGGTCGAGCGCGGAGGGCGCGATGAAGTTGTCGCGCGCGAGCTTCTGCGCCCGCTCGGCCTCCAGGCTGGCCTGGGCCAGCGCGGTGTCCAGGCGTTGCAGTTGTGCGCTTGACGCGCGCCGCGCCGCGTCGGCGCTGCCCACGCGCTGCTGCAGCACCAGCCGTGTGCGCGCGTCGATCATCTGCGGTGCTACCGGGGTCAGTGAGGCCACCACGTCGCCCGCACGCACGGTATCGCCCACCTTGAGCGTGGGCCGGGCCAGCTCGGCCTGGGTGGGCGCCGAGATCAGGTAGCGGTGCTTCAGGCGCAACTGGCCGTCTTCCTCGATCACCTGCTCGAAACGGCCGGTGGTGACCGGCGCCACCTCCACCAGCAAAGGGCGCGGCTGGAAGGCCCAGAAGGCGAGGGCGGTGGCCACCAGGGCTCCGAGCGCCCAGGGCGCCCAGCGACGCCATCGGTTGTTGTGGTTGGTCTTGTTCATTCGCGGACTTTCAAAACAGCGACCAGGTCGAGCCGGTCGATCTGGCGGCGCACCATCAAGGCGCTGACGATGCCGGCGGCCAGCACGATCAGTGCGGCCCAGGCGTAAGTGGCGGGTTCGATGACCACGGGGAAATCGATGTTGTCCGAGGACATGAGCCGCATCATCAGGGACGCCAGCGCCCACCCCGCCACCGCGCCGATGGGCAGGGCCAGCAGCAGCTCGGCACCGAGTTCACCGAGCAGCAGCACCGAGACCTCGGCGCGCGTCATGCCCAGCACGCGCAGGCTGGCGAGCTCCCAGGCCCGTTCAGACAGCGTGATGCGCGCGGCGTTGTAGACGATGCCCACCGCCATCGCCACGGCAAACAAAGTGAGGATGCCGCTGAACACACCCATGTTGCGCGAGGTGGTCTCGTTGAAGCTGGCCATGGAGCCGGCCTTGTCGAACACCGCGTTGATCACCGGCGCGCGTTTGACCGCCGCCCAGAACTCACCCATGGCCAGGGGGTCCACCCGCAGCGCGGCCTCGGCCACGCCGGCACCGTCGCGCGCCAATCCGTTCATGGCGTCCAGGTTCATGAAGGCCTGTTTGCCCATCAGGGTGTGCACGATGTCGACCACCTCCACCGTGGTTCGGGTCTGGCTCCAGAGGCGGAAATCCACTTCCACGCGGTCACCCACGCGCGCGTCCACGGCATTGGCCAGCAGGGAGGACATCACCAGCCCGCGGGCGGGCAGGGCCACGTGGCCGCGCGCGTCGTCCACCGCGCGCATGAGCTGGGCATCGTCGACCAAGCCCATCAGCGCCGCGTCTTCGGTCTTCCCGCGCAAGCGCACACGCACCGGTTCGCTGCGGTAGGGCTCGGCACTCATCACGCCGGGCAGGCGCTGCAGGTCCTGCACCACCGACAGCGGCACCGGTCGGTCGAAGTTCACCAGCACGTCGCCCTGCTGCACCTGGCGGAACTGCACGTCGACGATGTGGGCGATGGCGTCGAGCCAGAAAGCCCCAGAGATCTGCAGCGCGACCGAGAGCGCGATGCCGGTGACGGTGAAGGCCGCGCGCAGCGGGCGGCGCTCGAAGTTGCGGATGACCATGAGCGTGCCGGTGCTCACGCGCCGGCCCAGGCCCAATCGTTCGATCAGCGTCTGGCGGTAATGGGGTGGGGCAGGGGGTTGCATGGCCTGCGCGGGCCGAAGCCGCACCACCGCGCGGATGGCGGCCCAGGTGCCGGCGGCGGCAGCGGCAAAGGCCAGCGCCGTGGCCGCCACCACCAGCCATGGCGTGGTGACGTAGGCCAGTTGGTTGAAGCGGAACACCTCGTCGTACAGCCCGAGCATCAGTTGCCCGATGACCACGCTCAGGCACAGCCCCACCGCCACGCCCAGGCCGGCGATCACCATGGAGAGCTTGATGTAATGCCATGCGATCGCGGCGTCGTTGTAGCCCAGCGCCTTGAGCGCGGCAATCTGGCTGCGCTGCGTGGCCACCTGGCGGCTGATCACCACGTTGAGGATGAACATGGCCACGGCCAGGAAGATCGACGGCAGCACCGTGCCCATCACCTTGAGTTGCGAGAGTTCGTCGGCCACGATCTTGGCCGACAGCTGTTTGTCGCGGCCCACGGCGCCCAGCGTGCCGTAGGCGTCGAGCAAGCGGTCGGTCTGCTCGATCACGGCGGGCCTGGATGCGCCCGCGTCCAGCCGCAGCGCTGCCTGGTTGAAAGCGCCCTGCAGGTCGAAGGCGTGCGCCATGCGCTCGCTGTCGATCCACCAGATGCCGAAGGTCTGGTCGTCGGGCGCGCCACCGCGCGAGGCAAACACGTACTCGGGCGAAATCGCGGTGCCCACCAGGTGCACCTGCTCCAGCCGACCATTCAGGATGGCGTTGACCCGGTCACCGGGCTTGAGACCCCGCGCCACCGCAAACCGGTCGCTCACCACCGCCTCCAGCGCACGGCCGCGCTCGGGCCAGCGGCCGCTGCGCAGCGTGAGCGCATTGAGGCCCTGGCGCTGCGCGTGCACGCGGGCCAGGTCGAGGCCGATGAAGCGTCCGGTCACGGGCGCGTCGGCATCGGGCAGGGCGATCTGCGCGTCCATCACCACGTCGAGCTTCACCTCGGCCACGCCGGGGATGGCGGCCAGCCGCGTGCCCAGGTGCACGGGCGCGCGCTTGACATTGACAAACGCGTCGGCGAGGCGGTTGTCGCGGTAGAAGCTGTCGCGCGATCCCTGCAGCGACTCGTGCACCGAGAACATGCCCACGAAACCGGCCACGCCGATGGCTACCACCACCGCGATGGTGGTCACCTGGGCGCGCAGCCGTTTCAGATCGCGCCAGAGCTTGGTGTCCAGGGCTTTCATGGTGTGCTCACCAGTGCAGGGTGGACGCTGCCACCTTGTGTGCGTTGACCCGCGTGTCAACGATGCGGCCGTCGGCCAGGCGCAGCACGCGGTCGGCCATGTCGGCAATTGGGGCGTTGTGCGTGATCACCACCGTGGTCGTGCCCAGCGCGCGGTTCACGTGTTCGATGGCTTGCAGCACCATCACGCCGGTGGCGCAGTCGAGCGCGCCGGTGGGTTCGTCGCACAGCAGCACGGCGGGTCGCTTGGCGATGGCCCGCGCGATCGCCACGCGCTGCTGCTCGCCGCCCGAGAGCTGCGAGACGAAGTGGTTCCTGCGTTCGCTCAGCCCCACCAGTGCCAGTGCTTCCTCGGGGGGCATCGGGTCGTCTGCCAGGTCGGTCACCAGCGCCACGTTTTCCAGCGCGGTCAGGCTGGGGATGAGGTTGTAGAACTGGAACACGAAGCCCACGTGCTCGCGGCGGTAGCGTGTGAGCTCGGCGTCGCTGGCGCCGGTGAGCTCGTGCGATTCGCCCGCGTGCACCCAGCGTGCCGTGCCGGCGCTCGCGCTGTCCAGCCCGCCCAGGATGTTGAGCAAGGTCGACTTGCCACTGCCCGAGGCCCCCAGCAACACCACGAACTCGCCGCGCACGATGGACAGGTCCACCCCGCGCAGTGCGTGCACGGCGGTCTCGCCTTCGCCATAGACCTTGGTCAGGCCCTCGGCGATGAAGACGGGTTGGGCGTCGGGTGATGCGGCATTCATCGGGGTTGTCGGGCAAAAAGATGACCCGCGTCGATTCGACCACCCGGGCCGCCATGTGGCCTTGATGCCGGTCAAGTCATGAGCGTTGCGTCCAGGGTGTTCTGCACAACAGCCTTAAACTGCCGCCTCCCCTCATGTCCGCTTCTTCATCCGCCACCCCCTCCCACGGCCCGCTGATCGCCAACCTGATCGCGCAGCTGGCTTTCGGCCTGCTCGCCATGACCATCTGCCTGCCGTCCATGCAGGAGTGGGGCGCCATGTTCGGTTCTGATCAGGCGAGCGTGCAGCTCACCTTCAGTGGCTACGTGGTGGCCTACGGCGGACTGCAGTTGCTCTACGGCCCGTGGTCCGACCGGCTGGGGCGCAAGAAGGTGCTGATGTTTGGCCTCACGCTCGCCGGCCTGGGCTCGGTGCTGGCGGCGCTCTCTCCCAGCCTGGCCTGGCTCACCGCGGCGCGCGTGCTGCAAGGCGCGGGTTGCGCGGCCGGCATGGTGGTCGGCCGGGCCATGGTGCAAGACCTCTTCACCGGCCCCGAGCGCACGCGTGTGATGGCCTATGTGGGCATGGCCATGGGCCTGATCCCGCCCACCGCCACCATCCTGGGCGGGCAGATCCATGTGCGCCTGGGCTGGCAGGCCAACTTCGTGCTCATCGCCGTGCTCGCGGTCGTGCTGTTCGTGGCCGCGTGGAAGGGTCTGCCAGACCACACGCCGGCCACCACCGAACAACCGCACTGGCTGGGCGCCATGCTGTCGTCGTACGCGCGGCTGGCGCGCGAGCCTTCGTTTCTGCTGTTCGTGTTCATCCTGGCCATGACCACCGCCAACTTCTACGCCTTTCTGGCGGGCGCGCCCATCGTGCTGGGCAGTTATGGCGTGGGGCCCGCGGGCATCGGTTACTACATCATGGTCGTGCCCCTGTCCTACATCCTGGGCAACTACCTCACCACGCACCTCGTGCACCGCACCGGTGACCGCGCCATGATGATGCTCGGCCAGGTGTGCACGGTGGGTGGCGTTGCGCTCATGCTGGGGCTTGCCCTGGCCAACGTGGACACCCCGCTGGCCTTTGCGCTGCCGCTCATGTTGATGGGCCTGGGCAACGGTTTCCTGGTGCCCCCGGCACTCACCGGCACGGTGGGGTTGGTGCCGGCGCTGGCCGGCTCGGCCGCCGCGGTGGCGGGTCTGGCGCAGCAACTCATGGGCGCGGTGGGCGGCTACACGGTGGGCCTGGTGCCGCACCACGGCGCTGTGAACCTGGGTTGGTTGATGCTGGGCCTGGGCAGCATGGCGCTGGTGGGGCAGGTGGTACTGAACCGTCGGCGCGTCACCAAGGCCGCGCCAGTGCGCTGCGCTCCCGACGACGCTTGACGTCCTGGCTGGCCTGAGCAAGCTGGAGGCGATGGGTTCGCTGGCGAACAGACCACCGCCTGGCACAAGTGGTCAGATGATCCTGCAGGCACATGCCGACGCCCCTCACCGAGGGCCGGCAACGCTCGGGAGAATCACATGTACATCGGCGGCGGCGCTTTATTGCTCATCATCATCCTGTTCCTCGTGTTCCGTTGAATCCTGGTGCGAGGGCGCACACATCCGTGTGTGGGCCCTCGTGCGGCTGGGCCCGCTGAATGTGTGTGCGCCCTGAGTCATTGAGACGGGCCCGCGAACGTGCGTGACAACCGTGAGCGCCAGATCGGTGCACCATGGCGTTGCCGTCACTACCCGCGCGCCCGCACCATGACCACACAGCAATTCCAGGTCCGCAAGGACCAGCTCGCTACCACCCGCACCGTGCAGTTGCCCGACGCGCCACTCGCTGACGGCGAGATCCGTGTGCGCATCGAGCACTTTGCCTACACCTCCAACAACATCACCTACGCCGCGTTTGGTGACGCGATGAACTACTGGCAGTTTTTCCCGGTCGCGCCCGAGGGCGGTGACACGGTGGCCTGGGGCCTGGTGCCGGTGTGGGGCTTTGGCGTGGTGGAAGAGACGCGGTGCGCGGGCGTGGCCGTGGGCGAACGCCTGTACGGCTACTGGCCCATGGCCTCACACGCGGTGCTCAAGCCCGTGCGCCTTTCGCCCGAAGGGTTCTTTGACGGCGCGCCGCACCGCGCCACGCTGCACCCGGTCTACAACAACTATCTGCGCTGCGCGGTGGACCCGCTGCACGATTCCGCCACCGAGCCGCTGCAGGCCTTGCTGCGCCCGCTCTTCCTCACCGCCTGGCTGATCGACGATTTCCTGGCCGACAACGACTTCTTTGGAGCGAATCAAGGCGGGAGGCGCGGCGTGATGCTGCTGTCCTCGGCCAGCAGCAAGACGGCTTACGCCACGGCCGCCCAGCTGGCGAAGCGGCCCGAGGTGGAGGTGGTGGGCCTCACCTCGCCGGGCAACGTGGCGTTTTGTGAAAGCCTGGGCGTGTACAGCCGCGTGCTCACCTACGACCAGCTCGAGCAACTGCCGCAGGACACACCCTGCGTGTACGTGGACTTTGCGGGCAACGGCGCGCTGCGCAAGGCCATCCACGGCCGCTTCAGCGCGCTGGCCTACAGCTGCTCCATCGGCGGCACCCATGTGGACCAGCTCGCCGGGGGGCGCGATCTGGCCGGGCCGCGCCCGGTGCTGTTCTTTGCGCCCGCCCAGGCCAAGAAGCGCCACGGTGACTGGGGCACCGCCGGTTTCAACGAACGCATGGGCCAGGCCTGGCACGCCTTCATGGCCCTGGTGAGCCAGCCGGGGGCGCCCTGGGTGGTGGTGGAGCACCACAAAGGCCCCAGCGCCGTGCAAGCCGCTCACGCGCTGGTGCTGGGCGGGCGAGGCGACGCGCGCGTGGGGCACATGCTGTCGATGCCGTGAGCGCGTGACTTTACGCACAGAGACTGTGCCCTACGCTGTGGATAACAAGGTGGACAACCGCCGCAGCCCGCCGCCCGCCTGGCTTGGCGGAGGGTGCTTAAAAATAGGGCGCTGACCGCAGGCTCAGTACAGCCGCACGGCCGTGTCGAAATGCCAGGTGCGGCGGATCTCGATCACGTCGTACTCGCTCGCCAGGCCGGGCGGAAACGCCGGGTAGTTCGCCTGGCTGTGCACGATGCGCGGTATGGCCTCGTCGATGGCCGCCACGCCGCTGGAGCGCACAAAGGTCACCGACTCCACCGTGCCATCGCTTCGGATCGCCACCGTCACCACGGGCTGGGTGTGGGGCTGCTTCGCCGCTTCGCGAACCATGTCGATGGTCATGTTCATCTGGATCTTGCGGGCCCAGGCTTCCGCATAGAGGATGAGCTCGGTGTTGGGATCGGTGCGCCCGAAGAGCCGGGCCCGACGCAAGGTGCTTGCCGAGGGCGAGCGGCGTGCGGCCGCTTCGGCCGCCTCCCGCCGGTCGGCTTCTTCGTTCAGCTGCCGCCCGATGGCCCGAAGCCGCTCTTCGCGTTTCGCTTCCGCCTCCTGCCGCTCGGCCTGAAGGCGTGCGGCTTCTCCCTGAGCCGTTTGCTGGCGGGCAGCCTCCTGCTGACCAGCCGCCTGCTGCGCGGCCGCCTGGCGCTCGCCTTCTTGCCGTGCGGCTTCGGCGGCTTGTTGGCGGGCCCCTTCCTGCCGCGCGGACTCTTGCTGCGCGGCTGCCTGGCGTCCGGCTTCCTGACGTGCGGCTTCGGCCTGGGCGGCTTGCTGGCGTGCGGCTTCCTGTTGCGCGGCCGCGCGTTGTGCCGCTGCTTGGCGCTCGGCTTCCAACCGAGCCGTTTCGACGCGTGCCGCCTCCTGGCGAGCGGCTTCTTGCTGAGTTGCCGCTTGCCGGGCCGACGCCTGGCGTTCTGCCTCCAACCGCGCGGCTTCAACCCGTTGCGCTTGCTGGCGGGCGGCTTCCTGCTCGCTCGCTTGTTGCCTTGCAGCCGCCTGTCGCTCTGCCTCCTGGCGTTCGGCTTCCAGCCGCCGCGCGGCTTCGGCCTGCTCCGCTTGCTGGCGAGTGGCTTCCTGCTGAGTCGCCGCTTGCCGTGCAGCCTCCCGGCGTTCGGCTTCCAGGCGTGCAGCTTCGACGCGCGCCGCTTCCTGGCGGGCAGTCTCTTGTTGCGTTGCCTCTTGTTGGGCCCTGGCTTGTCGTTCGGCCTCCACGCGCTCGGCGTCGGCCTGCGCGGCTTTGCGTCGGGCTGCGTCCGCGCGGGCGGCCTCCTGCCGTGCCGCCTCTTGACGCTCGGCTTCTTCCTGCTGTGCCGCGGCCAGTTGCGCTGCCTTCTGGCGAGCCGCGCCCTGGCGCTCGACCTCCAGCCGTGCGCTGTCGACCTGCGCCGCTTCCTGTCGAGCGGCGGCCTGGCGCTCAGCCTCCAGCCGCGTGGCCTCGACGCGCGCCAGTTCCTGCCGGGCCGTCTCCTGTTGCGCTTCTTCCCGCTTCGCGGCCTCTACCCGCGCAGCCTCTTTCTGTGTTGTTTCCAATCTCGCTGCCTCTTGCCGCGCAGCTTCCACACGCTCAAGCTCCTGCGCCGCTTCCTGCGGTTGTGCCTGCGGCTCGGCGCGGTTGAGCAGAGCCACCTCGGCGGGTGGCTCTTGTGCTTGCGGGGCGACCGGTGCGACCGGTGCGACCGCAGGCTTGCCAGCCTCTTGAGCCGGAGGCAACGCGGCCTCTGGAACGGGTTCGCTCGGCGCTGCCGCGATGACGGGCTCAGGCTGGGTCGGCGGCACGCTTTCTGCCGGTTCCCGTGCCGGCTCAGCAGTCGGCGCCGAAGGCTTCGCAGGCGTTGGCTCAGACCGCCCAGCCACAGAGCGCGTCGCCTGCGCGGGTGGCAATGGCTCCACGACTGGCGCCTCCGCAGGCGCCGCCGCCGTGCCCTTCGCAGCAGTCAGGAGCACGCGCAGATTGGGCACCTCGATCCGCCGGTCCTGCCAGGGAAATCCGAAACCCGGCAGCCCGATGCCCTGGCCACCAAAGGTCAGGCCCAGCAGCAATGCATGGAACAGCAGGGAGAACAGCAGAGCGAAGGACATGCGCCTGCGCTCGGGCGTCAGGCGTTCGCCCCGCGGCCGCCCACGGAAGGCACCCCAGGGCGATCCCGCGGGTTTCGGGGCAGAGGCGGGTGTGGGGGAAACGCTGGGACCGGTGGAGCTCAAAGGTCCTCCGCCGTCGTTGCGCAGGCACGGTCCAGGCGGGCCGGGTCGGACCCAAGCGCTGGGGAGAGTGTCGTGAGCAGCATCCGGCCGATTGTCGTATCCAAACTGTCGGGTCCGTGTGCGGGGTCTTGGCGAGCCTGTTCCAGGCGGCTCGCGATCAAAAAATCAGGATTTCGACACGCCGGTTGCGCGGTTCCGAAGCACGCGAACCGGAGGGCGTCAGAGGCTTGGCTTCACCGAAGAATTGCACCTCGATGTCCTTGAGCGAGGGATCGTTCGTTCTGAGAAGGTTGGCAGCGGTCTCGGCTCGATCGGCCGACAACTTCAAATTCCATTCCTTCGAACCGCTGGCATCGGCGTGCCCGAAAACCGTGATGCTGGTGGGCTTGCGCTCGCGCACCGCACCAAAGAGGGCGGGAAGCATGGCCTTCGACTCTTCGGTCAGCTCGGTCTTGTCCAACAGGAACTGCAGGATGAAGGTCGTGGGCTTGGGCGGTTGTGCCTTGAGCAGGGCGCCGTAAGCCGTGTCGATCGTGTCGCGGCCAAGCGCCCTGGCTTTGGACGGTGCCGCGTGGCTCCCATTGACGGACGTGTAGCTGAACGCTTTGTCCAGCCGCTGCGATCCCGAGGCCGTCAAAATCGAGACGGCGCCCACCGTGCTGTCCTCATCGGGCATCAGAACGACGGTGGTTCTGGTGCTGGTGGGCGGCTGTGTCGCACATCCGCCGAGAAGTGCGATGGCGAGCAGGAGCGGCGCCGCGAACCGGACGCACCGGGTTTGTGATGTCCTCATGGCCGAGACTAGTCCGCCTCGATGATGAATCGTGTCCCGCGAACGCCGATGGTCGCCGTGGGCGTGCCCACCTTGACCGATTCCGGCGCCAGCTTGGCGATCATTCCGGACGAATAGATCGGGGCCCCTCTGGCGAGGTAGACAAAAAACTCGTATTTCGCCTGCTTGGGCTCAAAGGCGTAGTCGCGAACCTGAATGTCGGTGGAAGGCCCGACCGTCAGCGTCGTTCCGTCCTTGAACACGACGCCCGCGGAAGACCCGGTGCCGGAGACGATGCGGTCCGAGACGAACAGCGTCGAGCCCGACACGGCGTCCAGCGTGGAGCCATTGCGGGCGATGCCGATCTCCCCGGACACATTCTTGAACGTGGCGACATGGTCGCCATTCGCGCCAGCCGACCCGACAAACCCCAACGGCCCCACCACCGCCAGCAGCGAGGCAAAGATCAAGCGCTTCATCAGGTCCCCCTTGTTTTGCGTTGTCGAAAAACAGACCCGGCGCACCCTGGTCTGCGGCGGACAGTACGGACCCCCTCGCTGCTCGTATGTTCGGTGTCCAACATAGGGATGCTCAAGCGCATCTCTTCAGAGAAGAGTGTGAGGAAATCCACACTCGCCCAGCGCCATGATGGCGATCCGTCCACCTACGCTGCGCCCGCCTGCTTCTTGAACGACAGCGCCACGAAATCAACAAACGCCCGCACACGCACCGCCAGTTGGTGGCGTTGTGGGTAGACGGCGTAGATGTCGGCGTCGGGTGTGGCGTGCTGAGGCAGCACCTGGATGAGGCGCCCGTTGGCCAGGTAGCGCTCGATGTCCCACTCGGCCCGCATGAGGATGCCGTGGCCATCGAGTGCCCAGTTGACCGCGATCTCGCCGTCGTTGGTGGTCAGGTTGCCGCGTGTCTTGATGGCTTCGGTGGTGACGTTCTTGCCGCGTCCGCTGCTCAGTCGCCACAGCCCGTAGGCCTCTTCACCCTGGCGGATGCCGATGCAGTTGTGTTTGACCAGATCGTTGGGCACCCTGGGTGTGCCGTGTCTGGCCAGGTAGGCGGGCGAGGCGCAGAGCAGTCGCCGGTTGGGTGCGATGTGGCGGGCGATCACGCGTGCGTCGGGCGGCGCGCCGAAGCGAATGCAGACATCGAACGAGTCGTCGGTCAGCGCGGGCGGGTTGACCGAGAGTTGCAACTGCACCTCCATCTGCGGGTGCTTGCGAACGAAGCGTGAGATCAGTGGCGCCACATGACTGCGACCGAAGCCCAGCGTCGCATTCACGCGCAGCAAGCCTTTGGGTGTTCCTTTGGACACACCCAGCAGCTCCTGCATGCCGTCAATCTCGCCGAGGATGCGGCGCGCATGCTCCAGGTAGAGCTCACCCTCGGGCGTCATGCCCATGCGCCGGGTGGTGCGGTTGACCAGCACCACGCCCAGGCGCGCCTCCATCTGCGCCAGATGTTTGCTCACCGCGGGCGTGGTGACACCGAGTTCGCGGGCCGCGGCACTCAGACTGCCCGCCCCCGCCAGCACGGAAAAGAAGCCCAGGTCGGCGGGTTGAATGGCGTTGCTCATAGGGGTCTCAATTGTTGAATGAAAGTAAACAATGGATTCACTTTAGCGGTGAATGAACACGCCGTGCAAGACCTACATTCACTTCCATTGACCCAACACCCGATGAGGAGACAAGCCATGAAAACCTACGCCATCGCAACGATTCCCGGAGACGGCATCGGCAAGGAAGTGGTGCCTGCCGGCCAGCAGGTGCTGGAGGCCATCGCCGCATCCGGCAGCAGCTTCCGATTTGCGTTCGAGGACTTCGACTGGGGCGGTGACTACTACCGCGAACATGGCGTGATGATGCCGGCCGATGGTCTGGACGCGCTGCGCAACAAGGACGCCATCCTGTTCGGCTCCGCGGGCGACCCGGACATCCCTGACCACATCACCCTGTGGGGCCTGCGCCTGAAAATCTGCCAGGGCTTCGACCAATACGCCAACGTGCGCCCCACGCGCATCCTGCCCGGCATCGACGCACCACTCAAGCGTTGCAAGCCCGAAGACCTGAACTGGATCATCGTGCGCGAGAACTCCGAAGGCGAGTACTCCGGCGTGGGCGGCCGGGTTCACCAGGGCCACCCCATTGAAGCCGCGACCGACGTGACCATGATGACCCGCGTGGGGGTGGAGCGCGTCATGCGCTTTGCCTTCAAGCTGGCGCAATCGCGGCCCCGAAAATTGTTGACCGTGATCACCAAGAGCAACGCCCAGCGCCACGCGATGGTGATGTGGGACGAGATCGCGCTGGAGATTTCCCGGGAGTTCCCCGGCGTGAAGTGGGACAAGGAAATCGTGGACGCCGCCACCGCCCGCATGGTGAACCGCCCGGCCACTCTGGACACCATCGTGGCCACCAACCTGCACGCCGACATCCTCTCCGATCTGGCCGCCGCGCTGGCGGGCAGCCTGGGCATAGCGCCCACCGGCAACATCGACCCGGAGCGCCGCTACCCCAGCATGTTCGAGCCCATCCACGGTTCGGCGTTCGACATCATGGGCAAGGGCCTGGCCAACCCGATCGGCACCTTCTGGAGCTGTGTCATGTTGCTCGAACACCTGGGCGAGATGGACGCTGCCCGGCGCCTGATGAGCGCCATCGAACAAGTCACCGCCAACCCCGCGCTGCACACCGGCGACCTGGGTGGCCGGGCCACCACGGCGCAGGTGACCCAGGCGGTGTGCGATCTCGTCTGCGTGAGCCATCAACAACGCCTGGCCGCCTGACCTGACGTTCATGCCGGATGCACTTTCCAAGTGATTCGGCGACCCCACCGGATCGCAGAGTCCGGTTCATCAGAGCGCAGACCGCGCCGTTTTTGGAGACAAGCATGCAAGCCATTCATTCCCTCAACCGTCGCCGTGTCGTGCAAGCCCTCGCACTGAGCCTCGCCGTGGCTGGCACCAGTGCCTTGGCCCAGAGCTGGCCCACCCGGCCGATCTCCCTGATCGTGCCGTTCGCGGCGGGCGGCACCACCGATGTGCTGGCCCGTGCGCTGGCAGACAAACTTTCGCAAAGCCTGGGTCAGCCGGTGGTGGTGGAAAGCAAGCCCGGCGCAGGTGCGACCATCGGCGCCGACTTTGTGGCCAAGGCCAAGCCCGACGGTCACACGCTGCTGATGGGTGCGGTGCACCACACCATTGCGTCCAGCGTCTACAAGAAGCTGCCGTACGACTTCTCCAAAGACCTGGCCCCCATCACCACCGTGGCCCTCGTGCCCAACGTGCTGGTGGTCAACGCCAGCACGCCGGCGAAGAACGTGAACGAACTGGTGACGCTGCTCAAGGCCAGCCCTGGCAAGCTGGCCTATGGCTCCAACGGCAACGGCACGGCACAACACCTGATCGGTACCCAGTTCCAGAACCAGACCGGCACCGACGTGATCCACATCCCGTACAAAGGCAGCGGCCCCTTGTCGACCGACCTGCTGGGCGGTCAGATCATGATGAGTTTCGACACCATCACGCCCGTGCTGTCGCACATCAAGGCGGGCAAGCTGCGAGCGCTCGCGGTGACCACGGCCAAGCGCTCGGCGGCCCTGCCCGACGTGCCCACCCTGGAAGAGGCTGGCCTCAGGGGCTTCAACATCGGCACGTGGTTTGGCGTGTTGGCTCCGGCCGCCACTCCCCAGGACATCGTGACCCGCCTCAACACCGAGATGGTCAAGGTGATCCAGTCGCCCGAGTTCCGCGGCCGCATGGCGGAGATTGGTGCCGAGCCGATTGGCGACACCAGCGCCCAGATGGCTCAGCAGATTGCCAGCGAGACCGAAAAATTCGGCAAGCTGGTGAGGGAAGCAAAAGTCGTGATCGACTGAATCCGCGGGGCATAGACAGGGTCGGCTCAATCCGCTGCGGACATCCTCACGCGCTCCACCAGCAAGTCAACGAAGGCCCGCACCTTCGCCGGCCGAAAGCGTGACGTTGGAAACACGGCATGGATGCCGCCCGACGGCAGACCCCAGTGCGGCAACACCTGGATGAGCCGTCCCGTGGCCAGATCGTTCGCGATGGCGAAGTCCGGGAGCACCGACAGCCCGACCCCCTCCCGCACGGCCTCGCGAACGGCGAGTGTCGCGTCCAGAAAAATGAGGGGGTGCACACGCACCTGGCGCTGCTGGGTTTCAGTGCGCTTGAAGCTCCAGTTCGAGTGATCGCGCAAGGCGGTGTTGGCCACGAACGGCAGCGTGGCGATGTCTTCGGGTCCGGCCAGCCGCGCCACCCGCTCCCGCCAGCTCGGCGCCGCAACCAGAAGTTGTCTGAACGTGCCGATCTGCCGCGCCTGCAAGTGCAGTTCCGTCAACCAGCCCACGCGGATGGCCAGCTCCACCTGGCCGGACATCAGGTCCAGTGACTGGTCGGTGAAGATGGCGTCCACCTTGCATTGGCGGTGTTGCTGTGTGAAGGCCGCGATCGCAGGCACCAGGGTGCTGATGCCATAGTCCAGCGGCGCGGTGAGCCGAAGGGTCCCGGCGGGTTCTTCCGCCGTTTCGGCCAGTTCGTCGAAGGCGTCGCCCGCCTCGCGCAGGATCAGCGCGCAGCGCTGGTAGAAGGCCTTGCCCGCCTCTGTCGGCAGCACCTTGCGTGTGGTGCGCGTCAGCAGCGTGGTTCGGAAATCACCCTCCAGCCGCGCCACCTGCTGGCTGACCACGGCCTTGGTGATGCCCATGCGATCGGCCGCGGCCGTGAACGACCCCGTTTCCACCACCGCGGCGAAGTACGCCAACCGCTTGAGGTTGGCGAAGTTGCCGAGGACCGGCTCATTGTTATTGTTTGCTTTTGACATACGGTGTATCTATTTCATCGGACTTTATTTGTCAATGCTTCTTGCCTAAAGTCGTGCCATCGAACCACCGAAGGTGCCCCATGAGCAAGACCCTCCACTATGTTTTTGACCCCCTGTGCGGCTGGTGCTACGGCGCCAGCGCCACGGTGTCGGCCCTGTCCAGGAACCCCGGGATCCAGTTGCGCCTGTTGCCCAGCGGCCTGTTCTGCGGCGAGGGCGCGCGATCGATGGACGAGGACTTCGCGAGTTACGCGTGGGCCAATGACCAGCGCATCGCGAGCCTGACGGGCCAGACCTTCAGCGATCGCTACCGCAGCGAGGTGCTGGCCGATCGCCAGCAGGTGTTCGACAGCGGTCCCGCCACCGTGGCCCTGAGCGCCGTCGCGCTGACGGCGCCGCAGCGCGAACTGGATGCGCTCAAGGTCATCCAGCGCGCCCGCTACGTCGATGGCCTGGACGTCACGCGAGCGGACACGCTGGCCACGGTGTTGAAAGCGCTCGGTCTGGATCGAGCCGCAGCGCGGATGGCCATGCCCGACGCGGCACTGCTCCAGGCCAACCGCGCACGCATCGACCAGGCGCAGGCCCTGCTGCAGACGTTCGGTGCGCGCGGCGTGCCCACCTTCATCCTGGAGGAGGACGGGCGTCGCGAGCTGTTGCCCGCCGGCTCGGTCTATTCGGATCCCCAGGCCTTCGTGGACCAGTTCGCCACCGCCTGAGGGCTGGCTCGCTGGCCCTTCACCGCTTTCCCCGTTCGCTGAATCACTTCACCTCACTCCACCTCACACAAGGAAGACCATGATGACTCGCAGAGACTTCGTTCAAACCGCCGCCGCAGCTGGTGCTGCCTCAGCACTCGCCGGCACCGGCGCCAGCGCCCTGGCCGCCACCCCGCTGCAATGGCAGCACTTCCCCGCCGGCGAGCGCGGCTTCTTCCGCGCGCCGGTGCTGCTGTCCGGCGCCAGGGAAGCCATCCTCATCGATGCCGGCTTCTCCCTGCCCGACGGCCGCGCCGTGGCCGAGGCCATCAAGGCCTCCGGCAAGACGCTGACCACGATCTACATCAGCCAGAGCGATCCGGACTACTACTTCAGCCTGGGCCCCATCAAGGCGGCCTTCCCGGCGGCCAAGGTGATCGCGGCGTCCGCCACGATCACGGCCATCAAGGGCAACGTGGAAAAGAAGATCGCCACGTGGGCGCCGCAGTTGAAGGAGAACGGCCCGCAACAGCTCTCGGACATCGTTTTCCCCGAAGCCTTCGATGGCGCCTCGCTGAGTCTGGAAGGCCACACCATCGAGATCGTGGACGCCGCTGGACTGGAGAACCGCCGCTACCTGTGGGTGCCGTCGCTGAACGCCGTGTTCGGTGGCGTGGTGTTCTCGGATCTGCACGTCTGGACCGCCGACACCCCCACGCCACAAGCCCGCGCGGCGTGGATCAAGACGCTGGACTCGATGGCCGCGCGCAAGCCCGCCGTGGTTGTGCCGGGGCACATGGCCGTCAAGGGTGCGCTGGATGTCTCCGCCATCGCCTACACCCGCAGCTACCTGCTCGCCTTCGAAGAAGAACTGGCCAAAGCCGTGGACGCTGCCGCCCTGATCGCCGCGATGACCAAACGCTACCCCGACGCCGGCCTGGCCCCTGCGCTGCAGATCGGCGCCAAGGTGGCCAAGGGCGAGATGAAGTGGGGTTGATCGCGATGCCGACCAACCTGGACATCATCCGCTCGACCTACGAAGGCCCGTCGGAGGAAAACGGCAGGAACCTGCTGGCCGTGCTGGCGCCCGACGCCAGCTGGACCGAGGCCGCCGGCTTCCCTTATGCCGGGACCTACATCGGACCCGAGGCCATCGTCGCCGGCGTGTTCAAGCGCCTGGCGACCGAATGGGAGGGCTACCAGGCCAAGGTCCACACCTACCTGGCCGATGGCGACCGGGTGGCCGCCTTCGGCGTCTACTCCGGCACCTACCGGGCAACGGGCAAAGCCATGACGGCGACGTTTGCGCATCTCTACCGCATCCAGGATGGCAAGATCGCCACCATGGAACAGTACGTGGACAGCCACAAGGTGCAGTTGGCGATCCAGGGTGCCTGAAGGCGAGTGATGGTCACCCTGCGTCACATCGTGGACCTCATGCGCCAGGGACACTGGAAGGAGGCGCACGACCTCGTTCAGGACGACGGATCGCCGCTGGCCGCCTGGCTGCACGGCATCCTGCACATCCAGGAGGGTGATCTGGAGGACGCGGAGTACTGGTACGGCAACGCCAACCGGCACTTTCGCAGCCGAGGGACGCTGGAGGAGGAGCTGGCGCTGTTCGAGGCCACATTGGAGTCCGGGCGCTGAGCGGGGAGCCACCGCTGGACACGGGTGGGTCTTTCATATACTGTACGTGCATACAGTATTTGTTTGATCTCTCAAACCCCACCCGAACACCCCGCCATGCATCCCGCCCTCGACTGGCAGGAGGACGATCTGTCTTCCGCCTTCATGCCGTCACCTTCCCCCCGGCCACCGCGGCCGGCCCGCCTGCCCGGTGAATTGCCCATGGCCGTGGCCGCAGCCATCTGGCGCGGCGATCAGCTCGGCGGCCCGGTCTCGGCCGTGCTGGCCAGTGGCTTCGAGGTGCTGGACGCGCAGTTGCCTGGCGGCGGCTGGCCGTGCCACGGCGTCATTGAAATCCTCGCGTCGCAAAGCGGCATGCTGGAGTGGCGCCTGCTCGGGCCCGCGCTGCGCCAGGTGTGTGCCGCCGGCCGCGCGGTGGTGGTGGTGGGCCCGCCCAAGGCGCCGCACCTGCCGGGCCTGCGCTTCGAGGGCATCGACGAGCGCCATCTGGTGTGGGTGCGGGCCGACACGGCCGCAGAGCGCCTGTGGTCGGCCGAACAACTGATCAAGGCCAACGCCTGCGGTGCGCTGGTGGTGTGGCTGCCGCAGGCGCGCGCCGAGCAGGTGCGCCGCCTGCAGGTGCTGGCCGCCAGCTGTGAAGGTCCGGTGTTTCTCTGCCGGCCCAGCGCGGCGGCGCGCGAATCGTCGGCCGCGCCGTTGCGGCTGCAGGCCCGCGTGGGGCTTGATTGGGAACTGCACCTGGACATCTTCAAACGCAAGGGCCCGCCGCTTGAAGGCACGCTGCGCCTGGGCTCGGTGCCCGGAGGCCTGCGCGCCATCCTCACGCCGCGGTTGCGTTTCCCCAGCCGCCTGTTGCCCCCAGCGTTGCCCCGAGAGGCCGACCATGTTGTGGTCAGCACTCCTGCTCCCGACCGCCCCCACCGCGCCGTCCACTGAGGCGGCGCGCCGGGCCGTGGCCACCTGGGCGTTGCAGTTCACGCCCCGCGTGGCGCTGGCCGACGGCGCGGTGCTCATGGAGGTGGCGGCGAGCGTGCGCCTGTTTGGTGGCCGGCGCGCGCTGCGCGACCGCGTGGTGGCCGAGAGCGCGGAAGTCGGTGTGACCCAGGTGGCCTGGGCGCCCAACAGCCTGGCCGCGCTGGCGCTGGCGCGCGCCGGACTTGAAAACGGTTTCAGGCAAGCGCTGCCGGTGCTGCTCGATGCCTTGCCCATGGTCGTGTTGAACGCCGTGCACCCACACCAGCTCACGCTGGCGCACATCGGCTGCCGCACGCTGGGCGACGTGCGCGCGCTGCCGCGTGGTGGTGTGGGTCGTCGGTTTGACAAGCAGCTCTTGCAGGCGCTGGACCAGGCCTACGGCGCCGAGCCCGAGGCCCATGTGTGGGTGGCGCTGCCCGAGTCCTTTGACGAGCGGCTGGAGCTCATGGCGCGGGTGGAGCAGGCGCCGGCCCTGCTGTGGGGCGCACGGCGCCTGCTGCTGGTGATGCGCGGCTGGCTGGCGGCGCGGCGCGCGGGTGTCACGGCCTTCACGCTGCGCTGGGCGCACGACGCCATGCGTGCGCGCGACGCGGGCGAGGGCGGCGAGATCACGGTGCGCACGGCCGAGCCCACGCGCGACACCGAACACCTCTGCCGCTTGCTCGCCGAGCACCTGGCCCATGTGCAACTGCTCGCCCCCGTGGGCGACCTGCAACTGCTGGCCACCGAGGTGCACCCACTGCACGAGGTGAGCGCCTCGCTGCTGCCCGACACCGTGCGCCAGGGCGAGACGCTGCACCTGGTGCTGGAGCGGCTGGCCGCGCGCCTGGGACCCGGGCGCGTGCTGCGCCCGGTGGTGCTGCCCGACCATCGCCAGGAATGGATGTGCCGCTGGCAGAGCGCGCCCGAGCCGCTGCCGCGCAAGCCAGTGCCCGACACCGGCCTGCCGCAACCCACCTTCGTGCTGCCCGAGCCGCTGAAGCTGCTGGTGCGCGGCAACCGGCCGATCTACCAGGGCGAACTGCAACTGCTCGCCGGCCCGCAGCGGGTGGAGGGCGGCTGGTGGGACCGGGTGGACGATGTGGGCACCACGCGCAACGTGGTGCGGGACTACTGGGTCGCGCTGTCGGCGAAGGCGGGGGTGTTGTGGATCTTCCAGACCCGGCTGGAAGAAACCCCCGCGTGGTATCTGCATGGGCACTTCGCCTAGGACTATGAATACCCCCCGCGTCGCCTTCGGCGCCACCCCCCTGGAAGGGGGGCGACACCTGAGGCCCGGCAAAGCCGGTTCCTCGGTGTCCTTGGATGGGCGTGGGTTCGTGCGTTGCAGAACACACGCCGGTGAGGTGTCTTGCTCCTTCCCCCTCTGGGGGAAGGCAGGGATGGGGGCTCCCCCGCCATGACCCTGCCCGACTACGCCGAGCTGCGCTGCATCTCCAACTTCACCTTCCTGCGCGGCGCCAGCCACGCCGAAGAGCTGGTGGAGCGGGCCAAGGCCCTGGGCTACAGCGCGCTGGCGCTGGTGGACGAGTGTTCCCTGGCCGGTGTGGTGCGGGCCCACGTGGCCGCCAAAAAACACCAGCTCAAGTTGCTGGTGGGCAGCCAGTTCCAGGTGCAATGCGACGCGCCGTTCACACTCATCGTGCTGGCCTGCAACCTCAACGGCTACGGAAACCTGTGCGAGTTCATCACGCGCCTGCGCCGCACGTCACCCAAGGGCACGTACCACCTGACGCTGGCCGCCATCCGAGCCGAGGCGCTGGCCGACTGTGTGGTGGTCGCCGTGCCCGAGCGCGCGTGTGACCAGGACCAGATGGACACCGTGGCGCGCTGGCTGCTGCAGCATTTCATCGGCCGCTGCTGGCTGGGCGTGACGCAGCTGCGCCGGCTCGACGACGAGATGCTGCTGCACAAGCTGCGCCAGAGCAGCGCGCTCACCGCCGTGCCGCTGGTGGCCGTGGGCGACGTGCACATGCATGTGCGCTCGCGCAAACCGCTGCAGGACGTGCTCACCGCCACGCGCATCGGCCAGCCGCTGACCGCCTGCGGTTTGGCGCTCGAGCCCAATGCCGAGCAGCACCTGCGTTCGCGCCTGACGCTGGGCCAGTGCTACCCGCCCGAGCTGCTGGCCGAGACGCTGGCGGTGGCTGCGCGCTGTCATTTCTCGCTGGACGAGTTGCGCTACCAGTACCCCAGCGAAGTGGTGCCCGAGGGCGAGACACCGTCTTCTTACCTGCACCGCCTGGCGTGGGCGGGCGCGGCCTGGCGCTGGCCGCAGGGCACACCGCCGCGTTTTGCGAAGCAGATCGAGTACGAGCTCAAGCTGATCGCCGACATGCAGTACGAGCACTACTTCCTGACGGTCAACGACATCGTGAGCTTCGCGCGCTCGCAGAACATCCTGTGCCAGGGCCGGGGTTCGGCGGCCAACAGCGTGGTGTGTTACTGCCTGGGCATCACCGCCGTGGACCCGGAGCGCACGAGCCTGCTGTTCGAGCGCTTCATCTCGCGCGAGCGCAACGAGCCGCCCGACATCGACGTGGACTTTGAACACGAGCGGCGCGAGGAGGTCATTCAGTACCTCTACAACAAGTACGGTCGCGAACGCGCCGCGCTCACCGCCACCGTGATCAGCTACCGCCCGCGCAGCGCTCTGCGCGACGTGGGCAAGGCACTGGGCTTTGCCGACGGCGCGCTCGCGGTGCTGGCCAAAAGCACGCGCTGGTGGGACGGGCGCGCGATCGAGACCGAGCGGCTGCTGGAGGCCGGGCTCGACCCCGACGACCTGGCGGTGCGCCAGCTGCTGAACCTCACCGCGCAGCTCATGGGGTTTCCGCGCCACCTTTCGCAGCACACCGGCGGCTTCGTGCTCACCCAGCTGCCGCTCTCGCGTCTGGTGCCGATCGAGAACGCCAGCATGAAAGACCGCACCGTGATCGAGTGGGACAAGGACGACCTCGATGCCCTGGGTCTGCTCAAGGTGGACGTGCTCGCCCTGGGCATGCTCACCGCCATCCGCAAGGCGCTCGCCCTCATCGGTGCCAAGGAAGGGCGGGTGATCGAGATGCCGGACATCCCGCCCCAGGACGAGGCCACCTACGACATGATCTGCGCGGCCGACACCGTGGGCGTGTTCCAGATCGAGAGCCGCGCGCAGATGAGCATGCTGCCGCGCCTGAAACCCCGCAGCTACTACGACCTGGTGATCGAGGTCGCGTTGGTGCGGCCCGGCCCGATCCAGGGCGGCGCGGTGCATCCCTACCTGGACCGGCGGCGCGGTCTGATACCGGTGGACTACCCCGGCCCGCGAGGCGGGCAGGACCTGAAGGAAGCCCTGGGCCGCACGCTGGGCGTGCCGATCTTCCAGGAGCAGTGCATGCAGATCGCCGTGCTGGCCGCGGGCTTCACACCCGGCGAGGCCGACGACCTGCGCCGCGCCATGGCCGCGTGGAAGCGCAACGGCAATCTGCACAAGTACGAACGGCGCCTGGTCGACGGCATGACCGCGCGCGGCTACACGACCGAATTCGCGCAAAGCGTGTACGAACAGATCAAGGGCTTCTCCAGCTACGGCTTTCCCGAAAGCCATGCCGCGAGTTTTGCGCTGCTGGTCTACGTGAGCTGCTGGATCAAGCGCCACCACCCGGCCGAGTTCCTGGTGGCCATGCTCAACAGCCAGCCACTGGGCTTCTACACACCCAGCCAACTGGTGCAGGACGCGAAACGCCATGGTGTCGAGGTGCGGCCGGTGGATGTGGTGCACAGCGACTGGGACTGCACGCTCGAAGAGCCATCTTCCGTTCACGCTGAGCCGCTATCCGTTCGCGTTGAGCCCACATCCGTTCGGGCTGAGCCCACATCCGTTCGGGCTGAGCCTGTCGAAGCCCCGCCCATTGTCCGCCTCGGCCTGCGCCTGGTCTCAGGTCTCAAAGCCGAAGCAGCCGAGCGCCTGATCACCGCCCGCGCGAGCAAACCCTTCAGCAGCACCCAGGACCTCGCCCGCCGCGCCGGCCTCGACCAGTCGCAGATGAAGTCGCTCGCCGCCGCCGATGCCCTCATGGGCCTGAGCGGCCACCGCCGCCAGCAGGTGTGGGACGCCGCCGCGCTTAAGGTCGCACCCGAACTGATGAAGGACGCCCCGGTCGACGAAGCCCCGCTGCATTTGCCCGAGGCCAGTGAGGGCGAAGCCATCGTGTGGGACTACGGCAGCCTGGGCCTGACCTTGCGCCGTCACCCGCTGGCGCTGCTGCGGCCCGAGCTCACGAAACGAAGGCTCATGAGTGCCGAAGAACTCAAGGACGCGCCCAACGGAAGGCTGGTGCGCCACTGCGGCATCGTCACCCTGCGCCAGCAACCCGAGACCGCCTCGGGCGTGGTGTTCGTGAGCCTGGAAGACGAGACCGGCGTGGTGCAGGTCATCGTGTGGAAACACCTGCGCGAACGCCAGCGCACGGTGCTCACGCAATCACGCCTGCTGGCGGTGCACGGCGTGTGGCAGCGCGAAGGCGAAGCCACGAACCTGATCGCCGGCCACCTCGAAGACCTCACGCCGCTCCTGCGCGGGCTGTCGACGGTGAGCCGGGATTTTCATTGAGGACGGAGCCGAGTTTCAAGTCCCGAGCAAGTCGCCGGTGATGATTCGCCAATGCGCCTCGCTCACCGGCGTGATCGACAACCGGCTGCCGCGCTGCAGCAACGTCATGTCGGCCAGCGCCGGTGTGGCGCGCAACTCGGGCAGGCCCAGCAGCCTCGTCTTGCTCAGCGCCTTCACATCCAGCAGCAGCCAGCGCGGTGCCTCAGGCTTGGCCTTGGCGTCGAAGTAGGGCGACTTGGGGTCGAACTGCGTGGGGTCGGGTCGGGTGCTGGAGGCGACCTGCGCGATGCCGACGATGCCGGGCTGCGGACAACTTGAGTGGTAGAACAGCACGCCGTCGCCAATGTGCATGCCGTCGCGCATGAAGTTGCGCGCCTGGTAGTTGCGCACGCCGGTCCAGGCCACGGTGGCGCCGGGTGCGGCGAGTGCATCGTCGATCGAGCACTCGTCCGGTTCGGATTTCATCAGCCAGTATTGGGTCATCGCGCTATTTTGCGACGACAACCCCCAGGCTTTGCAAGCAGGCCTTTAGAAGGACTCCCACTCGTCCGATGCGCCAGCCTTCTCGGCGACTTTGGCCACCGGCTTGGGCGCTGGCTTCACGGGCGCAGCGGATGTGGCTTTCGGGGCGGTCGACACGGTCTTGACGGGTGTCGGTTTTTTCGCGGGCGTGCTGCTCACGCTGGCGGCACCCGGTTTGTGCAGGTCGGTCGAACGGATCTGTGTGATCGAGCTTTGTGCGGCGGCGTGTGCGTCCACGCGGAACACGCGCACCACCTCGGCCAGGCGGTCTGCCTGCTCGTTCATGCTGGAGGCGGCTGCGGCGCTTTCTTCGACCAGGGCGGCGTTCTGCTGGGTCAGCTGGTCCAGGTTGGCCACGGCCGTGTTGATCTGGTTCACGCCGTCGGCCTGCTCGCCCGAGGCGCTGGCGATCTCGCCGATCATGTCGCGCACACGCACCACGTTGTCAACGATCTCGCCCATGGTTTTGCCGGCCTGGTTCACCAGGTCGGTGCCGGCGGTGACCTTGTCCACGCTGGTGCCGATCAGAACCTTGATTTCCTTGGCGGCCTGCGCGCTGCGCTGGGCCAGGTTGCGCACCTCGGCGGCCACCACCGCGAAACCGCGGCCTTGCTCACCAGCACGGGCGGCTTCCACCGCTGCGTTCAGCGCGAGGATGTTGGTCTGGAACGCGATGCCGTCGATCACGCCGATGATGTCGTTGATCTTGCGTGAGGACTGGTTGATCTCTTCCATGGTGGAGATCACCTGGCTGACGACCTCGCCACCCTTCTGGGCGCTTTGGCCGGCCACGTCCGCGAGCTGGTTGGCCACGCGCGCCGAGTCGGCCGACTGGCGGATCGCGCCGGACATCTGCTCCATGCTGGCAGCGGTCTGTTGCAGGTTGGAGGCGGTCTGCTCGGTGCGGGCCGAAAGGTCGTGGTTGCCGGTGGCGATTTCCTTGGCGGCCACGGTGATGTTGTCGGTGCCACGCTTCACGTCGGCCACCACATTCACCAGACGCTCGCGCATGGCGACGAGCGACGCGATCATGGCGCCGAACTCGTCCTTGCGGTCGTTGTTGATGCGGGCGGTGAGGTCGCCGCCGGCGATCTGCTCGGCGAATGCCATCGCTTCGCGCAGCGGGTTGCGGATGTTGCGGATCAGGAAGAACGCGCCTGCGACGATGCCCGCGACCAAGAGAGCGACCTGGATGGTTGCGATCTTCAGACTGGTGGCACGTTGCTCGTCGAAGCCCTGCTGGGCTTTGGCGCGGATGTCGGATTGCATGCGCGTGAATTCGCGCAAGCCGCCTACGTAGGGCGTTACGGCAGGGTTGAAGCGCGCCCGGATCTCCTCGGCGGCACCGGCGGCATCGCCGGCTTTCTTCATCTCGTTTGCCTTGGCATGTGAGGCTAGAACGCTCTTGCGCAGTTCGGCGATCTTCTCCAGTTGCGCTTTCTCCGCGTCGTTCAGCTCCATCGCCTGCAGCTTCTTTTGAAGTTCGTTGATTGTGGCGATGGCGGCGGGGACCAGGTCCTTGTACATCTCGGCCACGGCGGGGTCGCTGCTGACCACGGCGGCCTGGGTGCGGGTGACCGCGAGTTCGGTCAGCGCGGCCCACTCGCTGGCGAGCGTGGTCTTCTCAGCCAGCTTGGCCAGCGTTTGTTCAGACGTTTTGTTGAGCTGGGTCGAACGCGATCCGGCGGTGCCAACGACAACGAACTGACCCACGATGATGACGATGACACCAGCCCACAGCTTGGCGCCCACGGAGAGGTTGCGAAAGAAGTTCATGGCGGTTTACTGAATGGTTTCGGTGGGAGTGACCAGGCCCAGGTCGGAGCTGCCGAGCAGGGCTTCGATGTCGGCCAGGATGAGCATGCGCTCGCCCACGCTGGCGATGCCGGTGATGAAGCCCGCGTCCAGGGAGGTGTTGATCTGTGGCGCGGCCTTGATGTGTTCCTGGCTGAGCCGGATCACATCACTCACCGAGTCGACCACCAGGCCCACCACGCGGTTGTGCACGCTGAGCACGATCACAACGGTCAGGGCGTTGTATTCCACCTTGGCGCAACCCAGCTTGATGCGCATGTCCACCACCGGCACGATCACCCCGCGCAGGTTGACCACACCTTTGATGGATTCGGGCGCGTTGGCGATGCGGGTGGGCTCTTCGTACGAGCGGATTTCCTGCACACGCAGGATGTCGATGCCGTACTCCTCGGCGCCCAGGCGAAAGCTCAGGAACTCACCCGCACCCGCCAGTGCCGGAGCGTGGCGGCGCGTGGGCGCGCTGGGAGAAACGACCGCGGGGGTGGGGGTGTTGAGGGCGTCCATGGGTCCAGGGTGTTGGGTTGATAACAGCGTATCGACACCTGCCCCGGCTTCTTGAGCCTGGGTTGACACCTTTGGGCGGCTTGCCCTGCTTCAGTCTTGCGATTCCGCTTCGGGCCACAGCTTGGGGAAATAAAACCGCAAGGCGTGCTGCGGCACGCCCAGGCGCAGCCTGCCATGGGGGGAATCGGATTCCAGCAAGCCGCGCTTTAGCAATGCACTCACTTGCGCCGTGGCCAGGCGCTCGCCCAAGCCGAGCATGGCCTTGAAGTCGTTGCGGTCGAGTTCGCCCTGGGTGGCGAAGAGGTAGTGCAGGGCGCGCAGCGCTTCGGTGCGAACGCCCGCTTTCACCACGTGCTCTTCAAAGTTCAGGCAGGCGGCCATGCGGTCTTTCATGCCGCCCAGCGCGAGCGCGCCCGCCATGAAATCCACCTGGTCCTGGCAGAGGGTCAATACATAGGTGATCCACTGCTCCAGTCCGCGCTCGGTGAGGTTGCCGCGCCCATCCAGATCACCCGCTCGCGGTTCATCGGCCACCGCGAGAAGGGCGTAGTAACGGTCGTGGCTGCGTGCAAAGCCCCGCAAGGGTGACCACAGTCCGTTCGTCAGGCCCAGGTGTCCGAGCACCAGTTGGCTGTGCAGGCGTGCCACGCGGCCGTTGCCATCGCGAAACGGGTGAATCCAGGCCAGCCGCTGGTGCGCAGCGGCCATGGCCACCACCTGCATCTCACCCCGTCGAACCTGAGCGTACGCCTGGGACCACCGGGCCAGGAAGGCGGGCAGGTGTTCGGCGGCAGGCGCGGCATGCCGGCCCACGCTCACCTGTTGCAGCCGCAGTTCGCCCGGCTGCAGCCAGGCGGGCGCGGCGCCTTGAGGCAACTCGGCGGGGGGGATGGCCAGATCGGCCCGGGGCAGGCGGGCAAACAGGTCCTGGTGGATGTCCTGCACGGTTTGTGGCGACCACACGCGCGCCGTGTCCCACTGGGGCCACAGGGTTTCGAGTTGTTGTTCGGTGTCCATGTGGGCCAGGGCGAGTCGCTGGCGGCGTGCCTTGTCCGCGTCTTGTGCGTAGTCGTTGCGCAGCGCCTGCTCGATCTCCAGTGGAAACGTGTGCTGCCCTTCGATCTTGTTGGAGTAGTACGAATTCATCGCTCTCAGCAGACGGCGCAACCCGCCCAGCGCGCCGGGTTGGCACAGGCCCGAGAGCTGGTCGGCGCGACGGATGAGGTCGTGCGCATGTTCCAGCAGAGGGCCCAGGCGATGCTCGCCCGGCAGCAAGGGCTCCATCTGCGAAGGGTTATCGTAAAGGGGAAAAATTTGCGACTTTGAAACCATGGCTAAGTTTATGCTTTCAAAGGAAATTATTCAAATAATGCGGTTTATTTTGCGACTTTGAATGCAAAACCCCCGGGGCCGACACGCAGCCCCGGGGGGTTCATGAGACCCGGTTGATCAGTTCGACTTCATCGTGCTGGTGCTCTGGCCCATGCCCACGGTCGTGCCGCTGCTGGCGCCCATGGCTTGCATGGTGTTCGTGGGGTAGCGCTGGGGAGACAGATCGCGGAAGGTGGCACCGGTCTGGCCGTCGGCCACGAGGGTGCCGTTGCGCTTGGCTTCCATCAGTTCGGCACGGATCTGGTCACGTGAGGTGGTGCCGGCTGCGGCAGGCTGCATGTAGCTGCCCGGGAACACCTGGCGGAAGGTGGCGCCAGTCTGGCCGTCGGCGATCAGGGTGCCGTCGCGCTGGGCCTGCATCAGTTCGGCGCGAACCTGCTCACGGGTCTTGGGGGTCATGTCGGCAGCGAAGACCGAACCAGCGGAAAGGGCGGTCAGGGCGAGGGCAATGATGGAGGTGCGAACGTTTTTCATGAGGAATCCTTGAAGTGGTTGGGAGGAGCCAGAGAGCCTGGCTTTTCGAGCGGGACACACTGAATACGGGGCAAGTTCGTGATCGGATTCAGCCTCGCTTCAAAAAGAACACTTTCTTACGGTGGGTTAACCCGCAGAAGCTGGTTGTGCAGGTCGGGCCTTCATGGCGACACCCGCTGGGCGAGCCCTCGCCGACAATGCGCGCATGGCCCTCACGATCAATTCAGACACCGTTCACACACCGCCCGTGCCTTCTGCCACCGTCATGGTGGTGCGCGACGGATCCCAGGGGCTGGAGGTGCTGCTGGTGCGCCGGCACGGCAACTCGGGCGTGCTCGGCGGTGTGCACGTGTTTCCCGGTGGCAAGCTCGATGCCGCCGATCGCCAGGTGGATGCCGCGGCACTGGACCGTTCGGCGCTCGATTGCGCGTTGGGCTTGAACGAGCCGGGACTGGACGCAGAGACAGCGCTGGGTCTGCATGTGGCGGCCTTGCGCGAGACGTTTGAAGAATGCGGCCTGCTCCTGGGCCAGGTGCATCGCGCCGATCTGGTCCCGCGCGTGCGCGAGCTCACCGCCGCGGGCACCGGCTTTGCCACCGCCCTGCATCAACTCGGTTGCCCGGTGTCCACCGCCAGCGTGTTGCCGTGGTCGCGCTGGGTCACGCCACGCGTGCCCTCGGTGACCAACAAGCGTTTTGACACGCGCTTCTTCGTGGCGACCGCTCCGCACGGCCAGGAGGCCGAGCACTGCACCTTCGAGGCCACCGAAGCGGTGTGGCTGGCGCCGCGTCTGGGGCTGGAGCGTTACTGGGCGGGCGAGATCGATCTGGCGCCGCCCCAGATCATGAGCCTGGGGCAGCTCAGTCACCTGAGCACTGCTGCCCAGGTGATGGACACCGCCCGAAGCCGCCCACCCGCGCTGATCGAGCCCGAGCCGTTCGACCAGGACGGCGTGCGCGTGATCTGTTACCCCGGCGACCCGGCCCACAGCATCGCGCAGCGCGCGTGGACCGGCCCGACCCGGCTGGCCTACCGCAACCACCGCTTCGAGGCCGAGGGTGGTCTGGCGGCACTGTTGGGATAGTCGGCGCCCGCCGGGGGCGGGTTTGTCCTTTGGTGCTGCTCGGGAATTAATTTCGTTGAATCCATCACGCTCCTGGGTACGTATTGGGTATGCAGTTGTCTGCACCACCCAACCAGGAGCACCCCATGAAACTGAAACCCACATCCATCGCCAGAGGATGTTTGTTGATGGCCGTTGCCGGCGCGGCCATCGCGTCGAGCCACCGTGAAGCACCCTTCATCACCACCACGCCCAAGGTGGATGGCACCGATTTCTACATGTTTCGCAGTTACGAAGGCGTTGCCGCAGACGGCACGGGCGGGCGCTCCGACTACGTCACGCTGATTGCCAACTACCAGCCGCTGCAAGGTCCCTACGGCGGCCCCAACTACTTTTCGATGGATCCCAACGCGCTGTATGAGATCCATGTGGACAACGACGGCGACGCGGAAGAGGACATCACGTTCCAGTTCCGTTTCAAGAACAAGCTCAACAACGTTGCGCTGCCGATCGGCGCGCAGAGTGTTGCGATCCCGCTGATCCAGGCCGGTGGCGTGTCCAACGTCAACGACCCCAACCTCAACCTCAACGAAAGCTACAGCCTGACCGTCGTGCGCGACGGCCGCCGCAAGGGCTCGGCACAGACCATTGCGAGCGATCTGCCCAAGCCGGTGGACTACATCGGCGAGAAAACCCTGGGCAACGCCGCGGCCTACAAGACCTACGCCGACAAGCACATCCAGACCGTGACCATTCCCGGCTGCAGCGCGCCCGCCAAGGTGTTTGTGGGTCAGCGCCAGGAGGGCTTTGCGGTGAACCTCGGCCGCATCTTCGATCTGGTCAACGCACCATCGAGTTTGCTGCTGAACCCAGCGGCCAAAGATGCAGAAGGCGGCGGTGGCACCCACTACATCCAGAAGCAGAACGTGACCTCGATTGCGCTGGAAGTGCACAAGAACTGCCTGACCGCTGGCGGCGAACCCGTCATCGGTGGCTGGACCACCGCAAGCCTGCGCCAGGCGCGTCTGCTCAATGGCAATCCGTCATCGGGCCATCAGGCCAGCGAAAAGGCCGGTGGTGCCTGGACGCAGGTCTCCCGCCTGGGCAATCCGCTGGTCAACGAAGTGGTGATCGGACTGGGCGACAAGGACAAGTTCAACGCTTCGCAGCCCAAGGACGACGGCCAGTTTCTGACCTATGTGACCAACCCCACGCTGCCTGCGTTGCTGGGTCTCGTGCTCGCTGGCAATGCCGCCGCGCTGGCGCCCACCAACCTGCCGCGCACCGACCTGGCCACCACGTTCCTCACCGGCATCACGGGGGTGAACAAGCCTGCCGTCAACCCCAAGCCGTCCGAGATGCTGCGTCTGAACACCGCGGTGCCACCGGTGCAGTTCGCCAGTCAGAACCGCCTGGGCGTGGCTGGCAACGCGCTCAACGCCGACCCAGCCAAGGTCAATGACAACGCCGGTTTCCCCAACGGCCGCCGTCCAAAAGACGACGTGGTCGACATCGCTCTGGTGGCTGTGCTCGGTGGTTTGTGTGTGATCAACGGCGACGGCAACGCGCTGGGCCTCAACAACGTGCCGGGCGTGCCTTCGCTCACCTCGGCATGCCAGCCTTCGAGCGTGCCACTGGGTGCCGATTCGGCCAAGATCCACGATGCCGTTGACCAGGCCACTGTGCCGTTCCTGCCGGGCTTCCCGTACCTGAACACGCCCAACCCCGGCTCGACGAACCTGTGATGTCGTCCACCCTCACCCAAGGAAACACCATGAGACAACATCTCGCGACATCCCTGCTGGTGGTGGCCGTTGCCACCACCGCCCTGGCCGGTTGTGGCGGGGGCGGTGGTGACGACCCCACACCCGTCCAACCCCAGGCCACCACACCCTTCATGGGCACCACCGTGCAGTCGCTGCTGGACTACATGAACCAGCTGATTGCCCAGACCAGCGAGACCAGCGAACCGGAGCCGGTGGACAACACACCGCTGCCGGTGGACGACACGGTCTGAGCACGTCATTCAACGAAAAGAGGCGGGTCGGCGCATCGGATGTGTCGACCCGTTGTCAGATGAACAAATGGTTTTTCCTGGGCGCCTTGTGGCTGACCTCGGCCGCGCAGGCGCACGAATTCTGGATGACCCCGGACCGCTTCTCGCCCTCTGTGCGTGGCGCCGTCGACCTGTCGCTGTGGGTGGGTGAAAACTTTCAGGGCGACCCGGTGGGGTTCGGACGTCCCATGGCCGCTTCGCTGCGCTGGTACAGCCGGAGCGGGGAAGTCCAGCTCACCCCTCAACTGCCGGACAGCCTCGATCAGGGCAGCGTGGCGTTGGCGTTCGAGCAAGCCGGCACACAGCTCATCGCACTGGACACGCAGCCATTCACCATCGAACTCTCGGCCGACACCTTCACTGCTTATCTGCGGGAGGAAGGTCTGGAGCGCGTGATCGCGCAGCGCAAGGCCAGCGGACAGAGCGCGCAGCCCGGACGCGAGCGCTACCGCCGCCACGTGAAGACCTTGTTGAGCGTGGGCGGCAGGACCGACGCGGTTTCTGGTGTGCGCACCGGCCAGACGCTGGAGATCGTGCCGCTGGCGAATCCACAGTTACTGAACCCCGGAGACGCACTCGCCGTGGAGGTTCTGTTCATGGGCGTGCCGCTGCAAGGCGCGCTGGTGAAGGTCTGGAACCTGCGCGGGTCGCAGCTCAACGTGTTGCGCACGCGCACCGATGCTGCAGGAAAGAGTTCCACCACCTTGCCGTGGGGTGGCGTCTGGATGGTCAGCGTGGTGCACATGGTGCCCACCACCGATGGGCAGGGCCAGGATTGGGACAGCCACTGGGGCAACCTCACATTCGAAATGCCCTCGAGGCCAGGGTGACCCGGTTCTGTGGCGTCGAAGGAGCGGCGTTCACATCCAGAGCGCGCGCCAGACCAGCCGGGGCAGATCGGCACGCTGCAGCTTCACGCGGGTCTGCCAGCTGCGGTGGTCCTGCTCTTCGATGAGTTCGAGGATGCGCAAGCCGCCTTGCACCACCAGCCGCAGTTCCCAGCCGGCGCGCCCCGGCACGCGGCGCGCCAGTGGTGCGCCGAGCTGCATGAGGGCGCGCGCGTAGGCGCAGAGCTCGGCCACCACGGCGCGTCTGTCGGGCGTGGCCTCCAGCTGCGAACTCTCGAAATCGCTCACCTGCAGTCCATGGCGTTGCAAGGTGTTGGCCGGCAGGTAGCAGCGCCCGTTGGGCAGATCGCGGCTGATGTCCTGCCAGAAATTGATGAGCTGCAGGGCGCTGCAGATCTGGTCGCTTTGCTGCAGCGATCGCGCGTCGTGCACACCGTACAGGTGCAGCAAAAGGCGCCCCACCGGGTTGGCCGAGAGGCGGCAGTAGCCCAGCAACTCCTCGGTGCTGGCGTAGCGGTGTTGTTGCTCGGTGTAGCGCACATCCTGCTCGAAGGCACTCAGCAGGTCGTGCAGCAGATCGTTCGGCAGTGCGTGGCGGGCAATCGCCAGGCTCAGCGGTCCGAACACGGCGGGCCAGCGCTGCACTGAGGGGGCGACCGCGCCGCCCTCGGCCTTGAGGATGGACTGCGCCAGTTCGTCTCGGTACGCGGCCAGATCGGCCAGCCGTTCTGCCGCGCTGGCGGTGCCTTCATCGGCGATGTCGTCCGCGGTGCGTGCGAAACGGTAAATGGCCACGACCGTGGGCCGGAGCTGGGGCGGGCAGAGCCAGGACGCGACCGGGAAATTTTCGTAATGCTCGACGCCGCCGCCCAGTGCGCCCAGTGCGTCGGCCTGCGCCAGGCCGTGGGCGCGGTCGTCAGGAGGGGGGGGTTGAGTCGACGGGGGGCGCTGCGTCATGAGAAATGAAAACGGATTTGATCGATAATTTTGGTTACTAACCGGTCAGTCAGTAATATACGGGCATCCGCGGTGCCTGAATGCGCCGCGTGCCCTCCATTTTCACCTCGCCCAGATCACCATGAAAACGCCGAATTTTGTCCTGATCGTGACCGCCACGCTTGCCTTGGTGGCCTGTTCTCCCGCGCCCGCGCCTGTTGAGCCGATCCGTTCGGTCAAGCTGATGACCGTGGGTGCGAGTGCACTGGGGGCCCAGACCGAGTACGCCGGCGAGGTGCGTGCGCGCACCGAGTCGCGCCTGGGTTTCCGGGTCGGGGGCAAGCTGGTGCAGCGACCGGCCGAGGTGGGACAACGGGTGCAGGTGGGTCAGTTGCTGGCCCAGCTGGATGCGCAGGATCTTGCGTTGTCGAGCCAGGCGGCGCAGGCCCAGGTGAGCGCGGCGCAGACCCAGCGCGATCTGGCCGCGGCCGACCTCAAGCGTTTTCAGGAGTTGCTGGCCCAGGGCTTCGTGAGTGGTGCCGAGATCGAGCGCCGCCAGGCCACGCTGCAGTCGGCCGATGCCTCGTTGCGTCAGGCGCGTGCCCAGGGCGCGGTGCAAGGCAATCAGGCCGGCTATACCCGCCTGCTGGCCGACGGCGCTGGCGTGGTGGTGTCGGTCGAGGCGGAAGTGGGGCAGGTGGTGGCGGCCGGTGCGCCGGTGGTTCGCCTGGCGCGTGATGGTGCCCGCGATGTGGTGTTTGCTGTGCCCGAAGACCGCTTGGCGCTGCTGCGTGTGGGCCAGGCTGCGCAGGTGCGCCTGTGGGCCGGCGCTCCCAATGGACCGGCGGGCGCGGCCACGCCGCTGGACGCCGTGGTGCGCGAAGTCGCGGCCAGCGCCGACCCGGTCACCCGCACCTACCAGGTGAAGCTGGCTTTGCCCGAAGGCGCGGCCGCGCCGCTGGGGGCCACCGCCTATGTGAGCATGGCGTCACCCGCCGGTGCGCCCACAGCCGCGATCAAGCTGCCGACCTCGGCGCTCATGCGTTCGGACGCGGGAGACCGCAGTGGCAGCGCGGTCTGGGTGTTTGACGCCGCCAGCAACACGGTGCAGCCGCGCCCGGTGGTGGTGGCCGGTGCCGACGGCAACGAGATGGTGATTGTCTCGGGGCTCAAGCCGGGCGACGAGGTGGTGGCTGCGGGCGTGCATGTGTTGTCGCCAGGGCAGACGGTCACGCGCTTTGTTGGCGCGGCCACGAAGTGAGGTCGGCATGAGTTCGTCCGACTACTCCTCCCCCGACCAGACCGCCTCCTGGGTCTCCCGCTTCAACCTCTCGCAGTGGGCGCTGGATCACCAGGCCTTCACCCGGTACCTGATGATCGTGCTCATGCTGCTGGGCGTGGCGGCGTACTTCCAGCTCGGCCAGGACGAAGACCCCCCGTTCACCTTTCGCGCCATGGTGGTGCGGGCCTACTGGCCCGGCGCCACCGCCGAGCAGGTGGCCGAACAGGTGGCCGACCGCATCGAGAAGACGCTGCAGGAGGTGCCCTACGCGGACAAGATCCGCAGCTACTCCAAGCCCGGTGAAACGCTGGTGATCTTTCAGCTGAAGGACTCGTCACCCGCCAAGGAGGTGCCGCAGATCTGGTACACGGCGCGCAAGAAGATCGGCGACATGCAGGCCACGTTGCCGCAAGGTGTGGTGGGGCCCTTTTTCAACGACGAGTTCGGCGACGTGTTCGGCGTGATCTACGCGCTGCAGGGCGACGGCTTCTCGTACGCCGACAAGAAAGAGGTGGCCGACAACGTGCGCCAGCAATTGCTGCGTGTGCCCGATGTGAGCAAGGTTGAACTCTTCGGCGCGCAGGACGAGAAGCTGTTCATCGAGATTTCGCAGAAGCGGTTGGCGGTGCTGGGGCTGAACCTGCAGCAGGTGTTTGACGCGCTGGGGCAGCAGAACGCGGTGGCCTCGGCCGGCGCGGTGCAGGCGCCGCAGGACGTGGTGCAGGTGCGTGTGGCGGGTGCCTTCAATTCGGTGGAGCAGCTCGGTGCCATGCCGATCCGCGCGGCCAACGGCACGCAGATCCGCCTGGGCGACATCGCCGACATCCGCTTGGGCTATGTGGATCCCCCTCAGGTTCTGGTGCGCCACAACGGCAAGGACAGTATCGGCCTGGGCATTTCCATGGCCAAGGGCGGCGACATCATTGCGCTGGGCGAGGCACTCAAGACCACGGTGGCCGGCATCGAGGCCACGCTGCCCGCGGGCATGGTGCTGGCGCAGGTGCAGGACCAGCCCAGCGCGGTGACCCGGAGCGTGAACGAGTTCGTGACGGTGCTGATCGAGGCGGTGGTGATCGTGCTGGTGGTGAGTTTTCTGGCGCTCGGACTGCACAGGCGCGCGGGCAGCAAGGGCCTGCGCGGCTACACGCTGGACATGCGCCCCGGCCTGGTGGTCTTCATCACCATTCCGCTGGTGTTGGCCATGACTTTCCTGGCCATGAACTACTTCAAGATCGGCCTGCACAAGATTTCGCTGGGCTCGCTGATCATTGCGCTGGGCCTGCTGGTGGACGACGCGATCATTGCGGTGGAGATGATGGTGCGCAAGCTCGAAGAGGGCTACAGCATGGTGCGCGCGGCCACCTTCACCTGGGAGGCCACGGCCATGCCCATGCTCACCGGCACGCTGATCACGGCCGCCGGTTTCCTGCCGATCGGCCTGGCCAACTCCACCACCGGTGAATACACCTTCGCGATCTTCGCGGTGACCGTCATCGCGCTGTTGCTCTCCTGGGTGGTGGCGGTGTTCTTTGTGCCCTACCTGGGCGTGCGTCTGCTCAAGGTCAAACCCCATGTGGGTGAAGTGCATGAGGTGTTCGACGGTCCGTTCTACGTGCGTTTTCGCGCCGTGGTGGACTGGTGCGTGCAGCACCGCTGGATCACCATCGGCGCCACCGTGCTCACCTTCGTGCTGGGCATCGTCGGCATGGGCCAGGTGCAGCAGCAGTTCTTTCCGGATTCAAGCCGTCCCGAGATCCTGGTGGACGTGTGGCTGCCCGAGGGCAGCAGCATCAAGGCCATGGACGAGGTGACGAAGCGCCTGGAGGCACGCATGACGGCGGAAGAGGGCGTGACCAGCGTGAGCACCTGGATCGGCTCGGGCGTGCCGCGCTTTTATTTGCCGCTGGACCAGATTTTCCCGCAGACCAACGTGTCTCAGATGATCGTGCTGCCGAAAGACCTGAAGACCCGCGAGCGCCTGCGCAAGGCGCTGCCGGCCTTGCTGGCGACCGAGTTCCCCGAGCTGCGTGGCCGCGTGAAGCTGCTGCCCAACGGCCCACCCGTGCCGTATCCGGTGCAGTTCCGCGTGGTCGGCACCGACCCGACGCAACTGCGCACGCTGGCCGACGAGGTGAAAGTGGCGATGCGTGCCAACAGCAACATGCGCGGCGTGAACGACAACTGGAACGAGTCGGTCAAGCGCTTGCGGCTGGAAGTGGACCAGGCCAAGGCGCGTGCGCTGGGTGTGTCCAGCCAGTCGATCGCGCTGGGCGCCCGCACCCTGCTCACCGGCAGCACCGTGGGCCAGTACCGCGACGGCGACAAGCTGATCGACATCGTGCTGCGCCAGCCATTGAGCGAGCGCGATGCGATCAGTGATCTGGCCAACACCTACCTGGCCACGAGCAGCGGGCAGAGCATTCCCTTGCTGCAGATTGCCAGGCCGGTGTTTGACTGGGAGGCCGGTGTGCTCTGGCGCGAGAACCGCGACTACGCCATCACCGTGCAGGGTGATGTGGTGGAAGGCCTGCAGGGTGCCACCGTCACGGCCGAGTTGCAGCCGGTGCTCAAGCAGATCAGCGATGGCTGGGCGGCGCGCGGGCTCTCCGACTACCGCATCGAGGTGGCGGGCGCCGTGGCCGAGAGCAGCAAGGGTTCGTCGTCGATCGTGGTGGGCATTCCGCTCATGCTGTTCATCGTCTTCACCTTGCTCATGCTGCAGCTGCAGAGTTTCAGCCGCTCGGTGCTGGTGTTCCTCACCGGCCCGATGGGCCTGGCGGGTGTGGCGGGCGCGTTGCTGTTGCTCAACCGGCCGTTCGGCTTCGTGGCCTTGCTGGGCGTGATTGCGCTCATGGGCATGATCCAGCGCAACTCGGTGATCCTGATCGACCAGATCGAGCAGGACCGCGCGCGTGGCGTGCCGGCCTGGGACGCGGT
This sequence comes from Hydrogenophaga sp., assembly GCF_018780385.1. GTDB lineage: Bacteria > Pseudomonadota > Gammaproteobacteria > Burkholderiales > Burkholderiaceae_C > Hydrogenophaga. The sequence goes on along the minus strand of NZ_JADMJO010000010.1, from coordinate 339 downwards.
GGTCGAATCGGCTGTGCGGCGCATGCGGCCGATCGTGCTGACCGCCGCTGCGGCTGTGCTGGCGATGATTCCGTTGTCGCGCAGTGTGTTCTGGGGCCCGATGGCGGTGGCGATCATGGGTGGGCTGGTCGTTGCGACAGTGCTGACCTTGCTGGCTTTGCCTGCGATGTATGCGGCCTGGTTTCGGGTGAAGAGGGAGCCTGACGTTTTGTAAGCGATGCACCTCGCGGGCTCGTGAACGCATGGCGCTCACGAGCCTGAAGTGATGTTGGTGTCCGCACAGACCGAGTGCCAACGAGGTCATCGGCGGCCATGGGGCACGGCGCAGCGAAATCAAGG
>NZ_JADMJO010000047.1 GCF_018780385.1 Hydrogenophaga sp. | reverse complement strand
GCATCGATCAGCATCAACATTTCGCGGTTCATTTCACTCGCCCACCTTTCCGAATTGCATGTCCTGGGTCACTTTGATTTCTCTTACTCATCACTGTCTGGAGCATTTGCTCCGGGAGCCTGACGGCCCTTGAAATTCACGATCGGCGCCAAGCGCGCCTGCTGGATGTCGTCCAGCGAAAATGTCATGGCCTGCATGGGCACGGGCGCGCGCTTCTTGCTCACCCGCGCGCCGGGCTTGGGTTCGGGCGCATCGCTCCAGACCACTTGCCACTGCACACCATCGTCGGCACGCTCGAGCGTGCCCCTGAATTTCTTGCGGTTCACCGCCACGTCGGTCCCGGTGGCGCCGATCGGCGCCTTCAAGGTGAGGTCGATCACGTGACCTTCAAACCGCACGTAATCGATCTCACGCTTCAGCGGCCGGTCGATGCCCGGCGAACCCACTTCGAGGCGGCGGTATTCGAGGCCTTCGACTTCCAGCAGGTATTGCAACTGACGCGTGATCTTTTCGCAATCTTCGACCGTAACGAAACGCTCCACAGGCACCGGTTGACCTTCAACAGGCGCTTCCCATGGCAGATCGATCGTGACCTTCAACAGGCCACTGCCCGAGCGCTCCAACTCCACCAGGTCAAAACCCAGTCCGGTGACGGTCTGCTCTACGATCTCTTGCCAAGCCATGCTGATGGTGTCTGCCCAGTGAAGCGCCGTTCAAAATCGCTCTGTCGCCCTGTGGATTACCCCAGGGTCAAAAGCGTTCGGCCAAAAAAAATGGGCCGGTATTTACCCGCCCATTTGGTCGTGAAGCTCGCATTGTAACGCCTGCCGAGGCCAAATGGCAACCCAATGGCCCCCTCAACGCTGAACACCGTTCAAATACCCAGAGCCCACTGGATGAGGTTTTTGGCCAGAAACCCCAGCATGCCGAACGACAACACCAGAAACAGCACGAAGGTACCGAACTTCCCGGCCTTGGATTCACGGGCCAGGTTGAACACGATGAAGAGCATGTAGAGAATGAATGCCCCGACGCCAAAGGTCAGGCCGAACTGGGCAATCTGGCCCTCAGTGAAGCCCAAAACGGTGTTGCTCATGGCTCAGCGCGTGTCCGTTGGACGGTCAGGTCGCGGTAGGCGTGCCAGCTGGCGTGGGCCAGCAGCGGGATGATGGGAATCAGCCCCAGCAAGGCAGTGGCCATGCCCAAGCCGACCAACAAACCAATCACCACCGCCCACAGCGCCATTGGGCCCGGATAACTGGCCACTGCGCGCCAGCTCTCGGCCACCGCGTCCATCACCGAGGCGCGGGTGTCCACCAGCATGGGCAGGGCGACCACCGTGGAGGCAAACACCGGCGCTGCCAACAAAGCACCGAGCAGCAGCCAGACCTCGAACAGGCCGATCTCGCGCACCAGCACCACGTGACGCAGGAAATCCAGCGGCTTGAGGATGGGCACCGGCGACCCCAAGGTGATCAGCCCGGCCGAGGTGAGCACCCAGCCGGTGCCCGCCAGACCCAACAGCAGTCCGAACTTCACCAGCCGGCCATCGCCCGAACGCCAGAGTTGCACCACATCGCCAAGCCCTGCCCCCCGCTGGCGGCTGACCTGGTACAGCCCGGTGGCCAGGATGGGCGCGACGATGAGGAAGCCCGAGAAGGCGCCCGCCAGCAGCCAGAACTGGTCACGCGCGGCCCAGAGCAGCAGCCAGCCAAAGGCCGTGAGCAAGAGTCCGTGAACCAGCCCGGGCACCGGGTTGCGCTGCAGGTCGCTCCAACCCAGGGCCAACCAGCGCCAGGGCGACTGCAACGTGACGGGAAACGTGGACGGCGGCGAGGGATCGGTCATGGGAAGCGGTTATACGCTGCCCACTTCGCCAGAGCACTGACGCAGGTCAAGCCCGCGAAATGCTTCAGGCAGCAGCCTGTACCAGTGTGCGGGTGTAGGGATGTTCCGGGGAGCGAAGGACCCGTTCGACCGTGCCGCTTTCCACCACCACGCCATCCTTCATGACGATCACGTGGTGAGCCATCGCCTGGATCACGTCCACGTCGTGCGTGATCAACAAATAGCTCAGGCCGCGCTCGCGCTGCAGACGCTGCAACAGGCCCAGCACCTGCTTTTGCACCGTCACGTCCAGTGCGCTGGTGGGCTCGTCGAGCACCAGCAATTGCGGATCGATGATGAGCGCGCGCGCGATGGCCAGACGCTGTCGCTGGCCGCCCGAGAACTCGTGCGGGTAGCGCTGCAGCCAGTCGCCGCCGCGCCGGGGGTCGTCGACCAGACCGACGTCGGCCAATGCCTTGACCACGCGTTCGCGGCGCTGCGCCACCGACAGTTCGGGCTGGTGCACGAGCAGGCCTTCGCCCACGATCTGTTCGATGGTCATGCGCGGCGACAGTGACGAAAACGGATCCTGGAACACCACCTGCACGCGCTGACGAAGCGCCCTGCCCTGCCCGCTCTTGAGGGCTTGCGCCCAGTCGGACCCGGTCACTTGCAGGCTGCCCTGGTGGGGCAACAAACCGAGCGCGGCCAGCGCCAGCGTCGACTTGCCGGAGCCCGACTCACCGATCACGCCCAGGGTCTGACCAGGGGCCACGTCCAGATCCGCACCCTGCACCGCCACGAATTCGCCTTTTGTGAACCAGCCGCGCAGACCGGGGAGCGGCACCGGATAGGTCACGCGCAAAGCGCGGGCTTGCAGCACCGGCGTGGCATCAGCTGAGGGAGGCTCGGCGGGGGCCACGTCGCGCTCGGGCTTGCTGGCCAGCAGCATTTGTGTGTAGGCATGTTGGGGTGCGGCGAACACGTCTGCCACGACGCCCTGCTCCACCAGATGGCCTTGCTCCATCACGGCCACGCGGTCGGCGAAGCGGCGCACCAGGTTCAGATCGTGCGTGATCAGCAGCACCGCCATGCCGTGCTGGCGCTGCAGGTCGGCCAGCAGATCGAGGATCTGGCCGCGCAGGCTCACGTCGAGTGCGGTGGTCGGTTCGTCGGCCAGCAGCAGCTTGGGCGCACTGGCCAAGGCCATGGCGATCATGGCGCGCTGGCGCTGGCCGCCGCTGAGCTGGTGGGGAAAGGCCTTGGCACGGCGCGCCGGCTCAGGGATGCCGGTGGAGGCCAGCAACTCGACGGTGGACGCGAGTGCCTGCCGGGGCGTAAGGCCCTTCTTGAGCTGCAGCACCTCGCCGATCTGGTCGCCAACGGTGTAGAGCGGGTTGAGCGCCGTCATGGGCTCCTGGAAGATGATGGCCACCTCGTCGCCACGCACACCGCGCAGTTGGTGTTCGGTCATCTGCAGCAGGTCCCGGCCTTCCAATACAGCCGAACCGCTCACGTCGGCGTTGTGCACCAGGCGCAGCAGCGACAAAGCGGACACCGTCTTGCCCGAGCCAGACTCGCCCACCAACGCCAGCTTCTCGCCGGCCTTGATGGAGAAGTCGATACCGTGCACGACTTCCTGACCGCCGAAGGACACGCGCAGTCCTTTGACCTCGAGAAGTGCGGAAGTGGTCATTTGTCCACCTTTCTGGGATCCAGCGCATCGCGCAAGGCATCACCCATGAAGGTGAGCAGCAGCAGCGTGATCACCAGCACCGCGAAGGTGGAGAGCGAGATCCACCAGGCATCGATGCTGTTCTTTCCCTGGCTCAGCAGCTCACCCAGCGACGGCGTGCCGGGCGGCACGCCCAGGCCCAGGAAGTCGAGCGAGGTCAACGCGAGGATGGCCGCGCTCATGCGGAATGGCAGAAAGGTGACGACCGGCGTGAGACTGTTGGGCAGCACGTGGCGCCAGATGATCTGCCAGTTCGACAGGCCCAGCGCGCGGGCGGCGCGCACGTAATCGAGCTGGCGGTTGCGCAGGAACTCCGCGCGCACGTAGTCGGAAAGGCCCATCCAGCCAAACAAGCTGAGCAGGATCAGCAGCAGACTGATGCTGGGTGCGAACACGGCCGAGAAAATGATCAGCAAGTAAAGCTCGGGCATGGAGCCCCAGATCTCGATGAAGCGCTGGAAGGCGAGATCGGTTTTGCCGCCGAAGAAGCCCTGAATGGCGCCGGTGACCACACCGAGCAGCACGCCGACGAAGGTGAGCGCCAGCGCAAACAGCACGCTCACCCGGAAACCGTAGATCAGTTGCGCCAACAGGTCTCGCCCCCGATCGTCGGTGCCCAACAGGTTATCCAGCGTGGGTGCCGACGGGTTGGGCAACTTGGCGAAGTAGTTCAGCGTCTGCGGACCGTAAGGGTTGGGTGCGTAGAGCGCCCAGTTGTCGCCTTTGGTGAGCTGCTCGCGGATGAAGGGATCGAGGTAGTCGGTGGTGGTGTCGAAGTCTCCGCCGAACACGGTCTCGGCATAGTCCTTCACCATGGGGAAATAAGTCGTTCCCTCGTAGCGCACGATCAAGGGCCGGTCGTTCGACAACAACTCGGCGAACAGGCTTCCGACCACCAGGATGCAGAACGCGATCAGGCTCCAATAACCCAGGCGGTTGCGCTTGAAGCGGCGCCAGGCGCGCGCGCCGGGGGACAGCGAAGGTGTCACGGCTTCAGTCGAATTTGACACGCGGGTCCACCCAGACATAGCAGAGATCGGAAATGAGCTTGGTCACCAGGCCGATCAGCGTGAAGAAGAACAGCGTGCCCAGCACCACGGGGTAGTCGCGCCGGATCACGCTCTCATAACTCAACAGACCCAGGCCGTCGAGCGAGAACAGGGTCTCGATCAGCAGCGAGCCGGCGAAGAAGGCACCAATGAAGGCCGAAGGAAAACCGGTGACGATGGGGATCAGCGCATTGCGAAAGATGTGCTTCCACAGCACCTGCTGCTCGCTCAGGCCCTTGGCGCGCGCGGTCATCACGTATTGCTTGCGAATCTCTTCCAGGAAGGCGTTCTTGGTCAGCATGGCGGTGACAGCGAAGCTGCCCAGCACCATGGCGGTGATGGGCAGCGTGATGTGCCACAGGTAGTCGACGATGCGGGCGCTCCAGCTGAGCTCTTCCCAGTTGGACGAGGTCAGGCCCCGCAGCGGGAACCACTGCAACTGCCCGCCAAAGATCACCAGCAGCGCCACGCCCAGCACGAAGCCCGGGATGGCATAGCCGATCAGCACGAGCAAGGTGGTGACCAGATCGAAGCGCGAGCCGGCGCGCACCGCCTTGGCCACACCCAGCGGCACCGCCACGCCGTAGCTGATGAGGAAGGTCCACAACCCGAGCGAGATGGAGACCGGCAGCTTCTCCATGATGAGTTCGGACACCGCCTTGTTCTGGAAGAAGCTGGTGCCCAGATCAAAGCGCGCGAATTGGCCCAGCATCTGGAAGAAGCGCTCGTGCGCGGGCTTGTCGAAGCCGTACAGCGCCTTGATCTGTTCGATGCGCTTGGGGTCCACGCCTTGCGCCCCGCGGTACACCGAGCCACCCTCGGCACCGGTGCCCGCTCCGGTGCGCGCTTCGGCAAGGTACTGATCCACTGGCCCGCCGGGAACGAACTGAATCACCACGAAGGTCAACAGCAGCACCCCGAACAGCGTCGGGATCATGAGCAGCAAGCGTTTGAGGATGTAGACCCACATGATCAGCTCGACTCCCATTCAGAGAAGCCACCCAGACGAATCCGGCGCACGGGTTCGAACCCGGAAACACCGCGGAACCGCCCTTCGACACGCTCAGGACGGGCCGCAGGTGTTGCCCCCTTGAGGGGGTGGCGCGCGAAGCGCAGCGCGGGGGTGTTCATTTGTTCGCCCACCAGGTGTCGATCGCCCAGGTCTCACCGGCGGCATAGGGCGGCATATCCTTCGGGCGCGCCAGCCGCCATGCGTTGTAGGCCATGCGGTGTGTGGTGGCCGTCCACTGCGGGATCAGATAGTGGCTGTGGGTGACGGTGCGGTCCAGCGCCCGGCAGGCGGCCAGGAAGTCCGGCTGCGTGCGGGCGCCGGTCATGTGGGTGATGAGGGCGTCCACCGCCGGGCTGGACACGCCAGCGTAGTTGCCGGAGTCCTCCGTCTTGGCGGCCTGGCTCCCGAACATGTCGGCGTACTCGGAGCCCGGGTTGTTGGTTCCCTGGAAGTTGATCGAGATGATGTCGAAATCAAAACCACGCAGGCGCTGCTGGTACAGCGCGAAGTCCACCGGACGGAAACGCAGCTCGATGCCGAGCTTGGCGAGGTTGCGGATCCATGGCGTGACCACGCGCGCGCCTGTTTCGGCGCTGTCGAGGTACACCAGCGACATGGCCTGGCCCTGGGCGTTGCGCAACTGGCCGCTCTGCACCGTCCAGCCCGCCTCTTTCAGCAGCGACTGGGCCCGCTTGAGGTTGCCGCGCAAAGAACTCTGCCCGTCGGTGCGCGGCGGCTTGTACATGGGCCCGAAGACCGCGGGCGGCAACTGTTTGCGCCAGGGCTCCAGCAGCGTCAGCTCTTCGGGCGAAGGGCTGCCCTGCGGCGCGCAATCGGTGTTGCCGAACAGGCCTTCCACGCGCTGGTAAGCGTTGTAGAACATCTGGCGGTTCATCCACTCGTAGTCCATTGCCAGGCCCAGCGCCTCGCGCACGCGCATGTCGTTCAGTGGCGGACGGCGCGTGTTGAGCACGTAGCTCTGGAAGCCCATGGGCAGGCGGTGGGTGAATTCGCCCTTGACGAGCTCGCCGGTGTCGAAGCGTTTGCCGCTGACGCGCCGTGCCCAATCGCCCGCCGAGAAAAAGCGCATGAGATCAAACTCGCCCGCCTTCAGCGCTTCGAGCCGCGCAGTGTTGTCCTTGTATATCTTGACCAGGATGCGGTCGAAGTTCGCGGTGCCGCGGCGCACCGGCAGGTCGCGCGCCCAGTAGGCGGGGTCGCGCACGTAGGTGATGTCCTTGCCGAACTCAACCGGGCCGACTCTGTAGGGTCCGCTGCCGATGGGGATGTCGGTGACGACCTGGTCGAAGGTCTTGCGCTGGCCGGTCTTGGGGTCGATGGCGTTGCCCCAGGCGCGGCTGAACACTGGCAGGCCGCCCACAGTCAGCGGCAGTTCGCGGTTGGGCTTCTTGAAACGGTAGCGCACGGTGCGTTCGCCCAGCACATCCAGGCCGGCCACGTCCTGCAACACGGTCTTGAACGCGGGCGAGGTGTGCGGCCCCATGAGGGTGTCGAAGCTGTGCTTCACGTCGGCGGCGAGCACCGGGTCGCCATTGTGGAAACGCGCGGTATCGCGCAGCTTGAACGTGACCGACAGGCCGTCGGGCGCTGCGCTCACGTCTTCGGCCAGCAGGCCGTACCCGGCACCGTTCTCGTCCAGCGCGCCGGTGAGCAATGAATCGAACATCAGGTCCGACAGATAGGCCGGCGCACTGCCGCGCAGCGTGAACGGGTTGTACTTGTCGAAGGTGGACAGCCGAAGGTTGCTCACCAGGCGCAGCTCACCACCCTTGGGCGCGGTCGGGTTGACGTAGTCGAAGTGGGTGAAGCCGTCGGGGTACTTGAGCTTGCCCCACAGCGCGTAGCCATGCGCCGCCCCAGCCAGGGGGCTCCAGAGCACCAGCAACACGGCCAGGGACAGCGAAACGAGTCGGTGGCCGGGGCGGATGCTGGAGAAGTGCATGCGACAATTCTGAAGGATTTTTCATTGGAGACTGAAACATGGGTTTTCTCGCTGGCAAGAAACTGCTGATCACGGGCGTGCTGTCCAACCGATCCATCGCCTACGGCATCGCCAGGGCCTGCCATCAACAAGGCGCCGAGCTCGCTTTCAGCTACGTCGGTGAGCGTTTCAAGGACCGCATCACCGAGTTCGCAGCCGACTTCGATTCCAAACTCATCTTCGACTGCGACGTGGGCGACGACGCCCAGATCGACAAGCTGTTCGCCGATCTCGCGCTGGTGTGGCCCAAGTTCGACGGCTTCGTGCACAGCATCGGCTTCGCCCCACGCGAAGCCATCGCCGGTGACTTCCTTGAAGGCCTGAGCCGCGAGAACTTCCGCATCGCGCACGACATCAGTGCCTACAGCTTCCCGGCCATGGCCAAGGCCGCGCTGCCCATGCTCAACGACAAGTCGGCCCTGCTCACCCTCACCTACCTCGGCGCGCTTCGCGCCGTGCCCAACTACAACACCATGGGCCTGGCCAAGGCCAGCTTGGAGGCTTCGGTGCGCTACCTGGCCGAATCGCTCGGCCCCAAGGGCATGCGCGTCAACGGCATCAGCGCCGGCCCGATCAAGACACTGGCGGCCAGCGGCATCAAGGACTTCGGCAAGCTGCTGGGCATGGTGGCCAGTGCCTCGCCGATCCGGCGCAACGTCACCATCGAGGATGTGGGCAACGTGGCCGCCTTCCTGCTGAGTGATCTGGCCGCTGGCGTGACCGCAGAAATCACCTACGTGGATGGTGGCTACAGCCACACCACGGGCGTGAGCCGCGACAGCGACGCGCTGAGCTGATTCATTTCGGTTTTGCGGGACGCACACTGCACTGCAGTTCCATGAAGCGACGCGAGCTGCTGGCTTGGCTGGGCTTCGCCGCGTGCGGTCTGCCAGCCGGAGCACGGGCGGGCGAGGCGCCTGCCTTGATGCTCGCCAACGTCTACCGACTTGGCGTGCCGCTGGATGACTACTGGTTGAGCGAAAAGTACGACGGCCTGCGCGGCTTCTGGGATGGCCAGCGACTGATCACCCGCGGCGGTGAGGTGATCGTGCCACCCGCCTGGTTCACTAAAGGCTGGCCCGCCGAGCCCATGGACGGCGAACTCTGGATGGGCCGAGGTCTATTCGAAGAAACACTGTCTGCCGTGCGCCGGCAGACGCCCCGTGAAGACGCGTGGCTACGGATCCGCTTCATGGTGTTCGACCTGCCCTCGCACCCGGGGCCGTTTACCGAGCGCATCCATGCTTACCAAGGGCTCGTGCGGAGAATCGATCGCTCCTGGGTGCGGGCCGTGCCGCAGGAACGCGTGGCCAGCCACGCGGAGCTGATGGCGCGGCTGGACCGCATGGTGAAGGATGGCGGCGAAGGCCTGATGCTGCACCGGGGCGACTCGCTCTACCGCACGGTGCGCAGCGACGACCTGCTGAAGGTGAAAACCCACGAAGACGCCGAAGCACGCGTGCTCGCGCACCTGCCCGGCCAGGGCCGACATGCCGGCCGCATGGGTGCCCTGCTCGTGCAGACATCCCAAGGTGTGCGTTTCCGGCTGGGCACCGGCTTCTCCGATGCCCAGCGCGAGCAACCACCCGCCGTGGGCGAGTGGGTGACTTACCGCTTTCGCGGCGTCAACCCGAGCGGCGTTCCACGCTTTGCCAGCTTTGTGCGGCTGCGTCCGGACGCACCGCGCTGACTCTCGGCTGGTCAGGCCTTCACGCAGTCGGCGAAATAGCGCTTCTTGCCGTCGTCGCCCACCATCTCCACGAGACCATGGATGTCGGTCTCAAAGCCCGGACACTGTTGGTTGAACTCGCGCGCGAACTTGAGGTAGTCGACGATCTTCTTGTTGAACACCTCGCCCGGGATCAACAGCGGGATGCCTGGTGGGTAAGGCGTGACCAGGCTGGTGGTGATGCGGCCTTCCAGCTCGTCGATCGGCACGCGCTCGGTGGTGCGCTGCGCGATGTGCGCGAAAGCGTCGGTCGGCTTCATGGCCGGTGTGAGGTCGCTCAAGTACATCTCGGTGGTGAGGCGCGCGATGTCGTAACGGGCATAGAGCTCGTGCACGTGCTGGCACAGGTCGCGCAGGCCCATCTGCTCGTAGCGGGGGTGCTTCTGGCAGAACTCCGGCAGGATGCGCCACATCGGCTGGTTCTTGGCGTAGTCGTCCTTGAACTGCTGCAGCGCCGTCAGCAGCGTGTTCCAGCGGCCCTTGGTGATGCCGATGGTGAACATGATGAAGAAGCTGTAGAGGCCCGTCTTCTCCACCACCACGCCGTGCTCGGCGAGGAACTTGGTGACGATGGACGCCGGGATGCCTTCGGGCTCGAAGCGGCCGTCCAGGTTCAGGCCCGGCGTGACGATGGTCGCCTTGATCGGGTCGAGCATGTTGAAGCCCGGCGCCATGTCGCCGAAACCGTGCCAGTCCTTGGCCGTGGCCTGCGAGCCTGCCGGGTCGGGGTTGAGCACCCAGTCGGTCGCCTCGCCCATGCCTTCTTCGGCCAGGTCGTCCGGACCCCAGACCTTGAACCACCAGTCGTCGTCGCCGAACTCGGCGTCGATCTTGCGCATGGCACGGCGGAAATCGAGCGCCTCAAAGATGCTCTCTTCCACCAGCGCGCGGCCACCGGGTGGCTCCATCATGGCGGCAGCCACGTCACAGCTGGCGATGATCGCGTACTGCGGGCTGGTGCTGGTGTGCATCAGGTAGGCCTCGTTGAAGAGGTGGCGGTCGAGCTTGACGTTCTGCGAGTCCTGCACGAGCACATGGCTGGCCTGGCTGATGCCGGCGAGCAACTTGTGGATGGACTGCGTGGCATACACCACCGACTCCATGGGTCGCACCCGCTTCTTGCCCATGGCGTGGTAGTTGCCATAGAAAGGATGGAAGGCCGCGTGCGGCAGCCAGGCTTCGTCAAAGTGCAGGTTGGCCACATAGCCGTCGAGCATCTGCTTGATGGCCTCGGTGTTGTAGAGCACGCCGTCGTAGGTGGACTGCGTGAGCGTGAGCACGCGGGGTTTGACCGCATCGGCGTCCACGCCGGCCAGCAACGGATTGGCGCGGATCTTGGCCTTGATGGCGTCGATCTCGAACTCGCTCTGCGGGATCGGGCCGATGATGCCGTAGTGGTTGCGCGTGGGCTTCAGGAAGACCGGGATCGCGCCCGTCATGATGATGCTGTGCAGGATGGACTTGTGGCAGTTGCGGTCCACGACCACCACATCACCCGGCGCCACCGTGTGGTGCCAGACCATCTTGTTGCTGGTGCTGGTGCCGTTGG
>NZ_JADMJO010000056.1 GCF_018780385.1 Hydrogenophaga sp. | reverse complement strand
GGATAAGTCGCTGCTCAATACCTTCATGATTTGTCCAACGTCCGCTTCTGGCCGAGGCTGTGTGAAAACACTTCCCCAAACGGCTTCTCAAAAATAAAATTGGGTCACCCCATTTCCAGTGAGGTGGCCCATGAAGCGATTCATCGAAGGCGCAGACCGACACCAGGTCACGTTGTTGCCAGAGTTCCTTGACGACTACGTCGACGAAGACAACCCGGTGCGCATCGCCGATGCTTTCGTCAATGAACTCGATCTCGGCGCTCTTGGCTTTGAGGGCGCAGATCCCGCCGCCACTGGCCGACCTGGATATCACCCGTCGGTTCTGCTCAAGCTCTACATCTACGGCTATCTCAACCGGATCCAGTCCAGCCGCCGCCTGGAGCGAGAGGCCCAGCGCAACGTCGAACTGATGTGGCTCACCGGTCGTCTGGCGCCCGACTTCAAGACCATCGCCGACTTCCGTCACAACAATGCTCTGGGCATCCGCAACGTCTGCCGCCGCTTTGTCGGCCTGTGTCGCGAGTTCAAGCTCTTCTCCCAGGCCATCGTGGCAATCGATGGCAGCAAGTTCAAGGCCGTCAACAGCCGCGACCGCAACGTCACGCCCGCCAAGATCGAGGCGCGCCAGCGGCAGATCGAGGAAAGCATCCAGCGCTACCTCGATGCACTGGAGACGGCTGATCGCACCCAGCCTGCCGAGATGGAAGCCAAGACCGAACGGCTGCAAGACAAGATCCGGACCCTGCGCGAGCAGATGCGCCAGCTTGACGAGACCCGTGAGCAACTGAAGAGTGAGCCCGACGGGCAGCGCTCCACCACCGACCCCGACGCGCGCTCCATGGTCTCGCAGGCCAAGGGCTCAGGGCTGGTGGGCTACAACGTGCAGACGGCCGTCGATGCCAAACACCACCTGATCGTGGCGCATGAGGTGACGAACGTCGGCAACGACCGGGCACAACTGAGCAAGATGGCGCGAGCGGCACGCGAGGCCATGGGCACGAAGCAACTGCAGGCCTTTGCCGATCGTGGCTACTTCAATGGGACGGAGATCAAGGCCTGCGAGGATGCGGGCATCGCCGCCTTCGTACCCAAGCCCATGACCTCCAACGCGAAGGCCGAGGGGCGCTTCGACAAGAGTGACTTCATCTACATCGCCAAAGACGACGAGTACCAGTGCCCTGCGGGCGAGCGGGCGATCCACCGCTTCAGCACGCTGGAGAAAGGCGGTCTGAACGTCCATCTCTACTGGACCAGCGCCTGCCCGGGCTGCGCGATGAAGGCGAAGTGCACGACCAGCAGCTACCGGCGCATACGGCGCTGGGAACATGAAGAAGTGCTCGAGCGCGCGCAGCAGCGGCTGGACCGCAAGCCCGACGCCATGACCTTGCGACGGCGCACCGTGGAGCATGTGTTCGGCACGCTCAAACACTGGATGGGCTCGACGCACTTCCTGACGAAGACGCTGACGCATGTGGGGACCGAGATGAGCCTGCACGTGCTGGCGTACAACCTCAAGCGGTTGATGCGAATTCTGGGGATAGCGGAAACGATGAAGGCGATGCGGCTCTTGGGGGCATGAGCCCTTTGAGGCTCCCTTACCCTCTTGAAAGAGCTTTGCTGCGCGTCAAATCCGCCCAACGCAGTCCGACCACAAAGACGGCCTCCAGGTGACCTGAGGGCTCTATGAACACCTCATGAAGCAAGGGATCGGCAATACTGGCGTGCCCGTGGCGTTTCCACACAGCCTCGGCCGATGCCCGCCATGGTAGCCGCGTCTTGAGCGGGTCCGAAGGGGGCGTCACAACACAAACTTCCCGACTCCTGTCGATTGCCACCCGCCAGCTTCGTCGTGAAGACACCAGCCATCAAAAAAGGATGTCGTCATGAAGTACCTGGGCCTTGCGTATTACAACCCCGCCAAATTCGCCGCGATGGCGCCAGACGACGTGCAGGCGCTGGTGAGGCAGTGCCCGCCCCTGGACGAGAAGATGCGCGCCACGGGAAAGGTGCTGGTGTCCGCGTCACTGTCCGAGCCCAAGGACTGGATGACGCTGCGCCCGCGCGGCGGCAAGCCACAGATCAGCGACGGACCCTATACCGAGTCCAAGGAAATGGTGGGTGGTCTGTTCATCATCGAGGCTGCCAGCCGTGAAGAGGCGGTGCGCCTCGCGGCCATGCACCCCGCCGCCTCGTTGGGTGAAGCGGGAGGATGGGGCATCGAGTTGATTCCCATGGATTTCTATTTGGGCTGATGCCGATCCGGGGCGGTCATCACGTGGCCGCTGAGGTTCAGCCGCGCCCCTGCGGGTACAGGTCAGGGCGGCGGTCGGGCCATTGGCTGGCGCCACGGGCGCGCTGCAACTCTGCCGGGTCGAGTGTGACCAGCAGCAGTTCCGCCTCACGCCCCGCCGATGGGTGGGCGCCCGCCGAGGGGCCACACACGGTGCTGAAGCCTCCGTAGGTGGTGTCGCCTTCCTGCCCGCACGCGTTCGCGTAGGCCACATAGACCCGGTTCTCCAGCGCACGCGCGGGCAGCAGCACGCGCTGCACTTCGTCGAAGTTGATCATGTTGGCCGTGGGCACCACGATGGCGTCGGCACCCTGCAGCGCGAGGCCGCGCGCGGGCTCGGGGAACTCGATGTCGTAGCAGATCAGCAGGCCCAGGCGCCAGCCGTCCCACTCGAAGACCGCGGGCGCTTGCGGGCCGGGGCTGAACTGGGCGCGGTCGATGTCGCCGAAGAGGTGGGTCTTGCGGTAGTCGGCCACGCGCTGGCCCTCGGCGCTGATGAACTGCGTGGCGTTGAACGGCCGGCCCTCTGGGTTGTGCTCGGGGTAGCCGTAGACGATGGCGATGCCGTGGCGCTGCGCGATGGCGCTGACGGCCTGGGCCAGCGCGCCGTCCGCCGGCTCGGCGAGCGCGGCCACCGCTGGCGCGCCGATCTGGTAACCGGTGAGCGACATCTCGGGGCACACCAGCAGCGCTGCACCTTGGGCGCGCGCCTGCGCGGCGGTGGCGTCCAGCCTGGTCAGGGCTGCGGCGGTGTTGGCCGTGTAGGGGCACTGCCAGAGCGCGAGGGTGAGTGTGTTGGCGGTCATGTGGGTGGGTGAGGGCGTCGACAAGCTCAGCCCGAACGGGCTTGGTTTCTCAGTCGGGTAGGGTCACCGGCCCGAGCTCGGCAAACACGTCGCCCGGGCCGGGGTTGTCTGCATGTGTGTGACCACCGAGGTGCTTCACGATGCCCCACACCGCATTCAAGGAAGTCTGCACCGCGCCTTCCACCCACGCGGGTGTGAACGACACGTCGTCGCCGGCGATGAAGATGCCGCGCTCGGCGATCGCGAAGCCGTCCTGCATGAAGTGGCTGTACATGCGGTGGTTGTAGCGGTAGTGGCCGGGCAGCGCCCCCTTGAAGGCGCCCAGGAAATGCGGGTCGGCTTCCCACGACACGCTGATCGGGTCGCCAATGATGTGGCTGGCGATGTCCACGTCGGGGTAGATCTTCTTCAGCGCCGAGAGCGCGAGTTGCACGCGCTTTTCGGTGCCGTGCGGCAGCATCTTGAGCGCGTCGCCCATCCAGGCGTAGCTCAGGCAGATCACGCCGGGTTGGTCGGGTCCGTTGTCGAACAGGTAGGTGCCGCGCGTGAGCCGGTCGGTGAGCGTCATGCCCATGGTCGGCCAGCCGTTCGCCTTGAGGTCGTTCCAGAACGGGCGGTCCACCATCACGAAGGTCTTGGACGACTGCATGTAGCGCGTGCGGTCCAGCGCCATCCAGTGCTTCTGCGAAAACAGCGACTCTTCCACCGCGATCTGCGTGGTCAGCAACCAGCTCTGGCAGGTGGTGAGCACGGCGGGGTAGATTTGTGTGTTGCCCCAGGTGTCGGTGACGGCGAGTTCGTTGCTCGCTGCACGCGCTATTGTCCTGACGCCGGCGCGCGGCGAGCCGTGGTGCAGGCTGGCGAGCGTGGTGCCGGCGGGCCAATGGCGCAGCTCGCTCGCGGCGGGTGCGTGTTGCCACAGGCCCAGCGGCACCTGCTGCACACCGCCTTCGATCAGGTGCTGGTTCTCGTCGCAGCCGGTGAGCACCACGCGCAGGATTTCGAGCATGGAGTTGGGAAAGTCCGAGTCCCAGCCGCCGGTGCCGAAGCCGACCTGGCCGAACACCTCGCGGTGCTGGAACGAAAGCTTCGCAAAGGCTTTCGACGTGGCCACGAAGTCGTAGAAGGTGCGGTCGTCCCAGAGCGGCACGAGGCGGTCCCACAGCGCCTTGAGGCGCGCAATGTCGCGCTCGCGCAGCGCCTGCTGCAGGCCGGTGAAGCCCGCGCCTTCTTCAAGCGCCTGCGCCCAGGCTTCGGCCACTTCGCTGAACAGGGGTGGCAGATCGGCGAGTTCGCGCGCCCAGTGCGTCTGGCCTTCGAGGTCGACCACGGTGCAGCCGGCTGCGGTGGTCAAGGGGTTGGGAAACGGCCGGGTCTTCAGGCCCAGGCGGCTCACGTAGTGGAAAAACGCCGTGCCCGACGCAGGGAAGCGCATGCCGCCGAGCTCGGCCACCACGCCTTGAGCGCCCTCGAAAGTCTGCGAACGCAACCGCCCGCCCATCCGCGAGGCCTCGTACAGCACGGGCTTCAGGCCCAGCTTCATGAGCTCATAGGCGGCCACCATGCCGGCCATGCCGGCGCCGACGATGGCCACTTCCTGCCCCAGGCGCTCGGCGGGAATCTCGCCCAGGCCTTGCGGGTGGGTGATCCAGTCATCGAAAGCAAAAGGAAAGTCGGGGCCGAAAACGGTGACGGGCGCATCGGTGCTGCGCAGGGGCAGGGACATGGACATCTCCAGGGTTCAGGCCAGGCTGCTGATCAGCCAGAGCGCCGTGCCCCACATCATGAGCGCAACCATGCCGTCGAGCGCACGCCACACGTGCAGGGAGTTGAGCCGGCGCCCGAGCCAGAAGGCCGCCACCCCCAGCGCCAGGAACCACACCACCGAACCGGCGGCAGCACCCAGGCCGAACACGGTGCTGCCCTGCCCATAGGCCAGCGAAGCCGTGCCGATCAGCACCGCGGTGTCGAGCCAGGCGTGCGGATTCAGCCACGAGAAGGCCAGTGCCGACAGCACGGCCTGGCGGCGCGAGACCGGCTCGGCGACCACGGTGGCGAGGTTGTCATCGGCCTGGGTGTCGGGCGTCTGGGTGCGCGGGTGCAGGAAGCGCTGGAACGCCTGCCAGCCGTAAACCGAGAGGAACAGCACGCCGGCACCGACCAGGGCGCCCATCAGCTTGTCCGACAGGCCGCCGAGCTGCGCCAGGCCCAGCACGCCAAGCGAGATCAGCGCGATGTCGGCCACCGCGCACACGATCACCGTGAGCCACAGGTGCTGACGCTGCAAGCCCATGCGCAGCACGTGCGCGTTCTGCGGGCCGATCGCCATGATCAGCGAGATGCTCAGCACCATGCCGGCGGTGAAGGTGGGGAAGGCGAGGGTCATGGCGAAGGGCTCCGAAAACCGAGAGTGCCCGCCCAGGCAGGGCAGGTGAATGTCGTGGAGTGTGCCCGTCTGGGGTCGTTAATTAAACACAATCAATCAAAACTATGGTTGATCAATAAATTATTGAGTGATGGGGCGAGCGAGAGGTCGACCGGTCGCACTGGCCGGGGGGTGCTTCGAGCACGTCTCATCTCGATTGCGATGTCGCGTCGCGCTTTGTTGACGCGGCGGATGCAGCGATCAGTTCAGCCTTTGCCCGGACGAGGTTCGCGGACTTCCCTGATTCCAGGAATGTCTTCAAGTCGCACAGCACGATGCTGAAGCCTTCCGTGGCATTCACAGCCTGATCGACCACGTCGTTGCCCAAGAAGCCTTGAGCTTCCACGGCAACTCGTGTTTTGCCCGGAGACTGCTCGGAAAACTCCAGGCGAACCTTCAGTCCATCTGACCAGGTGAACGCAATGAGCCGTGCCGGCTGAAACTCGTCAACCACCGCGGTCTCGACGGCACCGGGAACCAGGAAGTGCCAGGTCACCTTCGCATTCTGGGACAGCGGCGCACTGGTCGACGCCAGCCAGAATTGGGTGATCTTGCCTGGATCGACGAAAGCGTTGAATGCCTCTTCAATGGGGCAGTTGATCAACTGCGATGCCTTGGCCATGGGATTCGTCATGCAGTGTCTCCAGTTGGGCACCGCCGTTCGCCAGCGCGGAGCCGAGATCTGAGGCGGCTCAGCCCAGTGACGCCAAGCCGGGATTGAACGCCACCTCCCACAGATGGCCGTCCGGGTCGAGGAAGCAGCCTGCATAGCCGCCATAGGACGTGGATTGCGCTGCCTTGACCACCTTGGCGCCCGCGCGCGCCGCCTCCTGCATTGCAGCATCGACCTCTGCCTCCGACGCAACGTTGTGGGCGATGGAGAACTCGGTGGAACTTGCCGCCTGCAACGGCAGAGTGCTGTCGGCGGCCAGACTCTTGCGTGGCCAGAGCGCCAGCTTCAAACCATGCTGCAAGTTGAAGAAAGCAACGGCCCCGTTCTCGATCTCGGTGCCGATGATGCCCTTGGTGGGGAAGCCAAGGCCGTCGCGATAGAAGGCAACTGCGCGTTCAAGGTCGTCGACGGCAAGCGTGATGAGCGTGATGTGTGGATTCACGATGCGAACCTCCAGATGGAAAGGTGGCTCCATGGCCATCGTATCCCTTGGCATCGATCTGGCAAAGAACGTCTTTGCCGTGCACGGCGGCTTGGCCGTGAACCGACCCCCGAACAGACCGGGGTCACGCGCGGCTCAAGCCTGCTGCCGCGTCTGTGAAGGCGTCTCGCCAAACAGCGCCTTGTAGTCCTGCGAGAAGTGGCCCATGTGCCAGAAGCCCCAGCGCGCCGCGGTGTCGGCGATGGTGGCCACGGTGGCCTGCTCGCGCAGGGCGCGGCGCACCGCGTTGAGCCGCACGGTGCGCAGATAGGTCGCCGGGCTGGTGCCCAGCGCCTCCTGGAAGCCGTTCTGCAAGGTGCGGCGCGTGACGTGCAGGCGCGTGCACAGCTCGGCCACGCTCAGCGGCTGCTCCGGGTGCTCGAAGACCAGCTCGCGCACCTTGCGCACCAGTTCCTGGCGGCGCAGCTGACGGGGGCTCATGGCCTCGCTCAGCGTCTGCGGCATCACCACGTCGCAGAGCACGGTCAGCAAGGCCTCGCGCAGCGTGCGCCGACTGGCCTCGTGGTGCAGCGCCTCGGGCTGTTCCTGCAGACAACGCAGCACCTCGCGCACCATGCCCGCGAGCCGGTAGCGCTGCAGCGCCGTCAGGGCCTGCACGCGTGGCACGCCGGCCCAGTGCTCGGGCCAGGGCTGCTGGTGCAGGGCCTGCACGTGGCGGGCCAGTTGTTCCTTGTCCAGCACCATGCCGTACAGGCCGTGGCCGGCCGGCACCTGCAGGTCGAACGGCTCCTCGCCACCAGCGAGCATGAGCTGCAGCCCGTGCGACGGGCGGCCCATGAAGCGCAGCCCGCTGTCTGCCTCCGGCACGGCCAGGCCCACCCAGACGCCGCCACGCCAGGGCCGGCAGCGCTGGTTGGTGGCGCAATTGGCCACTTCCTCGAACACCTGCAGGTCGTGGTCGAGCAGCTCGCGCACCTCGCCCTGGAAGGCGCCGGGCGAGGTCTGTTCGTAGTGTTGATCCCACGACGCCAGGTTTCGGGCGTGGATGTCCACATCCTGCGTGCGTTTGACGCGGAAGCAGGCGGCGGCAGTGTCGGACTGCACCAACATGGCGTGCTCCTTGGGAGGTGGTTCCAGCCGGGACTGAGTATCAAGTTTCATGCCACCGGGCGTTCCACAGGAAAACCCGGCCTGCGCTATCCCGAATCGGAAAAAAGACGGCTGGCGCCCCGACGCTTGCCCAAACGGGATACCACCGCGCGCAGCGGATTGCACAAGATGCCAGCCGGGCTGCCCGAGCCGTTTCGGGCGTCATCCATCCTTGATGCGAGCAACAACATGTCTACAACTCCCAAGCAGGTATCGCGGGAACTCAAGCCCGTGCTGGGCGCTTTCTCCCTCTGGGGCATCGCCGTGGGCCTGGTGATTTCGGGCGAGTACTTCGGCTGGAGCTACGGCTGGGCCAGCGCGGGCACGCTGGGCTTCCTGGTGGCCACGATGTTCGTGGCCCTGATGTACACCACCTTCATCTTCAGCTTCACCGAGCTGTCCACCATGATCCCCCACGCCGGCGGGCCGTTCGCCTATGCGCGCCGCGCCTTCGGGCCCACCGGCGGTTTCATCGCGGGCTTCGCCACCCTGGTGGAGTTCGTGTTCGCGCCGCCGGCGATCTCGCTGGCCATCGGTGCCTACCTGGGGCTGCAGTTCCCCTCGTTGGATCCCAAGATCGCGGCGCTGGGCGCCTACGTGATCTTCATCACCCTCAACGCGCTGGGCGTGGGCATCGCCGCGATGTTCGAGCTGGTGGTGACCCTGCTGGCCGTGGCCGAGCTGCTGGTGTTCGCCGGCGTGGTCGCCCCCGGCTGGTCGCTGGCCAACTTCACCGCCAACGGCTGGGCCGGTTCGAGCGAATTCACCATGGGCACCTGGGCCGGCATCTTCGCCTCCATCCCGTTCGCGATCTGGTTCTTCCTCGCCATCGAGGGCGCGGCCATGGCCGCTGAAGAGGCCAAGGAGCCGCGCCGCACCATTCCCATCGCCTACATCACCGGCATCCTCACGCTGGTGGTGCTGGCTTTCCTGGTGATGATCATGGCCGGTGGCGTGGGTGACTGGAGCAAGCTCTCCAACATCAACGACCCGCTGCCGCAGGCGATGAAGATGGTGGTGGGCGAGTCCAGCGGCTGGCTGCACATGCTGGTGTGGATCGGCCTTTTCGGTCTGGTGGCCTCGTTCCACGGGATCATCCTGGGGTACTCTCGCCAGATGTTCGCGCTGGCCCGTGCCGGGTATTTGCCGGCCTACTTCGCCAAGGTGCACCCGCGCTTCAAGACGCCGGTGCGCGCGCTGGTGGGCGGGGGTGTGGTGGGCGTGATAGCTGTGTTCAGCGACCAGTGGGTCACCTTCGGCGGCCTGCCGCTCACCGCCAACATCGTGACCATGGCCGTGCTCGGCGCGCTGGTGATGTACATCGTGTCCATGGCCTCGCTGTTCAAGCTGCGCAAGAGCGAGCCGCTGCTCGAGCGCCCCTACCGCGCCCCGTTCTACCCGCTGTTTCCGGCCATCGCGCTGGTCTGCGGCGTGGTCTGCCTGTTCGCGCTGGTGTACTTCAACGTCATGATCACGGTGCTGTTCGTGGTGCTGATGGTCCTGGCCTACCTCTACTTCCGCCTCACCACGGCGCAGCGCACGGCGGCACCGCTGGACGCCATGCTGGGCGTGGTGGAGTGAACATTGCAAAGGACGCTCGACCGTGAACCTGGGCGTCACTCTCGGGGCGCACAGCTACCGTTTCGGCAGCCTGCGTGAGGTCATGGCCAAGGCCACGCCGCTGCGCTCGGGCGACTGCCTGGCCGGCGTGGCCGCCGCCACTGAACAGGAGCGGGTGGCGGCGCGCTGGGTGCTGGCCGACGTACCGTTGACCGAGTTCTTGAACGAGGCGCTGATTCCTTACGAAGAGGACGAAGTCACCCGGCTCATCATCGACAGCCATGACGCCGCCGCCTTCGAGCCGGTCGCCTCGCTCACCGTGGGCGGTTTTCGCGACTGGCTGCTGTCCACGCAGGCCACGCCCGAGGTGCTGCGCCGGCTCGCGCCCGGCCTCACCCCCGAGATGGTGGCCGCGGTGAGCAAGCTCATGCGCAACCAGGACCTGATGCTGGTGGCGAAACGCTGCGAGGTCGTCACGCGCTTTCGCAACACGCAGGGCCTGCGCGGCCACCTCTCGGTGCGCCTGCAGCCCAACCACCCGACCGACGACCCCGCCGGCATCGTCGCCAGCATGATCGACGGCCTGATGCACGGCGCCGGCGACGCCGTGATCGGCATCAACCCGGTGTCCGACAGCGTGCCCGACCTGGTGCGCCTGAACCACATACTGGCCGACGTGCTGGCACGCGGCGAGATCCCCACGCAGACCTGCGTGCTCACCCACGTCACCAACACCATGCAGGCCATGGCGCACGGCGCGCCGGTGGACCTGGTGTTCCAGTCCATCGCCGGCACGCAGGCGGCCAACACCTCGTTCGGCATCGACCTCGCGCTGCTCGACGAAGCCCACGCCATGGCGCAGGCGCTCGGGCGCGGCACGGTGGGCCGCAATGTCATGTACTTCGAGACCGGCCAAGGCAGCGCGCTCTCGGCCAACGCCCACCACGGGCTGGACCAGCAGACCTGCGAGGCGCGCGCCTACGCGGTGGCGCGCCGCTACGAGCCGCTGCTGATCAACACCGTGGTCGGCTTCATCGGCCCCGAATACCTCTACGACGGCAAGCAGATCACCCGCGCGGGGCTCGAAGACCACTTCTGCGGCAAGCTGCTGGGCCTGCCCATGGGCTGCGACATCTGCTACACCAACCACGCCGAGGCCGACAGCGACGACATGGACGCGCTCATGACGCTGCTGGGCGCGGCGGGCTGCAGCTTCATCATGGGCATCCCGGGCTCGGACGACATCATGCTGAACTACCAGAGCACCTCGTTCCACGACGCGCTGGTGCTGCGCGAGATGCTCGGTCTGAAGCGCGCGCCCGAGTTCGAGGCCTGGCTGCAGGGCGTGGGCGTGACCGACGCGCACGGCCAGTTGCTGCCCGCGCCGCGCCAGCCGGCGCTGCCGTCTTCGCTGTGGACCCTGCCGCAACCCGCATGACCACACCCAGCCGCGACCTCTGGGCGCACCTGCGCCAGCACACCCCGGCGCGCATCGCACTCGGTCGCACCGGCGTGAGCCTGCCCACGCGCGAGGTGCTCGATTTCGCGTTGGCCCACGCGCAGGCGCGCGACGCCATCCACCTGCCGCTGGACACCGAGGCCTTGAGCGCGCAGCTGCATGAGCAGGGCTGGCCGTCGCCACTGCTGCTGCACAGCCAGGCGCGCGACCGGCACGATTACCTGCTGCGGCCCGACCTCGGGCGGCGGCTGGACGCCGAGAGCGTCGCGCGACTCGCGTCGGCCGGTGCCGATGACCCCGATCTGGTGCTGGTGCTGGGCGACGGTCTCTCCGCCCTGGGCATCCAGCAACACGGCGCGGCGCTGCTGGGCGCGATCCGCCGCGCGCTCGACCCCGCCGTCCGACTCGGACCGCTGGTGGTGGTGCGCGAGGCGCGCGTGGCGGTGGCCGACGAGGTGGGAGAACGCCTGGGCGCCGCTGCGGTGGCCATGGTGGTGGGCGAGCGCCCCGGCCTGAGTTCGCCCGACAGCGTGGGTATCTACCTCACGCACGCGCCGCGCGTGGGCTGCAGCGACGCGCAACGCAACTGCATCTCCAACGTGCGCCCCGCCGGGCAGGACCTGGACACCGCCGCGCGCCGCCTGGTCTGGCTGCTCGGCGAGAGCCGCCGCCTGGGCCTCACGGGCGTGGGGCTCAAGGACCACAGCGGCCTGCCGCTGGCGGGGCTGCCCCTGGGCGCCCGCACCGAACTGGCCTGAGCGGTCGCGCCCCAGGAGGCGTCAGGCTTAAACTGAACCTGATCAAACCCCTTCGGGTTGAGTTTTTCTCAAGCGCCATGCTCGACGCCCGCCAACTGGAGGCCCTCAACGCCGTGATCGAACACGGCGGCTTCGGCCCGGCCGCCAAGGCCCTTTCGCTCACGCTGGCGGCGGTGTCGCTGCGCATCAAGTCGCTCGAAGACACACTGGGCCAGCGCTTGCTGGTGCGCGGCAAGCAGGTGCGCGCCACGCCGGCCGGGCAGGCGCTGCTGGGCCACGTGAAGCAGTTGCGGCTGATGGAGGCCGATCTGCTCGATGGTTTGCAGGGTGGGGCGCAGCCGCGGGGCGGCGTGCGCTGGCAAAGCCTGGGCGTGGCCATCAACGCCGACTCGGTGGCCAGCTGGTTTTTGCCCGGTGTGGCCACCTTGCTGCAGCGCCACCACCTGCTGCTGGAGATCCTGATCGACGACCAGGACCACACGCACGACGCCCTGAAAAGCGGTGACGTGATGGGTTGTGTGACCACGCTGGCCACCGCCATGCGCGGCTGCGTGGCCGAACCGCTGGGCGTGATGCGTTATCGCTGCGTGGCCTCACCGGCCGTGGCGCAGCGCTGCCGCACGCCGCGCGGCGCCGTGTCCGTGCACAAGCTGCTGGCGCAGCCGGCGGTGATCTTCAACCGCAAGGATGCGTTGCAGGACGCGTTTCTCGAACAGCACTTCGGGCTGCGTCAACCCAACTACCCGCGCCATTTCGCGCCGGCCGTGGAGGCGTTCGAAACCGCCATCGAGCTGGGTCTGGGCTGGGGCATGGTGCCCGAACAGCACCTGGCGCAGCGCCCCGGCTTGCAGGAAATCCTGCCCGACGCCACGGTGGACGTGGCGCTGTACTGGCAGCACTGGGCGCACGAGTCGCTGTCGGCCCAGCGACTCACCGTCGCGGTGAAGGCCGCAGCGCGCGAGCACCTGCGGCCGATGGCGCCGGCGCATCCCGCCTGAACAGGCTCTCAGGTGTGCAACAGCCGCCCGCCGCCAAACGACCAGTTCTCCCAGGTCGTTTCCTTGAAGCACACCATGACGTGCTCGGTCTGCACGCCGGCCGCCGTCAGCGAAGCCATGAGGTGGGCGAGCAGGGCGCGCTTGACCTTCACACTGCGGCCCGCGGACCAGAGGATTTCGATCAGGGCGAA
Organism: Hydrogenophaga sp.; assembly: GCF_018780385.1. GTDB lineage: Bacteria > Pseudomonadota > Gammaproteobacteria > Burkholderiales > Burkholderiaceae_C > Hydrogenophaga. The sequence goes on along the minus strand of NZ_JADMJO010000056.1, from coordinate 36,903 downwards.
GTCGGGCGTTCGGTCGGTGCTCAGGTCGGGGTAGCGCGGGTCGAAGCGGAAATCTTCTTCCTCCAGCGCCAGCACGCGCTGGAACAGGTCGTCGAGCGGCACGCCGCTGGACACCAGTGCCGCATGCACGGCATCGAGAAGCGCGGCCTTGCGGGCCGGGGAAGTGGATCGCCGGACGGTGAGAGTGACGAGGGGCATGGTGGACTCCGGAATGTTGGGGGTGAGAGGTTCACTGTATTGATGTGACTCCAAGCCGGAAACGGCTTGAATCGCTATATGGCTTTGCGTTCTAGGCAAAACCAGCACAATGCGGCGATGAAACTCGATCTGGACGACGCGGCCCTGTTCCTGCGCGTGGCCGAGCTGGGCTCGCTCTCGGCGGTGGCGCGCGAGCGCCACGCGCCGGTGAGCCTGGTCTCGCGCACCCTGGTGCGGCTCGAAGAGCGCTGCGGCGTGCGGCTGATGCACCGCAGCACCCACGGCCTGAGCCTGACCGACGAGGGCGACACCTTCGCGGCCCATGCGCGTCGCATGCTCGACACGCGCGACGAACTCGCCGTCGCGTTCCGCCACAAGCGCGCCGGCCCGAGCGGCTGGGTGCGCGTCAGCGTGAGCCCGGTGCTGGCCGAAACCCTGATCCTGCCCAGCCTGCCGTCCCTGTACGAGGCGCACCCGCAGGTGCAACTCGAGGTGCTGGCCGACGACCGCGTCTGCGACCTGGCGCGCGACGGCGTGGACGTTGCCGTGCGCACCGGTGTGGTGCCGGGCGACAACCAGGTGGCGCGCCAGATCGGCGAGCATGGCCGCCGACTCTGCGCCTCGCCGGACTACCTAGCGCGCTTCGGCACGCCGCAGCACCCGGACGAACTGGCTGCGCACCGGCTCGTCACGAGCAGCGTCAGCCCGTGGCTTAACCGCTGGCCGTGGGCGGCCCACGCCGGCCAGCCCGAGGGCACCAGCTACCTCCCCCAGGGAAACACGCGCACCGACAACTCCGCCGTGCTGCTGTCGCTGGCCTTGCGTGGCCTGGGCATCGCGCGCCTCAACGATCTGGTGACCCAGCCGTACATGGCGCGCGGCGAACTGGTGCCTGTGCTCGACGACTGGTTCGATCGCGGTCGCATCCCCGTCTACGCCGTGATGCTGCGCGAGCGGCACCGCCTGCCCAAGCTGCGCGCCTGCATCGACCACTGGGTGCAGTGGCTGTCGCAGGCCCCCGCCTAAAATCCCCTCTCTATGCTCAAGATCAAACAGGAACTGCTCGACGGCCTCGCCTCCGAGCTCGACAAACTTTTGCCCGGTGCAGCCGCGCGCGCGGCGTTCGAGTCGCCCAAGGTGGCGGCCCATGGCGATTTCGCCAGCACCGCGGCCATGCAACTGGCCAAACCGCTCAAGCTCAACCCGCGCCAGCTCGCCGACACCCTGCGCGCCGCGTTGCTGGCTCGCCCCGAATACGCCCTGTGGGTGTCCGACATCGACATTGCCGGCCCCGGCTTCATCAACATCCGGCTCAAGCCTGCGGCCAAGCAGCAGATCGTGCGCGAGGTGCTGGCCGAAGGCGCGCGCTTCGGCATCCATGAGCCCAACGGCCAGCGCCTGATGGTGGAGTTCGTCTCGGCCAACCCCACCGGCCCGCTGCACGTGGGCCACGGCCGCCAGGCCGCGCTGGGCGACGCGATCTGCAGCCTGTTCCAGACCCAGGGCTGGAGCGTGCACCGCGAGTTCTATTACAACGATGCGGGGGTGCAGATCGGCACGCTGGGCACGTCCACCCACCTGCGCGCGCAAGGTTTCAAGCCGGGTGATCCGCAGTGGCCCGAGGCCGCCTACAACGGCAACTACATCGCCGACATCGCGGCCGACTTCCTGGCGAAGAAGACGGTGAAGGCCGACGACCGCGAGTTCACCGCCAGCGGCGACATCAACGATCTGGACGGCATGCGCCAGTTTGCGGTGGCCTACTTGCGCCACGAACAGGACCTGGACTTGCAGGCCTTCGCAGTGAAGTTCGACCACTACTACCTGGAGTCCAGCCTGTACACCAGCGGGCGGGTTGAAGCCACGGTGCAGAAGCTGATCGACGCCGGCAAGACCTACGAGCAGGACGGCGCGCTGTGGCTCAAAAGCACCGACTACGGCGACGACAAGGACCGTGTGATGCGCAAGTCCGACGGCTCGTTCACCTACTTCGTGCCCGATGTGGCGTACCACATCAGCAAGTGGGAGCGCGGCTTCACCAAGGTCATCAACATCCAGGGCACCGATCACCACGGCACCATTGCGCGCGTGCGCGCCGGCCTGCAGGCGGCCAACGTGGGCATTCCCCAGGGCTACCCCGACTACGTGCTGCACACCATGGTGCGCGTGGTGCGCGGCGGCGAAGAGGTCAAGATCAGCAAGCGCGCCGGCAGCTACGTGACGCTGCGCGACCTGATCGAATGGACCAGCAAGGACGCGGTGCGCTTCTTCCTGCTCAGCCGCAAGCCCGACACCGAATACACGTTTGACGTGGACCTGGCGGTGCAGAAGAACAACGACAACCCGGTTTATTACGTGCAGTACGCGCACGCGCGCATCTGCTCGGTGCTGGCCAGCTGGGGTGGTGATGTGGCCACGCTGAAAGACGCCGACCTGTCCGCGCTCGACAGCGCGCCGGCCCAGGCGCTGATGCTGCTGCTGGCCAAGTACCCGGCCATGCTGAGCGAGGCCGCGCGCGACCTCGCGCCGCACGACGTGACCTTCTACCTGCGCGAGCTGGCGGCCAGTTACCACAGCTACTACGACGCCGAGCGCATCCTGGTGGACGATCTGGCGGTGAAGATGGCGCGCCTGGCCCTGGTCGCGGCCACCGCGCAGGTGTTGCACAATGGTTTGGCAGTGCTGGGCGTGAGTGCCCCGCAGAAAATGTGATGGCGAAACAAGCGATGAAAAAGAAACCTGTGCAATCCCGGAGTTCGCTCGGAGGCACCTTGATCGGCCTCGTGGTGGGTCTGCTGGTGGGGCTGGGCATTGCGCTCGCGGTGGCGGTTTACGTCACGCGCGTGCCGATCCCGTTTGTCGACCGCAACGTGTCGCGCAACGCCGGCCAGGACGCGCTGGAAGCCGAGCGCAACAAGGGTTGGAACCCCAACAAGGTCATCAACGGTGAGGCCGGCACCGCGCCGCCCCCGGTGCCGGTGCCGGCACCCGAGGCCGCAGGGGCGATCGTGGTGCCACCGGCCGACGGCAAGGGCCTCCCACCCGTGCCAGCAGCCGGAAGCAAACCGGCCGCCGATCCGCTGGGCGAACTGGCCCAGTCCCGGCTGGGCACGCCACCGGCCGCCGCGCCCGCAGGAACCCCTCCCGCCGCCGCACCCGCGCCCGGCGCGGACCCGTTCACCTATTTCGTGCAGGCCGGCGCCTTCCGCTCGCCCGAAGACGCCGAAACCCAGCGTGCCAAGCTCGCCATGTTGGGCATCAACGCCGATGTGACCGAGCGCGAACAATCCGGCCGAACCGTGTACCGCGTGCGCGTGGGCCCGTTCAATCAGAAGGCGCTGGCCGACCTTACCCAGGAGCAACTGGCTGCCAATGGTGTCGAAGCTGCGCTGGTGCGCGTCCAGCGCTGACCCGCAGCCGCAGGCAGGCCGGGAACTTTCAGCGCACCGCCGGCCCCCAAGCAAGCCTCATCAAGGAGTCTGATTCCATGCAACGTCGCGATTTTTCCCGGTCCCTGCTGGCCGCCGGCACCACCGCCCTGGCCGCCACCGGTGGCCTGACGCTCACCCCTGCGCTGGCCCAGCGCGTGGCGCCCAAGGAGGGCACCGATTTCATTCGCCTGAGCCGCCCCGCGCCCGTGGAGAGCCCGGCCAGCCAGGTCGAGGTGGTCGAATTCTTCGCCTACAGCTGCGTCCATTGCTTCAATTTCGAACCCGCGTTCGACGAATGGATGAAGAAGAAGCCGGCCAATGTGAACGTGCGGCGCATGCCGGTGGCTTTCAGCCCCGCTTTTGTGCCCATGCAGCGCCTGTACTTCACCCTGGAAGCCATGAAGCTGGTGGACCGGCTGCACTCCAAGGTGTTCCAGGCAATGCATGTGGACCGCCAGCAACTCACCACCCAGCCCGTCATCACCGCCTGGATCGACAAGCAGGGGGGCGTGGACATGGCCCGCTTCAACGAGTTCTACAACGGCCCCGCGGTCGCTCTGGCCGCCAAGGCCACCCAGTTGCAGGAGGCCTACAAGGTCGAGGGCACACCTTCGTTGGGCGTTGCCGGTCGCTACTACGTCAATGGTCAGGGCTCCCGCACCCTGGTGGTGGCCGACGCCTTGATCGTCGAAGCAGCGCGCAAGGCCTGAGCCGCGTCACGTCGCGTCAAAAAAGAAGGCCCGCATCTGGCGGGCTTTCTCTTTGGGGGTCGAGGTGGGGCTGACTCCTCGACATTCATGAATTCATGTGCGAAAAGAGTCGGTAAAGGGGGCGCTCGGGCCCGTTCAACCTGCATCCGGTCGTTACAATGAATGCAAGTTTCGTGCCCTAAAACTCCATGCATTCCACCTTGCCCCACCTCTCCTTTCACCGGTCGTTCTGGCCGAGCGCCTGCCTGGCGGTGGGTTTGCTGCTGACCGGTGCAGCGCAGGCCGAAAAGGCCGATCGCAACCTGCCGCTCAATGCCGAGGCCGATGCCTTGCGTTACGACGACGCCCGCCAGACCAGCATCTTCACAGGCAACGTGGTCATCACCAAGGGCACCATCATCATCCGGGGTGCCAAGGTCGAGGTGCGCCAGGACGCCCAGGGCAACCAGTTCGGCATCGTCAACGGCAGCCCGGGGTTTTTCCGTCAGAAGCGCGACCTTGTGGACGAATTCATTGAAGGCACGGCCCTGCGCATCGAGTACGACAGCCAGGCCGACACCGTGCGTTTCGTGGGTGATGCGATTCTCAAGCGCTTCAAAGGCACCGAGCTCAACGACGAAACCACCGGCAGCGTGATCGTCTACAACAACACCACCGATGTCTTCACGGTGGACGGTGGCGTGGCGAACCGCACCGCCAACAACCCCACCGGACGCGTGCGCGCCATGCTCACGCCCGTGCCCAAGGAGGGCACCCCCGCCCCCAGGCCGGCGCCGCCGGCCAAGCTTCGACCCAGCACCCAGCTTGGCGAGGGCCAGCAGTGACGGCGATGCCCTCGGCACAGGCCTTGAGCCCGGGCAAGCGCTCGGCGCCCGCCCCCGATCTCAGCCGGCTGGAGGCCCAGGGCCTGCAGAAGGCTTACGGCAGCCGCAAGGTGGTCAAGGACGTGTCGCTCGCGGTCTTCAAGGGTGAAGTCGTCGGCCTCCTGGGCCCCAATGGCGCGGGCAAGACCACTTCTTTCTATATGTTGGTCGGCCTGCTGCGCTCGGACGCCGGGCAGATCCTGCTCGACGGCCAGGCCATCCAGGACCTGCCCATCCACCGCCGCGCGCGCCTGGGCCTGGGCTACCTGCCACAGGAAGCCTCGATTTTTCGCAAGCTCAACGTGGCCGACAACGTGCGCGCGGTGCTGGAGTTGCAAGAGGACGACGCCGGCAAGGCGCTGAGCAAGGCGGCCATCGAAGCCAGGCTCGACGAGTTGCTCAAGGACCTGCACGTGGACCACCTGCGCGATTCGCCCGCGCCCGCGCTCTCGGGTGGTGAGCGTCGCCGGGTCGAGATCGCGCGCGCCCTGGCCACCAACCCGCGTTTCATCCTGCTCGACGAGCCTTTCGCCGGCATCGACCCGATCGCCGTGATCGAGATCCAGCGCATCATCGGTTTCCTCAAGTCGCGCGGCATTGGCGTGCTCATCACCGATCACAACGTGCGCGAAACCCTGGGCATCTGCGACCGCGCCTACATCATCAACGACGGCCACGTGCTCACCAGCGGAACACCGGCCGAGATCGTCGAGAACGCGGACGTGCGCCGCGTCTATCTCGGCGAACACTTCCGCATGTGATGGAAAGCATCCGCTCCCTGCACGGCTGTGCAATTTCACCGGCGCGAGGTGCCCCATCCAGGGCACCCGAGGATCCGGCTTCGCCGGTCCCAGGGTGCGCCCCCCTGGGGGGGACGCGCGCAGCGCGGCGGGGGGGGAGCCTGTGAAACAAGGCCTGTCACTTCGGGTATCGCAGCACCTGGCGCTCACGCCCCAGTTGCAGCAGTCCATCCGCCTGCTGCAGCTCTCGACGCTGGAGATGGCGCAGGAGGTCGAGCAGATGCTCGACGAGAACCCGTTCCTCGAACGCTCCGAAGACCTCGCCGAGCGTGAAGCCTTTGGTCTGGAGCAGACCGACGCACCGGTGAGCGCGGGCGAGCAGATCGCCGAGGCCGCGCTGCCCGAGGCGCCAGGCCCGATGCTCTCCAGCAACGAATCGAGCAGCAGCTCCAGTGACACCAGCGAGGGCGACGCGATCGAGAGCAAGCTCGACGGCGCCACGCCGGTGGAAGAAAGCTGGGAGGGTGACGGTACGGTGGAGATGGCGCCGGACGACAGCGAGTGGGGCGGTGACGCACCCGCGCGCAACAACAATTCATCCGGTGACGACGACACCGCGAGCGCCGCCGATCTGGCCCGCGCCCACATCAGCCTGCAAGACCACCTGCACGACCAGGCCCGCTGCCTGCGCCTGTCGGACGAAGACCGTGCCGCGCTGTATTTCCTGATCGAGTCGCTCAGCGACGATGGCTACATCGAAGACACGCTGGCCCAACTGGCCGCGGCCTGGCAGGCCCTGTCGGGCCCGATGGAAACCGACGACCCGAACGAAGGCCTGGAAGAACGCGAGGCGCTGGAGCAGCGCCTGGCCATGGCGCTGCAATTGCTGCAGCACATGGAGCCCGCCGGGGTGGGCGCGCGCAACCTTGCCGAATGCCTGCGCCTGCAGATTCTGGAGATGCGCAACACGCCCGAAGCCCGGGCTGCTCTGGCCATCTGCGGGCAGACCATGGAGCTGGTGGCCAAGCGGGATGTCAAGCGCTTGTGCAATCTGTGCGGCCTGGACGACGAAATGGTGCGCGCCGCACTCGGCCTCATTGCTCGCCTGGAGCCCAAGCCGGGCCGCCGCTTCGTGGACGTGGAGCGCAACCTGGTGGTGCCCGACGTGCTGGTGACGCGCGCCGGCCGCGGCTTCAAGGTGTTGCTCAACCCCGAGGTGATGCCGCGCCTGCGCGTGCACGACGTCTACGCCAGCGCCATGCGCCAGAACCGCGGCGGGCGCGACAACGGCGGTGAGGCCGGGCACGCTGCCATGCAGCAGCGCCTGCAGGAGGCGCGCTGGTTCATCAAGAACATCCAGCAGCGCTTTGACACGATCCTGCGCGTGTCCAGCGCCATCGTCGAGCGCCAGCGCAACTTCTTCATGCACGGCGAACTCGCCATGCGCCCGCTGGTGCTGCGCGAGATCGCCGACGAACTCGGGCTGCACGAGTCCACCATCAGCCGCGTGACCACCGCCAAGTACATGTCCACGCCCTTCGGCACCTACGAACTCAAGTACTTCTTCGGTTCGTCGCTGGGCACCGAAACCGGTGGCAACGCGTCGAGCACGGCGGTGCGCGCGTTGCTCAAGCAGTTCATTTCGGCCGAGGAGCCGGCCAAGCCGCTGTCGGACAACCAGCTCTCCGACCTGCTGCGCGAGCAGGGCATCGAGTGCGCGCGCCGCACCGTGGCCAAGTACCGCGAGGCGCTGCGCATTGCGCCTGCCAATCTTCGCAAAACACTTTGAACCAACTACAAGTTTTCCTCCCCTGCGCCGCCGGCGTGGAGGACATGCTCGCTGCCGAGGTCAAACGCATCACCGGCGTGGACGCGCCGCACAAGGCGCGCGGCGGCGTGGCGCTCAACGCATCGTGGCGCGACGCCATGCGCCTGAACCTGCACAGCCGCCTCACGCAGCGGGTGCTGGTACAGCTCTGGCACGGCGAATACCGCAGCGAACAAGATCTCTACCACGCCGCCAGCGACGTGGCCTGGGAGATCTGGTTCACGCCGGCGCAGACCATCAAGGTCGAGATCACCGCGCAGCACAGCCCGTTGACCTCGCTGAACTTCGCCGCGCTGAAGGTGAAAGACGCCATTTGTGACCGCTTCCGCGAGAAGCGCGGTGAGCGGCCCAGCGTCAACACCACCTGGCCCGACGTGCGGATTTACGTGCACCTGACCACCGACACGGTGAGCCTGTACATCGACACCTCGGGCGAGCCGCTGTTCAAGCGCGGCTGGCGCGAAGACAAGGGCGATGCGCCGCTGAAGGAAACCCTGGCCGCGGCCATGATCGCCGCCACCGGCTGGGACGCCTGCGCCGACCAGCCACTGGACGAGATCGTGCCGCTGTACGACCCCTGCTGCGGCAGCGGCACGGTGGTGATCGAGGCGGCGCAGATCGCGCTCAACATCGCGCCAGGCCTGCTGCGCCGTTTCGCCTTCGAGAAGCTGCTGCCGTTCCAGCCGCACGTGTGGCAACCCATTCTGGAAGACGCCGAACGCCAGCAGCGCGAGTGGCCCGAGGGCCACGCGCCCATCGTCTTCGGCAGCGACGTGTCCTTCCGCATGGTCGACTTCGCCCAACGCAACGCCGAGCGCGCGGGTGTGGCCCACGCCATCGAGCTGCGGGGTGGCGACGCCCTGCAGCGCATGCCGCCGAGCGACAAGCCCGGTGTGATGCTGCTCAACCCGCCCTACGGCGAGCGCATTGCCGCCGCTGGTGTGGCCGGGCAAAGTTCGGAAGACCGTGCGAGCGCCCGCGCCCAGCGCATGGCGCCGCGCGAGCCCCGCACCTTCACCGTGGGCAAGGCCGCGCCACCCGCACCGGGCCTGGGCAGGGAGAGTGCGCAGATGGCCGACGGCGGTGACGGTAGTGACTTCTTCAACCAGCTCGCCGCCCACTGGAAGAGCCACTACGCCGGCTGGAGCGCCTGGCTGCTCACGCCCGACCTCAAGTTGCCGGGCAAGATGCGCTTCAAGGAATCGCGCCGCGTGCCGCTGTGGAACGGTCCGATCGAGTGCCGCCTGTTCCGCTTCGACCTCATCGCGCGCAAGCCGCGCCCCGAGCCCGACGCCGAGGACTGAGCGTGGTCGCGGTGCCCGACACCACCGACGTGCTGGTGCTCGACACCAACATCGCGCTCGACCTTTTCGTTTTCCAGGATCCGGCCACCGCGCCGCTGCGCGAGGCGCTGGAGCGCACGCCCGGCGAATGGCTGGCCACCGCCGCGATGCGTGAAGAGCTCGTGCGTGTGCTCACCTACCCGCAGATCGCGCGCCGCCTGACCGCGCAGGCCCGGCCCGCGCAAGACGTGCTCGATGCGTTCGACCGCTGCACGCGCCTCGTGCCGGAGGCACCCAAGGCGGCCTATACCTGCAAGGACGCCGACGATCAGAAGTTCATCGACCTCGCGGCGGCACACCGCGCCACACTGGTCAGCAAGGACGACGCGGTGCTCTGCATGGCCAAGCGCCTGGCGCGTGTCGGTGTCAACGTTTGTCGAGAGTGGAGCCCCAGCCATGTCGATTGAAACGCGCCTGCTGTCCCTCATCCTCAGCGCCCTGTGCTGCGCCAACGCCTGGGCCATCCAGCGCTGCGAGCTCAATGGGGAGAGCGTGAGTCCCTACAACGGCAACACCACCGCTGGAAAAAGTGGCGTGATGCGCTGCACCGACGACGATGGCCAGGTGCGCCGCCTGGACCAGACGCTGCGTGATGGCCGCTTGGTCGGGCCGGTGGTGATGGTGCTGGCCGACGGTGAGCGGCGCGAGTACAGCGTCAACGAACGCGGCAACCGCGATGGCGTGGCGCGCACCTTTGATGCAAAGGGAACGCTGCGCAAGGAAGAGAACCTCGAAGACGGCAACGCCGTGGGCGTGCAGAAAAACTTTGCCGAAGCCGGTCACCTGCAGGAACTGCATTTTTCGGCCGGCCGGCGCACCGTGCTCACCATCGCCTGGCTGGCCGACGGCAGCTTGACCGAGCTGCGCTGTGCCGCCGTGACGCTGGTGCCGCAAGACCGCGAGGTGTGTGGTCACGCCGGCCGCGCCAGCGAGGTCACGCTCTACCGCGAGGCCGGCAAGCCCGTGGGCACCGTGAGCTACCTGCAAGGCCAACTGCAGCGCTTGGCCGTGCTCGACCGCGAAGGTCGGCTCGTGCGCAACGAAGAACTCAAGGACGGCCGGCGCATCAAGCGGGTGTTCTACGCATCGGGCAAGCCACGCTCGGAGGCCGACTTCATCGAACGCGATCCCAACAGCCGCGAGGGCCGCGAAGGGGTCGCTCGCGAGTGGGCCGAGAGCGGACAACTCACCCAGGAAACCACCTGGGCCGACGGCTTTGAACAGCGCATCCACCAGTGGTACCTGAACGGCAAGCAGAAGCTGCGCCAGCAGATCCGCCGCGACGGCCGCAACCAGGAGCGCACCACCGAGAGTTTCTGGGACAACGGCCTGCCCGCGGCGGTGAACAACGAGCGCAACGGCCGTCTGCAAGGCTGGCAGAAATACTTCACCGAAACGGGCGTGCTCGCGCGCGAAGACGAACACGGCGAGCGTGGCGTGCTGCTGCGCCGCAAGCACTACGGCGTGCAAGGTGTGTTCGAGCGCGAGGAGCGTTTTCTGGAAGACGGCTCGCGCATCTGATCTGCGACGCTCGGGGTTGCAACAAACGAGGAGACACCGTGGTCATTCGCGTGGTTCGGCTGGGCAGCGACAGGGGGGTGGGCGAAGGCACCCGCATCGGCACCGTGCGACGGCCACCGCGCGGCGTGCCCAAGACCGCCTTCGCCTCGGGCAACTGGTACGACGTGTGGTTCCCCAACCTCGCGCCCAGCGTGGAGACCATGAAGCTCGGTCAGGCCGCACAGACACCCACGCAGTGGCTGGCCTTCACGCGAAAATACCGCACCGAAATGGCCACGCCCGACAACAGCCGCAGCCTCGATCTGCTTGCGACGCTCTCGCACCAGACGGATTTTTCCGTGGGCTGCTACTGCGAAGACGAATCGCACTGCCACCGCTCGGTGCTGCGCGCGCTGCTGCGGGAGAAAGGCGCGAAGGTGGAACCATGAGCATGACCGACCTTCTGGTTCTCTTCACCGCGCTGGGCGCGGCCACGGTGGGCGGTGTGTTCTTCGCCTTCTCCAGCTTCGTCATGAAGGCGCTGGCGCAGTTGCCCGCCGCGCAAGGCGTGGCCGCCATGCAGCGCATCAACATCGTCGTGATCAACCCGTGGTTCATGGGCGTCTTCATGGGCACCCTGCTGCTGTCCATCGCGTGCGTGGTGGTGGCCTGGTTGACGTGGAGCGCGCCGCACTCGGTCTGGCTGCTCGCGGCGGGCCTGCTCTACGCCGTGGGCACCTTCGGCGTCACCATGGCCTTCAACGTGCCGCGCAACAACCACCTGGCGCGCCTCGACGCCGCGTCCGCAGAGGCAGCGGCCTACTGGCCGGTCTATGTGCGCGAATGGACCTTCTGGAACCATGTGCGCACGGTCGCGGGGCTGACGTCGGCGGCGTGCGCGGTCCTGGTTTGGACCAAGTGATGTTCTTTCCACCCACAGCGAGATCAACATGTCCAACACACGCTATTCCGGCAGCTGCCACTGTGGCCAGGTGGCCTTTGAAGTCGAGGGAACGATCGACAGCGCCCTGGCCTGCAACTGTTCGATCTGCTTGCGCAAGGGATCGCTGCTCTGGTTCGTGCCGCGCGCGCAGTTCACGCTGAAAACGCCCGACGACGCGGCCAGCACCTACCTGTTCAACAAGCACGTCATCAAGCACCGGTTCTGCGCCAACTGCGGCATTCATCCCTATGGTGAGGGCGTCGATCCCAAGGGCAATGCCATCGCGGCGGTGAACCTGCGCTGCATCGAAGGTCTGGTCCTCAAGTCGATCCCGGTCCACGAGTTCAACGGCCGCGACAAGTGATGCGCGCCGGGGCCTGATTCAGCCCAACCCGAACCGGTCCGCATGCGCCTGCGGCCAGTACATGGTGAACACCGCGTGCTGGCCGGCGAGGTCGTGCAGCAGGGCCCCGGGCGGGGTTTCGGGCAGCAGGTTGGCGAGCAGGCGCACCTCGTTCTGATTGACGCGGCGCACCAGGTGGTGGGCGGTGATCTCGCCGGGGTGTTGCAGGCCGGCAGCCTGAATGAGCTCCTGCAAGGCCATCAGCGTGCGCTGGTGAAATTGGTGAACGCGCTCGGCCTTGTCGGGCACCACCAAGGCTTGCTGGCGCACGGGGTCTTGCGTGGTCACCCCCGTGGGGCACTGGCCGGTGTGGCAGCTCTGCGCCTGGATGCAGCCCAGCGCAAACATGAAGCCGCGCGCGCTGTTGCACCAGTCGGCGCCGATGGCCATGGCGCGCACGATGTCGAACGCGCTGATCACCTTGCCCGCGCAACCGATCTTGATACGGTCGCGCAGGTTCACACCCACCAGCGTGTTGTGCACCAGGCGCAGGCCTTCCTGCAACGGCGCACCCACGTGGTCGGTGAATTCCAGCGGTGCCGCTCCGGTGCCGCCCTCGGCGCCGTCGACCACGATGAAGTCGGGCGTGATGCCGGTGGCCAGCATGGCCTTGACGATGGCGAACCACTCCCACGGGTGGCCGATGCACAGCTTGAAGCCCACCGGCTTGCCACCGGAGAGTTCGCGCAACCGGACGATGAAATGCATCAACTCGATGGGCGTGGAGAACGCGCTGTGAGTGGCGGGTGAGATGCAGTCCTGTCCCACGATCACGCCGCGCGCCGCCGCGATCTCGGGCGTGACCTTCGGCCCGGGCAACACACCGCCGTGCCCGGGCTTGGCGCCCTGGCTGAGTTTGATCTCGACCATCTTCACCTGCGGGTCCATCGCATTGGCCTTGAAGCGGTCTGGGCTGAAGTGGCCGTTCTCGTCGCGGCAGCCGAAGTAGCCCGAACCGACTTCCCAGATCAGGTCGCCGCCGTGCAGTCGGTGGTAGGCCGAGATCGAACCTTCGCCGGTGTCGTGCGCGAAGCCGCCGCGCTTGGCGCCGGCATTGAGCGCCTGGATCGCGTTGGCCGAGAGCGCGCCGAAGCTCATGGCCGAGATGTTGAACACGCTGGCCTCATACGGTTGCGTGCAACCGGGCCCGCCGATGGTGAGTCGAAAGTCGTGCGAGGCAATCAGGCTGGGGGCCATCGAGTGGTTGAGCCACTCGTGGCCGCTGGCACGCTGGTCAACCTGCGAGCCGAAGGGGCGCTTGTCGGTCTCACCCTTGGCGCGCGCGTAGGCCAGGCTCCGCTGGCTGCGCGAGAACGGTGTGGCCTCGTTGTCGCTCTCCAGAAAGTACTGGCGGATCTCGGGGCGGATCTTCTCCAGCATGAAGCGCAGGTGGCCGATGACCGGGTAGTTGCGCAGCACCGAACTTTTCGTCTGCCGCATGTCGTGGATGCCCAGCGCCGAGAGGCCGGCGAACACGAGGAACCAGAAGCCGCCGATGCCGAACGCGATCAACGTGAACAGGCTCAGCAGCGCCAGCACCACACACAGGCCAAGCGCGGTGTAGCGCACGGGGTAGAGGGCGTTCAGGCGGTCGAGCATGCAGGCTTTCGGGGGAGGGTGCGGAATACACTTCAGCCCATCATAAAACCCGAGCCCTTGCAGGCCACTTGACCCCATGAACACCCCTCTGGAGCCGGCCGCCGCGCTGGACAACGGCGACTTCGACACACTCGACGCCATCCTGGACGACCTGCGCACACGCGGCGAAGACGTGCCGCAATGGGAGTTCTGCGAAGGCGCCATGGCCGCGCTGCTGTGCACGCGTCGCCCGGTGGAGCCGGCCGAATTCCTTCCCATGCTGCTGGGCACCGGTCCGCTGCCCACCGCACCGCAGGAAGACGGCACACACTTCGCCAACACCGCGCAATATGAGCAGTTCATGGCGTTGTGGGCGCGTCGCAGTGCCGAGGTCTCGGCGTCCCTTGCCGCGTCGGTGGAGACGCTGGAGGACGAGCGCAGCTACCACCCCGAGTTGATGGACGTGCGCGGTGCCGTGGCCGCCTTGCCCGAGGTCGAGCGCGCCGATTTCAAGGACCAGGAACTGCCGGCCTACGCGCAGGTGTGGGCGCTGGGCTTCATGTTCGTGGTGGAGAACTGGCCCGAAGACTGGGAGCCGCCGCGCGACAAGGAGACCGCCGCCTGGATCGACGAGGCGCTGGACCACGTGGTGGCCCTGACCGAAGACGACACCGGCACGCCCACCGTGAACATGCACGCCGAGGACGGTCCGCCGAGCGTGAGCGACGAGCGACTCAATGCCTTCGGCGCGGCCATCTGGGCGGTGTATGACCTGGCCCAGATCGGCCGAAGCCTGGGGCCGCGCGTGGAGCCGGCACGCAAGGAAGTCACACCGGGTCGCAACGACCCATGCCCTTGCGGTAGCGGGAAAAAATACAAGAAGTGCCACGGGGCTTGATACCGACCATCAAAGCCGGCGCGCCTGCACGTTTCGCGCGGTGCCGGAAGCCGCCACTGTTCACAACACGGAGGCCTTGGCCGAGTAGACACAGACCTTCTCGGTCTGTAGGCTGTCATGCAGATAGCGAATCCGCAGGGCGCTCACAAGACCGCGCGTCGTCTCTCACTCACATCCGCACCACTCATGCCCATCGTCAAAATCGAAGTCTGCCGCTCTCGTCCTGTTGAGCAAGTCTCTGCTCTCATCGAAGCCGTGTACCAAGCGCAACTCATTGCCTTCAAGCTCCCGGAGGACGACAAGCAGATTCGCTATGTTGAGCACAGGCCAGAGTACTTTCCGGTTCCGCCGGGCAAGACCGAGAACTACACCTTTGTCGAGTTCCAGATCTTTCCAGGCAGGTCACTCGATGCAAAGCGCAACTTGTACCAGGGCATCGTCAGTCGCTTTGGCGAACTGGGCATTCAGCCCAGCGACATCATCATCGTCCTGCACGAGCCGTCGCTGGAGAACTGGGGCATCCGTGGTTTGCCGGCGTCCGAGGTTGATCTCGGTTTCAACCTCAACGTGTGAAGAGGCGCCCGGACCCTCCAACGTTGGGCGTCACTGAACCACTTGACGTGGAGAGAGTGCAGCGCAATGAATTCGGTCAACCTTGCAACACGCTTGTCTAGAAGGTTCCGAGGTCGAACGGCCCACCTTGTTCCAGCGCACGCTGGTAGGCCGGCCGCTCGTGGATGCGGCGCAACCAGTCGGCAAGCTTGGGCCGGTTCTTGAGCAGACCGCGCGCCGCGGCCGCTTCGATGCCGAAGCTCATCTGCACGTCGGCGGCGCTGAACGAGCGCCCCACGAACCACGGTCCGTGTTCCGCCAGTTCGCCTTCGAGGTAGTCGAAGTGACGCTTGATGTTGGGCGTGACCAGCAGGCCCTTGACCTGGGTGGAGATCGCCTTGGCCACCGGCCGCACGATGAACGGGCTCTTGCGCTCGATCTGGTCGAACACGAGCTGCAGCAGCAACGGTGTGGCGAGCGAACCTTCGGCGTAGTGCATCCAGTAGCGGTAGCGCAGGAAGCTCGGTGTGCCCGGTTCGGGCGCGAACTTGCCTTCGCCGTAGGTCTCGACCAGGTATTCCAGGATCGCGCCCGACTCGGCCAGCGTGGCCTTGCCATCGGTGACCACCGGTGACTTGCCCAGCGGGTGAACCTTCGTCAGCGCAGGTGGCGCCAGCATGGTCTTGGGGTCGCGTTCGTAGCGCTCGATCTGGTAGGGCACGCCCAGCTCTTCAAGCAGCCAGAGCACGCGCTGCGAGCGCGAGTTGTTGAGGTGGTGGACGGTGATCATGTGGGTGTCTCTGCGGTGGTGGTCATGAAGCCGAGCAGCGCCGAGGCTGTGGCCTCGGGCAGCTCTTCGGGAATGAAATGGCCCGCCGGCAGCGCCTCGCCGCTCACGGTGCCTGCGCACTGCGCCTGCCAGAGCGCGAGCGGGTCGAAGAACTTCTGCACCACGCCGCGCTCGCCCCACAGCACGAGCGTGTCGCAGGCGATGCGCAGACCGTGCTCGCGGCTCTCGCGGTCGTGATCCAGGTCGATGCCGGCGCTGGCACGGTAGTCTTCGCACGCGCTGTGAATGGCCTCCGCCCGGCAGAAGCAGCGCTCGTACTCGGCCAGCGCCTGCGGCTCGATGTGCGGCAGGCGCGCGCCACCCTTGGCTGCCACGCTGCCCCAGCCACCGAGCTTGGCGTGCAGGTAAGCCTGCGCGTTGCCGCCGATCATGAGTTCGGGCAGCGGCGCGGGCTGGATCAGGTGGAACCAGTGGTAGTAGGCGCGGGCAAACGCCATGTCGGTGCGGGCGTACATGTCCAGCGTGGGCGCGATGTCGATCACGCAGAGCTTGCGCACTCGCTCGGGGTGGTCGAGCGCCAGACGGTGCGCCACGCGGCCGCCCCGGTCGTGGCCGCACAGGAAGAAGCTGGCCATGCCCAGCGCGTCCGCCACGTCGACCACGTCCTGCGCCATGGCGCGCTTGCTGTAGTTGGAATGGTCGGGCAGACCCGGCGCGTGCGAGGCATCGCCGTACCCTCGCACGTCGGGCAGCACCAGCCGGAAGTGCGGCGCCAGCGCGCGCGCCACGCGGTGCCACATCGCATGGGTCTGCGGAAAACCGTGCAACAGCACCAGCGGCGGCGCATCGGGTCGACCCCCCACGCGCACCGTTGTCTCACCTTCGCTGGTCGGGATGCGTTGCAATTCGAACCCGGTGAACCAGTCTGTGTCCATGTTGTTTGCTCCTTTCTCTGCAGTGTAGAGGCCGTGTTCAGGCCAGGGCTGTCGGGAGCGCCTGCGCGAGAAAATCCCACACCTGGCGGATGCGCGGGTTGCTGCGAATCTCGCGGTGAACCGCGAGCCACACGGGCAATGGCGGGATCGCGAGCATGGGCAGCAAGGGAACGAGATCGGGGTTCCGGCGCGCCACGTAGCGCGCCAGAAAACCCACGCCCAGACCCGCATCCACCGCGGCCTGGTAGGCGTTGAGGTCGTCGGTGCGCACGGCAAAGCTCTCGCGCTGCATGGGGTATCCCATGGCGGCGAAGCCACGCAGGATGTCGGTGTTGCGGTCGTTGCCCACCAGGTCGTGCGTCAGCAGATCCTCGGGCACGCGCGGCGTGCCGCGGCGGCGCAGGTAGTCGCGGTGCGCGTAGGTGCCCAGGGCGACCTGGCCCACCTTCTTGCAGAGAAGCGTGGTCTGGTCGGGGCGCACCATGCGCAGCGCGATGTCGGCCTCGCGCTGCAGCAGGTTGCTCACCGCATTGCTTGACACCAGCTCGATCTGGATCTCGGGAAAAGCCTGGCGCATCTGCAGCAGCACCGGGGGCAGCAGCACGCAGGTCACCGGCTGGCTCGCGCTGATGCGCACCGAGCCTCGCGCCCCTTTCTGCGCCCCCGAGGCCTGGCGCGCGAGCTGGTCGGCCGCGCTGGCCATGGCGCGTGCCGCCTCGGCCAGCCGGTGCGCATGGGCCGTGGGCACCAGACCGCGGCCAGTGCGTTCGAACAGCACCACGCCGAGCTGCGCCTCGAGCTCGCCGATGTGGCGACCCACCGTGGGCTGCGTGGTGGCCAGCGCCCGCGCCGCGGCCATCAGGCTGCCGCGGTCGAGCGCCGCGAGGAACGAGCGGATCAGCGTCCAGTTGAAGTCGCCGGTATGCATTTTTGTATGGCTGGTGTTCGGTTTCAGGCAATTGTGTATGGCGCCGGAGATTTCCACAATGCATTCCATGGCGTCGATGGTCGGTGCCGAACGGAGTTCCTCATGATGTCAACGCCTTCTTCTTCAGCTCCCACCGGCACGGTGCTGGTGCTCGGTGCCCGCGGCCGCTTCGGTCTGGCGGCGGTCCAGGCCTTTGCGCGCGACGGCTGGCGCGTGCTGGCGCAGATGCGCCCCGGCGCGCAGGCGCCCACCATGGCCGGCGTGCAGTGGCTGGCACAGGCGGTGCATGACGTGGACGCGCTGGTGGCCCGGGCGCGGCAGGCGGGTGGCGCCACGGTGGTGGTGCACGCGCTCAACCCCAAGCAGTACACGCGCCCGGCCTGGGAGTGCGAGAACGGGCCGCTGCTGCAGGCCGGCATGGCGGTGGCCCAGGCGCTGGGCGCCACGCTCATGTTGCCGGGCAACGTCTACAACTTCGGCCAGGACATGCCGGGTGTGTTGCTCGAAGGCGCGTCCTACCGGCCGACCACGGCCATGGGCCGCATCCGCAGCGAGATGGAGAGCCGGCTGGAGGCCGCCACGCAGCGCGGTGGGCTGCGCGCGGTGATCGTGCGCGCCGGCAACTTCTACGGCCAGGGCCAGGGCACCTGGCTCGATCGCGCCATGCTCACCGGCATCCGGCGCGGCAAGCTGGTGTTCCCGGGCCCGATGGACGTGGCCACGCCCTGGGCTTATCTGCCCGACCTGGCGCAGACCTTCGTGGCGGTGGCCCGGGTGCGCCATTCGATGCCGGCGTTCGAGGAACTGCACTTCAGCGGCCACACGCTCACCGGCCACGACTGGGTGGGCGCGCTGCAGCCGCTGGCCCGCGGGCAGGGCTGGTTGCGCGAGAACGAGGCGCTGCGCGTGGTGGGCATGCCCTGGCTGCCGATTCGCGCGCTGGGCACGGTCATGCCGACCCTGGGCGCGCTGGCCGCGCTGCGCTACCTCTGGAACCAGCCGCACCGGCTCGACAACCGCGGCCTGCGCGCGCTGATCGGCGGCGAGCCGCACACCCCCTGGCCGCTGGCGCTGCAGCGCACACTGCAGGGCCTGGATCTGCTGCCGCAGGACGCAGCGACCGCCACCTGGCCTGCGCCCGCCCGGGCCTGACACCCACCACCCCTGCAAGGAGATCACCATGGACCGCCGACGCTTCATCCGCCTCGCTGGTGGCGGCGCGATCGCCGCCACCAGTGCCACCACCCTGACTGGCTGCAGCAGCGCGCTGCCGCCCGAGGCCATCGCTGCGTGGCAGGGGCCGGGTGAGCAGGCCGATGTTCGGCGCTGGCTGGTGGGCCACGCGCTGCTCGCACCGCACTCGCACAACCTGCAGTCCTGGCTGGTGGATCTGGGCGTGCCCGACGAGATCACGCTCTACATCGACCGCAGCCGGCTGCTGCCCGAGACCGATCCATTCTCGCGCCAGATGATGATCAGCCAGGGCACCTTCATCGAACTGCTCGACCTCGCCGCGCGGCAGAAGGGCCTGCGTGCCGAGATCGCGCTGTTCCCGCAAGGAGCGTTCAGCCCGACCACGGTGGACGCAAGGCCGACCGCGCGCATCCGTCTGGTGCCCGACACGACGGTGCAGCCCGATCCGCTGTTCGCGCAGATCTTTCGCCGCCGCACCAACCGCGAGGCCTACGAGGCGCGCGAGCCCGATGCCGCCGCGCTGCAGGCCATCGCCGCCAGCGTGCAGTCGCACGCGGTGCGCACGGGTTTCGTCGGCGGTGCCCAGGCCGGGGCACTGGCGCAGCACCGGCGTATTGCCAACGAAGCCTGGCGCATTGAGCTGGTGACTGCGCGCACGGTGCTGGAGTCGTTCAGGGTGCTGCGCGTGGGCCCGAAGGAGATCGCGCAACACCGCGACGGCCTCTCGCTCAACGACCCCATGGTGCGCGTGCTCGACGCCGTGGGTCTGTTCGACCGCAACGTCGCGCCCGGCCCCGACGACTTCGCGACCACCAGCCAGATCAAGGACTTCAATACGAAGATCGACACCACGCCCGCGTTCTTCTGGCTGGTGACCGAGGGCAATGACCGCGCCACGCAGATCAACGCGGGCCGCGCCTATGTGCGCGCCCAACTCGCCGCCACGGCGACGGGCCTGTCCATGCAGCCGCTGTCGCAGGCCTTGCAGGAGTACCCCGAGCAAGCTGGACCCTACGCCGACATTCACCAGCTGCTCGGTGCGCCGTCGCCGCGTTTCACGGTGCAGATGTGGGTCCGGCTGGGCTACGCACCGGCCATCGAGCCCTCGCCACGGCGCGGGCTGGACGCGCACATCTTCAAGACCTGAGATCGAAGCTGGCCTGGGCCAGCGCCTTGCCGTTGACCAGCAGCTCGATGCGGTGCGGACCCGGGTAGAGCGTGCGCGTGGTCACAGGTTTGAGGCTGTGGCGTTTGACCAGCGTGCGTTCCTCACCCGGCGCGAGCGTGAGCTTCCAGCCCTTGAACACCTTGGGCGAGGTGCCGCCGTTGGCACGCACGTGGTGCACCGCGTAGTCGATCTCCAGTGGCTGCGGCCCGTGCGCGGTGGACTGCAACGTCACGCTCAGCCCGATCGACTCGCCCACCGCTGCGCTGGGTGCGGACAGGCTCAGGTGGGTCCGGCCTTTCAAGCCGCTGGCCAGTCCCCACGCAGCCAGCGTGTCCACGTGGCCCTGTTTGATCAGGCCTCGGCTGGCGTGGCGCAAGAGCGCGCTGCGCTCGGGTGTGGTCTCGATCAGGTGGTCTTTCACCCAGCCCGCCACCAGGGCCGGGTGGTCCTTGGCGATGTCGTTGAGGTGGTTGGCCACGCTGCGGCGCACGTAGCTGCTGGCGTCGTCCTGCAGGGCGCGCAGCAGCGGCAGCGCGGGCGTGGGGTCGGCCACCAGTGCTTGCAGCCGCAGGCCCCAGGGCAGGCGGGGGCGGCTGCCTTCGCTGACCAGCCGGCGCACGTGAGCGCTCGGGTCGGCGGCCCATTGCGCCAGCACCGGCCACACGGCTTCGGGTTGCTGCTGGATGAAGGGCCGGATCGCGAACTCGGCCGTGGAGCGCTGGGTGAGCGCGTGCAGGCAGGTCAGCGAGCGCGTCACGTCGTGCTGCCCGTGGCGAGCGACGAACTCGCCCATCGACCAGATCACCCAGCCACTCAGGCCCGTGGTGGCCTCGGCCGTGGACAGGCCGACGGGCTCGCCGGCCGTGTTGAACGGCAATGGTGGCGCCAGGCTGGACTCGAGCACGGTGCAGGCCGCACTGAAATCGTCGGGCAGCGTGGCGTGCATCGCCCGGGCCAGTTGCAACATGCGCGCCTTGAGTTCGAGCGCGTCCAGGCCGTCGTTGGCGAGCGCTTCGAAGCGCAGGCGGTCAAAGTCTCGCCACGAGCGCTGCAGGTGCAGGCCGGCGTTGGCCACGGTGGTGGCGTTGATGAGGTTCTTGAACGGTTCCATGTCAGGGCAGTCGCTGCAGCAGACCGGCCAGTGCGTGCCGCACCGTAGCCGCGCGCACGGCGGCGCGGTCGCCGTCAAAGCGCTGGTGTTCGGTGAACGTGCCTGCCGGTGTGGCCCAGCCAAACCACACCGTGCCGACCGGTTTGTCGGCGCTGCCGCCGGTGGGGCCGGCGACGCCGGTCACGGCCACGGCAACTTGCGCCGCAGAATGCGCCAGTGCGCCCACGGCCATGGCGCGCGCCACGGGCTCGCTCACCGCACCGTGCTGCGCGATCAGCGCGGCGGGCACGCCCAGCATGCTGGTCTTCGCGGCGTTGGAGTAGGAGACGAAGCCGCGCTCGAACCAGTCGCTGGAGCCACTGAGGTCGGTGCAGGCACCCGCGATCAGGCCACCCGTGCAGCTCTCGGCGGTGGCCATCATCAGCGTGCGGCCTTTGAGTTCGCGCGCGAGCACCAGCACCAGTTCGGGTGTGTCCATGGTCAGAACTTCCACAGTGCAATGACCAGCAGCGTGCAGGCCGCGGCGGCGAAATCGTCGAGCAGGATGCCGAAGCCGCCGCGCGGACCGAAGCCCTTGAAGCGCTGGTCGGCCCAGGCCATGGGACCGAACTTCACTGCATCAAAAAAGCGGAACAGCGCAAATGCCACCAGCTGTGCCCAGAAGCCCGCTGGCGCGATCAGCCAGAGCACCAGCCAGAAGGCCACCACCTCGTCCCACACGATGTGGCCAGAGTCGGCGACGCGCATGTGCTTGGCCGTCACGGTGCAGGCCCACCAGCCCACCAGCGTGCCCGCCCCGATCAGCAGCGCCCAGGCGGGGGCCGACATGACCGGTTGCAGCAGCAGGAAAGCCGCCCAGGCCCACAGCGTGCCCACGGTGCCCGGCGCCAGGCGGCTCAGGCCGGCGCCAGCGCCCAGCGCGATGAAGTGGGCCGGGTGGGACAACAGGAAGGCCCAGGTCGGGCGGGCCAGGGGGGCGGAGGGAGTCTCAAGCATGGGTCGGATTATCGGCGGGCCGCTCTTGTTGAGCCGGGACGCCAGCGCGATACTGGGGCGCATGAACAAGCCCTGACATGGAGATGAACACCGGCGCCATCCTCACCGCCATGGTGCTGGGCGTGTTGCTCACGGGCGCCGCTTCGTGGGTGGTCTCGGGCCTGTACCGCCGCCGCATGCTCGCGCTGATGCGGCGTTCGCCGCCACCCGATCCGGCGCAGCCCGTGGCCGCCACCCGGGCGCCTGCGCCGGCCAAGCCCGCTGTCACGCTGGACGCGGGCGCCAACCAGCGAGCCAGCTGGCGCTACCTGTTCGCGGTGAGTGCGCTGAGCCTGCTGATCGGCGTGACCCAGTCGGTGCTGGCGCTGCTCTTCATCTACGGCAGCGAGCTGCTCAGTGTCGGGCGGGCGCTCACGCTCGGCGTGGTCTATGCATGGCCCATGGCGCTCACCTGGGGATTGGTGCGGCGCTGGTCCTGGCTGCGCACGCTGGGCGCCATCGGCGCCTACCTGCTGGCCATGCTGGCGCTCACCTGGTGGCGCTCGATCTCGCCGCAGCCGCTCACCACCTCGCTGGGCTGGCTGGGAGGTCTGGTGCTGATCCCGGTGGTGGTCACGCTGGTGATCGGTGCCAGCGGGCGCATCCGCGCGGTGGCGCCATATTTGCTGCCCATCTTCATGCTGCTGGCGGCCTCATCGGTGCTGGCGCTGCAGCTCCTGGTGAGCGGCGTGGAGGATCCGCCGCGCTGGCTGATCACGCTGGTGGGCACCGTGGGTGCCTGGCCCGCCATCGTGTTGATGGCACTGGCGCCGTGGCTGTTGCTCGCCTGGCCCGCCTGGGCCATCGCCCGTGCGCTGGCACGCGCGTACCGCGGCAAACGCTTCTCCGATCTCTGGTACCTGCTCGCGGCCTACTGGCTGGTGGTGTTGGGTGCCTCCGCGCTGCCGTCACTGCAGGGGGTGGGGCTGATCGCGCTCACCCAGTTCATTCCGTGGCTGTGGATTCCGCTGGCCGCCTGGGTCTGGCGCGGCTGGCTGGCGCCCCGGGGTGTGCCGCCCACGCTGCTGGTGCTGCGCGTGTTCCAGCAAGACGTGGGCGTGCAGGCCTTGTTCGACCGTGTGGTCGAGCGCTGGCGCCACTCGGGCAACACGGTGCTGATCGCCGGCACCGACCTGCTCAGCCGCACCATCGATCCGGACGACGTGTTCACCTTCCTCAACGGCCGCCTGGCTGAGCGATTCGTGGCCAACGAGGCCCAAGTGGCCGAGCGCCTGCGCGACTTCGACCTCGCGCCCGACCCCGACGGGCGCTACCGCGTCAATGAGTGTTATTGCTTCGACAGCACCTGGCAGCAGGCGCTGGCCGCGCTGGTGGCGCAGGCGGACGTGGTGCTGATGGACCTGCGCGGTTTTCAGGCGCGCAACCAGGGTTGCCGCCACGAGCTCGGTGTGCTTGCCACCGCGCCGCACCTGCAGCGGGTGGTGCTGCTCTTTGACGGCAGCACCGACCGCCACACCGCGCTGGCCGATCTGGCCGGTGCGCCTGTCGGGCGCGTCGTGTGGGTGGAGGCTGGGCGACTGGAGCAGAAGCGCGTGGCGCAGATCGTGGCCGCGCTGCTGGGCGACAACCGGTGACTTCGGTTCAAGCGAAGTGGTCGAAGCCGCGCGCCGCCACCGCCACCGGGTGGCCCGATGCGTCCAGCACCCGCAGGCCGAGCGCCGCACCGATGCGGCCGATGCGCTGCACGGGTGTGTGGCTGGCCTGCGCGACCGCCTCCACCGCAGCGCGTGCGCTGGGCGCGGCGGTGAACAGCAGCTCGTAGTCGTCACCGCCGTTGAGCATGCAATCCAGACGCTGCGCCAGCGCAAGCGGCTGCAGCGCGGGCGCCACGGGCAAGGCGGGCAGGGCGATCTCGGCGCCCACGCCGCTGGCCTGCAGGATGTGCCCGAGGTCACCCAGCAGGCCGTCACTCACGTCGATGGCCGCGTGCACCGCGCTGGCCAACGCCGCCAGCAGCGTACCCAGCGCCACGCGCGGCGTGGGGCGCTCCAGCCGCTGGCGCAGTTCGGGATACTGCGCCAGCGCTTGCGGACCGCAGGCCGATGTGGCCCAGGGCGTGCCGCGCATCAGCTCCAGCGCGAGCCGCGCTTCGCCGGTGCGCCCGGTGAGGTAGAGGTCGTCACCCACCTGCGCCTGGCCGCGCTGCATCGCAGGTCCGGGGCGCACTTCGCCCATCACGGTGATGCAGATATTGAGCGGGCCGCGCGTGGTGTCACCGCCCACCAGCGGGCAGGCATGCTGATCGGCCAGCGCAAACAGGCCCCGGGCAAAGGCGGCGAGCCAATCCTCCTGCGCCTCGGGCAGGGCCAGCGCGAGGGTGAAGCCCAGCGGGTGGGCGCCCATGGCGGCCAGGTCGCTCAGGTTCACCGCCAGGGCCTTGTGGCCCAGCGCCTCGGGGTCGACGCCCGCGAAGAAGTGCCGGCCTTCGACCAGCATGTCGGTGGAGACCGCCAGCACGTGGTCCGGCCGGGGCTGCAGCAGCGCGCAGTCGTCGCCAATGCCCAGCACCACCGGCGACCGGGCCACGCGGCCTTCGCGCTGGAAGTGGCGCCGGATCAGCTCGAACTCACCCACGGGACGGGGCGGCTTCTTCGCCGGTAGCGGGTTTCTGGCGCGGCGGGATCAGGAAACTCAAGGGCGCCACGCGGATGCGGCGCTTGATGGCGGTGCGGATCAGCAGGCGGTTCACCTCGCTGATGTTCTGCGCCTGCAAGGCCAGGCGGAAGGCCAGGTAGAAGCTCACGCCGAGGTTGATCGGGCCGATCGCCAGGATGCCGGCCACGGCCCACCAGAACGAGGGTTCCAGCAGCACGCCCAGGCCGAGCGCAAACGCCGCGGCGGCCACCTGGCCGGCCGACAGGGTGACGTGGCGCACGTCCAGCCCCACACCGAAGAACTGGAGGAAGGCCGGTGTGAGGCCGAGCATGAAGCCCAGAGAAATGTTGGCCGCCAGCCCCGAGATGTTGGCGCGCATGTAGTTGGCCCAGCGTTCGGCGCGTTCGCGGCCCAGCAGGCCGGTGAAGCGCGGGTTGTGCTCCATGGCCGAGTGCAGCTTGTGGAAAACGAACCAGTTTTCGGCCCAGCCCGCCACGATGCTGGAGACGAACAACAGCACGCCGGTGAACGCGGCAAACAGCAGCGTGGGGCCGAGCAGGCTGATGTCGTTCAGGGTGTGGCGCGCCCTCTCGGCGTCGACCATGGCGTTGCCGGTGCTGAACTTCAGCACCGCGCTGATCAGCAGCACCACCGGAATCACCAGGCCGATGTTGCCCACGATGGCGGCCACCTGCGAGCGAAACAGGTTGGCCACCTCGTCCACGAAGCGCTTGACGGCGCCCAGCTCCTTGATGTCCTTGAGCTTGGCCACCATGGCCGGCGCCGTCACGGCGGGCTGCTTGGTGGCCAGCGTGAGGTGCAGCAACATGATCAGCACGAAGGAAGTCGCGTAGTTGATGCCCGCGGCAAAGCCACCCCAGAAGGCCGAGAGCCCCAGGCTGTAGAGCGAGAACTTCACCCAGGTGGTGAGTCCGACCATCGCGCCACCGCCCGCGGCCTTGCCCAGCATGTCCTTGTACTCCGCGGCGTTGCGGGTGATGTAGTGCTCGCCGCTCTCGGCGTTGCGCTCGGCCACCTTGGCCGCCGTGAGCTGTGAACTGGCGGCAACGAGTGCGCGGATGCTGCGGTTGTCCAGCCCCACCTGAGCCAGATCGGCCAGCAGCGCCACGGTGGCGCGCTCGGGCTGGTCGGACTGCAGGCAGTCCAGCAACTCCTTCACCCGCACCACACGCTCGCGCAACTGGCGCAACCGGAACACGATGCCCACCGAGACGCCGTGCTCTTCCAGGTGGGAGTACACCGAATACGCCGCGTGGCGACAGGCGTCAAGCTGGTTGCGCAGCCTCGTTGCCGCCTCCAGCGCCTCGGGGCTTTGCGCGCCGTGCACCCGCACCGCGCGGCGCAGCGACTCCAGATCGCTGGGCAACTGGTGAAAGGGTTTCTGTTGTTGCGCCTCGGGCGACATGCGCACCCGGATCTCGGAGGCAAAGCCCGTGGCACTGACCTGACTCACGCAGGAAATCATGGCGTCCATCAACGCCACCTGCCAGAAATCTGCCGTGTCGGCGCCCGGCTCGTCCCCCGTGCCGATCAGCAGGTTGCGCAGGCGCAGCAGGGTGGCGCTGTCCAGCGCCTTGAGCCAGCGCACATCAAAGCGTTTGGGCAGCAACAGGCCGAACAGCTCGGCCAGATCGGTGGTCTCGGGCGTGTTGGGCAGCACCTTCTTTCGCAAGCGGTTGCCGAACTCGCTCAGAAAGGCGGTGCGGGGCGCAAAGCCGTGGTCGGCCAGGAGCGGGGTGATGTCCACCGTTTCCACAAAACGCTGCCACCAACGCCGCCAGCGCAGCTGCAGTTCGGGCTGCGCCTGGACGTTGTCGAGAAACTCGCGCACCCGTGACACGCTGGCCTGCACGTCGCTTTCGTCGCCACGCACCCAGCGCATGGCGTCGATCAGCCACAGGTGGCGTTGCGCCAGGGGCGCGTCGGGGTCGAGACTCTTGAAGAGGGACAGGGCTTGCATGCGCTCAGCGGAGGGGTGGACGCTGGCCGGATCCGAGGGGCTGCGCCTCAGTGCAGCACTCGCGAGGGTGTGTCGCCAGCGCCGGTCGCACGCAGGGCAAATTCGGGTACTTCGGCTTCGAAGCGTTCGCCGTCTTCGGCCACGCAGAGAAAGCTGCCCCGCATGGTGCCCGTGGGCGTCTTCAGCCGGGTGCCGCTGGTGTACTGAAACGATTCACCCGGGCGCAGCAGCGGCTGGTGGCCCACCACGCCCAGGCCCTTGACCTGCTCGGTGTGGCCGTGCTCGTCGTCGATGATCCAGTGCCGCGCGATCAGCTGCGCGGTCGCCTCACCGGTGTTGGTGATGGTGATCGTGTAGGCGAAGGCGTATTGGTCTTCTTCGGGTGAAGACTGTTCGCTGAGGTACTGGGGCTCGACCTCGCAGGTGAACAGGTATTTGGGCATGGGCGGCATGTTACCCCGGGCCTGCACAGCGCCGTGATGCCTGCCAAAATGCACCCCGCCGCCCACTTCCCACCCCTCACAGCTTGACCATGTCCCACAACCCCAGCGCCGCGTTCATCGCCCCGTCCATCCTGTCTGCCGACTTCGCCCGCCTGGGCGAAGAGGTGAGAAATGTCATTGCCGCGGGCGCCGACTGGATCCATTTCGACGTGATGGACAACCATTACGTGCCCAACCTGACCTTCGGGCCCATGGTCTGCCAGGCGCTCAAACCCCACGCAAAGAAGCCCGACGGCACGCCCGTGCCGATTGACGTGCACCTGATGATCCAGCCGGTGGACGCGCTGGCCGGTGCCTTCATCGACGCCGGCGCCGACCTGGTGAGCTTCCACCCCGATGCGAGCGCCCACGTGCACCGCAGCGTGCAGGCCATCAAGGCCAAGGGTGCCCAGGCCGGCCTCACCTTCAACCCGGGCCAGTCGCTGGATGTGCTGGACTGGCTGATCGACGACATCGATCTGATCCTGATCATGAGCGTCAACCCCGGCTTCGGCGGCCAGAGTTTCATCGACTCCGCGCTGCGCAAGATCGAGGACGCGCGCAAGCGCATCGAAGCCAGCGGCAAGAACATCCGACTGGAAGTGGACGGCGGCATCAAGCCCGACAACATCCGCCGCGTGGCCGACGCCGGCGCCGACACCTTCGTGGCCGGCAGCGCGATCTTCGGCAAGCCCGACTACAAGGCGGTGATTGATCAGATGCGGGCTGCGCTGAGGTGATGGTGCTTGCCGATGCATGGCCGGGCGCCGGGCCGCTCCCAAGCCTGGCCAGCCCCCTCGGGGGGCAGCGACCCGCGAAGCGGTGGAGCGTGGGGGCAGTGATCGTCGACCTGGACGGAACGATGGTCGATACGCTGGGCGATTTCGATGTCGCCCTGAATCAAACGTTGAAGGAACTCGGCCGGCCGAGCGTGACCCGGGCCGACATCGAGCGCATGGTGGGCAAGGGCTCGGCGCACCTGATCCGCTCGGCGCTGTTGCACGGTGGTCTCGGTGCCGATGACGCAACGGTGCTGCAGGCTGATGCGTGGACGCGCTACCAGGCGCATTACCTCGCCATCAACGGCCAGCACAGCGCCGTGTACCCCGGCGTGGTCGAGGGCCTCACGGCGCTGCGCGCTCGGGGGCTGCCGCTGGCCTGCCTGACCAACAAGCCCCACGGTTTTGCCGTGCCGCTGCTGAAAGCCAAGGGCTTGCTGGGCTTTTTCGCCCACGTGTTTGGCGGCGACAGCTTCGAGCGCACCAAGCCCGACCCGCTGCCCTTGCTGAAAACCTGCGAGGCGCTGGGTACGGCGCCAGCGCAGACGCTGATGGTGGGCGACTCACAGAACGACGGCATCGCGGCGCGCGCGGCCGGCTGTCCGGTGGTGCTGGTGACCTATGGGTACAACCACGGCGACCCGATCGCGCTGGCGCCGCACGACCGCCTGATCGGCTCGCTGGCCGAGTTGGTCACTTCTTTTTAATGCCCAAAAGCGCGTCCTTGAGCATCCAGTCGGCCGGTTTTGGCCCCAGCCAGATGCGCATCAACGCGTTGAAGAACTCGGGCTCCTTGAAAGGCTCACCCTCCACAGTGCCCTTGATGGTGAGCACCGTGCCGGTGCCGGGAATCCAGTCGATCAGGAAGGTGTCGCCGGCCACCAGCTTCTTGTGGTCGCTGAACACCTGGCTCATGCGCAGCACGCCAGGAATGAGCTTGGAGAAGGCGGCGCGCTCCATGTTGTCCTCCATGCCGCGCGAGAACAGTTTGCCCAGTTCGGCCGAATCGATGTCGCGCAACATGGTGATGGTCATCCGCCGCGGGCCGGTGGCGGCCAGCACCGCTTCGGGCGTCTCGGCCTTCTGGCCCAGATAGAGCCCGGCCGTGTAGACCTTGAACACCGCCTTGTAGCGAATGCCCGCGCCGTTGAGCAGCAGGGGCTGGCCGGCCACGGTCACCCGGTCTTCCAGTTTGACGCCGCCGATGTCCACGGGGGCGGCCTGGGCCAGTACCGGCAGGAGCAGGGCGGTGCACAGGGTGGCCGCACCCAGGATCGATGAGGTGAAAAAGTTTCGTTTCATGGGGTTCCGGGTCGGATAAAAAAGAACAGTCGTTCTATTTTTCCAATTGTCCCCTCGGGTCAACGCCGCCTTCAGAGGGTTTAGCCGTAAAACCAAAGCTTCTTCGCGTGACCCACGACACGCCACAAGGCCTTTGCTACACTCCCGCCACCATGTTCAACCCATGCACAACCCTCTCAGGTGTTCTGCCGAGCCGCAACGGCCGGGGAGCCTGGCCCTGGCGCAAGCCAGCGTAAACGTGCACTCCCCCCGGGGCGGCACAGCGTCCAACGGGCCCCGCGCCCGCCGCTGTTTCACCCCACCCTAGCCCGGCAGCCAGCCTGACCGGATGGCATGGAACCCAGCGCCCCACCCGATGTGTTGATGACCCGGTGTGTGGCCGATGGAAAGAACGAACATGATCACGGAACTCGAATTCAAGAGCTTGGCGCAGCAGGGCTACAACCGCATCCCGCTGATGGCCGAGGCCTTCGCGGACCTCGAAACCCCGCTCTCGCTCTACCTCAAGCTCGCGCACGGGCGCGGCGACGGCAAACACAGCTTCCTGCTCGAATCGGTGGTGGGCGGCGAGCGTTTCGGGCGCTACAGCTTCATCGGCCTGCCCGCGCGCACGCTGCTGCGCGCCACCGGCTTTGGAACCGAAGCCAAGACCGAGGTGGTGCGCGACGGTGTGGTGATCGAGACCGATCACGGCAACCCGCTCGACTTCATCGCCGCCTATCAGCAGCGCTTCAAGGTCGCGCTGCGGCCTGGTCTGCCGCGCTTCTGCGGCGGCCTGGCCGGCTACTTCGGCTACGACGCGGTGCGCCACATCGAGAAAAAGTTGGAGAAGACCTGCCCGCCCGACACCCTGGGTTGTCCCGACATCCTCTTGCTGCAGTGCGAAGAACTCGCGGTGATCGACAACCTCTCCGGCAAGCTCTACCTCATCGTCTACGCCGACCCGGCCCAGCCCGAGGCTTATGCCAATGCCAAGAAGCGGCTGCGCGAATTGCGTGATGCGCTGAAGTACTCGGTGAGCGCGCCGGTGGTCAAACCCAGCCAGGGTTATCCGGCCGAGCGCGACTTCGCCAAGGCCGACTACCTGAAGGCCGTGGACCGCGCCAAGGAGCTGATTGCCGCCGGTGATTTCATGCAGGTGCAGGTGGGCCAGCGTATCAAGAAACGCTACACCGAGTCGCCGCTGAGCCTGTACCGCGCGTTGCGCTCGCTCAACCCCTCGCCGTACATGTACTACTACCACTTCGGGGACTTCCATGTGGTGGGGGCCTCGCCCGAGATCCTGGTGCGCCAGGAGAACACGGTCGAGGGCACCAAGGTGACCATCCGCCCGCTGGCCGGCACCCGCCCGCGCGGCGCCACGCCCGAGCAGGACAAGGCGACCGAAACCGAGTTGATCACCGATCCGAAGGAGCGCGCCGAACACGTGATGTTGATCGATCTGGCGCGCAACGACATCGGCCGCATCGCGAAGATCGGCACGGTCAAGGTGACCGAGGCTTTTGCGGTGGAGCGCTACAGCCATGTGATGCACATCGTGAGCAACGTCGAAGGCATGCTGGTGGACGGTATGACCAGCATGGACGTGCTCAAGGCCACTTTCCCCGCCGGCACGCTCACCGGCGCGCCCAAGGTGCACGCCATGGAGTTGATCGACCAGTTGGAGCCGACCAAGCGCGGCATTTACGGCGGTGCCTGTGGCTACCTCAGCTATGCCGGTGACATGGACGTGGCCATCGCCATCCGCACCGGCATCATCAAGGACCAGACGCTCTACGTGCAGGCCGCGGCCGGCGTGGTGGCCGACTCGGTGCCCGAGATGGAATGGAGGGAGACCGAGCACAAGGCGCGCGCGCTGCTGCGCGCGGCCGAACTGGTCGAGGAGGGCCTGGAATGAACAAGCCACTTCAAGTCCTGATGGTGGACAACTACGACTCGTTCACCTTCAACATCGTGCAGTACCTCGGCGAGCTCGGGGCGCAAGTGACCGTGGTGCGCAACGACGAGATCACGGTCGAAGAAATCGGCCAGCGCCTGGCCGCCGGGCATGTCGACCGTCTGGTGATTTCACCGGGCCCGTGCTCCCCCGCCGAAGCCGGCGTCTCGGTCGCTGCGATCCAGCACTTCGCGGGCAAGCTGCCCATCCTGGGCGTGTGCCTGGGCCACCAGAGCATCGGCGCGGCCTTCGGTGGCCAGATCATCCGCGCGCAGGAACTCATGCACGGCAAGACCAGCGTCATCACCACCACGCAGGCTGGCGTGTTCGCGAACCTGCCCGAACAGTTCACCGTGAACCGCTACCACTCGCTGGCCATCGAGCGCGCGAGTTGCCCCGACTGCCTGACTGTCACGGCCTGGACCGACGACGGCGAGATCATGGGCGTGAAGCACAAGACGCTCGCCATCGAAGGCGTGCAGTTCCACCCCGAGAGCATCCTCACCGAGCACGGCCACGCCATGCTCAGGAATTTTCTGGAGCAAAACATATGAGCCCCCACGTTCCACCGCTGCGCGGGTCACTGCCCCCCGAGGGGGCTGATCCGGTTTGGGGCGGCCCGGCGCCGGATCGCATGAAAACCGTTGATTTGAGAAGTGACACCGTCACGCAACCCACGGCCGCCATGCGCGAGGCCATGATGGCCGCGCCTCTGGGCGACGACGTGTTCGGCGACGACCCCTCGGTGCAGGCGCTGCAGGAACGCGTCGCAGCCCTCACCGGCAAAGAGGCTGCGCTCTTCATGCCCAGCGGCACGCAGAGCAACCTCTGCGCGATGCTGGCGCACTGCGAGCGTGGCGACGAGTACATCGTGGGTCAGAACGCGCACACCTACCGCTACGAAGGCGGCGGTGCGGCCGTGCTGGGCAGCATCCAGCCGCAGCCGCTGGCGCAGAACGCCAGTGGGCAGATGCAGCTGGCCGACATTGCCGCCGCCATCAAGCCCGACGACCCGCACTTCGCGCGCACGCGCCTGCTGTGCCTGGAGAACACCTGGAACGGCCACCCCATGCCGACCGACTACCTGGACCAAGCCACGGCGCTCGCGCGCGAACACGGCCTGGCGGTGCACCTGGACGGCGCACGCGTGTTCAACGCGGCGGTGGCCGCGGGGGGCGATCCCTATACCGCCGTGCGCGGCATCGTCGACCGCTTCGACAGCGTCTCGGTCTGCTTCAGCAAAGGCCTGGGCGCACCCGTGGGCTCGGCCCTGTGCGGTTCGACCGATTTGATCCGCCGCGCACTGCGCTGGCGCAAGATGCTCGGCGGCGGTTTGCGCCAGTCGGGCCTGCTCGCGGCCGCGGCGCAGCATGCGCTGGACCACCATGTGCGCCGCCTGGCCGACGACCATGCGCTCGCACAGCGCCTGGCGCAGGGGCTGGCCGGCATCGAAGGCCTGGCGGTGCGCTCGGCGCAGACCAACATCGTGTTCGTTGATGTGGAGAACGGACGCGGCCCCGACCTGCTGGCCCACCTGGCGAATGACGGTGTGTTGGCCACCGGCCTGATCGGCCTTCGCTTCGTGACCCACCTCGACGTGGACACGGCCGGCATCGACCGCGCGATCGCCAGCACACGGGCCTTCTTCGCGCAGGTTGGCAGCGCGCCCGCTGCGCGGGTGGCCGGCACGGCCGTCTACTGAACGGGAGTCGACCATGCCCGAGTTGCCGCAACTCCTGCTCTTCATCGCAGCCGGCTGGCTGC
Organism: Hydrogenophaga sp.; assembly: GCF_018780385.1. Taxonomy (GTDB): domain Bacteria; phylum Pseudomonadota; class Gammaproteobacteria; order Burkholderiales; family Burkholderiaceae_C; genus Hydrogenophaga. Next base: position 3,895 of record NZ_JADMJO010000056.1, on the reverse strand, counting down.
TCAACCTCACGCCCGGCCCGGACGTGCTCTACATCGTCACGAACGCGCTCAAGAGCGGCGTGCGCGCCGGCGTCGTGGCTGGCTTTGGCATCTTCAGCGGCTGCTTTGTGCATGTGGCCGCGGCCGCCGTGGGCATGAGCGCCCTGTTGGCCACCTCCGCCACGGCCTTCACCCTGCTCAAATGGATCGGCGCGGCGTACCTGCTCTGGATGGGCGTGCGTCTGTTGTTCGCCAAGGCCACGCCGCTGAACTTGGAAGCCGGCTCCGTTGAGGTGGATCTGTGGCGCGTGTACCGCCGGGGCTTTCTCACCAACGTGCTCAATCCCAAGGTGGCGCTGTTCTTCCTGGCTTTCGTGCCACAGTTCATCGCGCCCGATGCACCCCACAAAGCCTGGGTGTTTCTGCTGCTGGGCGTGATCTTCAACGTGAACGCCATCCCCATCAACATGGCTTACGCCTGGCTCGCCGCCTGGGCCGCGCGCCGCGTACAGATGGTGCAGCGGGCCATGCACTGGATGGACCGCGCCGCCGGCCTGCTCTTCGTTGGCTTTGGCCTCAAGCTGGCCATGACCGACAATCCCGCCCAGTAAAAAGAGAAGCCCTGGAGACACCATGCCCCACACCGCCACCGCGCACAAAATCACCCCGCAGGAGGCCCTGCAGCGCACCATCGAGCACCGCGAGATCTTTCACGACGAAATGCTGCACCTCATGCGCCTGATCATGAGCGGCGAGATGTCGCAGGTCATGATGGCCGCCTTCATCACCGGCCTGCGCGTGAAGAAGGAAACCATCGGCGAGATCACCGCCGCGGCGCAGGTGATGCGCGAGTTCTCGACCAAGGTGCATGTGGCCGACAAGACGAACCTGGTCGACATCGTGGGCACCGGCGGCGACGGCTCGCACACCTTCAACATATCCACTTGCTCCATGTTCGTCGCCGCGGCGGCCGGCGCGCGCGTGAGCAAACACGGTGGGCGCAGTGTCTCCAGCAAGAGCGGCAGTGCCGACGTGCTGGAGAGCCTGGGCATCAACATCAACCTCTCCCCCGAAGCCATCGCGCGTTGCATCGAACAGGTCGGCGTGGGTTTCATGTTCGCGCCCAACCACCACCCGGCCATGAAGAACGTGGCCCCGGTGCGGCGCGAGCTCGGCATCAAGACCATCTTCAACATCCTGGGCCCGCTGACCAACCCGGCCTCGGCACCCAACATCCTCATGGGCGTGTTCCACCCCGACCTGGTGGGCATCCAGGTGCGCGCGCTGCAGCGCCTGGGCGCCGAGCACGCGGTGGTGGTGTACGGCCGCGACGGCATGGACGAGGTTTCGCTCGGCGCGGCCACGCTGGTGGGTGAACTCAAGAACGGCGAGATCACCGAATACGAGATCCATCCCGAGGATTTCGGCATGACCATGGCCAGCAGCCGCGCGTTGCGCGTGGAAACACCCGAAGCCTCGCGCCAGATGCTGATGGGCGTGCTGGAGGGCCGCGACGACCCGACCTTCAAGGCCGCCAGCGAGATCGTGGCGCTCAACGCAGGCGTCGCGCTGTACGCGGCCAATGTGGTCGCCGACATGGGCGCGGGCATCGCGCTGGCGCGGCGCACGCTGGCCTCCGGTGCGGCGCTGTCCAAACTCGAACAACTCAAGGCCTTCGCGGCCTGAACCGGAACACTCCCATGAGCGACATCCTGCAGAAGATCGTGGCCGTCAAGCACGAGGAAATCGCCGCCGCCCAGCGCAAGAAGCCACTCGACGTGGTGCGCTTCGACGCCGAGAGCCGCGTGCTCACGCGCGATTTCGAGGGCGCGCTGCGCGCCAAGATCGCCGCCGGCCAGGCCGCGGTGATTGCCGAAGTGAAAAAAGCCAGCCCGAGCAAAGGCGTGCTGCGCGAGGACTTCATCCCCGCTGACATCGCCCAGAGCTACGCCGAGGGCGATGGCAAAGTGAGTGCGGCCTGCCTGTCGGTGCTCACCGACCGGCAATTTTTTCAGGGCAGTCCCGACTTCCTGAAGCAGGCCCGCGCCAGCTGCGACCTGCCGGTGCTTCGCAAGGACTTCATGGTCGACCCCTACCAGGTCTACGAAGCTCGGGCGATGGGCGCCGATGCGATTCTGCTGATCGCAGCCTGTCTGGACGACACGCAGATGGCCGATCTCGAAGCCCTCGCGCTGAGTCTGAACATGGCCGTGCTGGTCGAGGTGCACGACCGTGTGGAACTGCAGCGCGCGCTGAAGCTAAAGACACCGCTGGTCGGCATCAACAACCGCGACCTGCGCACCTTCGAGGTGACGCTGCAGACCACGCTGGACCTCATGGCCGAGGTGCCGGCCGACCGGCTGCTGATCACCGAGTCGGGCATCCTGGGCCGCGCAGACGTGCAAACCATGCGCGCGGCTGGCGTGCACGCCTTCCTGGTCGGCGAAGCCTTCATGCGGGTGCCCGAGCCCGGGCTTGCTTTGGCCGAGCTGTTCGCCTGATCGCCCCGCCGTGCAGGATGCGCAGGGTTGGGCCGACCTGACGGCCGATTTTTGGTCATCGCGCGAAGGGTCGGCGCTTCAGTCTTTCCTCGAGGTTCGGCGCGCGCAAGGCGCCACCGTCTATCCCCCCCAGCCCCTGCGGGCACTGCAGCTCACTGCGCCTGATCGGGTTCGTGTGGTGGTGCTGGGCCAGGATCCGTACCATGGGCCAGGGCAGGCCGAAGGGCTGGCGTTTTCGGTCGCGCCGGGCGTGAAGCCGCCGCCCAGCCTGCGCAACATCTTTCAGGAGCTGCAGCGCGACTTGGGCTTGCCCGCGCCAGCCGATGGTTCACTCGTGCGTTGGGCACAACAAGGCGTGTTGCTCCTCAATACCTGCCTGACGGTGGAAGACGGCCAGCCCGCCAGCCACGCCAAGCAAGGCTGGGAGGCGTTGACCGACCGCGTCATCGAGCGCTGCAGCGCGACGGGCCAGCCCAAGGCGTTCCTCCTTTGGGGTGCGCATGCCCAGAAGAAGGCAGCCCTGATCGATGCCGGGCGGCACCTGCTGCTGTTCGCCAACCACCCATCGCCTCTGTCGGCCCGCCGAGGCCCTCTGCCGTTCATCGGATGCGGTCATTTTGGTCAGACCAACGCCTGGCTGGTCCGGCAGGGATTCCCGACCATCTCCTGGTGATTCGTGGGCTTGCAGCGAGGCTGGTACGCCCGCCGAAAACCATGGCATAATCGCGGGCTGCGCTATGGAGGGGTGGCCGAGTGGTTAAAGGCAGCAGACTGTAAATCTGCCCGCTTACGCGTACGCTGGTTCGAATCCAGCCTCCTCCACCAGCGATCGATGTGATGTGTGTGCGAATGGGAAGTCGCGCCCCAGTGTTCCGGCGCCGTGTGGTGCCGGTTTGTTCGGGCGGGAGTAGTTCAATGGTAGAACCCCAGCCTTCCAAGCTGATGACGCGGGTTCGATTCCCGTCTCCCGCTCCATGTCCCGTTGACGGTCGGTTTTTGGGTCGGTTTTGAATGTTCCAGGATGGTCGGCTTGCCGGCTTCCTTGGCCCTTGTGGCTCAGTGGTAGAGCACTCCCTTGGTAAGGGAGAGGTCGCGGGTCCGATTCCCGCCAAGGGCACCAGTTGTTTGCAGATCTGCAGCCGCAGGTTTTTTGGTTGTGTCGGCAGTTTTGATTTGGAGCTGAAAAATGGGTAAAGAGAAATTTGAGCGGACCAAGCCGCACGTGAACGTGGGCACGATTGGCCACGTTGACCACGGCAAGACGACGCTGACGGCGGCGATCACGACCGTGCTGGCGGCCAAGTTTGGCGGCTCGGCCAAGGCCTACGACCAGATCGATGCAGCGCCCGAAGAGAAGGCCCGCGGCATCACGATCAACACCGCGCACGTGGAATACGAGACGGCCAACCGCCACT
>NZ_JADMJO010000014.1 GCF_018780385.1 Hydrogenophaga sp. | reverse complement strand
TCAAGTACATCAGCGACGACTACCCGAAAAACATCGGCGCCATCAGCGGCATCGTGGGCCTGGCCGGTGGCCTCGGCGGCTTCGTGCTGCCCATCCTGTTCGGCGCGCTGATGGACATCACCGGCATCCGTTCCAGCGCCTTCATGCTGATGTACGGCGTGGTCTGGGTGTCGCTCATCTGGATGTACTGGACCGAGGTGCGCCAGACCGAGGTCATGGGCGCCAACGCCAAACCTTTTTCCCTTCAAAGCTGACCCCACGCGTCGGCCAACACCACCATGAACACGAACACCAAAGTCGGTCCGGATATTGCGGACTGGCGCCCTGAGGACGAACAGTTCTGGAACAGCACCGGCAAACGCGTCGCCTACCGCAACCTTTGGATCTCCGTGCCGGCTTTGCTGTGCGGCTTCGCCGTCTGGGGCATGTGGGGAATCATCACGGTGCAGATGCTCAACCTGGGCTTCCCCTTCACCCAGGCCGAGCTGTTCACGCTGACCGCCATCGCCGGCATCTCGGGCGCCACCATGCGCATCCCGGCCTCCTTCCTGGTGCGCCTGGCCGGTGGGCGCAACACCATCTTCCTCACCACGGCGATGCTGCTGGCCCCGGCCATCGGCACCGGCTTTGCGCTGCAGCACCCCGAGTGGCCGCTGTGGTCGTTCCAGCTGCTGGCGCTGTGGTCCGGCGTGGGGGGCGGCAACTTCGCCTCCAGCATGTCCAACATCAGCACCTTCTTTCCGAAGCGGCTGCAGGGCACGGCGCTGGGTCTGAACGCCGGCCTGGGCAACTTCGGTGTGACGACGATGCAGATCGTCATCCCGCTCGTGATGACGCTGCCCTTGCTCGGCGCCTTCGGCGGCGAGCCCATGACGCTGGTGAAAGACAGCGGCTGGATCTTCGGCAAGATCGCCGCCGGCACGCCCACCTGGATCCAGAACGCGGGCTTCGCCTGGGTGATCTCGCTGGTGCCGCTGTCGATCCTGGCCTGGTTCGGCATGAACAACCTCAAGACCGTGTCGCCCGACACCGGCCACCCGCTGGTCGCGTTCGCCAAGGTCACCTACCTCTACACCCTGGCCTTCATCCCGGCCGTCTTCATGCTCTGGCTGTACCTGCCGGCCCCCACCGGTCTGGGCATCCTGAACATGTGGATCGCCATCCCGCTGGACATCGCCCTGGCGCTGCTCATGATGCGCGTGGCCGCCTTCGGTGCCATGAAGGAGAACGTGGCCAAGCAGTTCGCGATCTTCCGCAACAAGCACACCTGGTCGCTCACCGCGCTCTACATCGTCACCTTCGGCTCCTTCATCGGTTTCTCGATGGTGCTGCCGCTGGCCATCACGGTGATCTTCGGCTTCCAGCACGTGGCGGACGCCGCCGGCGTGATGACGCACACGCTGAAAAACCCGAACGCGCCGTCAGCCCTCACCTACGCGTGGATCGGTCCCTTCGTCGGCGCCGCGGTGCGCCCCATCGGTGGCTGGATTTCCGACAAGGTTGGTGGCTCCATCGTCACCCAGGTCATCTCGGCGGTGATGGTGCTGGCCTCCGTCGCGGTGGGCTACGTGATGATGCAGGCCTACGGCTCGGCCACGCCCGAGCAGTACTTCCCCGCCTTCATCGGCCTGTTCATCGTGCTGTTCTTTGCCAGCGGCATCGGCAACGGCTCGACCTTCCGCACCATCGGCGTCATCTTCGACCGCCAGCAGGCCGGCCCCGTGCTGGGCTGGACCTCGGCCGTGGCTGCCTACGGCGCCTTCATCGCGCCGGTGGTGATCGGCGCGCAGATCAAGGCCGGCACACCGCAGGTCGCCATGTACGGCTTCGCCATCTTCTACGCCGTTTGCCTGGTGCTGAACTGGTGGTTCTACCTGCGCAAGGGCGCAGAGATCAAGAACCCCTGACCGCGCACCTCAGATGCCACGCCCCACTTTCCGGAGACCTTCATGAGCCATTTCCTCGATCGCCTTTCCCATTTCTCGCTGCCGCGCGAAAACTTCTCGGGCAACCACGGCCAGACCACCGGCGAAGACCGCACCTGGGAAGACGCCTACCGCAACCGCTGGGCGCACGACAAGATCGTGCGCAGCACCCACGGCGTGAACTGCACCGGCAGCTGCTCGTGGAAGATCTACGTCAAGGGCGGCATCGTCACCTGGGAAACCCAGCAGACCGACTACCCGCGCACGCGCTGGGACATGCCCAACCACGAGCCGCGCGGCTGCGCGCGCGGCGCCTCCTACAGCTGGTACCTCTACAGCGCCAACCGCGTGAAGTACCCCATGGTGCGCGGCCGCCTGCTGGAGCGCTGGCGCGCCGCGTTGAACGTGGCGAAGACACCCGTGGACGCCTGGGCCTCCATCGTCGAGAACCCCGAAGCCCGGCGCGACTACCAGCAGGTGCGCGGCATGGGCGGCTTTGTCCGCGCAAGCTGGGACGAGGTCAACCAGCTGATCGCCGCGGCCAACGTCTACACCATCAAGCAGCACGGGCCAGACCGCATCATCGGCTTTTCGCCCATCCCGGCCATGAGCATGGTGAGCTACGCCGCCGGCTCGCGTTACCTCTCGCTCATCGGCGGCGTGTGCATGAGCTTCTACGACTGGTACTGCGACCTGCCGCCGGCCAGCCCGCAGGTCTGGGGCGAGCAGACCGACGTGCCCGAATCGGCCGACTGGTACAACAGCTCGTTCATCATCGCCTGGGGCTCCAACGTGCCGCAGACGCGCACGCCCGACGCCCACTTCTTCACCGAGGTGCGCTACAAGGGCGCCAAGACGGTGGCCGTCACACCCGACTATTCCGAGGTGGCCAAGCTCTCCGACCTCTGGCTGCACCCCAAGCAGGGCACCGACGCCGCGCTCGCCATGGCCATGGGCCACGTGGTGCTCAAGAACTTCTATTTCCCCGAGGGCGGCAAGCCGCGCAGCAGCTACTTCGACGACTACGCGCGCCGCTACACCGACCTGCCGCTGCTGGTGATGCTGAAGGAACATGTGCTGGCCGACGGCACGAAAACCCTGGTGCCCGACCGCTACCTGCGCGCCAGCGACTTCAACGGCCAGCTCGGCCAGAAGAACAACCCCGAGTGGAAGACCGTGGCCTTCGACACCGGCGGCAAGGCCGTGCTGCCCAACGGCTCGATCGGCTTCCGCTGGGGCGAGGCCGGACGCGCCGACGAAGGCAAGTGGAACCTGCAGGCCAAGGAAGCCCGCAGCGACACCGAGGTGAAGCTCAAGCTGTCGGTGATCGAAGACGGCGAGCAGGACACCCAGGTGGTGGACGTGGCCTTTCCCTACTTCGGTGGCAACGCCGCGCCGCACTTCACCGCCAACGCGCAGAACGGCGCCATCAACCACGCCCGCGTGCCGGCCGTGCGCCTGCGCCTGGGCAAGGCCGGCGAGGAGCGCCACGCCATGGTGGCCACCGTGTTCGACCTGCAGGTCGCGCAGTACGGCATCGACCGCGGCCTGGGCAGCGGCGCAAAGGATTTCGACGACAACGCCGCCTACACGCCGGCCTGGCAGGAGAGCATCACCGGCGTGCCGCGCGACCAGGTCATCACCGTGGCGCAGCAGTTCGCCGACAACGCCGACAAGACGCACGGCAAGTCGATGGTGATCATCGGCGCGGCCATGAACCACTGGTACCACGCCGACATGAACTACCGCGGCGTGATCAACCTGTTGATGATGTGCGGCTGCATCGGCCAGAGCGGTGGCGGCTGGGCGCACTACGTGGGCCAGGAAAAGCTGCGCCCGCAGACCGGCTGGACCGCGCTGGCCTTCGCGCTCGACTGGATCCGCCCCCCGCGCCAGATGAACAGCACCAGCTTCTTCTACGCGCACACCGACCAGTGGCGCTACGAGAAGCTCGGCATGGAAGAGATCGTGAGCCCGCTGGCCGACAAGGCCGCGTTCGGCGGCAGCATGATCGACTTCAACGTGCGCGCCGAGCGCATGGGCTGGCTGCCGAGTGCGCCGCAGCTCAAGACCAACCCGCTGCAGGTGGTCAAAGACGCCACCGCCGCCGGGCTGGACCCCAAGGACTATGTGGTGCGTGCGCTGAAAGACGGCACGCTGGCCATGAGCTGTGAAGACCCGGACGCGCCGCAGAACTGGCCGCGCAACATGTTCGTGTGGCGCAGCAACCTGCTGGGCTCCAGCGGCAAGGGCCACGAGTATTTCTGCAAGCACCTGCTGGGCACCGAAAACGGCGTGCAGGGCAAGGACCTGGGCAAGGACGACGCCAAGCCGGCCGAAGTGACGTGGCACGAACACGCGCCGCAAGGCAAGCTGGACCTGCTGGTCACGCTCGACTTCCGCATGAGCACCACCTGCCTGTACTCCGACATCGTGCTGCCCACCGCGAGCTGGTACGAGAAGAACGACCTCAACACCAGCGACATGCACCCCTTCATCCACCCGCTGTCGGCCGCGGTGGACCCGGTGTGGCAGAGCCGCAGCGACTGGGAGATCTACAAGGGTTTTGCGCAGGCCTTCAGCGAAGTCTGCGTGGGCCACCTGGGGGTCGAAAAAGAGGTGGTGCTCACGCCCATCATGCACGACACCCCCGGCGAACTGGCGCAGCCTTTTGACGTGAAGGAATGGCGCAAAGGCCACTGCGACCTGATCCCCGGCAAGACCGCGCCGCAGATCTCGGTGGTGGAACGCGACTACCCCAACACCTTCAAACGCTTCACCGCGCTGGGCCCGTTGCTGGAGAAGCTGGGCAACGGCGGCAAGGGCATCGGTTGGAAGACCGGCACCGAGGTGGAGCAGCTCGGCCAGCTCAACGGCACCACGCTCGACGAGGGCGTGACCAAGGGCATGCCGAAGATCGTGACCGACATCGACGCCTGCGAGGTGATCCTGCAGCTCGCGCCCGAGACCAACGGCCACGTGGCGGTGAAGGCCTGGGAGGCGCTGGGCAAACAGACCGGCATCGACCACACGCACCTGGCGATTCACCGCGAGGACGAGAAGATCCGCTTCCGCGACATCCAGGCGCAGCCGCGCAAGATCATCAGCAGCCCGACCTGGAGCGGCATCGAGAGCGAGACGGTGAGCTACAACGCCGGCTACACCAACGTGCACGAACTGATCCCATGGCGCACCCTCACCGGGCGCCAGCAGTTCTACCAGGACCACCCCTGGATGATTGCCTTCGGCGAAGGCCTGGGCAGCTACCGCCCGCCGGTGGACCTGAAGGCGACCTCGGGCATCCACAACATCAAGTCCAACGGCAACACCGAGATCGTGCTGAACTTCATCACGCCGCACCAGAAGTGGGGCATCCACTCGACCTACAGCGACAACCTGATGATGCTCACCCTCAACCGGGGCGGCACCGTGGTCTGGCTCAGCGAGGACGATGCGAAGAGCGCCGGCATCGAGGACAACGACTGGGTCGAGCTGTTCAACATCAACGGCGCGGTGGCCGCGCGTGCGGTGGTGAGCCAGCGCGTCAATCCGGGGATGGTGATGATGTACCACTCGCAGGAAAAGATCATCAACACCCCGGGCTCGGAGATCACCGGCGTGCGCGGCGGCATCCACAACTCGGTCACGCGCATCGTGCTCAAGCCGACCCACATGATCGGTGGCTACGCGCAGCTCAGCTACGGCTTCAACTACTACGGAACGATCGGCACCAACCGCGACGAGTTCGTCGTGGTGCGCAAGATGGACAAGGTGGACTGGCTCGACACACCGGCCGACGACCACCTGATCCGCGCTTACCAATCCCAAGGAGAGAACCCATGAAGATCCGCGCACAAATCGGCATGGTGCTCAACCTGGACAAGTGCATCGGTTGCCACACCTGTTCGGTCACCTGCAAGAACGTCTGGACCAACCGCCCCGGGGTGGAATACGCCTGGTTCAACAACGTCGAGACCAAGCCCGGCATCGGTTACCCGAAGGAGTGGGAGAACCAGGAGAAGTGGCAGGGCGGCTGGACCCGCCGCGCCGACGGCTCCATCGTGCCCAGGCAAGGGGGCAAGTGGCAGCTGCTGATGAAGATCTTCGCCAACCCGCACCTGCCGGAGATCGACGACTACTACGAACCCTTCACCTTCGACTACGACCACCTGCAGTCGGCGCCCGAGATGAAGCACGCGCCCACCGCGCGCCCGCGCAGCCTGATCACCGGCAAGCGCATGGAGAAGATCGAGTGGGGCCCGAACTGGGAGGAGATCCTGGGCGGCGAGTTTTCCAAGCGCAGCAAGGACGCCAACTTCAACGGCTTCGAGGCCGCGCAGAAGGCCATGGTGGGGGAGTTCGAGAACACCTTCATGATGTACCTGCCGCGCCTGTGCGAGCACTGCCTCAACCCGGCGTGCGTGGCCTCGTGCCCCTCGGGCTCGATCTACAAGCGCGAGGAAGACGGCATCGTGCTGATCGACCAGGACAAGTGCCGCGGCTGGCGCATGTGCGTGAGCGGCTGCCCCTACAAGAAGATCTACTACAACTGGAAGAGCGGCAAGGCCGAGAAGTGCATCTTCTGCTACCCGCGCATCGAGGCCGGCCAGCCCACCGTGTGCAGCGAAACCTGCGTGGGCCGCATCCGTTACCTGGGCGTGCTGCTGTACGACGCGGACCGCATCCAGGAAGCCGCCAGCGTGCCCAACGAGATGGATCTTTACAAGGCGCAGATCGATCTCTTCATGGACCCGCACGACCCGGCGGTGATCGCGCAGGCGCGCGCCGACGGCATCCCTGACAACTGGCTGGAGGCCGCGCGCCACAGCCCGGTCTACAAGATGGCGGTGGACTGGAAGGTGGCGCTGCCGCTGCACCCCGAGTACCGCACGCTGCCCATGGTCTGGTACGTGCCGCCGCTCTCGCCCATCACCGCCGCGGCCAACGCCGGGCACCTGGGCGACAACGGCGAGATCCCGGACGTGAGCCAGCTGCGCATCCCGGTGAAATACCTCGCCAACCTGCTGACCGCCGGTGACACGATCCCCGTGGTGCGTGCGCTCGAACGCATGCTGGCCATGCGCAGCTACCAGCGTGCCAAGCATGTGGACGGCGTGATCAACCAGGACGTGCTCGACCAGGTGCGCTTGAGCGTGCGTGAGGTTGAAGACATGTACCAGACCATGGCGATCGCCAACTACGAGGACCGTTTCGTGATCCCCACCACCCACCGCGAATACGCCGAGAACACCTTCAACATCAAGGGCGGCTGCGGCTTCAGCTTCGGCAACGGTTGCTCGGAAGGGCAGACGGAAACGAGCCTGTTCGGCAGCGAGAAGAAGCGCACCATCCCGATCAAGGCAGGGGTCTGACATGGCATTTTTCTCATCTCCCCAAAAGCCCGCCGTGCACACGTTGCGCGTGCTCGCCCACCTGCTGCGTTACCCCACCGCCGAGCTGCGTGCGCACGCCGGTGAACTGCGCGATGCATTGCGCACCGAAGCCGCCTTGCCGGCCACGCGGCTGGTTGAACTCGACGCGCTGCTGGTGCACCTGAGTCAACAACCTGCGCTGGATGTCGAAGCCGACTACGTCGAGCTGTTCGACCGCGGGCGCAGCACCGCGCTGCACCTGTTCGAGCATGTGCTGGGCGACTCGCGCGACCGTGGCCCGGCCATGATCGACCTGATCCAGACCTACGAAAAGGCCGGCCTTTTCTTTGGCCCGGCCGAGTTGCCCGACCACCTGAGCGTGCTGCTGGAGTTCGCCTCCACCCAGCCCGCTTCGGTGGCGCGCGAGTTCCTGGGCGAGAGCGCGCACATCGTGCGCGTGATCTTCAGCGCGCTGCAGAAGCGCGAGAGCCCGTACGCCAGCGTGCTGGCCGCGGTGCTCGAAATCGCGGGTGAGAAAGCCGAGCCGGTGCCGGTGGCGGCCGACCCCGGCATCGACGAGAGCTGGGCCGAACCCGCGGTGTTCGGCGGCTGCTCCACGGAAGGCCAGGCCCGGCCCGGCCAGCCGCAACCCATCCGCATCGTGAAGGCGGCCACCGGCCGCCACCCCTCCCCCCCACCAGGAGCACAGGCATGACCTCACTGCACCACTTCCTCTTCGGCGTCTATCCCTACATCTGCCTGGCGGTTTTCCTCATGGGCAGCCTGGCCCGCTTCGACCGCGACCAGTACACCTGGAAAAGCGATTCCTCGCAGCTGCTGCGCAAGGGCCAGCTGCGCTGGGGCAGCAACCTGTTCCACATCGGCATCCTGTTCCTGTTCTTCGGCCACGCCGTGGGCCTGCTCACGCCGCACTTTTTCTACGAAGGCTTCCTGGACGCCGCGGTCAAGCAACGCCTGGCCATCTACGCGGGCGGCACCGCCGGCGTGATCTGCTTCGTGGGCCTGTCGATGCTGCTGCACCGGCGCATCTTCGACCCGCGCATCCGCCTGACCAGCCACCGCACCGACATCGCCATCCTGGTGATCCTGTGGGTGCAGCTCACGCTGGGCCTGATCACGTTGCCGTACTCGTATTCGCACGCCGATGGCAGTGCCATGCTGGTGCTGGCCGAGTGGGCGCAGCGCATCGTCACCTTCCGTCCGGAAGCCTCCGCCCTGGTCAACATGGACTGGCCTTACAAGGTGCACCTGGTGCTGGGCATGACGATCTTCCTGCTGTTCCCGTTCTCGCGCCTGGTGCATGTGTGGAGCGGCTTTGCCAGCGTGGCCTACCTGGTGCGGCCTTACCAGGTGGTGCGCAGCCGTCGCCTGGGCGTGCCGGCCAACCCGACCAATCCTGCCCACCCGAACCAGCCCCGCTGATCCACCCCAACAACGGGAGCCCCCATGAGCCAAGACCTTTCCACATCTGCCTCCACCGGTTGCGGCAGCAGCGCTTGCGCCTGCAAAAGCCCTGAGGCCGCCGCCCCGGCGCCGGTAGCGATCGCCAGCGTCAACGGCATCCACCTGCACGAGGCCGGCGAGGTGCTGGACGCGCAGAACCTGCGCGAGCGCGCCTGCACCGAGCTGCTGCGCCAGCAGGCGGTGAGCGCCGGCCTGCTGCCGCGCTTCACCGGCCTGACCGCGCCCGAGCCCGATGCCGACACGCGCGGCGCGATCGAGGCCCTGCTCGAAGCCGAGGTGCACTCGCCCGAGCCCGGCGCCGAGGAATGCCGGCGCCACTACGAGGCCCACAAGCCGCGCTTCGTGGTCGGCCAGGCGCTGCACGTGCGCCACATCCTGTTCGCGGTCACGCCGGGCGTGCCGGTGAACGCGCTGGCGCAGCGCGCCGAGGCCGCTCTGCTGGAGCTCTCGCGCCAGGGGGTGTCCGCTGATCGCTTCGCTCAGCTCGCGGGTGAACTCTCCAACTGCCCGTCGAGCGCCCAGGGCGGGGACCTCGGCTGGATCACGCCGCAGGACTGCGCGCCCGAGCTGGCCAAGGCGCTGTTCCTGCAGAACGACGCCATCCAGGCCCTGGGCCTGCACCCGCGCCTGGTGCACAGCCGCTTCGGCCTGCACATCGTCGAGGTGCTGGCGCGCGAGCCTGGGCGCCTGCCCGAGTTCACGGAGCTGCAGGCGCAGATCGGTGCGCGGCTGGCGCTGCAGTCGCAGGCCACCGCGCTGCGCCAGTACATGCAGCTGCTGGTGGGCCAGGCGCAGGTGGAGGGCGTCGAACTGGAAGGGGCCGACACCCCACTCGTGCAATAGAGACCACCCCCATCGCTTGTTCGCTTCGCGTAACCGCTCCGCCCCTCAAGGGGCAATGCCTGCGGCCTGGCAAAGCCAGTTCCGCGGCATTCCCGGTTGAAGGCACGGCGTCCTGTGGCGGTTTGGTCGTCTTGAAAGATGGATCATCATGAACACCCAGTCAGCGCCTGACGAACTGCTGTTGCGCCTGCGGCATTTCCGCTCCGACTACTTCCCGCGCCACCAGCAGCGCTTTCAAGATCTGGTGGCCGAGGGCCAACACCCCAAGACACTGTTCATCGGCTGCTCCGATTCGCGCCTCGTGCCTTACCTGCTCACCGGCGCCGGCCCGGGTGAGCTCTTCATCGTGCGCAACGTCGGCGCGCTCGTCCCACCCCATGACCAGTCGCACGGACTCCACGGAACGATGGCAGCGATCGAGTTCGCCGTGCTCAGCCTGCACGTGGAGCGCATCGTGGTGTGCGGCCACAGCCACTGCGGCGCGATCCGCACCGCCTACGAAGGCGCGCCCGCCGAGGCGGTGGCCCTCACCGCGTGGCTCAAGCTGATCGACGAGGCCCTGCTGCCGGTGCAACCCTGCGCCGAATCCATGCGCCGCACCGAGCAGCGCGCGGTGGTGCTGCAGCTCGAACGCCTCATGGGTTACCCCATGGTGCGGCGCGAGGTCGAGGCCGGCCGGCTCACCCTGCACGGCTGGCACTACGTGATCGAAGAAGGAGAAGTGCATGTGTTTGATGCACAACAAGGTGATTTCATCGCCGCTTCGTTAGCCTCCAACAGCGGCACCGGGCCGTACCAACCTTATGTGGAGCACGATGGACAAGTCATCAGTTACTGAAGAGGCCGTGGCGCTGGCGGCGGAACTCCAGGCCCTGGCCCGCGAGGGCGGCCTGCGCACCTGGCGGCTGCGCGGCCGCGAGCTGCTGCCGGTGGTGCAGGGCGGCATGGGCGTGGGTGTGTCGGCGGCCTCGCTGGCGGGCACCGTGGCCGGCCTCGGTGGCTTGGGCACGATCTCTGCGGTCGATCTGCGCCGCCGCCACCCCGACCTGATGGCGGCCACCGCCCACCTGGACAAAGAGCCCGACGCACGCGAGCGCATCGACACCGCCAACCTGGTCGCGCTCGACCGCGAGATCCGTGGCGCCAAGGCCATCGCGCAGGGCCGCGGCCTGGTCGCGGTCAACGTGATGAAGGCGCTCAGCGCCTACGAGCAATACGTGCGGCTGGCGCTGGAAAGTGGCGCCGATGCGGTGGTGGTGGGCGCGGGCCTGCCGCTCGATTTGCCCGAACTGGCGCGCGACCACCCCGACACCGCGCTCATCCCCATCCTGTCGGACGCGCGCGGTGTGCAGCTGCTGGTGCGCAAGTGGGAGAAAAAGGGACGCCTGCCCGACGCCATCGTGATCGAGCACCCGCGGCTGGCCGGTGGCCACCTGGGCGCGGCGAAGGTGGCGGATTTGCAGGACACGCGGTTCGATTTTGAGGTGGTGATCCCGCAGGTGCTCGAGTTTTTCAAGACCGCCGGCATCGAGCGCGAGATACCGCTCATCGCCGCCGGCGGCATCGGCTGCCGCGACGACATCCTGCGCTTGCAGGCCCTGGGCGCCAGCGCGGCGCAGCTCGGCACGGCGTTCGCCGTCACGCAAGAATGCGACGCCGATCCGGCCTTCAAACGTGTGCTGGCCGAGGCCCGACCCGAGGACCTGGTGGAGTTCATCAGCGTGGCCGGCCTGCCCGCGCGCGCCGTGCGCACGCCCTGGCTGGACAAATACCTGCGTCTGGAGCCGCGACTGAAGGCGGTTGCGCATGTGAAGAAAAAGTGCAACATGGCATTTGATTGCCTGGCCCATTGCGGATTGCGAGACGGCAAGGGCGAAATGGGGCAGTTCTGCATCGACCAGCAGCTCGGCCACGCGCTCGACGGCGACACGCAGAAAGGCCTCTTTTTCCGGGGTGCGGGTGTGCTTCCATTCGGCCAGCAGATCCGACCGGTGAAAGACCTCATGCTGTGGCTGTTGGGCGGCAGGATGTGAACACCCCCCGCAGTGCGGTGATCACCCTCCGCGTCGCCTTCGGCGCCACCCCCCTGACAGGGGGCGACACCTGAGGCCCGGCGGAGCCGGTTCCTCGGTGTCTCTGGGCTGGGGCATTTCGCGCGGTGCGGTGTGGCAACTGATTGAAAGGAAAGTCTGAACATGAAACGCGACGCATTGAAATCTGCCTCCACCGCCATCGGCCAGCAACCCATCACGCTGGACGTGCTGAAAGAAAAATACCTCAAGGACGGCGAGACCAGCGAGCAAGACATCTACCGCCGCGTGGCGCGTGCCATGGCCTCGGTGGAGCCCGAGGCCGACCGTGCGCTGTGGGAACAGCGTTTCTTCGACAACCTGCAGGCGGGCGCCATCGGTGCGGGCCGCATCATGAGCGCGGCCGGCACGGCGATCCAGGCCACGCTGATCAACTGCTTCGTGCAGCCCGTGGGCGACTGCATCCAGGGCCTGGACGACGGCGGTTACCCCGGCATCTACGAAGCCCTGCGCGAAGCCGCCGAGACCATGCGCCGGGGCGGTGGCGTGGGCTACGACTTCTCGCGCATCCGCCCGCGCGGCGCCGAGGTCAAGACCATGGCCTCGCTGGCCTCGGGTCCGTGCAGCTACATCAACGTGTTCGACCATTCGTGTGCCACGGTGGAGAGCGCGGGCGCGCGGCGCGGTGCGCAGATGGGCGTGCTGCGCATCGACCACCCCGACGTGATCGAGTTCATCACCGCCAAGCGCACACCGGGGCGCTGGAACAACTTCAACGTGTCGGTGGGCGTGAGCGACGCCTTCATGCGCGCGCTGGCCGACGACCAGCCCTGGGAGCTGGTGCACCGCGCGCGCCCTGGCGCGGCGCTGATGGCCCAGGGCGCCCACCAGCGCTCCGATGGCCTGTGGGTCTACCGCAGCATGCCCGCGCGCGAGCTGTGGGACACGGTGATGCGCTCCACCTACGACTTCGCCGAGCCCGGCATCCTGTTCCTCGACCACATCCAGCGCGACAACAACCTGCGCTACTGCGAGACCATCGAGGCGACGAACCCCTGCGTGACGGCCGATACCCGGCTGGCAACGCAACACGGACTGGTGCGGATCGGCGACCTGTGCGCAAGCGGGCTGCCACTGGAGACCACAGTGGATCGCCGAGCGCTTGGAGGCGAGGGGCGTGGTGTCGACACCCGTCCAGCCAAGCCCGCCTTCATGACCGCCCGCCTGGCCGATGTCTTCAAGGTCACCACCGAAGATGGCTACGAGATCAAGGCCACGGCCTGGCACGATTTCTACACGTCGCGCGGCAAGGTCAAGTTGTCGGATTTGAAGGTGGGCGACGAGTTGTGGGTGCAGTCAGGCAAGGGCCAGTTTGGCCAGCAGGGCAGCGAGGAGCTGGGCATTCTGCTGGGTCTGATCACGGGCGATGGCCATTTCATCCACCGGGGCAAAGGTCAGGAGGTCGTTTGCATCAACCTCTGGAATCAGGAACGCGAACTCGCCGAGCGGGTGACCACCACGGTCAACGCCATGATTGCCGGCTTGTCGCGAACGCAGAGGACCTACTGCGTCTCGCCGGTGTCGGTGGCTGAGCGCAACCACGTGTTCATTCGCTCCGTGCTGTTGGCGCGTGCCCTGGAGGCACTCGGTTTCACGCGGGCCACCAAGCTGAGGGTGCCCGAGGTGGTCTGGCAAGGCAACGAGGCGTGCGTCAAGGCCTATCTGAGGGCGCTTTTTCAGACCGACGGCACCGTCAACATCTCCGGGGCCAGCGAGAGTTGCTCCATCCGTTTGAGCTCCAGCTACCCACAACTGCTCCAGGATGTGCAGGTGCTGCTGGCCAATTTCGGGGTGTTCAGCCGTTTGCGTTTGCGCAGGGATGCGACCGTCAAGGCCATGCCCGACGGAAAGGGGGGACAGGCCGAATACGCTTGCAAGTCCCAATACGAACTCATCGTGGACGGCGAGTCCCGCGAGCAGTTCATGAGCGAAATCGGCTTCCTGCTCGATTACAAAACGGCCCGATACCGCGACTGGGTGGCTGGCAAGGCTTTGCGCAAGACCCAGCGCTTCTCGAGTCGGATTGCAGAAATCGTGTCCGCCGGCCAGGAGGCTGTTTACGACACCACCCAAGCCGATCACAACACCGTGATTTTCAATGGCGTGGTGACGGGGCAATGTGGTGAGCAGCCACTTCCACCCTACGGCTGCTGCGATCTCGGGCCGGTGATCCTGACGCGTTTCGTGCGCCACCCCTTCGGCTTCGGCGGCTTGCCCACCTTCGACTTCGAGGCCTTCGAGCAGGCGGTGGCACTGCAGGTGCGCGCGCTCGACAACGTGCTGGACGTGACCTTCTGGCCGCTGCCGCAGCAGCGCGACGAGTCGGCGGCCAAGCGGCGCATCGGCGTGGGCTTCACCGGCATGGGCAATGCGCTGGCCATGCTGTGCGTGCGCTACGACCGCCCCGAGGGGCGCACCCTGGCCGCGCAGATCGCCGAGCGCATGCGCGACGCGGCCTACGCGGCCTCCGTGGCGCTGGCGCAGGAGAAGGGCGCGTTCCCCAAATTCGACGCCGACGGCTACCTGGCCGAGGGCACCTTCGCCAGCCGCCTGCCCGAGGCGCTGCGCACGGCGATCCGCACGCACGGCATCCGCAACAGCCACCTGCTGTCGATCGCGCCCACCGGCACGGTCAGCCTGGCCTTTGCCGACAACGCGTCCAACGGCATCGAGCCGCCGTTTTCCTGGATGTACCGGCGCAAGAAGCGCGAGGCCGACGGCACGACCACCGACTACGCGGTGGAAGACCATGCCTGGCGGCTCTACCGCGAGCTCGGTGGTGACATGGCGCAACTGCCCGAGTTTTTCGTGAGCGCACTGTCCATGCCGGCGGCCGACCACCTGGCCATGATGGAGGCGGTGCAGCCCTTCGTGGACACGGCGATCTCCAAGACGGTGAACGTGCCGGCCGACTACGCGTACGACGATTTCAAGGATCTCTACCGCCAAGCCTGGCGCGCACAGCTCAAGGGGCTGGCGACCTACCGTCCCAACGCCATCCTGGGCTCGGTGCTCGACACCGGCACACACTCCGAAGTTTTGCCTGAGACAACAGCGAGCGTGGCCACCGTGGACCCGATGCGCAGCGTGATCGAGAGCCGGCCGCCGGGTGCGCTGTCGGCGGTGGCCGACAAGATCGAGTACTGGACGCAGGAAGGCCACCAGACCTTGTACCTGCTGGTGTCCTTCCTGCCCGTGCCGAGTGCCGACGGTTCGGGCACGGTCGAGCGCGCGATCGAGTTCTTCATGCCGGTGGGGCAGAGCGGCGAGTCGCAGCAGTGGGTGTCGTCCAGCATGCGCCTGCTCTCGCTGGCCGCGCGCGGTGGCTTCCTCGAACGCGCCCTGCGCGACATGCGCAAGGTGGCCTGGGACCGCGGACCGGTGCGCATGGGCACGCACCAGAAAGCCGATGGCACGCACGTGCCGATGTGGCACGACTCGGTGGTGGCGGCCATCGCCTACGCGGTGCAGACCCTGATCGCGCAGCGCGCCGGGATCACCCCCGCAGGCGCGCCCCCGCCACCGGTGGTGGTGGCGGCCACGCCGGGCCTCATGCCGGGCAAGAAGTGCGGCGAGTGCGGCGCGCATGCGGTGATCCGCAAGGACGGCTGTGACTACTGCACGCAGTGCGGTCACCTCGGGGTGTGCGGATGAACACGGTGCTGCGCAACAGGCCGTTGCAGGCGGCGTTCGAGGTTGATGCGGTCGAGCGGGAATGCGCCCGCACGGCGGCCGACCTGATCCACGCGCGCCAGACCGTGCTGCCCAAACGCCTGCTGGCGCCCGGACCGGATGCGGACCAGCTGCAGGCCTTGCTGGGTGCCGCTGCGGCTGCGCCGGACCACGGGCAGTTGCTGCCCTGGCGCTTCGTGATCGTGCCGCGCACCGAACGCGGCTCGCTGGCCGAGGTGTTCGCACGAGCGCTGCACGAGCGCGACGCCACCGCCACGCCCGAGCAACTGGACCAGGCGCGCGAGAAGGCGCACCGCGCGCCCTTCCTGTTGCTGGTGGTGGTTGACGGGCAGCGCGGCGACCCGGCGGTGGACCTGTCCGAGCGCATTCTCTCGGCCGGGTGCGCGGTGCAGAACATGCTGCTCATGGCCACCGCGATGGGTTTTGGCTCGGCCCTCACCAGTGGCAAGGCGCTGGGCTCCACCGCCTTGCGCCAGCGCTTCGGCCTGAGCGCGGGCGAACATGCCCTGTGTTTTCTGAGCGTGGGCACGGTGGCGGCACGCCGGCCCGCGCGCGCGCGCCCGACCATGGCCGACTACTGCAGCACGCTCGGCCCCGCGCCGGTGAATGCCAACTGAATCTGGAGACACCATGAACATTCAAACCTTCGACGACCTGCTGAGCGCCGCGCGCCTGCAACCGCTGCCGCAGCGCCTGCTGTTCGTGTTTGCCGGCGTGGAGCTGCCCGACGACGCCACCGAGGCCCAGCGGCTCGAATTCGAACGCGGCGAGGGCGGCGCGCTGGTGCCGCAGATGTGCGTGGACAAGGGGCTGGACGAACTCCACTCGTTTGATCAACTGGTGCAAGAGGCAGAGGCCTTTGGTCAGCCGTGGGGCATGGTGTTTGCTGCTGCGCTGGCGGGCACGCCGGGCCGACAACCCGAGAGTGCCGAGGCCGAACAGCCACTGCAGGACATGGTGGAGGCGATCCGCCAGGGCCAGCTGCACGCTTTCATTCCGTTCGACCCGCAAGGGCAGGCCGTGGCTCTGGGATGAGGTGAAACAAACACCCCCGCCGCGCTTCGCGCGCTGCGTGATGGAAATCTGACATGGTCACCACGATCCCCCTCACATCGATCACCTTGCCCGGTCACCGCGCGCCCGCCGCGGGGTTCGAAGCGCCGTTCGAGATGCTGGGCGCCTGCCACGAGCGCGTCGAGCGCATGCTGGGCTTGCTGGCCAAGCTGCAGCAGCACGTGTTGGTGCGCGGCTGGGACGAGAGCGTGGCCAGCGCCGCGTGTGACGTGATGCGTTATTTCGACCTGGCCGCCCCGCTGCACCACGAAGACGAGGAGCGCCATGTGTTCCCGCCACTGCTGGCCGGCGATGACGCGGCGCTGCGTCAGGTGGTGCAAGGCCTGCAGCAGGACCACCGCGACATGGAAGCGGCCTGGGTGACGGTGCGTGCAGCGCTGGCGTCTGTGGCGCAGGCGCCACCTCCGGGGTGGGCCCACTTCAGCCCGCAGGAAGAGGCGGCGCTCATCGGCTTCGCCCGGCTGTACGACCACCACCTGTGCCAGGAAGACGGCCTGGTCTACCCGGTCTCACAGGCCCAGTTGTCGGCCGATGCCTTGCGCGCCATGAGCGCCGACATGATGCGCCGCCGGGGGCTGGAACCCACCTGAAAGTCAGGCCTTCGGCCCCACCTGCAGCGCCACCTCGCCCACACCTTCCACGGAGCCCGTGATGCGGTCACCCGGCAGCACCGCGCCCACGCCTTCGGGCGTGCCGGTGTAGATCAGGTCGCCGGGTTGCAGGTGGTAGAAGAGCGAGAGGTCGGCAATGATTTCGCGGATGTTCCAGATCAGCTTGTCCACGTCGGACTTCTGCTTCACCGCGCCGTTGACCGCCAGCTCGATGCCACCGCGCTCGATCACCACACCCGGCATGGGCACGATCTCGCTGCACACCGACGAATGCTCCACGTCCTTGCCCAGGTCCCAGGGGCGGCCCTTGTCGCGCGCCACCAGCTGCAGGTCGCGCCGCGTCATGTCCAGACCGGCCGCATAGCCGTAAATGATCTCGTGTGCGTCTTCGGCCTTCACGCGGAAGCCGGGTTTGCCGATCGCCAGCACCAGCTCCATCTCGAAGTGGTAGTTGGCCGTCTCGCTCGGGTAGGGCGTGGTTGCGCCCGACAGCGCCAGCGTCTGCGGCGCCTTGGTGAAGTAGAACGGTCGCTCGGCCGTCTTGTTCACCGGCTTGCCCATTTCCACCGCGTGCGCGTGGTAGTTGCGGCCGACGAAGAACAGGCGGTTGACGGGGAATTGCTCGGTCTTGCCGCGCACGGGCACGGCCGCAACGGGGGGTGGGGGGAAGAGGTAGGTGGTCATGGGTTGGGGCCGGTTCAGGGCATGGAGGGTTGGTTGTCGGGACGCACTTCGTAGACGCCGAGCTTGCGGTGCAGCGGCGATTCGTCGGCGATGAAAAGGAAGGCCGGTGCGCTGGCCGAGGCGTTGCTGAGCGTGGTGGCGGTGTAGCCGGGGATGCAGCAGGTGTCGGCGGCGACCAGGTCGAAGCCCTGCGCGTCGGTGGCCACGCGCGCCGCGCCTTCGATCACGTGGTAGACCACGGCCGGCGAACGCGCGGGCAGCTTGAGCGTTTGGCCCGGGCGCAGCATGAGTGCGTGGAAGCCGAGGATGTTCTCCACGTCTTCACCGGTCTCGGGGTTCACATAGGTCACCTGCACCGCGTCCACATCGGGCCGGTCGGCCGCGATCGACTCCAGCGCGGCCTTCGCATCGGCCCAGGGGTAGCGCAGCATGGGGTAACGCTTGCCGCTGCGGCCGAACACGGGTGTGGGCACGACGCCGGCGCGGGCGTACGCGCGGTCGCCCTGTCCAGGCTTGGTGTCCTGGCGCGCGCCGTTGAGGTGGTAGCTCACCTCCAGGTAGTAAGCCAGCGGCAGGTCGAGCACGTCGAGCCAGATCACCGGTTCGGTGCCGTCGTGGCCGTGCTCGTGCCACAGGCCGGTGGGCGTGAGGATCAGGTCGCCGCGCGACATGGGGCAGCGCTCTCCGTCCACCGTGGTCCAGGCGCCTTCGCCTTCCACCACCATGCGCACGGCGTTGGGCGTGTGGCGGTGGCTCGGTGCCCACTCGCCGGGCATCAGCAGCTGCATGCCGAGGTACATGGCCGCACTGGCCTGCATCTTCTCCAGCGTGTGGCCCGGGTTGGCCAGCACCAGCACGCGGCGCTCGGCCTTCTCGATCGGGGTGAGCTCACCGGCTTTGAGCAGCAGCGGCTTGATGGTCTTGTAGGGCCAGTGCGTGGCCTGCGTCTGGCGCGTGGGGATGGTCGGCGGCAGCACGCCGCGCAGGCTGGGCCACAGCGGCACCAGGTTGAGCGCGCGCAGCTCGGCCACGTAGTCGGCGGGCAGGTCTTCGAGTCGTCCGAGGTCGTTCATGTTGTCTCCGTGTGTTCAGTGGGCGGCCAGGCAGTTCTGCACGTTCCAGCCGTAGAGCCACTCCATGGCGTCGTAAAAACGCTCGGGCGTGCGGCCCTTCCAGAGGTCGTTGCGCACCAGGCGTTCGACGCCTTTGGCGTGGTAGATGCGGCCCATCTCGCGCGAGCTCAACACGATGCGCGCGGTGCGCGCCACGCGCGAGCGCTGGTAGAGGTCGAAGGCCTTCTCGATGTCGTTGCCGTGCACGCGCAAGGCTTCGCCGAGCGTCACCGCGTCCTCGATCGCCATGCACGCGCCTTGCGCCATGTACTGCGTGGTGGGGTGGGCCGCGTCGCCCAGCAGCGTGACGCGGCCAAAGCTCCACTGGCCGATGGGCTCGCGGTCGGCCGTGGCCCAGCGTTTCCAGCTTTTCGGCAGGTCGATCAACTGCCGCGCCTTGGGGCACAAGCCTTGAAAGTAGCTCTGCACTTCTGCCTGGCTGCCCTCGGTCACGCCCCACTCTTCCTGCTCGCGGCTGTGGAAGGTCACGACCACGTTGTACTGCTCGCCGCCGCGCAGGGGGTAGTGCACCAGGTGACAGTTGGGCCCGACCCAGATGCTGGCTGCGTTCCATTGCAGGTCTACGGGAAAGTCGGCCTTGTCGACCACCGCGCGGTAGACCACGTGGCCGGTCACGCGCGCCTCGTCACCCACGAACTGCTGGCGCACGACAGACTTCACGCCGTCGGCGCCGATCAGCGCCAGGCCGCGGTGGGCGTTGCCGTGCTGGTCGTGCACCGTCACGCCATTCGCATCCTGCTCCACGCGCGCCACGCGGGTGGAGGTGACGAACTGAATCTGCCCGCTGGCCTGCACGCCTTCGAGCAGCGAGCCGTGCGCGTCCGCCCGGTGGATCACGGCGTAGGGGTTGCCGAAGCGCTGGCGGAAGGCTTCACCGGTGGGGATCATGCCGACCTGGACTTCGTCGATGGCGTCGTGCATGACCATGAAGTCGGTGTACACGGCGCGCTGGCGCGCGGCCTCGCCCACGCCCAGCGCGTCAAACGCGTGAAAGGCGTTGGGCCCGAGCTGCATGCCCGCGCCGATCTCACCCAGCTCGGCCGCCTGCTCCAGCACCTTGACGTGAAAGCCCTGGCGCACCAGGGCGAGCGCCGCGGCCAGGCCGCCAATGCCGCCACCGGCAACGATGACGGGCAAGTCTGAATGGGGTGCGCTCATCGGTGTCTCCTCGATATGCATCGCATGCTTATGATCAGTGTACTTATTGTATGACCGGTGCTAGGATTCCCGCAACCCCCATCCATCGCCATGAAACGCAGCCCTCCCGCCGTCGACATCGACCACCAGCCCGGCCACTACATCCGCCGGCTGCACCAGATCTCGGTGGGCATCTTCCTGCAGGAGCTGGGCGAGATCGGCATCACCCCGGTGCAATACGCCGCCCTGCAGACCGTGGCCAACCACCCGGGTATTGACCAGCGCACGCTGGCGCGCACGATTGCGCTGGACGCCTCCACCACCGGCGGCGTGGTCGACCGGCTGGAAGCCCGTGGCTGGCTGGAGCGCCGCACCGCGCCCGAAGACCGACGCGCCCGCCAGCTTGCGCTCACCGACGCCGGCGTGCAATTGCTGGGCGAGGCCGTGCCGGCCATGCTGGGCGCGCAAGACTTGATCCTGGGGCCACTCTCCGAGCGCCAGCGCGCCCAGTTCATGAAGCTGCTGCGCCTGCTGGTGGACACCAACAACGAACACAGCCGCGCGCCCAGCGAAGCGATGAAGTGAGCGCGGTGGGGCTAGAGCCTGCTCTAAGTCTGTCTGGGGCCGCGTTGGGTCGAAATCGGGATGAGTTGCCCGCCCACATGCCGCCGCTGGGCTCATGCCCATGCAAGGGATTGGGTGGGCAAATCGCCCGATTTCGTCCCAACCCGGAGGGCAAGAGTCTTTTCGGGCGGTCTGCCGCGTTGCAAAGCCTCGCCGGGCCACCGGCCCGGCTGCGTTTTGCGCCTTGCAGCCCATCCCGAAAAGACTCTTGCGCGGCCCCAGACAGACTTAGAGCAGGCTCTTAGCCCCGCAGGTGTGCCACCACCGCCTGCAGCACCTGCTCGTCGCGCAGCAGCCGGGTGTGGCCCAGGCCGTTGGTTTCCATCAACTGCGCGCCAGCGATCGCATCGCGGTAGGCCTCGGCGTCGGCGAAGCGGTTGATGCGGTCTTCGCGGTCGTGCACGATGAGCGTGGGCACGGCCACGCGCGGGCCGACCGCCGCCGGCTCGAACTGACGCATCAGAATGCCTTCGCGCGCTTCCACCCGTTGCTGCATGCGCGAGCGCGTGTCCTCGCTCAGACCGAACACCATGGCGAACAGGCGCGTGTACGCGTGCGGCGAGGCCGGAGGTGCGAGCAGCGCCAGCCGGGCCACGGGCAGGCCGCGCGCGGCGGCGTAGGCCAGTGCGTTGGCCGCCAGCGAATGCGCCACCACGGCGCGCACCTCATGGCCCTGTTGCTGCAGGCGGGCGGTGACGTACTCGATGGCGCGCGCGAACTGCGGCAGGTTGCTGGTGCTGCCCTGACTGCGGCCGTGGGCGGGCAGGTCCACCAGCATGGGCCGCAGGCCTTGCGCCTCCAATGCCTGTGCCAGCGGCAGCATCTGCGCGGCATGGCCGCCCCAGCCGTGCAGCAAGAGCACCACCGGGCCGGGTGGGCCCGGCGGGGGCTGGTACAGCGTGACGCTGGCCTGCTCGAAGGGCCAGGGCGTGGCCTGCCAGGTGGCCAGTGCGGGTTGCCGGCGGTGCAACCATTTTGGTGGCAGCGGCGTGCCGAACAGGCGAAGGGCGCCGCGCACGGCCAGCGAGGGCCAGACGCGCTCGGACAGGCCCAGCGCCCAGCGCAGCCAGCGTGTGCCTGGGGTGGTCTGGTAGTAGGCGGAGGCTGTCTGAAGGGGTGTGGTGGTCATGGGCTTCTCCTGTAATCGCACAGTCGTGCGAAATTGGTTCAAAAAAAAGCAAGCAGAAAATGGCTCAGATTTGATAGGTCTTGACCAGCCGCGCCCAGGTGGCCTGCGCGCGCTCGGTGGCGCGGGGGTCGCGCAGGAAGCGCACGTCGTGCACCAGTCCGATCGCCAGGCTGCAGATCTCGCCCACCAGTTGTTCGGCGTCGGTGTCGGGCTGGAGGTGGCCGACCTCGATCGCCTGCAACACGGTGCGGCGCAGTGCGGCACGCCAGCGCGTGACTTCGCCCAGCAACAGGTCGCGCAGTTCGCCCTCGCGGTCATCGAGTTCGAAGGCGCCCGAGGTGTAAAGGCAGCCGGTGTGGGCCTCGACATCGCGCAGACGGATGAACCAGCGCCGAACGATCTCGCTCAGCCGCGGCAGCCCCTTGGGAACCTGCATAGCCGGCACGAACACGTCGGCAAGGAAGCGGCGGCCGAACTCCTCGATCACCGCCTTCTGCAAGGCTTCGCGCGAGCCCACACGCGAGAACACGCCGCTTTTGGAAACGCCGATGCGATCGGCCACCGCCTGCAGCGTGATGGCCTCCAGCCCGTCGGACGAAGCGAGGTCCAGCGCCGCGCCCACGATGGCGGCGCGTGTCATTTCACTTTTCTGGGTCCGGGCATCCATGGGCCATATTTTGGCACACATGTGCGAAATTGCAAATGTTCGAGTTTCTGCGGGCGCTTGGCGTTGCGGCACCTGCTCGCTATGATCGCGGCGTCCCGTCCACCGACGCCGGCCCCCCTTGGAACAACCCAGCCCACCCCTGTTGACACCGGAGCACCTGGCCATGATGGACGGGGGCATCTCGGTCATCGCCAGCAGTTGCGGCCCCGACCTCACGCCCAGTGTGATGCGCGCCGTCGGCAGCCTGGTGCAGGCGCAGGGCCGTCACATCACGGTGTACGTCTGCCGCAGCCAGGCGGGGCAGTTGCTCGGCGATGTGGCCCGCAGTGGGCGCCTGGCGGTCGTTTTCAGCCAGCCGAGCAGCCACAAGACCGTGCAGCTCAAGACACGTGGTGCCCGTCTGCGCGAGGCGCGTGAGGACGACGTGCCGGCACTGCAGCGTTACCTGCGCGGCATGGAGATCGAGCTGACGCGCATCGGCTTTGGCGCGGTCTACGCACGCGCGATGCTGTCGCACCGACTGGACGACGTGGTGGCCATCGAATTTGAACCCGAGCTGGCCTTTGACCAGACACCCGGTGCCAGGGCGGGCCAGCCCATCACGGGCGCCGCATGACGGCGGCACTCCCATTGCCTGCGGTGGATCTGGGCGAGGTGCGGCCCTGCCTGGAGGGTGCGATTCCCGCCATCATGGCCACCACCGCGGCCGACGGCACGCCCAACGTGGCCTACATCTCGCAGGTCTATTACGTGGACGAAGGCCACGTGGCGCTGTCGTTCCAGTTCTTCAACAAGACGCGCCAGAACCTGCTGGTCAATCCGCGTTCCACGCTGCTGGTGCTCAACCCGCTCAACGCGGTGTTCTACCGGCTGCACCTGCGTTACCTGCGCACCGAGGACGCGGGACCGGTGTTCGAGAGCATGAAGGCGCAACTGGCGGGGATCGCCTCGCACACCGGCATGGCCGACGTGTTCCGCCTTCGGGGGTCTGACATCCACGAAGTGATCGAGGTCGAGCGACTGCCACAGGAGCCGCTGCCCGAGGCCTTGCCCCCGCCGCCCCCCAGGCCCAACTTTCTCGCCGTGCTGCGCCGCGGCAGTGCGCGCCTCTCGGCCGCGCGCAGCCTGGGCGCGGCACTCGACGCCACGCTGGACACGCTGGAGCAGGACCTCGCGGTGCGCCACGCCATGGTGCTGATCTCGGACGCTGCTTCCCAGCGCCTGTACACCGTGGCCAGCCGTGGCTACGACACGTCGGGCGTGGGCTCCGAGATCGCACTCGGCGATGGCGTGATCGGCGTGGCCGCGCGCGAGTGCACGCCGGTGCGCATCATGCACATGACCAGCGCCTACCTGTACAGCAGCGCCATGCGCAGCAGCCTGGGCGACGCTCAACCGCAGAGCACCGACATCCCCTACCCCGGCCTGCCCGAGCCGCACAGCCAATTGGCGGTGCCCCTGCAGTCGGCCGGGCGGGTGGTCGGTGTGCTGTTCGTCGAGAGCCCGCTGGACATGCAGTTCAGCTTCGAGGACGAAGACCTGCTGGTGGCGCTCGGTGGCCAACTGGGCGCGGCCATCGACCTGATGCAGGAGGCCGAAGCGCCGTGCACTGAGGACGAAGTCAACGCCACGACGCCGGTGCCAGCGGTGGCGGCGGGCCCGGTGCTGCAGGTGCGGCACTACCGCAGCAACGACAGCGTCTTCATCAACAACGCCTACCTGATCAAGGGCGTGGCCGGTGCCATCCTGTGGAAACTGCTGCGCCACAGTCAGCAGGGCCGCAGCGAGTTCACCAACCGCGAACTGCGGCTGGACAGCTCGCTGCGCCTGCCCGAGGTGGCCGACAACCTTGAAGCCCGGCTGCTGTTGCTGCACCGCCGGCTCGCCGAGCAGTGCCCGCAATTGCGCATTCACAAGACCGGGCGCGGCTGCTTCCGCTTCGAGGCGCAGGGCCCGGTCGAGCTCGAGGACATCGCCGCTTAGCCGGCGACGAGGCCGGGCACCGGCGGCAGGCCGAGGCCGCGCGCGAGCTTGGTCCAGTCGCGCTGGTTGAGCAGCCCCTGCGTCCCTGTCAGCATGCCTTCGAACACGGGGGCGGGCGCGCCCGCGCGCATGCCCTCCATCACCCCCAGGCGCTCAGGCGCGTTCAGCTGGGGCAGCATCCAGCGCATCACCAACATCATCTCGGCCGGCGGGATGGTGGCCAGCAGGGCGTCGTGGATGCCGATCAACTCGGCGTCGCTGTACGCCGCCCAGAGCGCGGCGTTGTGCACTGTCTCCTCAGCGTGCATGTGCTGGAAGTTGTCGGCCACGAACAGGGCGAGTGCCAGGTAGAGGGCCTGGAGCGTGGCCTCGCGCTCGGCGGCCTCCAGGCCTGCAAGGCCTCGAGCGGCGTCACGCAGGTGGGCAATGTGGTGCAGGTGGCCTTCGTGGTCTTGCGCGACAGGCCCACAGACGCCGGGGCAGCGCGCTTCGAGCGCGGGGTGCACGGAATTGTTTTCGTGGGCGACGTGGCTGGCGCACAGGTCCATGAGTTCACCCACCCGGGTCGCGGCATGGGCCACATCGGCGGCGTCCGTGGGGTCGGCGCGGCCGACGGTGAGCAGGGTGTCGGCCATCAAGGCGCGCAAGGCTTTGTGGATACCGGCGTACATGTTGAACCGGCCGAGGTTGGTGCGGGCGGTGGCGGCCACGTGGGCCATTTCGAGTGCGTGGGATTGCATGGAGGTTCCTTGGGCGGGCAGAGCCCGGCTTGTCTCGTGATGACCGCAGCACCCCATGTGCAACGAATCATGGAAGACGAGTCTAGGAATCCACCGCGGCGCGCGCTGCTAAATAGCGCTTAAAGGAATCGTAAAAAAACCTTAAGCGAAGCGGGTGGCGGTAGTTTCAGTCCTGTCCGCGCACGCGACCGCGCAGTTGCTTGACGGTGGAGCGCGTGGCCTTGCCTTCCAGCCGGCGTTGCTTCGAACCGAAGGTGGGTTTGGTGGCCTTGCGTGCCTTGGGCAGCGTGGCCACGCTGTCCACCAGCGCCTGCAGGCGCTCGAGCGCTTCAGCCTTGTTCTGCTCCAGGCTGCGGCTGGTCTGCGCCTTGATCACCACCACGCCCTCGGTGGTGATGCGCTGGTCGCTGAGCGCCAGCAGGCGTTCCTTGATCGGCTCCGGCAGCGATGAGGCGTGGATGGCAAAACGCAGGTGCACCGCGTTGGACACCTTGTTCACGTTCTGCCCGCCCGCGCCCTGGGCACGGATGGCGGTGAACTCCACCTCGTTGGGATGCACGCTCGGGGACATGCGGCGAGTGTGCCACGCAGCCCCGCGCCCTCAGTAGCGCTCCTTCACGCCGGTGACCATGGCCTTGACGAGGCGCGTGCGCTCGATGCGGCCCATGACGATGGCCGCCGCTGCGTGCAAGCCGACCATCGGCAGCAACCACTCGCCCAGGCCTTCATGCAGGTCCTGCAGCCATTCCTCGCCCCAAAAGGCATCAAGGCCCTGCATCCAACCGGTGAGGCCCAGCGCCAGCACCATCGCCATGAGGCCGAGCACCATCAGCCCACCCAGCGGGTTGTGGCCCCAGTGGTGTTCGGCTTCACCACCGAACAGCGCGCGAACGTGGCTGGCCACGCGGCGTGGCGTCGGGAAGAAGTCGGCAAACCGCGCGTGGCGCGGGCCGATGAAGCCCCACACCACGCGCACACCCACCAGCGCTGCGGCCACGTAGCCCAGCCACTGGTGCAGGTCTTCACCGTCCTCCACCACGAACAGGTTGAGCAGAACGCAAGCCACCAGCGACCAGTGGAAGACGCGCACCAGCGGATCCCAGACCCGACGCGATGCGGCGGTGGTGGTGGTGGTGGTGTTCACTTCTGTTCCAGCGCCTTGCCGCTGACAGGGTCGAAATAGACCTCGACCTTCTTGCCTGCCTTGTCGGTGCCGTAGATCTCGTAGCACTGGCCCTTGGTCACTTTGAAGGTCTTGATCTGGTAGCCCTGGGCTTCCAGGTCCTTCTTGAAGGTGGCCTCGGGTTGCCACTTGTCCTTGGGTGCGGTGCAGGTGGGAGAAGCCAGTGCGGTGCCGGCCGCGGCGATCAGAAGGGTGGAGAGAACGAGCGATTTCATGTGGGTTTCCTGTGCAATGAACCCCCGCCGAAGTGCGGGTGAAGGCATTGCAACGCCCCAACTTGAAGCCAGCCTTAAGCGGCTTGTGACGGATGTGAGCAGCGGTAAGCAGGCACGCTGGGAGCTCCGCGAGCTCAGGGGGTGGTGGGCTTGCGCCACAGCAGCATCAGCGCCAGCAGGGCCGAGGCGATCATGAGGAACAGGCTGATGGCGTTGAGCACCGGTGTCGCGCCTTCGCGCATGCGGCTGTACATCAGCACGGTGAGTGGCGAGTCCGAACCGACCAACATCAGCGTCGTGTTGAAGTTCTCGAACGACATCAGGAAAGCCATGGCGGCCGCACCGATCATGCTCGGGCGCAGGTAGGGCAGGGTCACCGTCCACAGCACGGCGGCGCGGCTGGCGCCCAGGTTGTAGGCAGCCTCTTCCAGCGTGCGGTCGAAGCGGCGCAGGCTGGCCGAAATGGAGAGCGTGGCGATGGTGACGATGTAGCAGAACTGCCCCAGGATCACCAGCGGCAAGCCCGGGCGCAGGAAGTCGAGCTCCAGGCCCCAGGTCTCGTCAGCGAAGTTGGCGATGCGACTGGCGAACGCGAGGATGGAGATGCCCAGGATCACGCCCGGGATCACCAGCGGCAGCATGCTCAGCAGGGCGATGGCGTTCTTGCCGGGAAA
Organism: Hydrogenophaga sp.; assembly: GCF_018780385.1. GTDB lineage: Bacteria > Pseudomonadota > Gammaproteobacteria > Burkholderiales > Burkholderiaceae_C > Hydrogenophaga. The sequence continues at coordinate 151,874 of NZ_JADMJO010000014.1, read as the reverse complement.
GTCGAAGCGCTCCAGCAGGAAGGCGTTGCAGGTGCCCACGCCAACCGACAGCACCGTGACCCAGGTGGCGACCCAGGCGCTGGTGCCCAGGCTCTTGATCAGCTCGCCGTCGGCCAGCAGGCCGGTGCGCCTGTCGTTGTCGGCCACGAACCAGTCGAGTGTGAAACCCATCCAGGGCGGCGTGGGATGGGGCGCGTTGTTGAACGCGAAGAGGGCCACCACGGCCAGCGGCACGAACAGGAACACAAAGAACACCAGCACGAAGGCGTTGAGGCCGAGGCGCTGTGCGAAGGAGCGGGGGAGGCTGGGGATCATGTCAGTGGCCGCACGGCCGCCCGAAGGACACTGAGCGCCCCCTCGGGGGGCAGAGAACGAAGTGAACGTGGGGGCTTCATGTCTTCAGGTCTTCATCACCGCGCCGAAACGCTGGCCTGTGAGTCGCAAGCCCACCCACACCAGCACGGTGGAGAGAAACAGCAGCAGGAAACCGAAGGCCGCGCCCTGGTTCCAGTTGAAGCGGGTGATGAACTGCGTGTAGATCTGCTCGGTGAACCACAGCGAGTTCTTGCCGCCCAGCAGCGTGGGCGTGAGGTAGTTGCCCAGGCACAGCATGAAGACCACGATGCAACCGGCCGCGATGCCCGGCGCCGCGTGCGGGATGACGATGCGGCGCACGATGTTGGCGGTGCTGCCGCCGAGGTCGTAGGCGGCTTCGATCAGGCTGTCGTCCAGGCTTTCCAGGCTGTTGACCAGCGGGATCACCATGAAGAGCAACGAGGCGTAGACCAAGCCGACCAGGATGGTGGCATCCCGGTAGAGCAGCTCCACCGGTGCATCGGCCAGGCCCACGCTTTGCAGCAGGCTGGAGATGACACCGGTTTCGCGCAGCAGGATCAGCCAGCCCAGCGTGCGCACCATCTCGCTGACCCAGAACGGCAGCAGGCACAGCACCAGCAGCACGGTCTTGGCGCGCCCACGCGCCACCTTGGCGATGTACCAGGCGGCCGGGAACGCCAGCAACAGAGTGAGCACGGTGGCCAGCACCGAGAGCGTGGCGGTGCGCACGAAGGTGTTCCAGTACAGCGGCTCGTCCACGAAGGTGCGGTACTGCTCCAGGCTGAAGCCGTACTCGCCTGGCCCGGTGCGCGCCTGCAGCGAGAGCACCAGCAGTTCGATGTGCGGCAGGATCACCAGGCCCAGCAGCCACAGCAACGCCGGCGCCAACAACACACCCAGGAAGAAGCGGCGGTGGGTGCTTTCGCTCATGGTGGGTTCATGCCCCGAAACACCAGGCCTGCGCGCTCTGATACGCGAAGTGCACCGTTTCGCCCGGCTTCAGATCAGCCAGGCGCCCGGTGAGGGGCAGGGCGATGTGCAGCGGCGTGTTGCTGCGCGTCTCGCGCACCTGCACGGTGGAGTTGCCGCCGTCGAACAGCACGCTGTCGACCACCGCGCTCCAGGCCGGGTCGCCAGCCGGCAGCTCGCGCGGGCTGCGCCCGATCTCGATGGCCTCGGGCCGCACGAAGAGCACCGCGGTCTGGCCCACGGAGACCGTGCCCACGGCCTGCGCCCACAGCGCCATGCCGCTGCCGGTGCGCAGCTGCACCTGGGCTCCATTGAGTTGCTCCACGTGGCCCTCGAAACGGTTGTTGTTGCCCACGAAACCGGCCACGAAGGACGTGGCCGGCTGGTAGTACAGCTGTTGCGGGCTGCCGACCTGCTCGAAGCGGCCCTGGTTCATCACCGCGACCTGGTCCGACATCACCAGCGCTTCCGACTGGTCGTGCGTGATGTAGACGAAGGTGGTGCCGATCTCCGCCTGCAACTGTTTGAGCTCGACCTTCATGTGCTCGCGCAGTTTCAGGTCAAGCGCGCCCAGCGGCTCGTCGAGCAGCAGCAGGGTGGGCTCCAGCACGAGCGAGCGCGCGATGGCCACGCGCTGCTTCTGCCCGCCCGAGAGCTGGTCGATGCGCTTGTCGACGCTGCCGGGCAGGCCCACGCGCTGCAGCATGTCGGTGACCTTGGCCTTGATGGCTGGGCTCTTGACGCCGCGTCGCGCCAGCCCGTAGGCGATGTTCTCGCCCACGCTCATCATGGGAAACAGCGCCAGGTGCTGGAACACCATGTTCACCGGTCGCCGGTTGGGTGGCACGCCGAGCATGGACGCGCCTTTGATGCGCAGGTCGCCGCTGTCGGGGGCGATGAAGCCCGCGACCATGCGCAGCAGCGTGGTCTTGCCGCAGCCCGAGGGGCCGAGGATGGAGAAGAACGAGCCGCGGCGGACGTTGAAGCTCAGGGCCTGGACCGCCGCAAACGCGCCATAGCGTTTGTCGACGGCCAGGACTTCGAGATCGTTGTCGCCGACGGATGCGGCACCGGGTGTGGGCACCGCTTACTGGGCGGCTTTGACGCGGTCGAGCACGCGGCCTTCGATGTCTTCAATGCCGGCGGGCACCGGCGGGTACCACTTGATGTTCTTCAGCGCGGCGTCGGGGAAGCTGTCGGCGAACTGCTTCTTGAGCGTCGCGTCGGCCAGCTGGTCGGCGCCTTTGCTGGCGGTGAAGTTGCCCGCGGCACTGGCGACTTTGGCGGCGACTTCAGGGCGCATGTTGAAGTTGATCCAGGCGTAGGCAGCTTCGTCGTTCTTGCCCTTGGCCGGCAGGGCGAAGGTGTCGACCCAGCCCAGCGCGCCGGATTTGGGCGCAATGAACTTGATGTCCGGGTTGGCCTTGTTCAGTTCCCAGCCGCCGGTGTCCCACATCATGGCGGTGGTCAGTTCACCCGAGCGGATGCCGGCGAGCAACTGGTCCTTGCCGTCCCAGTAGAACTTCACGTTCTTCTTGCAGTCGGCCAGCTTCTTGCCCATGTCGTCCATCAAGGCGGTGTAGGCCTTGGGGTCGTTGTAGAGCTTGAACGGGTCTTTGCCGGATGCAAATGCCATCGCGATCAGCGTGGGGCGCTTCAGGCGCATGCTGACCTTGCCGGCGTTGTCGGCCGCGCACAGGTCGGCGTAATCGGTGGCTTTGGATGTCTTGGTGTTGACCACAAGCCCGTCGGTGCCCCAGATGTGCGGCACGCCATAGACCTTCCCGGCCACGGTCGTGTTCTTCTTGGTGGCATCGAGCATGGTCGGGATGAACAGCTCGGACTTGAGTTTGCTCAGGTCCATGGGCTTGTAGATCTTGAATTCGGTCTGCGGGCCGGCGATGCGGTCCTGGCTGGGCTGCACCAGATCGAAGCCCGCGCCGGCGGTAGCGCGCAGCTTGGAGATCATTTCCTCGTTGTTCGAGAGCGTGACCTCGACATTGATGCCGGTTTCCTTGGTGAACTGCTCGACCACTTCCTTGGGCGCGTACCCGCCCCAGGTGAGCAGTCGCAGGGTTTTGTCTTGTGCGCTGGCGCCGGTGGCGACGCACAGCAACAGGGAGGCCAGGGCGATGTGGCGAAGGGGTCGGTTCATGTGGGGACTCACTTTCAATGGTGACAGGACAATGAAAACGGCGTGACGACGGGATGGACCGGGTGTGACAGGCGAAGCGCCACTATGGTCCAACCGCATGGCTTGTCAAGACGGCAAGCCCGAAGCGGGCCGACTCCAGCGTACGTCGAAGGGGTGACGGCCCGGTGACAGCCCCGCTACACGCGGGGCCATGTTCGCGACTGGGATAATCCCCCGATGGCAAGCAAACAGCGGGTGGTGGTGGGATTGAGCGGTGGCGTGGACTCTGCGGTGAGCGCGTACCTGCTCAAGCAGCAAGGGTATGAGGTCATCGGCATCTTCATGAAGAACTGGGAAGACGATGACGACAGTGATTACTGCTCGACCCGGCAGGACTTTCTGGACGCCGCCAGCGTGGCCGATGTGCTGGGCATCGACATCGAACACGTGAACTTCGCCGCCGAGTACAAGGACCGCGTGTTCGCCGAGTTCCTGCGTGAGTACCAGGCCGGGCGAACGCCGAATCCCGACATCCTGTGCAACGCCGAAATCAAGTTCAAGGCCTTCCTCGACCACGCCATGCGCCTGGGCGCCGAGAAGATCGCCACCGGCCACTACGCCCGGGTGCGCGAGCGCAACGGATCGTTCGAGCTGCTCAAGGGGCGCGATCCCCTGAAGGACCAGAGTTACTTTCTGCACCGCCTGAACCAGGCACAACTGAGCAAGACGCTGTTCCCGGTGGGCGAGCTGCCCAAGACCGAGGTGCGTCGCATCGCGGCCGAAATCGCCCTACCCAACGCGAAAAAGAAGGACAGCACCGGTATCTGCTTCATCGGCGAGCGGCCGTTCCGCGATTTTCTCAACCGCTACATCGCGAAGGAACCGGGCCCGATCAAGGATCACAAGGGCCGCGTGCTCGGCCAGCATGTGGGCCTGAGCTTCTACACCTTGGGGCAACGCCAGGGCCTGGGCATCGGGGGAGTGCGCGAGAAGGGCGCGCAGAAGGGCGGCAACGAGCACGCGCCCTGGTTCGTCGCACGCAAGGACATCGAGACCAACACGCTCTGGGTGGTGCAGGGCCATGACCACCCCTGGCTGCTCACGCCGCGGCTGCGCGCGCAGGACGTGAGCTGGGTGTCGGGCCATGCGCCCGCCACCGGCAACATGGCCGCCAAGACGCGCTACCGCCAGGCGGATGCGCCTTGCCGTTTCGAGGCCGACGGTGACGCCGGTTTCGCGCTCGCGTTCACCGATCCCCAATGGGCCGTGACACCCGGGCAAAGTGCGGTGCTGTACGACGGCGAGGTGTGCCTGGGCGGCGGTGTGATCACCTCCGATGCCGCGTCCATGGCCGCCGAAACATCCGCCCGCTCGGGGCCCGTGCCGGCCTGATCCGACCCGCGTTCAGACGCTCACACACGGGCACCGACCAGCAGCGCGCGCATCACGCGCGGTCGCCAGGTGAGCAGCATGGCGATCCCGAAAGCGGACGCGGCGACGAACATCACCCAGACCAACACGGCCATGGAAGGGTGGTCGGCCGCCAGACACAGCGCGAGCGACGCCAGCAGGCCCAGTGCACCGGCCTGCCGCAGGCCGCGGCGAAGCAACCGAGGCACCGTCGCCTGCGATCCAGTGACCTGCCGCCAGTGCACCTCCATCGACAGCGCCAGCCAGGCCATGGAGACCCATGCCGCCAGAGCGGCCAGCCCGAGCAACATGGCTTCAGACATGGGCGGTCTCCTCGGGCGAGGGTTTGGGAAGGGCTTGTGGCGCGCCGCTGCGCTCACGGCGGGCGAGGCGGCGTGCCGCCCCCCACGCCAGGCCGGCCGAGACCAGCAATGCCAGGTCCACGCCGGCCACGGGCCAGTAGGAGAACAGGGTCTTGCCCAGGTGGTCCCCTGTGCTGGCCCAGTTCAACAGCACCGCGAGCAGAGCGAGCGCAGAAAAGGCGCGGCACTGCTCGCGCCAGGCGGGTGAGACCGTGCCCTGCGCCACCGGGGCGCTGCGCCAGAACGCGTGCGCCGCAGCGATCAGCCATGCGCCCCAGAAGGCCAGCCGCTCCCACTCGCCCCGCTCGGCCAGCCCGGCGGGCAGCACCCGGTTGGCCACCAGGATGGCGGCGGTGGCGATCAACATGCCGGTGACGGTGCTCACCGCCAGTGCGTCAACGACACGGCTGCCCGCCACGCCCCGCTGCGCGTGCTGGCGCTTGCGCTTTTCCACGAAGAACAGGAAGCCGGTGGCGATGCAGACGCAGCCCAGCAACCCGCCGAACACGTAGAGCCAGCGCAGCAGCCAGTGCTCGAAGTGCTGCAGGTGCAGGCCGGTGAGGAATTCTTCGATGCCGTGCGGCACGGTGGGCGCCGGCTCCTCGCGCAGCACCTCACCGGTGGAGCCCTTGAAGTGCACGGCCTGGCCCACCAGGGCCACGCGGTCGCTGCCGGCGCGGTAGATGCTCACGTAGCTGTTGGCGTCGCCCACGTGATGCACCTGCAGAAAGCCGACCTGGCCGGGCATGCCGCGCGCGTCCCAGCGGCGCCGGGCTTCGAGCACCATGGCGTCCACCGAGGCCAGGGGCCCGGCCACGCCCGCCCGCGCGTGGGGCAGGCCGGTGGCGGCGGCCTCGGCCACTTCGTGTGCCTGCGCCAGCGGGCGCAGCATGGTCTGCGACACCGGCAGGTAGTAGAACTGCGCGAAGATGACCAGGCCCGTGAAGGCGAAGAAGAAGTGGAAGGGCAGGGCCACCACGCCGGTGAGGTTGTGCAGGTCGAGCAGGCCGCGTCGCAGGTGCTTGGTGGGCCGGAAGGTGAACAGCTCGGCCAGCACCTTGCGGTGCATCACCAGGCCCGTGACCAGCATGGCCAGCATGGTCAGCGCCGCCAGGGCCACGATCCAGAAGCCGATCAGCTTCCACTCCAGGTGCAGGCTGTAGTGCAGCGGGTAGAAGAACTCGCTGCCGATCTTCTGCTGCCCTTCGCGCAGGGCCTCGCCGTTGCGCGGGTCGATGGTGGTGTCGCCGTGGACGTGGTTGTGACCCTGCGGGTCTTTCGGCTGCGGCACGCGAAAGCCCACGCCCATGGCCAGCACCGGGTCGCGGTGCGTGGTGTAGGCCCAGAACTCGTCGGCCGGCAGTTCCAGGCGCGGCGTCATCGGGCCTTGCTTCGGGTCGTGCAGCAGCGGCATATTGGCCGCGTAGTCCACTTCGTCGGGCTGCACACGCTGCAGGATGGGCAGCAGCACGCGGTCGAACGAGGGCATGGGCTGGGGCTCGAAGCGCGTCTCGGGGATGGCCCAGCGGTCGATCTCGCGGTCGAACACCGAGAGCGAACCAAAGAAGAACACGACCACGAGCACGAAGCCCAGCACGAGGCCGAACCAGGTGTGCAGCCAGGTCATGGAGAGGCGGAAGTTCGACAGCATGGCGGGCTCCTAGATCAGTTGTTGCTGCAGCAGCCAGGCCGCCCCGGTCATGCACAGGCCGCCCAGCCCCAGCACCAGCCACACGCGAGCGAGGCTGCGCGCCGCGAAGGCCCAGACGAAGGCGACGAGGAAGACGAGGAAGGCCAGCAGCATCAGCACGGTGTGGGCTTCGTGGTAGTCCACGCCGAGCGCCACCAGGCCGGTGATGCCCAGCGTGGTGACGCCCCAGGTGAAGGCGTAGCCGCCCAGCAAGCTGGCCGCGATGCGGCCGATCACGTGGGCGGTGGTGGGCGAGGTGGCGGTGGTCATTGGGCAACCTCCGCGCGAGTTGTGGTCCTCATGGCTTGCTCACCAGCGGTAGTCGGCGGTCAGGATGACCTTGCGCCGGCTGCCGAACCAGCAGTCGCCGCGCGCCAGGCAGACCGCGATGTAGTCCTCGTCGGCCAGGTTGTTGACGTTGAGGGCGAAGCGCCAGGGGCCGGTCTCCCAGGCGGCCATGGCGTCGAACAGCGTCACCGAAGGCACGAACACATTCCCGGTGCCGTCGCCGATGCGGCCGATGTAGCGCGCGCCCGCGCCCACCGACACGCCGGGCAGGCCGACGTCGCGGAAGTTGTGCACGGCCCAGAACGAGCTCATGTGTTTCGGGATGCCCTCGAGTTGCTGGGTGGGATCGAGCGCACCGCCCCAGGATGTGGCGCTGGCGCGTGCCTGGGTGTAGGTGGTGCTGGCCAGGAACTGCCAGGCGCCCACGCGAGCCTGACCCTCCAGTTCCACGCCTTTCACGCGCGAATCGCCGATCTGCTTGCTGAATCCGATGTTGTCGGGGTCGTCGCCCAGGCGGTTCTTTTCCTGGAGCGTGAACACCGAGGCGGTGGCCTGCATCGGCAACTGCCGCGATTCCCACTTGACACCCACTTCCACCTGTTCGCCGCGCTTGGGCGTGAAGGCCCGGCCGAAGGCGTCGGTGCCCGCCACGGGGTTGAACGATTCCGAGTAGCTCGCGTAGGGCGAGACGCCCGGCCGCACCTCGTAGACCACGCCGAGGTTGACACTGGTGGCCGAGTCGCGCGTGGTTTCGCCGCCGACCACGGTGTTGCGCACCTGGTCGTGCCGCGCGCCCAGGCGCACGCTCAGGCCGTTGTTGAACTTCATCTGGTCCTGCACCAGCCAGCCGAGGCGCTTGATGCGTGTCTCGGTGGGCGTGGGGTTGCCCAGCGAGGGGCGCGGGAAGCTGCCGTAGACCGGGTCGTACACGTTGAGCGGCGTGCCCATGCCGTCGGCCTGGGCCAGGCTGGTTTCCATGTCCGTGGCGTCGAAGCCGAACGCCACGCGGTGTGTCACGCCGCCGAGCTCCCAGTCGCGCTTGAGCAGTGCCTCACCGGTGGTCAGGCGCAGGCCATCCTGATAGATGTACCAGGGTCGCCCGAGGTACTGGCCGTTCGCATCGGGGGTGCCTGCCGCGTTGAGGAAGCCGGACCACCAGTCCATGTACATGGATTCCATGCGGCCGTCCACGCGGTCGTGGCGCAGCTGGTGGCTCAGGCGCCACTGGTCACCCAGGCCGATGTCCAGCGAGTAGCCCACGCGCTTGCGCGTGCCGCCGTAGGTGTCCCAGTCGGGCTCGCCGGCGAACAGGTCGCGCGGGATCGGCCCGTTGGGCGCGGGCCGCAGTGTGCCGGCCAGCGGCAGGAAGGCGTTGGTGTTCTGGCTGCGGTCCTTCTGGTATTCCGCATAGACGGTGTAACTGTCCTGCGCGTTGGGCTTGAAGGTGAGCGAGGGCGCGACGAAGGTGCGCTCCTCGTTGGCGAAGCGGATCTGCGTACCGCTGTCCTTCTTCACCGCGACCAGGCGGTAGAGCAGCGAGCCCTCCGCGTTGAGCGGGCCGGTGAGGTCGGCGTGCACCTCGCGCAGGGAATCGTTGCCCACGCGGATGCCGACCTCGCGCTGCGGCACGGCCAGCGGCCGCTTGGGAACCAGGTTGACCACGCCGCCGGGGTCGTTCTGCCCCGCGATGATGGACGAGGGGCCACGCAGCACTTCGATGCGCTCGAAGTTGTAAGGCTCGGTGCGCACCGTGCCGTAGTAGCCCGTGAGCGGCTCGCGCAGGCCGTTGTACAACAGGGTGGACTCTTCGCTGCCGCGCAGCGAGAACCAGTCACCGCGGTTGTCGATGCCGTAGAGCTCGTTGCGCACACCCGCCGCGTAGCGCAGCGCTTCCTGCAGGTTGGGCGAACCCTGGTCGCGGATCTGGTCGGCCGTGATGACGGTCACCGACTGCGGCGTCTCGTTCAGCGGCGTGTCGGTTTTGGTGGCGGTGGCGCTGCGCTTGGTCGCGTAGCCGCGCACCGGGCCACGCGCATCCTCCGGCTGCGCGGGCGCGGTCACCGTGACCTCGCTCAGCGTTGGCGCCGTATCGGTGCCGGAAGCCGTGGCCTGCGCCAGCGTCACTGCGGGCAGGACGGACAGCATCATGGCGGCCATCGCTTGGGTCAGGGGTGAGGGTGCGCATGGGTCAACGCAGATGCGTCCGCAGGAGCGGGCGAGCGGGTCTTGGTGTTTGTGCATGGTCGTAAGGGTGCCGGTGGCTTCCCTCGATCGCATCGGCGCGGCGCCCGTTGCCGGGAACGCCATCGCTGTCAGCGCGGACCGCCGCACCCGCGCGAGCGCACAGACAGGCAGATCGGAAAGAGGGCCAACGGTCACGCCGCGTCGGTTTCCAGAGAAATGGCTGGCGACGGACGGTGTTCGCCCTCTCGGCTGGCTGCATGGCTGCTGTAGGCACAGCAGCTGGCGAATTATATGGGAATAATTCTCATTACCAACAACGACAACAACAACGATGCCGATGGCGGTGGCCGTGCACGCTCAATGCGTTGGCGAGCCCAGGCGTGCGTGAATGCGCCGCGTGGTGCGCCACACGACCCACAGCACGAGTGGCACCAGAGCGCCCGCGGCCATCTCGGGCTGGATCGGCATGCCCGCGGCCTTGGCGCCCTTGGCGATGTAGAGCAGCAGGCTGATCACGTAGTACGAAATGGCCGCGATCGACAGGCCTTCCACGGTGGCCTGCAGTTGCAGCTGCAGTTCCTGACCTCGCGTGAGCTTGGCCAGAAGTTCCTGGTTCTGCGCCTCCGTGACGATGTCGACCCTCGTGCGCAACAGCGCGCTGGTGCGCGAGACGCGTTCGGACAACGACGCCAGGCGTTGCGCGCTGGCCGCCACCGTGGCCATGGCCGGCGACAGTCGGCGCTGCATGAACTCGCCGATGGTCTGCGTGCCCGGGATCGGCTTTTCGCGCAACTCGGCAATGCGCTGTGTGACCACCGAGTCGTAGGCACGGGTGGCGCCGAAGCGGTAGGTGTGCTCGGCGGTGGCGCGCTCGACCCGCGCGGCCAGCGAGACCAGCTGGTCGAGCAGTTCCTGCTCCGATGTGGACTTGTTTTCCAGTTGCGCCGTGATGGCAGCGAGTTGGGCTTCGGCCTGCGCCAGCATGGGCGCCAGCGCCTTGACCACGGGCAGGCCCCGCAGCGCCATGAGGCGGTAGGTTTCGATTTCGAACAGTCGCTGCGAAATGCGGCCAGCCCGCGTTTCGCTCGTGTCCTGCGGGGTGATGACCAGCATGCGCTCAAAGCCCGAGGGCCGCAGGTGAAAGTCCGTCAGCGCCCAGGAATGGCCGCCACCCAGTTGTGAGGCGACCACGGTGCGTTCACCGAACCAGCGCTGCGCAGGCCCCATCAACGCGGCTTGGGCCTCCGGGTTCTGATCGGGCAGCTCGGCCTGCAGCATGACCATCTTGATCGCGGCCACGGTGCGTCCGGGGATGTCGCGCAGCCAGCCCGGCGGCGTGACCAGCGCGCCCAGCAGAGCCGGCTCGCTGGTGCCCAGACCCGTGCCCTCGGCCAGTGGCTGCACGATGGAGTAGCGGGTGAACTCGGTGTGGCGCTCCCATTTGAGCGTGTAGCCCTCGAAGCGCAGCCGCAGGAAGTTGCCGCGCATCTGTTCGGGCGTCAGGGTGTCCTGAGCGGGCAGTCGGCGCAGGTGCTCACATTCCTGCTCGCGGCTCACACCGTCGTTGAGCACGGCCACGAAAACGATCAGCACCGGCAGGCGGATGCGCGCGGAGGGCCGGGCATGCACTTCGTTGTGCAGCTCTTCGCGCAGGGCGTCGTCGGGCGGCAATGCACTGGGTGGGACGGGACTGCCGGCGGGGTGTGTGGGCGAATTCATCGGCGCGTGGACTCTGGGAGTGGGGGCTGCCGCCAACTGTATGCCAAGGCGCTTGCCGCGCTCCCGCCGCATCCACTCAGGATTTGCCGAACAGACGCTTGAGCCAGGTCACGCCGGAGATGGACGCGGTGCTTGTCGTCCCGGTGGTATCCGTGAACAGGTCGAAGAATGGGGCCCCCGGAGGAGCCACATCTGCCGGATCCCCGCCAGACGTCGCCTCGCCAGCGTGTTCGAACGCCAGACTGCGTGATGCCTCCACCGCATGCCTTGCGATGCGGGCGGGTTGTGCCATGAGATCCCGGTGCTTCTTGAGTGCCGATCTGATCATGCGGTTCACGTGGCTCGGGGCCGCGGGTTTGGCTATGAAGCGGAAAATCTGACCTTCATTGATGAGTCGGCCGATGGTGCTGCCGTCGCGTTCCGAGGTGTAGATCATGGCCACGATGTTCGGGCTGCTGCGCTTCACTGCCCTGATGAGATCCAGGGTGGAGCCGGTGTCGGCGTGGGTGTCGGCCACGATCACGGCCACTTTGTGGCGGTGGAGCAGCCTGACCGCTTCGCTCGGGTTTCGCGCCCACAAAAGCAACATCTCGGCACCCAGAACGGCGCGGAGCTGGTGTTCGATGGCAGGGTCTTCGTCCATCAGGAGCACGGCTCCGGTGCGACTGCCACGCAGGCCGTTCATGTCGATTTTCGCGGTGACCGTCGGGTTCGAAGGCCGTGGCAGGGGGACCTCGCGCGCCACCGTCGCTGCATAGGCGACCGTGTCGATCAGGTGCTGGTTGTCCCAAGGCTTGCTGATGAAGCGGAACACTTCGCTGTCGTTGATCGAACGCAGCACGTCGTTGTATTCCGAGTACCCGGTGAGCAACAGCCGCATGGTGTTGGGAGAAACTTCCTTGACCCGTTGGAGGAACTCGGTGCCGGTCATGCCCGGCATGCGCTGGTCGCTGATCACCACGTCGAAATCGCCGTTGCCAACGAGCTCAAGGGCTTCACCGGCATCGGTGGCCGACGACACTTCAAAGCGGCTTTGCAGCAGCCAGTTGAGCGAGCGCAGCACACTGGGTTCATCGTCCACACAGAGGACACGGGGTTTTCGGAGGGCGTTCATGCGGGCAGGCCTGCTGGGATGGGAAGTTCGATCAGGAAGGTGGTGCCGATGTCCACCTGGGTCTTCACGCTCAGGGTTCCGCCATGACCGGTCACGATGTCCTGGGCAATGGCCAGACCCAACCCGGTGCCTGCGCCCGCAGGTTTGGTGGTGAAGTAGGGGTCGAAGATGCGCGGCAGGACGTCATCGGGGATGCCCCTGCCGGTGTCTTCGACCGTGATGCGGATGTATTGACCGTCCGTGGCGGTGGACACCGTGACCACGCCGGCGCCGTCGATGGCCTGGGCCGCGTTCATGATCAGATTCAGAAAGACCTGGTTGAGCTGTGAGGCGTGGCACACCAGCCTGGGAAGCTTGGAGAACTTCTGGACCACCCGGATCTTGGTGGAGATCACGGCCTTGGCGATGTAGATCACGCTCGCCAAGGTGGTGTTGAGGTCGACTGCTGCGGTGCGTGAGCGATCCCGTCGGGAGAAGCTGCGCAGGTTGTCCACCATTTCGTTCATCTGGTCCAGACCCATCAACACATCACCCAGCATGTCCTGCGTCATGTGGAGTTCGTCGGGAAACTGGCTCAACCGCGCTCGCACCGAGTCGGTGTCGAGCTCCAATGGCTGAGATGCCGCTGTGTTCCCCGCACTGGCGGTCGCACGCTCCAGTGCGCGAGATGCTCCGCGAATGCCTGGCGTCATGTCGTCCAGCGCCTGGATGGCCATGAACACATTGCTTTTGGAGAATGCCAGCGGTGTGGTGAGCTGGTGGGCCACGCTGGCCACCATTTGCCCCAGCGAGGTCATCTTCTCGGACTGCGCGAGGTGTTGCTTGTTGGCATCGCTCTCCTGCGCCTGCCTTTCGATCAGCGCCTGTGCGCGCCGCACGATGCTGTGGAGCACCGCGTACACGAGCACGAGCAGGCCCGCCAACATCATCAGATGCATCTGCTCCGAGCGCTGGACAAGATCGCGGTTGTCCTGTGTTTGTTGCTCCAGGCGCGTCTGGTTGTTGGCAGCGGTCAGGCGGACATCGGCCCAGGTCTTCTGGAGCTGGTTGAGGTGGGCCGTGACGTCGGACTGCACCTCAAAAACTGCGACGGGCTTGTCCGTCCGGGGATCAACGAGTGGCCAATGGCTGGTGATGACATCGCGGTTGTCCCGTGACGAAAGATCGCTGGCGGGTTGCCCTTCTCGTGCCGCGCGCGTCCAGCCAGGATCGCCCGACGGGTCCGTACCCACTTGCGAGGGGTCGGAGGAATACAAGGTGATGCCGTGAAGGTCGTGCATCCTGATCTTCACAACCTCGCTTCCGCGCATGGCGCCGAGCAGGCGGGTGTGGAGCGCAGCGAACTGGGGGAGTGCCCGAACGCGCGTCCCCTGCTGCCTCAAGCACTCTTGGGACTGCCTTGACGACATGGGTGCGGGGAAGGTGCCTTCGTGTTTCTTCAGGGGCAGGCAGTGACTGAAATCGATGCCTCGGGCGGCGGCCAGAAACGGCGCCAGCGGGGCGTCCCACAGCGCATTCGACAGGAGGCGTGCCAGTTGGACGTTGCTGCCCTCGTGCGTGGTCAACAGATCACGGCGCGCGACTTCCTCCGCGTGGTTCACCAGCAATGCCTGCATCTCATGAATGGCGTGCGCCTCTTGGTCCTGCACGGATTTCACGAGTTTTGATTCACTGGTCTGAAAATGAATCAATGCGGCGGCAACGCAAACCAGTGCAGCCAAACTGGTGATGGTGAAATGTCTAATCAGTTTGAATCGGGCTTGCATGGTATTGGCCGAGTGGGGTCGGGCGGGAGAATTTCCTGATGGCTTCTCGAAGCATCGTTCCGGTTTCAATGGAATTGACTTCGGTTCGCACGCTGAACACTAAAAGATGATCGTATTCAGTAACGAATGAGGGCCACATACCGCCGTGGCAGTATTTTGAATGCGCGCTTGCCAATCAATTGAGCATTTGTCCGCAAAACGCACATTTCAATATCAATTTTGGCGACTGAAAATTGCGTGAAATTGCAATTGACGGTTGGTTGCCCTCATTCCCGGATGTGCGATTGAGTTTCAATTGAAAACCAATATAGTGCTGATGCAGTATTGGTGACGAATAGCCTCCATTTGCAGAATGCCAGGTCGAAATCGCCGTATGGAAATCGAATGATTCACGGTGATGCGAGACGATCCTTCAAAGCGCATTTCACCTGCGCACTGAATCGAACAAGGAGCCGCAAGCGTCATGACGTTTCGCCAACGCACACACGAAGGTGGGTGGTGGGTCCGGGCGTTGCTCTGGTCGATCTGGCTCCTGTGCGCGCCGGCCCAGGCGCTGGTGCTGGGAGAAGCTGAGGCCTATGACTTGTCCACGGCGTTCACGTACCGGCTTGACGACACCGGGGCGCTGTCCGTGCGCGATGTGCTGTCGCGCCATGAAGCGTGGCGCTTCAGGCCCCTGCGCCAAGGCGCGGCGACGCCCAACTTCGGCTACCAAAGCACCACCCTCTGGCTCAAAGCCGAACTGGATGTCTCCGCGCATGCACCAGATCACTGGTTGATGCAGGTGGCCAACCCGCAACTGGATCGTGTCGAGGTGTTTGTCCTGGAGCCCGGTGGCCGCCTCAGCCGGTCCGTCGGCGGCGATGAGCTGCCGTTTTCGGCGCGCGTCGTCCCGCACAGGCATCTGGTTTTCCCGCTGGTTTTCAACGGGACCGGTCCACGCACCGTGGTGCTGCGCGTCCAGTCCTCCAGCTCTCTGCAAATCCCCGTCACGCTGCTGCAGCCTCAGGCCCTCTTGAGCCAGGACCACCGCCTGTATTCCCTGGTGAGCCTGTACTTCGGTCTGCTGACGGGCTTGTTCGCCTACAACCTGCTGCTCTATGTGGCGGTTCGCGACCGGGTATACCTCTACTACATCGCGTTCGTCGCCGCCATGGGTATGGCCCAACTGACCACCTCCGGTTTCGGTGCCCAGTTTCTCTGGCCGGAGCGACCGGACTGGAACAACCTCGCGCTGCATTTGGGCTACGCAGCGTGTGGACTCGCGGCCATCCTCTTCGGGCGCCGGTTCCTGCACAGTGCCGATGAGTTGCCGTGGCTGGACCGCGTTCTGCGCGGGCTGTTGGTCTGTTGGGCCATCTACATCGTGCTTCGGCCATGGATGGACCACAAGCTGGCGGCCCATGTCCTTGTCGCCATGGTCATTGCCTCCATCCTGCCGCTCATGCTGGCGGGGTGGAATCGGCTCATGGCCCGACGCCGGGGCGCACGCTATTTCTTGCTGGCCTGGGCTCTGCTGATGGTGTGCGGTGTTGCCGAGTCCCTGATTTCGCTGGGTTGGTTGCCGGCCAACACGCTGCTCGCACATCCTGTGATGGTCGGCTCGGCGGTCGAGATGCTGCTGCTGTCGTTTGCCTTGGCCGATCGCATCAAGGCCGACCGCGAAGCGAAGGATCTGGCGCTGTCCATGGGCTTGCGTGAGCAGGTGAAGAAGCAGGAGGCCGAGCGTCAATCGATCGAAAAATCGCGGTTTCTCGCGGCGGTCAGCCACGACCTGCGCCAGCCGCTGTTCGCCATGGGCCTGGCCACTGAAAGCCTGCATGCGCGCGAGCCAAGGCACGACCCCACCGTGATGCAGATGAAATCTGCACTCGTATCGGCCAACGGGCTGCTGGACTCGATCATGACCATGGCGCGCCTGGAAACCGGCTCATTGAGAGCGAACATGTCCGATTTCTCCATCCAGCCGTTGCTGGACCGGGTGGACCTGACTTTCGAGCCACAGGCCACGGCCAAGGGGCTGCGCTGGGTGGTCACGCCGAGCATCGCCTGTGTGCACAGCGACCCCTTGCTGCTGGAGCGCATGGTCAACAACCTGGTGTCCAACGCCGTGCGCTTCACCCAGTCCGGTGGCGTGGTGGTGTCTTGTCGTCTCAGCGGGGCATGTCTGCTGCTGCAGGTTTGGGACACCGGTGCGGGCATAGCTCCGGCTCACCACGAAACCATCTTCACCGAATACTTTCGGGGGGAGCCCGAGACCGAGAGCGACAACGGTGTCGGTCTGGGCCTCTTCATTGTCAAGAGCTGCGCCGCGATGTTGGGCATCGGTCTGTCGTTGCGATCCGTGCCGGGCCGCGGCTCTTGTTTCTCGCTGCGCATCCCGCTGGCCCGAGCAGAGTCGACGAGCCTGGCCAGGATGGCTGACTCTCAGCCAGGCCCTCTGACGGAGACATCGGTTTGAACCAGGGCCAGGGGGTAGCGCTGACCCGCCAGGTGGTCTTCCATGCAGCGCAGCACCAGGGGGCTGCGATGGCGTGGCGCGCTGCGACGGATCTCGTCGGGCGTGAGCCACAACGTCCTGACGATGCCGGTGTCCAGGCTGACACCCGGTGTCACATCCCCCAGCTCGCCGCAGAACGCAAACCGCAGGTAGGTGATGTCCTCGTCCTCGGCGGGGGTCTGGCCGGCCCGTTGAAACCGCGACAGGTACACGCCCACTAGCGCTGTGGGGGTGAACCGGTGGGTGGTCTCCTCCAGCGTTTCTCGCACCACACCTTCGGCCGGGCTTTCGCCGGGGTCCAGGTGACCGGCCGGATTGTTCAGGCGCAAACCCTCAGGCGTGTGCTCTTCGATCAACAGGTACCTGCCATCGCGCTCGATGATGGCGGCCACGGTGACACTGGGTTTCCATCGGGTGTCCATGGCGCGCATTATGGTGGCGCGGGCACCCAGGTGGGTGGTGCGAACGCCTGCACCGCCGGCGCTTCGCCCTGCCAGCGCTCCACCTCGACCAGGGTCGTCATCGCGCTGGTACCCTGGGCCAGCCGCGAGGTGCCCACGTCGAGCGTGAGCACGTTGGGGTTGCCGTGCCGTTCCAGGGTCTCGTCCTGCGGGTCGAACCAGGCGCCGGTGGACATGACCAGCACGCCCGGCATGACGCGCGCGTCCAGCTCGGCGCCGGCCAGGCAACTGCCGCGCGCGTTGAAGACCCGCACCAGGTCGTGCAGGCCGATGCCGCGGCGCGAGGCTTCGTCCGGGTGCATGCACACGCGCTGGCGGGCCTTGATCTTGCCCTGGACCGAGCGCTCCCCCGCGTCGAGTTGCGAATGCAGCTTGTCCGGCGGTTGCGAGCTCACCAGGTGCAGCGGCCAGCGCGCGGCCTCGGGCGCGCCCAGCCACTCCGCGGGGGGCAACCAGGCCGGGTGCGGCGGGCAGTCGTCGTAGCCGAACGACGCGATCTTCTGCGAGTACAGCTCGATGCGGCCCGACGGTGTGCCCAGCGGCGCCGCCACGGGGTCCTGGCGGAACGCCTCGAACAGCACCATGTCGCGCGCCGGTTCGGGCAGTTCGGCGAAGCCTTCGGCCCAGAACACATCGAACGAGGGCAGTCCGAAGCCGGCCGCGCGCCACTTGACGGCCATGTCGTCGTAGATGGAGCGGATCCACGCGGCCTCGTCCCGGCCTTCGGTGAACGCGGCCTCGTGGCCCGCGCGCGCCGCGAGCTCGCGGTAGATGTCGAAGTCGTTGCGGCTCTGTGCGTGGGGCGCAAGCGCCTGCTTCATGGCCAGCACGAAGCGGTCGCGCGAGGAGCCGCCGATGTCGTTGCGCTCCAGCGTGGTGGTGGCGGGCAGCACGATGTCGGCGCGGCGCGCGGCGGGGGTCCACCAGCTGTCGTGCACGACGATGGTTTGCGGCTTCTGCCAGCCCTTCATCAGGCGGTTGAGGTCCTGGTGGTGGTGGAACGGGTTGCCGCCGGCCCAGTAGATGAGCTCGATGTCGGGGTAGGTGCTGGTGCGGCCGTTGAAGTCGTAGGGCTGCCCGGGTGCCAGCAACATGTCGGCGAAGCGCGCCACCGGGATGGACTGGCCGATCGGGTTGCGCCCGGCCGACATTTCGGGCGCCGGCACGTCGGGCCTGGGCGTGGCCGCGCCGTTGATGGAGCCGTGCCCGAAGGCGAAGCCACCGCCGGGCAACCCGATCTGCCCGAGCATGGACGCCAGCGCGATGCTGGCCCAATAGGGCTGCTCGCCGTGGTGGGCGCGCTGCAGCGACCAGGTGCAGTTGAGCAGGGTGCGCCGGCTGGCCGCCCGCAGGGCGAGTTCGGTGATGGTGGGCGCGTCCACGCCGCAGATCGCCGCTGCCCACGCCGCGTCCTTGGCCTGGCCGTCGTCCTCGCCCCGCAGGTAGCGCGCAAAACCTTCGAAGCCTTCGCAGTGGCTGTGCAGGAACGCCGTGTCGTGCCGGCCTTGCGCCAGCAGCGTGTGGGCCATGCCCAGCATCAGCGCGGTGTCGGTGTTGGGGCGGATCGGGATCCAGCGCGCGCGCATGCCTTCCGGCACGTCGGCCTGCGTCGGGCTGATGACCACGAACTCGATCGCGCTGCGGCAGGCGCGTTCCACCCAACCCTGCGTGCTGTGCACACCGGCGCCACCCGAGGTGATCTGTGCGTTGCGCAGGGGCAGCCCGCCGAACGCGATGAACAGCTCGGTGTGGTGCAGCACGTTGTTCCAGTCGGTCACGCGGCCCGTGACGGGCGCGTAGGTGCCGATGACATGGGGCAGCAGGAACTGCGCCGCGCCCCAGCTGTAGTTGCCCGCCTGGTTGACGCAGCCACCGCCGCTGTTCAGGAAGCGGTGCGTGAGCGTGCGCGCGTGGTGCAGGCGACCGGCCGACGACCAGCCGTAGGAGCCGCCGAACACCGCGGCGTGCCCGTGCTGGCTGCGCACGCGGGCCAGTTCACCGGCGACGAGGTCCAGCGCGACGTCCCAGTCGACTTCGACGAAGCGCTCCTGGCCACGCGCACTGCGGTCGCTGGCCTCGCGCTGGTTCAGCCAGCCTTCGCGCACGGCGGGCCGCGCGATGCGCAGGTCGGACTGCATCGTGCCGGGCATGGACGCCAGGATGCCGGAGGGCGCCGGATCGCGGTGGAAAGGCTCGCACGCAAGCAGGCGACCGTCCTGGACGACCGCGGTGAACGCGCCCCAATGGGACAGGGAGGGGAAGCGCTGCACGGGAAGGCTCATGAACGGGGTCTCAGATGTAGTCCAGCGGCAGCGCGGTGGTGTATTTGATTTCTTCCATCGCGAAGCTGGAGCTGACGTCGAACAGGTCCACGATCTGGATGAGCTTCTTGTACACGCGGTCGAAGCCCTGGATGTCGGGCACCACCACCTTGAGCAGGTAGTCGGTCTCGCCACTCATGCGATAGAACTCCACCACCTCGGGCAGGTCGCGCACGCCCAGCGCGAAGCGGCGCAGCCATTGCAGGTCGTGGTGGCTGGTCTTGATGGAGACGAACACCGTGACGCCCAGGCCGAGCTTCGCGCTGTCCAGCAGGCAGACCTGCTGGCGGATGAAGCCCTCTTCGTGCAGACGCTGCACGCGTTTCCAGCAGGCCGTGGTGGAGAGACTGATGCGCTCGGCGATGTCGCTGACCGACAGCCGCGCATCGGTCTGCAACAGGGCGAGGATGCTGCGGTCTTTTTTGTCCATGGTGTGTCCATGATTGTTGAAACAGCCATGGTAAATTTTTTTCACTTTTGAAGCCGGAATGAGGGCAACAACGAAAGAATCGTCACTGCCGCCGCTCCTAGACTGGGTCATCAGCAAGGAGTGCAACGCATGAAAGAAAGTACCCGATTGGTCTCGCTCGGGCGTGATCCCGAACGCTTCGGCGGCATGGTCAACACCCCGGTGTTTCGAGGCTCGACCATCCTGTCGAGCTCCATGGCCGAATGGGAGCAGAAGAAGACGGACCGCGCCAACGATGTGGCCGGCGTCAGCACCTATGGCCGTTTCGGCACGCCCACCACCCACGCGCTGGAAGATGCCGTGGCCCAGCTCGAAGGAGGCCACCGCTCGCTGCTCTTCCCCTCGGGGCTGGCGGCCATCGTCACCACGCTGACGGCGCTGCTGTCGGCGGGCGACCATGTGCTGGTCACCGACAGCGCCTATTCGCCCACCCGCACCTTCCTCGCCCGCGTGCTGTCGCGCTACGGCGTGGAGATGACGCTGTACGACCCGCGCATCGGCGCCGGCATCGAGAAGCTGATGCGGCCCAACACCCGCGTGGTGTATGTCGAGTCGCCGGGTTCGGAGACCTTCGAGATCCAGGACATTCCCGCCATCGCGGCGGTGGCGCACCGCCATGGCGCCCGCGTGGTGATGGACAACACCTGGGGCACGCCGCTGTTCTTCAAGCCGTTCCAGCACGGTGTCGATGTGTCGGTGCAGGCCGCCACCAAATACATCGTGGGCCATTCCGATGCGATGCTGGGCGTGGCCACCTGCTCGCGCGAGGTGTGGCCGCTGATGCGCCAGGTGACGCAGGACATGGGGCAGACGGCCGGTCCCGAAGAGGCCTACCTGGCCTTGCGCGGGCTGCGCACCATGGGCGTTCGACTGCGTCAGCACGGGCAATCGGGTCTGCGCGTGGCCCAGTGGTTGCAGGGGCGCGAGGAGGTCGAGGCGGTGCTGCACCCGGCCCTGCCGGACCACCCCGGGCACGCGCTGTGGAAGCGTGATTTCACCGGCGCCTGTGGCCTGTTCTCGGTGGTGCTCAAGACCTCGTCGCCCGAGGATGTCGCGGCGTTCGTGGACAACCTGAAGTTCTTCGGCCTCGGGGTCTCCTGGGGCGGTTTCGAAAGCCTGGTGGTGCCCTTCACCCCGGGTGCTGCCCACACCGGGGCACGCTGGCCCTGGCGCGGGCAGGCATTGCGCTTGCATGTGGGGCTGGAAGATGTAGACGATCTCATCGACGACCTGGCGCAGGCGCTGGCGTGCATGACGCGCCGTCGCTCGCCGGGCCGCCTGCCTGAGCCCGACCTGGCACGCGCGGCATAAGCTCACAACGAATGTGTCTCCGCCGCACGGCTGTATCTGGGTACCATCGTTTCCCCTGGAATGCCGAACTGGCGACTGTCTCAACTGATAAGGAATGAATGACCATGGCCAAGATGAAAATTGAAGGCTCCTTCGTCGCGCTGATCACCCCGTTCAACCAGGACGGTAGCCCCGACTTCGGTGCCTTTCGCAGCCTGCTGAAGTTCCAGGAAGACCATGGCACCAGCGCGGTGCTGATCATGGGTTCCACCGGTGAGGTGTCGATGCTGTCGCAGAAGGAGCGCGAGACCATCATTGCCGAGACGGCCAAGATGAAG
This sequence comes from Hydrogenophaga sp., assembly GCF_018780385.1. GTDB lineage: Bacteria > Pseudomonadota > Gammaproteobacteria > Burkholderiales > Burkholderiaceae_C > Hydrogenophaga. The sequence goes on along the minus strand of NZ_JADMJO010000014.1, from coordinate 130,523 downwards.
ACCGGCAAGATGAAGTTCTTCTACGGCTGCACCGGCAACAACACGCAGACCACCATCGACTACCTGAAGTTCGCCAACGCCAACGGGGCGGATGGCGCCATCCTGGCGGCCCCGGCCTACATCTGCGGCCCCGAAGCCGACCTGGAGGACTACTTCCTGGAGGTGGCCGACGCGACCGATCTGCCGCTGGGCCTGTACAACAACCCGCCACGCGTGAAGACCGACCTGCACTGGGACAACCTGCTGCGCATCTTCAAGCACCCCAACTACGTGGTGCACAAGGAGTCGACCACGCGGGTCGGCCAGGTGGCGCAGGTGCTGCGCGCGCGGCCCGATGTGGCGGTGATGTGCTGCGACTCGCCCAACCTCGGCCTGGTGGTGCCCACCATGAGCCTGGGCGGCCATGGCACCGCCAACATGACCGGCAACATCGCGCCGGCGGAGATCGCCACCATCTCCCGCCCCTGGACCACACCCGAGGTGTCGGTGAGCTTCCGCGATGCCTACCTCGGCCTGCTGCCCATGCTGCACTACTCGTACTCGGCCATCAACCCGGTCGCCATCAAGTCGCTGATGCGCGCCCTGGGCATGCCGGCCGGCGAACTGCGCAAGCCGCTCAAGGGCCTGGAAGGCGAGCCCCTGCTCAAGGGCCTGCGCATCGTCAAGGAACTGGAGCTCGACAAGAAATACGGCTGGAGCTCGCCCGCGCTCAAGTCGGTCTGATACGAAGGTCACCACCATGGATCTGGGAATCGCAGGCAAGACGGCGCTGGTGTTCGGTGGCAGCAAGGGCATGGGGCGGGCCTGCGCGGCGCAGCTCTCGTCTGACGGCGTGCAGGTGGTGATCGCCGCCCGCACCGTGGCCACCATGGAACAGGCCGCGGCCGAGATCTCGGCGCAGACCGGCCAGCCCGTGCGCTGGGTGTCGGCCGACATCACGACCGATGCCGGGCGCGACGCCGCGCTCGCGGCCTGCCCGGCGCCGGACATCCTGATCAACAACGCCGACGGCATGTCGCCCGGCGATTTCCGCACCTGGACCGTGGCCGACTGGCATGCGGCGATCGACTCGATGATGCTCGGGCCGATCGAGATGATGCGGCGCACGGTGGACGGGATGATGGAGCGCCGCTTCGGGCGCATCGTGAACATCGTCTCGCGCAGCGTCAAGACGCCGCAGCTCGAACTGGGCCTGTCCAACGGCGCGCGTTCCGGCCTGGTGGGCTTCGTGGCCGGGCTGGCGCGGCAGACCGTGCGGCACAACGTCACCATCAACAACCTGCTGCCCGGCGTGTTCGCGACCGACGCCCAGCGCCACCACATCCTCGGCATGCTGGAGAGCACCGGCAAGACCTTCGAACAGCTGTGGCACGAGCGCGGCACCAACAACCCGGCCGGGCGCTACGGCGAAGCCGCCGAACTCGGCGCGCTGTGCGGCTTCATCTGCTCGGCGCAGGCCGGGTACATCACGGGACAGAACATCCTGATCGACGGGGGTTCGTACCCGGGCACTTTCTGAGCACCTGAGCCGGCGCAGACCGGCAGCCAGGGGACAAATTGACTGCATCCTTTTCCATTCCATCTTCAAGGGTCATCATGAAACGCTCCACTCGCCGCCTTTTTGTCCAACATGGCGCCGCCCTGGCCGGCGCCGCCGCGCTCACCTTGCTGCAGGCCCCGCAGGCCGCCGCGCAAACCCCCTACCCCAAGGTCCGACCCATCACCATCGTGGTGCCCCATGCACCCGGCGGCGCGGTGGACGGCGTGGCCCGCACCCTGGCCGAGCGCCTGGCCTCGGAGCTCGGGCAAAGCGTGATCGTCGAAAACCGCGCGGGTGCCTCCGGCATGATCGGCGCCGCGTCGGTGGCGCGCACCGACGCGGATGGCTACACGCTGTACTTCAACGCGTCCATCCACTCGATCAACCCGCTGCTCTACAAGAGCACCATCAAGTACGACGCGGTGAAGGACTTCACCGCCATCGGCATGGTGGCCCAGGGCGCGCTGATCTTCAGCGTCAACCCCCAGGTGCCTGCCAATACGGTCCAGGAACTGGTGAGCGTGGTCAAGGCAGCGCCCGACAAGTTCAGCTTCGTCACCAGCGGCTACGGCTCGGCGGGCCACCTGGGCGTGGCCCAGTTCCTGTACGAAACGGGCCTGTCCAAGAGCGGCATTCCCATCGTTCTGTACAAGGGCGCGGCGCCAGCGTTGCAAGATCTGATCGGGGGCCAGGTGCACGCCATGATGGACCCCTTCCTGTCGTCCCTGCCCCATGTGAAGGCGGGCAAGCTGCGTGCACTGGCGGTGACCGGTGCCGAGCGCAGCCCCTTGCTGCCCGACGTGCCCACCATGCGCGAAGCCGGCCTGAAGGACTTCGAGTTCTATTCCTGGTACGGCCTGTGGGCGCCGGCCAAGTTGCCCGCGCCTATCCTCAAGACCCTGGAGGCCGCCACAGCCAAGGCGGCCCAGGACCCGGCGCTCAAGACCAAGCTCAACGGTCTGGGCTTCGACGTGGCCTACCGCAACGCCGCGGATTTCGACAAGTTCATTGCCAGCGAGATGACCAAGTACCAAGCCATCATCGAAAAGGCCAACATCAAGATCGAATAAGCGCACATGCGAGTCCTGGTGCTCGGGGCCGGCGTCGTCGGCATGGCGACGGCCTACTACCTGTGGCGCGACGGACACGAGGTGACGGTGGTGGACCGCCAGGGCGGCCCGGGGCTGGAGGCCAGCTACGGCAATGCCGGCGGTCTGTGCCCCAGCTTCGCGGGCCCGTGGGCCGCGCCCGGCATGGTGGCCAAGGCGCTGCGCCTGTCGCTGACGCCGCGCTCGCCGATCCGTTTCCGGCCGCAGCCCGATCTCCATCAGTGGACCTGGCTGGCGCGTTGGGTGGCCAATTGCAATGTGGAGAGTTTTCGCCGGAACAAGCTGCGCATGCAGCGCGTGGCGCATTACAGCCTGGCCTGCCTGCGCACGCTGGTCGACGAGGCCGGCCTGGACGGCTTCGACTTCCACAGCGATGGCGTGCTGCAGCTGTTCCGCACCCCGGAAGAGCTGGAGCTGGGGCGCCTGTCGGCGCGGGCGCTGGAGGAATTGGGCATCGCGTGGCGCCTGCTGAACGCGGGCGAGGTGGATGCGCTGGAGCCGGCGTTGGCGCAGCGCAGCGCCCCCATCGCCGGCGCCCTGCACCTGCCGTCGGATGCGTCCGGCGACAGCCACAAATTTTCGAAAGCGCTGCACCAGCATCTGGTGGCGCGCGGTGTGCGGTTCCTGTTTGACACCCCGGTCCACGCGATCGAGCACGAGGCCGCGGCGATCACCGGTGTTCAAGCCGGGCCGCAACGCCTGGTGGCCGATGCCTATGTGGTGGCGCTGGGCAGCTTTGCACCCCGGCTGCTGCGACCGCTGGGCATCCGGCTGCCGGTGTATCCGCTCAAGGGCTACTCGATCACGGTGCCCGTGCAGGACGACGGCCCCGACTTCCAGACGGCGCTGATGGACGAGCACAACAAGGTCATGATTTCGCGCCTGGGTGGTCGCGTGCGCGCCGCCGGCATGGGTGAACTCGGCGGCTACGACCTGAGCACCGACCCCGAGCAGCGCGACATGCTGGTGAATGTGGTGCGCGAGTTCTTTCCGGTGGGGCTGGACTTCGATCGTGTGGAAACCTGGGCGGGACTGCGGCCCATGACACCCGATGGCCCACCCGTGCTGGGTCGCACGCACTGGCCCAATCTGTTCCTGAACAGCGGGCACGGGTCCAATGGCTGGACACAGGCGTGCGGCACCAGCCGCATCGTGGCCGACATCCTGGCGGGTCGATCACCCGCCATCGACATGGATGGCTTGACGGGCGAGCGATTCGGCATCGCGTCGGCCTGATGCGATTGCGCGGACTAGAATGCGTCCCAGCCCGGAACCCGCGTGCCGCGGGGCAACTGCCCAGATACTGAGGAGACCTTCATGCTGATTGGCGTACCCGCTGAAACGACAGTGGGCGAGACCCGCGTAGCCGTCACGCCCGAGACGGCAAAGAAATACGTGGCGCAGGGCCACACGGTTCGCGTTCAATCCGGGGCCGGCGTGGCCGCCAGCGTGACCGACGCGGCGTACACCGCGGTGGGCGCCGAGATCACCGACGCTGCGGGCGCGCTGGGTTGCGACCTGGTGCTCAAGGTGCGCACCCCGTTCGACAACGAGCTGACCCTGATGAAGCCCGGCGCCACCGTGGTCGGCATGCTCAACCCCTTCGACGGCGACGGCCTGCAGCGCATGGCGCGTGCCGGCCTCACCGCTTTTGCACTGGAAGCGGCACCCCGCACCACCCGTGCGCAAAGCATGGACGTGCTGTCCTCGCAGGCCAACATCGCCGGCTACAAGGCCGTGATGTTGGCGGTCCACCACTACCAGCGCTTCTTCCCCATGCTCATGACGGCCGCCGGCACGGTCAAGGCCGCGCGCGTCGTGATTCTGGGCGTGGGCGTTGCGGGTCTGCAGGCCATTGCCACGGCCAAGCGCCTGGGCGCCGTGATCGAAGCGTCGGACGTGCGCCCGAGCGTGAAGGAACAAGTCGAGTCGCTGGGCGGCAAGTTCATCGACGTGCCTTACGAGACCGCTGAAGAGAAGGAAGCGGCCGAGGGTGTGGGTGGTTATGCCCGGCCGATGCCGCCGAGCTGGCTGGAGCGTCAGAAGATCGAAGTGGCCAAGCGCGTGGCGCTGGCCGACGTGGTGATCTCCACCGCACTGATTCCCGGGCGTGCTGCGCCCGTGCTCATCACCGAAGACATGGTCCAGTCGATGAAGCCTGGCAGCGTGATCGTGGACATCGCCGCTGGCAAGGGTGCCAACGGTGTCGGTGGCAACTGCCCGATCACCGAGACCGACCGCACGGTCGTCAAGCACGGTGTGACCATCGTCGGCGAAACCAACCTGGCCGCCATGGTCGGCGCCGATGCCTCGGCGCTCTACGCGCGCAACGTGCTCGATTTCCTCAAGCTCATCGTCAACAAGGACGGCGCGCTGCACGTGGACATGGAAGACGACATCGTCGCGGCCTGCCTGATGGCGCAGGGCGGTGAAGTGAAACGCAAAAGCTGAACCCAGCGAAGAGACAACAAGGAAAAGACCATGGAAGCCGTATCCCCCACCGTTCTCAACCTCATCATCTTCGTGCTGGCCATCTACGTGGGTTACCACGTGGTGTGGAACGTCACGCCCGCGCTGCACACGCCACTGATGGCCGTGACCAACGCGATCTCGGCCATCGTGATCGTCGGCGCCATGCTGGCTGCAGCCCTCACCGAAACGAACCTGGGCAAGACCATGGGCGTGCTGGCGGTTGCGCTGGCCGCGGTCAATGTGTTTGGTGGATTCCTCGTCACGCGGCGAATGCTGGAGATGTTCAAGAAGAAAGAACGCAAGGCGCCAGTGACGAACGTGGGGGCCCAATAATGTCCCTGAACCTCGTCACGCTGCTGTACCTGGTGGCCAGCGTCTTCTTCATCCAGGCCCTCAAAGGCCTGTCGCATCCCACCACCTCCATCCGGGGCAACATCTTCGGCATGACCGGCATGGCCATCGCCATCCTCACCACGGCCGCGCTCATCGTGGAGCTCGCCGGCGGCAAGGCCGAAGGCATGGTCTGGGTGCTGGGCGGGCTGCTGGTGGGCGGCACCATTGGTGCCATCATGGCCAACCGGGTGGAGATGACCAAGATGCCCGAGCTGGTCGCTTTCATGCACAGCATGATCGGCCTGGCCGCGGTCTGCATCGCCGTGGCCGTGGTGGCCGAGCCCTGGGCCTTCGGCATCGTTGCCAAGGGCGAGGGCATTCCCGGCGGCAACCGCATCGAGCTCGCGCTGGGCGCCTTCATCGGCGCGGTCACCTTCAGCGGCTCGGTGATCGCCTTCGGCAAGCTCTCGGGCAAGTACAAGTTCCGCCTGTTCCAGGGCGCGCCGGTGCAGTTCGCCGGCCAGCACAAGCTCAACCTGCTGCTGGGCCTGGCCACCGTCTTCTTCATTTTTGGCTTCTGGCATTCGCAGAGCTGGATCGACATCGTGCTGGTGATCGCGCTGGGCTTCATCCTGGGCGTGCTGATCATCATCCCCATCGGCGGCGCCGACATGCCGGTGGTGGTGTCCATGCTCAACAGCTACTCGGGTTGGGCAGCTGCGGGCATCGGCTTCAGCCTGAACAATTCCATGCTGATCATCGCCGGTTCGCTGGTGGGCTCGTCGGGCGCGATCCTGAGCTACATCATGTGCAAGGCGATGAACCGCTCGTTCTTCAACGTGATCCTGGGTGGCTTCGGTGGGGAAGCGGCAACCGCCGGTGGCGCCAAGGCCGAAGCGCGGCCGGTCAAGAGCGGCAGCGCCGACGACGCGGCCTTCGTGCTGGGCAACGCCGAGACCGTGGTGATCGTGCCGGGTTACGGTCTGGCGGTGGCGCGCGCGCAGCATGCGGTGAAAGAGCTCGCGCACAAGCTGACCGAAAAAGGCATCACGGTGAAGTACGCCATCCACCCGGTGGCCGGGCGCATGCCGGGGCACATGAACGTGCTGCTGGCCGAAGCCGAGGTGCCGTACGACCAGGTGTTCGAGATGGAAGACATCAACGGCGAGTTCGGCCAGGCCGACGTGGCCATCATCCTGGGCGCCAACGACGTGGTGAACCCGGCTGCTCTGCAAAAGGGCAGCACGATCTATGGCATGCCGATCCTGGAGGCCTACAAGGCCAAGACGGTGATCGTGAACAAGCGCTCCATGGCCGCGGGCTATGCCGGCCTGGACAACGAACTGTTCTACATGGACAAGACCATGATGGTCTTTGGCGACGCCAAGAAGGTCGTCGAGGACATGACGAAGGCGATCGAGTGAGGGGCGCCTGATCGGGGCGATGGCGCGAAGGGTGAGGCGTGCATGGGATGGCGGCCGGTTCCAACCTGACTTAGACTGAGATTTCCAAAGCGCAGGACGTGAGGGACTGTGGAACATTGGAACCCACCCGCCTCTGCAGACGCGATGTCCGACCCGGTGCCGGCGTTGCTGCTCGGATGGCTCAATGCCTATCCGTCGGTGATCATGATCGCCGACGAAGCCGGCAGAGTTGTGTTCGCGAACGACGCGGCGTGCCAATGGCGTGGCTGTGATCGCCAGCAGCTGTTGCAGGCGAGCGTTCACGACATCGACGCGGCCCTCTGGCGGGAATGGTCGGATGCTGCGCATCCTCGCTGGCGACCCGGCGCTTCAACTCAATGGCAGTCGTGGCACGAAGCCGCAGATGGTCGTCGCGTTGCGACGAACTTCCGTCTTCAGGGGCTGACACTGCGCGAACAGCGCTTCCTGGTGCTGTCCTCCGGCGAACTCAATCCGCGTGGGGATGTCGAGCAGGAGTTGAAGCGAACCCTCGCGTTCGTGCAGGGCATTGTTGATGCCTTTCCGGACTTTCTGTTTGAGGGCAGCGCTGAGGGGCGCTACCTCAACACGTGGACGAAGAACCCTGAACTGCTCGCGTCGTCGCGAGATTTCATGCTGGGGCGTACGCTTGACGAGGTGCTTTCGCCCGCCAGTGCAGCGATCGCCAAGGCGGCGTTTCGCGAGGCCGACGAAAGAGGCCTTTCGTTCGGCAAAGTGATCTCTGTCGACACCGCCCAGGGGCGGCATTGGTACGAACTGTCGGTTTCCAAAATGCCGATGGGCGAAGGAGAGGCGCCGCACTTCATCACCGTTTCGCGTGATGTCTCGGCCCGACTGGCCCTGCAGGAGGCGCTCGAAGAAAAGGAGCGCCAGTTCCGCACATTGGTCGAGAACTCGCCCGACCTCATCGCGCGGTTCGATGCCAGTTCTTGCTGCCTCTACGCGAATCCCGCGCTCGCCGAACGCACGCACCGTGAGCCCGCCGAGTTGATCGGGATGACGCCGGGGGATTGCTTGGGATCGACACCGGGCGAAGAGCTCCAGCACCGGATGCGTGCTTGCCTTCGACGGGGTGAGCCGCAGCACATGGAGTTGAGCTGGACCGACACAAAGGGTCGCCCGGCGTGCTTTCTGGTCAGTCTCACCCCCGAGTTCGACAGCCTGAATCGTGTCGGCAGCGTGCTTCTGGTGGGGCGGGACATCGGCGAATTGCGCGCCCACCAGGACCGGATCCATCGTCTGGTGGAGTCCAACATCATCGGCGTGCTGTTCTGGCATGACGACGGGCGCATTGAAGCGGCCAACGACGCCTTCCTCGACATGCTGGGTTACTCGCGCTCCGACCTGTTGACTGGCCACGTGCGCTGGAACCATCTGACACCGCCGGGCCATGAAGAGGCCGACCAACGAACCGCAGAAGAGATCCGCCTCACAGGCGCATGCGGCGCTTACGAAAAGGAGTTGCTCCATCGCGACGGACGGCGGGTTCCTGTGCTGGTGGGGTCAGCCATGCTGGACCGCGAACAACAGTTGCGGGTCACGTACGTGCTGGACCAGACGGAAAGGCGGCGTGCCGAGGTCGAGCGACGCGCGCGTGAAGCGGCCGAGGCGGCATCGCGGGCCAAAGGTGAGTTTCTGGCCCACATGAGCCATGAAATTCGCACGCCGCTCAACGCGGTGCTGGGCATGGCGTATCTGGCGGAGCGCGAAACCCGCGAAATCTCCACGCGAGAAAAACTCGAAAAGATCGCACGCGCCGGTCACTCGCTCCTGAATTTGATCAACGACATCCTGGATTTCTCCAAGATCGAGGCAGGTTTGCTCAAGATCGAGCACGCCCCGTTCGATCTGCAAAAGGTGCTCGACAACGTCGCCGTCATCATGGGTTCGGTGGTCTCGAGCAAGGCCGTGGAAGTGCTGGTTGCGCCTCTGCCCATGGGAGTCCAGCACCTGGTGGGCGACGCATTCCGGATCGAGCAGGTCCTCATCAACCTGGCCGGCAACGCGCTGAAGTTCACCCACGAAGGTCACGTTGAACTGTCGGTCAGGGTGATTGACAAGGTTCGCGACCGCGTCACCCTGCGGTTCTCGGTGGAGGACACCGGCATCGGCATGACCCGCGAAGAGGTGGCGTCCCTCTTCAAGCCTTTCACGCAAGCCGAAGTGTCGACCTCGCGGCGCTTTGGCGGTACCGGGTTGGGCCTGTCGATTTCCAAGCAACTGGTGGAGCTGATGCACAGCGAGATCGTTGTGGAAAGCACCAAGGGGCGTGGCAGCGCATTCAGGTTCACTGTTGAGGTCGGACTGGCCACTGATAGCGAGTGGCCGGCGTCCGAGGCGTTTGCGCGGCGGCAGGTGTTGCTGGCGATGGCCCATGAGCGCACCAGAGACAACCTGATTCAAATCTGTCATCGGCTCGACTGGGGCGTGTCCAATGTGGCAATCGGCGAGGCGGGTGCTCCGGCGGTGGTCGGGCGCGGAGTGGACCCCGTGGCGGATGTGGTCCTGATCGAATGGGGGTCGGACGACGGCGCTGGTCCTGCGCTGGCACGCCAGCTCCGCGACGCCACGGCGGGACGGAGCCTGGGGCTGGTGGCGGTGACCCGCGCCCGGGAGGCGCTCGCTCTGGAATCGCTGGTGGACCAAGGGGTGCTCGATGCGTTGCTTGTGAAGCCCGTGACGCCCTCAACTCTTCGAGAAAGTGTCGACAGAGCCCTGCGTCGCTGCGGTCGGTCACCGGAGACGGACGGCAAGACGAGAAGTGAGTCCGCTCCCCTGCGGGGCATCCGTGTGATGGTGGTGGATGACAACGACACCAACCGGGAGCTGGCCAGCAGCATTCTCGCCAGCCACGGAGCTTCCGTCATCACGGCTGCCGACGGACAGACCTCGGTGGACATCCTGCAGGTCGACCGGAGTGTGTGCGACATCGTGCTGATGGATCTGCAGATGCCGGGAATGGACGGGATGCAGGCGACGTCACGGATCCGCCAACTGCCGGGGTGCGAGACCTTGCCCATCGTGGCGTTGACGGCCAGTGCCTTCAACGAGCAGCGGGAAGCAGCACTGGGTGCTGGCATGGACGCCGTGGTCACCAAGCCGTTTGATGTCGAGGGCCTTGTTCGTCTGCTGTTCCGCCTCGGCAGGGGCCTTGTCGAGAGCGAAGGGATGGCCGCCGATTCACCGCCGCCAGGGACGTCCACGGTGTCTTCTGGTGAACTGTTGCTGGTCGACTTCAATGTGGGATTGCAACTGTGGCAAGACCTTGGGCACTATCGTCACCACCTCCACCGCTTTGTACAGGAGCATGAGGACGAGGCGCAGCGTGCCGATGCGTTGGGGAATGAGGACCTCATTCGTCATGTGCACAAGACGCGGGGCAGCGCTTCGGCACTGGCGCTGATGGCGGCCGCCCAGGTCGCCAGCCATTTGGAGGAGCACCTGCGAACGGGGGTGCGCGACCCCGATGAGATCGCCCGCTTTGCTTCAGAGATCGGGCGGACCTGCGTGGCCATCGGCGAGCATCTGGACACACCACGGGCCAAGTGAGTGCCGGTCGCGACACCGGCTCTCTGGTTCTTGTAGCAGTCCGGCAGCCTGCCATGCGGTTTTGAGGTAGCCTGCCAGCCCACGCGTAAGGGAAAAACACGAGGACCCGTGCCCTGCTTTCCACAGACAATGCGCGGCAGCTGTATCCACAAGAATGAGGAAATTCCGAATGACCGACTCAACGGCCGACCGTCCCTGGCTGGGCTCGTATTCACCCGGTGTGCCCGCCGACATCGACGTGGCGCAATACAGCTCGCTGGTGCACCTCATGGAAGAGAGCTTCGGCAAGTTCGCCAGCCGGCCAGCCTACAGCTTCATGGGCAAGCAGATCACATTTGCTCAGACCGACAGCCTGTCTCTGGCCTTCGCGGCTTATCTGCAGGGCCTGGGGCTGGTCAAGGGCGATCGTGTGGCCATCATGATGCCCAACGTGCCGCAGTACCCGGTGGCGGTGGCCGGCATCCTGCGTGCGGGCCTGGTGGTGGTCAACGTCAATCCCCTCTACACGCCGCGCGAGCTGGAACACCAGCTCAAGGATTCGGGCGCCAAGGCCATCGTCATCATCGAGAACTTCGCCAGCACCTTGCAGCAATGCATTGCCAACACGCCGGTGAAACACGTGGTGCTCACCGCCATGGGTGACCAGCTCGGCCTGCTCAAGGGCGCGCTGGTGAACTACGTGGTGCGCAACGTCAAGAAGATGGTGCCCGCCTTCAACCTGCCCCAGGCCGTGCGCTTCAACGAAGCCATTGCCAAGGGCACACGCGGCACGCTCAAGCGTCCCGACATCAAGCCCGACGACATGGCCGTGTTGCAGTACACCGGCGGCACCACCGGCGTGAGCAAGGGCGCGGTGCTGCTGCACCGCAACGTGATCGCCAACCTGCTGCAGTCCGACGCGTGGAACGAGCCGGTGATGAAGCGTGTGCCCGAGGGTGAGCAGCCCACCAGCGTGTGCGCCTTGCCGCTGTATCACATCTTCGCGTTCACGGTGAACATGATGCTGGGCATGCGCACCGGCGCCATGAACATCCTGATCCCCAATCCGCGCGATCTGCCGGCGGTTTTGAAAGAGCTGAGCAAGCAGACCTTCCACAGCTTCCCCGCGGTCAACACCTTGTTCAACGGATTGGCCAACCACCCCGACTTCAACACCGTGAACTGGAGCAACCTCAAGGTCTCGGTGGGCGGCGGCATGGCGGTGCAAGGCGCCGTGGCCAAGCTCTGGCTGGAGAAGACCGGTTGCCCCATCTGCGAAGGCTACGGTTTGTCCGAGACCAGCCCGTCGGCCACCTGCAATCCGACCACAAGCACCGCCTACAGCGGCACCATCGGCTTGCCCCTGCCCAACACCTGGATGAAGTGCCTGGATGACGATGGCAACGAAGTGCCACTGGGCCAGCCCGGCGAGATCGCCATCAAGGGCCCGCAGGTCATGGCGGGATACTGGCAGCGGCCTGACGAGACCGCCAAGGTCATGACGCCGGATGGTTACTTCAAGACCGGCGACGTGGGCGTGATGGACGAGCGCGGCTACTTCAAAATCGTCGACCGCAAGAAAGACATGGTGCTGGTCAGCGGCTTCAACGTGTACCCCAACGAGGTGGAAGACGTGGTGGCGCAGCTGCCCGGTGTGATGGAGTGCGCCGTGGTCGGTGTGCCCGACGACAAGTCGGGTGAAGCGGTCAAGCTGGTGATCGTCAAGAAGGACGCGGCGCTGACCGAGGCCCAGGTTCGCGACTACTGCAAGGCCAACCTCACGGGCTACAAGCAGCCCAAGGTGGTGGAGTTCCGCACCGAGTTGCCCAAGACCCCCGTAGGCAAGATCCTGCGCCGCGAGTTGCGCGACAAGAAATAGTGGCAGGCCCCACCGCCCTCGTCAGCGCGCTGCACGAAGAGCTGGCCGCCGTGCTGGCGCTCATGCCTGACGAGCAGCAGCAAACTGTGGGTGGGCGCACGTTCTGGCGCGGCCACCTGCACGGGCACGAGGTGGTGGCCGTGCTCTCCGGTATTGGCAAGGTGGCCGCAGCCACCACGGCCACCACCCTGATCGAGCGCTTCGGCGTGCAGCGCATCGTGTTCACCGGCGTGGCCGGCGGTCTGGGGGACGGCATCAACGTGGGCGACGTCGTGGTGGCGCAGCGGTTTCTGCAGCACGACATGGACGCCTCGCCCATCTTTCCGCGCCACGAGGTGCCCGGTTATGGCCGCTCCACCTTCGACGCCGACCCGGCGCTGACCACGCAGCTGTTGCGCGCCAGCGAGCAGGTGCTGCGCACACTGCCGTCGCAGTTCGGGACCGACGTGTTGAATGCCTTCGGCTTGCAAGCGCCACGCTGCCACCAAGGCCTGCTGATCAGCGGCGATCGCTTCGTCTCGACCACCACCGAAAGCCAAGCCCTGTGCGAAGCGTTGCCCGAGGCGCTCGCGGTGGAAATGGAAGGTGCGGCCTTCGCCCAGGTATGTCACGACTACAGCGTGCCGCTGGCGGTGGTGCGCACCATCTCCGACCGCGCCGACGACGCCGCGCACGTGGACTTTCCGCGTTTCCTGCGCGAAGTGGCCAGCCGCTACAGCAGCGCAATCATCGACGCGTTGTTGACACAGCCCTGAGCCGCGCTACCTCAACCAACCACGCTTGCGGAAGTACAGCATCGGCACCACGGCTGACAGCACCATCAGCGCCAGCGCCAGCGGGTAACCGTAGTGCCACTGCAGCTCGGGCATGAATGCGAAGTTCATGCCGTAGCTGCTGGCCACCAGCGTGGGCGGCAGCAGCGAAACGCTGGCCACCGAGAAGATCTTGATGATCTTGTTCTGGTTGATGTTGATGAAGCCAACCGTCGCGTCCATCAAAAAGTTGATCTTGTCGAACAGGAAAGCGGTGTGGCTGTCGAGTGAGTCCAGGTCACGCAGGATCTGGCGCGCGTCTTCAAACTGTTCGGCGCTCAGCAGGCGGCTGCGCATCATGAAGCTGACCGCGCGGCGCGTGTCCATCACGTTGCGGCGGATGCGGCCCGACATGTCTTCGTGGCGCGCGATGGCAGAGAGCGCCTCGCTCAGCAGGTTGTCCGAGGCGTTGCTGTTGAGCACCTGCTTGCTCACCGTCTCGATCTCGTCGTAGATGTCTTCCAGCGTGTCGGCGCAGTACTCGGCATCGGCGTCGAACAGCATCAGCAGCACGTCCTTGGCGTCCTCGATCAGCCCCGGCATGCGCCGCGCGCGCATGCGCAGCAGGCGGAACACCGGCACGTCCTCGTCGTGGATGGAGAACAGCACGCCCTGGCTTTTGAGGGTGTCGTTGTGCTCGTTCAGGATGAAGGCCACCCGCACCGCGCGCGGGTCTTCCTCGTCGTCGATCAAAAAGTCGGAGCGCACATGCAGCTCGCCGTTGTCTTCCTCGAAGAAACGGGCCGACTCCTCGATGTCCTCGTCCATCGCGTCTTCGGGAATCGACAGGCCGAAGTGCTGCTTGACCCAGCGGCGCTCTTCGGGCGTGGGGTCTTCCAGGTCGACCCAGATCGGCTTGAATTGAGCCAGCTCTTCGAGCGACTCGATCTCTTCCTGGAAGAGGCGGCCATTGGCCAGGGTGAATACGTTGAGCATGGAGCGCTCCCGGCGAAGTCTGCTGTCTGAAAGGGCGGGGCCGCGCAGGCGGGCCCGAAGGCGGGTAGGGTGCTTTCAGCCAGCGGACCGCCCGATCCAGTGGGCTGCGCCAGGCGCAGCGGTCAGACGGTGACGGGGGTGGCTGAAAGCACGCAACTGGGGGGCGTGCTGTCCATGAGGCTCTCCGTGGGTGGATTCGACCGGCGAATTATGGCACCGACACTGTTTCTGGAAGCGGTGCGTGAGGCGCCATGAAACGCATCAGTTCGTCCTTTCGGCGCCAGGCATCGTGTTCGCCGAGCTCGATGAGTGCATGCACGAAACCCGGCTCAAACAGCAGGTAGCTGGCCAGCGAAGCAGCACTGCCGGCCGCGCCGCGCGCGGTGTCCAGCGCGCCCAGCCCGGCCAAGGTGTTGCGGGTGGGCGCGGGCAATTCGCCGATGTGCTTGCGCGCCAGCTCATCGAGCGAAAAGCTCGGCTGGATGGCCAGCACGTCGACCGGACGGTAGGGCAGGGCCGCGGCCAGAGCCGGGGGCAGACGCGACAAGGTCTGGCTCACGCGCTGGGCCTGCTCCACATCGGCCTGCAAGGTGTCGTGAAACACGCTGGCCATGGCGTGGCCGGCGATGGTGCCCGCCGTGGGGTCGCCCGCCGCACGCGCCACCATGCCCGAGCGTTGGGGCTGCCCGACGCCGATCACCAGCACCCGCCGCGCGCCGAAATGGATGGCGGGCGACAGCGGCGAGAGCTGGCGCATCGAGCCATCGCCAAAGTGCTCCTTGTGGCCTTCGACCCACAGCGGCACCGATGGAAAGAGGAAAGGGATGGCGCTGGACGCCATCAGGTGTTCGATCGTGATCGGGTGGAATGCGGCCCGGCGTCCCGGGCGGTGCCACGGCTGCACCGAGTTCCCGGTGCGGGTCTGGCAAAAGGTCCAGTGTTCGCCGCTCGTGTAGCTGGAGGCGGTCACGCCCAGCGCGTGGATGGCACCTTGCTCCAGCGCGGACTCCAGGCCCGGCAGATCGATCGCCCGGTGCAGTGTGTTCACCAGCGGCAGCGTGTCGAGCAGCGCGCGGTGGCGCTTGACCTGACGCGCCAGCGTCCAGCCTGCCACCAACCGGTTGGCGCGCACCCAGCCCGGCGCTTCCAGCCGGTAGACCTGCTCCGAGCGCAGCCCCATCCAGAAGGTTGCAAGCTGCGGCAGTGCAGGCAGGCCTTGCAGGGCGATGCTGCCCAGGTAGGCCGCGTTGAGTGCGCCTGCCGAGGTGCCGAACAACCACTGAAACGGAAATGCCTGACTGGTTCGTGGCTGCATCGCCGCCAGCGCCTTGAGCACACCGGCCTGGTAGGCGGTGCGTGCGCCGCCACCCATCAGCACCAGCGCGCACGCGTCGGGCTTCACCTCGTGTGATGAGTGCGCCAACATGTTGTGCGTGATGATGGTGTCGAGCGACATGGGATTACCGGGTCGGCGGAGGAGCAGCTCGGCTTGCGTGCGCGATGAACTGCTGCAGCTCTGCGGGGTCAACCGGTTTGTGCATCACGGTCAGGCCGGCCGCCAGCACGGCGCTCATCACCTCGGTGCTGGTGTCTCCGGTGACGATGGCCACCGCCAGGTCGGGTCTGGCGTGTTGGCGCAAGAGATGGGCCACGGCGAGTCCATTGCTGTCCCGCGCCAGGTGGAAGTCGACCAGGGCGGCGTCCAGCTGGTCCCGGTGGTCCAGAGCGATGCGGGCGGCCGCCTCCGCGTTTGACGCCTGCAGCGGGACGTGTCCCCAGCTTCGCAGCAGAATGGACATCGCCGCCAGGATGTCCTGGTTCTCTTCGACGACCAGCACGATGCGCGCGCCGACAGGTTTCAATGCAGAGGCTTCAAATGGCAGGGGCGTGGCTGGTTGATGGCCGGCTTGCGCGCGGGGCGTGCGGATGGAGAACATCGAGCCCTTGCCCAGCGCCGAGCGCCAGCTCAGGCGCACGCCGATCAATTGCGCTGATCGGTGCACGATCGCCATGCCCAGTCCGAACCCCCGTGTCTGGCTGCCGTCCGCATGCGCATTGCTGCCTTGGTAGAACTCTTCGGTGATGCGCGACAACTCGTGCGACGAAATGCCGATGCCCGTATCCCAGACCTGGATGTCGACACTGTCGCCTCGCGAGCGCGCCGACACCAGCACGCCGCCCTGGTCGGTGTAGCGAACGGCGTTGCTGACCAGATTGCTCAGCATCGTGTGCAGCACCGATGGATCGCTGTGCACCCACAGGCCGCCATCGTGCATGCGCAGCCGCAGCCCCTTGGCCTCGGCCTGCGCCGCCACCTCGTCCACCACCGCAGACAGCAAGGGCTCCAGCGGGAAGTCTTCCGGGGTCACGCGCACCGCGTCGGCATCCAGTCGAGAGACATCCAGCAAGCGGCTGAGCAACTGCCCCATGTTGCCCAGCGCCGACTGCATGCGATCGGCCATGTCCCCCAGTGCCGGGGCAGAGAGTCTGCCCTCTTGTGCCATGCGCTTGAGGGCCGGGACGAACATGCTCATCGCATGGATCGGTTGACGCAGGTCGTGGCTGGCGGTCGCCAGAAACCGCGTCTTGGCCTTGCTGGCGGCCTCGGCGGCGTCTCTGGCCTGCGAAAGTTCGGCCACCAATGCGTCGTTTTCGAACCGAAGGCGAAGCGCTTCTTCGATGGCCGAGGCAATGCGTCGCGCAAACAGCTCTGCCATCAACAGAAAGACCAGTGCGAGCAGGCCCACGGTCATCGTGCGCGCATCGCCGCTGAACATGCTGCGCAACGCCAGCGGCACGATGGCGGGCACGGCAAAAGCCAGGTGCGCCGGGAAATACGGCCCCAACGACTGGGTGGCGCTGGCAACGATGGACGCCAGGATCATGACCAGCACCGCTTGCGTGTGCGGATCGTCGGGGCTGAAGAACAGGGCCGTCAGCGAGCCCCACAGCAATCCGGCGGCGAACGACGCCAGGACGAACCAGCGGGCCCACCGTGGCGCCTGCGCCTGATCTGGCTGTGATCGCTGGTAGCGCCATGCACCCCAGGACCGCACCGCACACAAGGCCACGACGGCGCCCAGCCAGATCAGCACCCACTGGGAAGGCTGACCGTTCATCAGGAGCAGCGCAGCGGTGCCGATGGCCAGCACCAACGTACCCACAACCAGGGCCGGGACATTTCGCGCGAGCAACCGCACCTGCTCGTGCAGCAGCCGGTCTTGCGAGGGGGAGACACTGAGCATGCGCACGAGCATAGAACAAGCCGGACCCCCATGAGCGCGGAACGCGCCTGCCTGAATGACAACAGTCACATACAGGGCGTTCGCACGCTTTGTTGCCCTTGCCAGCTTGCGCCTCAGCGGTTTCGTGTGCATAGTGGGCTCAAGACATCCCCGTGGCCGTCGGGAGGTCTTGCCCCAGGCGGCTTGTCTCAACCCGGAGCATATGGAGGCTCTTTTATGAACCTGACGATCAGCGGTCACCACCTTGAGGTCACACCCGCCCTGCGCGGTTACGTCACCAGCAAACTCGAACGCATATCCCGACATTTCGACCAGGTGGTCGACATGAAGGTGCTGTTGACGGTGGACAACCTCAAGGAAAAGGACCTGAGGCAGCGAGCGGAATGCAACATCCACGTCAAGGGCCGCGACCTGTTCGCCGAGAGCGCTCACGCCGATCTTTACGCTGCCGTCGATGAACTGGCCGACAAACTGGATCGGCAAGTTCTTCGTTACAAAGGCAAGGCGCAAGACCACCACCACGACACGGTCAAGCGTTTGATGTGATGAATGTCACGGGCTGCGGCCCGTGAGGGAAAACCCGATGCTGCACTGCAGCAGGCCGCTTGGAAAGTCAAGCGGCTTTTTTGTGCCTTCAGTCTAGCCAACACCGCTCAACTGGTCATAATTTGCGGTCCAAGAGGGCTCACATGAACCGACTATCTGTCATATTGCCTGCCGCGCAAGTGCTCGTCAGCGTGGACGCAACCAGCAAAAAACGCGCATTCGAAGAAGCAGGTTTGCTTTTCGAGACCCTTCACGGACTCAATCGAGCGCTCATCACCGACAGCCTGTTCGCCCGCGAGCGTCTGGGTTCGACCGGTCTGGGTCACGGTGTGGCGATCCCCCATGGGCGCATCAAAGGTTTGAAGCAGCCATTGGCTGCCGTGTTCCAGCTGGCCAGCCCGATCGGCTTTGACGCGCCCGATGAATTGCCGGTGCAACTGATGATCTTCCTGCTGGTGCCCGAAGCGGCCACGCAGAAGCACTTGGAAATCCTCTCCGAGATTGCAGAATTGTTGAGCGACAGCGGTCTGCGCGAACAGATGAAGACCTCCACCGACGCAGCCGCGCTGCACAAACTGATCACGTCCTGGCAATCGGCGCATGCTGCGGCCTGAGATTTGAGCCCCCACACTCCACCGTTTCACGGGTCGCTGCCCCCCAAAGGGGCTGACCTGCCTTGGGGCGGCCCGGCGGCCGGTCGCTCGCTTTGAAACCCACCGTCGTCAGCGCCGATGTCCTGTTCGAGGACCATCGAGACGCCCTGAAGTGGCAATGGATTGCCGGTCTTGGAGCCTCCGAACGGCGGTTCGACGAAGTGGCCATCCGCGCCGCACGCTCAGGCGCTGATCTGGTCGGTTATCTCAATTACATCCACCCTTACCGCGTGCAGGTGTTTGGCGAGCGCGAAGTCGCCTACCTCACGAGCCAGAGCGAAGACGACAACAAGCGCCGCGTGGCGCGCATCGTCACGCTGGAGCCGCCGGTGCTGGTGGTGGCCGATGGGCAGGCCGCGCCCGATGCGCTCACCGCCATGTGCGAGCGTGCACAGATTCCGATGTTCTCCACGCACGAGTCGGCGGCGTTCGTCATCGACGTGTTGCGCGCCTACCTCTCGCGCCATTTCGCCGACCGCGCTTCCATGCACGGCGTGTTCATGGACATCCTCGGCATGGGTGTGATGATCACGGGCGAGTCGGGCCTGGGCAAGAGCGAACTCGGGTTGGAACTCATTTCGCGCGGCCATGGGTTGGTGGCTGATGATGCGGTGGACCTCTACCGCATCAACCAGACCAGCATCGAAGGCCGCTGTCCCGAATTGCTGCAAAACTTGCTGGAAGTGCGCGGCATCGGCCTGCTCGATATCAAGGCGATCTTTGGCGAGACGGCGGTGCGGCGCAAGATGCGGCTCTCGCTCATCGTGCACCTGGTGCGCCGCGAAACCATGGAACGCGACTACGAGCGCATGCCCCACGAACCGCTGTACCAGGACGTGCTGGGCGTGCCGGTACGCAAGGCCGTGATCCAGGTGGTGGCCGGTCGCAACATCGCCGTGCTGGTGGAAGCCGCGGTGCGCAACACCATCCTGCAACTGCGCGGCATTGACACTTATCAGGAGTTCGTTTCTCGCCACCGCGCAGCCATGTCGCGCGGCGAGTGAGGTCGCACCGCCTCAGCGGTGGTGGCCTGGAGGTGTGCGGTGCGGGCAGTCCGTCTTGGTGCAATTGGCGTAGAGCGACAGCGCGTGCTCCTGCAGCACGAAGCCCCGCGTCTTGGCCACCATCTGCTGGCGCTTCTCGATCTCCGCGTCAAAAAACTCTTCCACCCGACCGCAGTCCAGGCACACCAGATGGTCGTGGTGCTGGCCTTCGTTGAGCTCGTACACCGCCTTGCCAGACTCGAAGTTGCTGCGCGTGAGCAGACCGGCCTGTTCAAACTGCATGAGCACGCGGTAGACCGTGGCCAGACCGATGTCGGAGCGTTCTTCAAGCAGCACGCGAAACACGTCTTCGGCCGTCATGTGGCGCTGTTTGGCGTTCTGAAACACCTCCAGGATCTTCAGCCTGGGCAGCGTGGCTTTCAGGCCTGTGCTCTTGAGTTCTTCGATGTTGGTCATGGCGGTGAGCGCGCAGGGCGCTGTATCGGACGGACGGGTGTGGTTGCAGTGTCTTCGGGCCCCAAGACTACAATGAAAGGATCATATCGTCAGCGTCTGGCGCACGCTGCATTTTTGCCCCGGCAACGCTTGTGCGCGCGCCCCCTTCACGGTCAGATCCCATGCTCCAACACACACCCGATTGCGCCCCCCTGCCCACCCCGGGTCTGCGCCTGCGCAGACCGCTTCAGGTGATCTGCGTGCTCGCCGCGCTGGCGGCCCTGTCGGCTTGCTCCAGCGTCACCAGCCGCATGCCCGGCATCACCAGCCTGGTCAGCCCGTACAAGATCGACATCCTTCAAGGCAACGTGGTCACGCGCGAGCAGGCCGCAGCCTTGCAGACCGGCATGACGCGCGAACAGGTGCGCGACATCCTGGGCTCGCCGCTGCTGGCCAGCGTGTTCCACGCCGACCGCTGGGACTATGTGTTCACCTTCCGCCGCCAGGGCCAGTCGCCGCAGCAGCGTCGCCTGACCGCGTTCTTCAAGGCCGACGTGCTCGAAAAATTCGAGGCCGACGAGTTGCCCACCGAGGCCGAGTTCGTGGCTTCGCTCGACGCAGGTCGCAAGTTCGGCAAGGTGCCGCCCCTGCAGGCCACCGAGGCCCAGCTCAAGACGTTTGACGAGCGCAACAAGACCACCGCTCCCGCCACGCCGGCCGCTCCCACGGCGGCACCGGCCACGAGCTACCCACCCCTGGAGACCCCGGGGTCCACTCGATGAGCGGCGCAGCGAGCCTGCACCGCGTTTGCGTGGCCGGTGCCAGCGGCCGCATGGGCCAGATGCTGGTGGAAGCGGTGCGCACCAGTGGGGACTGCCAGCTCACCGGCGCGCTTGACATCGCCACCAGCCCGATGCTGGGCCAGGATGCCGCTGGTTTTGCCGGGCAGGCCAGCGGCGTGCTCATCACCGCCGATCTCGCCCGGGGCTTGGGCGACAGCCAGGCGCTGATCGACTTCACCCGCCCCGAAGGCACGCTGGCGCACCTGCGCGAATGCGCGAAGCATGGCGTCAATGCGGTCATCGGCACCACCGGTTTCAGTGACGAACAGAAGGCCGAGATCGCCGAGGCCGCCAAGTCGATCGCCATTGTGATGGCGCCCAACATGAGCGTGGGCGTGAACGTCACGCTCAAGCTGCTGGAGATGGCGGCCAAGGCGCTGGCCACCGGCTACGACATCGAGATCATCGAAGCGCACCACCGCCACAAGGTGGACGCGCCCAGCGGCACCGCGCTCAAGATGGGCGAGGTGATCGCCGACGCGTTGGGACGCGACCTGAAGGACTGCGCGGTCTATGCGCGCGAAGGCGTGACGGGCGAGCGCGATCCGTCCAGCATCGGCTTTGCCACCATCCGCGGTGGCGACATCGTGGGCGACCACACCGTGCTGTTCGCCGGCACCGGCGAGCGCATCGAGATCACGCACAAGTCGAGCAGCCGCGCGACCTACGCGCAGGGCAGCCTGCGTGCGGTGCGTTTCCTGGCTGGCAAGCCGGCCGGGCTGTACGACATGTTCGACGTGCTCGGCTTGAAATGATGGACAGCGCGGGCCAGGGTCTCCTGCAGACGCTGGCGCAGGCCGATTTGCTGGGCCGCACAGTGGCGCTGTTGCTGTTGGCCATGTCGGTGGCGAGCTGGGTGGTGATCCTTTGGAAAAGCTGGTTGCTGCGCCGCGCCGCGCGCGATCTGCAACTGAGCACCGCCGCCTTCTGGCAGGCTGCCGATCTGGACGATGCGCAGCGCCGGCTGGCCACCTTCGATGCGCAGCAACTTGTGCTGCCGCTGCTGCAGGCCGCACAAGGGCTGGCCAATGCCCTTCCGCACACCCTGGCCGCCGCCGGGGACCGCTCCCAGCAGCTCACCCGCGTGCTGCGCGACGCCCTGCACCGCGTGTTGCACCGCCTGCAGTACGGCCAGGTGTTGCTGGCCACCGTGGGCTCCACCGCGCCTTTCGTGGGGCTGCTGGGCACGGTCTGGGGCATCTACAACGCGCTCAGCGGCATCGGGATGGACGGCGGTTTTCGCATCGAGCAGGTCTCCGGCCCCGTGGGTGAATCGCTGGTCATGACGGCCGCCGGTCTGGTGGTGGCGATCCCCGCCGTGCTCGCCTACAACGTGCTGGGTCGCCAGATTGCGCGCATCGAGGCCGACCTTGAGGGTTTTGCTCGTGACTTGCGAGAACTCATGGTCCACACGTCATGAGTTTCGGCAGACTTGAAAAACCGGTGGGCCACAAACCCATGAGCGAGATCAACGTCACGCCGCTGGTGGACGTGATGCTGGTTCTGCTGGTGATCTTCATCATTGCCGCGCCGTTCATGGCCGATCGGCTGGCGCTTGAATTGCCGAAGGCCGAGCTGCCGAAGGCCGCCACCCTCTCAGAACCCGGCCCCTTCGTGTCGCTGTCGGTCGACGGCCAGGGCCGCATGCAGTGGGACGGGCAGGCCGTGGACGACAGCACGCTGCGCCAGCGCCTGCTCGAGGCCGCGCAGCGCGACCCGGCCACCGAGGTGCAGTTGCGCGCCGACGCCAGCGTGCCCTACGGCCGCGTGGTCTCGCTGATCGGCATGGCGCAATCGGCCGGGCTCTCGCGCATCGGCTTCGTGGCCGACGCCGCGGCCCCGCGCTGAATGCCTGAGCCCACGGGCTGCGCACAGCCCAAGGCCTAAAATCCGGCAACTCCTCGCGCCCCTGCGCTCCGCTCTCCCTCACCGTCGCCGGCTGGTCCGGACCCTGGTTCATGCAAGACAAATACGCCCACAAGGAAGTCGAGCGCGCCGCGCACGCCCACTGGAACGCCACCGACGCCTACCGCGTGACGGAAGACGCGAACAAGAAGAAGTTCTACGCCTGCTCCATGCTGCCCTACCCCAGCGGCAAGCTGCACATGGGTCATGTGCGCAACTACACCATCAACGACATGCTCACGCGCCACCTGCGCATGAAGGGTTTCAATGTGCTCATGCCCATGGGCTGGGACGCGTTCGGCCTGCCGGCGGAAAACGCCGCGCTGAAGAACGGTGTGCCACCCGCCAAGTGGACGTACGAGAACATCGCCTACATGAAGCAGCAGATGCAGGCCATGGGCCTGGCCATCGACTGGTCGCGCGAAGTCGCCACCTGCGACCCCAGCTACTACAAGTGGAACCAGTGGCTGTTCCTGAAGATGCTGGAGAAGGGCATCGCCTACCGCAAGACCCAGGTCGTGAACTGGGACCCGGTGGACCAGACCGTGCTGGCCAACGAGCAGGTGATCGACGGCAAGGGCTGGCGCACCGGCGCGGTGGTGGAAAAGCGCGAGATCCCGGGGTATTACCTCAACATCACCTCGTACGCCGAAGAGCTGCTCGACCATGTGCAGATCGGCAACCCCAAGGCCACGCTCAACGGTTGGCCCGACAAGGTGCGGCTGATGCAGGAAAACTGGATCGGCAAGAGCGAGGGCGTGCGCTTCGCGTTCCCGCACGACATTCAGGACGCCAGCGGCGCCCTGATCGGCGACGGCAAGATGTATGTGTTCACCACGCGCGCCGACACCATCATGGGGGTGACCTTCTGCGCCGTCGCGCCCGAACACCCCCTGGCCACGCACGCCGCGGCATCCAGTCCTGAGCTCGCCGCCTTCATCGAAGAATGCAAGACCGGTGGCACCACCGAGGCCGAGCTCGCCACGCAGGAGAAGAAGGGCATGGCCACGGGTCTCTCCGTGACGCACCCGTTGACCGGCGAAGCGGTGGCGGTGTGGGTGGGCAACTACGTGCTCATGAGCTACGGCGACGGCGCGGTGATGGGCGTGCCCGCGCACGACGAGCGCGACTTCGCTTTTGCCAAAAAATACGGCCTGAAGATCCAGCAGGTGGTGGCGGCCGAGGGCGAGAGCTTCGACTTGCAGGCCTGGGCCGACTGGTACGGCGACAAGCAGCGCGCTGTGTGCGTGAACTCCGGCGCGTTTGACGGCCTGCCGTACAAGGCGGCGGTGGACGCGGTGGCGGCCCAACTCGCGGCCAAGGGCCTGGGCGAGAAGAAGACCACTTTCCGCCTGCGCGACTGGGGCGTGAGCCGCCAGCGCTACTGGGGCACGCCCATCCCCATCATTCACTGCACTGAGCACGGCGCCGTGCCCGTGCCTGAAAAAGACCTGCCGGTCGTGCTGCCGCAGGACTGCATTCCCGACGGCTCGGGCAATCCGCTGCACAAACACGAAGGTTTCCACGCCGGCGTGGTCTGCCCGGTCTGCGGCAAACCCGCGCGCCGCGAGACCGACACCATGGACACCTTTGTGGACTCGTCGTGGTACTTCATGCGCTATTGCGACCCAAGCAACAGCGAGAAGATGGTCGCCGAGGGCGCGGACTACTGGATGCCGATGGACCAGTACATCGGGGGCATCGAACACGCCATCCTGCACCTGCTCTACGCGCGCTTCTGGACCAAGGTGATGCGCGACCTCCAGTTGGTGAAGGTGGATGAGCCTTTCACCCACCTGCTCACGCAGGGCATGGTGCTCAACCACCTCTACAGCCGGCGCACCGAGAAGGGTGGCAAGGACTACTTCTGGCCGCACGACGTGGAGAACGTGCTCGACGAGACCGGCAAGGTTGTGGGCGCCAAGCTCAAGAACCCGGCCACCAGTGGCGACGGCATGCTGCCTGTGGGCACACCCATTGACTACGAGGGCGTGGGCACCATGTCCAAGTCCAAGAACAACGGCGTCGACCCGCAGGACCTGATCGAGAAGTACGGCGCCGACACCGCGCGCCTGTACACCATGTTCACCGCGCCGCCCGAGGCCACGCTGGAGTGGAACGACGCGGCGGTGGAGGGGAGTTACCGCTTCCTGCGCCGCGTATGGGCTTTCGGCCTGAAGCTCTCGACCACCAGCGGCCTGGGCGCACTCGCCGCCGGTGTCTCGAAGCAATCGCTGTCCAAAGGTGCGAAGGCCTTGCGGCTGGAGATGCACACCGTGCTCAAGCAGGTGGACTACGACTACCAGCGCATGCAATACAACACCGTGGTGTCGGGCGCCATGAAGATGCTCAATGCGCTGGAAGACTTCAAGCCCGACGGCTCAACCGGTGACAACGCCGCGCTGGCCGAAGGCCTCAGCATCCTGCTGCGCTGCATCTACCCGGCCACGCCGCACATCGCGCACTCGCTGTGGACCGATCTTGGCTACCCGGGCGAGCTGCTCGACGCGCCCTGGCCCCAGCCCGACGAGGCCGCCTTGCAGCGCGACGAGATCGAACTCGTGCTGCAGATCAACGGCAAGCTGCGCGGCAGCGTGCTGGTGCCGGCGAATGCCGACAAGGCCGCCATTGAAGCGGCGGCGCTGGCCAGCGAGGCCTTCATCAAGCAGGCCGCCGGTGCGCCCCCGAAAAAAGTGGTGGTCGTGCCCGGCCGCCTGGTCAACGTGGTGATCTGAAAGCCTCAGCATGACATTCCCCCGCCCCTCGATCCCGCGCCGCCGCGCCTTGCTGCAACTGGCCCTGGGCGCGACCGCGCTCGGTCTGTCGGGCTGCGGATTCGCACTGCGCAAGGCGCCCACCTTCGCGTTCGACACGGTGCGCATTCAAGGCATGGAGGGCACCCAGGTGAGCCGGGAGTTGCGCGATGCCCTCCTGGCCAACGGCCTTCGCGTGCTCACCTCGGCCACGCCGGCCAGCGGCGCCGGTGTCCCGGCAGCCCAGGCCATCCTCACCGTGCTGGTGGACCAGCGCGAGCGCGTGGTGGTGGGCCAGACGGCGGCGGGCCAGGTGCGTGAACTGCAACTGCGCACACGCTTCGTGTTCCGATTGCGCACGCCCACCGACAAGATCCTGATCGACGACGTCGAGATGCTGCTCGAGCGCGACATCAGCTTCAACGAAACCCAGGTGCTGGCCAAGGACGCCGAAGAGGCGATGCTCTACCGCGACATGCGCAGCGACATCGTGCAGCAGGTGGTGCGCCGTCTGGCGGCCGTGAAGTCGCTCTGACCGCTCCATGCAGGTCGCAGCCAACCAACTCGCCGCCCAGCTGCAGCGCGGCCTCAAGAGCCTCTACACACTGCACGGCGACGAGCCGCTGCTGATCCAGGAGGCGGCCGATACGATCCGCGTGGTGGCGCGCGCGCAGGGCTGCGGCGAACGCACGGTGCACACCGTGGCCGGCGCGCACTTCGACTGGGGCGAGGTGCTGGCCAGCGGCGGCTCGATGAGCCTGTTTTCCGACAAACAACTCATCGAGATCCGCATCCCCTCGGGCAAGCCCGGCAAGGACGGCTCGCAGGTGCTGCAGCAGATCGCCCAGCAAGCCGAGAACAACGACAGCACGGTCACGGTGGTGATCCTGCCGCGGCTGGACATGGCCACGCAGAAGGGTGCCTGGTTCGCCGCGCTCGACAGCTTCGGCGTGACGGTGCGCGTGGAGCCGGTGGACCGCAAGGCGCTGCCGCAGTGGATCGCGCAGCGGCTTCAGGCGCAGGGCCAGCGGGTGGTGGCAGGCGACGAGGGCCAGCGCACCTTGCAGTTCTTCGCCGACCGGGTCGAGGGCAACCTGCTCGCCGCACACCAGGAAATTCAGAAGCTCGCGTTGCTGCACCCGGCGGGCGAGTTGTCGCTGGAGCAGGTGGAGTCGGCTGTGCTCAACGTGGCGCGCTACGACGCGTTCAAACTGGCCGAGGCGGTGCTGGGCGGACAGAGCGTGCGCGTGCAGCGCATGCTCGACGGCCTGCAGGCCGAGGGTGAGGCGCCGGTGCTGGTGCACTGGGCGCTGTCTGAAGACATCCGCACGCTGCACCGCGTGCGCACCGCGCTCGATGCTGGCCGCCCGCTGCCCATGGCGCTGCGCGAGAACCGCGTGTGGGGTGTGAAAGAGAAGCTCATGGAGCGCGCGCTGCCCCTGCTCTCCTTGGCCACGCTCACGAAATGGCTGGACGACGCGCACACGGTGGACGGCATCGTCAAGGGCCTCAAGTCACCGGGCTGGCCGGCCGACCCGTGGCAGGCGCTGCAGCAGATGGCGATGAAGGTTTCTTTGGCCTGCAGCATGAGGTGACACCCCCGCCTCGCTCCGCGCGACCCCCGCAAGGGGGCAACACCTGCGGCCCGTCCTGAGCTTGTCGAAGGGCGGTTCCGTGGTGTTCTGGTGGGGTTGCTTCAGGTGCTGCGGGTTGTTTCAGTATCGAGCGGCCGCCTTGAAGCCGCTTCCCGGAAGTCGCTCGGCGACACACCGGTGTGCTCACGAAACACACGGCTGAAGTGCGCCGTGTTGTTGAAGCCCCAGGAAAACGCGATGTCGGTGATGGTGCGCTGTGCGCCGCCGGTCTGGCGCAGCTCCCGCATGCAGGCCTGGATGCGCTGGCGCTGGATGTAATGGGCGGGCGTGTCTTCTTCGGCGCTGAAGGCGTTGTGCAGGTGGCGCTTGCTGCAGTTCAGCGCCTGGGCGATGTGGTCCAGCGTGAGCGAAGGGTCACGCAAGTGCTGGCCGATGTGCACGCGGATGCGGTCGCGAAAGGCTTCGAGCTGGGTGACGCTGCTCTCGCGCCCGGCGAGCTCCTGCAGTGACAGGCGCACCAACTCCACAATGAGCTCGCCCGCGCCGCGGGCCGCCGCTTCGCTCATCTGCGGCAGTTCCTGGTAGGTGGTGCGCATGGTCTCCAGCGCCACCCGGGCGATGCCGCTCACGCCACCCACGTGCCGTGCCATCAGCGGCTCAAGCTTCAGGCCACGCTCGGTCAGCTGATCTTTGGGCAGCATCACGATCAGGTGTTCCACGCGCTCGGGATTGGCAATCTCGTAACTGCCCGTGGTGTCGTAGATGGCCCAGCCACCGGGGCGCACCCAGGCTTCGCGCCCCTGCTGCTGCACCGCCGCGCTGCCCCGCCAGGGCGCCACGATCTTGAGGTAGGCGCGGTCGTTGGCGCGCGCCAGTTGCGGGCTCTTGAGCACGCGGTGGCGGTTCGCTTCGAGCTTGGTGAGCACCACGTCGCCCGCGGCCGATGCGCTCATGTGGCCATCGAACCCGGTGTCGCCGTAGAGGTCGGATTCGAGGCCGCCGAAATGGGCCCACACCCAGTCGCGCCAGATGGCGGCGCGCTCGATCGGCGCAACGCTGTCGGTGCTCATCACGGAGGCAACGGTCATGGGGGGCTCCGGGGGTGGTCTGGACACAAATTATCGACCGCAGTGCGAGCGCTCGCCGCGCGCAAGGTTGAGGGTTTACCCGGGGCGTCATGCACGTTCCGTCAATCAGGTAGTGCACCCACAGCACAGCGCAGTGTTGCGGTCGTGCCTACCATTCGGCTCTCAGCCACCCATACCCGCAGGAGACACAACATGGTTCAAGCCAATCGCCGTCTGGTCATCAAGAGCGCCGCCGCCGCGGTGGGCGCCATGTCCTTCGCTCCCCAGCTCATGGCGCAGTCCGCGCCGGTGCGCATCGGTTATTCGATGTCGCGCACCGGCCCGTGGACGGGTGGCGCGCAGGTGAGCCAGGAGCCCAACTACCTGCTCTGGGCCGAGCAGCAGAACGCTGCGGGCGGTCTCGATGTGAAAGGCGTGAAGCGCCAGATCGAGCTCATCAGCAGCGACGACCGCAGCGACACCGAGACCGTGGTGCGCACCTACGAAAAACTCATGGGCAGCGACAAGGTCGACCTGGTGCTGCCGCCCTGGGGCTCCAACGCCAACTTCGCCGTGGCCCCGCTGGCCAACCGTTTCCAGTACCCGTTCCTGGCGCCCACCGCGCTCTCGCGCCGCCTGGTCGAGATGCGCCTGCCGTACTTCTTCCTGTTGCTGCAGCAGCCCGCGCCCATGACCAACGCGCTGGTCGACATGCTGAAAGCCAACGGCGTGAAGACGGTGGCGCTGATCTACGTGGACGACCTGTTCGGCCTGGAGAACTTTGCCGCCTTCAAGGTGGCGCTGCAGGGCAGCGGCATCACGCTGGTGGAAGACAAGAGCTACCCCGGTGGCGTGAAAGACCTCTCGCCCGTGCTGCGCTCGATGAAGGACAAGAACCCCGACGCCTTCGTGGGCTTCACCTACCCGCCCGACACCATCCTGGCCAGCCGCCAGGCCAAGGAAGTGGGCTTCAACCCGAAGTTCTTCTACGCCTCGGTGGGCACGGCCTTCCAGCTCTACCGCAACGTGATGACCCCCGCCGGTGCCGAAGGCGTGCTGGGCATGGGCTCGTGGAACGGCAAGACCAACCCGGCCGCCAAGGCCTACTTCGATGCACACACCAAGAAGTTCGCCGGCAAGGAACCCGACCGCTGGGCCAGCGGGGCCTGCTGGGCCGGCCTGGAGATCCTCACCAAGGCGGTGAAAGCGCAAGGCCTGGACCGCAGGGCCATCCGCGACTATGTGGCGGGCACCACCCACAAGACCATCATCGGCGACATCAAGTTCAACGGCAGCGAGAACGTGGGCACGCCGGGCACCGTGAGCCAGTGGCAGAACGGGGAGTTTGAGGTGGTGTGGCCGAAGTCGGTGGCCACGGCTGCGCTCAATCCTTCCAAGCCCGCCTGGAAATAAGGTTCACCCCCGCGCCGCGCCTGCGGCGCGTCACCCCCTCCAGGGGGCAATGCCTGCGGGCCGGCGGAGCCGGACCCGCGGCATTCTTGGTTGAAACCCTTCGCTCCGGAAAACTTCCTCGCTCAACGCCCCCATGTCTTTCTCCGCCTGGCTCGAACTCCTCGCCTCCGGTCTCATCACCGGGGGCATCTACGCGCTCGTCGCGCTCGGGCTGAACCTGCAGTACGGGCTGATGCGCATCCTCAACATCGCACACGGCGAGTTCCTCATGGTCGGTGCCTACCTCACCTGGATGGCGCAGACCTCGCTGGGCCTGAACCCGCTCTTCATGGTGCCGGTGTCGTTCGGCATGCTGTTCGTGCTGGGCTGGGTGGTGCACCGTCTGTGTTTCCGTCGCCTGACCGCCACCTCGCCCAACCTCGACATCTTTGAAGCACGCGGTCTCATGGTGGCCTTCGGCCTCATGTTCCTCGTGCAGAACTTCGCCTCGTGGATGTGGGGTGGCGATCTTCGTGGCTACGACTTCCTGACCGAGCCGGTGCAGATTCCGCTGCCCGACGGCACGGCCCAGTTCGCGGGCAACAAGCTGCTGGTGTTCGCCCTGGCCCTGCTGTTCTCGGGCGCGCTCATCGTGCTCATGCGCACCACGCTGCTGGGCAAGGGCGTGCGCGCGCTCATGCAGTCGCCCACCGGCGCGCAGCTCATGGGCATCAACACCCAGCGCCTGCACCCGCTCATGTTCGGCATCGGCCTGGGCCTCTCGGGCGTGGCCGGCGCCCTGCTGTCCATGTCGTACACCATCAGCCCGTCCATGGGCGAGCCCTACACCGTCACCGCCCTCATCGTCATCACGCTGGGCGGCTTCGGCAGCATGGGCGGCGCGCTGGCCGGCGGCTTGCTGCTGGGCGTGATCGAAGCCCTGGGCATGCACTTCACCAACCCATCGCTCAAGGCGCTGTTGAGCTACGTGGTCTTCATCAGCGTGCTGTTGCTGCGGCCTGAAGGACTCTTCACTCGAAAGAGTCGCAAATCATGAACTCCCGTCAATTCCTCATTCGCGACCTGCTGGTCCTCTTCGGCCTCACGGGCTGGGCGCTGGCGCTGCCGGGCTTCGCCAGCGAGTTCGCGGTGTCCATGGCGCTCACCTGCCTGATGTACATCGCGCTCTCGTCGAGCTGGGCGCTGTTCTGCGGCACCACGCGTTATCTGTCGCTGGCCACCTCGGCCTTCTTCGGCATTGGTGCCTACACCAGCGCCATCCTGCTGGAGCAGGTGTCGTGGGCGCAGGCCATCGGCCTGGGTGCGCTCATTGCCGCCGGCGTGGCGGTGGTCATGGGTGCGGCCGTGCTGCACCTGCGCGGCACCTACTTCGCGGTGCTCACCTTCGGCATGACCGAGCTCATCCGCCACGCCATCAGTTATTTCGAGAAGAGCGTGACCGGCACCGTGGGCCGCGTGCTCATGGTGGTGCCCGACCGCGACACCATCTACCTCACCGTGCTCGCGCTGGCCGTGATCACGGTGGCGCTGTCCATCACGATCCGGCGCACGCGCTTCGGCCTGGCCATGCTCGGCATCGGGGCCGACGAGCAGCGCGCCCAGACCCTGGGCGTGAACACGCGCTGGGTCAAGGTGGCGGGCTTCGCGCTCACCGCCGCGGTGGCCGGCGCGGTGGGCGCGGCCATGTCGGTGCGCTGGACCTACATCGACCCGCACACCGTCTTCAACCCCTTCATCGGTTTCCAGACCGTGCTGATCGCGCTCATCGGCGGCGCGGCCACGCTGTGGGGCCCGCTGATCGCCGCCATCGTCTTCAGCGTGCTGGCCGAAACGCTGCGCTTGCAGGTGCCGCAGATCTACATGATGTCGCTGGGGCTGCTGCTCATCCTCTCGGTGCTGTACCTGCCGGGTGGCCTGGCCTCGTTGCGCGCCGAGACCTTCCGGGGGTGGCGCGATGGTGCCAAGGCCTGGTGGATTGAAACGCGTGACGACCTGAGCGGCGAAACCAAGCGACGCAAGCAACTCGAGAAGAGCCTGAGGGAGCGCCGCGATGTCTTCTGATCGCCAACCCCTCCTTGACGCTCGCGATATCACCGTGCGCTTCGGCGGCCTCACCGCGGTCGACGCAGTCAGTGCGCGCTTCATGCCCGGCGAACTCGTCGGCATCATCGGCCCCAACGGCGCGGGCAAGACCACCTTCTTCAACGCGATCTCGGGCGTGACCCAGGCCACCAGCGGTGCACTGCTGATGCAAGGGCGCGATCTGAGTGGCAAAGGCCCGCACCGCTTTGCGGCCCATGGCCTGGCGCGCACCTTCCAGACCCCGCGCACCTTTGCCGACATGCTCGTGCGCGACAACATTGCCTTTGGCCTCAAGTTCGCCGGGCGCCGTCCGCGCAAGTACATCTGGTGGGGCGAAGAGACGACGGTGCCCTGGGTGCTGCGCACGCCCGAGAGCATCCTGGGTTTGATCGGCCTCACCGCCCAGGCCGATCTGCCGGCAGCGGCCATCACACCCTCACAGCAGCGCCTGCTCGAGATCGGCATGGCGCTGGCCACGCGTCCGCGCATGTTGCTGCTCGACGAAGTTGCCGCCGGCCTGACCGAAAACGAGGTCGAGGAGATGGCCCGTCTGATCCGCCGCCTGCGCGACGAGCTCGACCTCACCGTGGTCTGGATCGAGCACGCCGTGACCACACTGCTGCGCCACGTGGAGCGCGTGATCGTGTTGCACCAGGGCAAGAAGATCGCCGACGGCACACCCGCCGAGGTGGTGCGCAACGCCGAGGTGATCGAGGCCTACCTGGGCGACGAGATGAACGAGCCCACTGCAGAGGAGGCCGCCGCATGATGTGGTACCGCACAACCCCCTTCGAGCTCGGCGGCGGTGCTCGCGCTCGCCTCAAGGTGGATGGCCTCTCGGCCGGCTACGGCGCCTTCCTGGTGCTGCGCGATTTGAAGCTCGACATCCAGCCCGGTCTCACCGTGGTGCTCGGCCCCAACGGCGCGGGCAAGACGACGCTGCTCAAGGCGCTCAACGGCCTGATTCCGCGCGGCGGATCGGTGCTGCTCGACGGCACCGAGATGCCCGAGAAGACGCACGAGATCGTGCAGGCCGGCGTGGCCCTGGTGCCCGAAGGTCGCCAGTTGTTCCCGCAACTCACCGTCGCTGAAAACCTCGAGCTCGGCGGCTGGCTCGTGCCCAAGGCGCAGCGCGCCGAGCGCCTGGCCCGGGCCTTCGTGGACTTTCCCAAGCTCAAGGAGCGCGCCACGCAACTGGCCGGCACCATGAGCGGCGGCGAGCAGCAGATGGTTGCTGTTGCGCGCGCCATGATGTGCGCGCCGCGCCTGCTCATGCTCGACGAGCCTTCGCTGGGTCTCGCGCCCAAGATGGTCGACGAGCTGCTCACCATCGTGCGCCGCATTGCCGACGCCGGCACCACCGTGCTGATGGTGGAGCAGAACGTGAAGAAAGCGCTCGCCGTGGCCGACCGCGGCTACGTGATGGAGCGCGGCACCCTGGTGGCCAGTGGCCCGGCCAAGCTGCTCGCACGCTCCACCGTGATCCGCGAGGCGTATCTGGGCGCCGACAAGGACCCCGCCACCGGCACCACCAGCGCGGCCGATGCCGTGCAGCGCCGCAAGGCCGTGGCAACGACCCCTTGATACCTACCTACCCCGTTCGCCCTGAGCCTGTCGAAGGGCTCACCCACACGGTGGTGTGAAGGCTTCGACAAGCTCAGCCCGAACGGGATCTTGCTCAGTCCAAACGGTTTCGTTTCTGATTTCAAAGGAGAACCCCATGTCCGACATGTCCATGCTCATCAACGGCCTCAAAGTCACCGCCGAGAAAGGCGCCACCTTCGAACGCCGCAACCCGCTCGACGGCAGCGTCGCCACGCGCGCACCCGCTGCGTCACCGGCCGACGCCGTGATGGCGGTGGAAGCCGCCGCCGAAGCCTTCAAGACCTGGAGCGAAACGGGTCCGAGCCTGCGCCGCGCCCTGTTGCTGAAAGCGGCCGACGCGCTCGAAGCCAAAACACCCGCGTTCATCGAAGCCGTGTCCGCCGAGACCGGCGCCACCGGCATGTGGGGTGGCTTCAACGTGTTCCTCGCCGCCGGCATGATCCGCGAGGCCGCCGCGCTCACCACGCAGGTGGCGGGCGAAGTGATCCCGTCCGACGTGCCCGGGTCGCTCGCCATGGGCGTGCGCCAGCCGGCCGGTGTGGTTCTGGGCATCGCGCCGTGGAACGCACCCGTCATCCTGGCCGTGCGCGCCATCTGCGTGCCGCTGGCTTGCGGCAACACCGTGGTCTTGAAGGGCAGCGAGAACTGCCCACGCACCCACCAACTCATCATCGAAGCATTTCAGGACGCGGGCTTCCCGCCCGGCGTGGTGAACTACATCACCAACGCGCCAGCCGATGCGGGCGCCGTGGTCGAGGCCATGGTGGCCCATCCGGCGGTGCGCCGCGTGAACTTCACCGGCTCCACCAAGATCGGCAAGATCATCGCCATGACCTGCGCCAAATACCTCAAGCCCGTGGTGCTGGAACTGGGTGGCAAGGCGCCGCTGGTGATCCTGGACGACGCCAATCTGGACGATGCTGTCAACGGCGCGGCCTTCGGCGCCTTTGCCAACAGCGGGCAGATCTGCATGAGCACTGAACGCATCATCGTGGACCAGAAGATTGCGGACGCCTTCGTCAAGAAGTTCACCGACAAGGCCAAGAGCCTGCCGCTGGGCGACCCGCGCAAGCCCGAGCCGGTCGTGCTGGGGTCGGTGATCGGCATGGGCACGGTCAACCACTGCAACGAACTGATCGACGATGCACTCGCCAAGGGCGCCAAGCTCGCGTGCGGCGGCAAAGCCGACACCACGCTCATGCCCGCCACCGTGCTCGACCATGTGACCCCCGCCATGCGCATCTACCACGAGGAAACCTTCGGCCCCGTGAAATGTGTGGTGCGCGTGAACGGCGTGGAAGAGGCCATTGCCTGCGCCAACGACAACGAATACGGCCTGAGCGCGGCCGTGTTCGGCGGCGACATTGCGCGCGCCTTCAACGTGGCCCGCAAGATCGACAGCGGTATCTGCCACGTGAACGGCCCCACCGTGCACGACGAAGCGCAGATGCCCTTTGGCGGCGTGAAGGGCTCGGGCATCGGCCGCTTCGGTGGCAAGGCCGGCATTGCCGAGTTCACCGAACTGCGCTGGATCACGCTGCAGACGACGCCGCGGCACTATCCGTTCTGATTCCCGGTGGGTGAGGAGGGGAAGAAGAGCGAAGGCCCTGGAGGCGGTGCTTCCAGGGCCTTTGTTTTGGATGGCCTGTGGTCGGGTTGGGGTCGCGGGTAGCGTCAAGCCTGAACTGTTTGACTGGCTGGCCCGTAGGGCTGCATTTGTGCGCTTCGGCGTGCGTTGTTATCTTTCGCTGGGCTAGCGTGTGTGCGTCCTTGGCGGCGCTCAATTTCATGGGGTGATTCAAGCCTTTCCCACCAGAATGGAATCCCGACCTCTACATTAGTGCCCCTATGTCCCGCACCGACGACGATCTGTCTCCCATCGCCCCGCTGCGCCAGCCGGTCTTCCGCATGTTGTGGATCACCTGGCTCATGGCCAACGTGTGCATGTGGATGAGCGATGTGGCGGCAGCCTGGATGATGACTTCGCTCACCACAACACCGCTGTGGGTCGCGCTGGTGCAGACGGCGTCCACCTTGCCGGTGTTCCTGCTGGGTCTGCCCAGCGGCGCGCTGGCCGACGGCCTGAACCGCAAGCGCTTCTTCCTCTTCACCCAACTGTGGGTGGCGGTGGTCGCGTCGATTCTGAGCGCCTTCATCTTTCTGGGCGCGATAACCCCGGCCCTGCTGCTGGCACTGACGTTTTTCAACGGCATCGGCATGGCGATGCGCTGGCCGGTGTTCTCGGCCATCGTGCCCACGATCGTTCCCCGGTATCAGTTGCCTGCGGCGCTGGCACTCAACGGCGTGTCGATGAACGCCTCGCGCATCATCGGCCCGCTGCTGGCCGGCGCGCTGATCGCCAGCGCCGGCAGCGCCTGGGTGTTCCTGCTCAACGCGGTGTTGTCTGTGGTGGCCGCGGTCATCATCAGCCGCTGGAAGCACGAGCACAAACCGCACCCGCTGGGGCGCGAGCGCCTGGGCACCGCAATGCGGGTGGGCCTGCAGTACGTGGCCCAGTCCTACCACCTGAAGGGCGTGTTGCTGCGCATCTCGATCTTCTTTTTCCACTCAACCGCACTGCTGGCGCTGCTGGCCCTGCTGGCGCGCGGCATGCAGGGCGGCGGTGCCGGCACCTTTACCCTGCTACTGGCCGCCATGGGCGCGGGCGCCATCGCTTCTGCGGCGTTTCTGCCCGCCTTGCGCCGCCGGTATCCGCGCGACGGTCTCGTCCTGCGCGGCGCGGCCCTGCAGGCGGGCGCCATGGCGACCATGGCGTTGACCGACCAGGTCTGGGTGGCGGTGCCCGCGATGTTTCTGGGCGGCGCGGCCTGGATCACCTCCGCCAACACGCTCAGCGTCTCGATCCAGATGGGCCTGCCCGACTGGGTGCGCGCGCGCGGCATGTCCATGTACCAGATGGCGATCATGGGCGCCAGCGCCCTGGGTGCTGCAATCTGGGGGCAAGTCGCTACCTGGACCAGCGTGCCGGTCAGCCTGGGCATCGCTTCCGTGACCGGGTTGCTTTCCATGTTTCTGGCCAACCGCCTGATGCCCGACTCCGGGCTGGAAGACGACCTCACGCCCAAGCGCATTTTTCCGGCACCACAGATCACAGAACCACCGCCCCGGGGCCGTGTGATGGTGATGGTTGAGTACCGCATCGATCCGGCACGCGCGACCGACTTCCGCGAGCTGATGCTGGGTGAGGGGCGCCGCAGCCGCCTGCGCCACGGGGCCTTGTCGTGGGAGCTGCTGCACGACATCCACGAATCCAGCCGTTTTGTCGAGGTCATCATCGACGAGTCCTGGACCGATCACCTGCGGCGATTCGACCGCGTCACCGCCGCCGACGTCGCGCTGCGTGACCGCAAGCTGGCCTTTCACCTCGGTGAGGAGCCGCCGCACGTCACACGCAGCCTGATGGAGACGACGGCGGGTGCCTCCTGAGCGGTGCATCGTGTTCAGGGGTGGATTCCGTGATGGGGAAGCGGTTGGTGGCGCGGCGCCAGCCGCGTCGCGAAAGCCCTATGACAGCAGTACCTCGTACAGCTGCCTTTCAGGCCAGCGCCGGTCGCCGTGACCAACCGCTGCAGATCCGACCACGACAATGGCCTTTACGCCGCCTCCACACACAACCGCACCCCCAACGCCCGCGCCACCCTGAGCACGGTCGCAAAGCTCGGGGTGCCATCCGGACTCAGCGCACGATAAAGGCTTTCAGAGCTGAGCCCCGCGTCCTTGGCCACCTGCGTCATGCCTTGGGCGCGGGTGATATCGCCGAGTGCGCGGACAATGCCCGCCGCGTCGTCGGGCGCTTCGTTGAGCCAGGTGTCGAGGTCAGCGGCCATGTCCTCGGGCGTGGGGGTCACTCCGGGTTGCCCTGCGCCATGCGCGTGGGGGCGAACATGCTGCGCCCCAGCCAGCGCCAGAGCCGCTGACCGTTGCGCCCCGCGCCCTGCACCTTCAGGTCGCCCGACTGGATCTCCTGTTCCGGCGCGCTGTCGCCGGTCCAGATTTCGGTGAGCGCACGCACCGTCGAGTCGACCAGCACGCTGACGTCGTGGCCCGGGTCGTCGCGGCACAGGTCGGCCTCGTGGTGTTCCACCACCAGCCACCATTGCCGTTCGGCCACTGGCGCATCGCTGAAGCGGAAGTGGACGACGGTGCGCTCTTCGTCGGGGAACTCCTCCAGTTGCGCAAAGCGGCGGATGTCCCACATCAGGAAACCCGCGTCGAGTTGCTCGTGCCGCAGCCGGCTGCCGATCCACCGTGCACCCCAGTGGCCCAGGCCCACGACGATCGGCCGCAGCTCCTCGCCCGCGGGCGTCAGGTGGTATTCCCAGGTTTTCTCGACGCGGCGCCGCTCGACGACGCCGATCTCTTCGAGTTTGCGCAAGCGCTGCGTCAACAGCGTGGCCGACATGCGCGGCACGCCGCGATGGATGTCGTTGAAGCGGTGGCTGCCGCAGAGCAGCTCACGCACCACCAGGGGTGTCCACAGTTCGCCCAACACCTCGGCGCCCCGGGCGACGGTACAGAACTGCATGTAGTCGATCATGCGGGTCAGTCTAGTCGTGTGCCGACAGAACGCCTACTCCAGATTCTGGACTTGAGGGCGCCCGGCATCGCGCTTACCTTGAAGACCGACCGTGCATGTCGCACCGGTCAAGTCCCAAGGAGCACTGCCATGACCGAGACTCTCGTTTCCGCCCCCGCTGCCCCGGCCGTCTTCGACGCCGAGAAATTTCGCCAGACCACGCGCGCGCAGTGGGAGAACGCCGCCGAAGCCTGGAACCGATGGGGCCCCTTGCTGGCCCGCTGGCTCGGCCCGGCGACCGAGACCATGCTGGACATGGCCGCTGTCGGCCCCGGATCGCGCGTGCTCGACATCGCGGCTGGCGCGGGCGAACAGACCCTGGTCGCCGCGCGCCGCGTGGGCGCGACGGGTCACGTGCTGGCCACCGACATCTCGCCGACCATCCTGCTCCATGCGAGGCAGGCGGCAGAACAGGCCGGCCTGTCGAACGTGGAAACCCGTGAGCTCGATGGCGAGCGCCACGACCTGTTGCCCTCCGCCTCTTTCGACGCGGCGGTGTCGCGGGTCGGCCTGATCTATTTTCCCGACCAACAGCGGGCGCTTGCCGGCATCCGCCACGCACTGAAGCCGGGCGGGCGCTTCGCCGCGGTGGTGTACTCCACCGCGGAGCGCAATCCCTTCTTCTCGCTGCCGGTGGGCATCATCCGGCGCCGTGCGCAGTTACCACCTCCCTTGCCTGGGCAACCAGGGCCGTTTTCACTGGGCGGCGAGGGCGTGCTGGCGAAAGCGCTGGAGCAAGCGGGCTTTCGCGACGTGGAGGTGCGCAAGGTTGACTCCCCGGTCCGTGTGCCGACGGCCACCGAGTGCGTGCGCTTCGAACGGGAGTCCTTCGGCGCGCTGCACCAGATGATGGCCAGCTTGAGCGACGAGGAACGCGCCGACACCTGGAGAGAAATCGAGGAAACCTTGCTCCGCTTCGAAACGTCCTCGGAGGGTTTCGTGGGGCCGTGCGAGATGCTGGTGGGGGCGGGCACGCGCTGAGTGAAACGAAACGTTGATTGCCAACGTGGCAATGGCCCGGGAGCGCCCCGGGCTTTTTTCTGGAACCGACGAACCTACCCTGACGAAAATCCCTGGCGACGGCAGTGCCTTCAATATGCAACTCATAATGTTGCATGAAAAAGAGCAGTCAACTTTCAGACGTCCTGCATGTGCTCCTGCACATGGCGGAACACGATGGCCCCGCCACCTCCGAGACGCTGGCCACGGCGATGCAGACCAACCCGGTGGTGCTGCGCCGGCTGATGTCCGGCCTGAGAGAGGCGGGCTTTGTTGCCTCGGCCAAGGGTCATGGCGGCGGGTGGGTGCTGTCCTGTGAGCTGGACCGCATCAGCTTGCGTGACGTTCACGAGGCGCTGGGCGCACCGGCGCTCGTATCGCTCGGCTTTCGCGAGGACCGGCCCACGTGCCTGGTTGCTCAAGCGGTTCACGAATCACTCAGCGGCGCCGTGCTGGCGGCTGAGGCTGTCTTGTTGAAGCGTCTCGGCGCGGTGACCTTGGCCACGCTGTTCAACGACTTTCACCAGCGAATGGCGCACCACCGGGCAACAGGAGGCTCTGGTCCGCACCATCTCCGGGGGGCATGCTCATGAAGCGGTTTGATTTCGCCGTCATGGGCGGCAGCTACGCCGGACTCTCTGCAGCCCTGCAACTGGCGCGCGCGCGCCGTGACGTTCTGGTGGTGGATGCCGGTCAGCGGCGCAACCGTTTTGTGGATGAGGCGGGCGAGACTTCACACGGATTCCTGTCGCAGGATGGTCGCGCGCCGGGCGAGATCGCCGCTGACGCCAGGCAGCAACTGATGCGCTATGCAACGGTTCGCTGGATGGACGGTGTGGCGGAACAGGCCCGGGTCGAGCCTGACGGTCGGTTGGCGTTTCGCGTGGGCGAAACCAAGATCAGCGCCGCCCGACTGATCCTCGCCACCGGCGTGCGCGACGAGCTGCCACCGGTTCCGGGTCTGGCAGAGCGCTGGGGGCGCAGTGTGTTCCATTGTCCGTACTGCCACGGATACGAGATGGATGCGGGCCGCATCGGCATTGTGGCCACCTCGTCACTGGCCCATCACCATGCCGTCATGCTGCCGGACTGGGGGACCACCACGCTCTTTTTGAATGGGGTCTATTCACCGAGCGAGGACGAACTCGCGGTGTTGGCGCGCCGAGGTACCCAGCTTGAGCGCACGCCGATCGAACGCATCGAAGGCTTGGCCGACGTGGTGCTCAAAGACGGACGCAAGCTCCCGATGAACGGACTCTTCACGCAGCCGCGGACGGCGATGAGCAGTCCATTGGCCGAGCAACTGGGGTGTGCCATGGACGGGGGTCCGATGGGCCCGTTCATCAAGACGGGTGAGGCGCAGGCCACCAGCATTCCCAACGTCTTTGCGTGTGGAGACGCCGCCCGGGCGGCGGGCAACGTGGCGTTGGCGGTGGCCGACGGCGTGATGGCAGCGCTCGGGGCCCATCGGGCTTCGATGTTCTGAACGTCAGGCTTTCGTGTCGAGCAACGTGCCCAGCATGCGTTCCTCGGTCTGCACCGTGCGCAGGTTGGCGGCGAAGCTGTAGAGGCTCATGCGTTGGCCCACCAGGTCTTCGGCCAGTCGGTCAAAAGGCGTTGACACGTCGGTCTCCCGACCGAGCTGTGTGTCCACACCGCCCGAGTCGGGCCGCGCCTTCTGTACCGTGACCTGGCGCCGGAAGTCCGGTGTCTGTACGTTCGCCACGTTGTGGGCGTGCGAGTCCAGTTGGAGCTGCGCGGCGCGCATGCCGCTCAGGCCGATGGCGGCGACCGAGGTGCCTGAGGTGACGGACATGGACATGGTGGGCGTGGCGCTGGAGGGCGGATGGGTGGGGATCTCAACCGGTGTATCGACCGACGACGCGGCAACTTGAGCCCCCGACCGCCACAACGGGCGCCCCTCTGCGAAAATCCCATGCATGAACGCGACCAACACCACCGAACTCATGCACACCCTGGGCCAGCAGGCCAAGGCGGCCTCGGCGCTCATGGCCAAGGCCAGCGCAGCCACCAAGCAGCGCGCCTTGCTCGGCCTGGCAGCCCTGCTGCGGGCCAGTGTGGACGCACTGCAGCTGGACAACGCCAAAGACCTGGAGCGCGCCCGCGCCGCCGGCCTGGCCGAGCCGCTGGTGGACCGCCTCAAGCTCACGCCCAAAGTGATCGAGACCTGCGCCCAGGGCTGCGAGCAGCTCGCGGCCATGCCCGAGATCATTGGTGACATCACCGGCATGAAGCAGATGCCCAGCGGCATCCGGGTGGGCCAGATGCGCGTGCCCATCGGCGTGTTCGGCATGATTTACGAGAGCCGGCCCAACGTGACCATCGAGGCCGCGTCTTTGTCCATCAAGAGCGGCAACGCGGCCATCCTGCGCGGCGGCTCCGAGGCCATCGAATCCAACCGGGCGCTGGCCGCGCTGGTGCAGCGTGCGATGGTCGAAGCCGGCCTGCCGGCCGATGCGGTGCAGCTCGTGCCCACCACCGACCGCGCCGCCGTGGGCCAGCTCATCACCATGCCGCAGTACGTGGACGTGATCATCCCGCGCGGCGGCAAAGGCCTGATCGAGCGCATCAGCGCCGAGGCCAAGGTACCGGTGATCAAACACCTGGACGGCAACTGTCACACCTACGTGGACGACCCCTGCGACGTGGCCATGGCGGTGACCGTGGCCGACAACGCCAAGACGCAGAAGTACAGCCCCTGCAACGCCACCGAGAGCCTGCTGGTGGCGCGCGCCGTGGCGGCCGACTTCCTGCCGAAGATCGGTGCCATCTACGCCGCCAAGGGTGTGGAGATGCGCTGCTGTCCGGACGCCAAAGCGATCCTGGCCGCCGTGAAAGGCGCCCACCTGAAGGACGCGACCGAGCAGGATTGGTCCGAGGAATACCTGGCGCCGGTCATCAGCATCAAGCTGGTCGAGGGGGTGGACGAGGCCATTGCCCACATCAACCACTACAGCAGCCACCACACCGACGCCATCCTCACCACGAACCACATGCACGCCCAGCGCTTCCTGCGCGAGGTTGACTCGGCCAGTGTCATGGTGAATGCGAGCACCCGCTTCGCCGATGGTTTTGAATTCGGCCTGGGGGCCGAAATCGGCATTTCCACCGACAAGTTTCACGCGCGTGGACCGGTGGGCGTGGAGGGCTTGACCTCGCTCAAGTACGTGGTGTTGGGCGAGGGTGAAGTTCGGGGCTGATGCCAGACCGGGAGGAAGATGTCCATGTGCCGCAACATCAAGACCCTGTTCAACTTCGAGCCGCCCGCCACGGAACTGGAGGTTCGCGACGCCGCGCTGCAGTTCGTGCGCAAGCTGAGCGGCTTCAATGTGCCGTCGCAGGCCAACGAGGAAGCGTTCGACCGTGCGGTGGAGCAGGTGACCGGCTCCGCCCGGGAGCTCATCCAGTCGCTGCGCACCACCGCCGCCCCGCGCGACCGCGACGTGGAGGCGGCCAAGGCCCGCGCCCGGACGGCCGCCCGCTTCGGGACTGCCCCGTAAGTCCAACGGCGGCGGCGTACAAAAAAACGCACGAAAGAAGCCTCGGCAAGCAGGTGTCTTCGGCTTGAAATGGGTGTCATACGGCCCCATTACACTGACTACCCCCACCCGTTGCCACCCCAGGCCTTTCCTATGGTTCCCCACCTCGTCACCGCCCTGACCGGCCCCATCAACGAGCTTGAGCAGCGCATCCTCGAGTCCACGCCGGTGATCGAGCGCTGGTTCCGGCTGGAGTGGATGGAGCACACGCCGCCGTTCTACA
This sequence comes from Hydrogenophaga sp., assembly GCF_018780385.1. Taxonomy (GTDB): domain Bacteria; phylum Pseudomonadota; class Gammaproteobacteria; order Burkholderiales; family Burkholderiaceae_C; genus Hydrogenophaga. The sequence goes on along the minus strand of NZ_JADMJO010000014.1, from coordinate 87,927 downwards.
CCTCGGTGGACGTGCGCAACGCCGGCTTCAAACTCGCGCCGGTGGACACCAACCTCTACCCCGGCGGCTGGAACCACCTCACGCCCGAGATGATTCCGCTGGCGGTGCAGGCGGCGATGGCCGCCATCGAGAAGATCTGCCCCGAGGCCAAGAACCTGCTGCTGATCCCCGAGAACACGCGCGACACCTTCTACCTGAGCAACCTGGCCCAGCTGCAGCGCATCTTCTACATGGCCGGTCTCAACGTGCGGCTGGGCTCCATGTCCAACGACATCAAGGTGCCCACCACCATCGAGTTGCCGGGTGGCGAAAAAGTGGTGCTGGAGCCCCTGATCCGCAGCAAGCGGCGCCTGGGCCTGAAGAATTTCGACCCCTGCACCATCCTGCTCAACAACGACCTGAGCGCCGGCGTGCCCGGCATCCTGGAAGACCTGCACGAGCAGTACCTGCTGCCGCCGCTGCACGGCGGCTGGGGCACGCGGCGCAAGAGCCACCACTTCAAGGCCTACGAAGAGGTGTCCAAGCGCTTCGGCAAGCTGCTGGGCATGGACCACTGGCTCATCAACCCGATGTTCAACCAGTGCGGCGAGGTAGACTTCAACACCAACGCCGGCATGGAATGCCTGCGCAGCAACACCGACGCGCTGCTGGGCAAGATCCGCCGCAAGTACAAGGAATACGGCATCAACGAGAAGCCTTTTGTCGTCATCAAGGCCGACAACGGGACTGGCGGCATGGGCATCCTCACCGTGCGTGACGCCAAGGACCTGGACAACCTCTCGCCCCAGACCAAGGAACGCATGGCCGTGGCCCAGGCCGGGCAGGCGGTGCACGAGGTCATCATCCAGGAAGGCGTGTTGACCAACGAGCGCATCAACAGCGCGGTGGCCGAACCGGTGGTCTACATGATGGACCGCTACGTGGTCGGCGGCTTCTACCGCGTGCACGCCGACCGGGGCGTGGACGAGAACCTGAACGCGCCCGGCTCCAGCTACGTGCCGCTGGCTTTCGAGCAGAGCGCGCAGTTGCCGCAGCCCGGGGTGAAGCCCGGCGCGAGCGTGCCCAACCGCTTCTACATGTACGGCGTGATCGGCCGCCTGGCCATGCTGGCCGCCAGCTACGAACTCGAAGCCACCGACCCGGACGCCGAAGTCTACGAGTGAGTTGTTGCAGCGCAACATAAGCGCTTTCGGGGTGCTTTAGAGCTCCACGCCCACGGCCGCGTGGGCTGACGCTGGCGCAAAATCGCGTTCCCAAGACAATGAACCCCGTGCCAACAGGCCGGGGTTGTTTCGTGTCAGCTTCCAAATCCTCTCTCACAGCGCTCACGCTGGGCGCCATCGGTGTGGTCTACGGCGATATCGGCACCAGCGTGCTGTACGCCGTCAAAGAGGTCTTCGGATCCGGCCACGTACCGTTCACCCACGCCAACGTTTACGGCGTGCTGTCCATCCTGTTCTGGACGCTCACGGTCATCGTCTCGCTCAAGTACGTCGTGCTCGTGCTGCGTGCCGACAACGGCGGCGAAGGCGGTCTGATCGCCATGCTGGCGCTGGCCTCCACCGCGGTGAAAGACCGGCCCGAACTGCGCCAGACCCTGCTGGCCATCGGCATCTTCGGCACCGCGCTGTTTTATGGCGACGGCGTCATCACACCGGCCATCTCGGTGCTCTCGGCGGTCGAGGGCCTGGAGGTCATTTCCCCCGCCTTCCGGCAGTACGTGGTCCCGATCACGCTGGTGGTGCTGTTTGCGCTGTTTGCGGTGCAAAAGAGCGGCACCGGCGGCCTCGGCAAGTTCTTTGGTCCGATCACCGTGGTGTGGTTCGTCACCATCGCGGGCCTGGGGGTGAACCAGATCCTGGACCACCCCGAGATCCTGGCCGCGCTCAGCCCGCACCACGCGCTGCGCTTCATGTGGCAACAGCCGGGCACCACCTTCATCATCCTGGGTGCCGTGGTGCTGTGCGTGACGGGTGCCGAAGCGCTCTACGCCGACCTCGGCCACTTCGGCAAGAAGCCGATCCGCCTGGCCTGGTTTCTGGTGGTCATGCCCTGCCTCACGTTGAACTACTTCGGCCAGGGCGCACTGCTGCTGGCGCGGCCCGAGGCGGTGAAGAATCCGTTCTTCAACATGGCGCCGGACTGGGCCCTGCTGCCGCTGGTGCTGCTGGCCACCATGGCCACCGTCATCGCCTCGCAAGCGCTCATCACCGGCGCCTTCAGCGTGACCAAGCAGGCCATGCAGCTGGGTTATTTGCCGCGCCTGCAGGTGCAGCACACCAGCGAGCACGACACCGGCCAGATCTACATGCCCTTCGTCAACTGGGGCCTGTTTGCCGCCATCGTGCTGGCGGTGGTGATGTTCAAGTCGTCGACCAACCTGGCTGCGGCTTACGGCATCGCGGTCACGCTGGACATGCTGATCACCACCGTGCTCACCTTCTACGTGATCCGCTACGGCTGGAAATACCCGCTGTGGCTGTGCGTGGCCGCCACCGGTTTCTTCTTCGTTGTCGACGTGGCGTTCTTCACCTCCAACCTGCTCAAGCTGTTCGCGGGCGGCTGGTTCCCACTGCTCATTGGCGGCCTGGTGTTCACGCTCATGATGACCTGGAAGCGCGGCCGCAGCCTCATGGGCGAGGCCCAGCAGGCCGAAGCGCTGGACCTGCCGAGCTTTCTGGAAGCGGTGTTCGTGAGCCCGCCGGTGCGCGTGGCGGGTACCGCTGTGTTTCTCACCGCCGAGAGTGGCACCGTGCCCAATGCGATGCTGCACAACCTCAAGCACAACAAGGTGCTGCACGAGCAGAACCTGTTTGTGACCGTGCGCAGCCATGAGGTGCCGTGGATCGCGCCCGGACAACGTTTGCAGATGGAACCGTTGGGGTACGACTGCTGGGCCGTGACGCTGCACTACGGCTTCAAGGACGAGCCCGACGTGCCCAAGGCGCTGCAGCTCATGCGGGGGCACGGCTGTGCCCTGGAGTCCATGACGACCAGCTACTTCCTGTCACGTGACGTTGTGACGCCCACGCTGGGCGGCGGCATGGCGCCCTGGCGCGAAAAGCTGTTTGCGCAGATGCACCACAACGCCAGCGCAGCTGCGCAGTTCCTGCATCTGCCCAACAACGCGGTGATTGAGCTCGGCTCGAAAATAGAGATCTGATCGCGCGGCGAAAATCGCCCGATGCCATTCTTCAAAGACCTCAACCTCTCAGCCGCCACCGCCGGCTTCGTCGCGGTGCTGGTGGGTTTCACCAGCTCGGTGGCCATCGTCTTCCAGGCCGCGCAGGCCTTCGGTGCCACGCCGGCGCAAATCACCTCGTGGATGTGGGCGCTGGGCCTGGGTATGGGGCTCACTTCAGCCATTCCTTCGCTCATCCTCAGGCAGCCGGTCATGGTGGCCTGGAGCACGCCCGGTGCGGCCGTGCTGGCCACCGCCGGCATCGCAGGGGGGTTCTCCATGGCCGAGGCCATCGGCGCTTTCCTGGTGTGCGGCGCGCTCATCACCGTGGCGGGCGCCACCGGCTGGTTCGAGCGCGTGATGAACAAGATCCCGATGGCCATCGCTGCCGCCCTGCTGGCCGGCGTGCTGGCGCGCTTCGGTCTGCAGGCCTTTGCCGCCGCGCAGACCGCGCTGGTGCTGGTGGTGCTCATGCTGCTGGCCTACCTGCTCGGCCGTCGCCTGGCGCCGCGCTACGCGGTGGTGATCACGCTGGCGGTGTCGGTGGCTTATGTGGTGCTGCGGGGCCAGTTCAATGCCGGCTCGCTCACCCTCGAGCTGGCCCGGCCGGTGTTCACCATGCCGGTGTTCACGCTGGCCGCCTTCACCAGCCTGGCGCTGCCGCTGTTCGTGGTCACCATGGCGTCGCAGAACCTGCCCGGCGTGGCCGCGATCCGAGCCGCCGGCTACGACATGCCGATTTCGAAAATCATCACGCTCACGGGGGTGGCCACCTTGGTGCTCGCGCCGTTCGGCGCGTTCGCGCTCAACCTCAGCGCCATCACGGCGGCCATCTGCATGGGCCCCGAAGCGCATCCCGATCCGAAGAAGCGCTACACCGCCGCCGTCACCTGCGGCGCCATCTACGTGCTCATCGGCCTGTTCGGCGCGGCCGTCACGGGTCTGTTGATTGCCTTCCCGCGCGAACTGGTGCTGGCCATCGCCGGCATCGCGTTGCTGGGCAGCATCGGCGGTGGGCTGAACGCGGCCTTGAAGGACGACACGCACCGCGAAGCCGCGCTCATCACGTTTCTCGTCACGCTCAGCGGCGTGGCGATAGCCGGCATCGGCTCGGCCTTTTGGGGTGTGGTGGCCGGCGCCATGGCGCTGTTTGTGCAACAGTACGGCCTTCGTCCGAAAAGCAAGCCATGAACATCCTCTTTGTCGCCGACCCGTTGGTCACCTTCAAGACCTACAAAGACACCACCTTTGCCATGATGCGCGAGCTGCAGAAGCGTGGCCACGCGCTGGCGGCCTGCGAGCCGCAGCACCTGCAGTGGCAGACCGGCCAGCCCGTGACCGCGCTGGTGCGCCGCCTCGAGCTGACCGGCGCGGCCGACGACTGGTACCGCGTGCTCCACGAGGGCCGCGAGGCCCTGTACACGTTTGACGCCGTGCTCATGCGCAAGGACCCGCCGTTCGACAGCGAGTTCTTTTACGCCACGCATCTGCTGGAGCAGGCCGAGCGCGAAGGCGCGAAGGTGTTCAACAGCCCGCGCGCGTTGCGCGACCACCCGGAAAAACTCGCGCTCATGGAGTTCGCCGAGTACGCGCCGCCCACCCTGGTGACGCGCTCGCCCGAGGCCATTCGCCATTTCCACGCCGAGCACAAAGACATCATCCTGAAGCCGCTGGACGGCATGGGTGGCATGGGCATCTTCCGCGTCGGCCCGGACGGCATGAACCTGGGCTCCATCACCGAAACGCTCAACCAGGGTGGCGCCACCAGCGTGATGGTGCAGGCCTACCTGCCGGCCATCGTGGACGGTGACAAGCGCCTGCTGCTCATCGGTGGCAAAGTCGCTCCCTTCGTGCTGGCGCGCATTCCCCAGGGCAACGAGGTGCGCGGCAACCTGGCCGTCGGAGGCAAAGGTGTGGCCCAACCTCTGAGCGACACCGACCGTGCGATCGCCGAGGCCATCGCGCCCACGCTGGCCGAACGCGGCCTGCTGCTGGTTGGGCTGGACATGATCGGCGACAAGGTGACCGAGATCAACGTGACCAGTCCGACCTGCTTTCAGGAGATCCAGCAGCAGACCGGCTTTGATGTGCCCGCGATGTTTGTGGATGCGCTTGAAGCGGCCATGGCATGACAGACGAAACGCCCAACGAGCAGCCACGCAACCCCTTGCACGGGTTGACGCTGGAAGCGATCGTCACCGCGCTCGCGGATCACTATGGCTGGGAGGAACTCGGCCAGCGCATCCCGGTGCGTTGCTTCAACGTCGACCCCAGTGTGGGTTCGAGCCTGCGTTTCCTGCGCAAGACACCGTGGGCGCGCGAAAAGGTGGAAGGCCTCTACCTCTTCATGCTGCGCGAGGAGCGCCGCGCGGGCCGCGGCTGAATGTGCTTCAAGGGGTGTGACGCTCAGTGCACCGAGGCCTTGGAAAACACGTTGAGCACCACCACCCCGGCGATGATCAAGCCCATGCCGATCAGCCCGGCCGCATCAATGCGTTGCCCATAGAGCAACCAGGCCACCGCGGTGATCAGCACGATGCCCAGGCCCGACCAGATGGCGTAGGCGATGCCCACCGGCACGCTCTTGAGCACCCCCGCGAGGCAGTAGAACGCCACGCCATAGCCCACCACCACGATCAGCGACGGCACGAGCCGCGTGAAACTCTCGCTCGCTTTCAAGGCGGTGGTGCCAATCACCTCGGCCACGATGGCCAGTCCGAGCATCATCCAGGCGTTCAATCGGTGGTCTCCTTGGGGGTGGCGTTTTTCGAGGAAGAAGGACTCTGCCACAGGAAGGGGTGGTTTGTCTCCCTGATGGACTCGGTTGGAGCGGTGGCGTACGCTGCGTGCTCAACTCTTCAGGAGACCTGCGATGACGAGCAAGAACACGATCTGTCTTTGGTACGACGGCGCTGCCCTGGACGCCGCCAACTTCTATGCCCAGACCTTTCCGGACAGCGCAGTGGGCAGCGTTCTGCATGCACCGGGTGACTATCCGGACGGCAAGCAGGGTGATGTGCTGACGGTCGAGTTCACCGTGGCCGGCATCCCTTGCCTCGGCCTGAACGGCGGCCCGACGTTCAAGCACAACGAAGCCTTCTCCTTTCAGATCGCGACCGACGACCAGGCCGAGACCGACCGCTTGTGGAACGCGGTGGTGGGCAATGGCGGCCAGGAAAGCGCGTGCGGCTGGTGCAAGGACCGTTGGGGCGTGTCCTGGCAGATCACGCCGCGCGCCCTCACCGTGGCCATCACCGGCCCCGATCGCGCGGCGGCGAAACGCGCTTTCGACGCGATGATGACCATGACGAAGATCGATATCGCCGCGATCGAGGCGGCACGGCGGGGCCAGAGCACGTCGTGAAGCGCGCTCAGTGCACCGTTGCGCTCATGGCGCGCATGGCCTCCGCGCGCACCGGCACCGCGTAGCTCAGAGGCGCCAGCGCGGCCTGTATGCGCGCCATCTGCGCCTCGCTCACCAGGCTCCCCAACACTTTCTGAAAGCGTGGCTCCAGCGTGCCGGAGACGATGTACTGCCAGCGGTAGGCCTTGAGCAGCGTGGCGTGTACCTGCTCGGCGCGCTCGCCTTCCGGTGTCATGCCGCAGATGTTCAGGAAGTACGCCGCATCCGCCTTGGCCTGCGCTTGCAGGATGCCGTCGACGCCGCCGACCAGCGCGATCAGGTCGTTCACCGCCGCATCGCGCTGTGCATCGGACGCCAGCTTGGCGTCTTCCCGCGCCCATTCCAGCTCGTCGATGATCGCGTGCTGAGACTCTTCCCGCCAGTGGAACAGGAACACGTCCTTGAACAACGGCGACAGGCCTTCGGCGGCATCGATGCTGGCGCGGTAGTGCGCCTGTGAGAACAGCTCGATGTGGCAGGTGAGCGCCAGCACGGCCCAGGTGCTCTTGCCCAGCACGAAGGCGGCCACGTCGTTGGGTGACACGTCGAAGCGGTAGCCCGCCGGCATGTCGGCGCCCACCAGCAGTTCGATGCGGCGGAACAGTTCCTGGTGCTTCAGCTCTTCGTCGGTGAATCGCACGATGGCTTCCAGCGCGGTCTGGTCGCCGAGCCAGTGGTCGCGGCTCACCTCCAGCATCTTCGCGCTGATGAAACGCTCGACCAGGCCGAACATGTTGGCGTAGGTGCGGCCCTGCACCTGGCTCAGGAAGCGGTGCTCGGTCGGGCTCAGGAAAGGCAGTTCGTCGGCCAGCGACAGCCCGTCGGGCAGGAAGGTGTGGGCCAGGTCGAAGCCGCGACCGCGGATCACGTCGCGGTCGATGTCCCAGCGGATGCGTTTGGAGACCTCGATGGTCTTGGCGTAACGCGGGATGTCCAGGGGGGTGGGGTGGGTTTCCATGGTGATTCCTCTCAGGGGGCTCCGTCGAATCGACGTGGATGAAGGATTCACCGGTGCGCGTGCCGGCGCATGAGGCGGATGTCCCGATCCCTCCGTTGGGGGACAAGCGCAGACACCCAGTCATGGGACGCACGACCCAGGCGCGAGACAATGGCGCATGCCCGCCGTTCAGAGTCCGCTCCCGAACCCGCGTCAGAGCCTGCGCTTCTGCAACGCGGCCGACGGCACACGCATCGCGATCGCGTCGATCGGGTCAGGCCCGCCGCTGCTGCGCGCCGCGCATTGGCTGAGCCATGTTGAACACGATCTGCACAGCCCCGTCTGGCGGCCCTGGCTGGCCGAGCTCGCGCGAGACCACCAGTACATCCGCTACGACCAGCGTGGCTGTGGCCTGTCCGACAGCTCGGTGGCTGACTTCTCGCTCGACGCCTGGGTGGGCGACCTCGAGGCCGTGGTCGACAGCCTGGGCTTGCGCCGCTTTCCGTTGATCGGTATGTCCCAAGGCGGCGCGGTGGCCATTGCCTACGCCGTGCGCCACCCCGACAAGGTGTCTCATCTGGTGCTGCCTGGTGCCTATGCGCGCGGTGCGCTGCGGCGCGCCACGAGCGACGCCGAGCGGCTGGAAGCAGAGACGCTGGTCAACCTGATCCGCCTGGGCTGGGGGCGCGACAACGACGCCTTCCGCCAGGTGTTCACCAACCAGTTCATCCCCGGCGGCACGCCAGCGCAGCACCAGTGGTGGAACGAACTGGAGCGCCTGACCGCGAGCCCCGGGAACGCCGCGCGCACGCTCGAGGCGTTTCACCGCGTCGACGTGACCGACCTCGCGCGCCAGTTGCGCGTGCCCACGCTGGTGCTGCATGCGCGCGGTGATGCCCGCGTGCCGTTCGACGAAGGGCTGCGGCTGGCGGCACTGATTCCGGGGGCGCGTTTTGTGCCGCTGGACAGCGACAACCACGTGCTGCTGGACACCGAGCCGGCATGGCCCGTGTTCCTGGCCGAACTGCGCGGATTTCTGGGCGCCGCGCGAGACGATGCCACCACCGGCGCGGGCGACGCGGCGCTGACACCGGCCGAGCGCGACGTGTTGCGCCTGGTGGCGCTGGGTCTGGACAACGCGTCCATCGCGCAGCAGTTGAACAAGAGCGAGAAGACGGTGCGCAATCAGGTGTCGAGCATCTTCGACAAGCTGGGCGTGCACACGCGGGCAGAGGCCATCGTTCACGTGCGCGATCGCGAGGGCTGAAGCGGGATGTCATCCTTGTCCTACAGCCATGTGTCGCGAGGGCTTACCTCGCGCAGGCTTCCCGCCCCCTACGATCACTATCAGATCATTCACCCAAGGAGCAAGCCATGAACACCATCATCTACATTGTCGGCCTGGTCGTGGTGATCGGCATCATCATGAGTTTCTTCGGCCTGCGCTGAGCTCTGGCCAAGACGTGCGACCGCGCAAAGACTGTGACAGCGCTACGCGCTCCGGTCACAGTTTCTCGGTCTCACCGACTTTCGGCTGCCATTTCATCAGTCGCTTCTCGATCTTGCCCACCACCGCATCCAGCACCAGCGCGAACGCGGTGAGCACAACGATGCCGGCCATCACGGTGTTGATGTCGAAGCTGCCTTCGGCCTGCAGAATCAGATAGCCCACGCCCTGGCTTGAGCCGAGGTATTCGCCCACCACCGCGCCCACGAAGGCCAGGCCCACGCTGGTGTGCAGCGAGCTGAACACCCAGCTGGTGGCGCTCGGCAGGTACACGTGGCGCAGCAGCTGCTTCTGGCTCGCGCCCAGCATGCGCGCGTTGGCCAGGATCACCGGGCTCACTTCCTTCACGCCCTGGTAGACGTTGAAGAACACGATGAAGAACACCAGCGTCACGCCCAGCGCCACCTTGCTCGCGATGCCCAGGCCGAACCACACCGCGAAGATGGGCGCGAGGATGATGCGCGGCATCGAATTCATGGCCTTGATGTAGGGCTCCAGGATGGCCGAGGCCATGGGCGAGAGCGCCAGCCACAGGCCGCCGCCCAGGCCGCCGAGCGCGCCGATGGCAAACGCCAGCACGGTCTCGGTTAGCGTCACGCCCAGGTGTTGGTAGATGTCGGCGTCGGTGACGAACCAGGCCCAGATGCGCTCGGCCACGCGCAACGGTTCACCGAAGAAGAACGCGGCCTGGCGGTCGTTCTCGAACATGAAGTTCGGCAGCAGGCCGGGCGTGGTCATGGCGTACCAGAACACGACGAGCGCCACCAGCAGACCGATCTGCCACACGCGCAGGGTCTTCGGCTGCGGTTTGATGAGGTTCCACATGGCTCAGGCCACCTTGAGTTGTTGCTGGTAGCCCTTGAGAACTTCCTCGCGCATCACCGCCCAGATGGCGGCGTGCAGCTCGATGAAGCGGGCGGTGGTCTTGATCTCGGCCACGTCGCGCGGGCGCGGGATGTCGATGGTGAACTCGCCGATCGGGTGGCTGGCCGGGCCGGCGCTGAGCACCACCACGCGGTCGCTCATCGCAATCGCTTCGTCGAGATCGTGCGTGATGAACAGCACGGCTTTTTTCTTCGCCGCCCACAAGTCCAGCACTTCGTTTTCCATCAACTGGCGCGTCTGGATGTCGAGCGCGGAAAACGGCTCGTCCATCAGGATGATGTCGGGGTCGAGCACCAGCGTCTGCGCCAGGCTCGCGCGCTTGCGCATGCCGCCGCTCATCTGGTGCGGGTAGCGGTCGCCGAAGCCCCCCAGGCCCACGCGGCGCAGCCAGTCGTCGGCTTGCGAACGCGCCTCCTCGTCCGACGCGCCGCGAAACGACAGGCCGGCCATCACGTTGCCCAGCGCGGTGCGCCAGGGCATCAGACTCTCGGTCTGGAACATGTAGCCCGCGCGCGTGTTGATGCCTTGCAGCGGCTCCCCGAACACATTGACCGTGCCGGTGCTGGGCGAGAGCAGGCCGGCCGCGACGTTGAGCAGCGTGCTCTTGCCGCAACCGGTGGGACCCACCACGCTCACGAACTCGCCGGCGCCCACGGTCAGCGTCACGTCGCGCACGGCGGTGTAGCGCTGGCCGGGGTCGTCCTTGCTGATGAAAGTGCAGGACACGCCCTGCAGGTCGATCGCTGCACTCGTCACGTCAGCCTTTCGGATATTTGGCGTTCGCTTTCTGAACGAAGGCGTTGGTGTAGACCGCGTTCAGATCGAGCTTGGCCGCGGCCAGGTCCTTGTCCACGCTGGCCAGCGCGCGAAACGCCGTGTCCGCGCCCTTGGCCGGGAAGCTGCCGTCGGGAGACAGCGCGCCCTTGGCGGCCATGAAGGCGTCGATGTAGACCGCGCGGTCCCCGAGCAGGAAGCCCTCGGGCACCACCTTGATGATGTCGCCCGGTCCGGCGGCCTGGATCCACTTGCTCGCGCGCACCATCGCGTTGGTGAGTGCCTGCGCGGTGTTCGGATTCTTGTCGAGGAAAGGCTGGGGCGCATACAGGCAGCCCGCGGGCATGGGGCCGCCGAACACCTTCTCCGACTCGGCCACGATGCGCGTGTCGGAAATGATCTTCATGTCGCCCGAGCGCTGCAGCAGCGTGACCACCGGGTCGAGGTTGCTCATGGCGTCGATCTGGCCCGAGCGCATGGCGGCCACGGCGCCACTGCCTGCGCCCACGCCGACGATGCTCACGTCGCTCGGCTTCAAGCCCGCCTTGGCCAGCACGAAGTTGACCATCACGTTGGTCGAGCTGCCTGGCGCGGTCACGCCGATCTTTTTGCCCTTGAGGTCGGCAATCGTTTTGTAGCCGGCCATGGTCTTGGGGTTGACGCCCAGCACGATCTGCGGCGCCAGGCCCTGCAGCACGAAGGCGCGCATCGGCTGACCCTTGAATTGCATGTTGACCGTGTGCTCGAACGCGCCCGAGACCACGTCGGCACTGCCGCCCACCACCGCAGCCAGCGCGCGCGAGCCGCCAGCGAAGTCGGCGATGGTCACGTCCAGACCCTCGGCCTTGAAGTAGCCCAGTTGCTCGGCGATGGTCAGCGGCAGGTAGTACAGCAGGTTCTTGCCGCCCACGGCGATGGTGACCTTGGGCTTCTCCAGGCCTTGCGCGAACGCGAATGGGGGCAGTACAGCGGCGGCGAGGCCGCCGACCACGAGGTGTCGTCTTTGCATGGATTTGTCTCCTTCGTTGAGGGGGGGGCTTGCCGGGTCGCGCGGGGCGCCCGAACTGGACACATGGTAGTCGCAGGGCTGTGCCCCGCGCCAACCCGGGGAATCACACCAGCGGCAGGCCGTCCACGAACACCTTGAGCTCGTTGGGCTCGAAGGCGGCCCACTGTTCATTGCTGGTCAGTGGCGTGGTCACCACCACGGCGGCGCGGTCGCCGGGGTGGTTGAGGTCGGCGAAGTTCACGGTCCAGTCCTGGTCCATCAGCGTGGCCTGCGCAAACGGATGCTGACGCACCAGCCAGTGCAGCTTGGTGCTGCAGTGCGCCCACAGCGCCTCGCCGTTGGACAGCAAAAAATTGAAGGTACCGAAGTGGCGCACTTGGGGCACCAGCTCGCGCAGCGTGAGGGTGAGTTCTTCCACGCTGGGCAGGCTCGCGTGCGACTTGGCCAGCTCCTGCATCAGCCAGCAGAAGGCGCGCTCGCTGTCGGTGGTGCCGACCGGGCGGAAGTGGCTGTGCAGCTGCGGGAAGTAGTCCTTCAGGTCGCCGTTGTGGGCGAACACCCACTGGCGGCCCCAGAGCTCGCGCACGAATGGGTGGGCGTTTTCCAGCGCCACCTCGCCGATGGTGGCCTTGCGCACGTGGGCAATGATGTTGCGGCTCTTGAGCGGGTAGCCCTGCAGGAAGGTTGCCATCGGTGACTGCGCGGCGCTTGCGTGGTCAACGAACAGGCGAAGGCCTTTGCCTTCGAAGAATGCAATGCCCCAGCCATCGGCGTGGTGGTCGGTCTTGCCGCCCCGCTGGCAGAAGCCGGTGAAGCTGAACGAAGCGTCGGTGGGGGTGGCGCAGTTAAGGCCCAGAAGCTGACACATGGAAGCATTGTGCCCCCACGCTCCCCCGCTGCGCGAGGTCCGCTGCCCCCCGAGGGGGCTGATTCGCCTTGGGGCGGCCCGGCGGCGAATCGTCTTTCGTTGATGTGGTGTCTCAGCGCTCTCGGAGCTTGAGTGCCGCCACCACCGCCAAAGCGCAGATCGCACCCAGCATCAAAAAGGTTTCGCCAAACGCCGCCATGCGTGCCGGGCTGGTGGTGCCGGCGTCGAGCGTCGCGCCGTGCGCGGCCACGCGCCATTCGAGCACGATGCCGCACAGGCTCACGCCGGCCGCGCCACCGAGCATGCGCAGGAAGTTGATGACGCTGGAGCCCTGCGGGATGTGGCTGCGGTCCAGCGATCGCATGGCGCCGATGTTGAGCGAAGGCAGGATGAAGCCCAGGCCGATGCGCCCGAGGATCGCCCACGTGATGAGCAGCGGAATGATCTGCGCCGGGCGGCCGAGGTCGATGGTGACCATGAGCGCGAACGACGCGGCCAGCAGCACCAGACCGATGCTCACCAGCCGGTGCGTGGGCTGTTTGTCGGCCAGCCGGCCGACGGCGGCGATGGTCACGGCCAGCACCAGGCCCGCCGGCAGCAGGATGGTGCCCACGTACGACGCCGACAGGCCCAGGCCCATCTGCATGTAGACCGGCAGCAGGTAGGTGGAGCCGAACAACGCGATGCCGTAGATGAAGGCCACGATGCTGCCCATGGCGAAGCGCCGGTCCTTGAAGAGTGAGAGGTTCATGAGCGGGTCCACGCCCTGGTCGGGGTGGCGCTGGCGGCTTTTCAGCGTGCGCCGCTGCAGCACGACAAAGGCCACCAGCAGCAACGCAGCGCCGCCCAGCAGAGCCGCTGCGCTCAGCACTGTGCCGCCCTGCAGCTGCACCAGGCCATTGAGCAGGCACAGCGTGCCGACGGCGGCCAGCAGCAGGCCACGCCAGTCCAGGCTGGCGCCCTGGCGATTGGCTGCGAGTCCGCCTGGCGAGGTGGTGGGCACGAAGCGCCGCGCCAGCCACAGCGAGGCGATGCAGAACGGCACCACCATGAAAAAGATCGAGCGCCAGCCAAAGACGTCGACCAGCACGCCGCCGATGCTGGGGCCGATCGCGGGCGCGAGCACCACGCCCATGCCGAAGATGCCGCTGGCGCGGCCCTGCTCGTGCGGCTCGAAGGCACGCAGGATGATGATGGCCGGGATGGGTTGCACCACGCCTGCGGCCAGGCCTTCGGCCACGCGCGCGGCCAGCACCAACCCGAACGAGTTGGCGAAACCCCCGGCCATGCCGCCGGCCATCAGCAGCCACATGCAGCCGGCGTAGGTGCTGCGGTAACCATAGCGCGCGAGCAGCCAGGGCGTGGTGAGCATGGAGACCGTGGTGGCCGCCATGAAGCTCGAGGCGGCCCACTGGGCGCGCTCCTGGCCGAGCGTGAAGTGCTGGCTCATGTCGGGGATGGCCACGTTGATGATGGTCGACGACATGATCGAGGCCATGGTGCCCACCATCACCGAGAGCAGCAGCAGCCAGCGGTAGCGCTCGCCGTAGCGCGCGCGCATCGCGGGCAGGGAGTGGTCGCTGGAGGGTGGATTCATGAGCGGATGTGCAGGGCGGCAAACAAGCTTAGCCGTTTTGCCGCGCAGGATTCGGCAGGGCTGCGTTGGCCTTGCCGGGCCCGCGTTCGCGCGAGAGGGGTCAGGTATATTGCCCGAGGCCTTCCTGCCGGTGTCCGCCCCTTGCCCATGCCTCCTGTTCCGCACGCCTCCCTGATCGTTCGCGGCCTGCTGCTGCTGATCGTGGCCGCCGGCGTCTACTTCTTCCGGGGCTTTCTGGTGCCGGTGCTGGCCGCGCTCATCGTCGGGTTTGCCAGCTGGCCGCTGTACCGCCGAGGTGTGCGGTCCTGCGGGGGCAACACCACGCTGGCGGCCAGTCTGGCGCTGGTGATCGTGATCGTGGTGCTGATCGTGCCGCTCACCCTGGTGCTGCACTACGCGCTCCAGGAGGCCAGCGGCTTCGTGACCTGGCTGCTCGACGTCAACCGCAATGGCGCGCCGCCGCCGCCCTGGATCGTGGCGCTGCCCTGGGTGGGTGAGACGCTGGCCACCTACTGGCGCGAACACATCGGCGAGCCGCACGCCTTGGGCGACTGGGTCCAGATCCTCAGCGGCCAGCACATCGGCAACATCTACCGCATGGTGCTCAGCGCCACGGGCGACGTCGTCAATCTTGCGCTGACGGTGCTGTTCATGCTGATCACGCTGTTCTTCGTCTACAAGGACGGCGCCCGCATCGCCGACCAGCTCGACGCCATCGGCGAGCGCATCCTGCCGGTGCAATGGCAGCGCTTCTCACGCGTGGTGCCCACCACTGTCAGCGCCACCGTGACCGGCCTGGGCCTGATCGCCATTGGCGAGGGCGTGGTGCTCGGCGTGGCGTACTGGATCGCGGGCGTGCCCTCGCCGGTGCTGCTGGGCGTGGTCACCGGCTTCATGGCGCTCGTTCCCGGCGGCGCGCCGCTCTCGTTCAGCCTGGTCTCGCTGTACCTGGTGGGCTCGGGGCACCTGTGGGCCGGCGTGGGCCTGTTCGCCTGGGGGGCGATCGAACTTTTCATCGTCGACAAGACCCTGCGCCCGCGTCTGGTGGGTGGGCCGGTGAAGCTGCCCTTTCTGCCCACGTTCTTTGGCCTCGTGGGCGGCGTGAAGACCATGGGCCTCGTCGGCCTGTTCGTCGGACCGGTGCTGATGGCGCTGCTGGTGGCGATCTGGCGCGAGTGGTTGCACAGCATGAACCAGGTGCCCGCATCGCCGCTGGTGCTGCCGCCAGACCCGGACGCGAACCCGCCGAGGGAGCCTTAGTCCGTCGCGCGCACGCGCAGCGCCTCGGCCACACAGGCCGCGCAGATGCAGGCTTGCCCACGGGCTTCGGTGGGAATGCGCGCGAACAACTCGGGGCTGAAGGTGGCGTCCACGCACCAGCACGGCGGCTGTGCCTCGCCGGTGTCGCGCTCGATCTCCATGGCGCAGCGGTTGTCGCCGCCGCACAGTGGACAGCGGCCGGGGTCAGGGAAGCGGGTATCGACCGGGGTGGACATCGGCGCAGTGTATGACGCGTCGGCGATGGATGTCGCTGTCGACCGAAGGACACGGCGGGCGTGGTGAAAGGTGTCGGGAAAACTGACACTTCGTTACAACTCCCGGGGGTACGTCCTTACAGATCAACGCCTTGCTGGCCTGGCTCGACTTTTGCTCTGTTTATTGCAGCACAGAAGTGAATCGTGGCAAGCCCTCCAGGGGCGTGACATAAATCACACTCACCAACGAACCCCAGGCATTCCATGATCCGTTTTCTGACCCGTTTCGCAGCTCCCCTGGCCGTGGCCGCCCTGATGGCCGCAGCGCCCGCCGCCCAGGCTGGCGTGATGTTCAGCGACAACTTCAACACCGACGCGGGTTCCAGCGTTCTGAACTTCAATGCCTTCGGCAACTGGAACGTCACGGGTGGCAGCGCAAAGAACCCACACACCGTGGACTACCTCCGCAGTGGCGGCTTCGGCATCGATTGCGTCGGCAATGTCGGCGGTTGCGTGGATCTGGACGGCAGCACCGGACATGCCGGCTTGATGACCACGAAGGATGCGTTTGCGCTGATGGCGGGAACCACCTACCTGTTCTCCGTGGACCTCTCGGGCAACCAGCGCAACAACAACACCGATCGCGTGACATTCGGCTTCGTGGGTTTCGCGGGCCAAACGGTGGCGCTGCAGGGCGATGCATTCAACACGTTCGTGTTCACCTTCACCCCCGACGCAGACGTGCTGGCCAAGCTGTTCATCCAGAACGCCGGCAACGACAACATCGGCGCGATCTTCGACAACGTGTCACTGGTCACAGCCTCCGCCGTGCCCGAGCCGGGCACGCTGGCCCTGCTGGGTCTCGGCCTGGCCGCCCTCGGCCTGCGCCGCCGCCGCGCGGCCTGAGCGATCCGGTTCCCCATAAGAAAAAACCCGCTGTTGCCAGCGGGTTTTTTCTTTGGGCGTTCGCAAAGACGGCCGTCAGACCCCCGCCACCACCCCGTCGCTGCGCGGATCGGCCGCGCCTTCGATCACGCCGTTGGGGTGGCGCACCAGCGCACCCGCGTGGCCCATGGTGTCGCTGAAGGGTTCGTCAAACACCTCCACCTCGTGCCCCGCGGCCTTGAGCGCGTCGACCAGCGCCGGGTCGAAGCGGCTCTCCAGTTTGAGTGAAGTGGTCTCGCCACCCCAGGTGCGTCCGAGCAGCCAGCGCGGTGCGGTCACGGCCTGCTGCAGGCCTTGGCCGAAGCGTGCGTAACGCGTGAACACCGCCGCCTGCGTTTGGGGTTGGCCTTCGCCGCCCATGGTGCCGTAGGGCATCACGCGGCCGTCGTCGAACAGGGCGAGCGCGGGGTTGAGCGTGTGGAAGGGGCGGTGGCCGGGTTTGAGCAGGTTGAGCGCCTGGGGGTCGAGCGAAAAACTGGTTCCCCGGTTCTGCCAGACGATGCCGGTGTCCTGCAGCACCACGCCAGAACCGAACTCCCAGTACACGCTCTGGATGAAACTCACCGCGCGACCCTGCGCGTCGATGCAGCCCATCCAGATGGTGTCGCCCGGGGCGGCCACGTCGGGCCAGGGCAGGGCTTTTGCGCGGTCGATGTTGGCGGCCAGTTCGGCCAACGCTGCGGGTTGGAGGAAGCTCTTCGGATCGGCCGGCAGGCGCTGCGGGTCGGTCACCACACGTTCGCGCACGCGGAAGGCGCGTTTGGTCGCTTCCACCAAGCCGTGCACGTGGGCAAAGCCTTCGCCCTCGGTCACGCCCAGGCGCTCGAACAGGCCGAGGATCATCAGCGCCGAAAGGCCTTGCGTGGGCGGTGGCAGGTTGTAGACCGTGCTGTCGTTGAGGCGCACCGAGAGCGGCTCGACGATCTGCGCCTGGTAGGCCGCGAGATCGCTGGTGCGCAGCGGGCTGCCCACGCGTTCGAGCTCCGCGCCGATGCGTGCGGCGAGTTCACCGCGGTAGAAGTCGTCCAGGCCACGCTCGGCCAGCTCGGCAAGCGTGCGACCCAGCGTGGCTTGTTTGAGGATGTGGCCCACGTCGGGCGGCTGGCCGTTGACCAGGTGGGTCTGTGCGAAACCCGGCGCGTCTTTCAGCCCGTCGAACTTCTCGCGCGTGAGGGCTGCCTGGCTTTCGGTGACGGCGATGCCGTTGTGCGCGTGGCGAATGCCGTCGGCCAGCAGGCGCGACAAGGGCAGGGCGGGGCCCCAGGGTGCGGCCACTTCGAGCGCCTTGGCCCAGCCGCCGATGGTACCGGCCACGGTGAGCGCGGCCTTGGGGCCGCGCGAGGGAATGGTGTCGTGTCCGGCGTACCAGTCCAGGTCGGCCAACGCTGCGGCGGGGCCACACGCGCTGATGGCCACAGGCTCCTTGCCGGGTTCGTGGATGAGCCAGAAGCCGTCACCGCCGATGGCGTTCATGTGCGGGTACACCACGGCAATGGCCGCGGCCGCCGCCACCATGGCCTCGACCGCGTTGCCGCCGTCTCGCAGCACGTCGCGCCCGGCCTGCGCGGCCAGGTGGTGGGGCGCGACAAACATGCCGCCCAGAGCGGTGAGGGTGTGAATCATCCAGGGTCTCCGTGTTGTTGTGGGGGTCAGGTCAGCAGACCGACAAACATGCGTGCAGCGGTCAACGCCAGGAACATCGCGAACACCTGGCGCAGCCGTCTGGCGTTGATCGAGTGCGCGAGTTTCGCACCCCAGCCGGTGGTGGCCAGGGTGGCCGGCACGATGAGCGCGAAGCCCAGCAGGTTCACGTAGCCCACGCTGAACGGTGGCCGGTTGGGCACGTCCAGCCCGTTGAGGACGAAGGCCAATGCGCCCGGCACGCTGATCAAGGTGCCCAGCATGGCGCCGGTGCCCACCGCCGTGTGCATGGGCACACGCAGCGCATTCAGTATCGGAACGCTGAGCGTGCCGCCACCAATGCCCATGAGCGTAGACACGCCGCCGATGCCGCTACCCAGCAGGGCGGTGCCGGCGGTGCCGGGCAGACCGTCGGCCAGCGCGAAGCCGTCGCGTTTGAAGGCCATGTTCAGCGCCACCAGCAGTGCCACCGTGGCAAACACGGCAGTGAGCACATGGCCGCTGAGAAAACCACTGGCGATGGCGCCGACGATCACGCCCACCACCACACCAGGCATGAGTTTTTTCAGCAGCGCCGCATCCAGGCTGCCGCGCTTGCGGTGGGCCCGGCTGGACATGATGGAGGTCGGGATGATGGTGGCCAGCGAGGTGCCCACCGCCACGTGCATGCGCACCGACTCGTCGATGCCCAGCAGCGTGAACAGGTGGTAGAGCACCGGCACGATGACGATGCCGCCACCCACGCCGAGCAGACCGGCGAGCACCCCCGCCACCAGGCCGGTGGCCAGCAGGGCCGTGGCCAAGCCCAGCAGCCAGAGGGTGCTGTGTTGGTTGAAGAAATCCACGGTGCTACCAGCCGATGGCTTTGGGCAGCCAGAGCGCAATCTGCGGGAACAGGAACACCAGCCCGAGGGTGAACAACTGCAGCAGGATGAACGGCACCACGCCCTTGTAGATGTCCTTGATGTTCACCTCGGGCGGCGCCACGCCCTTGAGGTAAAACAGCGCCCAGCCGAACGGCGGCGTGAGGAAGCTCGACTGCAGGTTCACCGTGATCAGCATCGCGAGCCAGACCGGGTCCACGCCTTGTGAGATCAGGATGGGCAGGAACAGCGGCACCGCGATGTAGCTGATCTCGATCCACTCGATGAAGAATCCGAGCACGAAGATGATGAGCATCATGAACCAGATGGCCGTGTTCGTGCCGCCGGGCAGCGCGTCGAACAGACTCACGATCAGCTCCTCGCCCTGCAGGCCGCGGAAGGCCAGCGCGAACACCTGCGCGGTCATGAGGATGAACATCATGATGGCGGTGATCTTGCTGGTGTCCAGTGCCGTGGCCTTGAGCGTGCTCCAGGTGAAGCGGCCCGAGAGCGCGGTGATGATCACCGCACCGACCGCGCCCATGCTCGCGGCTTCGGTGGGCGCCGCGATGCCACCCACGATCGAGCCGAGCACCGCCACCACCAGCATCACCGGCGGCACCAGCACCTTGAAGAAGCGCACCCAGAGCTGGCGGCGCGAGACCGCGTCGCGCTCGGCGATCGGGATCGGCGGCATGGTCTCGGGCTTGAGCCAGCCCATGATGACCAAGTAGACGATGTAGACCGCGGCCAGCAGCATGCCCGGGCCCACGGCGGCGGCGAACAGCGTGCCCACCGAGAGCTGCATGATGTCCGAGAGCAGGATCAGGATCAGGCTGGGCGGGATGATCTGGCCCAGCGTGCCGGATGCGCAGATCACGCCGCAGGCCACGCTCTTGTCGTAGCCCCGCCGAATCAGCGTGGGCAGGGTCAGCAGGCCCAGCGTGATGATGGTGGCGCCGACGATGCCGGTGGTGGCGCCCATGAGCACACCGAACAGCACGATGCCGATCGCCATGCCGCCTTTGAGGCCACCGGCGATGTGGCCCATCACGTCGAGCAGGTCGTCGGCCAGGCGCGATTTCTCCAGCATCACGCCCATGAACACGAACAGCGGGATGGCCATCCATTGATAGCCGCTGACGATGCCGTAAAAGCGCGCGGGCAGCAGGTTGAACAGCACGTCACCAAAACCCAGCCAGCCGAACACGAAGCCGGAGACCGCCAGGCTGATGGCCACCGGGATGCCGATCATCAGCATCACGAAAAAGCCGACCAGCATCAGGACGGCGTAGGTGGACGGCTCAAACATGGGCCGACTCCTCGTTGATGGCTGCGGGTGCGTCCACCAGGCGCACAAGGTGCGCCAGCTGCTGCAGCACCAGCAGGCCGTAGCCCAGCGGGATCAACGACTTCACCAGCCAGCGCAGGGGAATGCCGCCGGGGTCGGGCGAGGCCTCGCTGATCGAACGCGACTGCTCCACGTAGCCCAGCGAGAGCCAGATGAAGCCCAGGCTCACCGTGATGAGCAGCAGCGCGGAGACCACATCGATGACACGCTTGAGGGCGGGCGAGAAGCGCGCGTAGAACACGTCCACGCGCACGTTCTCGCCGCGCTGCAGCGCGTGGCTCATGCCCAGGAGGATGAGGGCGGCGAGCAGGTGCCATTCGAGTTCCTGCGCCCAGACCGAGCCAAAGCTGAAGCTGTAGCGCAGGACCACGTTGGTGGCGACCAGGCCGATCATGACCAGCGCGATCCACGCGGTGAGTGTGCCGATGCGGTCGATGAAACCCTCGATGAGTGCGGCCAGCGGCCGCAATGCCTTGAGCATGGTGCCGTTCTCCGCTTCAGCCGCGAACCTTGATGTGGTACGCCTCTTCGCTGATCTCGCTCCAGCGGTCGTACTTGGCCTTGAAGGCGAAGTACGAGTCGTGCACCTTCTTCGTCATCGGGTCCTTGACCACTGCCTCGGCCAGCACCTTGTCGGTCTCCCCGCGCAACGCCTTCACAACCTCGTCGGGCAGCGGCTTGGCGGTCACCCCCTGGTTCTTGATCAGGTCTTCCATCGCTTCCGAGTTGGCCTTCTGGCACCAGCCTTCGCTGATCACGTTGCAGGCGGCCGAGGCGTTGCTCACGATGGCCTGCAGGTCTTTCGGCAGCTTGTCCCACGCGGCCTTGTTGATCAGCAATTCGGACACGGTGGACGACTCGTGCCAGCCGGTGGTGTAGTAAAACTTGGCGGCCTTGTGCAGGCCCAGGCGGCGGTCCTGGAACGGGCCGACGAACTCGGCCGCGTCGATCACGCCGCGCTCCAGCGCGGGGAAGATCTCGCCACCCGGCAACACCTTCACGTCCACACCCAGGTTGGCGTAGACCTTGCCGGCCAGACCCGGGATGCGCATCTTCAGACCCTTCAAGTCGGCGACCGTCTTGATCTCCTTCTTGAACCAACCCGTCATCTGCACGCCGGTGTTGCCGCAGGGCATGGCGATCATGCCGAAGGGCGCGTAGACCTCGTTCCAGAGGTCGATGCCGCCGCCGTCGTACAGCCAGCCGTTCATGCCCTGGAAGTTCATGCCGAAGGGCACAGCGGTGAAGTACTGCGCGGCGGCGGTCTTGCCGGTCCAGAAGTAGGCGTTGGCGTGGTTCATCTCCACCGTGCCGGCGCGCACGGCGTCGAAACCCTCAAAGGCGGGGATCAGTTCACCGGCACCGAACACCTGGATGTTCAGGCGGCCGTCGGACATTTCGCGGATGCGCTTGGCCAGGTCGGTCGCGCTGCCCGGGCCGTCCATGTAGAAGGGCGAGCCCTTGCCGTAAGCGCTGGTCATCTTCCAGTTGAACTTGGCCGACTGCGCGTTGGCGATGACGGGGGCGCCGAGCACGCTGCCGGCAACAGCGGCGCGGGTGAGGAACTGGCGGCGGATCAGGGACATGGCGGCACTCCTGTGAAGGGGTTGAGAGGGGCAAGCGGGGTGAAAGCTGCCGTTTGTAAAGCGACGTGCTTCTCACTTCGCAAGCGCCATGCCATGCGTGTTGCTTCGCCAAGCCGTTGATTTGATTGAGATCCACGCTCGTTTGGTTGGCATGCTTCCGAAATGGTGCATGCGAAATCGGCGGGGCTGAGCGGTGGTCCGTGCCGAATGTTCAGTGCTTCGCTGCTGCGGTGCCGTTTGTATGGCGAAGTCGACTGTGGCGAGGCGCATGGAAGCCAGCGCTGCCCTCTGAGCCACCCCAGGGACACAAACGGTAGTTGGGCCCGCTTTGGTGCGCGCGCACCAAAGCGAGCGCAGCTGGCTTGACCGCTACAGGCGTGCGCCGCCGCGGCGGTTCTTCACGCGCGTGAGCAGCGTCTTGCAGTCCACCGACAGGATCTCGGGCCGGTTGAAGATGTGCCGGCGCACGAAGGTCTCGAAGGTCTCGGGGCTCTCGGTGAGCGCGTGCACGTGCAGGCTTTTCAGGTCGCTCATGATGTAGAGGCTCACCACCTCGGCGCAGTCGGCCAGCTCCTGCGCAATGCGTTCGATGGCCGCCGGCGTGACCACGATGTCGAGAAAGGTCGAGTTCACCTGCCCCAGTTTCTCGGGGTTGATCACCGCCGCAAACAACTCGATCACACCACTGGCTTGCAGCCCCTGCACCTTGGCACGCGCATGCGCCCGCGAGATGCCGAGCTGGCGCGCGATGTCGGCAAACGAGGCACGGCCGTCCTTCACCAGGATGTTGAGCAGGGCGGTGTCGAGCTTGCTGAGGCCGATGTCGGCGGCCTGGGTCGGTGGGTTCTGGGTCATGCCACAACCCCAAGCAACTGGCGGGCCAGTGGGTGGTGGGGCCACGGGCCACGCCATGCCGTCTGTCGCCTGCACGCCACCACCGTGCCCATGCACTGTTCATCGCGCTCACACAGGCGTACAACCGGGTTGAGGAAACGGTATGAACAGTATGGTTCGTTTTTTCCAGCTCGTTGGTCTCGCCGTGGCGGGCCTGCTGGCCAGCACTGCGGCCATGGCCCAGGGCACTTGTTTGCAAGACCCGGCCCGCGCTCACGAACTGCGCGTGCTCGACGAAATCCAGATCATCGAGCTGATGGAGCGCCACGAGGTGGTGGCCGCGCCCCGGCGGTTGCACCACATGCTCGCCAGCCTGGTGGCCGCCTCACCCCGGCTGCGCCGTGGCCCGGCCGTGCACTTGCTGGCCTACGAAGATGCGGAGCTCAACGCCTACGCGGCCGACCACGGCATGGTCATCATCACCAGCGCCATGTGGAGCGCCAAAGAAAACCTGTCTGACGACGAACTGGCCGCGGTGATGGCGCACGAGCTCGCGCACATCGAGGGGCGCGATTCGCTGGTGGAGGCCTGCGCCAACCTGCAGCGCATGGGGCAACCCGCGATGCACTTCGAAGACGCCCGCGACCGCATGGCACTCGAAATGTTCAACCCACATTCCAACCTGGCCCGCGCGGCTCAGCAGCAACTGCACGCGCAAGAACACGCGGCCGATGTGCGCGCCATCGAACTGCTGCGCCGCGTGGGGCGCAACCCGCAGGCCATGGTGAGCGTGCTGGCCAAGATCCACGGCACCACACCGTCTGCCCTGAACCTGCTGATGGGCACCACGCACCCGGAGCTGCGCACGCGGTTGGCGCAGGCGCAGGCGGCGGTGGATGCGGTGAAGAAACGTCTGACGGGCGATTGAGGAAGCTGCTGTTCACCCTTGCGCCAGACGCCGGCACAGCTCTTCCAACGGCATGGCTTCAATGCCATTTCCCATCGGATAGACCTCGGCGCCCGGATACACCACCACCTTGTGCTGCGGATGCAGGTCTTCACACGCGGAGTGAAAGCCGCGCTCGACCTTCGGGCTCAGGCTGCGCTTGATTTCCACGGCCCACAGCGCGCCGTCGGGCTGGCTTAGCAGCAAGTCGATCTCGGCGCCGCCGCTGGTGCGGTAGAAGTGGCCCTGCACACCCGGAGCCGCGCAGGCCAGCAGGTTCTCCACCACCATGCCTTCCCAACTGGCACCCACCACCGGGTGCGACAGCAAGGTTTCCATCGTCCCGATGTCCAGCAGCGCGTGCACCAGGCCGCTGTCGCGCACATAGACCTTGGGCGATTTCACCAGTCGTTTGCCCACATTGGCGTGCCAGGGCTGCAGGCGGCGCACCAACAGCAGGTCGCACAGCAGGTCGATGTAGCTGTGGGCGGTCTTGGCGTCCACGCCCAGGTTGCGCGCGAGCTGGGCCACGTTCAGCAGGCCACCTTGGTTGTGAGCCAGCATGGTCCAGAAGCGCCGCAAGGTCTCCGCGGCGATGCGGGGGCCGAGCTGCGGAATGTCCCGTTCCAGGTAGGTGCGGATGAAGTTCTGCCGCCAGCGCAGGCTGCGTGTGTCGTCGGGCGCCGTGAAGCTGTCGGGAAAACCACCGCGCAGCCACAGCGCGTCGGTGGTGCCCTCGCCGGTTTCTCTGGCATTCAGAGGACCCAGTTCCAGGTAGGCGATGCGGCCCGCGAGTGTTTCGCCCGATTGCTGGAGCAGGTCCAGCGAGGCCGAGCCCAGCAGCAAGTAGAGCCCCTGGCGTCGCCCGTCGCGGCGGGCCTGGTCGATCAGGCCGCGCAGCACCGGAAACAGCGCGGGCGTGCGGTGCACTTCGTCAAAGATGACCAGCTTGTCCTGGTGTTGCGACAGGTACAGCTCGGGCTCGCTCAGGCGCGCGCGGTCGCGCTCGGACTCCAGATCCAGGTAGAGGCTGGGGCGCTGCTGCGCCACTTCCAGCGCGAGCGTGGTCTTGCCCACCTGCCGGGGTCCGAGCAGCGCCACGGCGGGCATGTGGGCCAGTTCGTCGAGCAGGCGGTGGGTGGCTTGGCGGAAAAACATCCTTGCAATTATGGATTTTCATTCCATGATTTGCAAGGATAAATAGGTCAAATCTCCGCAGGCGGAAACGCAGCCACCAGCGCCTCACCCCAGGTCCACGGCCCGGTGAGCGTCAACGTCACGGTGGTCCATTCGCCTTCGGTTTGCACGAACTGGTCGGCGTCCCACGCGCCGCCTTCGTCCAGCGGGCCCCGAGGACCGGGGCTGTTTCGTTCGGCCCAGGCCAGCACGCTCTGCACCTCCTGCATCACCTCGGGCACCTGCAAGGCCTGCACGCTGGCCATGGCGTCCCACGTGCCGGTGCCTTCGCCGTCGTCGCTGGCGTCAAAGAGGAGGTAGTGCAATGTCATGGGCTGATTGTCTTTGCACAGCGCCATAAAAAACGGCGCCCTCAGGCGCCGTTCTGAATGACCGCAGCCGAAATCAGGCCGCTTTCACCTTCAAGCGCCACGCATGCAGCAGCGGCTCGGTGTAGCCGCTCGGCTGGGCCTTGCCTTTGAACACGAGGTCCAGCGCGGCCTGGTAGGCCATGCTGGTCTTGAAGTTGCCGGTCATCTTTTTGTAGATCGGGTCACCGGCGTTCTGGCCGTCCACCACGGCGGCCATGCGCTCGAAGGTTTTGGTCACTTGCGCTTCGGTCACCACGCCGTGGTGCAGCCAGTTGGCGATGTGCTGGCTGCTGATGCGCAGCGTGGCGCGGTCTTCCATCAGGCCCACGTTGTGGATGTCGGGCACCTTGGAGCAGCCCACGCCCTGGTCGACCCAGCGCACCACGTAGCCCAGGATGCCCTGCACGTTGTTGTCCAGCTCCTGCTGCTTCTCGGCCTCGCTCCAGTTCGGCGTGGCCGTCACGGGGATGGTGAGCAGGCCGGTGAGCAACACGTCGCGTTCCTTGGTGGCGTCGATCTTTTCCAGCTCCTTCTGCACGTCGGACACCAGCACCTGGTGGTAGTGCAGGCTGTGCAGCGTGGCGCCGGTGGGGCTGGGCACCCAGGCGGTGTTGGCGCCGGCTTTGGGGTGGCCGATCTTCTGCTTGAGCATCTCGGCCATCAGGTCGGGCATGGCCCACATGCCCTTGCCGATCTGCGCCTTGCCGCGCAGGCCGCAGGAGAGGCCCACCAACACGTTGTTGCGCTCGTAACTCTGGATCCAGGCGCTGGTCTTCATGTCGCCCTTGCGCACCATGGGGCCGGCCAGCATGGCGCTGTGCATCTCGTCGCCGGTGCGGTCCAGGAAGCCGGTGTTGATGAAGGCCACCCGGCTGGAGGCCGCGGCAATGCAGGCCTTGAGGTTCACCGACGTGCGGCGCTCCTCGTCCATGATGCCGAGCTTGACCGTGCTCTCGGGGAGGCCAAGCAGCTTTTCCACGCGGCCAAAGAGTTCGGCGGCAAACGCCACCTCGGCCGGGCCGTGCATCTTGGGCTTGACGATGTAGACCGAGCCCTTGCGCGAGTTGCGGATGGCGTCCTTCTTTGTGCGCTTGAGGTCGTGCAGGGCGATGGTGGTGGTGACCATCGCGTCCATGATGCCTTCGGGGATTTCCTTGGCCGCAGCGCCCCAGAGGATGGCGGGGTTGGTCATGAGGTGGCCCACGTTGCGCAGGAACATGAGCGAGCGGCCATGCAGACGCACCGCGTTCTTCTTGCCGTTGGGTGCGGTGTATTCGCGATCGGCGTTGAGCCCGCGCGTGAAGGTGGTGCCGCCCTTGCTCACCGACTCGGTCAGCGTCGCCTGCAGGATGCCGAGCCAGTTGCTGTAGGCCAGCACCTTGTCTTCGGCGTCCACCGCGGCAATGGAGTCTTCAAGGTCGAGGATGGTGGAGAGCGCGGCTTCCAGCACGAGGTCGCTCACGCCGGCGGCGTCCGTCTTGCCAATGGGCGTGTTGCGGTCGATCTGAATGTCGATGTGCAGGCCGTTGTGCTTGAGCAGCACCGAGCTGGGTGCCTTGGCCTCACCTTGGTAGCCCACCAGCTGCGACTTGTCGGCCAGCTTGCTCGTGCCGCCTTCGGCCAGACCCACCACCAGTTCGCCGTCCTTGTTGATCTTGTAGCCGGTGGAGCCCACATGCGAGCCCTTCTTCAGCGGCGCGGTGCGGTCCAGCACGTGGCGCGCGTATTCAATGACCTTGGCGCCGCGCTTGGGGTTGTAGCCGCCCTTCTTGCCCACTTTCTCGCAACCCTTGTCTTCCGAGATCACGTCGGTGCCGTAGAGCGCGTCGTACAGCGAACCCCAGCGCGCGTTGGCTGCGTTCAGCGCATAGCGCGCGTTCAAGATCGGCACCACCAGCTGCGGGCCGGCCTGCACAGCCAGCTCGTCGTCCACGTTCTTCGTGGTCGCCTTCACCTTCTTGGGCTGCGGCACGAGGTAGCCAATGCCTTCAAGGAAAGAACGGTAAGCCGCCATGTCGGCAATCGGGCCGGGGTGGGCTGCGTGCCAGGTGTCCAGCTCGGTCTGCAGACGGTCGCGCTCGGCGAGCAGTGCGGTGTTCTTGGGCGCGAGGTCCGCCACGATGGCGTCAAAGCCCGCCCAGAAGGCGGACTCGCTCACGCCGGTGCCGGGCAGCACCTGCTGGTTGATGAAGTCGGCGAGGACGGTGGCGACTTGAAGGCCGTGGATCTGGGTGCGTTGTGTCATGGTGGGTTCACTGGTGAGGGCTTCGACAAGCTCAGCCCGAACGGGATGGTGGAGAAAGGAAATCAGTCAAAAAAAGCGAGCACATCGTTCAGCTGGCTGCCGGTGCGGTGGGGCTGGGTGCCCAGCTCCTCAAACGGGAGATTTTGCCGGTTCACCCACAGCGTGCGGTAGCCGAACCAGGTGGCGGCCAGCGCATCCCAGGCGTTGCTGCTCACAAACACGATCTGTCCACAAGCCAAGCCGGTGGATTGTTCGCCCAGCGCATAGGCCTCGGGGTGGGTCTTGTACTTGCGGATGGTGTCCACGCTGATCACGTGGTCCAGCAGCCCTTCAAGCCCCGCGCTGCGCACCGCGATGCCCAGCATGTCGGGGTCGCCATTGCTCAGGATGCCGGTGGCCACGCCGCGGTCGCGCAGCGCCTGCAACACGGCGCGGTTTTCGGGGAAGGCCGAGAGGTGGCGGTATTGGTTCATGAGGCGTGCGGCGCGCTCCTCAAAGGCGGGCCAGTCGCTGCGCGCCTCGGGCGCGATGGTCTTGATGGCGTATGCGAGCGCGTTTTGCGTGAGTGTCCAGAACGGCCGGTAGTGCGCGCCATGGTCGCTGGTGGTCACCAGCCGCGTGTACTCGATCTGCTTGTCGCGCCACAGCGTGGCCAGGCGCGCGCCCTGGCCCGGAAACAGCTGCTCTGCGAGCAGACCTACGCTGTACACGTCGAAGATCGTGCCGTAGGCGTCGAAGAGGACTGCGCGGGGTTTTTGCATCCCCGCACTGTATTCCACACGTGCGCGCTGATTTATCGGGTTTCTTGTCGGCTATTTGTGACCTGAATGCAGGTAATTCCGAGTGGTCGACCCATCGAACCAAGTCGAAAGGCGTTGCCGCAAGGACTGTGGAGGCAGGAGCGACGCCAAAGGCCGCAGGTGGACCTCTGAGAAGTCGCTCTTTTGCGGCGTGCGCCCCGCAGTCTTGGCGGCTTCGAGCATGCAGTAGTGCGAGATGTACCTTGCCAATGCCAGCCCGAGCACAGGGCGCGACTTGGCGGCCAGAATGCCCAAGGCGCCGGTGGCCGCGTGCAGCAGCTCCTCGGGCGCAAGTGAAGCGCGCTTGGCGTAGCTCAGGTAGACCGGGTCCAGCCCTTCCTGGGTTTGGGCAAGCGTCAAGCGATAGATGGGCTGCGCGCCGGTGGTGTCGGCGTTGTCCATGTCCGGTGGTGCGGCCTCGCCCTGCGTTGCCATGGCAGCCACCATGTTCATCAACCCGGGCAGCCGCTGGTTCACCGGTTCGCTCAGCACCACCGTGCCCGGCTTCACGTCCAGCGCGGCGTCAATTTCAAGCCGGTACAACTGGGTGCCCGCCATCCAGCTCGCACAGGCCAGACTTGTTTCGGCAGCGATTCCCTTCCCGTCCATGATGTGATGCCTCACGGCGGTTTCAAGAAACTCTGCGGCTTGCTGGATCTTTGGATTGGTTTGCATGGGTGCTTTCAGTTTCAAATGATCAATCGCGAAGAAGCTCATCCAGCGCTGCGACCACTTTGGTCGCGCAGGTCGCAAGTAGGGCGTCCATCTCCTGTTTCACCGGAAGGTAGTTGCCTTCTGCCCAGCGGGATTGCGGCCAGGCTTGCGCAGACTGGTCGGCGCACGAGACGGTTCGCGGGCCCATCAGGGATTTGATCGAAGCGCCTGTTACCCTCCGATAAATCACCAGGTCGGTCTTGAGGCGGTACGTGGCTTCGTCAGTGCCCGCCAGGTTCTCGTAGACCAGCCGCGCATTCCCGCCGCCCACCACCAGCGGATGCGCGTAGGTATGCGTCTTTAGGCGGTCGTTGCCCTGAATCGCCGTGTCAACACGTGTTTGAAGTCGGGCCACGAAATCCGTGGGTATGGGGTTGAGCAGGTGGGCTCGATCGGTCGGCCCGTCCACTGTTCGGCCGTTCAGGTCGTCTTTGCTGAAACCTTGGAAGGAAAGTGCCCCCACGCTCAGCAAGAGCAGGTTGAGGCCCACCTGCTGGGCGACGTTTTTGGTCGTTGCTTCGCGCGTGACCAAGCGGATTTCGGTGGGCTGTTCCTTGAGATAGCTGCCGTCAGGGTAGTGCTGCGAATACACCACCTTGAGCGCACCCGGCGGCGTGTCTGCGGGCGGGGTTGCGCAGCCTGCGAGAACAGCAATGGCGGTCAATGCGAGAACGGATTTTTTGAAATGGGATGCTTTCATGGGAAGAACGGAACAATGGTGGCATGGCCACGGTGGGTATCTGCCGCAGTGGCGCAATCCTTGACTGCGGATCGCGTGGGCGGCGCCAGGTTTGAAACTTGAATGCGTTGGATGTGGTGCGGGTTTCCTTTCGAGAAATGCCCCGGCGCAACGGCCGGGCGATCAGGTGAAGCTCACTTCACCTGATCGCCCGTGCACGTGGCCACACCGGTCTCGGGGTCCAGCACATAGCTCCACCAGCGGGTGAGCAGGTAGACGACACAGCCTGGTCGCCATATGCCTTTGTGCTCCGGATCGATGGCGTTGCGTTCGTCCATGCCCAGGCTGGTGAAGGGGTCGAGGTAGCCTTGGGCGGTATAGGCGCCGTCGATCCTGCCCTCGCGCCACCACTGCTTGGCCTTTTCGTGCAACTGGTCCCACGGCATGTGGGTGGGGTTCTCCACCCGCTTCACCTGCCAGACCACTTCGTTCTTTGCGCTCAGGCGGAAGACGTTGTGGTTGGCGAGTTCGATGTCTTCCCAGCGGGACTCAATCGGATTCACCGAAACGAGTCGTTCGCCATCCGGCAAAAGGACTTCCTTCGAAATCTGAACGTTGATCTGCGGAATGATTTCACCTCTCATGGCAACCTCCGGGGATTTGTAAACCAACGCTCAAAATCTGCATCTACCGAGGGTCGACTCAGAACCTCAAACTGCACCCCTCCACCCCCACCATTCCCGCCCAGGCCCTGTTTGATATGCACATCGTTGGCCACCGACACGCGTAGAGAGTTGCCCGCTGGCACGCTCACATCGGCCACGTGGGTGGGTACCTGGGGTAAAGCGTATTTGCTGGCGATCTGCTCGGGCGACAGACCCTTGATGTCCTTGGCGCGCATCATCCAGGTGCCAGCCAGCTCGGACTTGTTGGCTTCCTGCACGAACACGCGCACGAAGGCATCGGGTTGGGTGGTTTGAACCGTCACAATCTGGGCGTTGGGTATGTAGGGAGGTTTGAACAGCGCGTCGGCGGCCAGCACCTCGGCGTTGGCTTTGTTTGTCGCGATGACCTCTGTTACTCGTGCACCTTCCGGCAACCGCTGCGCGATCATCACATCCGCCTCGCGCCCGCTGATCACTGCCGCAGGCTTCCAATCACCCAAGGGTGACATCGCCCGGGCCGGATCGGCGATGGAATCATCGCGATACACGTTGTTGGCGATGCGATAGGCCTCGGCCTCACCGATCTCCTTGCCTGTTCTCGCCAGCACCATTTCGCGCACTAGCGTCGAAGTCAACACCTTGGCCGCAGCAAGCTGGCCCATGGTGATCACATCGAGGGCGATCAGACCCAACTCCGCCGCATCGCGCAGCACGGGCGAGCGCTGAATCACGTGGACGGCGTTGTCGAGCTCTCGAATGCTGCGCCGAGCCTCTGCCTTGGCCGCCTCACTGACGGAGGGATCGTTGAGAACTTCCTCCAGCAAAGCCTTGTCGGCCTGCAAAGCGCCTTCGGTAAGGACGCTTCGATAGTCGATGCTCGCGCTATTGCGCACGTTCTTGAGGTCGTACTCTTTGAGCACCCTGAGCTCGCACGCACCGTCGCCCGCCGCGCGGCAATCGATGAGCTTCTGGTGCTTGTTTCGCAGATCCGTCGCAGTGAGGTAGTTCTGTGACGTCGCATTCAATGCAGCGGCAGCACCACTGCTTCCACCCACACTGCCGCCGAGGGCCAACGCCATCGTCTGGACCATGGCTTGCTTGAGCTCGACGGGCACATCAAGGGCCGCAATGTGTTCACCCAGTGTGGGAATGGCGCTTTGTGTAAGGCCTGCACCTGCCGCGCCACCCGCACCGCCACCCAAGGCGCCTGCCACCATGTGCAAGGCGACACGCCCCGCCCCCCCTTCCTTCCATGTTTCTTCCAGTGCCTGGGCTTCACCGAGCAAGGCCTCGCGAGAAGCTGCATCAAGTTCTTGCGCAGCCTGACTTTTCAGGTCTTTTGCCTTCTCCAGTTGACCATTGGAATACTGGCCAATTGCCTTGCTCGTCTGCTGCCCGAATGCCTTGGTGATGGCCACCTGAGCCTCGACCTCATCGCGCACGCGCTCCTTGTCGAAGATGGGTGTCAGGCCGTTTTCAGCGTCACCGGTGCGCGCCGCTGTGTTGCCCGCGACGCCGGAGATCGCTGCAGCAGTGACGGACGAGGCCGAACCCTTGTCCGATCCGATGCCTGCGCCGCTGGAGCCGAGTTGGCTGCCCACACCCGCCGTGAATCCGCTGCTGCTGGCTTTGAAGTTGGCAGAGTTGTGGATGTCACTGGTCGTCAGTCCACCCGCGCTCTCGAAGGCGTTGAGGCCCCTGTTGATGGCGACTTGTGTGCTGGTGATGGCCCCACCCTGCAGATCGGTGGCGCCTCGCACGCTCACGTCAAAGCCTCCATCGCCCGCGCGGATAGCGGCTTGTTCACCGACGGAGGCCAGGTGGCTGTCGATCCTGGTCTTGCTTGCGCTGATGCTGGCCCCGGGTGTCGGGCCGAAGGTCACCGAGCCACCGGTCTGCTTGCTCTGCTCGTGGAAGACGCTGGTGTCCTGCAGGCTCTCAATGACCAGGTCGCCGCCGATGCGCGCCTGCACCTTGGGTGCGGCCACCACGGCGCCGCGCAAGGCCGTGTTGCCCCCGCTGTCGATGCGCACCTGGTCACCCACTTCGATACGGGTGTTGCTGTGCGCGGTCTCCTCGCCCGATCCGTGGCTCTTGCCAGCGCTGGCGGCCACGGTGATGCCGGTCTCTGCGCCCAGACTGATGCCGATGCTGGCGCTGCGGTTCTTGCTGCGGCTGCTCTCCTGCGTGGTGTGGGTGGCGGCGAGCAGTTGCACGTCGCCTTCGGCGCTAAGCGACGCCACTTGCCCTGCCTTGACCTGGCCGCCCTGAATGTGGATGTCCGAGTGATCGCCCTCTCCAGCAGCGCTCAGATTGACGTCACCCCCGGCAGTGATCGTGGAGCCATGAGCGTTGTTACGCTGGCTCTCGGTGCGACTCTCGCTCTGACTGCCACCAATACTGATGCTCACGGACACACCCGCGCCTTTTGCACCGCTGCCAGACGCCGGTTTGCTCAGTCCTTGCAGCGCGCTGTAGCCCTGCAGCGTTGCGGTGGCGGCGCCCAGCGCCTGCATGCGCAAGTCCTGCGTCTGGCTCACCGACTCGACCATTTGCATCACGCCCTGCGCGGCTTCGACCAAAGCGCCGCCCATGCCGAAGGAGATGCCACCCTGCTTGAACTTCTCTTCCGTGGTGCTGCGCTCGGTGGTCCGTGCCTCGGTGATGGCGATGGACTGAGCCTGCACGATGATGTCGCCCCCCGGCGCGAGCACATCGGATCCGGTTTGCGCATACGCCCGCCCGGCGGTGATGCTCACATCGCCGCCGATCGCCCCCACGGTGGACGCAGCTGCGCCAGTCCCCCGGTTCTGCTGCTCGGTGCTGTGCTGCTGGCTGCCCAGCGTGACGCCCGCGCCCGAGCTCAAGAGGCCGCTGGCCTTCTCTTCCCGGAAGTGGCTGCGGCTCGATCGTGTCTGCGCAGCGGTGATGTTCACGTCGCGCCCGGCCGTGAGGTTGATGGCGTCATCGGCAATGGCGCTGGAGCCGGTGAGCGTGATGTCCTGCCCGCCCTGCACCAGGACCTCAGAGCCGCCCAGCGCGGTGCCCACAGCATCGGTGCGGCCGTTGTGGGTTCGGGTCTCAATGCTGGAAGAGCCGAGCAGCCCACTGCTCTTGGCGTAAACGCCGTGGTCGATCTGGTAACTCGATTCACCTGCGGTCAACGCGATGTCGCGCCCGGCCTGCACCGCCAGTGCGCCTTGAGCCTGCACGCTGGCCGCGCGTGTGGTGATGTCCTGCCCGGCCTGCAGCGTGATGGTTGTTCCCTGGATCCGGGTGCCGACTTCTGCGCTTTGCTGCACGCGCGCGAAGTTGCGGGCGTCGTGCATGGCGTCCAGGTGTCGGGCGGTGTTGACGGTGGAGAGATTCAGATCGCGCCCGGCATCCACCTGAATGCTGTCGGCCTGCAGCGCGGCCGCGGTCAGGTTCACGTCGCGCCCGGCGCTGGCCAGCAGCACGCCGGCCTCGCCCGAGACGTAGAGGCCTGCCACGCGGTTGACCTGCTCGCTGCTGTAGCGGCCCACGCCAACAGCTCCCTGGCCGCTGGCGGTGGTGGTCTGCACGTTCAGGTCGTGCCCGGCCTGCACGAGCAATGCATCGGTGGCGCTGATCGTGCCGCCGATGTTGGTCACGTCGTCGCGGGCACTGAGCGCGGTGGTCTGGCCAGTGATGAGCCCGGTGTTGTGCAGGTTCCGGGCGTTGATCCGCACCAGCTCTTGCCCGGCGATGCGCCCGGTGTTCAGCACATCGCCATCGAGGTTCATCTGCACATCACGCCCGGCCATGAGCGCGCCGTCGGCAGACAGATCGCCCGCGCGGGGCAGCAGGTACACGCGCGGCACCAGCGCTTGCGTGGTGCTGCCGTCGGGCAAGGTGATGGTCTGGGTTTCCAGCCAGACGATGTCGCTGGTGAGGGCGGCCACCTGTTCGGCCGAGAGCGAGATGCCCGGGCGCAACTGGTGGGCCTGCGCAAAGGTGGCGCCCGCGGTCATGAGGGCCAGGTACTGCTGTTCGTCGTCGGTGAAATCGCCCAGGAAGCGCTGGCCGGTGAGGGCGCCCACCTGCTCGCGGATGAGGCGCTGCTCGATGAAGCCGTCGCCCAGGCGCTTCTGGGTGGTGGTCGGGTCCAGGCCCAGCGTGCCGAGAAGGTGGTCCGAGCTGAGCCACGGGCGCTCACCGGCAAAGCGCGGGTCGCTCTGGAAGAGGGCGCGCGAGGCCGGGTCGAGGCTCAGGGTGAAGAGCGCGTTGTTCAGGTTGGGCGAGAGCGGAGGCCGGGTGCCCGAGGTGGGCACAGCGGCGCTGTGTGAGGCATAGCGCAGGGCCGGCAACGGCACGGTCTGGGCGATGGTCTCGGCGTAGGGGGTGTGGATCCAGCCGTACTCGGGGTCGCAGCCGAAGAGATCACAGTCGCGCCCCGTCACGCCCCAGCTGCTGAAGGTGCCGCTGCGGCTGGTGGGGGCGCTGACCTCGGTGGCCAGGTTGCTCACATGCACGCCGGTGAGCGTCAGAGCGCCTCCGGCGACGATCTCGCTGTCCTGGTTGAGCAGGCTCTGGCTGGCGGTCAGGTGCATGTCGCCACCACTGACGATGCGCGCGGGTTCGCTGCGCGTCATGACGGCGCGCTGGCTGGTCTGGGTGTAGCTGCTGTAGGCATCAAAGCGCAGAAACTGCCCTTCAGCGGCGGTCTTGAAGCTGGCCACGCGGGTGGTGAGTTCCACCCAGGGCGCCGCCTGGGCCTGCCAGATGGCCACGGCCTGCGGGTCGGGCGGGCTCATCAGGTTGCCCTCGCCGTCGTAGGTGCCAGCGGGCATCTGCCCGGGCGCGTCCCAGGTGGGGGCGGTCATGCCGAAGTGCGCCCAGATGGGCGAAAGGCGGCTGTAGGTGAAGGTGTCGCCCACCCACCAAACGGAGCCACTCTCGCCGTCGTTGAACGATTCGTTGTGCCCGGCCACGAAGGGCAGCGCGCCCAGGTAGTAGGTCTTGAACGCCGGATCGGCGTATGCGCTGGTCTTGGGCAGCAGCCACTCGCGCCGGTGGGCGTCGTACGCGTCCTGCGTGAAGTCGCCCAGCGGCTTGACCACGCTCCAGGCCACATCGTTGGCGTCCAGCGTGCCTGAGGCCAGGTGGTAGACGGTGTGGTTCGTGGCGGCGTCGGTCACCACCGTGTGGCTGATGTGGTCGTTGGCATTGACCAGCACCGGCGTCGTGATGGAGAGCTTCCCCAGCGCTTCGACGTCGGCCGAGCGGTTCTCCAGCCGTTCGGTGGCCACCAGGGACATGTCACCAGCGCTGAGCAGCAGGGCGCCCTCGCGGTTGACCAGCGTGCCCGTGGTGGCGGAGAGGGTGCGGCGCGCGGCGATCACCGCGCCGGTGTCGTTGGTGATCGCATCGGCCTGAATGTCGATGGTGTCGCCGTAGATCCGTCCCGAACCCTCGTTGACCAGCGTCCTGATGCCGATGCGCGTGGTCTGCGCGTCGATCAGGCCGTGCTGGGTGATGTCCCGGGACTGGATGTGCAGCGTCTGTGAGCTGATGAGCGAGCCGCTGTTCTCCAGCACCGGCGTGGTGATGGAAAGATTCCCCAGTGCCTCGAAGCTGGCCGAGCGGTTCTCCAACTGATCGGTGGCCGAGAGCGCCATGTCGCCACCGCTCAGCAACAGCGCTCCTTCGCGGTTGATCAGCGTGGCTGTGGTGGTGGTGAGCGTGTGGCGAGCGGCGACCACCGCGCCCCTGTCGTTGGTGAGCGAGCGGGTGGTGATGTCTAGGGTGTCGCCCTCGATCCAGCCCGAGCCCTCGTTGAGCAGATCACCGGTGGTGATGCGCGTGGTCAGCGCGTCGATCAGGCCGTGCTGGGTGAGACCGGACGTCTTGAGGTCCAGCGTGCTGGAGGCGACGAGCGAGCCGCTGTTGTGCAGCCAGCCGTTGGCATCGAGCACCAGATCACCGCTCCGAGCACTCAGTTTTCCGGCATTGCGCACGCCCACGCCGGCCTCGGTGCCGATCAGGTGGATCTTGCCGGCGTACATGCCGCCCAGCGCGGCCACGTCCAGCGCGAAGGCCGGGGCGCTGCTTGTGGAGGCACTCGGGGTGACGGCAGAAATGTCGGCCGAGACCTCGTTGGCGCCCGTCACGACCGTGATTGCATTGGCCCAGACACCGGCATTGAGTTCAACGGCGCGCGCCAGGATGGCGGCGTGATCGGTCTGCGTGACATCCAGGCCCAGGCCCTCGACCTTCACCTGCCCGCCCTGCACCCGAAAGCCCTCCAGCGCCCCGGCGTTCAGCACCGGCACACCGGTGGTGAGCGTGGCGCGGCTGGCGTTGATGAAGACCGCGCCGTTGACGTTGATGCCGGCGGGGTTGGCAATGACCACCTCTGCGCGTTGCCCACCCACCTCCACCCAGCCGCTCAACTGGGTGGGCTGGCTCGAATTCACCTCGTTGAGGATCACCCGCGCCGGCCCGGTCGCCAGCCAGGGGTTGGCGCCCACCCAGCCGCCGAGTTGGGTCTGCACGTCGGTGCGGCTGTTGTTGAGGATGGCGCCCTGGGCGCCCACATCGAACTGGCGGTAGACGTTGCGCGAGACGCCGGCCGCACTTGGGGTCTGGATGTTGACCAGGGGTGTGCCGTTGGGTGCTGTGAGCACCGTGGGGCGCAGGTTGCCTGCGGCGCTCGGGTCGGCTGTGATTTGCGATTGAGCGGGCAGACCCACGGCGCAGAAGGCCAGCAACAGGGCATGGCGCGCCCTGCGCCAGCGCTTCGGCCTGGCGGCGCAGGCAGGGGCTTCGCCGCTGGTGGATGAACAGGTGCCGGACGAAGCCGTTTCGCTCACGGCCATCAGCTGGCCGCGCGCTGCGTTGAAAACAATGCGGTGGTGGTTGCGGTTCATGGGACTTCAGGAGACGTTGTTGTTTTAGATGGCGGGGGGTCAGAAACCAGTGGCCAGCCAGAAGCCCAGTGCGGCGTGGGCGGTGCGAAAGCCGTCGGGCTTGTGGATCGGCCAACCGGCGAACAGCTCGAACTGCACGTCGCCCGCGTTGCCGCGCAAGCCGACCACCGCGCCGGTCAAGCGGGTGCCGACGAGTCGCTGCGCACTGGGGCCATGCACCTGGCCGTGGTCCAGGCCCACGAATGCCGACGTGCCGATGGCACCGAGTGGGGCGGAGAGCTCGTTGCGCCAGGTCCAGCCGCTCTCGGCGCTCAGACTGGCTTCACCGTCGAAGCCGCGCACCGTGTGGCGCCCGCCAATGGCGAATCGCTCTTGCGGTGCCAGTGGTGTGCGGTGGGCCTGCGCGCGCCATTGGCCGCTGTATTGCCAGGGCTGTGTGCCGAGCTTGAAAGGCCACTTCCATTGGGCGCTGGCCTGGACCAGCGCAAACCGCGAGGTGCCCTCGCCAAAGGCCTCTTCCGGCGAGGGGAGCGAGCCGAAGGCCCCCGTGCCACGCCGGTAGCTCAGGTTCAGATCCAGCGTGCCCGGGCCCACAAAGGCGCGGCGCCCGACGCCCAGCTGCCAGCCGCCCACCCGCCGGCGCTGCACCTCCACCTCGGTGTCGTCGATGAAGTTGCGCGACTGCCGCGCAAACGCCTTGGCGTGCAGGGTGGTTTTGCTCGTGGTGTCGCGGTGCACCAGATACGACAGCGTGGCCTCCTGTGAACCGGTGGTGCCGCGGTAGGCGTAGTCCTGCGCGGCGCCCGCCACGGTCTGCAGGTATCGGTGCCTGCTGAGGTCAACGGCCAGCAGAGCCCGGCCCCAAGGCAGCGAGTAGTGCAACGAGCTGCCGCTGGTATCCCGTGCTCCGGGGTCACCGCCGCCCAGACTGCCCTGCTGGCCGACGTAGAAGAGATCGTTGAGCGAGAGTGGGTTGTCGATGCTGAGCGTTGCGCTGCCCTGGTAGCGACCAGTACTGCGCGAGCCGCTGTCGTCCACGCTCAGTTGCATGCGCACTGGCCGGCCCTGCTTCCAGTGAATCAGCAGGTCGCTCTGACCAGGTTCGTCGGCCGGCACGATCTGGATGTTGGCCTCGGCGCTGGGCACCCGCTTGAAGTTCTCCAGCGCCTGCTCGATATCGCGCAGGTTGAGGATGTCGCCGGGTTGGGCGGGCAAGGCATGGTGCGCGGAGGCGTGTCGCGCCGTGGGATCGGCGAAACGCACCTGCCGGATGCGCCCGGGGACCACCGTGAGCGTCAGGCGGCCTTGGGTTAGGTCTTGTGGTTCAACCAGCACCCGGCTCGTGACGAAGCCGCGCGCGACGACGGCGTGTTGTGCGCGTTGGGCCAGTATCCCGATGCCGCCTGCACCCAGGCAGCGGCGCAGCGGACCGTCCAGGCCGTTGGGTGCGGTGAGTGCGTCGAGCACCCAGCTGAAGCGGGCCGCGTCTTCGCCACGCAATTCGATCTGGTGGATCGGGAAACAAGGTGACTCACCGTCGGGCAGGCGCCGCGTCGGCGCGGCTTCGGCGGCTTCGGGTCGGTGCTCACGCTCCTGCAGCGCTTGGTCGCGCTGACGTGCATCGCGCTCCTCGGCCCGGCGCTGCTCCGATGCGCTCTGCGTTGTGTCGGTGGGGGTTTGACCGATGGCTGGCCATGCCCACAGCGCGCCCATGAGGAGCGTCGCCTCGGCCATGCGCCGAACCGGCCCGGAGGCCCTTCTGCGTTTCATTGATTTCCTCGCCTGAATACTTTTTGGTGATCATTTCGAAACACCGCGCATTCTGGCGAGCGTTCTTCGAAATGAATACCTAAGTGTTGTATTCAGATCGAAGAAATCAAAAATAGAAGAAGAAAGGAGTGAAAATTGACTGACCGGCGCGTGGCTAACCCACCCGACCCCCCAGTTGCCGCGCCGCCGCCAACACCTTGCCCACATGCCGCTCATCAAACCGGTGCGCCGGCATCGTGAGCGTGAGCGCGGCGGCAATCGAGCCGTCCGCATGGAACACCGGCGCCGAGATGCCGGCCACTTCGGCCAGGCGGTCGCCCACGGCGGTCATGAAGCCGTCGGCGCGGATGCGGGCGTGGATGCGTTTCTCGGCGGTGGTGGGTTTGCGGCTGTCGTCGCCCGCGCCAAAGGCAGATAACACGCGTCCGCCCGTGCCCTGGTGCAGCGGCAGCACCTCGCCGGCGCGGATGTGGTCGCGCACGGGGTGCGGTGAGTCCACGCGGTAGAGGCACAGGCGCGTCTGGTTTGGCGCCTGGCCCTGGCGCACGTGGTAGGCCGCGCTCTCACCGGTGGCGGCCACCAGTTGGCGCAGCACGGGCATGACGATGCGGTCCAGCGAAAACGACGCGGCGTAGATGCCGTGCAGCCGCGCCACCTCACCACCCAGGGCGTAGCGCCCGTCGTCCAGCCGCTGCAGCAGGTGCGCGTGTTCGAGCGAGGCGAGCAGGCGCAGGGCGGTGCTTTTGTAGAGCTGCGTGCGCTCGGCCAGCTCGGCCAGGGACAAGGCCGCATCGCCCGCGCGGAACGCGCCCAGCAGCGAGAGCGCGCGGTCCACCGCGGCGGTACCGCCGGTGGCGGCGTTGGCGTCGGCCAGTGACGGGGTTTGTGCTTTGCGCGGCATGGGCTTGGGTTGACAGCGTTGGGGCGATCTGCGATTCTTCCAGCAGAGAGAATACTGTTCTGTCTGACAGAACGCAAGCCAAAGCCAGATTTCAGCCGATTTCCTCCGGTTTCACATGCACAACACCCCCGAAGTCCTCATCAGCGAAGTCGGCCCGCGCGACGGTCTGCAGTCCGTCAAGGCGACCATGCCCACGGCCGACAAGCTGCGCTGGATCGACGCGCTCGTGGCGGCCGGCCTGCGCGAGATCGAGGTGGGCTCCTTCGTGCCGCCCAAGCTGCTGCCGCAAATGGCGGACGCGCCCGCGTTGGTGCAACACGCCCTGCAACACCCCGGCTTGATGGTGATGGCGCTCGTGCCCAACCGGCGTGGCGCCGAGGCCGCGCTGGCCGCGGGCGTGCTCAAGATCACCCTGCCGGTGTCGGTGAGCGAAGCGCATTCCATGGCCAACGTGCGCAAGACCCCCGCACAGATGCTCGACGAGCTGCGCGAGGTGCACGCGCTGCGGCGCGACACGGCGCCCGGCGTGGCCATGGAGGTAGGGCTGTCCACCGCCTTCGGCTGCACGCTGCAGGGCGCGGTGGATGAAGACGACGTGATCCGCCTGGCCGTGGCCTGTGTGAATGCGGGTGCAGACGAAGTGGGCCTGTCGGACACCACGGGCATGGCCAACCCGGCGCAGGTGCGCCGCCTGTTCACGCGGCTGCGCGCCGAGCTGGGCGAGCGCGCGGGCGCGGCCCACATGCACAACACGCGCGGCCTGGGCCTGGCCAACTGCCTGGCCGCTTTTGACGTGGGCGTGCGCACGTTTGATGCCTCGCTCGGCGGGCTGGGCGGCTGCCCGTATGCGCCCGGTGCCTCGGGCAATGTGGTCACCGAAGACCTGGTCTTCATGTTCGAGGCCATGGGCGTGCGCACCGGCATCGACATCACAAAACTCATCGCCGCGCGCGAACCGCTCATGGCCGGCCTGCCCGGCGAACCGGTGTACGGCATGACGCCCGAAGCCGGCCTGCCCAAGGGTTGGATTGCTCACCACCACCCGTCGAGTCCTTCGACAAGCTCAGGATGAACGGATTTTTGTGATCGCCATACCCCTCCGTTCGGGCTGAGCTTGTCGAAGCCCCCTCACCATTCCTGCAACATGACAAAACTCCCATACGAAGGCCTGCGCGTCGTTGAATTCACCCACATGGTCATGGGCCCCACCTGCGGCATGGTGCTGGCCGATCTGGGGGCCGAGGTCATCAAGGTCGAGCCGCCGGCCGGTGACAACACGCGCCGCCTGCTCGGCTCGGGCGCGGGCTTCTACCCGCTGTTCAACCGCAACAAGAAGAGTCTGGTGCTCGACTTGCAATCACCCGAAGGCAAAGAGGCCGTGCTCAAGCTGATCGCCACCGCCGATGTGGTGAGCGAGAACTTCAAGCCCGACACCATGAAGAAGCTGGGCCTGGACTACCAGAGCCTGAAGACGCTCAACCCGCGCCTCATTCATGTGAGCCACAAGGGTTTTCTGCCCGGCCCGTACGACCACCGCACCGCGCTCGACGAGGTGGTGCAGATGATGGGTGGCCTGGCCTACATGACCGGGCGCCCGGGTGATCCGCTGCGCGCGGGTTCGTCGGTGAACGACATCATGGGCGGCCTGTTTGGCGCCATCGGCGTCATGGCCGCGCTCAGTGCGCGCGAGAAAACCGGCGTGGGCAGCGAGGTGCAGAGCTCGCTGTTCGAGAACAACGTGTTCCTGGTGGCGCAGCACATGATGCAGTTCGCCGTCACCGGCCAGCCCGCCGCGCCCATGCCCGATCGCATTTCGTCCTGGGGCATTTACGACGTGTTCAAGGTTCAGGACGACGAGCAGATCTTCCTGGCCGTGGTGAGCGACACGCAGTGGGCCATCTTCTGCGATGCCTTCGGTTATGAAGACCTCAAGGCCGACCCGCGACTGCTGGGCAACAACAACCGCGTGCGCAACCGCGACTGGCTCATTCCGCTGCTGCGCGAACGCCTGGCGCTGCAAAGCGCTGCCGATCTGGCCGCACTGTTCGAGCGCCACGGTCTGCCGTTTGCACCCATCACCAAACCCCACGAGCTGCTGGACGACCCGCACCTCTGCGCCACCGGCGGCCTGGCACCCATCACCCTGCCCGACGGCGAGCGTGCCGGCCAGACCGCGCAGACCGTGCTGCTGCCGCTCGCGCTCGACGGCGAACGCCTGGGCGTGCGGCGCAGCCCGCCGCGCCTGGGGGAACACAGCGCCGAGCTGCTGGCCGAGCTGGGCTACGCGGCCGAAGACGCCGCGCGCCTCAGCCAGACGGTGGCAAAAGCCGCCTGAGAAGTCATCAATCCCGGCGTAAACATCATTGGTTCATAACGACTTGTGGGGTAATCTGCCCCGGTGGACAAACTCAAACAACTCGAAACCTACGCATCGGTGGCCACGCGTGGCAGCCTGACCGCCGCCGCCAAAGCCGAGGGCGTGGCCCCGGCCATCATCGGGCGCCGACTCGACGCCCTCGAAGCCCGCCTCGGCGTGAAGCTCATGGTGCGCACCACGCGGCGCATCACCCTCACCCACGAAGGCAGCGCCTTCCTCGAAGACTGCCACCGCCTGCTGACCGACCTGGCCAACGCCGAGGCCAGCGTGAGTGCCGGGGGCGTGAAAGCCAGCGGGCACCTGCGCATCACCGCGCCGGCCGGCTTTGGCCGCCGCCATGTGGCGCCACTCGTGCCGCACTTTCGCGAACTGCACCCCGAGGTGACGATCTCGCTCAACCTCAGCGATCGTGTGGTGGACGTGGCCGGTGAGGCCTACGACTGCGCGGTGCGCGTGGGCGACCTGCCCGATTCGTCGCTGGTGAGCGTGCGCCTCGCCGAAAACCGCCGCCTCTGCGTGGCCACGCCGCGCTACCTGCAGCACCACGGCAAGCCGCAAACGCCGGCGGATCTGGTGCGCTTTGATTGCCTCACGCTCTCCAGTGACGCATCACAAACGCGCGGCTGGGCCTTCGCCATGCCTGAAGAGTCTGGCGAGACCACCATCACCCACCTGCGCCCCGGCGGCCCGCTGGACTGCACCGACGGCCAGGTCTTGCACGAGTGGTGCCTGGCTGGCTACGGCATCGCCTGGCGCAGCACCTGGGAGGTGGAGGCCGACATTGCGGCCGGGCGGCTGGTGAGCGTGCTTGACGAATTTGCCGCGCCGCCCAACGGCATCTTTGCGCTGTTCCCGCAGCGCAAACACCTGGCGCTGCGCGTGCGCCTGTGGATCGACTTCCTCAAGCACGAGTACGCGCGAGCGGACTTCTGGAAAAACTGAGGCTGCACGCGCGGGCCTGAGGAGAGGGCTACCGACGGGCTTCTCTTCGAAGGTGCTTCCGGGGAACCCCTGAAATTCCATTGAGTGGAATTGAGGTGGTGCGTTTGCCGGGCAGGCCGCCTAAGCTCAAGTCTCCATGGAAGCCGCATCCCGGCACAACCCCAAACAAGAGAGACAACCATGACGATCCTGCACCCCATGTCGCGCCGACGTTTCAATGCCGTGATCGGCGCCAGCCTGGCATGGCCGCTGGCGGCGCACGCGCAGGCGTTCCCCTCCAAGCCGATCCGCATCCTGGTCCCGTTCGCGGCCGGTGGCCCGACCGACCTGATGGCGCGCGCCGTGGGCAAGAGCCTGTCGACCTCCATGGGGCAACCCGTGATCGTCGAGAACAAACCCGGCGGTGGTGGTGTGATCGCCATGAGTGAGGTGGCGCGTTTGCCCGCGGATGGCCACACGCTGGTGTTCCCGTCGATCCTGGCGGTCACCAACCCGGCGCTCATGGCGAACTACCCGTTCGACACGCTGCGCGACTTTTCGCCGCTGACGGTGGTGGGCTACATCCCGCACGCCCTGGTCGTGCGCCCCGACTTCGCCGCGAAGGACCTGCCGGCCCTGGTGGCGATGGCCAAGGCCAACCCCGGGAGCATCAACTACGGGTCGTCGGGCAACGGCACCTCGGCCCACCTCGGGGCCGCGCTGTTCGCGCAACGCGCGGACATCAAGGTCACGCACGTGCCCTACCGCGGCGCGGCGCCAGCGGTGCAGGACCTGCTGGGCGGCCAGATCCAGTTCATGTTCCTGGACATGAGTTCCGCGCTGGCC
Organism: Hydrogenophaga sp.; assembly: GCF_018780385.1. Classification (GTDB taxonomy): domain Bacteria; phylum Pseudomonadota; class Gammaproteobacteria; order Burkholderiales; family Burkholderiaceae_C; genus Hydrogenophaga. The sequence continues at coordinate 43,770 of NZ_JADMJO010000014.1, read as the reverse complement.
CAGATCAAGACCGGCAAGCTGCGGGCGCTCGCGGTGGCACCGGCCCGCCGCTTCGCCGGCCTGCCCGATGTGCCGACCGTGGCCGAACAAGGCTACCCCGGCTTCGACGTGCATGGCTGGTACGGCCTGTTCGCGCGCAGCGGCACGCCCGCGCCGGTCATGCAGACGCTGTACGCCGAGGTGAAGAAGGCGCTGGAGTCGGCCGAGATCCGCGACCTGTTCGAGAACTACGGCATCGAAGCCGGCGGCATGACGCCCGAGCAGTACACCGAGCTGGTGCGCAAGGACCTGGGGCTGTGGAAGCGCACGGTCGACCAGCTGGGCATCACCCTGCAGTGAGCGCCATGCGCATCGTCATTCCCGACGACCACCAGGACTGCGTTCGCCTCCTCGATTGCTTCGGCAAGCTCGCTGGGCACGACGTTCGCGTGTTCAACGACACGGTGAAAGGCACCGACGCCCTGGCCGAGCGCTTCGCCGATGCCGAGGCGATTGTGCTGACGCGCGAGCGCACGCGCATCGACGCCGCGCTGCTCGATCGGTTGCCCCGGCTGCGCCTCATCAGCCAGACCGGCAAGCTGGCCGGCCATGTGGATCTGGACGCCTGTACCGCGCGCGGCGTGCTGGTGACCGAAGGCAGCGGCGCGGGTTCGGCCACGGCCGAGATCGCCTGGGCGCTGGCGCTCGCCAGCCGGCGCCACCTGGTGAGTGAAGCGAACCGCTTGCGCGAGGGCAAGTGGCAGGGCCACCTGGGCCAGCAGCTCAGCGGCCAGCGCCTGGGCGTGTGGAGCTATGGCCGCATCGGCCGCCAGGTGGCGGGCTACGGCAGGGCATTCGGCATGCAGGTGTGGGTGTGGGGCCGCGAGGCGTCCACCGCCGCCGCGCGCGCCGATGGCTTCGAAGTGGCGCCCTCGCGCGACGCCTTCTTTGCGCAGAGCGACGTGATCAGCCTGCACGTGCGGCTCGGCGCCGAGACCACCGGCATCGTCACGGCGGACGACCTCGCGCGCATGAAGCCCGCCGCGCTGTTGGTGAACACCAGCCGCGCCGAGCTGATCGCGCCCGGCGCTCTCGAACACGCGCTGGCGCGTGGCCGGCCCGGCTTTGCCGCCGTGGACGTGTACGAACAAGAGCCGGTGCTCGGTGCCCGCCATCCCTTGCTGGCGCTGCCGAACGTGCTGTGCACGCCGCACATCGGCTATGTGGAGAAGGACAACTACGAGCGCTACTTCGGCATCGCGTTCGACAACATCGTCGCGTTCGCGCAAGGCCGCTTGACCGGGGTGGTCAACCCCGCGGCGCTGTCCGTGGCGAGGTGATCGGCGCTTCGGCTGCGCTCCCGAGCCAGGCCAGCAGCATCGGGTTGACCGCGTCGGCCCGCTCGTACTGCACCCAGTGACCGGCAGCGTCCACCACGTCGCTGCGTCCGTCAACCAGGGCCGAAGCCAGCACCGGGGCGATGTTGTCCGGGTCGGCCGTCACATCATGCTCGCCCCAGACCAGCCAGGTCGGCCCCGGGCAGTGCGCCAACACCTCCACCAGACCACCGGCGCGCGAGATGTCCTTGCTGCGAAACCGGGTGCGCACGCAAGCATCGGTGTGCACCCGGACCGCCAGCGCGTCCAGGTCGGCCGCCGCTCCACTGAGCATGTGCATCGCCAGGTTGTGGCGCATCGCCTGCTCCAGCGCTACCGCATCGCCCTCGCGCCACGCCGGCTTCCAGTTGGTCAACTCGCCTTTGGGGCGTCGGCGACCCTGGTGACCGCCGGTGCCCAGCAGGACCAGGCGCTGCACGTGGGGCCGTTGCGCGGCCAGGTGCGCCGCGACGAGGCCGCCGAACGAGAAACCCACCAGGTTCACCGGCGTGTCGGGGCCGATGAGGGCGTCCAGCGTGGACAGCGTCGGGGCCAGCAGCGAGGCCATGCCCTCGCCGTCGGGCACATCCGAGTCGCCGAAGCCCGGCAGATCGACCGCCCACACGGTGTGGTGCGCGGCGAGCGCCTCGATGTTGCGCACCCAGTGCAACCAGTTGCCATGGCCGCCGTGCACCAGCACCACCGGGGTGCCGCGGCCGAAGCCGCGCCAGCAGACCTGACCGCCCGACCAGGCCACCCGTTCGGTGCGGGCCCGGGCAGACAGGTTGTCGATCAGCGCGCGAGCCTGTGCGTCGTTGTCGACCGGGTCGATCCGCATGCGTGCCTCAGCCGGCGGGGGCGAGCACCACCACGCCGTCGGCGGCCTTCACGCCCTGGCCTTCGGCCAGCACGAACACCGGGTTGATCTCGGCCTCGATCAGGCGCTCGCCGAGCTGCGCGGTCATTTGCGAGAACGCGACGATGGCCGAGACGAGGGCTTGGACATCGGCCTTGGGCCGGCCCCGGTAGCCATCGAGCAGCGGCCAGGTTTTCAGCTCCCGCACCATCCCGGCCGCCACTTCCCGGCTCAGACCACCCTCCGGCGGCAGCATGCGCAGTGTCGTGTCCTTGAAGAGTTCGGCGGTCACACCGCCCATGCCCAGCAGGATGGCCGTGCCCAGCACATCGCGGTGCATGCCGAGGATGAGCTCGGTGCCGCTGGACACCATTTCCTGAACGAGAAAACGCGTGGGTGTCACCCCGGCCTTGGCCTGCACGTCGGCGGCCATGGCGGTGAGGCGCTCGCCCACGGCGGTGGCGGGCACGTTGACGGCCACGCCACCCACATCGCTCTTGTGCGTGATCTCGCCCGTCAGGATCTTCAGCACCACCCGCTCGCCCAGGGTGCGCGCGGCCTGCTCGGCTTCAGCGGGCGTGCTCACCACCGTCTCGGCCGTGCAGGGGATGCCGAAGCGCGTGAACAGCTGCTTGCATTCGGCCTCGTTCAGCGAACCGCCGGGAATGTCGTGCACCGACACCGGCTGGCCTGTCGACGCGGCGGCCGGTTCGCTCCAGCGGTGGGTCTGCAGCATGCTGGTGAGCGCCACGGTGCAGCTTTCGGCGGAAGCAAAGGCCGGCACGCCACGCTGCGTCAACAGCGCGGCCACCTCCGGCGCGTGCGGGCTCACGAAGGCGATCACCGGCTTGTCGCTCAGCGGCAGGCAGTCCTGGATGGCTCCGGCCATGAGTTCCGGCATGGCCAGGCTGGAGGAGCCCACGATGATGGTGAGCGCGTCGTAGCTGGGGCTCTCGAGCAAGGCCCGGATGGCCCCGCGCAACAGGTCTGGCTGCAGGCCGGCCAGGGTCACGTCGATCGGGTTGCGGTCCAGCGCGGCGTGGTCGCCGGTCTGCAGGGCGCGCAGGCGCGCGGCGGTGGTTTCGTCCGGCGCCGGCGTGTCGAACCCCGAGACGCCGTAGCTGTCCGACACCAGCGTGCCGGCGCCCCCGGTGGAGGTGAGGATGGCCACGCGCTTGCCGCGCAGCACCCGGCCGGTGGACAGCGCCACCGGGATGTCGAGCAAGTCGCCGAAGGTCTGCGCCCGGATCACGCCCACTTCCCGGAACAGCGCGTCGTACATGCGGTCCGCGCCCGCGAGCGCGCCGGTGTGCGAGACGGCGGCCTTGGCGCCCGCCTCGGAGCGGCCGATCTTGAACGCCACCACCGGCTTGCCGGCACGGGCTGCCTTCAGGGCCGCCTGGCGGAACCTCTCGGGGTGGCGCACGCTTTCCACGTACAGCGCGATCACCTTGGTGGCCTCGTCGTCGGCCAGGTAGTCGACAAAGTCGGCCAGGTCCAGATCGACTTCGTTGCTGGTGGAAATGAGTTTGGACAGGCCGATACCTCGCGGCGCGGCGCGCGAGAGCAGCGCACCCAGGATGCCGCCGCTTTGCGAGACCACGCCCACGGAACCGACCGGGAAGTGGTCCATCTCGAGCGCACCGCTGGCCGAGAGCACGATGCTGTCAGTGAGGTTGACCAGGCCGATCGTGTTGGGACCGAGGATGCGCATGGCGCCCGCGGCTTCGATCAGCTGGACCTGCCGGCGCACGCCTTCTTCGCCGGTTTCGCTGTAGCCGCTGGCCAGCACGATGGCCGCCGCCGTGCCACGCACGGACAGGTCCTGCACGGCCTTGTGGGCGCGCTCGGCGCCGAGCAGCACGATGCCCACGTCTGGCACAGCAGGCAGCGAGGCCACGTCGGGGTAACAGCGCAGGCCGTCGATGTGGTCCACGCGCGGGTTGATCGGGTAGATGTCGCCCTCGAAGCCGTGCTTGCGCAGGTAGGCGATCGGGCGGCCGGCGGTCTTGCCCGCATCGGCCGATGCACCGATGACGGCCACGCTGCGCGGGCGCATCAACCGGGAAATCGGGTTCACTGGGTTCATTCCTTGGCAGCCGCTTTGTTCAGGAAGGCCATCACCGCATCGCGGTGCTCGGTGCTCGTGTAGCAGATGCCCTGGGCCTGGCTGCCCTGGGCGAAGACCTGTTGCGCCGGCAGTTCGAAGGTCTGGTTCAGGATGGTCTTGCTCAGCGCGAGCGCGGTCGCCGAACCCTGGCTCAGTTCGCGGGCCCAGGCCTGCGCGTCGGCCACCAGCGTGTCGGCCGTGGTCTTGCGGTCGGCGATGCCCAGCGCAAGTGCCTCGTCGGCATCCACCTTGCGGCCGGTGAAGATGAGCTGCTTCGCCTTTGAGAGGCCCACCCGGCGCGGCAGGAAGTACATGCCGCCGCCATCGGGAATGATGCCGCGGTGGATGTAGGACCAGGTGAAGCTGGCCCACTCGCTGGCGATGATGAAGTCGCAGGCCAGCGCGGTGTCGGCGCCCAGGCCCGAAGCGGCGCCGTTGACGGCCGCGATCACCGGCTTGGGCATGGTGTGCAACAGCGTCTGGGTGTGGTGCACGCGCTGCTGCCGATGCCAGCCGTTGAAGGCGATCTCGCCGGTGGGCGCGTTCATGCGCTTCTCCATGCCGGAGATGTCACCTCCCGCACAGAAACCCTTGCCCGCGCCGGTCAGCACCAGCGCGCGAATGGCCTTGTCCGCGGCGACATGTTCGAGGGCGTCGATGAACTCGGCGCGCATGGCATCACTCATGGCGTTGCGTTTGTCGGGCCGGTTCAGCGTGAGGGTGGCGATGCCGGTGTCAACCTGCAGATCGATCAATGAGGCGGTCATGTGTGTTCCAGGCGTGGATTCAGTTGGCAGTGATGTTGTTTTCCTTGACGATCTTGCGCCAGCGCGCTTCTTCCGATCGCACATAGGTGTCGAGTTCGGACGGTGCGCCGGCGCTGATCACCAGGCCTTCCTGTTCCACCTTCTTGCGGAAATCGTCCGTGGCCACGGCCTTCTTCGCGGCGGCGTTCAGTCGGGCGATCACCTCCGGCGGCGTGCCTGCGGGGGCGTACAGGCCATACCAGCTTTCCATCACGTAGCCCGGAATGGTTTCTGCGATGGTCGGGATGTTCTTGAGCACCTGCGAGCGCTCGGCGCCGGTCACAGCCAAGGCGCGCAGCTTGCCGCTCTCCAGGCCCGAGGACACGGCGGTGGCCGTGCCGAAGATCATGTCGACCTGGCCGCCGAGCAGATCGGTGAGCGCGGGACCGGCGCCCCGGTAGGGCACGTGGGTGGTCTTGACCTTCGCCAGGTTGTCGAACATCTCGCCCGCCAGGTGTGCCGAGGTGCCATTGCCCTGCGACGCGTAGTTGAGCTTGCCCGGGTTGGCCCGTGCCGCATCCAGGACGTCCTTGACGGACTTGAACGGGCTCTCGGCCCGCACCACCAGCACGTTGGGGCCCTTGCCGATCAGGATCACGGGCGTGAAGGCCTTGTCGTTGTCGTAGGGCAGCTTCTGCATCAGGCTGGGGTTCACGGCGTGTGCAAACGTCGCGATCACCAGCGTGTTGCCGTCGGCCGGGCTCTTGGCCACGATGTCGGTGCCGATGATGGTGCCCGCGCCGGGCTTGTTCTCGATCACCACCGTCTGGCCGAGCTCCCTGGACATGCCCAGGCCGAGGGTTCGCGCAATCAGGTCCGTGCCACCGCCGGGCGCAAACGGCACCACCAGGCGAATGGGTTTGTCGGAGACCTGGGCCATGGCGTTGGGGGCGACCAGCAGCACCGACGCGATGAGGAAGCCCAGTCGCATGGCGGTGGTTCGGCGGGAAATCTGCATGGAATGTCTCCTTGTGTGCGCGGTGTGTGCCGCAGGAGAATGCTACGGTTGATCCCCTGCATTTGCATCCCGATCATTCCACTGAGTGGAATGAAACCTCTTTGCTCACCGCCATGAAAATCCTGCCACCTGGCGACAAGTTCGGCGCCTCCCCCACCAACCGGTCGCTGGTCCGCGGCATCGAGATCCTGCGGGCGTTCCGGCCCGGCTCCAACTGGCTGGGCAATGGCGACCTGGCGGAGCGCACGGGCCTGTCGCCCTCCACCATCAGCCGCCTGACACAGACCCTGGTGACGGCCGGCATGCTGCAGCACGATGCGCAACGCAGGGCCTACCGGCTGGCCCCGCCGGTGCTGAGCTTCGCGCACGCCATGCGCGCGGGCTCGACGGTGCTGGCGGTGGCAGCACCCCTGATGAGGGCGTTGGCCGAAAGCCGGCACATCAACGTCGGCCTGGCGGCGCCCGACAACGACGAGATGGTGTACCTGGAATCCATCCGCTACAACCGCCGTGTGGCGCTGAGGAACGTGGTCTCGGGCCAGCGGGTGCCGATGGAGCTCACCTCGCTCGGACGGGCCTACCTGTCGACCGTTTCAGTTGCCCGGAGAAAGGCGCTGTTCGAGGTGTTCCAGCGACGCGGTGGCGGCCATTGGCGCGAGGTGCAGGCCGAGATCCACGCCGCCATCCAGCAGGTGCAGGAGCAGGGCTTCTGTGCGGCGTCCTGGCAACCCGAGGTGGTGGCACTGGCCACGCCCCTGATCACCGCGGAGGGCGTCTACGTGTTGAACATCAGCGTCTCGACGGAAGAGCCACTGCCCCGCGTTGTGCGCGAGCTCTCCGGTTCCCTGAAGGTGTTGGCCGCCGAGCTTCAGGCGGCGCTGGCCCGGGCCATCGAGCCCTAGCGGCTCACGCGGCCTTGGGGCGCCGCACGGCGCGGACCTTGCCGCTCATGCCGCCGCCGCAATAGAAGAGATCGGCGCCGTCGGACTCGAGGCCGCTCACGCCGGTGCCCGGCGGCATGTCAAGCCGCTCCAGCACGGCGCCGCTCTTCGGGTCGATGCGCCGGATGTCGCTCGCTTCACCTTCCCAGGTGCCGTGCCAGAGCTCGCCGTCGACCCAGGTCACGCCGGTGACGAAGCTGTCGGACTCGATGGTGCGCCGGATGGCGCCGGTGGCCGGGTCGATCTGGTGGATCTTGCGGTCGCGGTACTGGCCCACCCAGAGGCTGCCTTCGGCCCAGGTGAGCCCGGAGTCGCTGCCGCCGCCGGGCGCGGGGATGGACGCCACCACGTCGCCGCTGACGGGGTCGATCTTGTCGATGCGCGCTTCGGCGATCTGGTAGAGGTGGGTGCCGTCGAAGGCGGTGCCGGCGTCGCCGGCGCGCTCCAGCGTGCGGGTGGTCTTGCCGCTGGCGGGATCGAAGGCGACGATCTGCGCGCCGATGGCGGCCCAGACGCGCTGGCCGTCGTGGGTGACACCGGCGACGTGGTCCGAGCCGTTGAAGGGGCCGTACTCGCGCACGATCTCGGCAGGGCGCGCGGTGGTGCGCCGGGGGGCTGGGGCGGTCTTGCTGTTCATGGTGGACTCCTGTTGGGCAGCGCCGTGTCTCGGCGCCTGGAGTCCACTCTATTCAATCGGCAGCGCAGCGGGGAGTAACAAGATCGTCGTGAAACCCGCCAGGGTCGGCGCCAGCCAGCGCCGCGAGCGCGCCTGCCCGATGGCGCGCACCCGGCCGTCGGCTTCCAGCTCGGCCAGCGCGCGCTGCACCGTGCGCTGGCTCGCCCCCAGCGCCAGCGCCAGGGCCGAGGTCGACCACGCCGCGCCGTCGGAGAGCAGCGCGAGCAGCGAGGCCTGCTCGCCGGCTATGGGCGGGGCCAGCATCACGACCTCGCGCCCGTCCAGGGGCTGGAGCATGAAGCCGCGCCCGGTCGCTTCGATGCGCGCCATCGACTTCACAAGCGCGCGCAGGCGGCCGATCTCGACCCGCAGGCGCGCGCGGTGCGTCTCGTCGGGGCGCCGGGTGCGGAACGCGTCCGCGATCAGGGCTTCGCGGTCCACGTCACCGGGCCAGGCCTGCGCCAGCGCGCGTGCCAGGGCGAACAGCACCGGTCGGCGCGCCAGCGGCTGCCACGCGGCGCCTGTGCCCAGGCCGCGGCGGCAGGCGTCGATCACCAGTGCGTCCGAGGCCAGCAGCGCCGCCACCTCGGCCAGCCGCAGTGCCTGTTCGCCGCCACCCGCCACCAGGCGCCGGGCGGCGGGCTGGTCCAGCGTGGTCAGCGCGCGCGCCACCTCGGCCCGCAGTGCCGGCACGCCCGAGCGCTCGGCCGCCGCCTGCGCGCGCGCGAGTGCCGCGCGCGCCGCGTCGACGCGCAATGAGCGCAGCGCGAGTTCGGCCGCGACCAGCTCGGCCACCGCCGCCAGCGCGGGCGACAGGCCGCGCGCATCGAGATGGGTGAGCGCCTGCGTGGACTCGTCCAGGCGGCCGAGCAGCACCAGCCGGCGCGCCGCGATGAGCCGCGCTTGCAGCGCGTTTGCGTGGTCGGCGTGCGCCTCGAGCGTGTCCGCGGCGGCCGCCAGCGGGCGGGGCGAACCACCGAGATCGCGCATGGCCAGCGCCACCTCGGCCTCGGCCACGACGCAGCGCGCGCGTGCGAGCGCCTCGTGTGCGCCGAAGCCCCGGCTGGCGCGCCGCAGCAGTTCGCGCGCACGCGCATGTTCACCGAGTTGGGCCATGGCGATGCCGCGCAAGGCCAGCGCCGGCGGGTCTTCGCGCAGGGCGACGCGTTTGAGCGCACCGAGCGCGTCGCCCCCGGCGAGCGCTCGCGCGGCAGCGGTGATCAGGGAATCCATGGACGCAGGCTACACCGACGTGCTAGGGCTGCTTTGTCGAGCCCCGGGCGCTGGACAGGGCCGTCAGCACCCCCAGGCCGATGAAGGCCGCGCCCGTGAGCCAGCGTCCTGCACGGCGCAGGCCGCCCACGCGCTTCAAGACGGGCGCCACGCTGCCCGCCGCCAGCGCATAGGCCGTGTCGCTGATCGCCGCGATCAACACGAAGAGCGCGCCCAGGGCCACGCTCTGCGCCGCGTGGGACGGTGCCTGCGGTGTCATGAACTGCGGCAGGAAGGCCGCGAAGAAGATCGCGGTCTTGGGGTTGAGCAGGGCCACCAGAAAGCCGTCGCGAAAGATTCGGCCGATGCCTTGCGGCTGGGGACCCTCGGCGCCCGCGCCGTCGGCGGGCGCGCGCAGGGCCTGGATGCCCATATGGATCAGGTAAGCGGCGCCCAGGTATTTGACAACGGTGAATGCCACCGACGAAACCGCGAACAGGGCCGCGAGCCCGAGCGCGGCGCCCACGGCGTTGCCGAAGTTGCCCAGCGCCACACCGGCCACCGACGCCATGCCGTGACGCCGCCCCTGCAACAGGCTGCGCGCGACGATGTAGAACACGCCGGGGCCCGGTGTGACGGCCAGCACGGTGCTGGCGAGGATGAAGGCCCAGAGCAGGGGCCAGGGGGGCAACAGGTCGTGCATCGTGGGCATCCTTCCGGGAGGTCTCCGCTGCTGAAGTGACTCACCCCGCCATCGGCAGCACATGGCCCGTGCCGAGCACCGTGCGGCCAGAGAGCAGTGCGAACCTGACCCCCGGCGTGAGCTGGGCCAGCGCCAGTTCGGGGCGCAGGAACTGCACCTCCAGCGTGCAGGGCACCTCAGGCACCGGCTCCCCATGCGACGGCACCGCCAGGCGGGTGGTGAAACCTTCGGAGCCCACCACCAACGCGCCATCGAAGTAGCCCGCGCGGATCGGCCGGCTGAGCCGGGGCGTGTCGGCCGCCAGCAAGATGAGTTCGATTCGCGCGCTGGGCGTGAACACGGTGCCGGCCGCGAAGCCCTGTGGCAGGTGCTTTGGCGTCTTCGCGCGCTGGATCAGCCACGCGATGATGTTGCCGACGATGGGCAGCCACAGCACCATCAGCATGGAACCCACATCGCGCGCCACCGAAGGCTGCGGCGCAAACCAGCGCACCAGGCCGCCGATGAGGGCGAGCACCAGCATGGCCACGGCCATGAGCTGACGGCGTGCGGAAATGGAGGGTTGGGTCATCGCGGCGGTGGGCAGTGGGGGACAGGTGCTTGAGCGCGGCGCGCTTCGCGAGGCCCGCAACGGGTGGCCATCGATCTTATATGGGCGTGCTCGCGGCGCGGGCGCTGATCCGGATGGACCCTCAGCAAGAGGTCCATCGGGCCGGAACTTCGTGGCCCCACGCCGCGTCCCACCGGCATGAAAACACGCAGCGCCAACGCGTCCTCCCTTCCCGCACCCGGCCGGCGACGCTGGCTGGGTGGCGCACTCGGCGCCGCCGCACTGGCCTCGGCCTGGCCGATGGTGTCGAACGCGCAAGCCGCCGCTGGCAGCGTGATCACGCGTCGCATCCCCTCCAGTGGCGAAGTGCTGCCGGTGGTGGGCCTGGGCAGCTGGATCACCTTCAACGTGGGCAACGACCCCCAGGCGCGCGACGCCTGTGCCGAAGTGGTGCGCGCGTTCTTTGCCGCCGGTGGACGCGTGATCGACAGCTCGCCCATGTACGGCTCCTCGCAGCCCGCCATCGGCCATGCACTCGCGAAGCTCAAGCACCCCGCCTCCCTGTTTTCTGCCGAGAAGGTGTGGATCGGCGATGCATCGCGCGGCGCCACCCAGATGGAGGCTTCGCGCGCTTTCTGGGGCGTGCCTCGGTTCGATCTGATGCAGGTGCACAACCTGCTCTCCTGGGAGGACCACCTGCCGCGCCTGTTCGAGATGAAGGCGAGCGGGCGTCTGCGCTACGTGGGCATCAGCACCTCCGAAGGCCGGCGTCACGTCGAGCTGGAACGCATCATGCGCACGCAGCGAATCGACTTCGTGCAACTCACCCACAACCTGCTCGACCGCGAGGCCGAGCAGCGACTGCTGCCGCTGGCGCAGGAGCGCGGCATCGCGGTGCTGGTCAACCGGCCGTTCCGCCAGGGCGCCTTGCTCGACCAGCTCGCGCGCCACCCGTTGCCGGGTTGGGCGGCCGATATCGGCTGCGACAGCTGGGCGCAGGTGGCGCTGAAGTTCGTGGTGTCACACCCGGGCGTGACGTGCGCGATCCCCGCCACGAGCCAGGTGGCGCACCTGCGGAAGAACATGGGCGCGGCTTCGGGGCTCCTGCCCGACGCGGCCCTGCGCACCCGCATGGCGCGCGAGGTCGCCGCGCTGTGAGCGAGTGGTGGACCTACCGCCCGGCGGACTTCCTGATGTTCGCGCCGGGTACCTACTGGCGCCTGTTCGAGCTGCACAACCAGGCGCTGTGGCCGGCACAGGTGCTGGCCGTGCTGGTGGGCCTCGCCATCGCGGTGGGCCTGTGGCGTGGCCAAGGGGGTGCCCTGCGTGGCGCTGCCTTGGTGCTGGCGCTGGGCTGGGCCTTCGTGGCCTGGGCGTTTCTCTGGCAACGCTACGCGGCCATCAACTGGGCCGCGATCGGCTTTGCCTGGGGCTTCGGGGTGCAGGCGATCGGGCTGCTGGTTCTGTCGACACGCCCGTCGCTGTTGATGTCGTCCGAGCCGCGCCGCCGCCTCGCGGGCCTGGGTCTGGTGCTCTGGTCGTTGCTCGCGCACCCGGTGTTGGCCCCGGCGCTGGGTCGGCCATGGGCGCAGGCCGAGGTGGTCGGACTCGCACCCGACCCCACCGCCATCGCCACCCTGGGCGTGCTGTTGTGCGCCGATGCGTCCACACGCGCCCCGCGCGTTCTGCTGGGCGCGTTGTGTGTGGGCGCCTTGGCGTGGTGCGCCGTGAGTGCCGCCATTCTGGGCACGATGGGAGCGGCGCAGGCCTGGGTGATGCTGGCCGCGATGGTGGGGGCCGCCGGGGCGCTGGGCTTTACCCACGCTCGCGTGTGAAGCCCACGTTGAAGCGATCAGCGCGCGAGTGCCTCGGACGGTGCCGCGCGCAACGAGAGCCAGGCAAACACGCCGCCCACCACGGCACCGGCCAGCACATCGAGAAACACATGCTGGCGGATCGCCATCGTGGACCACAGGATGACGGCGCATTGCAGCAGGCTCAGCCAGCGCAACGCCGCCGGTGCACCCACCTGCGCAAAGATGCGGTGCAGCCACACCGCGGCGTACACGGCTGAGGCCACGTGCAGCGACGGACACGCGTTGCCGGTGGCGTCCAGGCCCTTCATGAACGCCAGCTGGGGATGCTGCGACCAATCGATGTCGAGCACGGGCGTCTGGGTGGGAAAGATCCAGAACAGCAGCAGGCAGAAGATGCACAGCGCCGCCGTCCAGAGGCCCTGGTGGAGGAGAGCGCGCAGGTTGGGCATCCATGCCGAGGGCAGCGACACATACACCCACAGCGATACATAGGCCGCGAAACCCGCCGGTGTGAACGGCACCCAGTCGTCGATGGCGAGCGTGGGCATCATGAATGGGGCGCCCAGCGGATGGCGCTGCACCCAGAAATAGGCCTGAAAGAACACCACCATGAAGGCCATGGTGCCGAAGGCCTTGAGGTACCAGAGGTGGGTGAACCGGGACAGGAGTTGCCGGGGCCAGGCGCGATCGGGGGAGGGGGTCATGAGATGGGGAGGGGTGGGCGACCGGCGACGGGCCGCGCTACTGTACGACAGGCCTGTGCCGCCTGGGATCGCGCCTTGGCGCGCGGCGCACCCATTCATGGTGAAATCGTCGGCTCCGGTCGGCGAGCGCCACCCCATTCGACGTTGCGTGCGCAGGCGCCTCGCTGACGCCCCTCTTTTTTTGTCCCCCTGAATGACCGACATGAACGAACCCGTTTCTCCCGCCACCGTCGACGCCCTCTGGCCCGAGGTGGTCGCACTGATCATCGAAGCCCTCAACATGGAGCTGGTGCCCGGCGAAGTCGATCCCGACGGCCCACTCTACGGCGACGGCATGGGGCTTGATTCCATCGACATGCTGGAGATCTCGCTCGTGATCTCCAAACGCTACGGCTTCCAGATGCGCTCGGACAACGAGGACAACGAAAAAATCTTCGCTTCGCCGCGCGCCCTGACGGCCCACATCGCGAGCCAGCGCACGCAGTGAAAAGCATGAGCGCAGCGCCGGGCCGCCCCAAGCAAGCTCGCACCGCAGTGCAAAGCACGAAGGTATTCCCTTGACCGTCACCTCGGCACTGGGGAACCTCGGCGTGCTGCTTCTGATGGCGGCATGGGTGGTCGCAGCCCACGTGGGCAGCGCAGGCTGGGGCAACGCCGACTTCAACGCCCTGGTCGCGGTGCTGCCGATCGCAGTCGCCCTGCTCATGGCGCTGTGGCGCTGGCCGCAGTGGCCGGTTCGCGCGGCGGGCGTGCTGGGCCTGCTCGCGCTGGTGGCCTGGCTCTGGCCGCAGCTTCGTCACAACGTCCCCTTGCTGTACTACCTGCAGCACCTGGGCATCCATGTGGCGCTCGGGGTGCTGTTCGGCAAGTCGCTGCTCGGCCCGGGGGATGCACTCATCACCCGCCTGGCCCGGCGCATCTTTGACCACGAACTGTCGGACCGCAAGGTGCGCTACACGCGCAACGTCACGTTGGCCTGGACACTGTTCTTCTTCATCAACGCGCTGGTGTCCACGTTGTTGTTCATCTGGGCGCCAGCGGCCATCTGGTCGGTGCATGCCAACTTGCTCACCGGGCCCCTGGTCGGCGCGATGTTCGTGATCGAGCACCTCTGGCGCATGTGTGTGCTGCCACCGCACGAGCGTCCCGGCATCGCCGACATCGTGCGCGCTTACCGTCGCGAGTCGGCGCAGCGCGGCGCGGGACCCTCGCAGCCATGAGCGCAGTGCGCAGCACGGAGGTCCTCCGAGTGAGCCGCTCTCCGTTGCTCAGCGATCGGGGGTTGGACGACGTGCTCGCCTGGCGCGTGCACGGCCCTGTCAAAGTGCGCGAATTCATCGCCGACGCGCTCGCGCTCGCCGCGCAGCTGCCGGGCGGCGGCTGGCTGCTCAACCTGTGCGACGACCGTTACCACTTCGCGGTCGGTTTCGTGGCCGGGCTGCTCGCGGGCAAGGTCAGCCTGCAACCCTCGTCGCAGTCACCCGAAACGCTGCAGCGTCTCGCCGCCGACCACCCCGGCACCAGCTGGCTGGCCGACAAGCCCACCGACCTGCCCGGCGTGCCCGGCACGGTGTTCCCCGATCTCGCCGCCCTGGACCGCCCCGCGGTGCACGAGATACCGCAGATCGACGACGACCAGCCCGTGGCGATCCTGTTCACCTCCGGCTCCACCGGCCTGCCGCAGCCGCACCGCAAGACCTGGGGCAAGCTGGTGCAGAACGGTCAGGCGGAGGCCCTGGCCCTGGGCCTGCTGCAGCGGCCGCAAGCCATCGTCGGCACCGTGCCCACGCAGCACAGCTACGGTTTTGAATCCACCTTCCTCGTGGCCTTGCACGGCGGTTGCCAGTTCGCGGCCGCCAAGCCGTTCTACCCGCAAGACATCGTCGACGCGCTGCAGGCCCTGCCACGCCCGCGCATGCTGGTGACCACGCCGTTCCACCTGTCGGCTCTGCTGGCGTCGGAACTACCGGTACCGCCGCTGGACCTCGTGCTCTCGGCCACCGCGCCGCTCAGCCCCGATCTCGCGCGCCGCGCCGAAGCGCGCTGCGGCGCGCCGGTGCACGAGATCTACGGCTCCACCGAGTCGTCCGCGATCGCCAGCCGCCGCACGCTCGACGGCGCGGCCTGGCATCCGTTGCGCGCGGTGCGGCTCGAGCATGAGGGCGACACCACCTGGGTCAGCGGCGGCCACGTCGAAGGCCGCGTGCCGCTGGCCGACGTGATCGAGTCCCACACCGACGGCACTTTTCTGCTGCACGGTCGCCACGCCGACCTCGTCAACATCGCGGGCAAACGCACCTCGCTGGCCTACCTCAACCACCAGATCGGTGCGTTGCCGGGCGTGGTCGACGCGGCCTTCTTCCTGCCCGATGACGCTGGCGAAGGTGATGGCGTGACGCGCCTGGCCGCCTTTGTGGTCGCGCCCACGCTGGACGCACGCACGCTGCTCGCCGGCCTGCGCCTGCGGCTGGACGCGATCTTTCTGCCGCGCCCGCTGGTGCTGGTGGATGCCTTGCCGCGCAACGCCACCGGCAAGCTCACGCGCCAGGCGCTGCAGGCGCTGTACGCCGAGAAGGTGGGGCATGGACACGGCTGAATCCACCTGGGCCGTGCCGGCCGACCACCCGGCCTTTGCCGGCCACTTTCCGGCGCGCCCCATCGTGCCGGGCGTGGTGCTGCTCGACCACGCCCTCCTGTTGGCCGCACAGATGCGCGGTGCAGCGCCCGGTGGCGGTTGGCAAATTGCACAGGCCAAGTTCTTCGTGCCGGTCGGCCCGTCGCAGGTGTTGCGCTTCGCCTTGCAGACCACACCCCGCGGCACCATCGCCTTCAGCGTGAGCTGCGAAGGACGCGAGGTGGCAGCCGGCAGCCTCGTGCCCCCGGCCCCATGACCGGCGGACCCACACCCGAGTGGATGCGTCAGCAGGAGCGCAGCCACCTGGGCGGCTTGCGGCTGATGGTCTGGATCTCGCTGCGGCTGGGGCGCCCGGTCGGGCGTCTGGTGCTGCGCGGCATCGCGCTGTACTTCGTGCTGTTCTCGCCCACGGCGCGGCGCCACGGGCGTGCTTACCTGGAGCGCGCACTGGGTCGCCCGCCCACCTGGCGCGATGGCTACCGCCACGTGTTCACCTTTGCGAGCACCGTGCACGACCGCATCTACCTGCTCAACGACCGCTTCGACCTGTTCGACATCCGCATCACCGGTGACGAGACGGTGCAACAGGCCCTGGACCGTCAACCCGGCGCGTTTTTGGTGGGGGCTCACCTGGGCAGCTTCGAGGTGTTGCGCGCCATGGCCCACCAACACGCGTGCACACCGGTGGCCATGCTGATGTACGAGGAAAACGCGCGCAAGATCAACGCCATCCTGCGCGCCATCAATCCGCGCGCGCAGCAGGACGTGGTGGCCCTCGGCCACCCGGACTCGATGCTGCGGGCTCGCGACAAACTGGATGCGGGTTGCCTCGTGGGCATGCTGGCCGACCGCTCGCTGGCGAACGACTCCACGGCAGAATGCATGTTCCTGGGCGCGCCAGCGCGTTTTCCGCTGGGGCCTTGGCGCATGGCGGCCATGCTGCGCCGGCCGGTGTTTTTCATGTCGGGCTTGTACCTGGGCGGCAACCGCTACGAACTGCATTTCGAGCTGCTGGCGGATTTTTCCGCCGTCGAACGGATCAACCGTGAATCGGCGATGGCGCAGGCCATGCAGGCCTACGCCGACCGGCTCGGGGACATGTGTCGCCGGGCACCGTACAACTGGTTCAATTTTTTCGACTTCTGGCAACGCACATGATCCAACGACTTCTCATGGGCTTCGTGCTCTTCAGCTTCACCGCCCTGGCCCACGCCGCGTTCGACATCGAGCAGCTCATGGCCGAGCTCGCGCGCAACCCCGGCGGCCATGCGAAGTTCGTTGAAAAACGCCACCTCGCGCTGCTCGACAAGCCGGTGGTGGCCACCGGCGAAATGTTCTACAACGCGCCCGACCGGCTGGAGAAGCGCACCTACACGCCCAAGGCCGAGACCATGGTGCTCTACAAGGACACGCTGAGCCTGGAGCGCGACCGCCGCAAGATGCAGATCCAGCTCAGCCAGCGGCCCGAGGTTGCCGCTTTCGTGGAGAGCATCCGCAGCACGCTGCAGGGCAACCGCGCCTCGCTGGAGCGCAACTACACGCTCCAGCTCACCGGCAACGTCGACGCCTGGGTGTTGACCCTGGTGCCGATCGAGCAACGCATCGCCACGCTGCTCAAACGCATCACCTTGAGCGGTGTTCGCCAGCAGGTGCTGGGCATCGAATACCTGCAGACCGACGGTGACCGCACCGAGATGACCATCGAGCCGGTGAAGAGTCAATGAGCCCCCGCCCGGCCGCTCCGAAGGGGGGCTCGCACCGCAGTGCGAAGCACGAAGGTTTTCCCATGACCAGGAGCGTGTGGCGTGCACTGCTGATCTGGCTCGCGGCGATGGCGCTGGGCCTGGGCCTGCTCTGGAACACCCGTTTTTCCGCCGACGTCTCCTTCTTCCTGCCCTCCAATCCCACGGCCGAGCAGTCGGTGATGGTCGACCAACTGCGCGAAGGCGCGGTGTCGCGCCTGCTGATGGTGGCGATTGCCGGTGGCGACGCGGGGCAGCGTGCCGACGCGTCGCGCGCGCTGCGCGCCTCGCTGGTGGGCAACGAGGCCTTTGCCACGGTGCAGAACGGCGAAGCGGAGGCGATGGACGCCACGCGCGACTTCCTGCTGGCGCACCGCTACCTGCTGAGCACCGCCATCACGCCCGAGCGCTTCAGCGTGGAAGGGCTCAGGAACGCGGTGAACAACAGCATCGATCTGCTCAGCTCGTCGGCTGGCCTGCTGTTCAAGCCCTACCTCGCGCGCGACCCCACCGGTGAGCTGGTCGAGCTGGTCTCGGGCCTGAGCGGTGGGGTGCAGCCCAACGAGATGGAGGGCGTGTGGGCCTCGCGCGATGGCGAGCGCGCCATGCTGCTGGTGCAGACGAACGCGCTCGGCTCCGACACCGATGGACAGGCCGCGGCGGTCGATCTGATCCGCGTGCGTTTTGCCCAGGCCACTCAGCAGCCGGGGATGGCCGGCTTGACGATGGAGATGTCGGGCCCCGGGCTCTTTGCAGTGCGCGCGCGCGCCACCATTCAAACAGAGATCGCGCGGCTGTCGATCATGAGCACGGTGATCATCGCCGTCTTGCTGGGCTTCGTGTACCGCCGCGCTCGCCTCATGTTGCTCACGCTGGTGCCGGTGCTCAGCGGCACGTTGGCCGCCATCGTCACGGTCGGGCTGGTGCATGGCACCGTGTTCGGCATCACGGTGGGCTTTGGTGCCGCGCTCATTGGCGAGGCGGTGGACTACGCCATCTACTACTTCGTGCAGTCCGGGCGCATGGGCACGGTGTCCTGGCGCGAGCAGTACTGGCCCACCATCCGCCTGGGTGTGCTCACCTCGTTGTTGGGCTTTGGCGCACTGCTGTTCTCGGGCTTCCCGGGCCTCGCCCAGCTCGGCCTGTACGCCATCAGCGGCGTGGCCACGGCCGCGCTCGTCACGCGTTACCTGCTGCCGCACCTGGCGGGCCCGGGTGTGCACCTGACCGATGGCGCGCGCCAGGGCCGCTTGCTGCGCCCGCTGGTGGCGCACGCGGGCGTGTTGCGTTGGCCTTTGCTGGCGGTGGTGCTGGTGGCCGGCGTGTACCTGGCCCAGCACCGCAACGACCTCTGGTACCCCAACCTGTCGGCCCTGTCCACGGTCACCGAGGCCGAAGGCGAGCTGGACGGACGACTGCGTGCCGATCTCGGCGCGCCCGACGCGCGCTACATGGCGGTGATCACCGCGCCCGACCGCGAAAGCGCGCTGCAGGCGGCCGAGCGCGCCGGCGAGCCGCTGCGCCGGTTGGTCGACGAAGGGCTCATCGGCGGCTTTGATTCCCCGGCGCGTTTCCTGCCGAGCGAGGCCATGCAGAACGCGCGGCGCGCCAGCCTGCCGCCGCCCGACGAACTCGGTGCGCGCCTGCGGATCGCGCTGGCCGAAGCACCGCTGCCGGCCGATCGGTTGCAGCCGTTCCTGGACGACGTGCAGGCCGCGCGCGGCGCGCCCAACCTCACCCGGAAAGACCTCGATGGCACGGGCCTGGGCCTGGCGGTGGATGCACTGCTGCTGCAACGCCCCACGGGCTGGAGCGTGCTGTTGCCGTTGCGCCCGGCGCCGGGTGCAGCGGGGGCCGACATCCCGGTCGAGGCCGTGCGGACCGCGCTGGCCGGCAGCGGCGCGATCTTCATCGACCTCAAGGGCGAGTTCGACACGCTCTACGGCGAGTACATCGACGAGGCCATCCTGCTCTCGCTGGCGGGCTTCCTGGCCATCATCGTGGTGCTGGCCTTCGTGCTGCGCAGCCCGGCGCGGCTGGCGGGCGTGATGCTGCCGCTGGTGATGGCGGTGATGGTGGTGGTGGCAGGGCTGCATGCCTGCGGAGTGCGCCTGCACCTGCTGCACCTGGTGGGCGTGCTGCTCACGGTGGCCGTGGGCTCCAACTACGCGCTGTTCTTCGACCGCCTCGCACTCGGCGAAACCCTGGACGACGAAACCCTGCTGTCCATCGGCGTGGCCAGCACCACCACCGCCATCGGCTTCGGCGTGCTGGCCTTTTCTTCGGTGCCCGTGCTGCAGGCCATCGGCGTGACGGTGGGACCGGGCGCCGTGCTGGCGCTGGTGCTGTCCGCGGCGTTCGCCGTGAGAAAGCCCGCGCCGTGACCACGCTGCGCACCGTCGGCACGCCGGGCGCTGCCCAGCAGCTGCTCGTGATGCTGCCCGGCGTGGCCATGCGCCCCGAAGAAATCTTCGACGCCGGTTGTGCCACGGCCATCGAACGCCGCGGCCTGCCGCTGGACCTGCTGGCCGTGGACATCAGCGGGGTCGGGCTCGATGCCGTGCACACCTGGGACGCCTTGCAGAGGGACATCCTCACCCCGGCGCGCGAGCGCGGCGCGCGCGTGTGGCTGGGCGGCATCTCGCTCGGCGGCATGGTGGCCATGGCGCACCTGGCCGCGCGGCCCGGCGTGGCCGACGGCCTGTGCCTGCTCGCGCCTTACCCGGGCAGCCTGCCCAGCGTCAACATCGTCGAGCGCGCCGGTGGGGCGGACCAGTGGAAACCCAGCGAAGAAGACCTGCGCGACCCCGAGCTGCGCGTGTGGCAATGGCTCAAGCGCCCGCCCGCCGACCTGCCGGTGTTCATCGGCCACGGCACCGAAGACCGTTTCGCCGCGCGCATCCAGCGCGTGGCCGAACGTTTTCCGCCAGCATCGCGCCACACCGTTGCGGGAGGGCACGACTGGTCCGCCTGGCTGCCGCTGTGGGAACGTTTTCTGGATGCCGGCCACTTCTCCCGCTGACATGTCGCGCTGGACCCCTTCTCCCTTCCTGAGCGCCAGCGCCGCCGTGCACGGCGCGGCCGCGCTCGGCACGCTGGCCGTGCCCGCGGTCTGGCCGTGGGCGCTGGGCGCGCTGGTGGCCAACCACGTGCTGCTGGCCGGCGCCGGGCTGTTGCCGCGCGCCACGCTGCTCGGCCCCAACCTGATCCGCCTGCCCGAGGCCGCCGCGCAGCGGCGCGAGATCGCGCTCACCATCGACGACGGGCCCGATCCCGACGTCACGCCGCGTGTGCTCGATCTGCTCGACGCAGCCAACGCCAAGGCCAGCTTCTTCTGCATCGGCCGCATCGCGCAGCAGCACCCGGCGCTGTGCCGCACCATCGTGCAGCGCGGCCACCGCGTGGAGAACCACGGCTTTGCGCACAGCAATGCGTTCTCGCTGTTCGGGCCTGGCGCCATGCGCCGTGACATCGCGCGCGCGCAGGCCACGCTGAGTGACATCACCGGTGAGGCGCCACGCTTTTTCCGCGCCACCGCCGGGCTGCGCAACCCCTTTCTCGATCCCGTGCTGCACGGCCTGGACCTGCAGCTCGCCACCTGGACGCGCCGCGCCTACGACACCCGCACCGGCGACGCCGAACGTGTCCTGCACCGGCTGGGCAACCAACTCGGTGCGGGCGACATCGTGCTGATGCACGACGGCCACGCCGCCCGCACACCCACCGGTGAGCCCGTGATCCTCGCGGTGCTGCCGCGCCTGCTGCAGACCATCGCTGAACGCCAGCTCAGGCCTGTCACGTTGACCCAGGCGCTGTCCCCATGAGCAGAATCCGTTCAACAGTTCGTGGAGTTCAGGTGTGTAAGGTGGCGCACGGAGCGGCAACGGTGAACGTGCCACCATCTGAGACAATGCCCGACCCCGTTTTTGCCCTGTCCACGTGAAGCCCCTGCTGCTGTCAGCCACCACCATCACCACCTGCCTGGGCGTCGGGCTGGAGGCCCACCGTGCGGCCCTGCGCGAGAACCGCAGCGGCCTGAAGCCCTGTGCTTTCGAGACCGTGGACCTGCCCACCTGGGTGGGCGAGGTCGCGGGGGTGGACGCACACCCGTTGCCCACGGCCCTGGCCGCGTACGAGTGCCGTAACCACCGCCTGGCCCTGCTCGCGCTCAGGGCCGACGGTTTCGAGGATCGCGTGCGCGCCGCGGTGGCGAAGCACGGCGCGGGGCGCGTGGGTGTGTTCATGGGCACCAGCACCTCCGGCATCCTGCAGACCGAGCTGGCCTACCGCGAGCGCGATCCCGCCACCGGCGCATTGCCCGCGTCGTTCAATTACGGCACCACGCACAACCCCTACGCGCTCAGCGAGCTTCTGCGCCTGCATCTGGGCATCACCGGCATGGCCACCACGATTTCCACCGCGTGTTCGTCCAGCGCCAAGGTGTTTGCCGCGGCGGCGCGCCAGCTTGAACTGGGCACGATCGACGCGGCGCTGGTCGGCGGTGTCGACTCGCTGTGCCTCACCACCTTGTACGGTTTCGCGTCGCTCGAGCTCACGTCCCGCGAACCGTGCCGCCCCTACGACGCTGGCCGCAACGGCATCTCGATCGGCGAGGGCGCGGCCTACGCACTGCTCGAACGCGCCGACGCCGCGCCCGCCGACGCCGTGTGGTTGCTGGGTTCGGGCGAGTCGAGTGACGCGCACCACATGTCCGCGCCGCACCCCGAGGGCCTGGGCGCGCGCATGGCCATGGAGGCCGCATTGCGCTCCGCATCGCTGAGCGCAGACGCCATCGATTACGTCAACCTGCACGGCACGGCCACGCCGGCCAACGACAGCGCCGAGGGCCGGGCCGTGTCCGCCGTGTTCGGTGAGCGTGTGGCCTGTTCGTCCACCAAGGGCGCCACCGGCCACACGCTGGGCGCAACCGGTGCGGTGGGAGCCGTGCTGTGCGCGATCGCGCTGGTCGACGGAATCGTGCCCGGCAGCCCCGGCACGCGCTCGCTCGATCCCGCGATCCCGATGAACTACCAGCTGCACAGCGTCGCCGCGCCGCTGCGCCACGCGCTCACCAACTCGTTCGGGTTTGGCGGCAGCAACTGCAGCCTGGTGTTCGGGAGGCGTTCATGAGCCCCCACGCTCCGCCGCTGCGCGGGTCGCTGCCCCCCGAGGGGGCTGATCCGGCTTGGGGCGGCCCGGCGCCGGATCGCTTCAACGCTCCTTCGCCATTGACCGCCTGGATCACCGGCGTGGGCCTGATCGCACCCGGCCTGCCCGACTGGCCGAGCGCGCGCGCCGTGCTGCGGGGCGAGCAGCCCTGGGTGTCGGCGCCATCGGTGTTGCCCGCGGCAGCGCTGCTGCCACCAGCAGAGCGCCGCCGCGCCAGCCGAGTGATCAAACTCACCTTGGGCATCGGCCTGGAAGCTGCGACGGGTGCCGACGTGTCCACGCTGGCCACGGTGTTCAGCTCGTCGGGGTCTGATGGCCACAACTGCCACGCGCTGTGCGAGCAGCTCGCCTCCGCCGACCGCCACGTCTCGCCCACGCGCTTCCACAACTCGGTGCACAACGCGCCTGCTGGCTATTGGGGCATCGCCACGAAATCGATGGCACCCTGCCAGGTGCTGTGCGCCTTCGACGGCAGTTTCGGCGCCGGCCTGCTCGATGCGCTGGGCCAGGTCGTGCTGGACCGGCAAGCCACGCTGCTGCTGGCCTACGACAGCGAGTACCCCGAGCCACTGCTCGCCAAACGCCCGGTGTCCGACTGCGCCGGTGTTGCACTGTGGCTCGAACCTGAACCCGGCGCTCAGGCGCTGGCGCGCCTCACGGTGCAGACCACCGAGGCGCCCGCGCCGCCCTGGGGCCACGCCGCGTTGGAACCCCTGCGCGCGTCCATTCCCGCGCTGCGCGCGCTGCCCCTGCTGGAGCGCCTCGCGAAGGGTGAGGCTGGCGACGTGTGCCTGGACTACCTGCCCGGCCTGCAGCTCGCGGTGCGGATCGAACCGGTATGAACCCGACCCTGGACCACGCCTGGATCGCGGCTCGCATTCCGCACCAGGGCAGCATGTGTCTGCTCGACACCGTCACCGACTGGTCGGCCGATCACATCGTCTGCCGTGCCGTGGGCCACACCGCCCCGACGCACCCGCTGCGCGAGGCCAGTCGCCTGGGCGCGGCCAACGGCATTGAGTACGCGGCACAGGCCATGGCGGTGCACGGCGCGCTCGTGGCCGGTGCGAACGACGCGCCGCGCCAGGGCTACCTCACCAGCGTGCGTGGCGTCACGCTGCACGCCGAGCGGCTCGACGACCTGCCAGGCCCGTTGAGCGTGCGCGCCGAGCGCGTTTCGGGCGATGCCAACAACGTGCTCTACCGCTTCACGGTCCACCACGGTGAACGCTGCCTGCTCGAAGGGCGCGCGGCCGTGGTGCTCGACGCCGCGCAACTCTGAACACCCACAAGGACAAGCAGCCATGAAACGAGCCCTGGTCACCGGTGGCAGCGGCGGCATCGGCGCGGCGATCTGCCAGCGCCTGGCTGCCGAGGGACACCACGTCATCGTGCATGCGCACCGCGCGCTGGCCAAGGCCGAGGCCATCGCGCAGGCCATTCGCGAGAGCGGCGGCAGCGCCGGGGCCGTGGCCTTCGACGTGACCGACCGCGCGGCCACCGCCGCCGCGCTCGCTGTCCTCACCGACACCGGGCCGGTGCAGATCCTGGTGAACAACGCCGGCATCCACGACGACGCGGTGTTTCCCGGCATGAGCGGCGAACAGTGGGACCGCGTGCTCGACGTCTCGCTCAACGGCTTCTACAACGTGACGCAGCCGCTCACCATGCCCATGATCCGCACGCGCTGGGGCCGCATCATCTCCATCTCGTCGATTGCCGGCGTCATGGGCAACCGGGGCCAGGTGAACTACGCGGCGGCCAAGGGGGCGCTGCACGCGGCCAGCAAGTCGCTCGCGCTGGAACTGGCCAGCCGCGGGATCACCGTCAATGCGGTGGCGCCCGGCATCATCGAAACCGACATGATCGGCGGCGCCTTCGACGCCGAGGCGATCAAGCGCCTGGTGCCGATGCAACGCGCCGGCCGTGCCGATGAGGTGGCCGAGCTGGTGGCGTTTCTGGCTTCCGACAAGGCTGCCTATGTGAGTGGGCAGGTGATCTCGATCAATGGGGCGATGGCCTGAGTCCAGGCTGTCCTGCATCAGTTGCCAGCAGGTGTCATGTCGATTTCGCGTCCCCTTGTTCGTCGAACAAGGAAGCCGGGCCGGTTTCCCGGCACCAACGGGAGCGACACATGGGCAAAGTCATCGTGGAGCAGATCGTCAGCGCGGACGGTTATGCCGAGGACGCGGATGGCGGCATCGGATTTTTCGCCAATGCGGAGTGGATCAATGGCGTGGATGGCGAGCAATTGCGGATGTTGTCCGGCGTCGCGGCCATCGTCCTCGGCGCCAGGACCCACCGGATGTTCGCCGACTACTGGCCAACCGCCGATCCCGCAGTCGATCCTGTGGCGACGCCGATCAGGGAACTGCCGAAGTTCGTCGTTTCCTCCTCGCTCGAATCGGCGCCCTGGGGAACGAGCGATTCGGCTGAAGTTCTCAGGGGCGACGGCGTGGCCGCGGTCCGCGGCCTGCGCCACCGATTCACCGGCAACCTGATCGTCTGGGGCAGCCTGAGCCTGAGCGATGCGCTGCTGCGCGCGGGCGAAGTCGAC
The DNA here is from genome assembly GCF_018780385.1 of Hydrogenophaga sp. Classification (GTDB taxonomy): domain Bacteria; phylum Pseudomonadota; class Gammaproteobacteria; order Burkholderiales; family Burkholderiaceae_C; genus Hydrogenophaga. The sequence goes on along the minus strand of NZ_JADMJO010000014.1, from coordinate 18,979 downwards.
GTGCTGCGTCTGCGTGTGCTTCCGATGCTGCTGGGTCGTGGTCGGTCCTTTGCCCCGTCGGACCTGGGTTTGCGCCGGCTGTCGCTGGCCACCGCGCAATCGTTCGCGGGCGGTCTGGTTGTGCTCGAATACAGCCTGGCGCCCTGAGCAGCGCACACCGCGAGAGCCCTTCAGTCTGCCCGCCGCCTCTTGGAGTGCGGGTTGTGGAACTCTCCCATTCGTCACACCCCAACACGCACCCTATGCCTGCCCTGCTGATCATCGACATGCAAATCGGGATGACGTGGCCGGAACCCGCGGTCCGGAACAATCACCAGGCCGAGACGGTGATTGCCGGGCTTCTCAAAGCCTGGCGATTGCGCAACGCACCGGTTGTCCATGTCCGCCACATGTCCAGGACACCCGGTTCTCCGTTCTGGCCAGGCCAGCCGGGCGCCGAGTTTCAGCCCGCGCTGGCCCCATTGCCGCACGAGCATGTCGTCGAGAAGAATGTCCCGGATGCCTTTGTCAACACGGGGCTTGAACGCTGGCTTCATGCACGTGGCGAGACCGCGCTGGTCGTTGTCGGGGTCAGCACCAACAACTCCGTGGAGTCCACAGCACGCACGGCTGGCAACCTGGGCTTCAGGACGTACGTCGTGTCAGACGGAACGTTTGCATTCGCGAAGACAGACTTCAGTGGTGTCCAACGCTCAGCGGAAGACGTCCACGCCATGGCGCTGGGCAATCTTCATGGCGAGTACGCAACGGTCATCCACTCTGAAGCCGCGCCGAACGCGGCCTGACCCGTCCCTCAAGGCGCGGGTGTCGGGTTGTTGCCGCGCACGACGCGCAGCTTGAACGTCATCATCGGCACCGCTGCCGGGTTCACTTCAAGAGGCGCCGCCACAGCAGCAGCGGCAGCCGCAGCACGAAGCCTGCGAACAGCCGGGTGTGCATCCAGCTCAGCAGCAGGTTGTCGCGCAGGTATTTGAAGTGCGAGACACCGCCTTCCTGGGGCGAGAAATAGCGCACCGGCGCAGCGATGTTGATCGGCCGCGCGCCGGCCCAGCACAGGCGCACCACGGCCTCGGGGTCGAAGTCGAAACGGCGCATGAAACGTGTGCCGTGCATCACCTTGATGAGTGGCGCGATCGGGTAGACGCGAAATCCGTAGAGCGAATCGCCGATGCCGAAGCTCAGCGTTTCCAGATGGGCCCAGCCGTTGGACAGCTTGCGGCCCATCACGCGCACCCAGGGCGCCTCGGGGCCGAACACCGGCTTGCCCAGCACCATGGCATCGGGCGCGGCCAGGGATGCCGCCATGAAATCGGGGATCAGCGTCTCGGGGTGCTGGCCGTCGGAGTCCATGGTGAGCGCGTGTGTGAAGCCGGCCTGCGCCGCCTGGGTGATGCCATGGAGCACGGCCCAGCCCTTGCCCTGGTTCTGTGGCAGCACCAGCACATGCAGGCCGGGATCGGTGGCGGCCTCGGCGCTCAGCCACTCGGCCGAGCCATCGGTGCTGCCGTCCACCACCACCCACACCGGTGTCCATTGCGCGCGCGCTGCGCGCACCGTGGCGAGCACCTTGCGGCCCGGGTTGAAGCTGGGGATAAGGACCAGGTGTGTGGTGCTGCGAGGGTTCATGCCTTGAAGGGTTGTGCGAGCTCGGCGCGGAAGTAGGCTTCAAGCTCGGTGGTGAAGGCGCGCGCATCGCGCGGCGCCTCGAAGCGGTTGCCCAGGCGGATGCGGCAGGTCAATGGCAGGCTGGGCTTGCGCCACAGAGGCCAGTCCTTGCCCAGGTAGGGGCTGGAGAACTCGATGATCAAGGTCTGCACCGGCACGGCGGCGCCGGTGGCCATGAGTGCGGCCGATCTCGACAGCGGGTTGAGCGGGTTCGCCGGGTAGCCCTGCGTGCGCGTGCCTTCGGGGAAGATCACGATCTGCGCGCCTTGTCGCAGCTCGCCCCGGCATCTCAGCACGGCACCCACCAGGTTGTCGTTGCGCACATAGCGCGCCAAGCGCGCTCCCGCACCGAACAGCGGGTTGTCCATCAGGCTGGCCTTCATGATGCAGACCGCGTTGGGCAGGCGTGACGTGAGCAGCACCGCGTCGAGCAGGGAGGGGTGGTTGGCCACGATGACCATGGGCCCCTGGTCGCGCAGCGCGTCGATGGCGGTGAGGTCGAAGCGGCAGGCACACAGCAGGCGCAGCACCCCGACGTACAACCGGAAGCAGCGCATGATGGCCTGGCGGCCCAACCTGCGCCCCAGCGGGCCGGGCAGCACCGGGTACAGCGCGAGCGCCAGCGGCGACCAGCTCAGGCACACCACCGCGAGCGCACCCAGGCCCACCACCATGGCGAAGTGCTCGTACACGCTCCACAGCAACGAGGTCGGGCGGGTCATCGCGTTCATGTCGGTGGCGTCGGGTGGATCGCCTGGGATTCGATTTCCATCAGAAGATCGGCCCGGCAGATGTCGGCCTGCACGCACACCACCGGCGCACCACGCAGCAGAGGCTGCAGCGCGCGCTGCACGGTGTCGGCGTCACCCGCGTGTCGCACGTAAACACGATGACTGAGGCCTTCGAGCGAAAACGGCTGGGTCGAGCGGGCCAGGCGATTGGCCTCCCGGACGATGCATTCGAGGTTGCGCACGGTCTCCACGCATTGCGCGGCCACGTCGCCCGGGTGCACCGTCTCGTGCCCCACGATGCTGGCCGTGCCCGAGATGAACAGCGCCTCTTGCCCGCGGGGGTAGGCCAGCGCAGCGCGCGAGAAGGTGGGTGCGCGCGGCCCGTATTGCGCCGGGTAGCGCCAGGCGCTCACCTGACGCGGGTTCTCCAGCGGCACCACCGGCGAAGTGCCGGCCAGGAAGGCGACCGACAGCGGGCCGCCCGCCACGCCCAGGGCGCAGGCCGCCGGCACCTGGCCACCGGTGTCGCGCTGCGCCTGCACGAACGCCTCGTACCGACCCTGGTTGAACTGGCGGTAGCGCTCCAGCCCATGCGATTCACCGTTGATGCGGCCCAGGTAGTTCCACACCCGCCACAGGTGGGGTGTGGACTGCGCGCGCAGCAGGCCGAACAGACGTTCGTAGACCAGCCGGCTGGCGGATTGCAGAGGCGTGGTTTCGCTGGCATCGCAGTCGTTTTCGTGCAACTCGATCACGCCGTACAGCACGTCGGCGCTGCGCCGCCAGTGGATGCCTTCGCTGTGCCCCTGCTGCACCGGGCCTTGGGTGCGCCAGACTTCCTGCCGCCATGGCGTGCTGGCGTTCAGCAGCGGCGCGCGCAGGTGCTGCAGCGGCCAGGCCACGGCGGGCGCATCCTTGACATCGCCGATCACCGCGCCCCCCAGTTCTGCACCGGCGTCCGGTGTGCCGGCTGCCAGCGAGGTCGTGTGGTGCAGCGTCACGGCGAGCGGGCCAGGGCCGCGTCGTCCACCGGCCGGATGTTGGCGCGGCGGTTGCGCCAGGCGGCGAAGGCGCGCCGGGGCTGCACGATGTTGGCCGCGTAGTACAGCGCCCTGAAGGCCAGCAGCGAACGTCCGATCGGCGCGCCGCCGTACACGTCGCCGGCCAGGGTGGAGAGCAGGGCCTCCTTGACGCGGAAGATGTTGCGCGGGCCCATGAAGAGGTCGCGCATGATGGGGTTGGTCACGCGGTAGATGAACCACGAGAAGGCCTGCGGTCCGCGGCGCATGTGGCGGTCGAAGCGCTTGAGCGCGGCAGCCGCGCGCGCGGGTTCGCGCAGGCAGGTGTCGATGGTCTGCGCGCCGAGCTCACCGCCGCTCATGGCCAGCCACACGCCCGACGAGAACATCGGGTCGATGAAGGTGAAGGCGTCGCCCAGCATCAGGTAGTTGTTGCCGTGGTTGCGCTGGGCGGCGTAGGAAAAATTGCCGGTGGCCTCGACGGGAGAGATGAGGTGGGCGTTCTTCATGCGTTCGGCGAGTCCCTTGCAGGTGGCCACGTTGTCCAGCAGGAACTGCTCCACGCTGCGCCCGTTGCGCGTCTTCATGTTGTAGGGCCAAGTCACCATGCCCACGCTGGTGGCGCCGTCGCTCAGCGGAATGAACCAGAACCAGCCGTGGTCGAACCAGAAGATCGTGATGTTGCCTTCGGCCTCGCCTTCGTTGCGGCGCGCGTTGGCAAAGTGGCCGTACACCGCGGCGCTGTTGTGGAGCGGGTTGCGCTCCTTGATCTTGAAGCGGGATGCGAGAAACGTGTCGCGCCCCGAGGCGTCCACCAGGAACTTCGCATGCCACACGGTGGTGCGGCCGTCGTCGTGTTCGGCGTGCACGCGCACGGTGTGGTCGGGCAGGAACTCCACCGAACGCGCCGTGCAGCCCTCAAACACCTGGACTCCCTTGCGTTCGGCGTTGCGGATCAGGATCTCGTCGAACTCCGCGCGCCTGACCTGGTAGGCGAAGGGCATGGACTTGTCCCAGGCATCGGCGAATTCGAAGGTCTGTGTGTGCTCGTGGTAGGGCGAAACGAATTCGGCACCCGGCTTGTATTGCCCGATGGCGCGCACTTCATCGGCCACGCCCAGGCGTTCCAGCAAGGGCAGGCTGGCCGGGAGCAAGGATTCGCCGATGTGGAATCGCGGGTGGTGTGCCTTCTCCAGCAGCACCACGCGGTGACCCTTCTCGGCCAGCATGGGTGAGACAGTGGAACCGGCTGGCCCGCCGCCGATCACGAGAACGTCGCACTCATGGCGTTCGGATCCTTGTTCGTCGTTGTTCATGTGGGTGCACCGCCAGCACCTGCTCGTGCAGGTTTCGGGGGTGTGGAGTGGGCGGTTGAAAATTGTAGCGGGGTAATCCGAAGGTGCTAGCGATGCGCCTCTGGGCGGATCACCCAGTCCGATCCCACAACAGCGCGATTCGTTCGCCAATCCGCCGCCCGTGCGTCAGCGTCACCTCGTTCAGCGAGAGCTGGCTGCGGCGCTGGCGCGCGGCGCTCAGGGCGGTGATCGCATCGGTGGTGGCGCCCAGGCGGTCGAGGGCGGCGGCCTGCAGCAGGTGCGGGAGGTGGAAGCGCGGGTCGACCCGGCACGACCGCCGGGCTTCCACCAGCGCCTCGTCGACGCGGTCGGCGCGCAGCAAAAAGCGGCCGAGCAGCCAGCCCCAGAAGCCCAGGCGGCGGTCACGCGGGCTGATCTTCATGCCGTAGCGCATGCGTTCGATGCCTTCGTCCAGCTTGCGGTTCATGGCCAGTGCGGCGCCCATCGCCACGTGCGCCTGGGCGTTGCTCGGGTTGAGCTCCAGCGCCTGTTGCAGCGTGTCCATGCCGCGCTTGTAGTGGCCGAGGTCGCACAGGGCGCAACCTGCATAGCCCAGCACCTCGGAGCTGCCGTCGTCCAGCGTGATGGCCGAGTTGGCCGAGGCCAGCACGTCGGCGCGCAGGTCTGCCGTGTCCGCGACCATGCCGATGTTGGTCGCCACGATGGTGAGCAGCGCGTAGTGGCCGTGGCTCAGGCCGAAGTTCGGGTCGAGCGCGGTGCTGCGCCGCAGTTCGGCCCGCGCCGTGGCCATGCCGTCGGCGCTCCAGCCCTGGGCGGCGAGCGCGCCCACGGCCTCGTGGTAGTGCGCCCAGGCATCGAGGTTTTCGGGGCGCTGGCGGCGGATGTGGGCGATCTCGGCCCGGGTGAGTTCGGGTTCGAGTTCGCTGATGATGCCGCGCGCGATGTTCTCCTGCGCATCCACGGCGCCGTCGGCCAGGCTGTCGGCCTGGCTGTCGAACTGCGCGCTCCACAGGATGCGGGCAGAGGCCGCCTCGATCAGCTGCAGCGAGACGCGCAGCGCGTCGGCCTTGGGGCGCACGCTGCCCTGCACCAGAAAACGCACGCCGAGCTGCCGCGCCACGTCCTGCAGCGGCGCTTGCTGGCCACGAAAGACCAGGGACGAGGCGTGCGCGATGAGGATGAAGCCGGGCACACGGGCGAGCAGCGCGGTGACATCTTCGACCAGGCCCTGCGCAAAGAAACCGATGCGGGGATCGTCGGACAGCACGCTCAGCGGCAGCACCGCGATGGTGGGGCGCTCCAGCTGCTCCAAGGCAGGCTGCGCGGTGATCGGGCCTGTGCCGGGGGCCGGGTGCAGGTCGAGCGTGAATCGGTAGCCGCGCCCGGAGATGGTGGTGATGGCGCCGGTCCCGAGGATCTTGCGCAGCGCGGACACGTGCACCGAGAGGTTGTTTTCCTCCACCACCTGGCCCGGCCACACCTGCTCCAGCACCTCGCCCTTGGTGAGCACACGGTCGTGGTGCGTCACCAGGCACAGCAGCAAGTCAAACGCACGCGAGCCCAGCGCGGCGGGTGCGCCGTCGACCAGCAGCACGCGTTCTGACGGCCGGAGTTCGAAGCGATCGAAGCGGTAGGACTCTTGCACGCGGGCTCCCGTTGAACGGTGGCTTCAGAAAATACAGGAAGTCTTCAGAAAAAGCCAAAGACGCCTTGCGCCTCCCGGGCGGACAGTCGGGTCTCCAGACACCCAGATTGTTCAACCCCAACCCGAAGGAAGACACATGGACACCCTGACCGATTTCACCGCCCTCAAGAACCGGCAACAACTGGCCTGGGCCAGTGGTGACTATGCCGTGATCGGCACCACGCTGCAGATCGTGGGCGAATCGCTGGCCGAAGCCTGCGACCTGCGCTGGGACGAATCCGTGCTCGACGTGGCCGCCGGCAACGGCAACGCGAGCCTGGCCGCGGCGCGGCGCGGCTGCGACGTGACCTCCACCGACTACGTGGACACCTTGCTGGAGCGCGGCGCCGAGCGTGCGCGCGCCGAGCACCTGGCCATGACCACCCAGGTGGCCGATGTGGAGGCGCTGCCCTTCGATGACGCCCGTTTTGACGTGGTGCTGTCCACCTTCGGCGTGATGTTCGCGCCCGACCAGCAGCGCGCGGCCGACGAGATGGCGCGCGTGTGCCGCCCGGGCGGGCGCATCGGCCTGGCCAACTGGACGCCCGAGGGCTTCATCGGCCAGTTGTTCAAGACCCTGGGGCGCCACCTGCCGCCGCCTGCGGGCGTCAAGCCGCCATCGCTCTGGGGCGTGAAGTCGCACCTGGAAGCCTTGTTCGGCGACCAGGCCTCGGTCATCGCGACCACCCCCAAAGTCTTCAACTTCCGCTACCGTTCGGCTGAGCACTTCGTCGAGGTGTTCCGCACCTGGTACGGGCCGGTGCACAAGGCCTTCGCGGCCCTGCCCCCGGAGACCGCGGCCCTGCTGGAGCGCGATCTCATCGAGTTGCTCAACCGCCTGAACCAGGGTGGCGCGCGCTCGCTGGTCGTGCCCAGTGAGTACCTCGAGGTGGTCATCACGCGCCGTTGAACCGACCCGGAGACACGCCATGGACGCACAGGAGCACATTCGCAATGCCTTCAGCCGCATGGCGCACGTCTTTGCCAAGAAGCCGGAAGCCGCCCAGGACACCAGCGTGATGCGGGCGCGGGTGGTGGAGGGGCTGCACTGCGAGGCCCGGGAGGGCGACTGGCGCTTCAGCATCGACATGCCGGTGGAAGGTGGCGGCACCGGCGCCGGCCCCACGCCCGGCGTGCACGGTCGCGCCGCGCTGGCGAGCTGCCTGGCCATCGGCTACAGCATCTTCCTGGCGCGTGCGGGCATCGGCGTGCGCAGTCTGGAGGTCGAGATCGCGGCCGACTACGACAACCGGGGCTTGCTCGGCATCGACGGCGTCTACCCCGCCTACCTCGGGGTGCGCCACACGCTGTACCTGGACGCGGACGCCACGCCCGAGCAACTGGAGCCGGTGATCGCCGAGGCGCGCCGGTGCAGCCCCTACCTGCATGTGTTTGCCGACCCCCAGCCGCTGCAGGGCAGCGTGGTGTACGGCCCCCGGGGCTGAGCATGGACGGGCGGCTTCAGCTGCGCGTGCAGCGCTACGGGTGGGACCGCGCCTCGGCCTGGTACGAAGACCTGTGGCGCGAAGCGCTCGCGCCCGCCACGCAAGGGGTGTTGCATCTCGCCCGGCTGCAACCGGGCGAGCGCGTGCTCGACGTGGCCTGTGGCTCGGGCGTGCTCACGCGCGCCGCGCTGGCCGCGGTCGGGCCGCAGGGTGAGGCCGTGGGTTGCGATGTGTCGGCGGGCATGGTGGCGGTGGCACAGGCCGCATCAATCGGCTGCCACTTCCTGCGCACCGATGCACAAGCGGTGGGCGAGGTGTTGCCGCCGGCGCATTTCGACGTGGTGCTGTGCGGCCTGGGCCTGATGTACATGCCCGACCCCGAGGCCTGCCTGGCCGCCATGGCGGGCTGCCTGCGACCCGGCGGGCGGCTGGTGGTGTCGGTCTGGGGCGAGCGCTCGGCCTGTGGCTGGTCCGGTGTCTTCCCCATCGTCGATGCGCGCGTGCAGTCCGAGGTCTGCCCGATGTTTTTCCGGCTGGGCGGGGGCGACACGCTGCGCACCGCGCTGGCCGGGGCCGGTCTGCAGCAGGTGCACACCGAGCGCATCGCCACCACCATCGACTACCCCGACGCCACCACCGCGTGCGATGCGGCTTTTGTGGGTGGGCCGGTGGCGTTGGCCTACAGCCGCTTCGACGCACCGACCCGCGCGGCCGTGCGTGCCGAGTACCTCGGCTCGCTGCGGCGCTGGGCCCGCGCGGACGGTTTTGCGCTGCCGGGCGAGTTCGTGATTGGCGTGGGCGAGCGGGCCTCGGCCCAGTGAGCGCTCAGGGCTTGCGCGCGGGTGCGACTGCGGCGCCCTGGATGCCATGGCGCTGCAGCCCGGCGGCCACGAAGCCGGTGGCCTTCATTTCTTCGATGAAGCTGCTGAGCCAGGCCTGCGCGGCGGTGCGGCCCTTGGGCACGCCCATGGATTGTTCGATCACCATGAAGCGCCCGGGCAGCAGGCGCACGCCGCCCACGCGCTGAGCGTCCATCTCCAGCTGCTGCTTCACGCCGGCCGCCACGTCGAGCTTCTCGGCCAGGAACATGTCGGTCACGGCGGGTGAGGTGGGCGCGCGCACCAGGGTGGCCGCCTTGATCTCGCGCGTGAGGAACAGGTCGTAGGCGCTGCCTTTGCCCACCACCACTTTGGTGCCGGCGCGGTCCACGTCTTCGTTGCGGCGCAGCGGCGAGTCGTTGCGCACCAGATACGAGCCTTCGATCACCACGTAGGGCGCGGTGTATTCCATGTCGGCCGCGCGCACCGGGTCGATCGCCACGAAGGCGAGGTCGACCTTGCCGGCCTTGATGCCTTCCACCACGTTGCCGGCCGAGTTGAACAGCACCAGCTCGATGGGCAGGCCGAGCCGGCGCGCGGCCTCGCGTGCCAGATCCACCGACACGCCCTGCGGCTCGCCCGCGGCGTTGCGCGTGGCGAGGATGGGGTTGCCGAAGTTGATCGCGGCGCGCAGTTTGCCGGTGGGTGAGAGCTGGGCGATGGCCGCTGGTGATGGGGGCGATGCCGGTGCGGTGGCCGCACAGCCTCCGAGCAGCAGGGCACCGGTGGCGAAGACGGCGAACAGGGCGCGGCGTGTGAGGTCGGCGGGGTTCATGTCAGTCGACCTTCACGTTGGCGGTCTTGACCAGGTTGACCCAGAACTTGCTGTCTTCCACCAGGAAGCTGCCGAACTGCTCCGGCGTGCTTGACAACGACACCTCGGTGCCCTCGCGCTCCAGCGCGGCTTTCACCGAGGGCTGCTGCATGGCCGTGCGCAAGGCTTCGTGAAGGGTCTTCATGACGGCCGGTGGCGTGCCCACCGGCACGAACATGCCGTACCAGAACTCGATGTTGTATTCGGGCAGGCCGGCTTCGCGCATGCCGGGCAGATCGGGCACCAGCGGCGAGCGCTCCCGCGTGCTCACGGCCAGCGCGCGCAGCTTGCCGCCCTGGGCCTGCGGCAGCACCGACGGTGACGTGCCGAAGGTCACCTGCGTTTCGCCCGCCATCACCGAGGTGACGGCGATGGCGCCGCCGCGGTAGGGCACATGCGTCATTTCAGTGCCGGTCAGGAGATTGAAGAGCGCCATGCCCAGGTGCGGCGCCGAGCCGTTGCCCGATGTGGAGTAGTTGAGCTTGCCGGGGTCTTTCTTGGCGGCGGCGATCAGATCGGGCACCGACTTGATGGGGCTGCTGGGGGTGACAGCCAGCACCAGCGGCGAGGTCGTCATCTTGCTCACGGGTACCAGGTCGCTGGGCTTGTAGGTGAGCTTGGGGTTGAGCGCCGGGTTCACCGAGATGCTGCTCGGGCTGGCGATCAGCAGGGTGTAACCGTCGGGCGCGGCCTTGGCCACGATGTCGGCAGCAATGCTGGAGCCGGCACCGGGCTTGTTGTCGATGATCACGGTCTGGCCCATGGCCTTGCTGAAGGACTCGCTCATCGAACGGGCCACGTAGTCGGCCGCGCCGCCCGGCGCAAAACCGACCACGATGCGGATCGTCTTGTTCGGGTAGGCCGCGGGCTGTGCCCAGACCGCGCCGGCCAGGGTGCTCAGGGCGAAGGCCAGGATCAGGTTCTTGTTGTTCATGGTGTTGTCTCCTCAGGGGGTTGAAATTCAGGCGGCGCCTGCCGGCATGCGCAGGACGATCTTTCCGATGTGCGCGCCAGCTTCCATGCGCGCCTTGGCCTCGGTGAGTTGCGCGAAATCCATCACCTGGTCGATGCGCGGCTGGATGCGACCGGATGCGATGTGGGGCATGACTTCGGCCACGAAACGCGGCACGGCAGCAGCCCGCTGCGCCTTGCTGCGCAGCTTGTTGGACACACCGAACAAGGTGAGGCGCCTGGCGTGCAGGGCTTCGAGGTCGATGTCGGCGTGCACCACGCCGTCGACATAACCCACCGTGGCCAGACGGCCCTCGAAGGCCAGGGCGCGCACGTTCTCCGAGAACACGGTGCCGCCGACGGTGTTGACGATCAGGTTGGCGCCACGCTGGTCCGTGGCCTGCATGACGGCCGGCGCGAAGTCCGCCGCGCGGGTGTGCAGGGCGAGGTCCAGGCCCAGCGGCTGGAGCGCAGCCAGCTTGTCGGCCGAGCCGGAGGTGCCGATGACGTGCGCGCCCAGTGCCTTGCCCAGCTGCAGCGAGGCCACGCCCACGCCGGACGACACGCCATTGATGAGCAACCACTCGCCAGCCTTCAGGTGGCCCTGCAGCACCAGCATGTCGAACGCGACCAGGAAGGTGAGCGGCACGCTGGCGGCGGCTTCCCATGAAAGATCCGACGGCACCCCCATGGCCTCGGCCGACTCCATCACCGCGAATTCCGAGAAGGCCCCGGGGCAGCGGCCCATGACGCGGTCGCCGGGCTTGAAGCCGGTGACCTCGGCGCCCACGGCCACCACCTCGCCCGCGCCCTCGCCGCCGATGGCCTTCCAGCTGCCGGGCTGCCCATGCAGACCGTGGCCGAGCAGGAATTCGCCGCGGTTGAGCGCGGCCGCGCGCATGCGCACCAGCAATTGCCGTGGCTCCGGCGTGGGCACGGGGCTGTCGCGCAACTCGAGCACCGTATCGGTGTCGGTCATCTGCATCCAGTAGGACTGCATGGGTTCTTCCTTGGTGTGTTCAGCGGCCGGTGAAGACCGGTTTGCGCTTCTGCATGAAGGCGCTGCGGCCTTCGGTGTAGTCGGCGCTCTCGAAGCAGCCGCGGATCAGCGAAGCGCAGAGCGCGCTGTCGAGATCGGGCGAGGGTTTCAGGATCTCGCGCGTGATCGCCTTGCCGGCCATCACCGTGAGCGGTGCGTTCTCGGCGATCGTGCCGGCGTACTCGGCCAGCAGCGCGGGCAGGGCGTCCGGCTCGCAGATCCGCGAGACCAGGCCGAGCGCTTTGGCCTCGGCAGCGTCGATGCGGCGCGCGGTGAAGAACAGGTCTTTCGCCGCGCCCGGGCCGATCAGGTCCACCAGGTTCTTCATGGCCGAGTAGCGGTAGCCCAGGCCCAGCCGCGCGGCGGGAATCGAGAACACCGAATCGCTGGAGGCGATGCGGATGTCGCAGCTGATCGCCACGTTCACACCACCGCCGATGCAGTAGCCGCGGATGCAGGACAGCGTGGGCTTGGGGAAGTCGTGGATGCCCATCAGCGTGGCCTCGGCCATCTTCTCGTAATAGGCCACCGCCTCGCGCGCGGCGCGCATGTCCTCGAACTGCGTGATGTCCGCCCCCGAGACGAAGGCTTTCTCGCCCGCGCCGGAAAACACCACCAGGCGCACGCGGTCGTCGTCCTTCGCGGTGTTGAGCAGCGGCGGCACGGCTTCCCACATGTCGACCGAGAGCGCGTTGTGCCGCGCCGGGTTGTTGAAGCGGATGTGCAGCGTGCGCTCGTCGAGCCAGGTCTGCACGCGTTCGGTGGTGCTGGTGTAGGTGCTGGCGTGGGTGGGTGTGCTCATCAATAGACTCCGGCAGCTTTCATGCGGGCGAGGTCTTCGGCGCCAAGGCCGAGTTCACCCAGGATTTCTTCGGTGTGCTCACCCCGGCGCGGTGCCGCGCGCGCGATGGTGCTGGGCGTGCGTTCGAGCTGCATCGGCTGGCCCACCAGGCGCTGCGGGCCTTGCCACTTCGAGACCACGTCCTTGATCATCCCGAGGTGTTGCACCTGCGGTTCTTCGAGCGCCTCTTTCATGTTGCTGATCAGGCCGCAGGCCACGCCGCCGTCGTTGAACTGCTGCACCCAATGGGCCCGGTCGTGCGTGGCCAGCCGGCGGTTGATCTCGGCGTTGAGCGTGTCGCGGTTGACGGAGCGCGAGGGCTTGTCGTGGTAGCGCTCGTCGGTGATCCACTCGGGCGCGCCGAGGATCTGGCAGAAGCGTTCCCAGATCTTGGAGCCGAACACGGCGATGTTCATGTAGCCGTCGCGCGCCTTGTAGACACCGGTCGGGATGCTGGTGGGGTGGAAGTTGCCGGCCTGTGTGGCCACTTCACCGTCGATCAGGTAGCGCGAGGTCTGGAAGTCCAGCATGTAGACCATGGACTCCAGCAGCGAGGTGTGCAGGTACTGGCCCTTGCCGGAGGCCTCGCGCTCCAGGAGCGCCACCAGAATGCCCTGCGCCGCGAAGATGCCCGCGCACAGGTCGGCGATCGGAATGCCCACGCGCATCGGCGCCTCGCCCGGTTGGCCGGTGACGGACATCAGCCCGCCCATGCCTTGTGCGATCTGGTCGAACCCGGGGCGCGTGGCCAGCGGGCCGGTCTGGCCGAAGCCCGAGATGCTGGCGTAGACCAGGCCCGGGTTGGTGGCGGCCAGCGAGGCGTAGTCGATGCTCAGGCGGAATTTCACATCGGGCCGAAAGTTCTCCACCACCACGTCCGCGCCGGCGATCAGGCGCTTGAGCGTGGCGATGCCCTCGTCTTCCTTCAGGTTGAGCGTGATGGAGCGCTTGTTGCGGTGCGTGTACTGGTAGTCGGAGCCGTCCTGGCCGCCGAGCGTGTCGTCGCCGCGCATGCTCTCGGGCATCTGCACCTGGACCACGTCGGCGCCCCAGTCGGCCAGCTGGCGGCAGGCGGTGGGGCCGGCGCGCACCTGGGTGAGGTCGATCACGCGGAAACGTTGCAGGGCGGCGGAGGCGGGCAAATGGGGCATGGCGTTCGAGCGGGGGTTATGGGCGGCAGAGCGCGCCACTCTGGTTGTCCACAACGATGGTCTGGCCCAGGGACTTGCTCCGGCGCTCGGTGACCACGCGGTCGATCGTGCCGCTGCCACCACGAGCGGACAAAGGCACGACGCAGCGCATGAGGCTGACCGGATAGCGTCGCTCAAAAGAGAGACCGGGCATGGCAATGGCAGCCGATGCTTCCTGCAAGAGGTAGCGGCGTTTCACGGTTCTTGTCTCCTTCGTTGTGGGCGCATGTTGACAGCGAGGGGGTGTGCTGTAAATTGCATCTTTCTGAGGTCTTGATGCAAGCAATGCATGAATGGGGAGACGAGATGAATCCGATGAAACCGACCTTGGCCGACCTGCGCGCTTTCGTCACCGTGGGCGAGCTGCAGAGCTTTGCCGCGGCGGCCAAGGCCCTGCACCTGTCGCAGCCCGCGCTCTCGCGCCGCATCTCGCATCTGGAGAACCAGCTGGCCGTGCGCCTGTTCGACCGCACGACACGCAGCGTGGCGCTCACCCAGCTGGGGCAGCGCTTCCTCGGCCAGGTGCGCAGCGTGATCGACGGCCTCGACCGCTCGGTGATCGACCTGCACGATGTGGCGCACCTGGAAGCGGGTGACGTGACCATTGGCTGCGTGTTCTCGGCCGTGCACCACTTCCTGCCCGGGGTGATCCGCAGCTACCGCGAGCAGCACCCGCATGTGCTGGTGCGCATCATCGAAGAGGGCGCGGACGAGGTGCTCGCCAGCGTGAAGAGCGGCGAAGCGGACTTCGCGCTCAACTACACCGGCATGCAGGACCCCGAGGTCGAGTTCACGCCGCTGCTCAAGGAGCCCTTCGTGCTCGCCTGCCAGGTCGGGCACCCGCTCGCGAAGCGGAGATCGGTGCGCTGGGAAGAGCTGGCCGACTACCCGTATGCGCTGGTCTCGCACGCCAGCCGCAACCGGGTGCTGATCGACCAGGCGCTGGCCGAGCTGGCGCCGCTGCCACGACCGGTCTGCGAGTTCCGCCACATCTCCACCTTGATCGGCTTCGTGGACAACGGGCTGGGCGTGGCCATCGTGCCGCAGCTGACCTTGCCCCGCCAGCCTGCTTCCATCGTGGGTGTTCGACTGGAGAACCCCGCCATCACCCGCACCATCGGCCTGATCCGCCGCACCGGGCGCAGCCTGTCGCCCGCCGCCACGGCGTTCGCGCACCTGCTGACGCAGGCCAGCCGCGCCACGGCCAGCCCACGGCGCCGGTTGCCGAAGTAGTGGTGGCGGAGGGTGCCGTCCAGCGACGGGCTTGAGCTGGCGGGGCCCAGGGGTCTATGCTGAGGGCGCAGCGGCGGCCGACCCGGCAGGCCATGTCGATTTGGCTACCTGTCGTTCGTCGATGGGATACGAGGCGCCCACAGGGGGCGCGTCGACCGGTCAACCCAACAGGAGTGAAGACATGTCTTACATCGACGGTTTCGTGATCGCAGTCCCCACCGCCAACAAGCAGAAGTTCATCGAGCACGCGCGCAAGCTCGACCCGATATTCCTCGAGCTGGGCGCCATCCGTGTGATCGAGGGTTGGGGCGACGACGTCCCCGACGGCAAAGTCACCGATTTCCGCCGCGCAGTCCAGGCCACGGCCGACGAGACGGTGGCCTTTTCGTGGGTCGAATGGCCGGACAAAGCCACGCGCGACGCCGGCATGAAGAAAATGATGGAAGACCCGCGCATGGATCCGGCCACACCCGGCAACCCACCCATGCCCTTCGACGGCAAACGCATGATCTTCGGCGGCTTCGAACCGGTGGTTGAAGTGAAGGCTTGAGCAGCGGGGGTCGTACCATGCTCTTGGCTTGTAACTACCGGTGGTCAATATGGGTGCTGCTCGTTGGGTCTGTTTCTCGCTTGCGATCGCACTGGCGTTCGGTAGCAGCGGCGCTCTCTCCGAGGTGTACCGCTGGAAAGACAGCAATGGCAAAGTTCACTTTGGCGATCGGCCGGATTCCACCGATCCGCAGGTGGTGAAGGAAGTCATTGTTCCCAGCCCCAATCTGGCCACGGGCCTCAAAGGCATGCCTTCCACAACTGCCGGCGGCAAGCCCAAAGCCGTTGCGGGCGAAGAGACCACCGTCCCAGCGGCTCCAGTGGGCGCAGCTGAAGGTTCCAGACCCAAATCTGCACCCAAGCGCGGCATCGCCGAGCAAAGCAAAGACAGCTGCCAAGCCAAGGTGGCAGCGTTTCGAGCCAGCAGGGCTTGCTTCGACGCTTGCGGCAGCACCAATGGAAGATTCGGCACACGAAACAACGCCGGTTGTGAGCATTGCGTCGAGCAACCGATGCCCAGCTGTTGACGCATTGCGCGGTCATCGGGGGCGCATCTGGCGCCTTTTTCTCGGATTCTCTGGCATGGTCGATGGACCACGCGCCGTAAACAGGAGAACACACATGAGCTACGTTGACCGATTCGATGGCCAAAGCATGATTTCCGGCGGATTTCACGTCATCCTGGAGAAGATGTGATGCTGCAGGACTCCCCGATGTACTCGTACATTCCGGCGAAAGACATCGCCCGCGCGCGCCGGTTCTATGAAGACAAGCTCGGGCTGCGCCCGAAAGAGGAGACGAATGGCGGGGTCGTTTACGAATTCGGCGGCAGCACGGCCGCCTTCCTCTACCCGACGCCGAACGCCGGCACCTCGCTGGCCAGCCAGGCTTTCTGGTCGGTGCACGACGTCGACGCGGAGATGCAGATGCTCAAGTCGCGCGGCGTCCAGTTCGAGAACTATGACGACATGCCAGGCGAACGCAGCCCTCAAGGCGCGATCACCGCTGGCGGGGCGAAGGCGGCATGGTTCAAGGACAGTGAGGGCAACATCATGGCGTTGATCCAGACGTTGTCGAAGGGCTGAAAACCGGAGGCAACTGCCGCCTTGCTTGTCCGAGGTGACACCCCCAACGCTTGTTCCCAGCCAGGCTGAAGAGGCTGCTACCAGCCTGCACTGCGTCCTTCAGAACTTGGGGATGCGCAGCGTCTTGCTGATCATGGCCGTGCCCGACAGCGCGAACAGCAGGCTCATGGGATGCAACGGCCAGGGCCCGAGTTGCCACACTCCGCCCCACAGTTGCGCACCCAGCGCACCCTGCCAGGCGGCCCATGACAGCACCGCGGTGAGGATCACACTGGTGGGGATCGGCGTGCCTTCAAAGTAGGCCACCTTGCCTGAGTCGGTGGTCAGTTGTTCGGCCGTGACGTTGAAGCGCGCCAACCGGCTGACGCCGCAGCAGACGAAGTAGCACAGGATGACGATGTCGCAACCGCTCTGCAGCCCCGCGGCAAAGCCCAGCGCTGCCGGGCCGACGCCGAAGGAGATGACGTCGGCCAGTGAATCGAGTTCGCGGCCCAGCGGCGAATGCTGGTGCCGCCAGCGCGCCACCTTGCCGTCGAAGACGTCGAAGACGAAGGCCAGCGGTGTCATTGCGGCCGACAACAGAAAGTGCGTGAGCGAGCCGCTGGCCATGTACATCATCGCCAGGAACACCGACAACACGCCGCAGGCGGCATTGCCCAGTGTGATGAAGTCGGCCAGATGAAAGCCGCGGATCATCGTGAAGCGGCGTGGCGGGGGGGTAGAGGGCGTCATGTCAGAGTCTCCGTCGTTGGCTGTGATTAGACAGGGAACGCGACATCGAGCAGCGCTGCGGCGGCAGCCACGTTCATGGTGCGACTACCGCCAGACGCGCAACGGATGCGCTGCTCGTAGCCGCGGATGATCAACGTCAGCTTCGTGGCTAGGCGGCCAACTTGCGGTCTCGGCCATGACTTCGCTTCGATGCTACTCAGCTGGCCAGCTGGCCGCAGATCGGGACACGAACCGGCGGCACGTGTCTGGTATGACAGGACAGCACGACAGACCGGCACTTGGCATCGACTTCGCCCCGCGGTAGCATGTTGCTGTGGCATGACACGTCTCGAACGACGGGCAGATCGCGGTGCCCAGCCCAGCCCAGCCAGCACGCAGGCCAGTCTCGATGAACACCAACCCGATAGAAGCCCTGTGGGCGGTCGTGAAGTCGCAGACCGGCCGGGTTCGCGAGTGGCATGGCGATGATCTCCTCAACCATCAGCCGCGCTACCTCGCAGACCTGCGCCTGATCGAGTCGCTCACCCCGGCCGGCACGGTCCTCGAAGTCGGCTCGGCACCGTGCCACATGACCGCGCTGCTGAGTCTTGCTGGCTTTTCTGTGGTGGGTGTGGACGTCGATCCGGGCCGCATCGCCGAGCTGATCCAGCAGCTTGGTCTCGACGTGCGGCGTTGCGACATCGAGCGCGAACAGCTTCCATTTGAAGACGGTTCCTTCGGCTGTGTGATGTTGTGTGAGACGTTTGAACACCTGCGCATCGACCCCGCATTCGTTCTGAGCGAGATCAATCGAGTCTTGGCTCCCGGGGCCACACTGGTGCTCACCACGCCCAACGTCTATTCGTTACCCAGCCTGGCTCGGTTTCTGCTGGGACGCAGCATCGCCGATCCCGTGACGGAGTTTGGCAAGTTGCGCCGATTGGGTCACATGGGTCATGTGCGTGAGTACTCTGCGGATGAGGTTCGGCGCTTTCTTGAAGCTTCCGGTTTGGCGGTCGAGTCCATCGATTACCGATTCCACGCCCCGCTGGTCGGCCGAAAGAAGAAGCTGCTGTCCCTGGCCTATCACCTCGTGCCCCGACGCTTCCGGCGCGAACTCGTGTTCGTGGCGCACAAGGTCGCAGAGGGACCGAACTTGAGCGCCTTGGTGCCACTGCTGCCGTAGGGACTCGCGAAGCCTCGCGGGGCCATACAGGCATGTCGACACGCTCCAACGCGCGAGAAAGTGCAGGCCCAGAGGTCGGTGCAATCGCGAGTTGCCACCCCTGTCATGACAGGAAGCCACGCTCCTGCAGCAACGCGCGCAGTTCGGCCGAGTCGATTGACTCGTTGACCTGGCTGACGGCTGTGGGCTCGATGCGGACTGTGAGATGCAAGAAGCTGAAGGCCTGCTCAAGCTATTTCAGCAGGGTTATCACTGCACCAGCACACGCTATTAATGCAAAGCACACCAGTGCGGCGCAGCACATGTGATACGCCACCGGCCGTTCCGAATGGGCGATGACGGCCCCCCATCGACGAAGCGGTGCCCTGCGGCTCCAATGGCGAACCAGCATGGCGGTCGTCATCGCGCCAAAAGCTAGCGTCGTGCTCGCAATGCCGTACTGGTTCCGATAGCCCAGCCACATCGACACCACAAGCACGAGCAGGCAAATGCCACTGACAATCCAGAGGTAGTCAAGAAGCTCCGGCCGCTTGTAGTTGGATAAGTCGCTGCTCAATACCTTCATGATTTGTCCAACGTCCGCTTCTGGCCGATGCCCGCCATGGTAGCCGCGTCTTGAGCGGGTCCGAAGGGGGCGTCACA
>NZ_JADMJO010000006.1 GCF_018780385.1 Hydrogenophaga sp. | reverse complement strand
GAGTCTCGTTTCCCGCTCCAGATTCAAAAAGGGAAGCTCTGCTTCCCTTTTTTGTAGCCTTTTCAGATCGGTGCGTTGGTACCGGCCCTGATGGCGCGATAGCAAAGCGGTTATGCCCCGGATTGCAAATCCGGTTAGTCCGGTTCGACTCCGGATCGCGCCTCCAGATCATCCGCAACCCCGCCAACTAGAACGTTGCCGGGGTTGTTTCATTTCAGCCGTTCGGTCCATGAGGCTCGCTCGCTTGCAAGGTGACTCCACCTGCGACAATCCGCTCTCGGCCTCGATGGTGAAATTGGTAGACACAGCGGACTTAAAATCCGCCGCCATCCCGAAAGGGAGCGTACCGGTTCGACCCCGGTTCGAGGCACCAGCACTAGGTTTTTTCCGGTTTCGCCGGTACAGTGAGTTTTCATGACCCGATACAACGCGCCCTTCGAAATCCACGTGCATGGCGACGTGCCCCTGCGCGAGGACGTGGTCTATGCGCAGATCCAGGACGCCCTCAAACCCGTGTGGGTGTATGCCGGTGCCAAGTCGCTGGCGGCTGCGGCGGAGAGCAGCTACGAAGACGAACCGGGCATCCGCTTTGACGCCGAAGCCCACGTGCTGCAAATCTGCTGGACAGTGCCCGGCGACGAGGACTTTCGCCAGGTGATCGAAGAGGCTTGCATGGGCCTCAACGACATTGCGGCCACCGGTGCACCGCTGGAGGTGTCGTTCTACGATGCCGAGTTCGACGAGGAAGACGAATCCTCCGAGGAAGAAGCGCGCGATGACTTCCTGATGTGCTTTGTCGGGCCCACGCCGGCCGCCATCATGCAGGTGCAACGCGACTTGCTGGTCCAGGATGTGCTCCACGTCATGGAGCGCCACTTCGATGCCGCCGAACTGGGCGACGTAGTGGGCTCGATCGACAAGCTCTTCACACAGCGCTTTGATGCCCTGGTCAGTTCCATGCAACTGGGCAAACCCCCGCGTGGCTACGGTGGTCCCTCGGGCCATGGTGGCCCGCGCAAGCCGCGTCACCTTCACTGATCCGCGACGGGATGCGTCGGCCTGACATCCACAGGCCCTAGACTGCGCTGCATGGCGGGACCCCAGCCCGCCGCCCGGAGCGTCCATGTCTTTTTTTTCCACCGATGCCCTGAACCCCGGCGTGCGCAAGCGCGAGGTGTTTGGCTGGGCGATGTTTGACTTCGCCAACTCGGGCTACACCACGGTGGTGTTGACCGCGGTGTTCGCCGCCTACTTCGTGGGCGCTGTTGCAGACGGTGCCGAGTGGGCCGCGTTCGCATGGACCGCGGCCTTGAGCGTGTCGCACTTGATCGTGATGCTGACCATCCCGGCCATGGGCGCCTGGGCCGATCAGCACGCGGCCAAGAAGCGGCTCCTGATGTTCACCACCGCGGGCTGTGTGCTTGCCACAGCGGCGCTGGCCCTGGTAGGGCCCGGGGCGGTCGTGCTGGGCATGCTGCTCATCGTGGTGTCCAACGTGTTCTTTGCCTGGGGCGAGTCCCTCGTGGCGGCATTCCTCCCGGAGCTGGCCAGGCCGTCGGCGATGGGTCGGGTGAGCGGATGGGGTTGGAGCCTGGGTTACTGCGGTGGCATGTTGGCCCTGGGCTTGAGCCTGGCCTATGTGTTGTGGGCGCAGGCGCAAGGGCAGAAGGCAGCCGAGTTCGTGCCGGTGACCATGCTGATCACGGCTGCCGTGTTCGCGGTTGCGTCGTTGTTCACCTTGGTTCTGCTGCGCGAGCGCGCAAGGCCTCAGACCAGTGTTACCACAGGCTCGGCCTGGAGGCAGTCGTACCGTCAGTTGCGAAACACGTTCCAGCAGGCACGGCGTTACCAGGACTTCATGTGGCTGCTGGCCTGCGCCACCGCTTACCAGGGCGGCGTGGCGGTGGCGATCACGCTGGCGGCCATCTACGCCGAGCAGGTGATCGGCTTCGTACAGCAGGAAACCATGGCGCTGATCTTTGTGCTCAACATCGCCGCCATGGTGGGTGCGTTCGCCTTCGGCTACTGGCAGGACCGCCTGGGCCACAAGCTGGCGCTAGGCATCACGCTGGTGGGTTGGGTCGCCACCTGCATCATCGCGGCCATCACCACCACCAAGGGCGGCTTCTGGTACGCCGCTGCCATTGCGGGGGTGTGCATGGGCTCAAGCCAGTCGTCGGGCCGCGCCATGGCCGGCATGCTGGCGCCACCGGCGCAACTGGCCGAGTTCTTCGGTCTGTGGACTTTTGCCACGCGCGTGGCCAGCATCATCGGGCCGCTGAGCTACGGCGCGATCACCTGGATGACGGGGGGCAATCAGCGGCTGGCCATCGGGTCCACCGCCGTGTTGTTCGTGATTGGACTGGTGCTGCTGATCCCGGTCAACATGAAGCGCGGCCGGGAGGCTGCGCTTCAAACGATCGGTGCCTCAAGCCACTAGTTGGTCGGCGCGGGTGCGCAGGCCGAGCCAGCGGCTGGCCGCCTGCGAAAGCTTTTCTGGATCACCGGTCGATAACAGCAGGGGGGGCGTTGCATGGGTCACGGTCTCGATGGACATGCCCAACACGTCGCGTGTGCGGCGTGCGACAGCGATGCCCGTGTCGACCAGCGTCACATTCGGCCCCAGAAGCTGCGCCAGTACATCGGCCGCAAAGGGGTAGTGCGTGCAACCCAGCACCACGGTGTCCATGTCCCCGGGAGCGTGCTCGCGCAGCGCCACCACGTAGCGTGCGCACAGGGTCTGTTGGGTCTGCAGGTCGTCACGCTCGATCGCGTCGGCCAGGCCATCGCAGGGCTGGCAGATGAAATGCACGGGGCTTGAAGCCGCGCTTTCCAGTTGCGAGCGCAGGCGCGCGAAACGTTCGCTGTTGAGCGTGCCGCGCGTGGCGAGCACACCGATGTGACGCGTGTGGCTCATGGCCGCGGCGGGCTTGAGCGCAGGCTCCACGCCCACGATGGGGAGCTCGGGGTGGGTGGCGCGCAGGCTGTCGATGGCGAGCGCGGTGGCGGTGTTGCAGGCGACCACCAGGGCATCGATGTGATGGGTGTGGCGCAGCCAGGCGGTGATGCGTTCCGATCGGTCGGTGATCTCGCTGACCGTGCGCTCGCCATACGGGGCGTAGGCGCTGTCGGCCACGTACACGAAGCGCACGCCCGGCAGCTCGGTCAGCAGGGCGCGCAGCACGCTCAGGCCGCCGACCCCGCTGTCGAACACGCCGACGGTTTTCAAGCAGCGGCGACGCTGATGCCCTTGAACTCGCCGGTGGCGATGCGCTTCTGCCACTCGGCCGGGCCGGTGATGTGGGCGCTGGTGCCACCCGAATCCACTGCCACCGTCACCGGCATGTCGACCACGTCGAATTCGTAGATCGCTTCCATGCCCAGGTCTTCGAAGCCCACCACCCTGGCGTGCTTGATGGCCTTGGACACGAGGTAGGCGGCGCCGCCGACGGCCATGAGATACGCGCTCTTGTGCTGCTTGATGGATTCGATGGCGACCGGGCCGCGCTCGGCCTTGCCAATCATGGCGATCAAACCGGTTTGCTCAAGCATCATGTCGGTGAAGCCGTCCATGCGCGTGGCGGTGGTGGGGCCGGCAGGGCCCACGGCCTCGTCGCGCACCGGGTCGACCGGGCCGACGTAGTAAATGACGCGGTCGGTGAAGTCCACCGGCAGCTTTTCGCCTTGGGCCAGCATGGTCTGGATGCGTTTGTGCGCGGCGTCGCGGCCGGTGAGCATCTTGCCGTTGAGCAGCAGGGTCTGGCCGGGCTTCCAGCTGGCCACCTCGGCCTTGGTGAGCTTGTTCAGATCCACGCGCTGGCTCTTCTGCGTGTCGGGCACCCAGTTCACGTTGGGCCACAGGTCCAGGCTGGGTGCTTCCAGGTACACCGGGCCGCTGCCGTCGAGCACGAAGTGCGCGTGGCGCGTGGCGGCGCAGTTGGGGATCATGGCCACCGGCTTGCTGGCCGCGTGCGTGGGGTACATCTTGATCTTGATGTCGAGCACGGTGGTGAGACCACCCAGGCCCTGCGCGCCGATGCCCAGCGCGTTGACCTTGTCAAACAGTTCCAGTCGCAGTTCTTCGACCTGGCTGAGCTTCTCGCCCTTGGAGGCTTTGGCCTGCAGCTCGTACATGTCGATGTCGTCCATCAGGCTTTCCTTGGCCATCAGCACGGCTTTCTCGGCGGTGCCGCCGATGCCGATGCCCAGCATGCCCGGGGGGCACCAGCCGGCGCCCATGGTGGGCACGGTCTTCATCACCCAGTCGACCACGGAGTCACCGGGGTTGAGCATGATCATCTTGCTCTTGTTCTCGCTGCCGCCGCCTTTGGCCGCCACGGTCACTTCCACCGTGTCTCCGGGCACGAGCTCGGTGAAGATCACGGCGGGGGTGTTGTCCTTGGTGTTCTTGCGTGCGAACTGCGGGTCGGCCACAACCGAGGCGCGCAGCTGGTTGTCGGGGTGGTTGTAGCCCTGGCGCACGCCTTCGTTGATGGCGTCTTCCAGGCTGCCGGTGAAGCCGTCGAGCTTCACGTTCATGCCCACCTTCAGGAACACGTTGACGATGCCGGTGTCCTGGCAGATCGGGCGGTGGCCGGTGGCGCTCATCTTGCTGTTGGTCAGGATCTGCGCGATCGCGTCCTTGGCGGCGGCGCTTTGCTCGCGCTCGTAGGCGCGGGCCAGGTGGGCGATGTAGTCGGCCGGGTGGTAGTAGCTGATGTACTGCAGGGCGGCGGCGACGGATTCGATCAGGTCGTTCTGGCGGATGCTCGTGGTCATGGCGGTGGGGGAGGTTGTGGTCGGGTGGGCCGTTGCCGCAGTGGCCGTGGCGGCGCATAGTCTGCTACGGTGGGCCAGCCGGTATTTTGACAGGTCGTCCCAACGCCAGCTGACACAGGAGAGCGCTATGAAGACCCGGATCGAACGCGACACCATGGGCGAGGTTGTCGTGCCCGCTGAGAGGCTGTGGGGCGCCCAGACCCAGCGCTCGCTGCAGAACTTCGATATCTCGGGTGAGCGCCAACCGCGTGAACTCATCCGCGCATTGGCGCAGGTCAAGCGTGCATCCGCCGTGGTGAACCGCGCGCTCGGGCTGCAGGACGAGAAGAAAACCGGTGCCATCGTCGCTGCGGCCGACGAGGTGATCGCCGGGCAGCACGAGGCCGAGTTTCCGCTGGTGGTGTGGCAGACCGGTTCGGGCACACAGACCAACATGAACCTCAACGAGGTGCTCGCCAACCGCGCCAGCGAGTTGCTGGGGGGATCGCGCGGCGAAGGCCGACTGGTGCACCCCAACGATGACGTGAACCGCAGCCAGTCGAGCAACGATGTGTTTCCCACGGCCATGCACGTGGCGGCGGTCGACGCGATCACCAACAGGCTTCTGCCAGCCATCGCGTGCCTGGGCGCAACGCTGGGGCAGAAAGCCGCCGATTTCAACGACATCGTGAAGATCGGCCGCACCCACCTGCAGGACGCCACACCGCTCACGCTGGGTCAGGAGTTCTCGGGCTACGTCGCGCAACTGGACCACTGCGCACGGCATGTGCGCGATGCGCTGCCGCACCTGTGTGAACTGGCTCTGGGCGGCACGGCCGTTGGCACCGGCCTGAACGCGCCCCAGGGTTACGCCGAGGCGGTGGCGGCCGAGCTGGCCCGGCTCACCGGGTTGCCCTTGGTGAGCGCACCCAACAAGTTCGAGAACATGGCCAGCGTCGACGCCCTCGTGCATGCGCACGGTGCGCTCAAAACCCTGGCCGCGAGCATGAACAAGATCGCCAACGACGTGCGCTGGCTGGCCAGCGGGCCGCGCAGCGGCATCGGCGAGCTGAGCATCCCGGAGAACGAGCCGGGCTCGTCCATCATGCCCGGCAAGGTCAACCCCACGCAGAGCGAAGCGGTGACCATGCTGTGCGCCCAGGTGATGGGCAACGACGTGGCCATCAACATCGGCGGTGCCTCGGGCAACTTCGAACTCAATGTGTTCCGCCCGATGGTGGCGCACAACTTCCTGCAAAGCGTTCGGCTGCTGGCCGACGGCATGAAGAGCTTCAACGACCACTGCGCCGTGGGCATCGAGCCCAACCGCGCACGCATCGCCGAATTGGTGGACCGGTCACTGATGCTGGTGACCGCGCTCAATCCGCACATCGGCTACGACAAGGCGGCGCAGATCGCGAAGAAGGCGCACAAGGAGGGCAGCAGCCTGCGCGAGGCGGCGCTGGCGCTGGGCTTCGTCACGGCCGAGCAGTTCGACCAGTGGGTGCGGCCCGAGCAGATGGTGGGGCGCTGACGCGCTCCTCAGTGCCTGGAGCCCACGGGTTGCTGCATCAGCTTGTCGGTCATGGCAATGGCCATGGCGCTGAGCAGGAACACCACGTGGATGATGGTTTGCCACATCAGCACCTTCTCGTCGTAGTTGGCGGCGTTGATGAAGGTCTTCAGCAGGTGGATCGAGCTGATGCCGATGATGGCCGTGGCCAGTTTCACCTTGAGCACCGAGGCATTCACATGGCTCAGCCACTCGGGTTGATCCGGGTGGTTCTCCAGATTCATCCGGCTCACGAAAGTCTCGTAGCCACCGATGATCACCATGATCAGCAGGTTGGAGATCATGACCACGTCGATCAGGGCCAGCACCACCAGCATGATCACCGTCTCGTTCAAACCGGTCAGCTGCACATCGCTTTTGTAGCCAATGCTGCTGACGAGTTTTTCGAGCGCCACCTGACTGCCAAAGGCCGCTTCGACCAGATGGACCAGTTCGACCCAGAAGTGAAAGACGTAGATACATTGCGCTGCGATCAGGCCAATGTAGAGCGGCAACTGAAGCCAGCGGCTGGCGAAGATCAGGTTGGGCAAGGCGCGAACCGGGACAGGAGTTTTGACAGGATCGGTCATGGGAGAGGCAATGCGCCGGGTGCCCGGGACGGGCGGCCACAAAGCCGGTGTATTGTAGGGTGGCCGTTGCGCTGAGTCCGGGTTTGTACCGATGTACCGGGTCGGCCGAACGGGCGTGTTGCCCGCCATGTAAGTGGCTCGTAAGAGCCTTTGCCCACAGTCATCGGTTGATCCGAATCCACAACATCTGAGGAGACTGCCCATGTCCGCACCGTCGACGTCCATCGAATCCACTCTGGTCGAGAACCGCGTTTTTGAACCCACCGCAGCAACCGTCAAGGCTGCCCGGGTGTCGGGCATGGCAGCCTACCAGGCACTGTGCGACGAGGCCGACAAGGACTTCGAGGGTTTCTGGGCGCGTCTGGCCCGTGAGACGCTGACATGGGCCACGCCCTTCACCAAGACGCTGGACTCCTCCAACGCGCCGTTTTACAAATGGTTCGAGGACGGCGAGCTCAACGCCTCGTACAACTGCCTGGACCGCCACATGGGCACGCCGGTGGAGAACAAGACTGCCATCATCTTTGAAGCCGACGGTGGCGAGGTCACCAAGGTCAGCTACAAGGAACTGCTGGCCAAGGTCTCGCGCTTTGCCAATGCGCTCAAGGCGCGCGGCGTGAAGAAGGGCGACCGTGTCGTCATCTACATGCCCATGACGGTTGAAGGCGTGGTGGCCATGCAGGCATGTGCCCGCATTGGCGCCACCCACAGTGTGGTGTTTGGCGGCTTCTCGGCCAAGGCGCTGCAGGAGCGCATTCAGGACGCGGGTGCCGTGGCCGTGATCACCGCCAACTACCAGTTGCGCGGTGGCAAGGAACTGCCGCTCAAGGCGATCGTGGACGACGGCATCACCATGGGCGGCTGCGAGTGCATCAAGAATGTGATCGTGTTCCAGCGCACGCCCACCGCCTGCAACATGGTGGCCGGGCGCGACAGCTTCATGCACGAGGTGATGGCCAGCGAGTCTGATGTGTGCCCCGCCGAAATGGTGAGCGCCGAGCACCCGCTGTTCGTGCTCTACACCTCCGGCTCCACTGGCAAGCCCAAAGGCGTGCAGCACAGCACCGGCGGCTACCTGCTGTGGGCCAATCTCACCATGAACTGGACCTTCGACTTGAAGGCCGACGACATTTTCTGGTGCACGGCCGACATCGGCTGGATCACCGGTCATACCTACGTGACCTACGGCCCGCTGGCCGCCGGCGCCACGCAGATCGTGTTCGAGGGCGTGCCCACGTACCCGAACGCCGGTCGTTTCTGGCAGATGATCGAGAAGCACAAGTGCACCATTTTCTACACCGCGCCCACGGCGATCCGCTCGCTGATCAAGGCGGCCGAAGGCGATGAAAAAGTGCATCCGGCACGCTCCGATCTGACCAGCCTGCGCTTGCTCGGCTCGGTGGGCGAGCCCATCAACCCCGAGGCCTGGATGTGGTACTACAAACACGTGGGTGGCGAGCGTTGCCCCATCGTGGACACCTTCTGGCAAACCGAGACCGGTGGCCACATGATCACGCCGCTGCCGGGCGCCACGCCGCTGGTGCCGGGCTCATGCACGTTGCCGCTGCCCGGCATTGCCGCGGCCATCGTCGACGAAGCCGGCATCGATGTGCCCAACGGCTCGGGTGGCATCCTGGTGGTGAAGAAGCCCTGGCCTTCGATGATCCGCACCATCTGGGGCGACCCCGAGCGTTTCAAGAAGAGCTACTTCCCCGACGAGCTCAAGGGCTACTACCTGGCCGGGGACGGCGCGGTGCGCAGCGCCGACCGCGGCTACTTCCGCATCACCGGGCGCATCGACGACGTGCTCAACGTGTCGGGCCACCGCATGGGCACGATGGAGATCGAGTCGGCCCTGGTGAGCAAGACCGATCTGGTGGCCGAAGCCGCCGTGGTGGGTCGTCCGGACGACCTCACGGGCGAGGCCATCGTGGCTTTCGTGGTGCTCAAGCGCTCGCGCCCCACCGGTGAGGAGGCCAAGGCCATCGCCAAGATCTTACGCGACTGGGTGGGCAAGGAAATCGGCCCGATCGCCAAACCGAAGGACATCCGCTTCGGTGACAACCTGCCCAAGACCCGCAGCGGCAAGATCATGCGCCGCCTGCTGCGCTCGATCGCCAAGGGCGAGGCCATCACGCAGGACACGTCGACGCTGGAGAACCCGGCCATCCTGGATCAGTTGTCGGAGAACAACTGATCGCCCGGGACTGCGGTCCCGTGCCGGCAACAAAAAACCCGCTGGAATCCAGCGGGTTTTTTGTTGGAGGAACCAGAGATTACTTCTGGCTCAGGACCCAGGCCGCCAGCTTCTTGGCATCGGCTTCGCTCACCTGCGTGTTGGCGGGCATGGGGATCGCGCCCCACACGCCGGAACCGCCCTTGACGATCTTGACGGCCAATGCATCGACTGCCTTGGCGTCGCCGGTGTACTTCTTGGCCACGTCCTTGTAGGAAGGGCCCACCAGCTTCTTGTCCACTGCGTGGCAGGCCATGCAGTTCTTGCTTTTGGCCAGAGCCTCGTCGGCGAAAGCAGGAGCCGCCAGCGTGGTCATGGCGGCCATAATCAGGAGAGCGCGTTTCATGGGGTTGTCCTTGTGAGTGAATGCTGATGCCAGCACGGAGTGGATTTTAACGATGCAAGGCCATGGTGAAACGATCGCTTACAGATTCTTGCCCCACTTTGTCGGACCTTTACTGGAGCGTGTGATGTATTTGCTGATCCTGGGCGTGATCCTGATGCTGATGAAGTACCTCGAAGTGGGCTTCGTGGCCGATCTCTCATGGTGGTGGGTGTTGACGCCCTTTGCCCTGGCCGTGGTTTGGTGGGCCTGGGCCGACGCCACCGGCTACACCAAGCGCCGCGAGATGGACAAGATGGACAAGAAAAAGCAGGGCCGCATCGACAAACAGCGCGAGAACCTTGGCATGAAGACCAAGCGCCGCTCGCGCTGAAACCTCGTCAGTAGTTGTCCAACACGGCGCCCTTGCTGGCGCTGGAAGCGTTGAACGCAAACTTGGCCTGCACGCCGCGGGTGTAGCGCGGCGCAGGTGCCGTCCACGCCGCACGGCGCTTCTCGATGTCGGCCTCCGGCACGTTGAGCTCCAGCAGCAGTTTGTGCGCGTCGATGGTGATGCTGTCGCCTTCGTTCACAAATGCGATCGTGCCGCCGGCAGCGGCCTCGGGTGCCACGTGGCCCACCACCATGCCCCAGGTGCCGCCCGAGAAACGGCCGTCGGTGATCAGGCCCACGCTCTCGCCCAGGCCCGCTCCGATCAGCGCGCCCGTGGGTGCCAGCATCTCGGGCATGCCCGGGCCGCCTTTGGGGCCGAGGTAACGCAGCACCATCACGTCGCCCGCCTGGATCTTGCCGTCCAGGATGGCCTGCAGCGCCGACTGCTCGTCGTCGAACACGCGCGCCGGGCCGGTCATCACCGGGTTCTTCAGGCCGGTGATCTTGGCCACCGCGCCTTCGGGGCTGAGGTTGCCCTTGAGGATGGCCAGGTGGCCGTGCTCGTACATGGGCTTGTCGATCGGGCGAATCACGTCCTGGTCGGCGCGCGGTGCATCCGGCACGTCCTTGAGCACCTCGGCAATCGTCTGGCCGCTGATGGTCAGGCAGTCGCCGTGCAGCAAGCCGGCGTTGAGCAGCACCTTCATGACTTGCGGAATGCCGCCGGCCTTGTGCAGGTCGACCGCGAGGTATTTGCCGCTGGGCTTGAGGTCACACAACACGGGCGTTTTCTGGCGCACACGCTCGAAGTCGTCGATGGTCCATTCGACTTCGGCCGCGTGCGCGATGGCCAGGAAGTGCAGCACCGCGTTGGTCGAGCCACCGGTGGCCATGATCACCGCCACCGCGTTTTCGATGGCCTTTTTGGTCACGATGTCGCGCGGCTTGATGTCTTTCTTGATCGCCTCGATCAGCACCTTGGCCGACTCCTTGGCCGAGTTCATCTTCTCGTCGTGCGGGTTGGCCATGGTGCTGGAGTAGGGCAGCGAGATGCCCAGCGCCTCAAACGCCGAAGACATGGTGTTGGCGGTGTACATGCCGCCACAGGAGCCGGTGCCGGGGATGGCGCGCATCTCGATCTCACGCAGGTCTTCGTCGCTCATGTTGCCGGCCGCATTCTGGCCCACGGCCTCGAACACGCTGACGATGTTGAGGTCCTGGTCTTTCCAGCGGCCTGGCAGGATGGTGCCGCCGTACACATAGATCGCGGGCACGTTGGCGCGCAGCATGCCCATCAGGCCGCCAGGCATGTTCTTGTCGCAGCCACCGACCACCACCACGCCATCCATCCACTGGCCGCCAACGCAGGTCTCGATGCAGTCGGAGATCACCTCGCGGCTCACCAGCGAGTACTTCATGCCCTCGGTGCCCATGGCCATACCGTCGGAGATGGTGGGCGTGCCGAACACCTGGGCGTTGCCGCCGGCTTCCTCGATGCCGGCGATGGCCGCGTCGGCCAGCTTCTGCAGACCCGAGTTGCACGGTGTGATCGTGCTGTGACCGTTGGCCACGCCCACCATGGGTTTGACGAAGTCGCCTTCCTCGTAGCCCATGGCGTAGTACATGGAACGGTTGGGCGCGCGCGACTTGCCTTGCGTGATGTTGGCACTGCGGCTGTTGATGGGCTTGATCGGGATGGTTTTGTTGTCGGCCATGGTCTTGTCTCGTGGGTGGGGGAAAAGAGCGCCAAGTATGCGGCAGCCCCCGGCAGCTTTCCAATTGCTTTGAGGGGCTGGTTTGATACGCTCGGCATATGAATGCTCCATCCAGATCGCTGCGTATTGAATTGCGCCAATGGCGCCAGTTCGTGGCGCTGGCCGAGGAACTGCACTTCGGCCGGGCCGCTGCGCGCCTGCACATGACCCAGCCGCCGCTGACCCAGGCCATCGCCGGACTGGAAGCGGCGCTGGGCGTGCGCCTGTTCGAGCGCACCCAGCGCAGCGTGCAGATCACGCCGGCCGGCGCGGCGCTGCTGCCCGAGGTGCGCGACTTGCTCAGCCGCGCGCAGGCCTTGCCCGAGCTGGCGCGCGCTGCCGCGGCCGGCGAGTTGGGGCGGTTGCGGCTCGCATTCGTGTCCACGGTCGGTTTCGAGTTGCTGCCGCGCTGGGTGCGCGCCTTTCGCGAACAGTGGCCGCAGGTGGCGCTGGAGCTGATCGAGGCCACGGGTGATGTGCAGCTGGATCTGCTCGCCCGTGGCGAGGTGGACGCCGGCTTCGTTCTGCATTCACCCGGCTTCACCACCCCGGGTTTGGCCCACGCCCTGATTGCCACCGAGCCGCTGGTGGTGGCGCTGCCCGAATCGCACCCCCTGGCTGCCGAGGAGCGCCCTGCGCTCAAGCGCCTGCTGGCCGAGCCGCTGGTGATCTTCCCGCGGCGCATCCTGCCCTCGCTGTTCGATGCGATCTTTGCGCTGTACAACGCGGCCGGCCGTGTGCCGCAGGTGGCGCAGGAAGCGATCCAGATGCAGACCATCGTGAACCTGGTGTCGGCGGGGTTGGGCATGGCCTGGGTGCCGCAGAGCGTGCGACAGTTCCAGCGCCCCGGCGTGGTGTACCGATCGGTGGCTTGGCCGCGCGGCAGGGCGGTGCCGGCGTGTGAGACCAGCCTGGTGTGGCGCGCCGATGCGGTGAGCCCGGCGTTGGCGCATTTCATTGGTTTTGCGCGGGAGCAGGATGTTGTGCCCCCACGCTCCACCGCTGCGCGGGTCGCTGCCCCCCGAGGGGGCTGATCCGGCTTGGGGCGGCCCGGCGCCGGATCGCTGCCCCCACGCTCCGCCGCTGCGCGGATCGCTGCCCCCCGAGGGGGCTGATCCGGCTTGGGGCGGCCCGGCGCCGGATCGCTGCCACAATTCCACCCATGCTCCAACACCCTCAAATCGACCCCGTCGCCCTGCAGATCGGCCCGTTGGCCATCCACTGGTACGGCCTCACGTACTTGGCGGCCTTCGGCCTCTTCATGTGGCTGGCCAATCTGCGCCTGCGCCACCAGCCGTTTGTCGGCATCACCAACCCGCCGTGGACGCGGCGCGACGTGGAGGACATCCTGTTCCTCGGCGTGCTCGGTGTGGTGGCAGGCGGGCGCATCGGCTACTGCCTGTTCTACAAGCCGGCCTACTACCTGGCCAACCCGCTGGAGATTTTTGCGATCTGGCAGGGCGGCATGAGCTTTCATGGGGGCCTGATCGGCGTGATGCTGGCCATGGTCTGGTACGCGCGCAGCCGCCAGCGGCCGTTCATGGAAGTGATGGACTTCGTGGCGCCCTGCGTGCCGACCGGTCTGGCCGCGGGCCGCGTGGGCAACTTCATCAATGGCGAACTCTGGGGCCGTGTGGCCGACCCGTCATTGCCCTGGGGCATGGTGTTTCCCGGCGCGGGCGATGCGCCGCGCCACCCTTCGCAGGTCTACCAGTTCCTGCTCGAGGGCTTGTTGCTCTTCGTGCTGCTCTGGCTCTACGCCCGCAAGCCACGTGCGCGCGGTCGGGTGTCGGCCGTGTTCCTCATGGGCTATGGCGTGTTCCGTTTCATCGCGGAGTTCTTCCGCGAGCCCGACGCCCACCTGGGGCTGCTCTCGATGGGCATGAGCATGGGCCAGTGGCTGTGTGTGCCCATGGTCCTGGCGGGTGCCTTCATGTGGTGGTGGTTCGGCCGGCGCAGCTAGGGTCGCTGCCCCCACGCTTCACCGCTTCGCGGGTCGCTGCCCCCTGAGGGGGCTGATCCGCCTAGGGGCGGCCCGGCGGCGGATCTGTTCACCCTTCGTCGCCGCAAGGGTAAATCCCCGGGACAGATGACCGGGGATTTTTTAGAATTGGTCGTAATTACAGGTGATTACGGACGGACCCAAGCCAATGCGACTGGTGCTCAACTCCCTGCACGACGAAGTGGCCGCGAAGCTTCGCGAGCGCATCTTCGACGGTGTGCTGGCGCCTGGCAGCTTCATCGACGAACTGGGGCTCTGCGGGGAATGGGCGATCTCACGCACGCCTCTGCGCGAGGCGCTCAAGGTGCTGGCCGCCGAAGGCCTGGTGCGCCACGAGCCACGGCGGGGATGTTTCGTCAACCAGATCACCGAGCGCGACCTCGACGAGATCTTTCCCGTCATCGCCCTGCTCGAAGGCCGTTGCGCATTCGAGGCCGCGAGCAACGCCACCGACGCCGATCTGGTGACGCTGGAGCAGATGCACGACCGCCTGAACCGCTGCGCCAAGGCGCGCCGCATCAACGATTACTACCAGGCCAACTTCGCCATCCACGAAGCCATCATCACCCTGGCCAACAACCGCTGGCTGGCCCAGGTGATCGGTGACCTGCGCAAGATCGTCAAGCTCGCGCGCCTGCAGCAACTGCACGCGCCGGGCCGGTTGGACCAGAGTCTGTCCGAGCACATGGCGGTGTTTGCCGCGCTCAAGGCGCGCGATGCCGAAGGCGCCGAGGCCGCCATGCGCACCCACCTCACGCGCCAACGCGTGGCCCTGCGCGAACTTGCGCGCAGCAACACTTCGAGGATCACGGCATGAACACCGCTGAATGGTTGGAAAAAGGCGCTTCCATGTTGCGTCCGGGCGCCAAGGCGGGCGTGCGGTCGACCCAGGAGCGCCTGAAGGGAGCGCTGCGCCATGACGACGAGGCGATGTCGCCGCGCCAGTTGCGCCACCTGCTCGACCAGCTCAAGGGCATCGTCGATCCGCTTCTGAGCGAGGTGGAGGGCGGGCGCCGCGCTCAAGACCTGATGGCCTGGTACGCCAAGGCCACACCGCCGCAACGGCGCGACCTGTGGCTGCTCATGAGCGAGCAGTTCGTGGCCGACGTCGAGCAGATCAAGGCCGCCCAGACCCAGTTTGCAGCCGCAGTGGGCACGCCAGACGAGGCCGCTGCCGAGGTGCTGTACCGCCGGGCCACGGTGTCCCCCCGTCGGCGCATATTGCAGCGCTTCAGCGCGCACCCCGAGGGCATCCGTTTTCTGGTCGATCTGCGTGCCGAGATGCAGTCTCACCTCAAGGGCGACAAGCGCTTGCTCGCACTCGACGTGGAGATGGAATACATGTTCTCCACCTGGTTCGACGTGGGATTTCTGGAGCTGCGCCGCATCAGCTGGGATTCGCCGGCCTCGCTGGTGGAAAAGCTCATCAAGTACGAAGCCGTGCACGACATTCGCAGCTGGGCCGATGTGAAGAACCGGCTCGACGGCGACCGCCGCTGCTACGGTTTCTTTCACCCGCGCCTGCCTGAAGAGCCGCTGATCTTCGTGGAAGTGGCGCTCATGAACGAGATCGCCGACTGCATCACGCCGCTGCTGGACGAGGAGGCCGATCCGGTCGACATTGCCAAGGCCAACACAGCCATCTTCTATTCGATCAGCAACACCCAGAACGGGCTGCGTGGCGTGAGCTTTGGCGACTCGCTGATCAAGCGCGTGGTCGAGACGCTGCACCAGGAATTTCCCAAGCTCAAGGTGTTCGTCACGCTCTCGCCCATACCGGGTTTGCGCGCCTGGCTGAACAAGAATGCACCGGCCGAATTGCTCAAAAGCTGGGAGAACCTGGAAGACCTTTCCGAGGCCGCGCCCGAGCGCAAGGCGCTGCTGGGCTGGGCTGCGCGCTATCTGGGCAACGAGATGCAGGGCGGCAAGCCGCTGGACCCGGTGGCGCGTTTCCACCTGGGCAACGGTGCCCGTGTGGAGCGACTGAACTGGGCGGGCGATCCGTCGAACAAAGGCACCAAACAATCGTATGGCTTGATGGTCAATTACCTCTATGACCTCAAACGCCTGGAGAAACACCGCGCCTGGCTCGCGCAGGGAAAGATCCCGATAGCCCCAGCGATCGAAGACCTGTACCTTTGACGCTGCTTTTTCATAACCACAGGAGACAAAACATGACCGAAAACTTGAACCGCCGGGACATCCTGCGAGCGGCCGTCGCGGGTGCTGCCGTTTACAGCACCACCGGGTACGCCCAGTCCACCTGGCCGACCAAGCCGGTGACCATGATCGTGCCGTTCCCCGCCGGTGGCGGCACCGACGCGTTTGCCCGCCCCATGGCGGCGCAGTTCACGCGCCTCTCGGGCAAGAGCCTGGTGATCGACAACCGTGGAGGCGCTGGCGGCACGCTGGGCGCGGGCATCGCGGCCAAGGCCGTGCCTGATGGCTACACGCTGTTCATGGGCGCGGTGCACCACACCATCGCGCCCAGCATGTACCCCAAGTTGGACTACAACATCGAGACGGACCTGGTCCCGCTGATCCTGGTGGCCAGCGTGCCGCAGGTGCTGGTGGTCAACCCCAAGAACATCCCGGGCGCTGGCTTCAAGGAGTTCCTGGCGCAGGTCAAGGCCAACCCAGGCAAGTTGAACTACGGCTCAGCCGGAGGCGGTACCTCGCACCACCTTGCGGGTGAGCTGTTCAAGCAACAGTCCAAAACCTTCATCACGCACATTCCCTACCGCGGCGCAGGCCCGGCGCTCAACGACCTCATTGCCGGCCAGGTGGACATGATGTTCGATGGTCTGGGCTCCTCGGCTGGCCACATCAAGGGCGGTCGCATCAAGGCGCTGATGGTCTCGGGCAACAAGCGCAGTCCGGCTTTTCGTGACGTGCCCTGCGCGACCGAACTGGGGCTGCCCGAGTACAACGTGACCACCTGGTACGGCGTGTGGGCGCCCAAGGGCACACCGGCCGATGCGCAGTCCCGCGCTACCGAAGAGATTCGCAAGGCGGTGAGCACCGACGAAGCCAAGGCCGTCTGGGCCAGTCAGGGCGCGGAGTTCGCCAACGTGAGCGGTCCACAGTTCGACGCGTTCATCAAGGGCGAGATCCGCAAGTGGGCCGCGGTGGTCAAGGCCTCTGGCGCCAAGCTCGATTGAGCGTGAGCATGTCGGGCCGGGTTCACCTCGCCATCGAACACACGCTGGCGCGGGTGACGCTGTCCCATCCGGGCAAGTTCAACGCCATGTCGCGTGCGATGTGGCGCGAACTGAAATGGGTCTTTGTCGACCTGCAGGCGCGCACCGATGTGCGCTGCGTGATCGTCGTGGGCGAAGGCGGACACTTCTGCGCCGGCGGTGACATCGCCGAGTACCCCGGCTTTCGCTTCGTTGAAGCCGCCTTGCGCGACTTCCATGAAGACGATGTGTGGGGTGGCCTGGGCGCCATGCTGGCGTGTGACGTGCCGCTGCTGGCGCAGATTGAAGGCAACTGCATGGGCGCGGGTGTTGAGATCGCGAGCTGCTGCGACATCCGCGTGGCGGCCAGCGGCGCGCGCTTTGGTGCGCCCATCGCGAAGCTGGGTTTTCCGATGGCGCCGCGCGAAGCCGCATTGGTGGCCCGCGAGGCCGGCGCCGCCACCGCGCGCGAGATGTTGCTGGAGGCGGCGGTGTTCGACGCGACCGAGATGAAGGCGCGTGGCTTCCTCAACACCGTGTTGCCTGACGGCACGCTCTCAACCGCCGTGCTGGCGCGCGCTCAGCGCATCAGCGCGCTGTCGCCGCAGGCCGCGCGCCTGAACAAGCAAGCCTTGCGAGCCACACAAGGCTCGACGGCGGCCGAAGGCGAGGGCGCCTACCGGTATGCCGACAGCGCCGAACACCGCGAAGGCATTGCAGCGTTCCTCGCCAAGCGCTCGCCGGTTTTCTGACGGACTTTCTGATTTTTTTGTCACACCATTTTGTTGACCAGAACATGAGCAACCTCAACCTCTTTGCTGCCCTGCGCGCGGCCTTTCCGCAGGACCTCGACCGTGTGGCGATCGAGACCGACGATGGTCTGAACTACTCCTGGCGAGACCTCGACCGCGCCTCGGCCATGGTGGCCAACCTGCTGGATTCGCTGGCGCTGCCACCCGAGTCGCGCGTGGCCGTGCAGGTGGAGAAGTCGGTCGAAGCGCTGGTGCTGTACCTGGCCACGCTGCGCGCGGGACACGTGTTCCTGCCGCTCAACACCGCCTACCAGAGCGCGGAGATTGAGTACTTCATCGGCAACGCTGAACCCGCCGTGGTGGTGTGCAGCCCGGGCCAGTTCGGCTGGGTCAGCAAGATCGCCTTCACCGCCGGCACGCGCCATGTGTTCACCCTGGGTGACGACCGCACCGGCAGCCTGCTGGAGCGTGCGTCCCACATGAGCGACAGGCACACGCCGGCCGTGCGCCGCGACGAAGACCTCGCCGCCATCCTCTACACCAGCGGCACCACCGGGCGCAGCAAGGGCGCCATGCTCACGCACGGCAACCTGCGCAGCAACGCCGAGGTGCTCAAGACCTACTGGGGCTGGCGCCCGGATGACGTCTTGATCCACGCGTTGCCGATCTTCCACGTGCACGGCCTGTTCGTGGCCATGCACGGTGCGCTGATCAACGGCAGCAAGATGTTCTGGATGTCGAAGTTCGACCCCAAACTGGCTATCAACAAGTTTTCCGAAGCCACGGTGTTCATGGGCGTGCCCACGCTCTACACGCGCATGCTGGCCGAGCCCACGCTCTCCAAACAGCAGGCCTCCCACATGCGCTTGTTCATCTCGGGCTCGGCGCCGCTGCTGATCGAGACCTTCAACGAATGGAAGGACCGCACGGGTCACACCATCCTGGAGCGTTACGGCATGAGCGAGACCGCGATGTTGACCTCCAACCCCTGCAGCGCCGACGCGCGCTACGGTGGTGCCACCGAACGACGCGGCGGCACGGTGGGCTTCCCGTTGCCGGGCGTGGAGTTGCGCGTGATGGGCGACGATGGCCAAGCGGCGCAACCGGGCGAGATCGGTGGTATCCAGGTGCGTGGCCCCAACATTTTCAAGGGCTACTGGCGCATGCCCGAGAAGACGGCAGAGGAGTTCACCGCCGACGGCTTCTTCAAGACCGGCGATGTGGGCCGCATCGACGAGCGTGGTTACGTGAACATCGTCGGCCGCAGCAAAGACCTCATCATTTCCGGTGGCTACAACGTCTACCCGGCCGAGATCGAGGGTTATATCAACGAGATGCCCGGCGTGGCCGAGAGTGCGGTGATCGGGGTGCCGCACCCGGACTTTGGCGAGGTGGGGGTGGCGCTGCTGATTGCCAAGCCTGGTGCGCAGGTGGACTCGGCTCAGGTACTGGCTTCACTCAAGTCGCGGCTGGCCAATTTCAAGATTCCCAAGCGCTGCTTTGTGGTGGGAGAGTTGCCGCGCAACACCATGGGGAAGGTGCAGAAGAATCTGCTTCGCGATCAGCACAAAGGTCTGTTCGCCTGAGTTTCTTCCTGTGTTGCTCCGGTCAGCCCGGCTGCCGACGACCTCGTTGGTCTGCGAAGCGCAGGCAATCACCGTTAGCCGGAAACAACGACTGAAGAAGAGGCTTCGCGTTCCAACCGCCTCAGCACCCGCCGACTCAACCACACCCCCATCAAACCAAACACCACAACACCCAGGCCGTAACCCGCCAATACACCGCGCGCACCAAACCACTGCGCGCCGATCCAGATGAAGGGCGCCACACCCAGCGTGGCCCGGCCCCAGTTGAGCGCGGTGGAGTAGAAGGCAAAGCCCAGGTTGTTGAAGGCCGCGTTTGCCACAAACAGCGCGCCGTTGAAGAAGAAACTTCCGGCCACGAACACGCAGAAGAACACGATGAGCTCGCGCGCCTCTCCCTCTGCACCGAACGCATCGGCAATGAAGCCGCTGCCCACGGCCATGAGCAGCCAGACCACGAGCACGTAGACCAGCGTCACCTTCAGGCTGTCGCGCACCGTGCTGCGCAGGCGGTCGAACCTTCGCGCGCCGAGGTTCTGCCCGAGGATGGGCCCCACCGAACCCGA
Organism: Hydrogenophaga sp.; assembly: GCF_018780385.1. Classification (GTDB taxonomy): domain Bacteria; phylum Pseudomonadota; class Gammaproteobacteria; order Burkholderiales; family Burkholderiaceae_C; genus Hydrogenophaga. The sequence goes on along the minus strand of NZ_JADMJO010000006.1, from coordinate 30,273 downwards.
GAGCGCAAACAGGGCCACGAAGGCCACCGGGATCAACCGCACGATGACCGCCCAGCCCGCCACCGCGTTGTCGCCAAACGGTGCGATGGCCGCGGTCACGAAAGCGTTGCCCACCGGTGTGGCCACCTGGGTCAACACGGCCGGCACACCAATCGCCAGGAAAGGCTTCAGGCTGCCGCGCAGCACTGGCGCACTCGGCCACGCAAACAGACCGTGCACCCGCAGCGCCTGCACGCCAATGACCACCATGGAGCATCGCGCCAGCACCGTGGCCACGGCCGCGCCATCCAGCCCCCAGCCCACAACCAGGATGAGCAACGGGTCGAGCACGGCAGAGACGGCGCCTGCGCCCAGCGTGACGAACATGGCTCGGCGTGCATCCCCCAGCGAACGCAGCAGCGCCGCCAGACACATGCCCAAGCCCAGTGGCACGGCCGAGGGCAGCACCCAGCGGGTGAAACGCAGCGCGAGCGAGGCGGTGTCGCCCGTGGCGCCAAGCAGGGCGAGCAGTTCGGCCAGCCAGGGGAAGACCAGCAGAACGGCGCCACCCATGAACAGCGCCATGAGCACCAGCGAGGCCCCGGCGATCAGCTTCGCTTGTTCGCGTTCGCCGCGCCCCAGGGCACGCGAGGCCAATGCCGTGGCCGCAATCGACAGGCCGATGGCCAGCGAGGTGAGGAAGAACAGCAGCGTGCCCGCGTAGCCCACCGCCGCCGCCAGTTCCTTCTGCCCGAGCTGCGCGATGTAGAAGAGGTTGAGCACGTCGACGAAAAAAACCGCCGCCAGCCCGATGGAGCCGGTGGCGGTCATGTTGATGACGTGTCTGAGCGTGGAGCCGGTGACGAAGGTCGGCGCGGCTTGAGGTGAGGGCGGCATGGAGGGTGGGCGTGAATGCGCGCCCACTCTACACCGGACCTCTCAGGCCTGTGAGGCCGAGGTCAAGTCATCGCAGCACGAGAACGGGCGTGTGCGAATGTGTCAGCACCTGCTGGGTCTCGCTGCCCAGCAAGAGTCGCTTCAGGCCTCGGCGGCCGTGCGAGGCCATCACGATCAGGTCGCATTTGCTGCGCTTGGCTGTGGCGATGATGGCCTCGGCAATCAAGTCCGACTTCACCGTGACCGGCTTGACCTTCACCTCGCGCAGTTGCCCGGCCGACTTCACCGCGTTCACCACGGCCAGGGCTTCCTCGTTCCACTGGGCTTCGATGCGCGCGATCTCCGCGGCTGCCAGCGCCACGCCACCTTCGAAATAGGTTTGTGGATAACGGGGGATCACCTTCAGGGCCACGACCTCGGCGCCGGTGAGATCGGCCAGGGTGAGGGCATGCTCCACCGCCATCTTGGAGAGTTTGGAGCCGTCCGTGGCCACCAGGATGCGCTTGTACATGGCTTGCTCCTTCAAGGTTGTTGTTCGAATCCGCAGGGTAGCGCAGGTGAACGCTTCGTGGTTGACTTGGATCAAGCCCATGAAAGAACACCCCGCTTACCCTCCAGCCATGAACCAGGCCGTGTCCACGCTCCCGGTGCGGTCCACGCTCGCCGAACCCACCCCTGTCCCGCCTGCTGCCAGTTGGTTGGGCGAGCATCGCGGCGCGCTCACCGTCACCGACAACTTCGCCGTGCTCGACGACCCGGTGGAGCAGGAGACTTTCACCCAGCGCATCGAGCAGGCCGAAGGCGAACTGGCCGACTCGGTGTTGATGGTGCAGGGCATGTATTGCGCGGCCTGCGCCGACACGGTGGAGTCGGCCCTGCAGGGCTTGCCGGGGGTGGTGCAGGCGCGCGTGCACGCGGCCACGCGCCGGCTCACACTGCGCTGGGATCCACAGGCCACCCGCATGTCGGCCTTGGCGCTGGTGGTGGGCGAGCGCGGTTACCGCTTGTTGCCCATGCAACAGGCTTTGGGCATCAGCGAACGCCTGCGCGAGACGCGCCAGGGTTTGTGGCGCCTGTTCGTGGCGGGCTTTTGCATGATGCAGGTGATGATGTACGCATGGCCCGCGTATGTGACCGAGCCGGGCGAGATCCCGGCCGACATCGACCAGCTGCTGCGCTGGGCGAGCTGGGTGATCAGCCTGCCGGTGGTGTTCTTCGCCAGCGGTCCATTTTTCGAGAGCGCCTGGCGCGACCTGAAACATGGCCGCGTGGGCATGGACACGCCAGTTTCCATTGGCATTCTCGTCACCTTCCTGGTGAGCTCGGCCGCCACCTTTGACCCAGCCGGCCCCTGGGGCGCGGAAGTCTGGTTCGACTCCTTGACCATGTTCGTGTTCTTCCTGCTTGGCGGGCGGTACCTCGAATTCAAGGCACGCGACCGCACGGCCGGCGCGCTCGACAGCCTGATGAACCGCCTGCCCGAGGTCTGCGAGCGCGAAACCGCGAAAGGACTGGAGACCGTGTCGATCCGCCGATTGGCGGTGGGGGATGCCGTGCGGGTGCAGGCGGGGCAGGCTTTTCCGGCCGACGGTGAGCTGCTGAGCGAGCACGCGACGGTGGACGAGGCCCTGCTCACCGGCGAGTCACGCCCGCTGAGCCGCGCGCAAGGGCAGGGCGTGGTGGCGGGCAGCTTCAACCTGGGTGGCCCGGTGCGCATGCGCGTGACCCAGGTGGGGCGCGACACGCGCTTTGCCCAGATCGTCAAGCTGATGGAGCAGGCCTCCACCGAGAAGCCGCGCCTGGCCATCCTGGCCGACCGCGTCGCCGCGCCATTTCTGTTGCTGGTGTTGCTGGCAGCGGCCGTGGCCGGTGTGTATTGGTGGCAGATCGATCACACGCGGGCACTCGCCGTGGCGGTGGCGGTGCTCATCGTCACCTGCCCGTGTGCGCTGTCGCTGGCCACACCGGCGGCCATGCTGAGTTCGGCCGGGGCGCTGGCGCGCCGTGGCGTGCTGGTGCGCCGGCTACAGGCGTTCGAGACTTTGGCCGGCGTCAACGCCGTGGTCTTCGACAAGACCGGCACGCTGACCCACGACCGGCTGGAGTTGCGTGAGGTGAGCACGCGGGCGGGCGTGAGCCGCGAGCAGGCGCTGGCCCTGGCCGGTGCTCTGGCGGTGGGCTCGCTGCACCCGGTCTCTCGTGCTCTGGCGAGCCAGGGGTCGGGGCTGCCGCTGATGGATGTGACCGAAGTGGCCGGGCAGGGCATGCAGGCCCGTCTGGCCGACGGCACCGGCGTGCGGCTGGGCTCGGCCACGTTCTGCGGCGCACCCGCGTCGGGCACGCCGGACGATGCACCGCGTGCCCACCTGAGCGACGACGCTGGCTGGATGGCCAGCTTCACGCTGGAAGAAGGGCTGCGCGAAGACGCCCGCGAGGCGGTGCAGGCACTGCGCGCACTGGGCGTGCGCACGTGGCTGCTGTCGGGTGACCGCGCAGCAGCCGCCGAGGCGGTGGGCCAGGCGGTGGGGGTGGACCATGTGATCGCTGGCGCCACACCCGAGCAGAAGCTGGTGGAAGTGACCCGCCTGCAAGCGCAGGGCTTGACGATCGCCATGGTGGGTGACGGCCTCAACGACGGCCCGGTGCTCGCGCGCGCCGACACCTCGTTTGCGCTGGGCCAGGCCGCGCCGCTCGCTCAGGCCCAGTCGGACTATGTGATCCAGGGAGGGCGGGTGATGGACGTGGTGCACACGCTCACGCAGGCGCGCGCCACACTGCGCGTCGTGCGGCAGAACCTCATCTGGGCCGCGGCCTACAACGTGGTGGCCGTGCCGCTGGCCCTGGTGGGCTGGATGCCGCCGTGGGTGGCCGGCCTGGGCATGGCGGGCAGCTCGCTGCTGGTGATCGGCAACGCCCTGCGCCTGGCCGGAAAGACCCCCGATTCCTCGCCAGCCAACCCGGTTGCCGCGCCCGCATCGGCGTAGCATGAGCCGAACCTTTCCAACGATTCCGAGAGCCCACCACCCATGGACATCCTCTATCTGCTGATTCCGCTCTCCGTGCTGCTCGTGTTCGGAATCATCGGCGTGTTCTGGTGGGCCTTGCAGTCGGGGCAGTTTGACAACATCGAGCGCGAAGGTGAGCGGATCCTGAAAAGCGATTGAGCTCGCTTGATGTAGGTCAAGGCTCAGAGCTCTGGCGCGCAAGACACTTCCATCAGTGACATTTGCGAGGAGTTCTGTATGTCCGTGACAAACAAGGCCAGCCCGTCGGCGGTCTACAACGACAAAGTGGTGCGGCAGTTCGCCATCATGACGGTGGTGTGGGGGGTGGTGGGCATGCTGGTGGGGGTGATCATTGCCGCCCAGCTCACCTGGCCCGAGCTCAATCTGGGCATTGAATGGTTGTCTTACGGCCGCTTGCGGCCGCTGCACACCAACGCGGTGATCTTTGCCTTTGGCGGCTGCGGGCTCTTTGCCTCCAGCTATTACGTGGTGCAGCGCACCTGCCAGACGCGAATCTTCTCCGACGGCCTGGCGGCCTTCACCTTCTGGGGTTGGCAACTGGTGATCGTGCTGGCCGCGATCACGCTGCCACTGGGCCTCACGCAGGGCAAGGAATACGCCGAACTCGAATGGCCGATCGACATCCTGATCGCGGTGGTCTGGGTGGCCTACGCGGTGGTGTTCTTCGGCACCATCGGTTTGCGCAAGGTGCGTCATATCTACGTGGCCAACTGGTTCTTCGGCTCCTTCATCCTCGCCGTGGCCATGCTGCACATCGTCAACGCCGCTGCCTTGCCGGTGGACATGTTCAAGAGCTACTCGGCCTACGCCGGCGTGCAGGACGCCATGGTGCAGTGGTGGTACGGCCACAACGCGGTGGGCTTCTTCCTCACGGCCGGCTTCCTCGGGATGATGTATTACTTCATCCCCAAGCAGGCCGAGCGCCCGGTGTACTCGTACCGCCTGTCGATCGTGCACTTCTGGGCGCTGATCTTCACCTACATGTGGGCCGGCCCGCACCACCTGCACTACACCGCGCTGCCCGACTGGACACAGTCGGTCGGCATGGTCTTCTCGCTCATCCTGCTCGCGCCCAGCTGGGGCGGCATGATCAACGGCATCATGACGCTCTCGGGCGCCTGGCACAAACTGCGCGACGACCCCATCCTGCGCTTCCTGATCGTCTCGCTCTCGTTCTACGGCATGTCGACCTTCGAGGGTCCGATGATGTCGATCAAGACGGTCAACGCCCTCTCGCACTACACCGACTGGACCGTGGGCCACGTGCACTCCGGCGCCCTGGGCTGGGTCGGTCTGGTGACCATGGGTTCCATGTACTACCTGATCCCGCGCCTGTACGGCCAGAAGAAGATGTATTCGGTGCCCGCGATCGAACTGCACTTCTGGGTCGCCACCATCGGCATCGTGCTCTACATCGCCGCCATGTGGATCGCCGGTGTGATGCAGGGCCTGATGTGGCGCTCGATCAACCCCGACGGCAGTCTCACCTACACCTTCGTGGAGTCGGTCAAGGCCACCTTCCCGTTCTATGTGATTCGCCTGCTGGGTGGTCTGCTGTACCTCGGCGGCATGGTGGTGATGCTGTGGAACACGTTCATGACGGTCAGGACCGGGTTGGCGCAGGACGTGCGCATTCCCGCGCTCAACCCCGCTCACGCCTGAGGACAACACCATGGCCAACCAAGACAAGCCCCAAGGTTTCACGCACGAGCGGATCGAGACCAACAACTTCCTGATGATCGTGCTCATCGTGCTGGTGATCGCGGTCGGCGGACTGGTGGAAATCGTTCCGCTGTTCTTCCAGAAGTCCACGACCCTGCCGGTGGAGGGCCTCAAACCTTACAGCGCGCTGCAGATCGTCGGGCGCGACATCTACGTGCGGGAAGGTTGCTACAACTGCCACTCGCAGATGATCCGTCCGCTGCAGGCCGAGACGCTGCGTTATGGCCACTACTCGCTGGCGGGTGAGTTCGTGTACGACCGGCCCTTCCAGTGGGGCAGCAAGCGCACCGGGCCCGACCTGCACCGAGTGGGCGGGCGCTACAGCGACGAGTGGCACCGCGTGCACTTGACCAATCCGCGCGATCTGGTGCCCGAGTCGAACATGCCGGCCTACCCGTGGCTGGAGAAGAAGACCGTCAGCGAAGCGGGTGTTCCCCGACGCATGGAAGTGCTGCGCACATTGGGCGCACCCTACACCGACGAAGAGATCGCAGCCTCCATTGCCGACGTGAAGGGCAAGAGCGAGCTCGACGCGCTGGTGGCCTATCTGCAGGTGCTCGGCACCGCGATCAAGTAACCCCACGGAGGACACCATGGACATCAACGACCTGCGCAGCATCGTCACCGTGGTCAGCATGCTGACCTTCCTGGGCATCGTGGTCTGGGCCTGGTCCAAGCGGAACAAGGACCGCTTCGATGAGGCAGCGCAGCTGCCTTTTCAGGATGAATGAACCCCGCGAACCCGTCAGAACAAGAGAAACATCATGAGTGATTTCACCAGCGAATTCTGGTCCTGGTATGTGGCCGGGCTGACCCTGGTCAGCATCCTGGCCTGCGTGGTCCTGCTGTGGATCAGCGGCACGACCAAGGTCAAGGCCCGGGCCGACAACACCACTGGCCACGTGTGGGACGAGGACCTGCAAGAGATGAACAACCCGCTGCCACGGTGGTGGGTCTACCTGTTCATCATCACGGTGATCTTCGCGCTGGTCTACGGCGTGCTGTACCCCACCTTCGGCAAATACCAAGGCCTGCTGGGCTGGACGTCGCAAGGCCAGCACCAGGCCGAGGTGGACAAGGCTCAGCAGGACATCGCCCCCATTTACGCGCGATTCAACGGCCTCTCGCCCGAGCAACTGTCGGGTGACGCGCCGGCCATGGCCGTGGGTGAGCGGCTGTACATGAACAACTGCGCGCAGTGCCACGGCTCGGACGCGCGTGGCGCCCGCAGCTTTCCCAACCTCACCGACGGTGACTGGCTGCACGGCGGGGACCCCGCCGCCATCAAGACCACGCTCACGCAGGGCCGCATCGGCATGATGCCCCCCTTGGCTGCTGCCGTGGGCACGCCCGACGACGTTCGCAATGTGGCCCACTACGTCTTGAGCCTGTCGGCCACGCCGCACGACTCGATTCGCGCATCGCAAGGCCGCGCCAAGTTTGCCGTTTGTGCCGCCTGCCATGGCGCCGACGGCAAGGGCAACACCGCGCTGGGCGCACCCAACCTGACCGATGGCATCTGGCTGCACGGCTGGGGCGAAGAAGCCATCACGCGCGCCGTGACCAATGGTTTCACCAACCAGATGCCGGCGCAGGCGGGCAAGCTCAATGCCGACCAGATTCACGTGCTGACGGCCTATGTCTGGGGCATGTCCAACAAGCCCCCTGGCGCGGCCAACTGAGTCCTGTTGAATCCACCCGTGTCCACCGCCAAGCCCGCAGCCACCGTCATTCCCATCGTGCCTGCGCCCGCAGACGACGATGTGATGGTGTCGCTGTACGCGGCGAGCCAGAAGATCCATCCGCGCTCGGTCTCGGGTGTGTTTTCCAACTGGCGCTGGCTCATGGTGTGGATAACACAGATCGTTTTTTACGGTCTGCCCTGGCTGGAGTGGAATGCGCGCCAGGCTGTGTTGTTCGATCTGGAGGTGCGGCGCTTCTACATCTTCGGTCTGGTGCTTTACCCGCAGGATTTCATTTACCTCACGGGCCTGCTGGTCATCTCGGCGCTCTCGCTGTTCCTGTTCACCGCGGTGGCCGGGCGGCTGTGGTGCGGCTTTGCCTGCCCGCAGACGGTGTACACCGAGATCTTCCTGTGGATCGAGAAGAAGGTGGAGGGCGACCGCTCGGCCCGCCTGCGACTGGACGCGGCGAACATGTCGGCCTCCAAGCTCGGCAAACGCGTGCTCAAGCAGGTGCTGTGGATCACCTTTGCGCTGTGGACCGGCTTCACCTTTGTCGGCTACTTCACGCCCATCCGCGAGCTCGCTGCCCTGTCCCTGGCCGCCTCGCTCGGTCCCTGGCAGACCTTCTGGATCTTCTTCTACGGCTTTGCCACCTACGGCAACGCCGGCTTCCTGCGCGAGCAGGTGTGCAAATACATGTGCCCGTACGCGCGTTTCCAGAGCGCGATGTTCGACAAGGACACGATGATCGTGACCTACGACGAGAAGCGTGGCGAGCCGCGTGGTCCGCGCTCGAAGAAGGCCGACCCGGTGGCGCTGGGCCTGGGCTCGTGTGTGGACTGCACCTTGTGTGTGCAGGTCTGCCCCACCGGCATCGACATCCGCAAGGGCCTGCAGTACGAGTGCATTGGTTGCGCAGCGTGTGTTGACGTGTGCGATGACGTGATGGACAGGATGAACTACCCGCGCGGCCTCATCAAGTTTTCAACCCAGAACGGCGTGGAGCAGGGCTGGAACACGAAGCAGATGCTCAAGCGCGCGATGCGCCCGCGCGTGCTGGTGTATTCGGCCATTCTGTTGACCATCACCGCCGCGGTGGGTGTGAGCCTGTTCATGCGAACGCCCCTGCGGGTGGACGTGATGCGTGACCGCGGGTCGCTGGCGCGCATGGTGGAGCAGGGCCGCATCGAAAACGTGTACCGCCTGCAGATCATGAACGCCACCGAGAAGACGCAGCGCTACGCCATCACCGTCTCCGGCCTGCCGGGCATCACGCTGGACCCGCTGACCGAGGTCGAGGTGTTGCCCACCGAGGTGCGCTCGGCCGCGGTGCGGGTTCAGATCCCGCCCGGCACGGCGGAGAGCGGCTCACATCCGATCCAGTTCAACATCAGTTCCACCGGCGACGACGTGGCCCGCGTGACCGAGAAGGCCGCCTTCCTCGTGCCGCGTTGACCCAGCCCCTATTCAGGAGATTTCCATGAGTTCATCCCATGCCATGACGACTGCCCCGGCCCCTGCCTGGTGGCGCACCCCGCAGATGTGGCTGGTGGTGGGCGCGCCGCTGGTGGGCGTGGCAGCCAGTCTCACCGCCGCCTTCTTCGCCATCAACGGTGCCGACCCGGTGCTCAACAAGGCCGACTACCAGCGCGACTTCAAGGCCGCCCATGCCTTGCAAGGCCAGGCGCGCATCGACGCGCTGGCCAAGTTGCAGCCGGCCCACCAGGCGCGCAACAACGCCGCTTCACCGGTCATCCCGGCCCAGTGATCCGCCACCACAACAACAGGGAGACCAGCCCATGTGGGGAAAACGCCTGATGTGGATCGCATGGCCAGCCTTCCTGGTGGCGGCCGTGCTGGAGATGATCGTGTTTGCGCTGGTGGACCCGAGCGACCTGCACTGGTTCGGCTCGCCGCTGGCGCTCTCGCGTGAAGCGGTCTACACGCTGGCGTTTTTCGTGTTCTGGGGGTTGACGATGGCGTCGAGTGCGCTCACCACGCTTTTAGCCGTGCCGCCGTCGGAGCTTTGAACGGATCCGCCTTGGGGCGCAGCGTGGGGGCTTCAGGAACAGGTTTGAGGGTTGACGATCTGCCGGAGGGCGTCGACGTTCTTGATGTGCACGTAACGCTGCTTCACGTCGATGATGCCGTCCTCCACGAACTTGGAGAACGTGCGGCTCACCGTCTCCAGTTTCATGCCCAGGTAGCTGCCGATCTCCTCGCGCGTCATGCGCAGCACGAATTCGGATTGTGAGAAGCCGCGCGCGTGCAGGCGCTGCACCAGGTTGAGCAGGAAGGCAGCCAGCCGTTCCTCGGCCCGCATGCTGCCCAACAGCAGCATCACGCCGTGCTCGCGCACGATCTCGCGGCTCAGGATCTTGTGCACGTGGTGCTGCAGCGTGGTGAATTCACGCGAGAGCTCCTCGACCTGATCGAACGGCATGATGCAGACCTCGGCGTCTTCCAGCGCGATGGCGTCGCAGGAGTGGTGGTCGCTCACGATGCCGTCCATGCCGATGATCTCGCCCGTCATCTGGAAGCCGGTCACCTGGTCGCGGCCGTCTGCGGTGGTCACGCAGGTCTTGAAAAAGCCCGAGCGCACGGCGTAGAGGGAGGTGAACTTGTCACCCACGTTGAAGAGCGGTTGACCGCGCTTGATGCGCTTGCGGGTGGATATCACGCGATCCAGTTTGTCCATCTCGTCCGGGTTCAAGCCCATGGGCAGACAGAGTTCGCGCAGGTTGCAGCTGGAGCAGGCAACTTTGATCGTGTGGGCATCCATACAGAATCCGGGAATGTGTGACAGGTGACAGCATACCCCCCTGGGGTGTCCATGGAGAAGAGCCGTTCGCCGTGCCGTCTGTTGATGAAGATCAAGGGCTGCAGCGCTGTGGTGCTGCACAGTGGCCCCATTGATTGGGAGACACCTGTGAGCCACACCATTTCCGATGACTTGCTTCGCCGGTTCGACATCCCCGGACCGCGCTACACCTCGTACCCCACCGCCGACCGCTTTGTTGAAGCTTTCACTGAGCAGGACTACGTTCAGGCGCTTGAGCAGCGCAAGGTGGGATCGATGGCGTTGCCGCTCTCGCTGTATGTGCACATTCCGTTCTGCGAATCGGTTTGCTATTACTGCGCCTGCAACAAGGTGATCACCAAGCACCACGAACGAGCCGCCGAATACCTGCGCTACCTTGCGCTGGAGGTGGAACTGCAGGTGGCACACGTCGGTTCGGGCCAGAACGTGTCGCAGCTGCATCTGGGCGGCGGCACGCCGACCTTCCTGTCGGACAGCGAGCTTGAAGACCTCATGAGCATGCTGCGCTCGCATTTCACGCTGGTGCCGGGCGGCGAGTATTCGATCGAGGTGGATCCGCGCACCGTGACCGAAGAGCGGTTGCGCACGCTGGCCCGTCTGGGCTTCAACCGCCTGAGCTTCGGCGTGCAGGATTTCGACCCCACTGTGCAAAAGGCGGTGCACCGCATCCAGCCTGCAGAGCAGGTGTTCGCCTTGGTGGCTGCGGCGCGGCGCATCGGCTTCGAATCGATCAATGTCGACCTGATCTACGGCCTGCCTTTGCAGACCCCCGAATCTTTTGCACGCACGCTCGCGCAGGTCAATGAGTTGCGCCCGGACCGGATCGCGCTCTACGCCTATGCGCACCTGCCCTCGCGCTTCAAACCGCAGCGGCGCATCATCGCTGCCGAGCTGCCCAGCGGCAGCGCCAAGCTGTCCATGCTGTCGGCTTCACTCGACGCCCTGCAGGACGCTGGCTACGTGTACGTGGGCATGGACCACTTTGCCCTGCCCACCGACGCCTTGGCCGTGGCCAAGCGCCAGGGCCGGCTGCACCGCAACTTCCAGGGCTACAGCACCCAGCCCGACTGCGACCTGATCGCACTCGGCGTTTCGGCCATTGGCCGCATCGGTGCCACCTACAGCCAGAATGCCAAGACGCTGGAGGAGTACCGCGACATGCTCGACCAAGGCCGCCTGCCGATCGTGCGCGGACTGGCGCTCACGCGCGACGACCTGCTGCGCCGCGCGGTGATCATGTCCTTGATGTGCCAGGGCGAACTGCAGTTCGAGTCGATCGAACTCGGGCACCTGATCGATTTCAGGAGCCATTTCGCGCCCGAGCTGGAGATCCTCGAGGGCTTGGCCGAGCACGGGCTGGTGCGCATGGACGAGGCCGGGCTGCAGGTGACCGAGGCAGGCTGGTACCTGGTGCGTGCCATCGCCATGGTGTTCGACAAACACCTGCGGGTGGACCAGGACCGCGCGCGGTTCTCCAGGATCATCTGAGCTGCACTACATTGGCCCCATGCAAACCTCGATGGCGATCACGGCCCTGTTCATGGGCGTGGTGGGCGGCCCCCACTGCGTGGCCATGTGCGGCGCGGCCTGCGCCGGCATCAGCCGTGCCGCGGGTGTGCGCAGCACACAGGCCCTGTGGACCTTCCAGGTCAGCCGCATGGTCGGCTATGCGCTGTTCGGTGCTTTCGCTGCAGGCTCCGTTCAAGGCTTGGCCTGGCTGGGCACCAACACCACGGTGATCCGCCCGGTGTGGACCTCGTTCCACGTGGCGGCCTTGCTGCTGGGCATGACGCTGTTGTGGCGCGCGCGCCAGCCGGCCTGGATCGAGACCATGGGTCAGAACATCTGGCGCAAGGCACGTCCGGTGTTGATGTCCATGGGCCAACGCGCGCCGGTGGTGCTGGGCGTGGCCTGGGCGCTGATGCCCTGCGGCTTGCTGTACTCGGCGTTGCTGGTGGCGTCTCTCTCAGCCAACGCGCTGGAGGGCGCGGCGATCATGGCGTTGTTTTCCATCGGCACCTCGATCTCATTGACCGCCGCTCCGTGGCTGCTGCTGCGGCTGAACGGTGCGCGATCCGGCGCTTGGGGCATCCGGCTGGCCGGCCTGGCGCTGGCGGTGACCTCCGGGTGGGCGTTGTGGATGGGCATCACCCAGCCCACCGGGCTCTGGTGCCTGTGACTCAGGCCTGTGTCGGGCGCCGGGAGGGCAGAGTGGCCAGTACGAGCCCGAGCAGGGCGATGCCAAAGGCAACCACCTGCATGGCGGTGAGACGTTCGCCCATGAACAGCACGCCAATGGCCGCCGCGCTCACCGGCAGCATCACGGTGAACACGCCCGCCTGAGACGCCGGCACGGTCTTCAGGCCCGTCATCCAGAGCCACACCGTCCACACACTGGCCGCCAGCGCGTAGAACACCAGCAGGGTCCAGATCGGCAAACTCACGGTGCCGAAGTCGAACGACCACGCGGCCCACAGTCCGAACGGTGTGACCAGTGCAAAGCCCCACAAATTGATGATGGCCGATATGCGTTTGGGGCCCAGGCCTTCGGTGAGGCGCTTGCCGATCACCACGTAAGACGCTTCGCACACCACCGCTGCGAACACCAGCAGATTGCCCAAGAGGGCTCGGCTGATGCCGAACGGACCGCTGTTGTCGACCGCCACACCGCTGTCAACCTTCTGCAGCGAAAACAGGCCAATGCCGATGGCCGCGCATGCGATACCGGCTGCGCTGCGCCAGCCGATGCGCTCGCGCAGGAAGATCCAGCTCAGCACCGCGACCACCGCCGGAATGGACGACATCACCACGCCGGCGGCCACGGCCGTGGTCATGCTCACGCCAAACAGCATGCAGATGGAAAAGAGGAAGTTGCCGAGGAACGATTCAAGGAACAGGAGCCAGCGCGTGTGCGGCGTGATCGGCGGCTCGGCCGGCGGCTTCTTCAACCAGCGCCCCATGGCCAGTCCGCCAATGCCGAACCGCAGCCAGGCGAGCAAGAAGATGGGAAACACAAGCACCAGCGGCTTGGACAGGGCGACATAGCTGCCCACAAGTGACATGCTCAGCGCGAGGCTGGCATAGGCCCACCAGCGGTTCAGGGGAGGGATGGGATTCACTGGATCGATCGATTCGGAAGTGGGCTGGATCATGCCCGAAGCCCCAGCTTCGCCACTTTTCGGGATGAGAGTTGGCAATTTCTTATTGTGAAATTCAAGATTGCTGCGGTGCGGAAAAATTCCTCAATACAAGAAATATAATTCCGCATTGAGAAAAATTATAAAAATATCGTTGATAAACAAAGAAAAAGTTTTTCTCTTATATAAGACATAAGAGCTTCAAAAACTCTTCTATAAGACTTAAAGTCAATGCACTGGCTGCGGCTCTGCAAGCAAACTTGCACCACCCCGAAGCCGACCCTGTTCCATCAACCTCACGGAGTATCCCCATGCCTCAATCCCTGACCGAGCAACTGAGCCGCCAGCAACAAATCGAAGCCCTGGAAAAAGACTGGGCAACCAACCCACGCTGGAAGGGTGTCAAGCGCGGTTACTCCGCCGCCGACGTCGTGCGCCTGCGGGGTAGCATGAACATCGAGCACACGCTGGCCAAGCGCGGTGCCGAGAAGCTGTGGGACAAGGTCAACGGCGGCTCCAAAAAGGGCTACGTGAACGCCTTCGGTGCCATCTCCGCCGGCCAGGCCATGCAGCAGGCCAAGGCTGGTCTGGAAGCCGTGTACCTGTCGGGCTGGCAAGTCGCCGCCGACGGCAACACCTCCGAGACCATGTACCCCGACCAGTCGCTCTACGCCTACGACTCGGTGCCCACCATGGTTCGCCGCATCAACAACACCTTCAAGCGTGCCGACGAAATCCAGTGGGGCCGTGGCATCGAGCCGGGCAGCCCTGAGTTCATCGATTACTTTCTGCCGATCGTGGCCGATGCCGAAGCTGGTTTCGGTGGTGTGTTGAACGCCTTCGAGCTGATGAAGAACATGATCGCCGCCGGTGCCGCTGGCGTGCACTTCGAAGACCAGCTGGCCGCCGTGAAGAAATGCGGCCACATGGGTGGCAAGGTGCTCGTGCCCACCCACGAGGCCTGTGAAAAGCTCATCGCCGCGCGCTTCGCCGCCGACGTGATGGGTGTCTCCACCATCGTGCTGGCCCGCACCGATGCCGAAGCCGCCAACCTCATCACCAGTGACCACGACGCCAACGACAAGCCCTTCCTGACCGGCGAGCGCACGCAGGAAGGTTTCTACCGCGTCAAGAACGGCCTGGAACAAGCCATCAGCCGTGGCATCGCTTACGCGCCCTACGCTGACCTGGTGTGGTGCGAGACCGGTGTGCCCGACATCGGCTTTGCCCGCGAATTCGCCCAGGCCGTGCAGGCAGCTTGCCCCGGCAAGCTGCTGTCGTACAACTGCTCGCCATCGTTCAACTGGAAGAAGAACCTCAACGACAAGCAGATCGCCTCGTTCCAGGAAGACCTGGCAGCGCTGGGCTACAAGTACCAGTTCATCACGCTGGCCGGCATCCACATCAACTGGTTCAACACCTTCCAGTTCGCCCACGCCTACGCTCGCGGCGAAGGCATGAAGCACTACACGAACATGGTGCAGGAGCCGGAATTCGCCGCACGCGACAAGGGTTACACCTTCGTGTCGCACCAGCAGGAAGTCGGCGCCGGCTACTTCGACGACGTGACCACCGTGATCCAGGGCGGCTCCTCCAGCGTGAAGGCCCTGACCGGCTCGACCGAAGAAGAGCAGTTCCACTGATCTGACGCTCAAGGGGGCCCGCAGAGGCCGAGGAGACAGGAGCCCGGGCGCGCCCGGGCTTTTTTGTGGGAAAATCTCAAGTCGTTTGACACAGCAAGAGCGAGAAAGGCAATCTGGTTATGACACCGCGAACTCAGGAGTTGTCCTCCCTGGCCCTTTGAGGCCTGCAGTTCGCGCCTGCCCGATTCCCTTTTGACCCACACCAGCGCGGCCCCTGCCGCGCTTTTTTGTTTTCTGGACCTCCCCATGTTGCACATCACGCTCCCCGACGGTTCCCAACGCGAATTTCCCGGCCCGGTTACCGTAGCCGACGTCGCGGCCTCGATCGGCAGCGGTCTGGCCAAGGCCGCGCTGGCTGGCAAGATCGACGGCAAGGTGGTCGACACCAGTTTCCTCATCACGCAGGACAGCCCACTGTCCATCGTCACCGCCAAGGATGCTGACGGCCTGGAAGTCATCCGCCACTCCACCGCCCACCTGCTGGCCTATGCGGTGAAGGAGTTGTTCCCGGACGCGCAGGTGACCATTGGCCCGGTGATCGAGCATGGCTTCTTCTACGACTTCTCGTACAAGCGGCCTTTCACGCCAGATGACCTGGTGGCGATCGAGAAGCGCATGACCGAGCTGGCCAACAAAGACGAGCCGGTGGTGCGCCGCTTGTTGCCTCGCGACGAAGCCGTGGCGCATTTCAAAAGCATGGGCGAGCATTACAAGGCCGAGATCATTGCCAGCATCCCGAGCAACGAAGACGTGTCCCTCTACCGTGAGGGCGCCTTCGAAGACCTGTGCCGTGGCCCGCACGTGCCCAGCACCGGCAAGCTCAAGCACTTCAAGCTTATGAAAGTGGCCGGAGCCTACTGGCGCGGCGACCACCGCAACGAGATGCTGCAGCGCATCTACGGCACGGCCTGGGCCACCAAGGAAGAGCTGCAACAGCATCTGACGATGATCGAGGAGGCCGAGAAGCGCGACCACCGCAAGCTCGGCCGTGAACTCGACCTGTTCCACATCGACGAGCACGCCCCCGGCTTGGTGTTCTGGCACCCCAAGGGCTGGACGCTCTGGCAGGAGGTGGAGCAGTACATGCGGCGCGTCTACCGCGACAACGGCTACCAGGAGGTCAAGGGCCCGCAGATCATCGACAAGTCGCTGTGGGAGAAAACGGGTCACTGGGACAAGTACCGTGACAACATGTTCACCACCGAGAGTGAAAAGCGCGACTACGCCCTCAAGCCCATGAACTGCCCGGGCCACATCCTGATCTACAAGCAGGGCATCAAGAGCTACCGCGACCTGCCGCTGCGCTATGGCGAGTTCGGCCAGTGCCACCGCAACGAGCCCAGCGGCGGCCTGCACGGCATCATGCGCGTGCGCGGCTTCACGCAGGACGACGGTCACATCTTCTGCACGGAAGAGCAGATCCTGCCCGAGTGCCTGGCCTACACGGCGCTGCTGCAGAAGGTCTACGCCGACTTCGGCTTCAAGAACATCATCTACAAGGTGGCCACAAGGCCAGATGCGCGCATCGGTTCCGACGAAGTCTGGGACAAGGCCGAGCACGCGCTGATGGAAAGCCTGCGTGCCTCGGGCTGTGAATTCGAGATCTCGCCCGGCGACGGCGCCTTCTATGGCCCGAAGATCGAGTACACGCTGAAAGACGCGATTGGTCGCCAGTGGCAGTGCGGCACCATGCAGGTCGATTTCTCCATGCCCGAGCGCCTGGACGCCGAATACGTGGGTGAAGATGGCGCCCGCCACCGCCCTGTGATGCTGCACCGTGCCATCGTCGGCAGCCTGGAGCGTTTCATCGGCATTCTTATCGAAGAGCATGCCGGCGCGTTGCCCACCTGGCTGTCGCCGGTGCAGGTGGCGGTGCTCAACATCACCGATGCACAGGCCGATTACTGTCGGGAAATCGCGAAATCATTGCAAAATCAAGGGCTTAGGGTCATCACAGACCTGCGCAACGAGAAAATAACGTATAAAATACGAGAGCACGCGTTGCAAAAGCTGCCTTTTATCATTGTCGTGGGCGACAAGGAGAAAGAAGCTGGTGCCGTGGCTGTGCGGGCTCGGGGTAACAAAGACCTCGGTGTCATGCCGCTGGAAGCCTTTTCCAAACTCATTGCGGCAGACGTTTCATCCAAGGTTTGATTTCAAACATCCAGGTTGATGCCCCCGCTGCCGTGGCGCACTTCATGTGCATGTGGGCGGCCGAGGGGCCGCCCTTTCACCTGATCAGCCCACATCAAGGAACACACCATAGCTACCAACTTTCGCGACCGCCGCCAACGTGAAGAGCGCGCACACCGACTGAACCGTGAAATCATGGCCCCCGAGGTTCGCCTCAACGGCCCGGAAAACGAGCCACTCGGCATCGTCAGTCTGTCAGAAGCGCTGCGCATGGCCGGTGAACTGGACGTGGACCTGGTTGAAATCGCGGCCACAGCCGTGCCTCCCGTGTGTCGCCTGATGGACTACGGCAAGTTCAAGTACCAGGAGCAGAAGAAGGCGGCGGAAGCCAAGGCCAAACAAACGGTCATCGAGATCAAGGAAATCAAATTCCGACCCGGTACCGACGACGGGGACTACAACATCAAGATGCGCAACATCCGGCGCTTTCTGGACGATGGTGACAAGTGCAAGATCACACTCCGGTTTCGCGGTCGTGAAATCACCCACCAGGATCTGGGTCTGGCCCTGTTGAACCGCATCCGTGACGAGTTGGCCGATTCGATCATCGTGGAGCAGTTTCCCAAGTTGGAAGGCCGTCAGATGATCATGATGATCGCGCCCGGTCGCAAGAAGACCGGTGGCGGCGCGTCGAAACCAGCCGAGGTGGCAGCAGTGCCTGAGGCGGGAAAATCGGTGGCCTGAGGGCTGCCGGCGAGAAGAACAGCATTGGACGGGCAGGGTAGTCTCCTGCCGGTCCGAGGCGCTGGCTGAAAAGCCAGGCGCCGAATCGGAGAGCTGAAAGGCTGTCCATAAAAGTGGCTCGGGGCCAACAAGTCTGCGGAAGGTTCGCAGCGCCTCACGAGCACAAATGAAAAGGAGCATGAAGATGCCCAAAATGAAGACCAAGAGCAGCGCGAAGAAGCGTTTTCGCGTTCGTCCCGGTGGCACCGTCAAGCGCGGTCAAGCCTTCAAACGTCACATCCTGACCAAGAAGACCACCAAGAACAAGCGCCACCTGCGTGGAGCAGTCACCGTGCATGAGACCAATATGGGTCACATGGCACAGATGCTGCCCGGCATGGGTATTTGATCAACGACGAACAGGAGAATACACATGCCTCGCGTCAAACGTGGTGTCACGGCTCGCGCCCGACACAAAAAAGTACTGGCTCTGGCCAAAGGTTTCCGCGGCCGCCGCGGTAACGTCTTCCGCATCGCCAAACAGGCGGTGATGAAGGCTGGGCAATACGCCTACCGCGATCGTCGCACCAAGAAGCGCGTCTTCCGTCAGTTGTGGATTGCCCGTATCAACGCCGGTGCTCGCGCATGCGGCTTGACGTACAGCCAGTTCGCCAACGGTCTGAAGAAAGCTTCGATCGAAATCGACCGCAAGGTTCTGGCCGATCTGGCCGTGAACGACCCGGCTGCCTTTGGCAGCATCGTGGAGCAAGTCAAAGCCAAGCTGGCCGCTTGATTCACGACAGGGACACCGCGTCAGCGCGGTGATCTCCGGTCGCTCAAAGGGGTTGAAGCTTGAGGGAACTCCCTCGCTGGCTTCAACCCCTTTTTTGTTTGCAACGATTCAAGTACACACATGAACGAGTTGGACGCACTGGTCGACAGCGCCCGCGCAGGGTTTGCGCAAGCCGCCACCCCGGCCGATCTGGAAAACGCCAAGGCCCAATACCTGGGCAAGTCGGGCCGCATCACCGAGCTGATGAAGGGCATGGCCACTTTGCTCGTGGACGAGAAAAAGACCCGGGGCGCCGCGATCAACCTCGCCAAACAGGCTATCGAGACAGCCCTGACCGAGCGCCGCCAGGCGCTGGCCGATGCCGAGTTGCAAATCCAGCTCAAGGCCGAGGCGCTCGATGTGACCCTGCCAGGCCGCCAACGCGGACCGGGCGGCCTGCACCCGGTGAGCCTCACGCTGGAGCGCATTGAGGCGATCTTTGGTTCCATGGGTTTCGAAGTGGCCGAGGGCCCCGAGATCGAATCCGACTGGTTCAATTTCACCGCGCTCAACACGCCCGAGGACCATCCGGCGCGTTCGATGCACGACACCTTCTACGTGGAAGGTGGCAGCGAAAAAGCGCCCAACCTGCTGCGCACCCACACCAGCCCGATGCAAATCCGCCATGCGGTGCAGCACGTCAAGCGCCACCGCGCTGCGCTGGATGCAGGCCTGCCCATGCCCGAGATCCGCGTGATTGCGCCCGGGCGCACCTACCGCGTGGACAGCGACGCCACGCATTCGCCGATGTTCCACCAGTGCGAAGGCCTGTGGGTCGGTGAGAACGTGAGCTTCAAGGATCTGAAGTTCGTCTTCACCGATTTCTGCCGCACCTTCTTCGAATCGAATGACCTGGTGCTGCGCTTTCGCCCCAGCTTCTTCCCGTTCACCGAGCCCAGCGCGGAGATCGACATCCAGTTCCAGAGCGGGCCGCTGGCCGACCGCTGGCTCGAAGTGGCGGGGTCTGGCCAAGTGCACCCGAACGTTGTGCGCAACATGGGCCTGGACCCGGAGAAGTACATCGGCTTTGCCTTCGGCATGGGCCCGGATCGTCTGACCATGCTGCGCTACGGCGTGAACGACCTGCGTCTGTTCTTCGACGGCGACGTCCGTTTCCTCGCCCAGTTCCGCTGATCCACCGCGCCGAGATACCGACATGCAATTCCCCGAATCCTGGCTTCGTGCCTTTTGCAATCCGCCCCTGACCAGCCAGCAGTTGGCCGACACCCTGACCATGGCCGGTCTGGAGGTGGAAGAGCTGCAGCCGGTGGCGCCGCCGTTCTCCCACATCGTCGTGGGCGAAATCAAGTCCGCAGAGCAACACCCGAATGCCGACCGCCTGCGCGTGTGCCAGGTAGACGTGGGGCAGGGCAGTTTGCTCAACATCGTGTGTGGTGCGCCCAATGCACGGGCGGGCATCAAGGTGCCTTGCGCCCTGGTGGGTGCCGAGTTGCCGCCGGGTGAAGACGGCAAGCCGTTTCTGATCAAACTGGGGCAACTGCGCGGCGTTGAGAGTCAGGGCATGTTGTGCTCGGCGCGCGAACTCAAGCTGAGCGAAGACCACGGTGGTTTGCTGGAACTGCCGGCCGACGCGGTGGTGGGCCGCAACATCCGCGAGCAATTGCTGCTCGACGACATGTTGTTCACCCTCAAGCTCACGCCCAACCTCGCCCATTGCCTGAGCGTGTACGGCATCGCGCGCGAGGTGTCCGCGCTCACCGGCGCGCCCTTGATCGAGCCCACGTTTGCAGCCGCAGCCGTGTCACTGCACGACCGCCTGCCGGTGACGGTGAGCGCGCCCGACCTGTGCGGTCGCTTCACGGGCCGAGTTGTGCGTGGCGTCAACACCCGCGCTGCCACACCCGCGTGGATGGTCGAGCGTCTCGCGCGTTGTGGTCAGCGCAGTGTTTCGCCGCTGGTGGACATCTCCAACTACGTGATGTTCGAGTTGGGTCGGCCCTCGCACATCTTCGATCTCGACAAGATCCACGGTGGCCTGGAGGTGCGTTGGGGGCGCGAGGGCGAGACACTGAAGCTGCTCAACGGCAACACCGTCTCGGTGGATGCACAAGTGGGTGTGATCGCCGACAACCAAGCCGTTGAATCGCTGGCCGGCATCATGGGCGGCGACGCAACCGCCGTGTCCGACGACACGCAAAACATCTACATCGAGGCAGCCTTCTGGTGGCCCAAGGCGATTGCAGGCCGTTCGCGCCGCTACAACTTTTCGACCGACGCCGGACACCGTTTCGAGCGCGGCGTGGATCCATCCACCACCATCGAACACATTGAGCACATCACTCAATTGGTGCTGGACATCTGCGGTGGTCAGGTGGGGCCGATGGATGACCACGTGGTCAATCTGCCGGTGCCCAAGGCAGTGACGCTGCGCGTGGCGCGTGCGAACAAGGTCATCGGCATGCCACTCACGCAGGCGCAATGCGCAGGCGCCTTGCGCCGGCTGGGGTTGGCGTTGGAAGAGGGCGACGGCACCATCACGGTCACGCCACCTGCTTACCGTTTCGACATCCAGATCGAGGAAGACCTGATCGAAGAGGTCGCGCGTGTGGTGGGCTACAACCAGCTGCCCGAGACGCCGCCGCTGGCACCGATCACCGCCAAGATTCGGCCTGAAGCCAAGCGTGGACCGTTCGCGGTGCGCCGCCTGCTTGCCCAGCTCGGCTACCAGGAAACCATCAACTTCAGCTTCGTGGAAGAACGCTGGGAGCGCGAACTCGCTGGCAACGCCGATCCGATCCGCCTGCTCAACCCGATTGCCAGCCAGATGAGCGTGATGCGTTCGTCCCTGATCGGAAGTCTGGTGTCGGTACTCAAGTTCAACCTCGACCGCCGTGCCGAGCGCGTGCGTCTGTTTGAATTGGGACGTGTGTTCCGCAAGGATGCCTCCGTGCTCGACAGCGACACCAGCGTTGCTGGTTTTCACCAGCCCATGCGCGTGGCTGGACTGAGCTTTGGTTCGGTGGACACACTGCAATGGGGCACAGCCGAGCGGGTGGCCGATTTCTTTGATGCCAAGGGCGACGTGCAGGCCTTGCTTGCACCCATGAAGCCCGAGTTCCAGGCTGGCGAGCATCCCGCCATGCACCCCGGCCGTTGCGCCAGCGTCTGGCTGCAGGGCCGCTGCATTGGTTATGTGGGCGAGTTGCACCCCCGTTGGCGCCAGTCGTATGACCTCGCGCAGGCGCCCGTGTTGTTCGAACTGGAGCTGGACGCAGTGTTGGGACGGGACGTGCCGGTCTATCAGGCCGTGAGCCGCCACCAGGCGGTTGAGCGCGACCTGGCGATTGTGGTGAAGGAAAGCGTGAGTCACGCGGCCGTGGTCGATGCGATCCGTGCGCCTGCCAGCGCCTGGCTGCGCGACGTGGTGCTGTTTGATGTCTACCGTCCCAAGAAGCAGTCGGAAGCCGCTGCGCCGGGCTCGTTGGCGCCCGACGAAAAAAGCCTGGCGGTCCGACTCGTGCTCAACCGTGACGACGCTACACTGACCGACGAAGAAATCGAGGCCACCGTGAAAGCGGCCCTTGAATCCCTGCAAACGCGTGTGGCCGCCCGGCTGCGCGCCTGATCGATCGAGGATGGAGAAGCCCCGCATGGAACTCGCTGTTGAAAGCCTGGAAACACCGGCACTGACCAAAGCCCAATTGGCCGAGATGCTGTTTGACCAGATCGGTCTGAACAAGCGGGAGTCCAAAGACATGATCGATGCCTTCTTCGATCTGGTCACCGACAGCCTGGTCGAGGGCACGGACGTCAAGATCTCGGGCTTCGGCAATTTCCAGATCCGCACCAAGGCTCCGCGTCCTGGTCGCAATCCGCGCACCGGGGAGCCGGTGGCTATCGAAGCCCGTCGCGTGGTGACGTTCCACGCCAGCCCCAAGCTCAAGGAACAGGTGCAGACCGCCGTCATCGGTGGTTGAACCCGGCCACAGTCTGCTTTCAAACTGATCCGGCTGCGCCTTTGAGGTCAAGCCCGGAGGGCTTTCTCGCTCGGTGCCAGACGGTCGGCTAACGGCTCTGAACGGTCAAACTGCTCTGACCTCGGTGGCGTTTGCAACATTTCCCACAGAAATCCTCCTTCCCCTGCGCACGGCCATGCTTGTTAGAGTAAATTCAAGCTTCGGTCTGTACCGCCTTGATTTTCATGGAAAAAACGCTCCCTCCCATTCCAGCCAAACGCTACTTCACCATCGGTGAAGTGGGCGAACTGTGTGGTGTCAAGCCGCACGTGCTGCGTTACTGGGAGCAGGAGTTCACGCAGCTGCGGCCCATGAAGCGGCGGGGCAACCGGCGCTACTACCAGCACCACGAGGTGCTCATGATCCGCCGCATCCGTGAGCTGCTGTACGACCAGGGTTTCACCATCAGCGGTGCCCGCAACAAGTTGCAGGAACTCGTGCAGGCCGAGCGCGAAAAGCGCCGTGGTGACGATGAGGACGAAGCGATCGACGTGATCGATCTTGATGCGGTGATCCACGACGAAGCCCCAACCGTGTCACACGAGCGCGCTCACGAAGTGATTGCAGGCACGGGGCTGCTGGTTCACGAGGTGCGCCGCGAGCTGCTTGAAATACGCGAGCTTCTTCGTCACGCGGCCTGAAACGCCCTCTTTGACAGCTATAATTCGAGGCTTGTCGGCGTGTAGCGCAGCCTGGTAGCGCACTTGCATGGGGTGCAAGGGGTCGCGAGTTCGAATCCCGCCACGCCGACCAAAAAAATCAACGGGTTAGCTCAGTTCTGAGCTAACCCGTTTTTCTTTGCGGCTCTCCTAGGATTAACCGAGGGATAAACCAGTCGGTGGCTTTCACGAGAGTTGGGTTTTTGCAACGGCCAAAATCATCGCAGCCATTGCCCATATGAGCGTCAGTTTTTCCTCCGCCACCCGCGAAGCAGCAGCGCATTGCTCACCACGCTCACGCTGCTCAACGCCATGGCAGCACCGGCCACCACCGGGTTGAGCAGGCCGGCCACGGCCAGCGGGATGCCGATCACGTTGTAGGCAAAAGCCCAGAACAGGTTCTGGCGGATCTTGCGGTAGGTGCGGCGCGAGATGTCGATCGCGTCGGCCACCAGCGCAGGGTCTCCCCGCATCAACGTGATTCCGGCCGCTTGCATGGCGACGTCGGTGCCTGTCGACATGGCAATGCCCACGTCGGCCGAGGCCAGCGCAGGTGCGTCGTTGATGCCGTCACCCACCATCGCCACCGAGCGGCCACCCTCTTTGAGCCGGTCCATGATGGCCGCCTTGTCCGCTGGCAATACCTGAGCCTCAATGTGGTCGATGCCCAGCACGCTCCCCACCGCGATTGCGCTGCCCATGTTGTCGCCGGTGACCATCACCGTGCGAATCCCCAAGGCCCGCAGGCTCTGGATGGCGGCGATGGCGCTGGCCTTGGGCGCATCGCCAAAGGCCAGCATGCCCACCAGCACAGGTGAATCCGTCACATCAGCGAGCCACGACACCGTGCGTCCGTCGTCTTCGAGCTGGCGCGCTGGCTTGGCCAGGACCGATGTGTCCACGCCCAATTCCTGCATGTAACGCGAGCTTCCGAGACGCAAGGCACGACCTTGAACCTCAGCCGACATCCCGCGCCCGGGAACGGCACTCACCTTGGCGGCGGAGAGCAGGGCCAGGCCAGCATGCTCCGCAGCATTCATCACGGCGCGTGCCAAGGGGTGTTCGCTGCCCGCCTGGATGGCTGCACTCCAGGACAGCAAGTGGTTGTCGTGACCGGGGACAGCCACTGCCGCAACCAGCGTGGGCTTGCCTTCGGTGAGCGTGCCCGTCTTGTCGAACGCGACGGTGTCGATGCGGTGCGCGACCTCCAGTGCTTCGGCGTCCTTGATCAGGATGCCCTGGCGCGCGGCCACCCCGGTGCCGGCCATGATGGCGGTGGGGGTGGCCAGGCCCAACGCACACGGACAGGCGATTACCAGCACCGCCACAGCGTTCAAAATGGCCTGCTCCCAGTTGCCGGTGGCCAAGCCCCAGCCCAGCAGCGTGAGCGCGGCGATCAGCAGAACCACGGGCACGAAGACAGCACTCACGCGGTCCACGATGCGCTGAATCGGGGCCTTCTTGGCCTGGGCCGACTCGACCATGCGAACGATGCGCGAGAGTGTCGACTCGGCGCCCACAGCAGTGGTCTCCACAAGCAGCAAACCCTCGGCATTGACGGCGCCGCCGGTGACCTTGTTCCCCGCGTGCTTGGCCACCGGCAGGCTCTCGCCTGTGATCAGCGATTCGTCCACCTGGCTTGAGCCGATGGTGATCACACCATCCACCGGAATGCGCTCACCTGGGCGAATCACCACGGTGTCACCCACTTTTACGTGTGATATGGCGACGTCCACGTCGCCATAGGGCATGCGCACGCGCGCCACCTCGGGCTTGAGGGCGTTGAGCGCTGCGATCGCAGCGGTGGTCTGACGCTTGGCGCGCGACTCCAGCCACTTGCCCAGCAGCACCAGCGTGAGGATCACGGCCGAGGCCTCGAAGTACAGGTGCGGTGTCCCGTGCTCGGAATGCCTGAACAGCAGATACACACTCAGGCCGTAGCCCGCGCTGGTGCCCAGGGCCACCAGCAGGTCCATGTTGCCCGCGCCGGCGCGCACGGCCTTCCAGCCAGCGCGGTAGAAGCGCGCGCCCAGCCAGAACTGGACGGGTGTGGCCAGTGCGAGTTGCAACCAGCCATTGATCGTCCAATCCACGCCAAACAGCATGGCAAACATGGGCAGCACCAGGGGCAGCGACAACGCGGCGGCCAGCACCACCGGCCACCAGGGTTCTCCCTTGCTTTTTGCGGGCTGGGCACCCGGCTCCGCGTTGGGCTCTTTGCCCACGCTGTAGCCGGCCTTTTGGACCGCAGCCACCAGGCTGGCAGCCAGTGTGGAAGAGGCTGCGTTCACCGTGGCTCGTTCGGTGGTCAGGTTGACGCTGACCTCCTCAACGCCGGCCACGGCCTTCAAGGCCTTTTCAACGCGGCCTGCGCATGAGGCGCAGGTCATGCCTTCGATGGGAAACTGATGCTCGATGAGCGACAAGGTGGCGGTGTTCATGAAGGGCTCCAGAGATTGAGGGAGGAGCGAATGGTTGGCCTTCCCGCGGTGGCAAGCGCAACGGTAGATGCAACTTGACATTGCCACCGTGGCAATGCCCAAAGTGCAGATTCCCTCAACCCTTTTCGGAGCCATCCATGCACGAATTCCACCTCCCCGACATGACCTGCGGCCATTGCGCCTCCAAGGTGAATGTCACCCTCAAGCGGGTTGATCCATCCTGCGAGATCCAGGTCGATCTACCACGGCGCTTGGTCAGCGTGAAAAGCGGTGAAGACCGCGAAGCCTTGGTCGAAGCGCTCGCTGACGCCGGTTATTCACCCCTCTGATCCACGTACGTCAAGGCCCTCACGGTGAGGGCCTTGACCTTCCCACCATGACAAGCTACATCCTCCCATCCATGCAGTCATTCAACCCATGGAGCACACCATGACCACCCTCATGAACATTGGTGAAGCGGCCGCCGCCGCAGGCGTCTCTGCCAAGATGATTCGTCACTATGAACAGATTGGTCTGCTGCCCGAAGCCCAGCGCAGCGGATCGGGTTACCGCCTCTATGGCGATCGCGAAGTCTCGGTGTTGAGGTTTGTCCGGCAGTCGCGCCAGCTCGGGTTTTCGGTGGCCCAGATCGCTGAGCTCATCGGCCTGTGGAGCGATTCGCAGCGCACGAGCCGCGAAGTCAAGGCCGTGGCGCAGCGCCACCTGGCGGATCTGGAAGAAAAGCACCGCGAAATCGAGCAGATGATGGCCGGACTTTCGGTGCTGGTGAAGGCCTGCCGCGGTAACGACCAGCCCCACTGCGCCATCCTGGAAAAACTCTCGCGCGGCAGTCCGGCCAAGCACCAGCCCGTGCAAAAGCCACAGCTCAGGAAATTCAGAGCCCAGGCCGACGTGACTGGCGCCCGCACCTCCAGCTCCATCGACCTCATGGCCTGGATGCGCGGCGTGCACGTTCACCATGACGTGCACTGAGGGGACCAAGCGTCATTTTTGCTGCAGCAATCCGTTCTGTTCGGAGACGAACCGACCGTCACCGAGCGCGGTCGCACACTGTTTCAACCTGGAATCGTCTCTCTTGACCTGCTTTCTTGATCTGCGTCAAGGCTGTTCAAGCGCCCAGGTTTAGCCTTGGATCGTTGCCACTGTTCGCCCGATTGACATGCACCTGCACCGACGTTCGCTGCGCCATACCATCTGGATGATTCTGGCGGTGTGGATGTTTGCGTTGGGCGCAGGGGTGGCCAACGCATGCCTGTTGAGCGAACCAAACGGCGGCAGTCACTCTTCGTTCACGGCGATGCCCCACGAGGTACCCGTCGCCCAAACCCATCATGGCCAACAAGCCGATCCCGGTGATGCCGGATGCTTGAAGTTTTGCGATGAGGCCTCTCTGGCCATCACCAAAGTGGATCAGCCCATCGCCCATGTCAGTCCAGGGTTGGTGGGCATGCTGCACCAGGTATGGGGGCTATCCATGACCTCGGCAATCGCCGTTCAAGTCCGGGTGCAGGCCACCAGTCCCGTGCACCTGACTTTGCCCATCGCGGCCCGACCCCATCGGTTGACGTTGTAGACCGCATCGCAGTCCATTGCGAAGAGTGCGTCTGCACTCTGGTCGGGCCAGATGGCCCCCCGTACCGTTTTTGGCTTCCGCCACCTTGTCGCCGCCCGCGGCGGATCTCTTATTCATTCACAGAACACCACCATGAAAACCCTCCACACCATTCTTGCGATCTCCACCGCCTTCTTGCTGACGGCATGCGCAAACCCGAGCGCGCCAGGAGCCGGCGCAACGTCGACAGCCAAAGCTGACGAACACAACGCCCATCAAGCCGCGGCGGCATCGTCCACAGCACCTGCCGCCATGCAAAACCGCATGAGGGACATGCAGGCCATGCACGACAAGATGATGAATGCCAAGACGCCAGCCGAGCGGCAGGCCCTGATGAACGAACACATGAAAACCATGCAAGAAGGCATGGCGACGATGAATGACATGAAGGGAATGGGGGGCATGTCAGGGATGTCGGGCATGAAGGAGATGCCCATGGAAATGGCCAAGCGCCATCAGATGATGGAGGCGCGCATGGACATGATGCAGACCATGATGGAAATGATGATGCAGCGCATGCCGGGTGCAGCCACCTCTCCCGCCAGCAAGTGACAAGCCATCGCCGCTCAACCCGGGTGCGATTGAACTGCACATCGATTCCCCCGGGCACGACCTTCTCACACACCCTTCTCAGGCAACTCTGAAGGAGCGAGGCAATGAACCCTTCCAACAACGAATCCAGCGAGCCATCGTTCTGGCGTCGCCCGGCCGGCATGGCGCTGACCACGGTCGCCCTGATCGCCGGCTTCTACCTCCTGCGAGAGCACTGGGGTCATGTCCTGGGGTACTGGCCTTATCTGCTCTTGCTCGCGTGTCCGCTGATGCACTTGATGCACCGGAACGGCCACGGAGCGCATGGCCGCCATTCGCACGACTTTGGACGTACCCAGAGAGACAGGAAATAGGCCAACCGTCACGGCGCAGTCTGGTCACATGTTGACCCATGAGGGACGCTCCTTCTATTTCTGCAGCGCCAAGTGCCAGGGCAAGTTTGCTGCGAACCCGCTGCAATACCTTGCACCCGAGCCACCCGCAGAGACTTCTTCCGCAGTGGCCGGCGCGAGACTATCCGGGTGGGCAAGGCCCCCAACGGCGTCAGCATCACGCCATGACACATGGGCACGCGGTCCCGCGCTGACACCCATTTGCCTCGATGCTCAAAAGTGACCCAAGCGCAGCCTGCTTGGTCGATTTCAGCCCAAACAAAAAACCCTCTCGCCAGCCAAGGAGAGAGGGTCTGTGCGGTCCGTTTCCATACGGACTCCGCCCTTTCAGGGTCTATCCAGGGATCAGTTCCCGTGGCTCTTGTTCAACAGGGCATTCAGCCGCGCGACTTCGTTGCCCATTGTCATGATGCTTTTGCCGTCGGTGGTCTGGACGACTTCACCCTTGCTGAGGTGGATCACGCTTCCGAACTTGCTTTCCTTTGCCATCAGACCGTCCTTGAAGACGTAGAGCGTCTCACCGATTTGCAGTGCGATGACCTGCTTGGCCTCGGACCTTGCGGCGTCCATCGCGAATGCTGGTGCCAGTGCGGCCATTGAGAGGACGAGGATGCTGAGCTTGCGAATCATGGGGTCTCCTTTGAGAACAAATCACATTGTTCGAGTGAATCAATGCGGTACGAAGTACAAGTTCAATGTAGCGAGGCACCCCTGACCGGCAGCTTGCGTATGCATTACATCTCGGTCAGCGCAAAGTCAGGAGACCTTGTCGCGGTCGGCGTTCGAGTCGACCCTGCCACCCAGTTGTCTGCTTGGCCATGGATTTCATTTCAGGTGACTTGCCGGTAAGGGTGAGCGACATAGAAGAAAAACAGGGATCGGTCAAGACAACCGATCCCTTCACCACAACCGACCCAGTGGGTCAGCCTGGTCGAATCACTTCATCGCTTTGATGTCAGTGACCACCATCTTGCCGGCGTCTTGAATCACGATGAACTGGATCTTCTCGCCCACCTGAACCTTGTCGAGCATGGCTTTGTCCTTGACATTGAACACCATGGACATCGGGGGCATGTCCATGTGCTTGATTTCGCCGTGCTTGATCGTGACCTTGCCGTTTTCCTTGTCGATCTTGCGAATTTCGCCGTCGGTCATGCCGGGTGCGGCCGTCATGCCCATCTTGCCGGGGTCCATGCCTGGTTTGCTGTGGTCCATGGTCGCCTGTGCCAGCAAAGGCAAGGACAGAGAGAGCGCTGCTGCCGCGAGAAGTCGCGATGCGGTTTGGGCATATTTGTTCATGATGTGTTTCCTTGATTGAGATGTTGTCAACGAAGATGCTTATTTGGCGACGACCTTGATCTTGCCGACCATGCCAGCTTCGTAGTGGCCAGGGAGCAGGCAGGCGAAGTCAAACTCACCGACCTTGTTGAAGTTCCAGACGATCTCGCCCTTTTTGCCTGCACCAACGTGCGCCATGTAGGGTTCGTCGTGTTCCATGTTGGGAAACTTCTTCATCAGCGCAGCGTGCTCATCGAGTTCTTTCCTGGTTCCCAAGACGAACTCGTGCATCACCTTGCCGTTGTTGACGTGCACGAATCGGATCGTCTCGCCTTGCTTGACCTCAACGAGATCGGGCGTGAAGCGCATGTTGTCGGTCATGCGGATTTCCACGGTGCGCTTGACGGCGTTCGAGTGGCCGCCGATGCCCCATTCCTTTTGCTCCATTTTCATGGGCGCGGCTCCTTTGGCGTGCTCCTTGTCGCCATGAGCAAAAGAGGCCGCAGAGGCTGCAAGCATGGCGGACACGATCAGGGTTTTGGTGATGTGCATGTGAAGGTTCCTTGTCGAACGGTCGGGTTGGGTGAGAAGGGCAAGAAGTGAGTGACTTGATCAGTGCTTCATGGATGAGCCACTGGGTTTGACCGCGTTGGCGGCGGCGGGTGTCGTGTCTGCACCCGCTTTGGGTCTGACAGCGGGCAACGGTGCGCCGGTCCATTCGTGCGCAACAGTGCCTTCGGGGAACTTGTACGGGCCAGGATCGT
>NZ_JADMJO010000152.1 GCF_018780385.1 Hydrogenophaga sp. | reverse complement strand
GGCTGGGCTGCACGTAGGCGGCCTTCCAGGGCTCGGGGCCGAGCGCGCGCAGGAAGGTGGCGGTGTGGCTGGTGCCGGCGCCCACTTCCATGTCGTAGGGTTGGAGCAGGGCACAGCCTTGCTTGTCCCAGTAGGACTGCAAGGTCAGGATGATTTGCTGGAAGGTCAACATGAGGCTGGCGCGCGGGCCGCGAAGAAAGGGGAAGGAGCGCGCCGACCACGGCTGCGCAAACACCCGATTTTACGGGCGCGCCCCGCCTCACTCGGCGCAGCCGGTCACTTCGCCGCGGCGCTCTTGGCCGCCGCGGGATCGCCCTTGGCCTTGGCCATGGAGAAGTACTTGTCGAGCCACAGGCGGGCAATGTGTCCTTTGGAAATTTTCTTGAAGAAGAAGCTGATTGGAATACCCACGGATCGGGTGTCGGAGACCTGGGTGATGTAGTTGTCGAAGGCGTTCATCAAGGTGTTGAGGTCCACCACCTTGTTGCTTCCTTGGTCGATAGCGCCCAGCCCCTGGATCACGCTTTGCATCAAGCCACTTTGCCGAGCCAACTGTTGCCCGCCTTTGACCGATGCATCCGCCATGGAACTGGGGGTCTGCCGTGCCTCGTGCTGCTGGCCCGGCGAGCCAGCGATCGCGCGCGGCTGATCGTCCAGCAAGGTGGCCACGCCCATGCGCAACTGCGATGACGTCAGGGTGGACACTGCCCCCAACACGATGAGGTTGGCATGTGTGGACACGTTCTGGGTGCTGAGGAGCTTGCGCACGTTGTCGAGCACCGATTCATCGATGCCAAACCCCCCGGTGGCCGCTTTCATCCACCCGCCCAAGCGCATCTGCTCCTGCAAAGCCTCTTCCTTCTCTGGGCGCAAGCCGGCGCCGGTGGTTTCGTTGCTGACCATGTGCACCATGCCGATGAAGCTGGAGCCGTAGTTCGCCCCCGTGAGCAGCGTGAGCTTCCTGGCATTGGCAGCGCCCTCCTGCGCTTCGGACGCCTGAATCATCGACGCCAGGTCGGCGGTGTTGATGCCGTCGCCAGCACCGCTGTGCACGCTGTTCCATACTTCCACCGCCTTGTCCACATCGAGCTTGAGCGGCTCCAGCATGGCCGATGATCGGTGCGTGGCGCTGGCGGTGATCACCAGCGTGCCGACCAGGTTGTGGTTCTTGAGCTGCTGGCTGATCTGGGCCGTGGCGGCCTTGGGCACCTCCCGGGCGGTGGGGCCCAGCGTCGAGGTCGTTTCGCGGATCGCACTCTCGATGCCCGAGATGGCGGTGGCCTGGGTGTCGTCGTTGCTCCCGTAGGAAAAATACTGAAGGTCAATCTTGATCGAATCGGAGGCCAGCGACAGGCGCGCGACCTGCACTCCCGTGAAATCCAGCGGACTCTCCAGCCCCGCAACGTTCTCGATGGACGCCACCTCTTCGCGCAGTTGCTGCACGCCGGTGTCGTTGGTGATGCGCGCCGCCATGTAGTCGCGCGCCGCGTCGCTCACTTTCATGTTCAGGTCGACAATCCGTTCCTTGAGTTCTGTGATGTCCACGCCCAGGCCGACCAGTTCATTGATGGTCATGCTCAGCCCGCGCCGCATGGCAATGAACGAGTTCATGCGCTCGAAAGCGGCATCGGTCTTGGCCTGCAGGCTGGCAATCTTTTCCAGCAGGTTGAGCAGGTCGGTGTTGACGACATGACCCAGCACCAGCGAGGGATGGTCGAACGGAATGGATGACGCCATGGAGAACTCCCGCAAGAATTACCCGCCGAGTTGGCGGGGCACCTTGGGTTGTATCAAGGCCCCTGGCGATGCGTTTGATGGAGTCCTGAGCGATTCCTGTCGAATCGCTGATGCACAGCGCGCGTGCTCAGCGCCGGCGGGTGCGTCCGCCGCGCCGGCCGAGGCTGCGCAGCGAAGCAATGACGAGCACCAGCACCAGGCAGGCGCCCCACATCGGCATCAGCCCCCAGCGCCCGGTCCACTGGGCATAGGGCGTGATGCCGTTGCGTCCCTGCACGGTGGCTTCGAGTCGGCCGCGGGTGATGCGCTCCAGCAGATGCGTCACCGTGCCCGTGTGGTCGATCACGGCTGTGGCGCCGGTGTTGGTCGCGCGCAGCATGGGGCGGCCCAGTTCGATGGCGCGCAGCCGGGAAATCTGCAAGTGCTGATCGATGGCGACCGAATCACCAAACCAGGCGATGTTGCTGAGGTTGATCAACACGGTGGGAGCGGTGGCTGCACTGCCGAACGACGCCGCCAGCTCTTCGCCAAAGAGGTCTTCAAAACAGATGTTCGGTGCAATGCGCTGCCCGGCCACCGCCCACGAGGGCTGGGCCAGACCACCCCGGTTGAAGTCGCCCAGGGGGATGTTCATCAGATCGGTGAACCAGCGAAACAGCGGCGGAATGAACTCGCCAAACGGCACCAAGTGGTTCTTGTCGTAGCGGTAGATCCCAGCCCCGAGCGCGCCAGGCACATCGACCCGGTCTCGCTCCTTCGCTGCCGCTTCGGGATTCAAACCCCACGCCGAATTGGTGTACCCCTGCTCCAGGCTGCCCAGGGGCAGGCCGACCATGGCGCTCACGCCACCCACCGGTTGATCCGCCAGGCTGCCGAGCAGCGGTTTCCAGAACTCGGCGCCCAGCTGGTTGGGCAGCAGAGGAATGGCCGTCTCGGGCGCCACCACCAGCTGCGGCCCGGTGGCCGGGTTGGCGCGCGCAGCATCCACCGCCAGACCAATCTGTTGTGGATACCACGACAGAGCCTGAGCGATGCCGGTGCCGGGCTCGAATTTCTGATCCTGGGGAATGTTGCCTTGCAGCAGCCAGACCCGCAGCTCACCGGCGCTGGTGGTTCCGCGGTGACCCAGCGTTCGCCAGGCTTGGCCCCCCGCCAGCATGCTCACGAGCAGGGCCGCCACCGCCAACAGCAAGAGACACGTGCGTGCCAAGCCCCACCAGCCGTCCGTGAGCCCCGGCACCACGCGGGCCTGCACACGCGGGCCCGGCGCGGCCATGCGCGAACCCACGGCGCTGCGCCCGACCGGACGGCTCACCGGCGACATCATCCAGGTGCTCACGCGCCGCCACAAACCGGAGATCAGTGAAGCCAGCGCATAGGCCAGGACGGCGGCCAGAAAACCCATGCCGTACACGCCCACCAACGGAGCCCACGGTGCCATCAGGTCCACCTGGGCGTAACCGCCAGCACCCCACGGGAAACCGGTGAACCAGTGGCCGCGCGCGAGCTCGGCCAAGGTCCAGAGCGATGCAAACAACAGCGCCTGGGCGGTCCGCGAAACCGGCGCCCAGCTGCACAACAGGCCCACGGCCACGGCGTAGTAGATGGAGAGCAAGCCCGCCAGCGCCAGCACCGCCACCACCGTCAGCCAGGCCGGCAGCCCGCCATAAGTGTGCAGTGAAATGAACAACCACCAGAAGGTGCCGGACAGCCATGCCGTGGAAAACACCCAGCCCCGCCAAGCCGCTTGCCCCACGCGCGTGGCGTATTGCAGGGCCAACACCAGCATGGACAGCGAAAC
Organism: Hydrogenophaga sp.; assembly: GCF_018780385.1. Classification (GTDB taxonomy): domain Bacteria; phylum Pseudomonadota; class Gammaproteobacteria; order Burkholderiales; family Burkholderiaceae_C; genus Hydrogenophaga. Next base: position 7,537 of record NZ_JADMJO010000152.1, on the reverse strand, counting down.
GATCTGCCAGAAGCCGCTGGGTTGGCCTGCGCTCATGCCCGGCAAGCTCCAGCCGGAGAACGGCCACGCCACGGAAGCCGCCTGCAGGACACCGCCTGCCAGGCAGATCCACCACCAGAAATACCCGCTGCCTCGAGCGCTGCGTCCCGGAGGACGGCGGCTCATCGGGTTGAAACTCGACGGCGTGTGAAGCGATCCGAACAGGCTGCGCATAAACCGGGCGGCTTCAGGGCTCGGCCGGGACGGGCGCGACCTTGAACCACTTCACCGCGCCACCCTTGGTGTGCAACACGGTGAAGCGCAGGCCTTCGAGCTCGTGCACCTCGCCGCGTTTGGGCACGTGGCCCATGGCGTGGGCGATCATGCCGCCGATGGTGTCGAAGTCGTCTTCCGACAGCTTCAGACCGAAGGATTCGTTGATGCGTTCGATCGGTGTGTCACCGCTCACGCGCCAGGTGCTGTCGGCCAGACCAAAGATGTCGCCCTCGTCCTCGGCCACATCGAATTCGTCTTCGATCTCACCGACGATTTCCTCGAGCACGTCCTCGATGGTGATGAGGCCGGCCACGCGGCCGAACTCGTCGATCACGATAGCCAGGTGGTTGCGGTTGCCACGGAACTCGCGCAGCAGGTCGTTGAGTCCCTTGGTCTCGGGCACGAAGGTGGCCGGGCGCAGCAGGGCGCGGATGTTGAGTTCGGGCGCGCGCTGCAGCTTGAGCAGGTCTTTGGCCAGCAGGATGCCGATGATGTTTTCGCGCTCGCCCTCAAAGACCGGAAAGCGCGAGTGCGCGGTGTCGATGACCAGATGAAGCAACTCGTCGTAGGGCGCATCGATGTCCAGCACATCCATGCGCGGCGTGGCCACCATCACGTCGCCAGCGGTCATGTCGGCGATGCGGATCACGCCTTCGAGCATCACCCGCGACTCGGCGTTGATGATGTCGTTGTCCTCGGCGTCGGCGAGGGTCTCGATCAGCTCGTCCTTGGAATCCGGCCCGGGGTGGATGAACTCCGCGAGCTTTTGCAGGAAACCACGTTTGTCGGCATGCCGCAGGCTGCGCTGCGGCCCACTACTGGGAGGGGATTCGGCCACTGAAGGTTGGGGGAGTTGTAACGGTGCGAAAGGATACCCCAAGCCGGTGTCTCAGAGCAAAAACGCGGCCAGGCCGCCACCGCTCTCGCGGACGGCGTCAGCCGCGCACGCGTTCGCGTGCTTCGCGCACACCCTGGCGAATGTCTTGCAGCACGGCAAGCAAGCGCCAGAACTGTTTGGCCTGGGCCTTCAAATGGTAATCGGTGAGGGCGACATGCTGGTTGACCAGTTCGGTCACGCGCGAATCGAAATTGGCCGGTGGCAGCCGCAGGTGTGCTTCCGACTCGGAGCCGTCGCGCTCGATGATGGCGCCTGCGTGGCGCGCAATTTTGAGCATGGCGGTGTTCTCCGAGAGGGCATGGATGAACAACTGCGTCACGCCTTCATTGCGTGCGTGCATGACAGCGCGCTCGAAGAGCCGGCTGCCATAGCCCCGGCCGCGGGCGCTCTTGGCCACCGACACGCCGAACTCGGCACAACTGGTGTACTGGGGATCGATCGAGAAGGCCAGGTGGGCCATGGCGATCAGGTCGAGCTTGCGGTTGAAGATGCCGAAGAGTTCGTCGCGCTCGAAGTTGAGCTGGTCCACATAGCGGGTGATCTGCTCGTCGTTGGCCGCGTATCCAAAGCGCAGGTAGCGGTCGTGCGGCTCCAGCGACAGCAGGTGGTCCAGGATGCGGTCGCGTTGGCCTGGGCCGATGGAGCGGATGGGCACCACCACGCTGGTGGACGGAAAGCTGTGGTCGTTGGGCGCACGAGTGCCGCTCGCGACTGCGCCGACCGGCGCCTGGACGGGCGGTGTTGCAGACTTGAACCAACGGGTGGGAACGACCATGGCAGAACTGTAAGGGTTATCCCTATATCGACAAGGACTGATGTCCCTAAACCCCCAGGCACCCGATGGGCGGGAAGAAGACGACCGCCGGTCGCCACGCGTCAAGGTCTAAAGCGGCAAAGCGGTGGTGCTTTTCACACGGTCCATCACGAAACTGGTCTTGCAGTCCTGCACGCTCGGGTGCTTGAGCAAGGTGTCCATCATGAAGCGTGAGTAGGCCGCCATGTCGGCCACCACCAGGCGCAGTTGAAAGTCCATCTCACCGGTGAGCGCCGCGCACTCCACCACCTCGGGCCAGGACAGCACACTGGCGCGAAACTGGTCCATGGGGTTGCGCTTGGCACTGCCGGCGTGCTTCTCCAGCCGCACGTTCACATGCGCCGTGAGGCCCAGGCCCACGGCTTCCGGGCGCACCAGGGCCACATAGCGGTCGATGACGTGCGCCTCTTCGAGCCGGCGCACGCGCCGCAGCACAGCGCTGGGCGACAGGCCCACGGATTCGGCGATCTGGTCGTAGGTGGCGCGGCCGTCGGCCTGCAGGCTGCGCAAAATGTGTCTGTCGAGCTTGTCCAGTGCTTCCATTTAGCGAACTATGCAGGTTTCCTGCAAGAAGGACAAGTGGAGCGCCCCAAAACGCCGGAATCGTGACACGCTGCGCCGATACAGTGGCGAATCACCCCCTCGCCCTATGGAGACAGCCATGAACAACGCCTTGCCCACCACCGCCCAGACCGCCGCCACCGAATGGGAGAATCCCATGGGCACCGACGGATTCGAGTTCATTGAATACGCTGCGCCCGACCCAGTGGCCATGGGCGCGCTGTTCGAACGCATGGGCTTCAAGCCGATTGCGAAGCACCGCCACAAGGCCGTGACGCTGTACCGCCAGGGCGAGATCAACTTCATCATCAACGCCGAGCCCGACAGCTTTGCGCAGCGCTTCGCGCGCCTGCATGGCCCCAGTGTGTGCGCGATTGCTTTCCGCGTGCGCGATGCCAAAGCGGCCTACGAGCGCGCCATCGCGCTCGGCGCGTGGGGCTATGCGCAGTCGGCTGGCCCCGGCGAACTGAACATTCCCGCCATCAAGGGCATTGGCGACTCCATCATCTATTTCATCGACCGCTGGCGTGGCAAGAATGGCGCCCAAGAGGGCGACATCGGCAACATCGGTTTCTTCGACGTGGACTTCGAGCCCCTGCCCGGTGCGGAACTCAATCCGCATGGCCACGGCCTGACCTACATCGACCACCTCACGCACAACGTGCACCGCGGCCGCATGGACGAGTGGGCCGGTTTTTATGAGCGCCTGTTCAATTTCCGCGAGGTGCGTTATTTCGACATCGAGGGCCAGGCCACCGGCGTGAAGAGCAAAGCCATGACCAGCCCCTGCGGCAAGATCCGCATTCCGATCAACGAAGAAGGCAACGAAAAAGCGGGCCAGATCCAGGAATACCTGGACCGCTACCGCGGCGAAGGCATCCAGCACATCGCCATGGGCTCGACCAACCTGTACGACACGGTCGACGCACTGGAGCTCAGTGGCGTGAAGCTGCTCAACACGAGCGAAACCTACTACGAGCTGCTGCCCAACCGCATCCCGAACCACGGTGAAAACGTGGAAGCACTGAAGCAACGCAACATCCTCGTGGACGGTATGCCCGGCGAGCTGCTGCTGCAGATCTTCAGCGAGAACCAGCTAGGCCCGATCTTTTTCGAATTCATCCAGCGCAAAGGCAACCAGGGCTTTGGCGAGGGCAACTTCAAGGCCTTGTTCGAGACGATGGAACTGGACCAAGTGCGCCGTGGCGTGCTCAAAGCCTGACGGAGCACGCCATGGCTGTTGAACCCGTCGTTTATGGCGCCAGTGACCGCCCGCCGCGCGGCGACTACTCGCGCGCGCAGGCCGATTACACCTGCCCACAGAACTGGTCCTCCTACACCTCGGCCGACCACGATACGTACCGTCGGCTCTACGAGCGCCAGACCGCGCTGCTGCCCGGGCTGGCCTGCGATGCTTTTATTGATGCGCTGCCCTCGCTTGGCGTGAAGGACCGCATTCCACGCTTCGAGGAGATCAACGAACGCCTCAAGCCCGCGACTGGCTGGGAAATTGTGGCGGTGCCCGGCCTCATCCCGGAACGCCCATTCTTCGATCTGCTGGCCCACCGGCGCTTCCCCGTCACCGACTGGATCCGCCAGCCCGAGGAGTTCGACTACGTGGTCGAGCCCGACGTGTTCCACGACCTGTTCGGCCACGTACCGCTGCTCTTCAACCCGATGTTCGCCGACTACGTGCAGCGCTACGGTGCGGGCGGCCTGAAAGCACACGACCTGGGCGCGGGCGAACTGCTTTCACGGCTGTACTGGTACACCATCGAATTCGGCCTGATCCGCCAGGCCGATGGTTTGCGGGCCTATGGCGCCGGCATCCTCAGTTCGTCGGGTGAGCTGCGCCACAGCGTCACCAGCCCGCAGCCACAGCGCATCTCGCTGGATCTGCTGCGCTGCATGCGCACACGCTACAAGATCGACGACTACCAGGCCACCTACTTCGTCATCGACAGCTTCGAGCAGCTGTTCGAGATGACCGCACCCGACTTCGCGCCGCTCTATGACGCGGTGCGCTCGCTGGGCGAACTCCCGGCCGACGCCACCATCGCCAGCGATTCGTCCATCACCCTCGGGTGAAACGCCAGCGCCACGTGAGGGGCCCCGACCACCAGGCGGTTGTCGGCGCCGGGCAATGTGGCCGTGGAGGCCGGAAAAACGATGTTGTCGGTGTTGCTGTACCAGCAGACAAACCGATTGGCGTTGCGCTGGGCGTGGAGCAGCAGCTCGCGGGACAGCAGGTCCTGCTGCCAGTCACAGTCGTGGCGCATCTGGCGTCCGTTGTTCAGGTGGCTGAAGCGTGCCAGCCAGGTGCCGCGGTGCGGCGTTCCGATCGTGATGACCCTATCGATGCGGGCAGCTGCGTCGGTTGAACTGGCCAGCCACGCCCTTGCGGCCAGTCCGCCCATGCTGTGGCAGATAAGCTTCGGCGGCAGGCCTGACAACGCCGTGGCCCGCGCCACAGCGGCGTCCACGAGCGGCACATATTCGTCAATCGACCCGAAGATCGGCTCCAGGTTGAGCGACACGTAGGGCACGTTCAGGGCTCGCAGACGCTTCATCCAAGGCAACCAGAACCCGCGGTTGCAGACAAATCCATGGACCAGGACCACCGCCCGTTGAGAGACCTGCGTCTCGGCGCTGTCCGGCAGTTGTCGCCAGCAAAAAGGCTGTCGCCATGCAAACACGAGCGGCGCCACCCGCACCTCTTGCCACCAAGCCGATATCCATTGGGCCGCATTGGCCCTGGCCGCCACATCTTCGCGGTTGACCATCGCGGCAGCGACCATCTCCACCGCCAGAATGACGGCATACCCCAAGAACACGGTGCCCACGCCCGCGAATGCCCAGATAGCGGAACGGGGAGCCATCCACCACAGCCATGCCCCGGCGACAACGAAAGCCAGGAGGACAATCGCCTGTTGCAGCCTCGCAAGCGAGGAAGACACTGGACGGCTTGGAACGGCCAAGGATGGAGTAGGCGATTTCATTTCCAAACTATCGCATGGCTCACGTGGGGATGCCCAGGTCCGCGGTCACCATCCGCGACACCTTGCGTAAGGCTCTCCGTCTAGACTCTTCGCAAGCCTCCAGTCCTCCATGAGCGAGAATCCCGCCGCCGCAGACCTGATAAGGGCGCATCTCGTGCGCGTGGAACAGCTGCGCCTGCGGGCACAAACTGAAGGACTTCAGTCGGCTGTTGACGACATCAAACGATTGCAGGCCCTCCGGTTTCGCGCCACGTATTCCGACTTTTTGGGGCAAGTACGATACGCCCCAGCGACCCGTTTTTTCCTCGACGAACTGTATGGCGTGCACGACTTCGCACAGCGCGATGCCCAGTTCTCGCGAATCGCGGGCGCCCTGGAGCGCTTTTTCCCCGAAGCGGTTGCGCAACTCGCCGTGGACCTGGCCGAGACGCACGCTCTCACCGAGGTGCTGGACCAACAACTTGCCACACACTGGCTCACGCTGGACAGCGTACTCCCCACGGCCACACGCTACATCCTGAGCTGGCGGATGACCGATGCCCGGGCCGATCGAGATCGCCAATTGTCCGTGGTTCAGCACATGGGGCTTGAACTGCAACGCCTGACGCGCATGAAGAGCCTGCGTCTGGGCCTGAGGATGATGCGCAATCCAGCCCGTGTGGCGGGACTGGATGCATTGCAGCATTTTCTTGAAAGCGGTTTCGACGCGTTCTTCGCACTGGGTGGTGCGCGCGCGTTTCTTGACACAATCCAAGAACGCGAGTCGCGGTGGATCGCCGCACTCTTTGACCAGCCACTGGACGCCTGCAGCGCGGCCCTGAGCCATGAACTGGTGCGCCTCGGTTGACCGCTGGCCACATGGCAACCTTCAACAGTTGTTCCTCACCACACGCGATGCAACGAATGCCTTCCCCCCACGACAAGCGCACCGTCATTTCAAACCTCGTCGAGAGCGGTATCACCGTCTTTGAACGGGGCTGGCTGTCATCCAACAACGTCCTGCTGCAGGGCGATGGATCCAGCGCCCTGGTTGACTCAGGCTACTGCACCCATGCACAACAAACGCTCGCATTGCTGCGGGACAACTTGCACGGCCATTCTCTGGATCTGCTGTTGAACACCCACCTTCACAGCGATCACTGCGGAGGCAACGCTCAACTGCAAAGCGCGTTTCCTCGTCTGCAAACCCTGATTCCACCGGGTCAGGCGGCGGCGGTGGCGCAATGGGATCCGGTTGCGCTGACCTACGTCCCCACTGGACAGTCATGTCCCGCGTTCACTCATCAGGGCGTGTTGATTCCAGGAACCAGCATGCGACTGGGGCTAGACACATGGGAAATACACGCGGCAAAAGGCCACGATCCGCATTCCGTGATCCTTTTTCAACCCGCCGGGCGCATCCTTATCTCAGCGGATGCTTTGTGGGAAAACGGCTTTGGCATCGTTTTCCCGGAGCTGGAAGGCGTCGACGCCTTCGATGAAGTCGCAGACACCTTGGATCTGATCGAGCGCTTGGCGCCCAGCATCATCATTCCAGGACATGGCTCGGTATTTGAGGACTTGGTCGGGGCATTGCAGCGAGCCAGAAGTCGGCTCGATCAATTCACCAAGAATCCAGTCAAACACCGCCGACATGCCCTCAAAGTCCTCATCAAATTCAAACTGCTCGAATGGCAAGCCGTGTCGATTGACGATCTCTTCGACTGGTACCGGAACACGCCCTACCTCGCCTCCATTGAGCAACGCTCAAACCTCACTACCGAGCACTTTTTACGCGAATCACTCGAAGCCTTGCTAAGCGAACTGAGTGCGAGTCACGCACTTCGTATCGACTCGGGATACATTTACAACGCTTGAATGGCCTTCGATCTGGAGCAATACAGGCGATCGGAGATTCAGATCCCCAAAAGCCCAAACCCCCAGGCACCATAAGGCACGAGGGGGTTTGGGGGCTGGGTAAGAGCCTGACGATGACCTACTTTCACACGGGAACCCGCACTATCATCGGCG